>NZ_LJJE01000031.1 GCF_001854765.1 Vibrio sonorensis | reverse complement strand
CTTAAAGAGAGACTTTCGTTTTTATTGTTTGATAGCAGCATTCATCTTAACTTCTATCATAATAGTAGTTTCGTCAGTAGAGAAAATACAATTAACAATTAGTTGCTTATACAACTGTACCACTATCACCTGAAATCTAATCAATTTTAACGAAATTGGAGACAGAATGGTGTTAGTGTTTCTGTCTCCACACTAGCTTGTCGCTAATGATTACGGCCAATACGGTTAATTACTCGCGCATAACTTAGCAGCTTACGTGTGGTTTTCAGCTCAAGTTCGGACTGAATTTCAAGTAACGCTAATCCAGTAAGTATTTGTTGGGGACTAGCGAGCTGACCTGTTGGTGTTAACATTTTACTCCCTTTCATTGCAAACCCTTCCCACTCTTCCAAATGTGATATTTCTAGCTGTCGATACAACCTCATTAATCGACGGCATTCCTTTGGGATGGGTTTTCCTTTATCCCAAGATGTGATTGTTCTCACGGTTTTAAAACAAAGTTTTGCGGCTTCTTCTTTGCTTAGTTGGCATTCTAACTCACGAAAAATGTAATTCTTGGTCATTTCTCGGTACTTCATGCTCCGCTTTTTGTCGTTTTCAGTTTTATTTTTGTATTAGTTGAGGTTTAGATTAAAAAACGTGTTGCTGTTTATGTCCGCATTCGCAACTCACTGTATATGTGTTTTTCGATTTGCTGACTTTAGTTCTTTTTGAGCCGCAATGTGAACAAGCAATCTTCATTGCTGTATTTACCTTACAGGATGGACATGTAACGTAATATCCATATTTCCCGTATTTAGGTGAGGTATCGAAACTACCGCAGCTTTTACACTCAAATCCCTTAATTATTTGCACTTCTGGACTAACGGCTGTCGTAGTTTCAGAATTTGATTGCGGTGCAGACATAGATGTTGTTAACGCTTCTCCATTCTTGCTATTTGAGGTACTAGCCGGACAGTGTTGATCAGTGAGAAAGTACATGATTTTGTATAACTCATCACGAGTGAAACTGGGGTTTCCTTTAAAGAAAGCACCGGTGCTATGAGCTTTTATAATCCTTTCTACGGTAGGTCCAATGGATTCAGCTTTAACTAACAACTTATTTATCGACCTTGGTATGCTAGTTCGGTTTATCTGGGCATCGTTTGAAACCGCACACAATTGATCATAACAACGGCCACCAAAATACTGTTGCATGATTAGCATTTTGCCTAGCATTTCATCCGCGTGATCATTTAGTAGTAATTTTAACAACTTAGTTTGAATCTATGCCTGCTCTATTGGTGATGGCATACCAATCCATCTACCGCGTACTGTCCTACTCCACTCTAACTGTTTATTGACCTTGACGTGACCGCGTATAGATTTCGATTCAACTACCACAAAACCCTTGCTATGTAAGATAAGATGGTCAATCTGCGCGACCTCACCTTTGTAGCTTAATCTTAAGTCATTAATAACAAAGATATCTTTGCTTTCTAGAAACTGTCTCTTAAGGTAAAAGGCAACGTCACCTTCGACTTTAGCTCCCGCTTTTGCCTTTAAGGTTGTTTCTTGCTTCGAATCCCTATCTTTAACGATCATCTTTACCTAACCCCTGCGCGATAGCTGTTTAGTTATATAGATATGCTAACAAATGCACATTGAGTCACAAAGTGATCGATACTGGGGTTTGGGGAATGCTCCATACGGTAATATGGAGCGAAAGCCACCAAATAGCTCAAAGTGAGCTTTATTCAGTTAAAACCCCGTCTATCAAAGCCTGCAACACGTGTTTACTGCGTCATTTTGGTTTGAATCAGCGTTAATATTTACGATACCATTGAACAGGTTAGGTGGTCGCATTATTCACTACTTAACGAAGCGTTAGATAACGACACGTTTCTAGCGCCTTCACTAATATTTCATGGAGAAAAAATGCAGTTTACTAAAGCATTTCAATATAAAAAATGGGCTAACGAAGAGTTGCTAGATTTTGGTGAAAAACAGTTTTCACAGCTACCGGATGACGATGCAAGATTTTTTGTTCGGATTTTGAATCACACAACGGTCGTAGATAGCCTTTTCATCAGTCGAATCGCTGGCGAACCGGAAAAATATACTGCTGAGAATACCGTCGAGACTCCCTCACTATCTGAGCTGCGACGAACAATGGATGAACATGACTCATGGCTTGTCAACTTTACACAGTCAGTAAGTGAAGAAGAGCTCAAGCGCAATGTGACTTTCCGTTTTATCGATGGCGGTTGTGGACAACTAACAGTAGAAGAAATTTTACTGCATTTACTTACACATGGCAGTAATCATAGAGGCATGGCATCAAGAGTATTAGCAGAAAGCGACCTTGATCGTCCGAAAGATACTTTCACTCGATACTTGCATGAAGCTGAGCCCACAAGAAGAAATTCTTCAGGCACCTAATAACGACTTAAGAAAACTGCCAACGCGTCTCGTTGGCAGTCTCAATAAACCTTGTCCACTGATGGGTAAGGACCGTTTAATTCTCTTTAAATCTATTCGCCGTAACTCGCCGCAAAAACTCTAAACCTCGCACACCATTAGTAAGCACCCTCCTTGATGTGGTATCAAAGCATGCGGTTCTAGGCTGATCTTTTTGACAACTTTAAAACCTTGTTGCTTGTACAATGTAATGGCTGCTAGGTTGTCTGCAAAAACGATCAAGCTTAGTTGGGAATAACCGTCTGATTTTGCTTTTTCCTTAGTCTTGTTTAACAAACTTTTTCCGATGCCTTTGCCTCTGTGTTTTTCGTCAACGCACATGGCATCAAGAAAATAGCTACCTTCTACCCTGCTTGAATACAGTTCGCGAAAGTGCTCTAAGCGATCAGGTGGCAAGAAGTTGGTAAGTTCGTCAGTTATACCGTGATAGGAAGCAGGATAAGACAATGCCATCCCTATGACCTTTTCTCCAGAATCGGCGACAATACACTGGCGGAATGTGTGCGGTTCGATGTCTTGTTCTAAACCACTTGTTAGTAGCTGTAGTGCTGACACCCCTTCAATTAGCCCATTAAACAAATACTCTACAGCGCCATCAGAGGCTATATAATCCAGTTGTGCAATTCGTGTTACGTCGTTTTTGTTTCCGGTTCTATATGTAATTTGCATAATTGACTCCTGACCGAGTTGCCAAAGAAGAAATCAATGCCAAACGCAAAATTCACAACGCCTATGCATTGAGTTTAACCACCTTAACACGGCTAACTCGGCAATCAAGTCTAGGAAAACATAACCATTTGAAAATATGATAGTTATTTAAATATGGCCATTACGAGTGGAGTTGACCTATAAACTAGCCACTACTTAGTCGCCTGATAAAAAACTAGATAAACCTTTGCAAAAAGATCGATTAAGCGTGTTTTTCAATCAAACTCAACACGCAGATTAAGTTAAACAAGATAAAGTACTATCTATTGCTGGGGTATCGTGTATAGTGGCCTCAGCTCAAGCAGCGGGCTATTGATAACATATTTAGTACAAGACTTTCTCAGCTTCGTTTTCGATTTTCATCGTCATATATCCTGCGATACCTTTTGTTCATAATTTATCTATTAGCTTCAAATTTTAACCAATCAATATATTGAGATATTTATGTCTAATAAAACAACTGGCCAAGTTAAATGGTTCAACGAAACTAAAGGTTTTGGTTTTATCACTCCTGACAACGGAAGCGCTGACGTTTTCGTTCACTTCAGATCAATCGTTTCAGATGGTTTCAAAACACTAGCTGAAGGCCAAAAGGTCACTTTTGATATTGAACAGGGTGCTAAAGGCCCTCAAGCTGCTAACGTAACTGTAGCTTAATCACTTAGTTCTTTTTAAGGGTTCATCGTTTACTTTGAACCCTTCTTCTCCCCCAGCCCACCTTAATAAGCTCTTGAAATAAGTGTGTTAAACACCTCAAGAGTGTGCCCGTATAACTAGGAAGTGATCTATGGCCAAACCGTCCAGAAAACCAAGTAAGAAAGTAAGAAAAATCAGCTTTGAAGAAAAATTCGAAAAAATGGTTGAAGAGTTTAATGCTGCTAAACTTCTCCTCGATTCCTTAGAAGCAGGTAGTGCAGAACATTCAAAGCAACAAAAGCTATGTGATTCCCTATTCGCGAAGGCCGAACGTTTTGTTAACGCTCAAAAATAGCATTTAAGTCGCCAGTAACAGGTGTAGAAATCGTACAAACTATCGCTTAACTGTCTTGTCGTTGAAATGTATTTTTAGATTGTTCGATTTTCTAACCTGTTTTTGCTTTTCTATTAGCTCGATACAAGAGCATAAATGTCAGTTTCTCCTTCTTTACACGCAAAAGTAAACCCATTGTTTTTTAATAAGCTTAAAGACTTAACGTTTTGTGGTGCAACCTCTGCTTCAATGGTACTCAAACCTAGTTCTTGAAACCCGAAGTTTAAGATCTTGGGGAGTATGCATTGCATTACACCTCTACCTTGAAATTCTGGTAACAACACAAAGCCAACGTCGGCTTTTTTGCTTTTCTCGTCTAGATTCCACAAACAAACCGTACCAATAATGGACTCACTCTCCGGTTGCGTAATGCCCCAGTAGTACCAATCATTGTGCGTAACACCACTTTGAATTTTATGTATAAACACCAATGCTTCGTTTCGATTTCTAGCCTTTGGGCTATCTAAAAATTCGAGAATTGAATCATTCGATTTTATGATAAACATTTCATCTACATCTGAGTCTCGTAATTGCCTCAATAGAAAATCTTCAATCATCAAATCAGGTTGTTCGAGTTTGATCATTATCCTTACCTCGCATGACCTTTGTTGATGGTATTAGAAACTTACAACATCGATTGTCTACTCTACCCTATAGCTGTACAAATAAACAGTGCCCAATAAAAATCCATAATAAGATAGCTATCTATCGAAAAAACTGCATTTTCCAGCAACAAGCAGTTAATATAGTTTTAGTTATAGTGCGTTAAGATGTGCTAATTGTTATGATGTATGTTGATTGAATAATCAAAGTTAAATGTAGTGGGAAGAGTTTGAATTATCTAGCAAAGGCGAAGTGCCATAAGATGGTTAGTGCCTTTGTAACCATCTTATCACATTGAATAATTGAACTTTTTAAATTCGGTGGCTGGACTAGCCGCCCATTTTTCCACCTATGCTGACCACTTGGCCATTGGTCAATCCATCCAATCTTACTCGAACGATTTCATCCTTTTCGAATGCATCACCTTCACACCCTGGTTGAAAGGGTTTATTGGCCTCACCAACTTCGTCAATAACTACAACATCTTGCTCAATAAAAGTGTCATACGTTTGCTTGTCCGTGTGGTTCTCTAACCACAAATGCTCTGGGAATACTTGGCCGTTTCTAAAGCCACCACACACATACACTATTTTTGCTTTCATATGTGTTCTCGGAGACGCTAACTTGTCGACAATCTCGGCATAGCTTCTGTACGCGCTTGCTTGAGTTTATTCCCTTTGATTCCTTCACCAAAGTTGTGTTTCCGCCCAAATGCCATCCCCAAATTTTCTTAGTCAGAATGCACCTTAGCGCCCTCTTTCCCGTTACCACTTAAAGCCCATGTATGGCAGGCCATTTCTCTAATTGTCATTGGCATTAAAATTACTCCTAAACTGGTGAGCCAAATAGTCCTCTTTGCTCCTTGAGGACCTATCTTTCTTATCTAAGCAGCGGTTGAATTTGTAATGTTATGAGCAAACGTCTTTAATAACAACTTGTCAACAATTGGTAAGTTCACAAATATTAAAGCAATTTTGTTGCTTGGCAAAGTTGAATCAAAGGTGTATCGATGTGGTTAGGCGTTGTGCGCCCAACTGTGGTACCAGTACAGCAAACTGTCTAACGGTTTAGGCTTGCAGATCAAGTAGCCCTGAACTTTAAGATCTTGATACTTTCTTCCTAAATATTCTAAGTCCTCAAAGGATTCAAGTCCCTCTGCAATCAAGCCTACGTCTATTTTATCAGCTATCTGAACCAGTGTTTCTACAACAACCTGATTGAACTGATCTTGGTGGATGTCATTAATCAATGTTCGATCGATTTTCACCTCGGTAAATGGCAGCGTTCTAAGCTGGTTTAAATTGGTAAAACCCGTACCAAAATCGTCTAAAGAGAGTCCAAAGCCTCGCATTCTCAATCGATTGATGGTTTCTAATTGCTCAGTGTCTTCTAATGCAAACTCTTCGGTAATTTCGAGAGTGATGTTGTCTCGATGAATGTGTTTTTCATCCATGGTGTCCATCAAGTGACTGGGGTAGCCTTGTTCGTTAAGCTGTGACGGAGAGAGGTTCAAGCTCACTTTAACATTGTCGCCAAACTCACTTTGCAAACGGGGAAAATCTTCAATCACTCTTTTCATTAACTGCTTGGTCAGTGCGTCAAGAAGATTGTGCCTAATAGCGATAGGGATAAATTGATACGGTAAGATTGCGTTTGGGACACCGGGCTTAGTAATACGAGCCAACACTTCTAAGCCCTCTACCCTTTTGTTCAAAATGCTCACTTTCGGCTGGTAGTATGGTTCAACAAGACCTTGCTCGATACAATATTCAAGTTCTCTAACCGTTAAAGAATCTGGTGGACAATGGCCTTGGCGGATAGTTAATGCCTTTACTTTGTCCAACGTGCGTTTGATTTCGTTCAAGGGTACGGGCTTTGCGATGTTACCAACCAAGTTCACTTTATGCTGGCGCGCAATTCGTGCAGCTAGCTCTATGACTCGCGTTTCCATTTCTGAAATAATGCAAACACCACCGCGAAAGTTGGCTTTCCCCAGCTCTTTTATCAACGACATGCCATCGAGTTCTGGCATGTTTAAGTCAGTAAATATCGCACTGTATCTCTCGGGAGATTTGGTGATTTTTTCTAAAGCCTTCATTGGATTGCTTGAAGTTACTACGTTAGAGCATCCAAGCTCTTGGAGCATACTACGCATAACCAATAAAATTGCAGGCGAGTCGTCAATCACGACGATTTGTTGATTGTCCATATTCTTATCCTGCGCCACTAACGCCTCTCTTGAATATAGTCCGACTCCCCTAGTTTGCAACTTGTTGTTTATATCCTACCCTTGTGCTTTTTTCATTACATAGCAATAAGCACTCTACCCACCTGTGGCTGAACAGAGTGCCTTTAGTCAATGTTTACAAATGTCTGTTTAAGAAATCTAAAATGCGTTCTTGCACCGATTGCTTTGATACTCCTTCTCCCAATGAAGTTGCTTCGGCGGGATAGAAATGCCCAAAACCCGGTACCCATGCTGTTTCTACCTCAACGCCAACCGCTTTGTAGTTTTCCAACACTGGCTCCGCTGCGTCAAGAAGTGGTGTTAAGTCAGTATGCCCAAAATGGATCAGTGCGGGTGGCAACGCTTGGCTACCTTGGCTCATAGATGAAAAATCAAAACCAAGGCCATAGCCTGAATTGCCAAATACAGCTTTTACTGGCGCCTGCATGCCATAAGCAACGTTAAAGCTTGTTATCGCTCCTGCTGAGAATCCACCAAGTGCTATGCGATCGGGATCTATTGCATATTGGTCAGCATTGTCTCTTAAAAATCGAACAGCAGTGAACATATCTTCGGAAGCCGCGATCACACTATTTTTAACGATGTCAGTCTCTTTTGGTAACGGATCTAGCCCTTTTCCAACTCGCAACATATTGTGCCTGTCATGCAATGCGTCAAAACGAAGCTCAGAATCGACTAATACTTCATTGGAATAGCCTATGTTACTCACAATTGGCTCTTCTCGGGAGAGTCGATAGTCGATGGCTACACAAGTGTAGCCTTCTTGGGCAAATCGTTTACAGTAATCGCGCATCGAAGTAGTCTGTGCCCCATCCACGCTATAGGCTTGGTTTTTATCGCCACGAATAAAATTGCCACCAAACGCCAATACTATTGCGGGATTATTTTCGGCTATCGGTACATCTGGCTGAACAACATCCATAACCAAATCTCGACTAGCAACCATGCCATTTTTAGTGATCACTCCTTTTCCATACGGTACATCTGTTTTAATGCTGTACCCCTCTCCAGTAAAATCTGCGTAGGATGAAACTGAAACCAGTGAAAGTGCTGTGACTAGAGAAAGTATTGTGCGGTTCATAATGTTGTCCTCATTGATTACTTGAGGCCATTATCTACATCGAGTTAAAATCGAACAATGCGATTCATTACAGGTCAACTATCGAATAATTCGATAGTAATTAAAGGTGATGCGATGTCTTTACAACTACTGCAGTCTTTGGATATCAAAATGTTGAAAACACTCACTGTCCTTATAAGCACTGAAAACGTATCTAAGACAGCTGACCATCTAGACATACAACAGAGCACCGTTAGCTACCAGCTTTCTAAACTTAGAGAAGCGTTAAACGATCCTATCCTGATCCGTTCTGGTAGGGGTTTTGAGGCCTCCCCTTACGCCAAAGCGATTCACGCCCCCCTTAACGCCCACTTACAGTCCCTTGAGCTATTACTGTTCAAATCGCAGTTCTTACCGTATAAAGCTCAAGGTAAAGTAAGAATGGCTTGCCATAGAAATGGCTCCAAAAGGCTTATCAAAGCGATCATAGACAAAGTGAAGACAAAAATGCCTATGGTTGCACTTGATATTATCGATTGGAATGAAAAAGTAACAGACCAACTTCGCAACGCAGAATTAGACTTTGCAATTGGCTTTGAACCCGAGGAGTTAAACCAACTCAATGCTGTCTCTATAGCCAAACTAAACTACCAGTTGGTAATGGCACCAAACCATCCGCTTGCTAGTCAAACACCATCACTCAATAATGTTTTTGACTACCCACATGTCCGTTTAGCGACTCATGATTCCATTGAACGTTGGTTAGACTATTCGGCCAGTAAACGCAGTAAAATTCGAACTGTATGCTTTTCGTCTGCCTCAATGGAATTTGCAACCATGGCCGTAGAAGAGAGTAATAGATTGTTATTTGTAGCAAATACGAGGGACAACTTTTTTAACGGTTACGATGTGATCACCATGCCTATCGATTTTGTTGCTCCACAAACTGTATCCTTAATGTTTCATCAGCGAGCGACAATCGATCCACTACTCACTTATACCAACAAGTTAATACAAAATGAGGCATGTGCTGTATTCGAGAGTTCGAACGAATCACTTACTACTTAGATAAGTCTACCTTGCCGGGATGAGATTCTCTTATCTTTTTCAGCGCATCAGGGGGCATCTGCACGTTAGCGAACCAGAAGGGTTTGTGCTTGTCGACAAATACACCACTCCGATCCATCGCATCGTAAATCGCATATGCCACCCCTTGGGCAAGCGCTTTACCGAGATCACTTCTGTCCAATATCGGCACTTCATCGATATCTTCTAACAATGCATTACGCATCGGTATATTAAATGGCGACCACTCTATGCTCTCAACTACTTTGCGCGTCAGCGATTTCTCTAGTTCAAATATCACATCTGGTAATACACCAAGTGTTGGTTTGATTTCCGAGCACGCATAGTACTCTTCTCGTCGATTCGATTCCCGATAGTGTTGCATTTTTTCGATCATGGCATCTTCAAACATTTGTGGAAAATGATTGGCAATTGCAAAATGCGCCATGGTGCGTAAAACACCAATTGCCATACCTTGATCCGGGCTTTTATGCCCGCATTCCACAAGTCTCGCACGGGTGACATTTGCAGTTAATATCATGTACTGCCACATTTTTGGAGCAATTAACTTAGTTGATTTTTCATTCCAACGAAGAAGTGGTTTCACCATTAGGATTGGAAACAGCAAACGACTGTTGTCCATTCCTAAACTGCCCAAGGCCACTTTGGGATCTTGTATTCCTTTGGGCGTTTTCCCCAGTCGAGAGCAAAATTTGGGGTTGTTAATCAGTTCCATCACGTTATTTTTGAGTTGGTTGTCATTCATTAACAACGTACCCAACTTGGTAAAGGTCAGCGAAGGTGAATAGGCAACATCCAAAAAGTAGGACCAATCGGGAAATCTACCGAACAGTTTAAGCACCGTCATCTCGGAAAGTCTTTTCAGCATGGTTTGCTTAGTATGTTCAGATATTTCTTCTACAACGGTTTTGTGCAGCTTTTGTCGGTCTATGATCAATTGACGCTTTTCTTTTACGCGCGCCGTTTCGCATTCTAATAACAACCTTTGGTTGTCCGTTACCCTCTCAGCTTCTTTTAAAATCACGCTTTCACAGAATTCACTTTGACGACTTAACTCATTATCAACGTCAGATTGATCCAAGATATATTTGATACTCACTAACCATTTTGCGTAACGCTCTTTGGTCATGGCGGTGATTTTACTGCCAGCTCGTTCGCTTCTTGATTGTAGACTTTATTAGTGACTAACACGTGCAAGGCCTAATTGATAATCATATAAAAAAGCCTAGCACAGGATGGGTAGTTCAATAGCCTATCAACCAAAAAGGCCAGAGCAAATATGCTCTGGCCTTTATCATCTACTTGTTTTTAAGCCTTTTTTTGGCCTTTAGTTTTTCGAAAACCCTGATGGGGAAAAACGTTTCTAATTCGCTGCCGCACTTTCTTTGGAACTTGCTTCGAGAAGACCAATTTGGTGCCCTGACGTTGCTGATACACCTTAATAACACCATCAAATGGAGTCACTTCCCCAATTTCTGTCACATTGTGCTTAAACTTAGGTGGGAAATGCCCTTTGACTTCAACAATGCAGCCACCTTGAAACTTAACTTTTAAAACAGGCCTATCAACAGCGACCAGCCAAAAAATCACAATGGCGGCGATCAGAATGACGTATAACACGGCAAACTCCTTAGTCGGACAACAACTTACTCAAATCTTCTTTTAGACTACTGACGGCTTTACTCGCCTTTTCACTGCGTGACGCTTCAGAAAGCAGGTATTCAATCGCATCAGATAAGGTACACCCTAGTTCATTTGCACGATGGGAGAGTTTTTCCCACACCCGATAGTCAAGATCGATAGACTTTTTCTTGGTATGTACTTGTTCAGCGTTAAAGTGCCTTTTTCGTTTCGCTCGGATCGCTTGCTTTAATTTATTGTCCAGCTCGGGAGACATATGCTCCTCGATCCACTCAAGCACTTTGGTAGGTTCATGCTCAATATCCAACAGCAATTTAACAGCGCTATCTTCTTCGCTAGAATCGATATGGCGAGTGATGGTTTCACCATTTTTCATCTTACTTATCAGATACTTCCATTTCCATCCACATTCAAGGTTTTCTAACTGTTGATATTTCATAGCAAACTGATCCTAGGGAATTTGGGTGACAGCGTAACTCATGACCATACATTATACAATTGCTAAGCAAGAAAACTAGACCAAGATCATTAACACTATATACCTACTCGCTTTTTCTATATAATTTGCTCCCTTTTACGCTTTAGAACGTCATCATGATTCAAGAACAATGGCAGGCAGTGACGCCACAATACAACGAGTACAATGAGATCCTCTCTAAAATCGACACGATTGAACCCAAAAGCTTGCTCGATCTGCAAACTCGATTAACCGAAACTGTCGAATCTTTTGTTGCCATAGCTTCTGCCAAGTTGCTTGTTATTAATGGCCCCGACAACCCCCTTTACCGCAATCTGATTGCGGAATACTTAAAGCAACAGACCAACAGCGAAGTATTAGTATCGGAAACATTAGATAGTGATGATCTGCTTGGCCGAATGAGCGTAGACAAATCCGGTAAAGCAACCGTTTCTGAAGGTTTATTGAAAAAAGCAAACGGTGGCTATCTAATACTGTCGGCAAACCTTTTGTTAGCAAAACCGTTTTTCTGGCCGAAACTCAAAGCCATTTTTAATGGAAATACCTATCAGCCGATTAACTTAACGCCTAAAAACCTGCCGAATGAGAACGTAGAACAGAAATCGGACGTTAAACTCGTTGTGTTGGGTGATAGAGATCAATTGGCAGAGTTGGATTATTTTGACGCCGAACTGCATCGCGGCATGTCTCTGTTTACTGAGCTTGAAGGCGAATTATGTATAAACAAAAACAACGCCACGAATTTTATCGGTTATCTGCACTGGATTTCTGCCCAAAACCACCAGCCACTTCTCGATGCCTCTGGCGTAAAGCGGTTGATGGTAGCGGGTGCGCGTTATACCGAAGATCAGAACTATATGCCGCTGGATCTGATTTGGCTGCGAAGTCTACTCGCTGAGGCGGCGCCATTTGCCATCGATAGCAAGCTCACCGAAGCGTCACTAGAGCAAGCCCTATCAAAACGTTATTCAAGAGCGAGTTACTTACCTGAACGGGCACTTTCCGATATCCTCGAAGGACAAGTCATTATCGAAACCCGCGGTGAGCGCATTGGTCAAGTAAACGGTTTAACGGTAATCGACATTCCCGGCCACCCTCTACCATATGGAGAGCCCGCTAGGATCTCTTGTGTTATTCATTTTGGCGACGGCGACATTTCAGACGTCGAACGCAAAGCAGAGCTTGGTGGCAACCTTCACGCCAAAGGCATGATGATTATGCAAGCTTTTGTAAGTAGTGCATTAAAACTAGATGAGCCTCTTCCTTACTCAGCTTCTGTCGTATTTGAACAGTCTTATAGCGAAGTCGATGGTGATAGTGCATCCTTGGCAGAACTGGTTTCTTTTGTTAGTGCCCTATCTGAATATCCTATCAATCAGCAGATTGCAGTCACTGGCGCGGTAGACCAGTTTGGACGTGTTCAAGCTGTTGGTGGCCTCAATGAAAAGATTGAAGGTTTCTACAAGGTATGTAAACACAATGGCTTTACTGGCCAACAAGGCGTAATACTACCCAAATCTAACTTACATAATCTCGCGCTGAGCAACGAGGTTGTCGATAGCCTGAAGAGTGGAGAATTTCACATTTGGTCGGTCGAAACCGTCGACGACGCGATCCCAATTCTCCTTGGAAAACCTTTCCGTGGTGAAGATGAAGACAGTGTGATCGCCAAAATTGCCCAACGCATTGAAAACTTTGAAAGACACGAACAACCTGATGGAATTGTGGAGCGCATCAAAAACTGGTTTGTCTAGTACTGATCGGACTTGTTAGGCGTACACGTGTTCTCTAACATGCTGCTATCAAAACTTGGAGTATATTGATAATGCAAAATAAACGTGAATCTTATAACCGTGATGACCTGCTTGCTTCTAGCCAAGGTGAACTTTTTGGCCCAGGCTATCCGCAGCTTCCAGCACCAAACATGCTGATGATGGATCGCATTAGCAAGATGTCAGAAACTGAAGGTGATTACGGCAAAGGATTAATTCTAGCTGAGCTCGATATTACTCCTGACCTGTGGTTCTTTGATTGCCACTTCCCTGGTGACCCAGTAATGCCTGGTTGTCTTGGTCTTGACGCTATGTGGCAGCTAGTAGGTTTCTACCTAGGCTGGGTTGGCGGTAAAGGAAAAGGTCGTGCTCTCGGTGTTGGTGAAGTTAAGTTCACTGGACAAATTCTACCAACAGCTAAAAAAGTTACCTACGAAATCCACATGAAGCGCGTAGTCAACCGCAGATTGGTTATGGGTCTTGCCGATGGTCGTGTTTTAGTTGACGGAAAAGAAATCTACGTTGCTAAAGACCTTAAAGTGGGTCTTTTCCAAGACACGTCTTCGTTCTAAGAACGACATTGAAAAAACGGCTCACTAGAGTCGTTTTTTTATTGCCATATGTTTAGTTATAGTGCGTTAACTAGGTAAGTAAAAGCCCCTTTCGGGGCTGAATATCCTTATATCTGTATGTGGAGGTAAATATTATTTGTAGAGACCAGTTTGCTTGTCTTCTCTGGCATCACGCCAACCACCCATCCAATATGATCGAGCATCCGACTGCTGGTATGGACAATTTTCCATGGAACGGCCGTTTAATCCGGCTTTGTACCCTTGAGACTGTGCTCGTTCTAGGCGGTCACGCTTTTGTCTCTTCATAGTGTCATCCTCATACAATGGTCTAACGTACTACTGTTACTTTTTGATGGAGTTTTTGTGACTCCAAGACTAAGAATCGTTCAATTTTTCACCTTTCACAAGCAACAAAAAAGGCACAGATCCAAATTTGTGAACCTGTGCCTATGCTTACATTTGCTTACTATTTACGGCGAAAACCGAGTACACCAAGTAGGAAGATCCAAGCCATAGAGAAAGATCCACCTTGTCTTTCAACCGTTTGAGTTACCACTGGTCGCGTTTGAATATTGGCGCTAGTGACATTTTGCTTTGGTACTAGTTTAACTGCGACAATCTGCTCAGTGCCGTTACAGGTTGCATTCACCGCCAACGTTGAATAACCGCCAGCACATTTATAAGCTGTTGCAGAGATTACACCCGCATCATTGATGTCGGTCGCATCGAAAATTCGATATTGGTTGTTTGATTCTGAAACCGCCCCACCGTTGGTGAGATCATCCAAATACCAGCCGCGACTATTTAGTGGCGCTTTGTTATTTGCTGAGATAATTGGTGCAATAAACCCTCGATGAGCACGAGGCTTGCCACGGCTCTCTGCGTGACGTTCATAGTCAATTTGACCAACGACTTCATCATTGTTGTTGATCGCACCAGCCGTTGCATTTACACCAGTAAAGAAAATGTCTCCACTGAAATTCGTGCAAGTAGGACTTGCACTAGTTACGTCGCTCACATAAAAGAGCGTATTGGCATAAGAGCCGTTAACAGCGATGTTTAGCTTACCGTTACCAATCGCCGTACCATGTTTATTGACCGCTGTTAACTCACTATTTGAATACTGATTAACATCGTATTGCACGGCAACAAAATTCGTCGTCCACGCTGCCCAGTCAGACGGAGCTTCATCGATGCTAAAGATTGACGCACGTAAACGCTCATCAGAATCGGAGTTGTAGCCAACACCATAGTATTTACTACCCAGTTTGACCACGTCTCTCATACTACCTTGTGGCATTACGTTGTCACGTGCTGCTGCACTACTCCAGCTGACTTCAACTGGCGCAGCATTGTCTACCCACACTGCTGCTTTAGACGTGCGTTCATAAGATTGCCCGGCGTTATTTCGAGAGAGACTACCGACAAACAGTGTAGGTCCAGTACCTGCACCAGCTTCGTCGGCATCATAGCGACTAAACACTTGCGTTTGATATAAGTCAGTGGTCGAAGCAGGCGCTGTTAGATTGCCACTGTCACTATCATAAGCCGTATTTCTTACTCCAGTGGTTACACCATGCTTATGCCCGTACGCCTTATTGCCAGAGTATAGGCCGGTTATCACCGCTGATTTTGTACTAACTGATCCATTTCCACCTTCAACATATGCGATATTACCCGTTTGATCACCCGCTACTTCTTTAGCGTATCCATTGGTGTAATTCTCTGTCGCGTATGTGTCACAGAAAGCATCCGCATAATTGAAGTTGCTGCGACAGTAGTCTCTAAAACCTTCCCAACCACCATTTAGATAGCGATAACCAATAGCAATTCCAAATGGGGATTCATTTCGGTTGCTAAAACCTTCGGGAAAATCTCGTACCTCGGCGGCCATCTTATAAGTTGCTTGACTACATGACGTCGTTGTCCAACAGTTTTCACCGCTCGCTGAAGGCGCAATAGCTTGACCGTAGGTTTTAACCGATGCCCCTTCAGGAGCGTACTCATATACATCATATATGGCTGATTGAGCACCAAACGCCATCAAAAGCGACGTGGCTAAAGTGGTTAACTTAATGTTCTTACTACTCATTGATTCTTAACTTTCCTGTTGCATCGCTTCAAGCTCTTCCCAACGCTCAAAAGCGATTTCGAGTTGCTGCTCAGCCGCTGCTAATTCATCTAAAACTGGTTGCGTTTCCTGCACATCTTTTACAAAGAAATCAGGGTCGTTCACTTTGTCTTGTAACGCTTCTATCTTGCTTTCTAGTTCTTCTAATAAACTTGGTAGCGCTTCTAGTTCGCGTTGTAGTTTATAGGATAACTTTTTCGATTTGCTCTTAGGCGCGTCGTTTTTGAGACTTGACTCAACCGGCGCTTCGGTTTTTGTTGGTTTTTCAAACTCGCGAGAAGCTCTGGCCTGAGCCCGCTGCTGCTGCGCATCGTGATAGCCACCGACAAACTCTTCAATACGGCCATTGCCTTCAAAAATCCAGCTGGTCATGACCGTATTGTCGACAAACTCACGGTCGTGACTCACTAAAAGCAAAGTACCCTGATAATTGGCAAGCAAATCTTCTAAAAGTTCCAATGTTTCTATATCTAAATCATTGGTTGGCTCGTCGAGGATCAAAAGGTTGTTCGGCTTAAGGAAGATCCTAGCCAACAACAGCCTGTTCTTTTCCCCGCCAGACAGGGCTTTTACTGGTGTTCTCGCTCGCTTTGGCGCGAATAAGAAATCCTGCAGATAACTTAACGCATGTCGCTGCCTTCCGCCAACCATAACTTCCTGTTTTCCATCAGCTAAATTGTCGATAACTGATTTTTCTGGATCTAATATCTCTCGGTATTGGTCGAAATAGGCAACTTCCAATTTAGTCCCGCAGTGCAATTTGCCCTGCTGAGCCTCTAAATCGCCTAATAGCAATTTTAACAGGGTACTCTTACCACAACCGTTAGGACCGATAAGCGCAATGCGATCTCCCCGTTGGATGGTAAAGCTGAAATCGTCGACTTGCTTTTTATCTTCGTAGGCAAAGGAAAGATTTGTGGCTTCAAATACAATTTTTCCTGAGCGAGAAGCATCATCGATCTGAATGTTGGCCTTGCCCTGCACTTCTCTTCTGTCTTGGCGCTCTTCACGTAGCTTTTTAAGTGCTCTAACGCGACCTTCATTACGTGTACGACGTGCCTTGATCCCTTGTCGAATCCAAACTTCTTCTTGAGCGAGCTTCTTGTCAAACTCTGCGTTCTGCATCTCTTCGACTCGCAAGGCTTCTTCTTTGTCTGTTAAGTAGTTTTCGTAATCACCGGGGAAAGAAGACAACTTACCTCTGTCTAGATCGACAATACGAGTAGCCATAGACTTAATAAAAGCGCGATCGTGAGAAATAAAGATAATCGAACCGCGAAAGTCTTTGAGAAAAGTCTCTAACCATTCAATGGTTGTAACATCTAAATGGTTGGTCGGCTCATCCAGCAATAAAACATCTGGATCGCGTGCCAGCGCACGTGCCAATGCCGCCTTTCGTTGCCAGCCACCAGACAGGTCAGTTAACTTAGTATGGCCATCCAGCTTTAAAGCGCCGAGAACGTTTTTGATACGGTCTTCAAATCGCCATGCGCCAGTGTGTTCAAGCTTTTCTTGAATTTTTGCCAAACGGTTTATGTTTTGCTCGGTGGGCTCAGATGCAACGCGATCCAATTGCTCTTGGTACTCAGATAACTGTTTACCAATTTCTGCTAAGCCACCAGCGACATAATCAAAGACTGTCCCTTGTTCGTTTCTAGGAGGATCTTGCTCCAAGCGAGAGACAACCACATCTTGAGTGACGGTCAACTTGCCATCGTCCATCTGAACTTCACCAGCCAAGATTTTCATCAAGGTCGATTTACCGGCACCATTTCGGCCAACTAAACAGACGCGCTCGTTTTCTTGCAAGGCAAAATCGGCGTTATCTAATAGCGGATGATCGCCAAAGGCCAATAATCCTTTATTTATGGTAAGTAATGCCATTCTTCTCTAACCAACTACTCAATTGTTCAATATCAAAAGGCCAGTTTATCTCTGAACCTTCAAAATTCAGCACCGGAATCGTGACACCGTAACTCTCAAACAACTTATCGTCGTAAGCGATGTCTACCACTTCCAATTCAGCCTCTACCTCTAGCTGCTCGTAGAGCGCAGACGCCATTTCACATAGGTGACAGCCTTCAGTGCTATACAGTGTCACTGTTTTCACGGGTTTATCCTACTTATGGGTCACTATCCAACAATTGTGGATGTGCTTGTTACGGCTGAAGTCTAACGGTAACGTCTGCGACGAAATATTCTTTGCCACTAGCCCCAATTGCTCCAACTGCTGGTCGTCCATCTTAAAGTGACGTTTGTTGTTTGAAAATACGATAGTTCCATTCGGCTTTAACAGGCGTTTTAAGTTTGTCATCAACTGAATGTGATCGCGCTGTACGTCGAAACTCTGCTCCATTCTCTTCGAATTTGAGAATGTCGGCGGGTCGATAAAGATAAGGTCAAACTCTTCTTGAGAATTCTCTAACCACTGAAGGCAGTCTGCTTGTTCAAATCGGTGTTGACGACCCACTTGACCATTTAGCTTCATGTTTTCTTTTGCCCAGTCAAGGTAGGTTTTAGACATATCGACCGTCATCGTCGAGCTAGCACCGCCACACGCAGCATGAACGCTTGCAGAGCCCGTGTAGGCAAACAGGTTGAGGAAAGATTTACCCGCAGCCATCTCACCCAAACGCTTGCGAGTTAGTTTGTGATCGAGGAACAAACCAGTATCTAAATAGTCGTGAAGATTTACGATAAGCTTAACGCCATACTCTTCTACTTGCATCGTCTGGGATTCTTGCGACAGCTTTTGGTACTGAGCGCGCCCCTTCTGTTTTTCCCTCACTTTGAGTACTACTTTATTGGCATCTGTACCCGTTACTTGTATAGAGGCGCGAATAATATCAGTCAGTCGACGTTTTGCTTTCTCTTCGGGGATGTTCTTCGGCGCTGCATACTCTTGAATCACTAAGTGGTCTAAATAGACATCAATTGCTACGTTGTATTCTGGCAGGTCCGCATCGTAGATACGGTAGCAATCGAGCTTCTCTTTGCGCGCCCATTTACCAATCTTGCCAATGTTCTTCTTTAGGCGGTTGGCGAAATCTGGTGCAACAACTTGCGAACTTGTTACAGCGTCACTATCACTTTGAATATCGCGCTGCGAGATTGAGTAGTTCTTTAAGTGACATTGTAATGCACCATTATGCATCTTAAACTGCTTATCTGCTCTCATTCTCAAGCAGGCTAACAAATCATCAGAGCTAGAGAAGATTGAGGCATGGCAGCCACCAAAGTGGGCTTTAAGCTGGGCACCAAACGCCGTGTAGAGAGCAATCAGCCCCGGATGAGTACCCAAACGCTCACCATAAGGCGGGTTGCTAATAATATGGCCACCTTCAAAAGCATTTGGTCTAGCAATTGTTGCTGCGTCTGCTAGGTCAAAAGTGATAATGCCTTCTAGACCTGCTCTTCTAGCGTTTTCGCGTGCGGTTTTAAGGACAAACTTATCGTTGTCAAAGCCGAAAAACTTAGTGTCAACTTTATTGACACCACGTTTAGCTTTAACCGATGCTTCAGACTTTATTTCTGCCCAGAGCTCCGGCTCAAAATCTTCTAATGATTCAAAGCCCCACTGCTTTCTTTTAACACCAGGAGCAATATTGGCCGCTTTCATCGCCGCTTCAATAAGTAGCGTACCAGAGCCACACATAGGGTCTAACAGAGGTTGGGTCCCATCCCACCCGCTGCGATTGACTATTGCTGCAGCTAACGTTTCACGCAGTGGTGCCTTACCTGATTCCGTGCGATAGCCGCGTTGATGTAAGCCACCCCCGACCATATCGATACCCAACAGGGCTTTATCTTTATGCAGACGGACGTGAATGCGGAGATCTGCATGATCTTTACTGATCGTTGGCCTGTTATAGTTCTTCTTGGTGAAACTATCCACGATAGCATCCTTCACCTTCATTGCACCGTATTGGCTGTTGCGGATCTCACGGTTAGTACCATTAAAATCGACAACAATTTTCTTACGACTATGGAATTGAGCACTCCAATTAATCGAAGATGCGGCTAGATAAAGGTCCATATCGTCGTGACAGGTAAAATCTGTCAAGATGCGAACAAACCTCGAAGCCAAACGACTCCACAAACAACAGCGATAAATTAAAGCCTTATCCGCTTTAAACTTCACCCCCGCCTGTACTGGTTTTGGATCGCTCACACCCAGTTCAATGAGTTCGTCGACTAATAAGTTTTCAAGACCTTTGGAGGTCACTGCAAGATACTGATGCATAACGCTCAATCTGTAACGTAAAAAAGACCCCGCATTATACCTGAGCAGTGATTCAATTGGTAAGTTGTTCTGCTTTTTCTTCCTTAACAGCCCCTCAACTGGTCGTTTTTTACCCTTTACTCGCTAACAATCCAGATAATTCAAGCAAGCACTTACTAAGTGCCATTTTTAACCAATAAACAAGGCTCTCGGTGATAGTGAATACTTATTCACGCCCAAATTGGTCTATACCAACTCACAATTAACACTGTAAATTTATTACAAAACAGCCTTAATTGGGGAATTTTCTCCCTTAAACGAGTTGGATATAGTGGGATTTGAGGAAGAAATATTTTTTTCTAACAGCGAGTAAATTGAACAAGTCTCACATTCGATACCGAGGCCGAACTCGCCTGCTATTTTGCAAAAGACAAAAAAAATCGGCTCAATGGCCGATTGAAAATGAAACTAAAGGACGAAATTTAAATTAGCCAACCAATGCCATGGGGATGGCAGGAACGTTTAGGTTGACCATTTGCATGCGGTCATGCATAACTTTTATGCTCTGACCAAACACCAGCGATTTAGAGCCGTTTAATGCGAACTCTTCAATCTGTACGCTGGCACATAAACTGGCGCTAGACCCGACTTCAAGCACAATAAATAGTCCTTGGCCGTACTGATTACTAAGCTGAACGAAATCCCCTTCTTGTAAATGGTTTTCGCCATCACAAAGGGAATCAAAGAACCAGCTCTTTGGCTGAACTGGCTTGTGAAAGCGTTTCGCCGCGACGCAATAAAGAGCAAGCTCGGCTTGACGTGGTTCGCTTAGAGGCAAAGCGCTAATTTGCTCTCTATATGTCATAAATGCCGCTGCATCTTCGACAGAAAACTCATTAATACCGATGGCACAATCCACTATAAGCTTGCGACTAAGATTGGTTTGAAAAATCATATCGTCGCCTAGGTCCAGCATTAACGTGCCTTCCCTGTCATCGTAATACCAAGTCCATTTGTCGCTGGGTTTTAGCATAATGACTATCTCTGTCTAAGCGGATGAATTCCATAATGCGGCAAGGTATTAGTTACCTGCGCATTCCTTTTTATTCGGTATTGCAGGTTTATAAGTCATCATTTGGGCAAAAAAAAGAGGAAATGAAATATCATCTCCTCTAGAAAATTTGATTTAGTGCCTAGTGACGGCGTCACATATTACAGGTTTTTCACTATCTCTTTGACTAAACCTGGACCGTGATAAATAAAGCCAGAATATACTTGGACAAGTTTTGCACCAGCCATCAGTTTTTCTTTTGCCGACACGTAAGAATCAATACCACCCACTCCAATTACTGGGATTTCATCGCCAAGCTCTTCGTGAAGTTTGCGAACCACCTCGGTGCTGCGCGATTGAACTGGACGACCGCTTAGACCACCCGCTTCGCTAGCGTGTCTCATTCCCTCAACGATTGATCTATCTAACGTTGTATTGGTAGCTATAACGCCATCAATTTTATTTTTGATCAAAGATTGGCAAATTTGACTCACTTCATCATCACTGAGATCCGGAGCGATCTTTAACGCCAGTGGTACATATTTGTCATGCTGCTTAGCCAACTCGGCTTGCTTAGCTTTTAATTCTGACAATAGTTCATCCAAAGCTTCGCCATATTGAAGCGAACGCAAACCAGGAGTATTTGGCGAAGAAATGTTTACCGCGATATAACCTGCATATTGGTATACTTTCTCCATACAGATAAGATAGTCTTCAGCCCCTTTTTCTATAGGCGTATCTTTATTCTTACCAATGTTGATCCCAAGTACACAGCGATAGTTGGAGTTTTTAACGTTCTCAACTAAGTTGTCGACACCTAAGTTGTTAAAGCCCATGCGATTGATGATACCTTCCGCTTCAACAAGTCGAAATAATCTCGGTTTATCATTACCAGGCTGAGGGCGTGGCGTTACTGTCCCTACTTCTACAAAACCAAAGCCCATTGCATCAAAGGCTTCAATGCACTCACCGTTTTTGTCTAATCCCGCAGCCAGACCAACTGGATTGCGAAAAGTGATCCCCATGCATTCAACTGGACGATGAGGTAGTTGTTGACGATACAAGAGATCAAGTGGTGTGCCGGTAAAACGTTTGAAGTTTTGAATGGCAAGATCGTGTGCCTTTTCGGCGTCTAATTGGAAAAAGCCTGCTCTGGCTAAGCGGTAAAGCATTGTGCCTCCGTTGAAAAAAAGCCCCGTGTAAACGGGGCGTTATTATTTACTCATTTGCCGAACAATTCAAATTTAATAACATGAGTTCACGCAATGCGACCGAGAATTTTGCAAATTCGTGTACAGAACCTACTTTAAATTCGTTTAAGATATTTTCCCATCGATGCAAAGATTCTTCGTTGGTATCGATCCAATCACCCAAAGCTTTGATCACATCTAGATCTTCTGGCGCACAACTGCAGCTGAGCACTTGACCAGTCAGCTGGCGTTGCTGCCAATCAAGATCTTCACGGAACGCCGCTCTAGCAAGGGCTTGCCAGTTGTTGTCGACCGCTTGTGTATTGATTTGTTTCAAGAACCAGTGCAGAGAAAGTCTATCACCAAGGTTGTAGTAAAGTTTGGCCGTCTGTTCAATCGTTTTGCCTTTTTCACGAGCCACTGTGGAAATATCCAGTACTGAGTAAAGGCTTGATAAACGAGCTACATAGTTAGCTAAGTCTGGACTTATACCCTTATCAATCCAGCTTTTCGCCATTTCATTGTGCTCTTCCACTTCAGCCGGAACCAACATAGAATCCAGAT
Source organism: Vibrio sonorensis (assembly GCF_001854765.1). GTDB lineage: Bacteria > Pseudomonadota > Gammaproteobacteria > Enterobacterales > Vibrionaceae > Vibrio > Vibrio sonorensis. Next base: position 40,414 of record NZ_LJJE01000031.1, on the reverse strand, counting down.
GTTCGCGAATAGTATGAACGTCAGACTGATAAAGTTTAACCAAAGCTCTTACACACTGACGACCTGTGCGATTTCTCAACAGCCAACGAGTCAATCTTCTCAAGGTTCGACGAACGTAAAACATCATGTCATATTGAGCCAAAGTTTCCGCATCGTTGTCCAACTCGCGAACTTGCTTCAATACATCCCCTAACCCAAAGATTTCCCGCGCCGCTACATAAGCATTAGCAATATCAACAGTATGAGAACCGGTTTCTTCTTGTAATCGGGTAACAAAGTTGCACCCCATTTCGTTAACCATTTGATTTGCTAATACTGTTGCAATGATTTCAGCACGTAGCGGATGTGAATCCATCTGTTTTGAATAGTTACGGCGTAACTCTGTTGGGAAATAGTCCGTTAGCATTTGGCTGTGGAAGTCATCCTTGGCAATATCGTCGTGAACCAACTCTTCCTTCAGCACCATCTTTCCATAAGCGACTAATACAGAAAGTTCTGGACGTGTTAACGCCTGTCCCTGTTTCTCGCGCTCAATTAGAGTTTCATCATCCGGAATATATTCTAACGCTCTATCCAGATGCCCCGCTTTCTCCATAGTGTGGATAAATCGAATCTGCTCTTTAACCAGTGAAACACCTTGTTGCTCAGTCACGGATATAGACTCCGATTGGCAGTAGGCATCGTCTAGGACAATTTCACCAACTTCATCTTCCATCGACTCAAGTATGGCATTTCGCTGCTTAACCGTAAGATCGCCATTCGCCACTAAGCCATTGAGGAAGATCTTAATGTTTACTTCGTTATCTGAGCAATCAACACCACCAACGTTATCAACAAAGTCGGTGTTTACGCGACCGCCATTAAGAGCAAACTCAATACGACCCAACTGAGTCATACCCAAGTTACCACCTTCGCCAATCACTTTTGCTTTCAGATCTCGTCCATCAATACGCAACACGTCGTTGGCGCGGTCACCTACGTCGGTATGTGTTTCAGTTGAAGCTTTAACATACGTACCGATACCACCATTCCAAAGTAGATCCACTTCCATTTTTAGGATCATTTTTATCAGGTCATTTGGCGCAAGGGATCCTTTCTTAGTACCCAACATTTTCTGAATTTCAGGGCTTAAAGAAATGGATTTAGCACGGCGTGAGAAGATGCCACCACCTTTGGAAATCAGATCTTTGTTGTAGTCTTCCCAACTGGAGCGCGGCAGGTTAAACAACCGATTTCTCTCTTCCCAGCTCGGAGCAGATTCTGGGTTTGGGTCAATGAAGATATGCATATGGTTAAACGCGGCTTGCAGCCTAATGTGCTTAGACAAAAGCATGCCGTTACCAAATACATCTCCCGCCATATCACCAACACCAATTGCCGTGAAGTCTGTAGTTTGGCAGTTGATTCCCATCTCGCGGAAGTGTCGTTTAACCGACTCCCATCCACCTTTAGCGGTAATACCCATCGCTTTGTGGTCATAACCATTTGAACCACCAGAAGCAAAGGCATCACCTAACCAGAAGTTGTATTCATCGGATACTGAGTTAGCCAAATCTGAAAACGTTGCCGTACCTTTGTCGGCAGCAACGACCAAATAAGGATCATCTTCGTCGTGCCTTACTACACTTTTCGGCGGGATAACCTCGCCTTCGATAATGTTGTCCGAAACATCAAGCAATGCGCGAATAAAGCGTTTGTAACAGCGCTGACCTTCGGCAAAAATTTCATCACGCGTACTGAAGTTGTGTTGACGTTTACAAACGAAACCGCCTTTTGCCCCCACCGGAACGATAACGGTATTTTTTACTTGCTGCGCTTTTACAAGACCAAGTATCTCGGTACGGAAATCTTCTTGGCGATCCGACCAACGCAATCCACCGCGTGCCACTTTTCCACCGCGAAGGTGAACACCTTCAATATCTGGCGCATAGACAAAGATCTCAAATGCAGGCACTGGCTGTGGTATCTCAGGGATATCACTTGGCTTCATTTTGAGCGACAGCCAAGGTTTAAACTGCTTGTTGTCATCCAACTGATAGTAGTTAGTTCGCAGTGTCGCAGTGATCATTTCCATGTATCGGCGGATAATACGATCATCATCCAAGCTCTCAACGTGATCAAGCTGCTCGGTCATCTTCTTGATAAGATCTTGCTGCCCTTTGCTACTACCTTTGAATTTAGGTTCAAAGCGCTTGGCAAAAAGATCCACCAGCCCTTTCGCCAAGTGTGGGTAATGGCTCAAGGTATCTTCAATGTATTGTTGACTGAACGGGAATCCGACTTGTCGCATATAGCGCGCGTAAGCGCGCAAAATTGAAATTTCGCGGCCTGTTAATGAAGCACCCAGAACTAAGCGGTTAAAGCCATCGCTCTCCAATTCGCCTTCCCAAATCGCTGCAAATGCCTGTTGGAAACGATCACGTGCTTCGCGAAGATCAACACTGGTGTCACTCTTGTGAAGCATGGAAAATTCAAGGATCCAATAGATCTGTCCATTGGCTTTACGCACCTCATAAGGAGACTCTCCGATCACGCGTAAGCCAAGGTTTTCCAGCATCGGCATTACGTCAGACAAGTGAATAGGCTCGTCGCGGTGATAGAGTTTTAATCTCACTGACTTAGAGTCCGGAGCCAATTCTTGTGGCCTGTAAAACAGCATGCCCAGTTTATTGTCGTCACTCAGTTGCTCTAAGCGTTCAATATCAGCGACTGCACTACCCGGCATCACGTCTTCTTTGTAAGAACGTGGGAAGGCACGGTTGTATTCTTTACCCAAAGGTAGACCATTGCTTTCACCGAAGTTTGCCACAATCGCGTCTTTTAAACGATCGTCCCATGTCGATGAGGCTTCAACCAGATTTTGTTCGATCGTTTTTACATCTACATCCATATTGTTGTTATCTACCCGAACAATGTAATGAGTTCTAGCCAGCGGGCTCTCAGAAAAATAGGTTGTAAACTCAACATCTTGCTCGCAGCCGAAATACTGTTTAAGGATCTGTTGAGTTTGTCTGCGCAGCTCTGTGTTGTAACGATCTTTGGTTACGTAAACCATACAGCTAAAGAAACGACCAAATGGGTCTTTGCGCACAAAGAGTCGCAACATGTCGCGATCTTGCATCTGAACTACACCCATACCGACTTCGAGCAGTTCTTCTTCTTTTGCCTGTAATAGCTCATCGCGAGGGTAATTTTCTAAAATATTGTGCAGCGCTTTAAAAGAGTACGATCCTTCTCGGTATCCGCTTGCTTCTAAGATGCGTTCTACTTTCTCTCGGATCAACGGAATACCAGAAACGCTTTGGTTATACACTGCAGAAGTATATAAACCCGTGAAGCGGTGTTCACCGATCACTTTACCCTTATCGTCGAATTTCTTTATGCCAATATAGTCGGTATACGCTGGGCGGTGAATTCTCGACTGGCTATTGCCTTTGGTTACGATCAGTAAGAAAGGCTTTTTCGCTTCGAGCCTTGCCGAATCTGGAAACGCCGACAGTTTGACACTGCGAATTCGATCTGGATTAGAAAACAGGCCTAAACCCTTCTCTTCTGTTGGACGAAGTTCCGTATCGCCGTCCACACTGACTAGGTCATATTCTTTGTAACCCATAAAGGTAAAGTTATGATGACCTAGCCATCTTAAAAATTGAACTGTTTCGTCATAACGATCTCGTTCGATCTCAAACTTTCCTTGTTGCGATTCAAGCTGGTTAGTGACTTCTTCAAGTTTCTCTACCATAAGTAGCCAGTCTTGAACCACGAGACCCGCATCGGTCAAAATAGATAAAAGCTCGGTCTTAAGCGAGGCCATAGTCTCTTTGTCGCTTAAGCGGTCAACCTCAATGTGGAAAAGAGAATAAAGCGCACCATCACCTTGATTAATACTAGTGATATCCCCATCCTTGGAGCGCTCGATTTGTGTAGGACCATGAAGCATCAGGTGTGAAGCTAGATCTAAACGGCTTAACGCCATTTTGATTGAGTCCACTAAAAATGGACTGTCGGGAACGACAATCTCAACAATAGTGTGAGTAGATTGCCATCCTTGACGACTCACTGTTGGGTTAAAAACCCTGACTGATACGTCTTCTGGTTTCTTTTCATTGATGTGATGCCACAAACTAACGACGGCACCGTATAAATCGGATTCGTTTCGTTCGGTTAAATCATCTTGAGAGATATTGCTGAACAAATGCTGCGCAAGTTGAGTGACGAGAGGTTGATGAGCAAGCTCGAGTTTGTCTTGAATCAGTTTGTAAACTTTTTCAAGAAGAACCGGCATTAGTGTTTCACGCGCGGTCATAATTACACTCCACAATTAGAATTGTATGTTTTTGTTGGGGATATTGTAAGCATAGTGCTTAACACGGGTAATGCAGCTTTATTGTAAAAGCTTTATTGAGAAATGGTTAACGGTTTTGTTCGGGATAGCGGTGAAAAGTTCGATAATGTGACTGACGCACAATTTAAACCTGCTATAAAATCAGATGGTCACAGAGTTTCTAACTTTACAAACTTGTTATTTTGGTCTGTTGTCAGGCGAAACCGCCCTTTTATACCTATTTGACTGAGATAGGGTCTGAATCGCGACGCTGGCAATTGAATGCGCAAGCCTTGATCGGTAGTGACAAGTACACTGCTCGCCGCTCCGGAATAGTGGGACAAAAACTGCTGATAGCTAATGTTTAATGTGAAGTAGTAATGGTTCATATAAAAAACGCCGCCGGATAAATCCGGCGGCACCAGATTAAGATTCCAAAGCTTTCGATACTTTTTCAAATAAGTCTTTTGCTAAGTTATCTAACTCTTTAAGCGATTCCAACTCTTTGCGGATAAGAGCTTGACGAGCTTCATCGTATTTTCTGTATTTTAACAATGGGTCGAGTAAACGCGATGCAACTTGAGGGTTGCTGGTATTGAGTTCTTTCAAGACGTCACCGGCGAAGCGATACCCTGAACCGTCTTTGTTATGGAATCGAACAGGGTTCATGTTGAGGAATGATCCAATTAAGCTGCGAGTTCGGTTGGGGTTTTTCATGCTAAACGCTGAGTGAGACATAGTTTGCTTGATCACATCAAGAGCATTCTCAGCAGGGTTAGAACCTTGCAGCGTGAACCATTTGTCCATCACCAATCCGTCATGCGCCCATTTATCACTGTAGTCTTGCAACAACTGCTCTCGACAAGCGAGTTGTGCTTGGTTGGCAGCAGCCATAGCATCAATCGTGTCAGTCATATTGTTAGCGACTTGATATTGTGCTTCTACCAAAGCATTTCCTTGTTCGGTAAGTGCAAGATAACCAAGACACTTATTTCGCAAAGAACGCTTACCTATTGACGCGTGGTCAATAGAGTATTTCTCTTGCTTAAGATTGTGGTAAATGGCTAAAAGTTCATCTTCTAACTCGGTAGATAGAATAGATTTTAGTTCTTTCAGTACTAATGCAATAGCGTCGACATCTACTACGTCATACCAACCTGACACTTCGTTGTGAGAAGGAAGTGTTATCATCTCGGCAATGAATGCTGGTTCCAACGTTTTGCTCAACAAAATTCCGCGAAGGGAATCGACAACATTTTCAGGCAATGCCACTGCGCCACCCTGTTGAACCTGTTCAACGTTAGAGCGAATGTATTTCGCAAATAACATCTGACCTGCATCCCAACGCGCAAAGTCGTTTGAAGCATTTGTCATTAAGAAAACCAGTTCGTCATCCTGATATGCATACTGCATTTTAACCGGAGCGGAAAACTCTCTTAATAGTGACGGGATTGGTTTTTCATCCACCGCTTCAAACACAAAGGTTTGCTCGCTCTCTGTAACGTCGAGAACATTGCTTACATTTTTACCGTTACAACGTAACTCTATAACAGAGCCATCTTTGCGATATAGCTCCACATCAAATGGAATATGTAGTGCTTGTTTTTCTTCTTGGTCTAACGTGGCTGGTGTCTGTTGCTTAATCGTTAGAGAGAAACTTTGATTTGCTTCATCAAAGTGGCTCGTTACATCAAGTTCTGGTGTTCCAGATTGACTGTACCAAAGACGGAACTGTTTCAAATCGACACCCGATGCATCTTCCATCGCAGCGACAAAATCTTCACATGTTGCTGCCGTTCCATCGTGGCGTTCAAAATAGAGCTTAATACCTTTTTGGAACTTTTCTTCACCGAGTAATGTGTGCATCATTCGAATGACTTCACTGCCCTTCTCGTACACTGTTAAAGTGTAGAAGTTATTCATTTCTATCACTTTTTCTGGACGAATTGGATGGGACATTGGGCTGGCATCTTCAGCAAACTGAGGGCCGCGAATGATGCGAACATTGTTGATTCGGTTTACGGCACGTGAACCTAGATCTGACGAAAATTCTTGATCGCGGAATACCGTTAGACCTTCTTTGAGGCTCAGTTGGAACCAGTCTCGGCAAGTCACTCGGTTACCAGTCCAGTTGTGGAAATACTCGTGACCGATAACAGCTTCAATACCCAAGTAGTCGGTGTCAGTCGCCGTTTTGTCATTTGCCAAAACAAATTTAGAGTTAAATACGTTTAGACCCTTGTTTTCCATTGCGCCCATATTGAAGAAATCTACGGCGACAATCATGTAAATATCTAGATCGTATTCTAAACCAAAGCGTTCTTCATCCCACTTCATCGAGTTGATAAGTGAAACCATTGCGTGATTGGCTCGATCTAGATTGCCTTTATCTACAAATATCTCAAGGTCAACTTCTCGACCTGAACGTGTTTGATACTTATCGGTTAATACATCAAAGTCACCAGCAACTAGGGCAAACAGATACGCTGGTTTTGGATGTGGGTCTTCCCACTTCACCCAGTGGCGACCGCCGTCCATCTCTCCTTGAGAAATTTTATTGCCGTTACCTAGCAAATACGGGAACGTCGCTTTTTCTGCGATAACCGTGGTGGTGTATTTCGCCAACACATCTGGGCGATCTAAATAGTAAGTAATTCTTCGGAATCCTTCTGCTTCACACTGTGTGCAGAATGCTCCATCAGACATGTACAAACCCTCAAGCGCCGTGTTTTCTTGCGGATTAATCACGGTAACAATGGTTAGCTCGAATGACTTAGGTAACGCGCGTATTTCTAAACCACCTTCCACTGTCTGGTAATTTTCCCACGCTGTGCCATCGACCAAAATCGACTTTAGTTCTAAACCTTCACCATCTAGCACAAGTTGGTCGCTTGTCCCTAACTGTTTCACGTTAGATACGGCTGTTACTTGAGTTTGGGTTTCGTGCAAATCAAACGTTAAGTCGATTTCTGAGATGGTGTGAGATGGAGAACGATAATCTTTTCGATATTTGGCTTGAGGTGTATGAGCCATGTCTGGTTCCTTTTGACTAGAGTTTACTACGTTTTAAGCTTACAGCTGTGTAATATAAAAAACGAGGCAAATCGACCATTTACCTCGTTTTTTTTCTATCTGCTTACTCGTTATAAGCAAATACGACTAAATATTAAACAAATTTCAGTACAACATCTCATATCAATGGATCCGATTGAGCACTGCGAACATTTCACCGTCGTCCATTTCTATCGTAAGAGTATCTCGATTTAGCGTATATTTTGCATCGTGTTCGCCGTTTTCATAAAGTAAAACCAAGTGGTCATCTTCCGTATAGTATACGCCACGGTGCACCGCTTCATCCCCTGTTTCATTACTTACTCTGAACAAAAAAACAAAATCGGGTTGTAATATCAAGTCCATTTTATGCCCATCTTGAACCACCTGTTCATCGCCTTTCATCTGTTCGCTGGTCCACTTACCAGCAAGCGAATTAGACAGAGCTTTAGTAAAAATGACGCCATTGAGGTTTAACATGTGATGGTTAGCCGAGTACTGATAGACCTGTGGCTCGTCTGAATTAACGCCCAGCACTATTGTATCTTCATTCGCGTTATACAAACCTTCCCAGTGGTCAACCGAGTAGTCTTTTTTCTGAATGTCGATTTGAAAATTAAAACCGGAATCTAACGTTAATTTGATGGCAAGAAAGTTCTCTTGAGACTCTTCTGGATTAGGGTTAATCAGATACCAATCTCCGATTAAGAACGGCAAGTCAAACTGAGTTAAGTCGCTCTCTTTCGGAGCTTTATTAGCTGCTACTGTAAAGCTTATACAAGCTAAAATTAGAGTTATCCACTTCATAACGCTTCTCCTCACTCTTTATTTAAGGGTAGGCAAGAGAGTGCTATAAAGCGAAATTATTTGATCTAAATCACGTTTATTTACTGCATAAAAAAAGCGAATCCATCATGGATTCGCTCTTTTACTTATTCTTTTCAGCTACTTAATCATGTCAACCATGATCGCTACTGATTCTGACAAATAAGCGTCTGGCGCTTCGTAATCACTTGGAATATCGTCAAGGGATTTAAACGCTTCTAACCCATCGGCCTTTTGACGCTGATTAATGCGATCTAATCGCTTAGCGTCTGCTTCATCACTTTCTTTTTCGCGAGTTTTCTTGTTTAAAGACAATAAGTTATCGTCTTTATCTTCTTGATAAAGGGCGATATCTTCGGCAATGAAACCAAATTCCAAATCCTTGGCAATTCGCTCGTCGTGTAGCGCTGTTAACTTGGCAATAACAGAATCGTTACGTTGTAACCTGTTATAACTTGCTTTGTCAATGCTGTCCCACGGTAAAGCATTGTCTTCAACACTTTCACCCGTTTCACTTGGGTCTACAGCAGTTGGAAATGCAATATCAGGAACCACACCTTTGTTCTGAGTACTTCCCCCATCAATTCGATAGAATTTTTGAATGGTGTACTGAACATAACCCAACTGATTGTCGAACAAATCGTAGATATGGTTGAGTGATCGGTGTTGCTGAACCGTACCTTTACCAAATGAGTTTTCACCTAGAATGATCGCTCGCCCGTAATCTTGCATCGCCGCCGCGAAGATCTCAGAAGCAGATGCACTATAGCGGTTAATCAAAACGGTTAATGGTCCCGTGTAACTGATCTTGCCATCAGTGTCACTATTTACGTTAACTCGACCATAGCTATCTCGAACTTGAACCACTGGCCCACTCTTGATAAACAAGCCTGTTAATGCCGTCGCTTCCGTCAACGCACCGCCACCATTGTTGCGCAAATCAACAACAATGCCTTCTACCCCTTGCTCTTTAAGTTCATCAATTAACTTATTAGTGTCTTTTGCCAGACCGACGTAAAAACTAGGCACTTCAAGTACGCCTATCTTTTTACCTGCTTTTTCAAAGACTTCTGATTTAACAGCGCGATCTTCTAGTCGAATTTTGTCACGGACAATGGTAATAACTTCGCTTTTTGCATCTTTGCCTTCGGGAAGGATCTGTAGGTAAACTTTTGTCCCTTTCGGACCCTTAATAAGTTGTACTACATCATCAAGGCGCCAACCGATAACATCGACAACCTCTTCTCCTTCTTGCCCTACACCGATAATTCGATCACCTTCAGACAATTTTTTGCTGTTCGACGCCGGACCACCAGCAACAAGAGAGCGAATAACCGTGTAGTCATCTGTCATTTGAAGTACTGCGCCAATCCCTTCTAGTGAAAGGTTCATCTCAGTTTGAAACTGATCAGCACTGCGCGGAGAGAGATAACTAGTATGTGGATCCACTTCACGAGCAAAGGCGTTCATATAGAGCTGGAAAACGTCTTCGTTGTGAGTCTGGGAAAGGCGTTTTAGAGCGTTGTTGTAACGCTTACCCAAAACTTCTTTAATTTCATCCCAGTTCTTACCAGTCATTTTTAGGTTGAGTGCGTCGTATTTAACACGCTTACGCCAAAGCTCGTCCAACTCTGCTACGTCTTTCGGCCAAGAAGCTTCACTCCTATCCAGCTCGATATACTCGTCGACATCAAACGTCATTTCCTTATCAAGCAAGGCCAATGCATGTTGAAAACGTTCATAACGTCTTTTCATCGACAAATTATAAAGTTCGTAAGCAAATGTATTGTCACCCGATTTCAACTGATCGTCTAAACCAATAGCATATTTGCCAAAGCTGTCGATGTCCGTTTGGGTGAAAACATTGCGATTGAAATCCAACATTCCTATGTAGCGATCAAAAATCGCTTGAGAGAATTCGTCATTCAGATTGAAGTGCTTGTAGTGGGAACGAGTAAAACGAGATGTGACTCGCTTGCTAGCGGTCTCGTGTTGAGCCTCTGGAGCTAGAACAGGTAAATCTTCCAGCGTAATTTTCGCTTCTAGAGCGTTAGCCGAAGAAGCTGCTAGCCATAGGCCAGCAGCAATCAGCGTCAATTTTGAACGGCATTTCATGCGTAGGAGTGTCTCCTTTATGCGCGTAGGTGCTCCGCTTTTACAACCATTTGAAGGCCGTTAATCAGTTGAACTCGCACATCTTCCTTATTGATTTCTACGATAGTCGCAGCCATGTTTCCTTTGCCCATATTCACGTTTACTTGCTTGCCAACGATAAACTCGTCTGCATTTAGTGCACGTGTCTCAACAGGTTTTTTCGCCTTAGCTGGCTTATTACCCTGAGGGCGACGATTCTGAGGCTTTTTCGCTTTCGCGTTTTCTTTACCTTCTTCGCGCGCTTTCTTGTTTTGCTCTTTACGACGTGCTTGAACTTTTGCCTTACTTTCAGCTAGTGCTGTTTTTGCATGTTCAACGTGTTCTTCGTCCAGCTCACCGCATGGGTTGCCGTCGAGATCTACACGTACCGCACCTGGTTTAACACCATGTAGGTAACGCCATGAAGAGGTGTACTGTCTTAACGCTGCGCGAAGCTGAGTCTTGCTCACTTTTGGATCGTCACCTAGACGTTCCGCAAGATCTTGAAAAATACCAATTTTGAGTGGTTTCGCTTCACCTTCTAAAGTAAAGCACTTAGGGAAACATTCAGCAACGTATGCGATAACTTCTTTGCTGTTTTTTAACTTTTCAGTGTTTTCCATGAGGATTCCTGGTTGTTGCGGCCTATTCCGCGCGCACTAAGATAAATATTTCAGGTATTATAGAGACCTGCAAGGGAAAAACCACAGTCTAGTACGAATTTATGTGTTAACAGAGTGTGATTTGAGCACCTTTTCAACTTCTGTCATTAAATTGCACAATCCCTGTTCATCAACTTCACTGAATCTTCCCACATTTGGACTATCTATATCTAATACTCCGGCTAACTTTCCATCAACCTTAAATGGGATCACCAGTTCAGAGTTACTTGCCGCGTCACAAGCAATGTGACCTTCAAATTCGTGAACGTCGTGAATTCGCTGTACCTGATTTTCGGCGATAGCCGTTCCACACACGCCTCTACCTACAGGAATTCTTACACAAGCCGGCTTGCCTTGAAACGGACCTAAAACCAGCTCATCTCCCTGAAGGAGGTAAAAACCAACCCAGTTTAACTCTTCTAACTCCATATTGAGCAGAGCACTAATATTAGAAAGATTTGCGATAAGATCGGGCTCTGATTCTATTAGTGCTAGAGCTTGCTTGGTCAAGCGTTGGTAATGTTCTAATTTCATATTTACTTCCATTCGAAAACTAAAGACTTCTCTTCTGTTGCTACGTACAATGCTATATCCAACTAAAAAGAGAAGCATTCTCAGCACAATGACGAAAAATAGCAATGCCGTTAGCCGTACATGGCTATTAGACCAAGTTAAAAAACACAAGTCTAAACTTCTGTTTGCCAACTTTATTGCACTGATTGCAACCTTAATTAGTGTGCCAATCCCGCTACTGCTTCCACTTATGGTCGATGAAGTCCTTCTCGACCAGCCAGCAACTGGCTTGGCAATCATGGACTCTATATTGCCTGAGATTTGGCAAAATTCCATCGGTTATATTTTCGCTACGCTTCTTCTCGTTGTGTTTATGCGCATCGGCAGTCAAGCGCTTAATATCTTGCAGAACAGACAGTTTGTACTGGTTTCTAAAAAAATAACCTATCAGATCAGAAGTAAAATGATCGATAAGCTCGGTCGTATCAGTATTCGTCAATACGAAACTCGCGGTAGCGGTGGGATAAATGCCCATTTAATCACCGACATTGAGACTATCGACCAGTTTATTGGTTCAACACTTAGTAAATTTGTCATCGGGCTATTAACCGTCATTGGTACTGCAATTGTACTGCTTTGGCTTGAATGGCGGTTGGGGTTATTTATTCTTCTGGTCAACCCATTTGTTATCTACTTTTCGACCAAACTTGGCAGCAAAGTAAAGCACTTAAAAAAGCGAGAGAACCAATCATTTGAAAAGTTTCAAAATCGCTTAGTAGAAACCCTTGATGGCATTTACCAGTTGAGAGCCGCAAATCGAGAGCGAGAGTTTCTCAGCCAGTTAAAGGTTCAGGCAAACCAGATCCGACTCGACGCCGACAAATACGCGTGGCAATCAGAAGCTGCTGGCCGTGTTTCTTTCCTTTTGTATTTAATCGGAGTAGAGCTTTTTCGCGCCGTTGCCATGCTGATGGTACTGTTTAGCGACTTGACCATTGGCCAAATTTTCGCCGTCTTCGGTTACTTGTGGTTTATGTTAACCCCTATTCAAGAGCTGCTCAGCATACAGTTTTCTTGGTATAGCGCCAAAGCCGCCTTGAATCGGATAAACAGCCTATTGGACGTTGAAGAAGAGCACCGACCACCGAGTAAAGTTAATCCGTTTAGCACTGACAAAGAGATCGATGTCGACATTGAAAATATCGATTTTTCCTACAATACAGAAGCAAAAGTTCTCGATTCACTTAACCTCCACATTCCCGCAGGTAAGAAAGTCGCACTGGTCGGTGCCAGCGGTGGAGGAAAATCGACTCTTATTCAGCTTTTGATCGGTGTCTATCGACAAGATAACGGCGTGATCAAGTTTAATGGAGAGACATCCGATGATATTGGCTTTGAAATCATTCGCGATCAAATTGCCGTTGTACTTCAGCAGCCAATCCTTTTTAACGACACCTTAAGGCAAAACCTGACCCTTGGCGGTGAATTCGACGACACCGCTCTTTGGCATGCGCTCGATGTTGCTCAACTACAAGATGTGATCAAGCAACTGAGCGATGGTTTGGAAACGCAAGTCGGTCGAAATGGCATCCGTTTGTCAGGTGGTCAAAGACAGCGCCTTGCTATCGCTCGAATGATATTGGCCAATCCAAAGTTTGTTATCTTAGATGAAGCCACATCCGCTTTAGATACGGCCACCGAAGCAGCCCTTCACACGGCACTAAGCCAGTTTCTCAAAGGCAGGACTACACTGATTGTGGCTCACCGTTTATCTGCGGTAAAACAGGCAGACCTTATCTATGTCCTTGAAGATGGACAAGTGTCGCAAAGTGGTACGCATAACGAATTAGTAGAACAACAGGGTCTTTATCAAACTCTATATGGTAGTATTCAAAGTCACGGATAAAAGCGACTCCAGTTAAAAGGTTATCACACAAGGGATGTGTCATTCTAAAGTGCAACATGAAACGACAGTCAAAGACGTCAGACTCTGTGAGGGTTGCGAATTACCTATAGAAAAGGTGCATGTAAAATCGGGCAAAAGTGCATTTTGTCCTCGTTGCGGAACACGCCTTTATCGCGGTGGTAAACCCTCCCTGTCTGGAAATTTGGCCGTAGCCGTTACTTGTCTACTGCTTTTTGTCCCTTCACACTTTTTTGATTTTATCAGTATTCGCCTATTTGGCATGATGATTTCCGCTACCTTACCCGAAGGTGTGGTCGCCTTGTATCAAGAAGGTTTTGTATTTCTTTCTGGCCTTATTCTGTTCTGTAGCTCCATCGCTCCCTTTATTGTTTGCAGCGCAGTCGTATGCGCGCATTTAGCGATGAAGCTGCGCAAGTTTCACGTATTTAGAGCAAGCTTGTATCTTATCCAACACCTAAAACACTGGGTGATGATTGATGTATTTTTAGTGAGTGTCGCCGTTTCTTGTTTCAAGCTGCAAGACTATTCCGATATCTATGTCGGGAAAGGGCTGTTTGGCCTGATTTTGTTACAGCTGTTTACGGTGTTGCTTCTCACTCGTGTCAATGTTCAGACCTACTGGGAAGCGTGGCAACCTGAATCTCGTTTGCGTCTAAAATCTAAGAGTGTGCACTGTACTAACTGCCACCTTTCTCAGCCCGAACAAGACCAATGCCAACGTTGTGACAACCCATTACACCACCGGAAACCGCGTTCTTTGCAAAGAACGGCGGCTTATCTCGTCGCCGCCAGCGTGGCGATATTCCCAGCCAACCTGATCCCTATCTCTGTCCTATTAACTAAAGGTCAGCGACTAGAAGATACTATTTTTAGTGGTGTCGCTTCTCTGGTGAACAACGGAATGACCGGTATTGCCATCATTATTTTTGTTGCCAGTATTGTTGTTCCCGTTGCCAAAATACTTGGCCTTGCCTATCTGTTACTGGCGATACGGTACAAGCGCAGAGCCTATCATCGACATCGAATGATGATTTACTTTGTCGTTAAATGGATAGGCAAGTGGTCGATGATGGACCTCTTTGTTATTTCGATAATGATGACTTTGGTCGATCGCGGTCAAATTCTTGATTTTACACCGGGTTATGGTGCCGTTGCTTTTGGTACTGTAGTCATCCTTACTATGCTGGCGGCTGACAGCTTAGACCCTAGGTATATTTGGCAAAACTATAAAGAACCCTCTGACAGGAAGAAGTTTATCCATGAGTGATCATCAACAACCTACCTACTCACCGGAAATCAAGCGCAATCGCGGAGTCTCTCCCTTGTGGATGCTGCCAGTGCTTACCATGGTTCTCGCCGGTTGGCTCGTGTTCAAAGCTATTCAAGATGCTGGAGACAGGATTCAAATCTACTTCTCTAATGCACAAGGTCTGATCGTTGGTCGTACACCAATCAAGTATCAAGGCTTAGAAGTGGGTATGGTTAAAGGTGTAAACCTTTCTGAGAACTTAGAGGATATCTATGTCGATGCGGATATCTACCCAGAAGCCACTAAGCTCTTATCAGAGGGAACGCGTTTTTGGTTGGTCAAACCAACCGCAAGCCTAACGGGTATTTCCGGATTGGACGCTCTCGTGACTGGTAACTATATTGCCATTTTGCCAAGTGACAACCCACAAGGCCCTGAATCTGTATTTAGAGCACTAGACGGCCCACCTTCCGATATCTTGGCTAAAGAAGGCCTGAATATCAGCCTAAAATCTGCTGACTTAGGTGGCATTTCCATTGGTTCTCAGATCGTTTACAAGAAGATTCCCATTGGTGAAGTCTACGCCTATAAACTTGCTGAAGATGACCAATCGGTAGAGATTCAGGCATCCATTAAAGAAGAATTTAAACACATTATCACCAGCCAAAGCCGCTTTTGGAACGTAAGTGGTATTGGTGCCAGTATTGGATTTGAAGGTGTCGACGTACGCCTAGACAGCCTTACCGCACTGGTTGGTGGTTCCATTGCTGTTGATTCTCCCGATAGTGGAGAACCCGTTGCAGACAACATGACATTTCGCCTCTATCCCGATTTAAAAACCGCTGGCCGAGGCATTGCCGTTAAAATCGCCCTTCCAGATGGGAGTAATATCAATCCAAACGGCGCCCCTATTGTCTATCGCGGCATTCCTATCGGCCAGATCACCGACCTTGACTTCAGTGAAGGTCGAGAGCAAATCATCGCGTCAGCAGCCATTGAACCCGCCTTTAGCGACATGCTCAATGTCGGTAGTCAGTTTGTTCTTGAAGAAGCCCAGCTATCACTGACTGGTGTTGAAAACCTCACTAACTTGGTCAAGGGAAATTTCCTCACTATCGAGCCCGGTGAAGGAGAAAAGACACGCTACTTTATGGCGATGAAAAAAGACCAGTTTAAACGAGAAAAATCTCGCTCATTACCAGTGCGTCTAACCGCAGATCACTCCTACGGCCTATCGTCAGGAACCAAGATACTGTACAAAGGAATCAAGGTTGGAACCGTCACTGACGTAAAATTGGATAACGGTAAAGTGACATTTGATACGCTTATCGACCTCAAATACACGGGTTTGATCCGTTCCGATAATCGATTTTTTGTCTCCGGAACGGCCACTGCAGATATTACCGAGTCAGGTCTAAGCATTTACGTTCCACCAGCAAAAGAGCTGTTAACAGGTTCAATTAGTTTTGTAAGTCAAGGTAGTAAAAAGACAGCCAAAAACTACAAGCTATACCAAAACCAGTCTTTGGCAGAGTTAGCCGAATACAAGTTAACGGGCTCCACATCAATTACTTTGTTTAGTGAGACATTGCCGAGCTTGTCAGCGGGTTCCCCAGTGTTATATCGCAACCTTGAAGTTGGGCGGGTGGACGATTTTACCCTCGTCGACGGTGGCGTATTGATTAAAGCCGACATTGAAAAGCAGTACGCACACCTATTGACGGATAGCACTGTTTTTTGGAATCGTTCAGGGGTTGAAGTCAATGCTGACCTTTCGGGTATCGAAGTGAAAGCGGCACCGATTAAAACCCTGATCAATGGGGGCATCGCTTTTGATAACTTACAAGGTGTAGACAACAAGTCAGATTCGCATTGGTTACTTTACAGTGATTATAAAACCGCAAGAAAATCGGGAACCAAGATTCTGCTTACCCAATCGGGTGAAACCTCTATTTCCAAAGGGACCCCCATTCAGTATAACGGTGTAAAAGTTGGTGAAGTCACACAAGTCGTGCCGGATTTCGACAACGACAGTGTAAAAGCATTTGCTCACGTCGCGCCTGAATACGCAGATATTATCACTCGCGCTCAGAGCCATTTTTGGTTACCACAAGCGGAAGTGAGCCTGAAAGGCGTTCGAAATTTAAAAAACCTCGTATCTCAGAGTATCAATGTGACACCGGGAGAAGGTAAGCAAACCACAACGTTTGCTTTGCATTCACGCCCTCAAACCTTGCCGGGAGTTAAATTTATCCTGCAAAGTGAAGCGAGAAACTCCGTGTCCGTTGGCACACCACTCTTGTTTAGAGATTTAGATGTAGGCGAAGTGATCGACGTTCAACTTGGTGATTTTGCCGACAGAGTGACATTTACTGTCTCTGTCAATCGCGACTACGCCTACCTAGTTCGTGAAAATAGTGTGTTCTGGAACAGTTCTGGTGTCGACGTATCTATCGGCTTAACGGGAGCCAACGTCAAAGCGGGAACCGTGGACAGTTTGATCCGCGGAGGTATCAGTTTCGCCACGCCGGAGCAAGCTAATCTAACTCCGCAAGCTCCGTCTCTGCACTCCTTCTATCTCCACCCAGCACCACAAGATGGATGGAGAGAGTGGCGTACCGCCATTCCAAAGCCCTAATAAACTCTACGCAGCGCGAGCCTTGTTCGCGCTGCTTATCTTTTCAGGTGGTATCCTCGCTAGAAACTTACGACGAAGCGAGTATAATCCCCTACCGACTTCCCGCCTTACGAGAAAAATACGTGCATAAGAACGTCTATTTACCACAAGAGTTCATCGAACAGATTCGCGCAATCCTTCCATCAGGTGAAAAGATCGAGGACTTTATTGCGGCCTGCCAGCGACCGCTTAGAAAAAGTATTCGAGTTAACACCCTCAAAATATCCGTATCTGAGTTTAGCCAAGTAGCAAAAGAGAAAAACTGGTCTCTTGAAGCTATCCCTTGGTGTGCAGATGGATTTTGGATTGATGCTGATGAGAGTCAGGCTCCCCTTGGCAATACCGCTGAACATATGTGTGGATTGTTCTATATCCAAGAGGCTAGTTCTATGGTGCCCGTTTCTGCACTGTTCAAAGACAGAGAGCACGACTTCGACACCGTACTCGATATGGCGGCAGCTCCTGGTTCTAAAACGACTCAGATCTCGGCGTTAATGGACAACCGTGGACTCGTCGTCGCCAATGAGTTCTCTTCCTCTCGGGTAAAGGTACTACACGCCAATGTTGAACGCTGTGGGATCCGCAACGTTGCGCTAACCAATTTTGATGGCGCAGTTTTTGGAGGTTGGCTACCTGAATCTTTCGACGCAGTGCTCATTGATGCACCCTGCTCTGGGGAAGGCACGGTAAGAAAAGATGCCGATGCGATGAAAAACTGGAGTCTTGATGCGATCAAATCGATAGCTGAGACACAAAAACAACTTATCGAAAGCGCGTTCCACGCCCTGAAGCCCGGGGGCGAGATGGTTTATTCGACCTGTACATTGAGTTTGGAAGAGAACCAACAGGTATGTCAGCACCTTTTCGATACATTCGGCGAAGGTGTTGAAGCGGTAAATCTTTCATCCTTGTTTACTAATGCTGCAAAAGCCACCACCCCGGAGGGTTTTTTGCATATATTCCCGCAAACTTTCGACTCTGAAGGTTTCTTTGTCGCCAAATTTCGAAAAATAAGCAGTGTGACACCTCCCGAAGTTAAAAAGCGCATGGGCAAGTTTCCATTTACTAAAGCGAGTAACAAGGAAGCCCAACAAATCGCAGATCAACTCAAGGACGCATTAGACGTTTCTCTTCCTCAAGAGACTCAAGTGTGGCTGCGAGACAAAGACGTTTGGCTATTCCCTTCTGCGTTAGAACCGTTTATCGGAGAGCTTAGGTTTTCTCGTATGGGAATCAAAATTGCCGAGTCTCATAAAAAAGGGTATCGATGGCAGCACCAAGTCGCCACGACATTAGCGACAGGGATGGAAGCAAACGCCGTGGTACTTTCAATTGAGCAAGCTCGCGAGTGGTTTATGGGACGGGATATACGTCCAGAAACCGTATCTGGCAAGGGCGAAGTGATCGTAAAGCTCGGTAACGATGTGATTGGTTTAGGAAAATGGGTGGGGAATCGAATTAAAAACGGGTTGCCAAGAGAATTAGTAAGAGACAAAAACCTCTTTTAGTAGCACTTTTTTGTCCAAACAACCGTAAAGATACAGATTAGTATTTCAAGCTTAATTGGTAACTTAGTATGAAATACTGCGAAAAACTCGCAATATCGACAGTATGGACTACACTTAATTAAGTGAATATCAAATGGATATCAATCAGTTAGCGTAGGCTCATCAGGAGCCGATTCCCCCTAGGCCCAAAACAGGACGAATTTGGGCCTTTTTTTCTGTGATATTAGTTCAGTAAACGTTTTATACTGATCGGATACCATCTTTCTCAATGGTGATTTTGCCTTGTTTGTAAAGGCCACCGATAGATTTTTTGAACGTGCCTTTACTGGTTCTAAACACTGCAAAAATCTCTTCTGGGGACGATTTGTCGTTTAGTGGCAAAAAACCGCCTTTCTTTTCTAACGTTTCAAGAATTTTCACCGAGAGATCGTCCATTTTTGCAACGCCAACCTTTTGCAGTGAAAGGTCAATTTTGCCATCTTCTCGTATATTCTTGATATAACCTTTTAGCGACTTTCCAACAAACAGCTTTCCAAATACATCGGAAGGGAAAATCATCCCCCAATGTTGTCCGTTAATGATCGCTTTGAAACCCAAATCACTTCTTTCAGCAATCAGTAAATCAACTTGTTGGTTTTTAGTGTAGTTAGCCGGCGTTTTGTCTAATAGCTTGTTGAACTTTGTCGTACCAACAATGCGTCCAGATGCTCGGTCGGTGTAGACATAAACCAAGATGTTCTGCCCTGCAGATAAACGGCCTCTTTGCTCGCTAAACGGTATCAATAGGTCTTTACCCTTTACACCCCAGTTGGCGAATGCACCTGTATTATTGATGCCTTCTATCTTCATCATACCCCACTCGCCCACCTGAGCGACGGGAGTTTCAGTCGTAGCAACCAGCTCGTTTTCTGAATCGAAGTACAAGAAAACATCTAGGGAGTCACCAATATCCACATTGTCTGGAACAAATCGATTCGGTAGCAGTGTCATGCCATAATCTCCAGCATCCAAAAACACACCAAAATCTGCTCGTTTTACTATTTCCAAGTGGTTAATACGACCTACATTAATCATTTTTTCTGTCTCTAGTCTGATTTCCCGCTGATTATACCCTAGTCTCTTTGATTAGCTAGGATTGAAGTGTTCCAAACCACGCGTTAGTACGCCCCCAACTCGTCATGTTGAACAACAAAGTAGCATTCGAGTATCACATGGCTAGGTAACCGTCTATATCTCTGTTATTCTTTGGTTTGTAGACTGGTTTTTTAGTAGGAGCACTCTTTGATCACCGTTGAGAAAGCAGACGGCATCACTCTCAAAATATCCCACGATATGGCTTCGACCAAAAAGTCGGATATCGACCTCTTCTTCTTTGTTCCCGGTGAGCTTGGGTTAAGTGCGGACGTGCTTAAAGAAAGCGATCTCTATTACAGTTCGCTCATTCAAAAACGCGCCTATTACAGTAATAAAATCCTGCTTCCTCTGGTACACAGTCGACTCGCTAAACGCGGGCGTCTCTCTTCGACTCAATATCGCGTGAGTTTAAGTTTGTTCGCCTACCAATATGTCATTGCCCTCGACAAGGCCGTTAGCGAACTCAACAAACACGACAAAGATGAAGTCACCACCGACGAAGTGGACGAGGTGATTGAACTCGCCCTTGATATTTTAAAGAAGCTACGCCGATCTATTCCCTACGAAGAAAACCTCAAGCGCTACTACGCCAATATAGATAATTATCTCTCTTGGTATACGGGACAAAAGTTTCTTTCCCTTGTTGCCCACATGCCGCGCGACGGGGAATACAAAACTCTAAAAGAGCGTTTAATTACCATAGTCGAAAAAGAAACCGCTCACCGCAAGCTCAACAACTACAACTCTAAAAATGTACGTGACGACGTAACGCGTATGAGCAACAAAATGCGCCTACTGAGACGTCTGATAGAACACCCTATCGTTTTGCAAGAAAAAACCGCCTCGCTAGGTAAAAACATGAACCGCATGGTAAAAGGTATTGCTACGGGGTTTGTGATGGTTTTTGTGACTATCTGCGTCATTATGGCGAGGGACTACTGGGGAGAAATCACCGTCTCTTTTATTGTCGCCATGTCGTTTGTATACGCGTTGCGGGAAATATTTAAAGACGACTTACGAGATGTGCTTTGGCGAATGATACGCAAAGGCAAACCCAAGTGGCGTAAGCGGTACATCGATCCAACCACCAAAAAGGCAGTAGGTCAAAAGCTTGAGTGGCTTGAATACGTTAACCTTAGCAAGCTACCAGACAGAATTAAGTCGATTCGCAAAAAACGCGTTGCTCAGCGTGAAGAAACCGTCCTTCACTATCGCGCAGAAACTGAAATGTCGACCTCTAGATTTAT
Organism: Vibrio sonorensis; assembly: GCF_001854765.1. GTDB lineage: Bacteria > Pseudomonadota > Gammaproteobacteria > Enterobacterales > Vibrionaceae > Vibrio > Vibrio sonorensis. The sequence continues at coordinate 19,164 of NZ_LJJE01000031.1, read as the reverse complement.
GAGTGGTTACGAAGAAACACGTGAATCGCTAATGCTGAGCATGCGGCCTTTAACCCGTTTGATGGATAAAGGTTCTAACCGTGTTTATGTTTTAAACAACGGACAAGTTAGTCGTGAGAAAGTCGAAAAACGTCACCTTATCAACCTTATTGCTAAAGAAGATAATCGCGACGGCAAACCAGTCTACTATCGTTGGAAACTTATCTTGAATCGAAACCAAATCGTCGCTGTAGAGCAGATTGAAGTAGAAGAGCCTAACGATCCCTTCGCTTTAGTGAAAGAGTCAGTTTAAAATCTGCAACCACTTCGTCACCGGTTATCGATGGGCATGTCGCAGTAATCTTCACCTCATGATTGATTCTCTCACCTGACTCTAGTGCTCGGTCTAACATCTGTTCGATTAACCTGCCGTCTTGGCAGATAAAATGCACATCAGCTTCTGGTCTCTTGAGAAATTGTCCTTCTACAGCTTTAAACGCCAAAGATATTCTTTGGCCTTTCTCTTTCGCCTTACTCATGGCCATAAAACCACCAGCGATGTCCGCACCAACACACAAAGCGCCAAAGTACATGCTGTTTAAGTGATTTTTGTTCCTGCGATTTATCGGCAGTTTTACCACAACGTGTTCACCGTCAAGTTCAACGATTTTAGGCCGACACAACCAAATTAAAGGGACCTTGAAAAAACCAAATAGCGATAAGTAGAGATTTGCCTTAGCAACTGTAGACAACATAACCATCAACCCGTTAGAACACATCTGACCAGTTAGCCGTCAAACAGTATAAAAGTCAACATTTCATTAACATTTCGTTGTTTAATCGAGATAAAGCGACAAAACCCCATAATGGTTAACCCAAGTAAAATTGCTATTTTGATGACAAACTATCCACTTTTATCACTTGGTAATCGTTTACTAGGGTCATATCGCGTATATCCAAACAGATAAATAGTTTATTCCTCCTTCACTTTCCGCTATCTTTATCGCTTCGCAATAAAAGAACACCAGAAGCTATGCCATTAAAAACAGACGAATTACGTACTCAGCCGCTTGGTCCTATGCCAACTCCTGCTGAGCTAGGAAGCGCCCACCCAATCACGGATGATGTCGCCGAGCGCATCGAAACCTCTCGTCGCCAAATTGAAAAAATTCTCACCGGTGAAGATAAAAGACTCGTTGTTATCGTTGGCCCTTGTTCGGTACACGACACTGATGCAGCATTAGATTACGCTGCCCGTCTCGCAAAGATCCAAGACAAGTACCGAGATGAACTTTTCATTGTTATGCGTACTTATTTCGAGAAGCCGCGTACTGTCGTTGGCTGGAAGGGATTGATCACCGACCCTAATTTGGATGGTTCATACGCGCTGGAAGCGGGTTTAAACAAAGCTCGTAAGCTTTTGCTAGACATCAACAAACTTGGTCTAGCCACCGCTACTGAATTTTTAGATATGATCACTGGTCAGTACATTGCCGATTTGATTTCATGGGGCGCTATTGGTGCTCGCACAACCGAATCACAAATTCACCGAGAAATGGCATCCGCGCTCTCTTGTCCTGTAGGCTTTAAAAACGGTACAAACGGCAACGTCAAAATTTCAATCGATGCTATCCGAGCATCGCAAGCATCCCATTACTTTTATTCGCCTGATAAAAATGGTCGTATGACGGTGTATCGCACAAGTGGTAACCCATACGGTCATATCATCTTGCGCGGTGGTGACAAGGGCCCTAACTTCGATGCACAATCTGTTGAGCAAGCTTGCGAGCAATTGGCCGAGTTTGGTCTTCCAGCTAGATTGATCGTTGATTTTAGTCATGCCAACTGTCAAAAACAGCACCGCAAACAACTAGATGTTGCTAAAGACATTTGCCAGCAGATCCGTACTGGTAAAGATCGCATCGCCGGTGTGATGGCAGAGAGCTTTATTATTGAGGGTAATCAACCTACGGACGATATAAATGCCCTAACCTATGGTCAATCCATTACCGACCCATGCCTGAGTTGGGAAGACACGGAAACCATGCTTGCTCTGTTAGCAGATGCGGTAAAAGATAGAAACTAATACTAAGAGGAAAACTCATGCCATCATTTGATATCGTGTCAGAAATCGATACTGTTGAACTGCGCAATGCCATCGACAACGCATCTCGCGAACTTTCTACTCGTTTTGATTTCCGTGGTGTTGAAGCCAGCTTTGAGTTGCAAAAAGACGATTCGGTAAAGCTCTCGTCTGAAGGTGATTTTCAGCTTAAACAGATGCGAGATATCCTTCGCTCAAACCTAACTAAGCGCGGCGTTGATGTGAACGCAATGGAAGCCAAAGATCCTGAAGCAACAGGCAAAAACTGGCACCAATCTGTCGTGTTCAAACAAGGTATCGAAACGCCAGTAGGCAAGAAAATTGTTAAACTGGCTAAAGAAGCCAAGATGAAAGTTCAAGTCTCTATTCAAGGTGAAAAGGTTCGCGTAACAGGTAAAAAGCGCGACGATCTTCAAGCCGTTATGACACTAGTGAGAGATGCAGAACTTGGGCAGCCTTTCCAGTTTGAAAACTTTAGAGACTAACTGCCCTATCTCGTGTCATTTATCTGAGTTAGTAGCGCTATTTTTACTTCGCGACTAACAAAAAATACAAAGCCGCTTTTTGCACAAAGCGGCTTTTTGTCTCTCTTTACGACGCGAGCTACTCAGTCGCCAATCTAAGATGAGTGTCATCGCCTATCAACAAACGGTAAGCCGATGCTTTAGGTGGAACAAAAATGCAGATGCGTTGGCCTTCCATTTGTCCTTTTTCTAGCAAACTAACCAAGGCCACTTCATCGCTGAACTCTAACCTCTCTGCGTCTCTTCTCACCAGATCGACAAATGAGAATGGACAAGACTTGTGATACAACACAAGCTCTGCCTGTTGCATAAGTCTTAAGGCTTTGAGAGGCAGCAGTTCTACATTGTCACCGTATTCTATCCATGTGCAGCTCGCGGTGGCTTCATCGCTGGCGTTGAGTAAAGCTTGATAACGCGCTTCCAAGGCATTGCGCTCGTTAACCAGATCCATTGATGGGTCGTCAAAGAAGCGCTCCCAGAACTTTCTTCTCTCATCCACACTAGGGAGCTTTTTGATAATATCTGAACGCTTTGACGCGCCGAACTCAGCCAGTAAGGAGAGGTTTTGAGGCATAACCGCTTCTAGCTTTTCACGGATATTTCGAACCAGTACTGGTGAAGCGCCACCACTTGATATCGCTATCTGTATCCTTCCTCGATCAATCATTGACGGTGTGATGAAATCACAATACGGCTTATCGTCTACCACGTTGACCATGATGCGCTTTGCTTTGGCATCTTTGTGCACTTGATGGTTTAACTCTGGGTTGTCTGTTGTCGCCCATACCTGCACGTAGTGGCTTTCCATCAGCTCTGGAGAGTAGAAGCGTTGAATCCAAGCACATTTATCTTCGTGGATTAAACCTTCGAGAAACGCGTCTACTTTTGGTGAAACTATCGTCACCGCAGCACCTGCTCGTAGCAAAGCATCCACCTTGCGACAGGCGACTTCACCACCCCCAACAACCAGCACTGGCTCGTTGTTGAGATCATAAAAAAGTGGAAAATACTGCATTTCTCTCCCTGAACATGATTAACCTACAGTTGTGCCATCATAACAGATTTGGTGCGTAAACATCATATGTAACCTTGATCACAAACTATTTATGTTCAAAATTCCATCAGTTTTCAGGATTAAATTTCACAGTTCAGAAAACAAACACATGTTAAAACTAAGTTAATTGAAATATACACCTCTCTCGTTCTGTTGCACTATTCGCGGGCTCGCCTGCACTATTTACATTGCGTTAACATTTGTTCATTCTAATTTGTGTTCGGGTTTGTGAGTTCAATCAAAAATCTTTTTAAATTATATATTTGAGAAAGAGCAAATCCTTACCTACGCTTATAAACAGTTGATTTAACAGACGGCAAAAAGCTGCATATCGACTAAAAATTCAGAAAACACAACATCATTTATGTACGTTGTATCAGGTGTCACCTGGTTTAACACGGATCATACAGGAAGGATACAAATGACTAAAAAGCTATCTATGCTTAGCCTCGGAATTATCACCGCTTTCGCTCTCAGTGGCTGTGGTGAGCAATCTTCTTCCGACCAATCGCAAAAAACTATCGCCGACCTAAACGCCAAAGTGGCAGAACTTGAAGCTAAGTTGAGCAACCAAAGTGGTGGTTCAGCTTCGGTTGCTAGTTCCGGTGAAAGCCTCTTAGACAAAGTACTGTCTAAAGGAGAGCTTACTTGTGGAGTAAGTACAGGTCTTCCAGGCTTCTCTAACCCCAACTCTAAGGGTGAATGGGAAGGTATCGACGTTGAGTTCTGTCAAGCAGTTGCTGCCGCAGTATTAGGTGACAAAACGAAAGTAAAATACGTGCCACTGACTGCAAAAGAGCGTTTCACTGCGCTTCAATCTGGTGAAATCGACATCCTATCGCGCAACACCACGTGGACACTGCACCGCGATACTGCCTTGGGTCTAAACTTTGCTGGCGTCAACTATTACGACGGTCAAGGCTTTATGGTTAAGAAAGATCTCGGCGTGAAAAGTGCCAAAGAGCTCGATGGCGCGTCAGTTTGTGTTCAGTCCGGTACAACGACTGAGCTGAACTTAGCCGATTACTTCCGCAATACTGGTATGTCATACAATCCAGTGGTATTCGATACCGCTGCGCAAACCTCTGCTGGTTTTGACTCTGGACGATGTGACGTGCTAACCACTGACCAGTCTGGCCTTTATGCGTTGCGTTTGAACCTAAAAGACCCAGGTTCTGCAGCGGTACTGCCAGAAATTATCTCTAAGGAACCTTTAGGTCCGGTAGTTCGCCAAGGCGACGACAAGTGGTTCAACATCGTAAAATGGACCTTGTCAGCTATGGTCAACGCTGAAGAGTACGGTATTACCTCTAAAAATGCCGATGACATGCTTAAATCTACCGATCCTAACATCAAGCGTATTCTTGGCGTCGATGGACCAAAAGGTAAAGGTTTAGGTATTCGCGACGATTGGGGTTACCAAGTCATTAAACAAGTGGGTAACTACGGAGAGAGTTTTGAGCGAACTGTTGGTACCGGATCTCCACTTCAAATTTCTCGTGGCGTAAACGCGCTATGGAATGAAGGTGGATTCATGTACGCGCCTCCAATCCGTTAAGACGAAACGACTATACTAATAAAATGGGCGGTTTAAGCCGCCCTTTATTCCATACTGGATTAGAGGTTACCGCTGTATGAAACCTGAAAATAGTGTAGTGCGGAAGTCAAAGGACGAAGCACCTTCTGGCACTAGTCTAATTTATAATCCCACCTTTAGATCGGTTGTGTTCCAAATCATTGCGGTCTCAGCCTTGGTCTTTTTCTTCTACACCATAGTAAATAATGCTTTGAGCAACTTAGAAGCGCGCGGTATTGCTACTGGTTTCGATTTCTTGTCCCAAGAAGCCGGATTTGGCATTGGTTTAACCCTTGTTGAATACGACGAAACTTTTTCATATGGTCGCACTTTTGTCGTTGGCTTACTCAATACTGCTTTGGTGTCGTTTTTAGGGATTATTCTAGCCACATTTCTTGGATTCGTTATGGGCATTGCCCGTCTCTCCAGCAACTGGCTAGTAAGCCGCTTTGCCGCGGTTTACATCGAAACATTCCGTAATATTCCACTCCTTCTTCAAATCTTTTTCTGGTACTTTGCGGTTTTGCAGGCTCTTCCCTCAGCAAGACAAAGTATCAGTCTAGGTGAAGCGATCTTTCTAAACGTTAGGGGACTATTCTTCCCTGCACCTGTTTTTGAACAAGGCTCTGCCATCGTTGTTGCGGTGTTCCTCATTGGTGTTGCGGCGACCATCGCTGTGAATATCTGGGCGAACAACAAGCAAAAACTGACTGGACAGCAAACTCCAATGGGCAGAATTGCGTTGGGTTTGATAGTCGTGGTGCCAGTTCTTGTATATTTTCTGACTGGCTCGCCAATTAGTGCCGAGTATCCAGAGCTAAAAGGCTTCAACTTTCGCGGTGGGATTAGCATTATTCCCGAACTAGCAGCACTTTTACTCGCCTTGAGTATTTATACCGCATCGTTTATCGCTGAAATTGTCCGTTCGGGTATTAACGCGGTCAGTCATGGACAAACCGAAGCAGCAATGTCCCTTGGACTACCTCGCTCTCGTACCCTCAAGCTCGTGGTTATTCCTCAAGCACTGAGGATCATTATTCCTCCATTGACTAGTCAGTACTTAAACTTGACTAAAAACTCATCTCTGGCGATGGCAATTGGTTATCCGGACCTCGTTTCGGTCTTTGCCGGGACCACACTTAACCAGACCGGGCAGGCGATCGAAATTATTGCGATGACAATGGCCGTTTACTTAACGTTAAGTCTGGTTACGTCAGCATTGATGAACATCTACAACAAGAAAGTAGCACTGGTGGAGAGATAAGATGAAAGAACATCAATTTCAACCTGATCTACCGCCACCTAGTAACACGGTAGGTATTGTAGGATGGTTGCGTAAAAACCTGTTTAACGGCCTGGTAAATTCAGTGATGACCGTCGTGTTAGCTTATCTCGCTTTTTCCGCGATTTGGGCGATTGTCGACTGGGCATTCTTAAAAGCTGACTGGGTGGGTGTAACACGAGAAGCGTGCTCTCGTGAAGGTGCATGTTGGGTATTTATTAGCGTGCGATGGGAGCAATTTATGTACGGTTTCTATCCAGAAGCCGAACTTTGGCGCCCTCGCCTCTTTTACATCACACTTGCCATTTTTACTGTTTTGCTCGCCTACGAGAAAACGCCAAAGCGCTTTTGGATCTGGCTTGTTTTTGTCAACATCTACCCTTTCTTTATCGCTGCACTATTGTATGGCGGTGTGTTTGGACTCGAAGTTGTCGAAACCCACAAATGGGGTGGTTTGCTAGTTACCTTGATTATCGCCCTCGTCGGTATTGTGGTATCTCTGCCCATCGGGGTGGTATTGGCCCTTGGCCGACGCTCTGAGATGCCGATCATCCGAAGCATTTGTACGGTTTACATCGAGATTTGGCGAGGGGTTCCACTGATCACAGTTCTCTTTATGGCGTCAGTCATGTTGCCGCTGTTTATGAGTGAAGGAACCGATCTGGACAAGCTTATCCGTGCTTTAATCGGTGTCGTCATGTTTAGTGCCGCTTACATGGCGGAAGTAGTACGCGGTGGCTTACAAGCGATCCCCAAAGGCCAATACGAGGCGGCTGATGCCCTTGGCCTCACATACTGGAAGAAAATGGGCTTAATCGTGTTACCCCAAGCCCTTAAAATTACCATTCCATCCATCGTAAATACCTTTATCGGGCTCTTTAAAGATACCAGTCTTGTCCTTATTATTGGTATGTTTGATGTGCTCGGTATTGGTCAAGCCGCGAATACTGACCCAGAGTGGTTGGGATTTGCCATCGAAAGTTATGTATTTGTCGCGTTAGTGTTCTGGGTATTTTGTTTTGGTATGTCGAGGTACTCGATATGGCTTGAAAACAAACTTCATACCGGTCACAAACGATAATTAACAAGCTCAAGGACGTATTATGACGCAACAACAAGATTACATGATCCAAATTAAGGATATGAATAAGTGGTACGGTGAGTTCCACGTGCTGAAAAACATCAATCTCGATGTTAAACGCGGTGAAAAAATCGTTATATGTGGCCCGTCTGGCTCGGGTAAATCCACTATGATTCGCTGCATTAACCGTTTGGAAGAGCACCAAAAAGGTCAAATTTTCGTTTCTGGCAATGAGCTAACCGAAGATCTCAAAAACATCGAAGCCGTTCGACGTGAAGTGGGTATGTGTTTCCAACACTTTAACTTATTCCCCCACCTCACCGTGCTTGAGAACTGCACTCTCGCTCCTATTTGGGTTAAAAAGATGCCCAAAGAGGAAGCCGAAGCGATTGCGATGAAGTACTTAGAGCGGGTGAAAATTCCTGACCAAGCAGAAAAGTACCCCGGGCAGTTGTCTGGCGGCCAGCAGCAACGTGTGGCTATCGCTCGTTCTTTGTGTATGAACCCACAAGTCATGCTTTTCGACGAACCTACTTCAGCACTCGATCCAGAGATGGTAAGGGAGGTGCTGGACGTAATGGTTGAGTTAGCGGGTGAAGGTATGACCATGCTTTGCGTAACCCATGAAATGGGGTTTGCCAAAGAGGTCGCTGACCGCGTGATCTTTATGGATGCAGGTGAAATTATCGAAGAAAACAATCCGGTTGATTTCTTTGAAAACCCTCAATCTGACAGAACACAAAACTTCCTTGCTCAAATATTGCACCATTAATCTGCTTGTTACCTTCGTAAAGGGCAGCAACGCTGCCCTTTTTCGTTATATAATGTTACACACTTTGCATTACTCAACTGCCTATATATACTAACATTTCGTAAAATATATGATTCTTTAAGGCTTGATTTTTGAACCTTTCAGCCTCATAAATGTATATATAAACATAAGCCCTTTACGAGGAAGATTATGAACAGTCCAATGTTTACTCGCACTTCACAACAAGAGAGTGCTCTACAGACTAACAAAGTATTGCGCAATACTTACGCTCTACTTTCAATGACTCTACTATGGTCTGCTGTTGTTGCTGGTGTAGCGATGGCATTTAACCTACCACACCCTGGTTTTATCATCATGCTAGTTGGTTTTTACGGCCTGCTATTTATGATTGAGAAAAACCGAAACAATGGTCTTGGCCTTGGCCTTACTTTCGTATTCACTGGTTTCCTTGGATACACAATCGGCCCAATCCTAAACATGTACCTTGGTGCAGGCATGGGAGATATCATTGTTACTGCACTTGGTGGGACCGCTCTATCTTTCTTAGCGGCTTCTGCTTACGCTCTGACGACTAAGCGCGACCTGTCTATGCTTGGCGGCCTAATGCTATCCCTGTTTGTTGTTCTGATTGTCGGTGTGATTGCCAACATCTTTATCCAGTCAACAGTTTTCCAGCTAGCCATTAGCAGCCTGTTCATCGTATTCTCAACGATGGCAATTCTGATGACGACACAAAGCATTATTCGCGGTGGTGAGACGAACTACATCTCTGCGACTGTGACTCTGTTTGTATCTATCTACAACATCTTCATCAGCCTACTGAGCATTCTTGGTATTATGAACGACGATTAATTCGACGTTACTGATTACAAAAAGCCCGCACGGTGTGTCCTGCGGGCTTTTTTTATCTCCAAAGCTTGTTTCTGTTTACCGCGGTGCGCTACCCTTAGGCAAAATAAATTTGTGGACGCATGTGATGTTCGAGTACAAAGGTAAACAGATAGAAACGGATGCACAAGGGTATCTTCTCGATTACACCCAATGGGAAGAAGGCATGATTGAAATTCTTGCCGAGCAAGAAGGTATCGCACTTACCGAGGCTCATTTAGAGGTGATTCACTTTGTAAGAGCGTTTTACGAAGAGTTTAATACTTCTCCAGCCGTTCGCATGCTGGTTAAAGCTATGGAAAAGGAACACGGCCCTGAAAAGGGCAACAGCAAATACTTGTTTAAGCTGTTCCGCCAAGGACCAGCGAAACAGGCGACAAAACTTGCAGGGTTACCGAAACCTGCAAAGTGTTTATAGACGATATACAGTGGGCAACCGCTGTATATTAATAGCGAATATTAAAGTCTTTGAACTCTTGCAGCTCAACATCATCTCTTTGCAAGCTATCTACTCTGGACATTTGCGGGCCTTTTAGTAACCACAATTCAAGTTTCTTCAGGTTCTCTTCCCTGCCTCTTGCCATCACTTCTACATCGCCATTATCTAGGTTTTTCGCATAACCCGTTAAATTCAGGTTTTTACCTTGATAGCTGGTGTGATAACGAAACCCTACTCCCTGCACTTTTCCAGAGACGATGAATTTGACGCACTTTTCTTCCATGGAAGTTACCTCTGTTCCAAACTGAGTGATATATTTATTAATGACACAATAAATAATCGACGGTTGATCGGTTCAACACGGACATAACCATTATGAAAGAAATTCCCTTCCGCTGGATTGATAAGTATCTCATTCATCTAAAGATACAAGAAAAATTTTACCTTCTTTTTGTACTGCCGGTTATCGCTCTTATTATCCTTACTCTCGTTCTCGATAACGCAGCAGATACCATGTTAGATCACCTTTACCAAGATGAACTGGTGATGATGAAAAACCTGATTGAGGCAGGTTCGCTCAGCCAACAACAGGTTCAACAGATCATCGCAGGGTCGGATACTGTCGCTATAGGCACTGGTAGTGGTTCTATCTCTGTCGCTAACGGTTCGTTTAGCTTAGTGGCAACTCATAACCAAAACCTTTGGAATTCACTGTCTACAAACAATATCACTATTATTGTGGTCACTCTTGCCTTGATAGCCATGGGGGTCTACTACATTATGACCTTTATTGGCGGAGCCATGTTCGCGATGAACAAAGCTCTGACGACTCTTGCCTCTGGTGACCTCACCAATCGGATGAATTACTTTGAAGTGAGAGACGAGTTTAGCACCATAGCGATTACCATTGACAAGGTAGCCCAGAGAGAGCAAAACCTTGTGCTCTCCATGCAAGAATCTATCGCTTTGATGCAGCAAATCAGCTCTGACCTAAACGTATCCACTCAACAAAGCTCCGAGATCTCTAGCGTACAACAAGAGCACTTAAACTCCTTGGCAAGTGCCACTGAACAGATGGCCTCTACTATTCGCGAAGTGGCAAACCTCGCCCATGATTCCAGTAACCAGACTGAAGACGCTAAAACTGTCGCCGTTGACGGGCAAAGTAAGGTGAGTCGTACTCTCACTTCTATCTCACAACTGTCTGAAGAAATTAACTCCGCTTCTAATGCCGTTGCTGAACTAGATAATAATGCAACTAAAATTGACCAAGTTGTCGCAACCATTAATGGTATTTCTGAGCAAACTAACTTACTGGCGTTAAACGCAGCAATTGAAGCGGCGCGCGCGGGTGAACAAGGCCGTGGTTTCGCCGTGGTTGCCGATGAGGTACGTGCACTGGCGGCAAGGACTCAAGAAGCCACGGTTGAGATCCAATCGATGATTCAGGCTCTACAAAACAATAGCCAAGGTTTAACAGCTTTGATGGAAACCACTGTTACAAAAGCTGACGAAGGCCATGAACTCATGGATGAAGTCAATACCCTTATCGAGTCTCTGTCTGGAAAAAACCAAAACATCTCTGATAGCAGTATTCAAATAGCGACAGCAGCAGAGCAACAAGGCGTGGTTGCCGACAGTATCGCTGGTAACGTAGAAGGTATTAAAGAGCAATCTGATCAGGTTTGTCAGCTTATCTCTTCTACCACTAATAACATTGGCCAACTCAGGAGCCAAAGTGACCAGTTGGAGTCGTTATTGACTGGACTTAAAGCCTAAATAACAAGCACACAAAGTTCCGCGCCCTTTTTGATGGGCGCTTTTGTTTGCTTTTCCAATTCGCATTTAAGACAATACCCACCTTTCAAAATGACTCTGGTAAAACTATGACCGCTGCTATCTATCTTGTTAAGGGACGCGAAAAGTCTCTGTTACGTAAACACCCTTGGGTATTCTCCCGTGGAATAAGCAAGGTAGAAGGTGAACCAGCACTCGGTGAAACTGTCGACATCTTTGCCCACAACGGAAAATGGTTGGCGAAAGGAGCGTACTCTCCCCACTCTCAGATTCGCGCACGCGTATGGAGCTTTGTCAAACAGCCAATCGATCAAACTTTCTTTGTAGAAAGACTCAAAGACGCACTTTTGCTTCGTCAGGACATCATTGAGCGCGACGGCTTAACCGGCTTTAGATTGATTGCCGCTGAATCCGATGGCTTACCGGGGATCACCATCGATAAATACGATAACTTCCTCGTTTGCCAACTGTTAAGCGCTGGTGCAGAGTTCCATAAGCAAACTTTGGTCTCTGCACTTCTAGAAGTCTTTCCGGATCATAATATCTATGAGCGTTCGGATGTTTCGGTACGTAAAAAAGAGGGGCTTAGTGAAACCACCGGCGTTCTACACGGCGAGCTTCCTCCTAAGTCTGTTGTGATTGAAGAAAACGGCGTCAAGATCAGTGTTGATATTGTTAATGGCCACAAAACTGGGTTTTATCTCGACCAACGAGACAGCCGCCAACAAGCAATCAAATATGTAAAAGACAAAGAAGTGCTTAACTGTTTTTCATACACGGGTGGATTTGGTCTGTATGCGTTAAAAGGAGACGCAAAGCGCGTTATCAATGCAGACGTCAGCCAACCTGCGTTAGATACGGCAAAGTACAACGCTGAACTTAATCAGTTTGATATTTCTAAAAAGCGCGCAGTCTTTCTCAATGCTGATGTATTCAAGCTATTGCGAGAATATCGAGATCAAGGGACAAAATTTGACGTTGTGATTATGGACCCGCCCAAGTTTGCAGAGTCTAAAGCTCAGCTCAACGGCGCCTGCCGTGGATACAAAGACATTAATATGTTGGCCATGCAAATTCTAAATCCGGGCGGCACGCTGCTCACATACTCGTGCTCTGGCTTAATGGACCAAGCTTTGTTCCAAAAAATCATTGCCGATGCCGCAGTTGACGCAGAGAGACAAGTCAAATTTGTCGAACGCTTTGAACAAGCCGCCGATCACCCCACAGACACTGCTTACCCCGAAGGTTTTTACCTAAAAGGCTTTGCCTGCAAAGTTCTTTAATACATTGATTGTTAAAAGAAAACCAGCAAAAGTTTGCTGGTTTTTTTTGTGCTTTCGAAGGCTAAAAGTAAACCGACCACAAGGTCGGTTTTAGGTTTAGTCGTCTGTTAGCTTTTGTGGAATGTTCAAGAAGTTGGTTAGAGCTTCTGAAGAGCCTTCCCAATTTTGAACTTCGATACTTACGTAACCCTCTCCATTTCGAACGTCAATCGTACCTGTAGAAGTCTCACTATCGACACTGACTTTCGCTCCATTGTCACCAGGAAGAAATTCTTCGTTGTCATCAAATAGTTTAAACTCTTCGTCCTCATCAAACAGCTCTGATATGTCTATAGAGTCGCCGTCTTTCAGATCAGTAATTACATCTTTTGAACCATCCAAGTCACCTTCAACCCATATGAAGACATCATTACCGTCACCGCCGGTGAGGATGTCATCACCTAGGCCACCGATTAAGAAGTCGTCGCCATCGCTTCCAATTATCGTGTCATCCCCTTGCTGGCCATAAATGGCAGTAGCGGTAACATCGTTATTGTCAGCATCTGGCGCGGTCACACTCGCTTTGATATCGAAGTCTAAGGAACCTTCATAAGTTGAAGGAACTTTAAGTTCAACATCGTCAAGCTTACCTATCTTATCGTCGAAATCTACGTCAACGGTGTAGACTTTCATTCCGTTGTTACCGATAACGAAGTTTTCTACCAAATCACCACCAAAATATAGGTCGACTTCTTGAGGTATTCCTTCAATAACAACAGGATGTGTAAACTCATCATCAGAAACGTTCATTTGCGAGAGATCGACGTCGATATCAAGTTCAATAGTTGTATTTTGAAGAACTTTAACTGCACCTGTCTTGTTGTTCAGCTCAACAATAGCGTCATTAAAGATGATTCTTTCGATAAAGTAGAGCTTATCACCCGGTGCTTCAGGGTCTAGGTTAACATAATTGTTTAACTCAACACCTTCGGTATAGCCTTTCGTTTCCTCGTTGTCTTTATCAAGTACTTGGAATGGGTTATCAGTCCATCCGTCTAAACGACGAACTATGAAGTCTTCATAATTACCTTCATAAATAACCGTATCAATTGCACGTTTGCTTCCATCTTCGTTGAGATAATCGTTGTGAGAATGGTCGTTTACCGTTTTTTGTCCATGGTAAGTATCGTTCTGGCCACCGCCGATAAACACATCACTGCCTTTGTAACCACCGGTGAGAGTCCCTTGCCTCTGATCTGACCAATCTTCTTTACCAGGTCTTTCACTATGGATAAGTAAGGTATCTTTGTCATTTCCAACTACGACATGTATACCTTTACGAACCTTGTCTACATCAAGGAGTTTTTCCAACTCATCGTCACTCTCTGAAGAAAGATCATCGGTATCAAAGTCAGGGGTCACATATTCAACGTCAATTTCATCAACTTCAATTGTGATCTTAGGTGAAGCCTGACTATCATCGACTGGCCCCTGATCTATGTTTGCCAGCACTGTCAATGCTATTGGCTTAGTTACCGGTGACGTATCGCCATTTGCCGTCTCAGTTGAAGTTAGTGTCGCATTTAACTGATATGTACCCGCGTTCGGAACCGTGACTTCCAGAGAGTTCAGTTCGATGTTCGCATTGCTAGTATTATCAAACACTATAACATAGCGTACGCCGGTATCTTCATCCGTTTTAACTTCAAGCACATTACCCGCGTATTTAACTTCGGCACCTTCTGGAATATCAGAGATGACCAAAGATAAAGTCTCTGAACTGTCTGTGTCTGCTGTTTCTCCAATACTTAGCTCAGGGAGCTTAATAGGAGCATTTTCATAACCAAACGAATCGTCGTATTGAGAGACCTCGATATTTGTCATTATCGCGCCATAAGTGTTCGCATCTTTAGCTTCAAACACTAACTGATAAGTACCCTCTAGGCCTTGTGGTAAGAAAACTTCTTGGTCGCGGTCCCAACTATAATCCTCTGGTCGGAACTCGAACAACTGCACTAACTCGCCGTCTCTCACCCATCCACCGTGGCCATCGCTCACGACTTTGACCACGTAAAGATCAAGGTCTGAATCGTCAAAACTTCTACCGCTGCGAGCTGCGATATCAAATTCAATTGAGAACAACTCATTTGGTTTAATGTCACTGATAGTAGCGAGTATTTGCGTATCACCGCCACCGGCTTCAACCTCTATGACTTTTGAATTTACACCATTGCCCTGATAAACCGTTTCTCGATAAATTTCAGCCTTACCGTCATCAGTGTCTGCTGCCCAATCGAATCGGCTGCCAAACTCAGTTGAACTCGCATCTGCTAAGCTATCTAAATCTACTCTACCACTAGCGGTTGATTCACTGATTTTCAGTTCAAGAGTATCTTTGCTAGATACAATGTCCAATGTAGGTGCGTCAGCTACTGCATCAATCGACACCTTGATAGTCTGTGGACTTTCAACATTCTCGCCTGACTGATCCAAGCCTTGAACTGTCAGGGTGAAATCGACATCACTTTCCGGCGCTGGCTCAATAGAAATATTTGAATCCTGCGTCACTGTAAATGTCGCCGTCGATTCAAGCTGACCAGACTGAGGGTTGATATTAACTTTATTGCCATCAACCAATAAAACCGCACCGCTTGGAATGTCTGAAATCGTTAGCTGAGAAACATCTGAACTCAGCTCTATATCTAGCTTAACCTCAGTATCTTCCTTCGTGCTGACATCGTTTACTTCAATATCTGCTACGGAAGTTACGTTAACAGTAGAAACAACTGGAACAGAAGTAAGCCCTTTTTCGTCAGTTACAACGATTTCAAACTCTCTTGGTGTTTCGTCTGGCGTATTGCTCTCGTTAGAAAACTCAAGCGCTTTTAGAGCCTGTTCAAACAAGGATGCCGAAGCATGGCTGGTTCCTTGTTCTGGTGTTATCAACACACTTGAACCATCAGCAGACTCAGTAAGCACAAGTCCACTAATTATAGGCAAGACAAACTTGTCTCCAGGCTTAGCATTGGTCAAAGTGACCTCAAGTCTTGAAATAGAATTGTGGTCATCCGTAATGTCAGCGTGTTCAGATACAACGGCAACAGAGTCGTCATTTTCTTTAAACTCATTCGCATCAGGCAATGTGCCATCCACTTTGCTAATTTTTACAACTAAGTCGTCATAGTCGTTGTCATCGCGTCCCGATTTTTGGTCATCAAAATGGATCGTTATATCACCATTCGCAGTCTCAGAGACGCGCAGCTGTGAATTATCGCCTCCAGTACTAAAGAGCGAAACATCTGACTTCACACTTCCATTGACAACTAACTCACCGTTACTGTTTATGGCTAAATCTTTGCCTTTTGTTAGCGAAGTACCATTTGGTATTAGCACAAACTCTATATTGTGAAGCGTTGCCAAGTTAGCAATTTCACTACCGGGTTCGGTATTGTGTGAATCTTCGATAATTACCTTAAGTTGCTGGTTTTCACTGCGTTCATCGTAGACATAATAAGCAAGTACATTGTGGTAACCGGCATTTTGGCTCACATATTCAACTTCATAATGACTGTCTGTTAAATCAACTTCAGGGCGCTCATTATCAATGATAGTCGCAATACCTGAGGTTGAACCTTGCTGGTACTCGGTAGAAACAGTTAGCTTAAATTGCTCATTGTCATCAGCAACATTATCGTCATTGATTTCTACTGAGACTTTGAAGCTGCTGTTGCCCTCAGGAAGGTCAAACTTGAACTCGCCATTACTTTCAACAGTTAGTGAAACCGTCGTGTTATCTTCAAAAACAACAGTGACATATCGACCTGCAAAGTCTTCTGGCGAAGTGGCATTCAACTCTTTGAGTGTCATCGTCACTTCGGTGCTTTGCGTTGATGCTGAAGTTAGTTGAACGTCAAATACAGCAGTTTGTGCAACACCATCAACTGCCGGCAATTCAAATGCATCTGGACTGGAAACTGATTCGATAGTCACTCTATCCGCATCAGTTCCATCGCTTCCTTTGTCATCAACGATGGTTACTGACCCGAAATCAGATTTATTTGATACCTGATCGCTACTAGTTGTCGCTGTTAGAGTAACCGTTTCGTCTGATTCCGTGATTAAATCATCAAGGACTTTGACTCTCACTTCTATTTCTGTCGCATCTCTTGGTAACTGCAGTTCGCCTGTTAGCGGTTTCCACTCACCATCAACATTAACTAACAGCTCAGCGTCGTAGTCTTGCCCAATCGTCGCAGAGCCACCCAATTCGAGAGCAACACTAATGTCGCCGGTTGTCGGGTT
This sequence comes from Vibrio sonorensis, assembly GCF_001854765.1. Classification (GTDB taxonomy): domain Bacteria; phylum Pseudomonadota; class Gammaproteobacteria; order Enterobacterales; family Vibrionaceae; genus Vibrio; species Vibrio sonorensis. The sequence continues at coordinate 2,104 of NZ_LJJE01000031.1, read as the reverse complement.
AGTTAAACTAACAAAGTAAACAAGCTCCGCATCATCAGATTCTGTTACATTGTCACCTGGGCGCACATTAATTGAAGGACGATCGTCTTGTGGGTTACCACCAGGCCCATTACCACCATCGGTAATGGTCGTTGTCGCAGAATCACTATTGCTGACACTGCCATCAACATCAGTAACTTTTAGGCCAAATGACTCGTTGCCTTCAAAAACAGGCGTGCCGGTTTCATCTAGAGTTTCAACTGAAACAACAATGTTAGTCGCACCAGGTGGAATAGCTAATACGTTTCCAACTAAGTCGCCATTTTCTGATGCGTCAATCGTTACAATTTGGCCGTCTTTGAGAATGTCATAGCTTACCGAAATAGATCCGATATCATTGTCGTCGGTATCGCCGTGAATAATGCCAAGTGCTACCTTAATCGGTGACGTAAACTCGCCATCGACACGGAGATTAAACTCTGCGCTTTCTCCCTCGTTGACAAGATCATTACCTGTCACCTCAACGGCTACGGTATCATGACTATTAATCGAACCAGAGTCAGATACCCCCTCAATATCGAGAGTTAAATTCTCAAGACTTTCGTAAACACCGTCTACTTCTGTCGGTATCAACACCGTAAAGTGCTGAATACCTTCTGGTACAGTGATGGTTCCTGTCTCTGAGTTGTATTGAACCCCATGAGTGAAATGCACTTCAGACAAATCAATATCGAGATCATCAGCGGTATCTCTATTTACGCCGACATTTACGTTGTATACGCCACCTTCTGACAACACTGCATGTGAAAGAGTTACTTTGAAAAGTAAATTTTCGCCTTCAGTTACGGTTGAAGACTCGTCGAATATTTCAACTCTTTTAACGGTTGGGGCCTCTGGTTTCGGATTAGCAAACAAATCAACCGTTGTAGTTGCGGTACCACCCTTTTGATCCGAAACCACGTATTGGAACTCCGCTTCTCCAACATGTCCATCCGCAAACTTAACGACAACGTACTCACCGTCGATATCAACAGTTCCTATTTTTTCATCATATTGGAAAATATCAGTGATTATTAACTGGTCAGCATGGTCGGGATCATAATCATTTTTAAGAAGATCAGTAATCTTAATACGTAGCTCGCCACCCTCGATACCGGCATATGCGCCAGTTCCAGAAGTGCTAAAGCCTGTTAGGAAAAAGTCAGATGAGTCTTCTTGACGCGCTGGTCGATTGGTGAAATCTATTGACTCAAATACAATACTGTCAAAGGCAATATCGTTATCTACAGTATAAGTTTTCTTGCCGTCAGATTCGGTCGAAGTGTCAAACACCCCGCTAGCTACCGCTGTTCCATCAAGGTAAGCAACCCATTTCCCAGTTTCATGATTACCCGCTCCACCTTCACCTTTTATTAAATTAGATACCGAAAAACTAAAGTTAGTTGCTGGGTCATCTAACTCGATTTTGATCTTTTCTGACTGACCAGATTCACGGTTATATTGGATTTGACTAGATATGCCACCATTGACATGGCCTTGAACACCCAAGAAGTCGCCGTTAACGTAAAGATCTCGTGCGCTCTCGTCTACATTGTCAGTTAGTGGGTCGTCGTTGCCATAACTTGCCGTTACTTTAACTCCGTCTACCGGGTCCCATCCTTTTCCAAACCCAAGTGTGATATCAAAACTATTTTGTGGATCAGGGTTCGCAATAGGTAGATCATTCGTACCTGTTATAGTTACAGTGACATCTTGGGGCACAGAATCGTTACCCGACTTTACCAAAACGGTATACGTAGCAGTAATTGTTTCCCCTTCACCCAAGAAATTAACTAAATCGTTTGAAAGATTAAACTCCCAACTTTGCTGGTTGTCTGCAATATCAAATCCATTTTCAATGGCTTCAATCAATTGACTATATTGCTCTTGGGTTAACTCATCTAAGTGTTCTGAATCTATCCCCTGGAATGAATGGGTTACTTCTGGCGTCTCACCTGCATCAGCGTCTGTCGCCGTGATGTTTCCGCTGGTACTCAACGTATCCAGCACTTGACCGTCGTTGCCTTTAGTATCTTCTGTCACGCTGCCCGTCGTGTCGACATTCACTACCGGTGCGTCGTTGGTG
>NZ_LJJE01000030.1 GCF_001854765.1 Vibrio sonorensis | reverse complement strand
ATGGTCATGTTTGTCATGATCATGATCGTGGTCTTTGCCCTCTAAAGTGTGAGTAACAGAGACGTGTTCAACCTGACACTTTGCTGCACTTGAGAGAGTTAGAATCGCACCAGGGTTGTTTAGTGTTTTGACAGCTTTGTCCAATGTTTCTTTTTGCTTCTTGTTTTCTGGAGCGTGTTCAAAACCAACTACATCGGCACCTGGGGCAGTGATTTCTACTAAGAGTTCATTGCCATCTTGTGCAATGTTGAACTCAACATGACCGTGTACGTGAGCACCGTGCTGGCGATAGTCTTCTTCCGCAATCGCTGCCGAACTAACAAATAGAGCAACCGCTACAGCAACAGGAGTTTTAATATACATGTGTTTTCCTACGTAAAATTAGTTATTAAAGTGAATGTTATAAGTTTGAGTTTGAACGCTCAATTTGGAGGAGAACGTGCGCGAAAAGGGATAGACAGCCATTGATGGCTGACTAAGTTGAACTCTTCAAAGAAAGCATCTGGTAGGGACAGATCGAGCCATGTAATCCCACTCGCCAAACTGCCGTGAGCTGAAGCAGCTAAAAGCTGACAATCGTGTTGTCCGTCATGCTTATGGGTAAGATCAGCTTGGTGATCCATGTACGCAAAACCCGTCCATAAAACGAGGGCAAGTGTACAAGCTACAATCCATTCTGAACGGTACATTATTGTCGCCAATGCGCTGAAACCATTAAAAAGACCAGAAGTGTTACACTATAACACTTCTGGTCTGAATGAGAAAAGCTCTTAAGTAACTCTTGGAGCTTAGAGGTTGTTTTTAATAAGCGTCAGCACTTGCTCGATCTCATTGTCGTTTAAACTTCCCTCTTTAACGAACAGCACCTTACCTTGTTTATCTTGAACTATGATCGCAGAGGACTCTTCTTGTAACTGCCATTGACTTGCTACGTTACCATCTTCATCCAATACGATAGAAGACCAAGGAAACTCTTTTTTGCTGTCTTGAGCTGATGATTTTACAAACGACCCCGTTCCCCAAATCGCATCATCTTGGTTGATTATGGTTGTCGTTTGATAGTGATCTTGTGAGAACTTTGCCGCCGTGATGGCTTGCATCAATTTGGCATTCATCTCTTTCGAGCTACTGCGTCCGGCTATTGCTTGGATAACCCGCACTTTGCCTAGCATCTCTTTTGAGCTCCACTGCTCAAAAGAAGTATCGTTCTCAGCGAGGATGACTTCTCCATGGCTACTTACTTCAACAGGTGGTACTTGCTCACCTAAGGAGATAGTGTGAGCACTAGCGATAAATGGAAGTGTAGAGAGCAGTAAGGTAATGGTTCTTTTCATTTTATTGTCCTTTTGATTTGGCGTAGTCAGTATAGCTCAGTTACACCACCATTACGCTTTGTCTAGGTTAGGTGGGAAGCAGATCCCAGTCCCGCCTAATCCGCAATAACCGTTTGGATTTTTGGCAAGGTATTGCTGATGATAAGTCTCTGCGAAGTAGTATTTTCCAGCGGGAAGTACTTCGGTAGTGATTGCACTATGGTCCTCTCCCAGCAGGGTCTGATACTCTTGTTTGGCGAGTAAGGCTGCAGTGAGTTGCTCTTCACCATACACATAGATGGCACTTCGATATTGAGTACCAAGATCGTTGCCTTGTCTCATACCTTGGGTTGGGTTGTGACGTTCAAAAAAATGGGTGAGAAGCTTCGTCAGTGATATAACAGATGGATCAAACAGCACACGAACCACTTCGGTATGGCCAGTTTGACCACTGCATACTTCTTCATAGGTAGGGTTGGGGGTAAAACCACCCGAATAGCCGACAGAGGTACTGATAACCCCATCTAATTGCCAAAACAGGCGCTCTGCACCCCAAAAACACCCCATGCCCAATAAAATTTCCTGTTGGTTTCCTATGGGGCGTGCCGTGAGGCTACTTTGATTCACGTAATGAACGTCATCTATCGCCATTGGAGTAGAGCGACCTTCTAAAGCTTCTTGAGCCGTGATCATGGTTTGTTTGTTAGACATGGCAACTTTCCTTTAACAGACACTGGTATCATTTCCCGTCTCGTTGCAAACTGGTAGTTCTATGTAAACGCTGTACCTTGGCACCAGTTTGATACATATTTCCATACGGTATGATTTTTAAATAGTTAACACGTGATTAATAAAGCATGATAGTAAAACCTTTACCAGTACTTCTCTGCACTCTTATCGCTTCATTTGGCCTAAAGGCCGATAATGTTGAGCTTGAAGTAGAAGGTTTGCAAGGGGATGTACAAGCGAATGTTGAGGTTTATCTTTCATCTATTCCTACCGAAGAAATTAAAACGACCCTGCGTTTCCAAGCTCGATTAGAAAGAAGCATTACCGAGGCCGTGAATGCTCTTGGGTACTATCATCCCAACTTTGATTTTCACGTGGTTAAAGACGAATCGGTGTTGGTAAATGTGACCTTAGGTGAGCCTTTAGTTATCACTCAATTAGATATTCAATTAAGTGGGGAAGCGTTAAATGACCCCGATTTTGCTCTTCTAATGGGAAATCACGGTTTAGAATTGGGTGCGCGTCTACAACACAATCACTATGATGCCCTCAAATCTTCCATTCGAAATCTGGCATTAAAAAAAGGATTTTTCGAAGGGGACTTTACCCAAAGTCGGTTAGAGGTTATTCCGGAGTTAAATCAGGCGAGAATTCATCTTCACTACGACAGTGGAATCCGTTACCACTTTGGCAAGAGTGAAATTTCTGGCAGTCAAATAGAAGATGAGCGCGTATTGTCACTCCAACCCTTTGCATCGGGCGACCCATATGAGGTGGCTTCTATTGGTGAGTACAACCAAAACTTATCCAATACAGACTGGTTCTCTTCGGTGTTTGTCGAACCTGACCTAAGTTTTTTGGGCCAAGGGCGGGAGTTGCCTATTCGAGTCGCGCTTGCTCCTCAGGCCAAAAATAAACTTGAAACGGGCCTAGGCTACTCGACAGACGTTGGTGTAAGGGGGTCTTTGAAATGGAAGAAGCCTTGGGTAAACAGTCGAGGTCATAGCTTTGATAGCAGCTTTTCCCTATCTGAACCAGAGCAAACCATTACTGCAGGTTACCGAATTCCTTTGGACGATGTGCTTAATGAGTACTATAGAATTCAATATGGTATGAAGAATCAGGATAGCCGTGATACAAAAAGTTTGGAGTCTAACTTATCCGTTGAACGTCATTGGCTTTTGGACAATGGTTGGCATCGAACGCTGTTTGTTCGCTATTTACTGGAAGATTATGAACAAGGTTTACAAGATGACACGGGCCAGTTTGTATTGCCTGGTTTTTCTTTCTCCCGCAGCCGTACCCGAGGTGGCGCGATGCCAACTTGGGGGGATCGACAATCCATCACAATAGAGTATGGCGATTCGAGTATGTTATCGGAGACGCGAGTTCTCAGGCTTCAAGGTACTTCCTCGTGGATACGGAGTGTGGATAATCAGCACCGAGGTTTATTTCGCGTAGATGGCGGTGCTAACTTCTCCGAAGAGTTCTCTAAGCTTTCCCCTTCTTTGCGGTTTTTTGCTGGTGGTGATAACAACCTGCGAGGGTATGGTTATGAAACCATTTCACCAAAAGATGCCAGTGGTGCTTTGACCGGTGCGAAATATATGCTCACCAGTACTTTAGAATATCAATATCGCGTCTACGGGGATTGGTGGCTTGCGCTTTTTTATGATTATGGTGATGCCTTTAACGACACACCGGATTTTAAACGCGGTACAGGAGCAGGAATACGATGGGCATCTCCCGTTGGCCCGATTCGACTCGATTTTGCTTGGGGCTTAGATAGTACCCCAGGTGATGAGTTTAAATTCCACTTTACACTGGGGCCAGAGCTATGAGGCCGATCGTTGTAAAGTGGTTAAAATGGGCATCTAAATACCTGCTTGGTTTTACGGCATTCTTTGCAATTCTTGTTGTGGGGCTCCTCTTCACTCCTTTGGGATTAAGCGTTTCCCTTTACGCTGCGCAACACTTTGTTCCACAGCTGGAAGTGGAAGATAGCCAAGGCGCCTTGCTAACTGGATTTAATCTCAAGGGAGTCTCTTATGTGGATGAGTCTTCTGGACTTGTTGCCCATGTTGATTCGGCCGGTTTGCGGATAAGAGCGGCGTGCATTACTGAGCCTGCAGTTTGTGTGGATTCGATTAGCGTAGAAGGGCTTGCTTTATCGTTGGCGTCTCAACCTGAATCAACAAGTTCAGTACCAGATGAAACTAACACTCAACCACAAACTCCCATAACGGCTCCCATTCCTATTCGAGTGAATCGAATTGCTTTAAACAATATCAAGCTTGATATCCTTGGACACCAGGTAAGTTGGCAGACGTTTTCGACAGGTGTGCGCTTTCAAGGCAGTCGTCTGAGAATTGCCAATACCGAGTGGGCGAACATAGATGTCAAACTGGCTGCTCCTGAAAGCGGGCAAGCATCTGATTCGAGTAAAACAAACGGGCGTAAACCTGCAGAAGATATCTCTCTTCCGCAAGTGACGATTCCTTTAGCTATTGAGCTGGCAGAGCTAAACATTCGTGACTTTGTACTTGACGGTAGCTCTCCCGTTCAGGTTTATCACTTAGGGTTAAAGGCGAAAGCTCGTGGGCATACGGTTGAGGTAGATCACCTAGTATTAGACATGCCTGAAGCCGATGCCGAACTGTTTGGAAATATTGAACTCTCGGGTGATTACCCTCTCTCTTTAGATTTGAAAAGCGCACTTAAGGTTGAGCCCCTTGCTGGTCAAAAGTTGTCAGTAAAATTACAGGGCAGCGTCGCTGATTTGAATGTTGACACAGAACTTACTGATTTAATAACAGGTAACTTAAAAGCGTCACTTTCTCCTTTACAACACGACTTACCATTTGATGTTTTACTTCGGCAAACCAAGCTGCAATGGCCCCTTGCTGGAGACGCGCAATACCATGCCGATATTGCAAGCTTGGCAGTGAAAGGCTCTCTTGATGGCTATCAACTTGATCTCTCTGGACAGTTAGATGGGCAGCAGATCCCGCAAACCTTGCTTTATGCCAGCGCACGGGGAGATTTAAATCAGATCAATATTTCCGAGCTCGATTTAGAAACTTTGGGAGGGGAGTTAAGCGCCAAAGCAAAGGTGAACTGGCAAGCCCCTCTCAATTGGTCTGCTGTGCTTTCAATGAAGAATATCCAGCCTGGTCTGCAATGGCCTGATGCAGATGGAGCTATGAGTGGTCATATCTCTACCTTTGGTGAGTTAACTGAGCAAGGTGGATGGAAAGTGAGTATTCCTGAACTGAACATTGATGGGGTCATTCGCGAATATCCCCTTGTTCTAGAAGGCGTGCTAAATGCGTCAGATACGCTAGGGAATGGAAATATTCACATGGATACTCAAGGGCTAACCCTTGCTCACGGCCCGAATACACTAGAAGTTCGAGGAGAAGTGCGCGATGAGATAGACCTTAGAGTTAATGTGGCATTTGAGGCTCTGAGCAGGTCGGTACCAGATTTAGTGGGTCGCGTAAATGGCGTCGTAGGTTTAACGGGAACGCTTGAACATCCCTCGGCGGCAATCGCGCTTAATGCCAATCAAGTTCAGTGGCAAGACCAGATTGCGATAGCTTCTTTAAAGATCAACGGTGATCTTCAACCAACTCCTCAACCTAATGGTCAGCTTCAAGTCGAGCTACTAGACGCCATAGTGGCTGAACAAAAAATACAAAGTTTAATCATTAACTTTGATGGTGAGCAGGAGAAACACTCACTCTCTGTCGACCTTCTTTCGGACTTAATTTCAACCAGTATTGCGGTAAATGGAGGATTAAAGCTTGATCCCAAGTTAGTGTGGAGTGGGGAACTCTCTCGGGTACAGCTATCGACGGAACAAGGCGAGTGGTACTTGGATAAGTCGACAGATGTGAGTTTTGATGGAGACTTACAGCAAGCTTTCATTGACGAGCATTGTTGGCGACAAGAGCGTGCTTCACTCTGTTTAGAGGCGCCAGCGGTAGTGGGAGAAACTGGTGAAATTCAGTTGTCACTTAACCAGTTTGATTTCCAACAGATAGCCATGTTTGTACCAGATAACATGACTGTTGAAGGTGGCGCCGACGTCGCCCTGAAAGCTGGCTGGTCGCCCAATAATCCCCCTGAAGTGGAGGCCTTAGTCGATATCCCAAAAGGAAGGTTTTCTCAGACTCTGGAACAAGAATCGAGCGTCACTTTGGGGTGGAATCAAAGCTATGTAAATGCCCAGTTAGATAAAGGTGTTTTCTCCGCCAATTGGCTATTCGATATTGTCGACAATGGCGACTTGTCTGGCCGCGTAAAGATAACCGATGTGCAGAGCGAAGATAGGCAGTTGGATGGTAAGTTAAGCTTATCTTCCATTAACCTCGACTTCCTTGCTCCGCTATTGGGAGATTACAGCAAACTCGCGGCAAATATACATTCGGATCTCGTGATTACCGGTGATGTATTACAGCCCCAAGTCACTGGCAATCTAGTGGCAGAAGATATACTGCTAAAAGGGGATATCTCACCCGTTCAAGTCGATACTGGTGGTATCAACTTGACGTTCAATGGCTACCAAGCGGATCTAGACGCGAGTTTAGTCACGCCCGATGGAAAACTAAGTATCTCGGGAGATGCAGACTGGACTAAGTTGGAGCAGTGGCAAAGTCAGTTGAGAATTTTTGCCAAAGAGCTAAAAGTTGAAATGCCCCCAATGGTGCGTTTTAAAGTGACGCCAGATATGAAGATTTCTCTCTCTCCTCATCAGATCTTGGTTGATGGAAATATCTCTCTGCCTTGGGGAAGAGTCGTCGTCGAGGCGCTGCCAGAGAGTGCCATTGGTGTATCTAAAGACCAAGTAATTCTCAACGCTAATTTAGAGCCAATCGAAGGGCGCAATGAAATTCCATTCAACATAGAAAGCAACATCAATATCTCTATAGGTGATGACTTTAAAATCAGCGCATTTGGTTTAGAAGGGGGCCTAAAAGGGAACTTAGATGTAACCCAAAAAAACAAAGGGCCATTTATTCTGGGTGAAGTGAATATTGTCGACGGTACATATCGCTCTTTCGGACAGGATTTAATTATTAGTGAAGGTAAGGTTTTGATGAATGGCCCAGCAGATCAACCTTATGTTGCTATCACTGCGATTCGAAATCCAGATAATACTCAAGATGATGTTACCGCTGGTGTGAAAGTCACCGGTTCTGCGGACGCGCCAACCATGACCATTTTTTCTGAGCCAGCTATGCCCCAAGCGAATGCCTTGTCATATCTGCTGAGAGGGCAAGATATCGATGGGGAAGCGGGTGGCAATGCGATGACGACGACCTTGATAGGTTTAAGTCTTGCGAAAAGTGGCCGTGTAGTCGGAGAGATTGGAGCGGCCTTTGGGGTACAAGATCTCCAACTTGATACTGCAGGGTCTGGTGACGATTCTCAAGTTACAGTGAGTGGCTATGTGTTACCCGGTTTACAAGTGAAGTATGGGGTGGGGATTTTTGACTCTGTTGGAGAGTTCACAGTGCGTTATCGTTTGATGCAAGATCTTTACGTAGAAGCCATCTCTGGCTTAGACAGTGCCGTCGACCTCCTCTATCAATTTGAGTTTAATTAAGGGGGGGATCGTTGAAGGCACACTTGGTCTTTGTTTATGGCACTTTACGCCGTGGTGAAAGTAACCATCACTTTTTAGCGCGATCTCAATATTTGGGGTGCTTTGAAACTCCGGCAGAATATACGCTTTACGACTTAGGCGATTATCCGGCGGTTGTTTATGGCTCGAACGCGATTTGTGGAGAAGTGTACTCAATCGATGATGAAACCTTGAATCGACTCGATAAGTTAGAGGATGTACCGAGAGAATATCGAAGAGAAGCTATCAAAACCCCGTTTGGTGTAGCTTGGATTTACTTGTATCAGGATTCTACTCTTTTAAAGAAAACTATTTTGTCGGGAGATTGGTGTCAAAAGGCGTGAAGCCCGTATAAACGTTCGATTATCATCCTTAACTTAGAGAGGTCGCTATGCGTTTTATTCCTATATTACTAATTGCGTTTACTTTTGGTTGTACTACGATGCCATTTCCAGATAGTGCCGATGCCAGTCAGTGGGAAGATCTAGGGAAGCAAAGAGCGTTAAATGGTTATTCTGCTCAATCTCAAGATAGGTTGTCTAAGGCTGCGGGTCAGATGGTAAGTAACGAACTGTATACATCGTACCGCCTTGGATATGAAGCCGGAAGAGACGAATACTGCTCGCAAAATGCTTATATGTTAGGTGTTAAGCGCGTCCCTTATTCTGGAGTGTGTGATCTTATCGACCCCTTCTTTAAGCAAGATTATATCTCAGGGAAAGGTTCGACGGCAGGGGCACGCTTTTAAAAGTGAAAGCCAGCACAACGCTGGCTTTACTTGCATTTTTACTTCTTCGCTCGTTCAAACGACGTCAGTATTTCTTGTCTGGCCGCTTCTACATCGGCCCATCCGTCTACTTTAACCCATTTTCCAGACTCAAGTTCTTTGTACCTTTCAAAGAAGTGAGTAATTTGTGCTTTGAGTAGTTCTGGTAGGTCACCGACATCTTGGATGTGTTCATACTCTTTAGATAGTTTGCTATGTGGTACGGCCACAACCTTGGCATCCTCACCGGATTCATCCGTCATTTTTAACACCCCTACTGGACGGCAGCGGATAACTGAACCGGGCATCAGCGGATGCGGTGTTGGAACTAATACATCAACGGGATCCCCATCTAGGGATAGGGTGTGATTAACGTATCCATAGTTACAAGGGTAAAACATTGGCGCTGACATAAAGCGATCAACAAAGACGGCACCAGAGTCTTTGTCGACTTCGTACTTGATAGGGTCTGCATTTGCGGGAATTTCTATTACGACATAGATGTCATCTGGCAATGACTTACCAGCGGGAACATGGTTGAGGCTCATTCGAATTTTCCTTTTCGTTATGGGCTGAGAGTTATTGGTTTTATCAGCGAAGAGACTGATATATGGTCACTTTAGCTCTGAATTTAAGGAGTTGTAAACTTCTCCCAGTGGCTGGCTTCACAAGAATAATAAAAAGCGCCAATAGGCGCTTTTTATTAGGAAGGAGGTTACTCGTCTCTATGGTTTTCTAAAAAATTCTCGACATCTCTGACCATATTTTTAGAACCGACAAAGAAAGGCACTCTCTGGTGCAGCTCAGTCGGTTTTAAGTCCATTATGCGATGGACCCCGTCAGAAGCGACGCCTCCGGCTTGTTCTATGATAAACGCCATTGGATTGCATTCATAAAGCAGACGCAGCTTGCCATTCGGGTGGCTCTGCGTGCTTGGGTACAGGTAGATACCGCCTTTAAGTAAGTTGCGATGAAAATCGGCAACCAGAGAACCAATATAACGAGACGTATAGGGTCTTCCTTGCTCAGGTTCACTTTCCTGACAGTATTTAATGTATTTTTTTACTCCTAGAGGAAAACGGATGTAGTTACCTTCATTGATGGAATAGATTTGACCATCATCTGGGATCATCATGTTTTCATGGGATAGGCAGAAAGTACCCAGTGACGGGTCATAGGTGAATCCGTTGACGCCATTACCCGTGGTATAAACCAGCATGGTTGAAGAACCATAGATAACATAACCCGCTGCCACCTGTTTATTACCCGGTTGCAAAAAGTCTTCCTCTGTAGGAGGGGTGCCAATGGGTGAAACACGTCGGTAAATTGAGAAGATAGTACCAACCGACACATTGACATCGATATTTGAAGAACCGTCTAGCGGGTCCATCAAACTACATATTTGGCGTTTTTGTTTAGTTCTTTGTTAAAAGCGACGGCTTCGTCTTCTTCTTCACTGGCGACTCCGCAAACTTGATCTCTCGCTTCGAGCGCAGCTTTGAATTTGTCGTTGGCGTACAAATCGAGTTTTTGTTGGGCTTCACCTTGCACGTTTTCAGTGCCAACTGCACCCGTGATATCAGCAAGGCCAGCTTTGTTGATTTCGCGGTTAACAATTTTGGCGGCAAGGCGAATGGAAGATAAAAGGGATGATAAATCACCGCTAGCGTGGGGAAAGTCTGTCTGTTTCTCGACAATAAACTCTCCAAGGGTACGCATTCCTGACATGGTAATTCCTTTAAACTCACTTTAATGGATGGGGATTTCTCGGGTGGACCTCTGTTGGATCTTTACTTACCCGATTGGCTGGGGATGCATTTGTTAAGCACATCTCCCTTCCATCTAAGTGTAAGAGCAATATCTTATTATTGGTAATGAAGTAACCGACTGAGATCTCAATTTATTTGTCGAATATCCTCCGACTTACACCGGGGTTGGAAAAAGGTAAATTCGCCCAGTTTTTAATCAGCTAACGGCTGAAATCCGATAAGGTGATCAATTCGACTCGCATTTCTTTTCATTCGGGGGATAATGAACGCAAAGCGGTTAATGTTATAAACAGGAATGGTTAGATGCATATTCATATCTTAGGAATTTGCGGCACTTTTATGGGTGGTGCAGCAATATTGGCACGCCAGCTAGGGCATAAAGTGACTGGTAGTGATGCCAATGTCTACCCGCCAATGAGCACGTTGCTGGAATCTCAAGGTATTGAAATTATTGAAGGCTTCGACCCATCTCAGTTAGAACCTGCTCCAGATCTAGTCGTGATTGGTAACGCGATGAGTCGTGGTAACCCCTGCGTTGAATATGTATTAAATCGCAACCTCAGATACACCTCGGGTCCTCAGTGGTTGCAAGAGTTTTTACTACACGATCGCTGGGTGTTAGCGGTGTCTGGAACTCATGGAAAAACCACTACCTCAAGTATGCTAGCTTGGATCTTAGAAGATTGTGGTTACCAGCCCGGATTCCTCGTTGGTGGCGTTTTGGGTAACTTCGGTCTTTCGGCTCGATTGGGTGAAAGTATGTTTTTTGTCGTTGAAGCTGATGAATATGACAGTGCTTTTTTCGACAAGCGTTCTAAGTTTGTGCACTACCACCCTCGTACTTTAGTGATGAATAATCTTGAGTTCGATCATGCTGACATTTTCGACGATCTTGAAGCGATCAAGCGTCAGTTCCACCATTTAGTTAGAACCGTACCCGGCAACGGACGCATTTTGGCCCCCAAACACGACGTGGCCTTATCCGATGTAATTGATCGCGGGTGTTGGAGTGAGACCGAGTTCAGTGGCGATGAGGCTGGCTGGCGCGCAGAAAAACTCAAAGCAGACGGTTCCTCATTTGACGTTTTCTTTCAAAAAGAAAAAGTGGGAACCGTACAATGGGATCTCGTTGGTGATCACAATGTTAACAATGCGCTTATGGCTATTGCTGCAGCAAGGCATGTTGGCGTGACGCCTGATCTCGCGTGTGAAGCGCTGGCTAAGTTTGTTAATACTAAGCGTCGATTAGAGCATAAAGGCAAGGTTGGCGGAATTGACGTGTACGACGATTTTGCCCATCACCCAACGGCAATTGCTCTAACCTTGGAAGGATTGCGTAATAAGGTTGACGGTCAACGAATCTTAGCGGTTTTAGAACCACGCTCAGCGACGATGAAACGAGGCGTGCACAAAGAAACACTCGCTCAATCTTTGCAGTTAGCCGATCAAGTATATCTGTTTCAACCAGATAACATTGAGTGGTCAGTTGAAGAGATTGCCAAGCAGTGTGAGCAGCCGAGCGTCGTGTCTGACAGTGTTGATGCCTTAGTCAAAGCGTTGGTCCAAAACGCCCAAGAAGGGGACCAAATTCTGATTATGAGTAACGGTGGCTTTGAAGGCATTCACACTAAGTTACTTGAACAACTAACGGCAAAGTATGAAATTCAATAAAGAAAAAGCGATCACTTTAGCTTGGACTGGAGCGTCCGGCGCACCCTATGGTTTGCGCTTGCTTCAGTGCCTATTGGCTGCGGATTATCACGTTTATCTTTTAATCTCTTCTGCGGCTCGCGTTGTGTTGGCCACTGAGCACAACTTAAAGCTATCAGCTAACCCAGAGAGTGCACGGGATCAGCTTATTGAGCATTTAGCGTGTGATGCGGAAAAGCTGACGGTTTGCGGAAAAGACGATTGGTTTTCTCCCGTTGCATCGGGCTCAGCAGCGCCTTCACAAATGGTAGTCTGCCCTTGTTCGGCAGGCAGTGTCGCTGCTATCGCTCATGGCATGTCCGACAATCTTATTGAACGTGCAGCAGATGTAGTGATGAAAGAGAGAGGACAGCTTTTACTGGTCGTTCGCGAAACGCCTTTTTCAACGCTACATCTTGAAAATATGCACAAGCTGTCTCAAATGGGGGTAACGATTATGCCCGCCGCTCCCGGCTTTTATCACCAGCCCAAATCGATTGAAGATCTTGTCGATTTTATGGTGGGAAGAATTTTAGATCACTTGGGAATAGAGCAAGCCCTAGTGCCTCGTTGGGGATACGATCAACGAGACACCTAGCTATAAATCAACATAACTATTACAATTCGAACACACTCATCGGGGAGCCATTGATGTGCTCAATGGCTGAGATCGGCAATGTCCGGAACTCGCGAACCTGAACCAGATAATACTGGCGTAGGAATTGAGTCGACTCTTATTTGCTTGCTGCAATTGAATACGACTTCTATCCCTGTGCCGCTCAATAATGGAGAGAGCGACCAGTGAATAAAACAATCAACACAATAACTCTATTAGGTCTGACGAGTTTTGCTTCTATAGCATCAGCCCAAACGCTAACGGTATACACTAACGGTTCATTTGTCAGTGATTGGGGACCAGGGCCTGCGATTGAAAAAGCCTTTGAAAAACAGTGCGGATGCGATTTGAACTTTGTAGGACTCGATGATGGTTCTACGATCATCAATCGACTGCGCTTAGAAGGTAAAAACAGTAAAGCGGACGTTTTACTTGGACTTGATGACAATTTGATGGCCAAAGCCAGAGAAACGGGTCTGCTGGCTGAACACAATGTGGACACCAGCAAGGTGACGTTGCCGAATGGTTGGTCGGACAATATGTTTGTCCCATTTGACTACGGGTATTTCGCTTTTGTCTATAACAAAGAAAAGGTGACTAACCCTCCTAAAAGCTTAAAAGAGTTAGTAGAGAATCGCGACGACCTAAAAGTGATCTACCAAGATCCGCGAACTTCAACACCGGGACAAGGCTTACTGTTATGGATGAAATCTGTCTATGGTGATAAAGCCACTGAAGCGTGGCAGCAATTGGCTGAAAAAACAGTAACGGTAACCAAAGGCTGGTCGGAAGCATACAGTATGTTCTTAGAAGGAGAGAGTGACTTAGTACTTTCTTATACGACTTCTCCGGCTTACCACCTAATCGCTGAAAATGATGAAAGATTTGCTGCTGCTAACTTTGAAGAAGGTCACTACACGCAAATTGAGGTGGCAGCAAAAGTAAAAGCGAGCACCAATAGCGAGTTGGCGGATCAGTTTATGAACTTTATTCTGAGCGAGGATTTTCAAGGTGAAATCCCGACTGGAAACTGGATGTACCCAGTGACGGATATTAAATTGCCTGAGGGTTATAATTCACTGACGGTTCCTGCTAAAGCGCTTAGTTTCCCATCCGAAGAAGTAGCAGAGAATCAGCGCTCTTGGATTCGCGAGTGGCAATACGCGTTAACCCAATAAGATGGTATTAAACAAGGCTCCCAAAGCCGGAATATGGGTCGCGAGCATTATCGCGGCCTTTATTATTTCTGCACTTGCTTCATTGATTTGGGTATCCCCAAACATGGATCTTGGCGCTATCTGGCGCGACCCTTATTATCGGCATGTTACTCAGTTCAGTTTTTATCAGTCACTTTTATCTACAATACTGAGTGTAGGATTAGCCGTGCCGGTATCCCTAGCTCTGTCTCGTCGTGTATTTAAAGGCAAAACTCTTCTTCTCAAGCTATTTTCTACCACCTTGGTATTGCCGGTTTTAGTGGGCGTTTTTGGTTTACTGGCTATCTACGGAAATAGTGGTTTACTCTCTCAATGGTTGAAATCCATTGGTGGGGAAATGCCGTTTTCAATCTATGGCCTGAGTGGCATTTTATTAGCCCATGTTTTTTTTAATTTGCCTTATGCTTCGCGCTTACTATGGCAGGCGTTAGAGTCTATTCCAGCAGAGCAACACAAGCTGAGTGCTCACTTGGGGATGTCAGATTGGCAAAAGTTTAAAATTGTTGAATGGCCCAGAATTCGTCAGCAAATACCCCATATTTCCAGCTTGGTGTTTATGCTTTGCTTTACGAGTTTTGCGACGGTAATGGCATTAGGCGGGGGACCAAAGGCGACCACAATTGAGCTGGCAATCTATCAAGCGATTAAGTTTGATTTTGACCTTCAGACTGGTGCCGTATTGGCGGTTTGGCAAATGTTATTGTGTTGCACAATGGCGGTGTTATTTCACAAACTTGCGAAACCCGTACCAGTCTCTAAAAGTACGAGTGTCGGACGGTGGTCATCTCAATGGGTGTCGAAAACCTCGTTGGTATGGGATTATACGTGGATCGTCTTGGCTCTATTGCTGGTCATTCCACCTCTCGTCACAGTTGTACTTAGTGGATTGAATCCTAAAGTTTGGCTGGTGTTATCTGACAGCAAATTTTGGCAAGCACTGGGTGCGTCATTAAAAGTTGCTGGTTTGGCCGCTCTCTTTTCACTGACCGCGGGATACTTGATATTGACGACGAGCCGTCATTGGCGGCTGCGAGAGCGCACGAATCGTGCCGACGGTATAGAAGTGGTTGGCACTATTATTTTGGTGACCCCCGGACTTGTAGTGTCCACTGGCTTGTTCCTTTTCCTAAGGCACTTTGCCGATGTCTATAGTCTTGCATTCGTCGTCGTTGTCGCGGTGAACACGTTAATGGGGTTGCCATATGTTCTCAAAACATTGGCACAACCTATGTTATACATAGAACAAGAATATCAATACTTATGCGCAAGCTTAGGGATAAGAGGCTGGCATCGATTTAGGCTTATCGAGTGGAGAGCGTTGAACCGGCCAATAGCTCACGCTTTTGCGATTAGTTTCCTGGTCGCGATTGGTGATTTAAGCGCTATTGCTCTGTTTGGTAGTCAAGAGTTTCGCACACTTCCACTTTACTTGTTCCAACTATTAGGTAGCTATCAAATGGAGGCGGCAGCCTTTGTTTCACTCACCTTGTTAATACTGAGTATGAGCTGTTTTGTTCTTATCGAACGTCTGTTTAAACGCCAAGGTAAATAAAATATGTTAGACGTAAAAAAGGTCGTTTATACCTACCAGAACGAAAGCTTCTATTTTAACTTGTCGATAGAACAGGGCACTATTCTCGCTTTGATGGGCCTAGTGGGGCGGGAAAATCCACGCTATTGGCTTTAGTGGCTGGTTTTATTGAGCCGGAAGAGGGAAGCATCGAAGCAAATGGTCTGCCTGTTGTGGGTTTACATCCAAGCCAACGTCCTTTTGCCATGTTGTTTCAAGAGCACAACCTGTTTGCTCATTTAACCGTAAAAGAGAATATTGCGCTGGGATTAAAACCAAGGTTAAAGCTGTCTGATGATGAAACTAAACTTGTTGTTAATGCTGCAAAGCAAGTTGGCTTAGAGGATATGCTAGACAGGCTACCCGAACATCTATCTGGTGGGCAAAAGCAAAGAGTCGCCTTGGCGCGTTGTTTTGTTCAGCCACATTCAATTTGGCTGTTAGATGAGCCCTTCTCAGCTTTAGATCCAGTGCTAAGAGAAGAGATGCTCAATCTTGTTAAAAAGCTAGCCGACGAAAGGTCGATTACAGTGGTTATGGTTACCCACCATTTAAGTGACGCCAAGGGGATTGCGACAGACTTTGCTTTTATGGCTAATGGCAAAGTGGAAGCGTATCAGCCGATCGAGCTTTTATCTGCAAATCATCAAAACCCCAAGCTGGCTGATTTTGTTAGGGCGGGTGAATAAAAAGCTTGGCGATCGCCAAGCTTTATCGATAGAGGAGATTGAAATTAATACTCTTCGTCATTCAACTCTTTAATGATCTGAAAGATCTCTCTATACGCTTTTGCAGGTTTTCCCGCTTTTTTCTCTTTCACTGCTTGTCTTGCCAACTGGCGAAGACGCTGACGGTCTGCGTGTGGGTAAAGTTCTAAAACGTCAGCGATAGCGGTATCGCCTTCTTCAACAACACGATCGCGCAACTGTTCTAATTTGTGCAATACCGCCGTGGCTTGAGAGTGTTTATTGCGAACCTTATCCAATGCTTGTTGAAGTGGTTCAGCATCTTGATGTCGCATCAATTTTCCAATGTATTGGAGCTGACGACGACGAGCTTCGTTTTTAAAGCGCTGAGCGTCTTTGATTGCATCGTATAACTCTTCGCTCAACGGAAATTTTTCTAGCACATTTGGCTTTAGCGCTACTAGCTCTTCGCCAAGCTTTTGCAACTCTTCCATATCGCGCTTCATTTCCGTCTTACTTACCCAGATGATCTCTTCTTCTGGTTCCCATGGCGCTTTTTGGTTTTTACGTGCCATCTTTGTCTGCCTATATCACTATCTCACAACTAATATTGGCCTATTTTAACAAGAATCGTGGGGAGAAAGCGAAATTCTTGATATCCTAATCTTAATTGCCCTCAATTTTGAATGAAATATGGACGTAAAACAGCAAGTCGCTCAGCAGAAGGTTGAGCTAGAAGACGCGGTTGCCAAAGCGCTGGATATGGCTTCTAAGCAATCCGATGCCGCAGAAGTTGCCATTACAAAATCAACTGGCTTAAGTGTGTCAACACGAATGTGCGAAGTTGAAAATGTGGAGTTTAACAGCGACGGGGCGCTTGGTATTACAGTTTATCGCGGTCAGCGCAAAGGCAGTGCCTCTACGTCTGATTTGAGTGAAAAAGCGATTGCTCAAACGGTGCAAGCAGCACTAGACATTGCTCAATATACTTCGGAAGATCCGTGTGCAGGACCTGCACCTAAAGAGTATTTGGTCAAAGAGATCCCAGACCTTGACCTTTTCCATCCAGACACTCCGGATCCTGATCACGCGGCTGAAATTGCCATTCGAGCAGAGCGAGAAGCGTTAAACTACAGCGATAAGATTAAGCAAAGTGATGGTGCTAGTTACGATAGCCATTACGGTATTAAAGTTTACGGCAATAGCCACGGTCTCTTGGCGAGTTACCCGTCTAGTCGTCATAGTACCAGTTGTTGTGTCATTGGCCTTGGCGACAACGGACAAATGGAGCGAGACTATAGCTACAGTGTTTCTCGTCGTGTTGAAGATTTGTGGACACCGGAAAAAATTGGTCTTAAAGCAGCCCAAAAAACAGTCGATAGATTAGACGCTGAAAAGCTTAAGACTGGCCAGTACCCAGTTATGTTCCACTCGGATGTGGCGACGGGTTTGATTGGTCATCTCGTCATGGCTATTAGCGGTGGTAATCTCTACCGAAAATCGACCTTTCTTTTGGATCTCCTAGGGCAGAGTATTTTACCTGATTGGTTCAACATTGAAGAGAAACCCCATGTTTTGAGAGGCTTGGCCTCTAGTCCGTTCGATAGCGAAGGTGTCCAAACTCAAGATCGCCAGATCATTACCGACGGTGTGTTATCGACGTACCTGTTGACCAGTTATTCGGCGAAAAAGCTAAATATGGACCCAACAGGTCACGCTGGTGGAATTCATAATTGGTATGTGCAATCGACGGGACAAAATCTCAAACAGATGCTCAATGAGTTAGGTACAGGTTTGTTAGTGACTGAGCTTATGGGGCAAGGTGTCAATGTTGTTACTGGCGACTACTCTCGCGGTGCGGCTGGATTTTGGGTTGAAAATGGTGAGCTCCAGTTCCCAGTCTCTGAAATTACCATTGCCGGTAATTTAAAAGATATGTTCAAACAAATTGTGGCGGTAGGAACGGACGTTGAAACCCGTTCTCAGATTCAAACCGGATCTATTCTTCTCGAGTCTATGAAGATTGCCGGCGAATAACCAAGTATGAAAAGAAAAAGGTTGGCCTATTGAGCCAACCTTTTTTTATGCTATTCGAATAACTCGGTGTGCAATTTTTGAATGGCAAGCCGTGCGACGGACTCCTCGACGAGGAAACACAGGTTGTGTGGGCTAGCTCCGTAACAGATCATTCTCAAATTGAAGTCTTCAAGAGTGCCAAATACTTGCTTCGCATATCCTTTGCTCTCACTCATATTGTTACCAATTAGCGCCACCAAGCAAAGGTTGTGCTCAACTTCAACACTACACAGCGTTTCTAACTCTGCTCTCGCAGCTTCTGGTAGCTGAGGCGCACCGCCAGAAGTGTCAGTTTGATCTAGAGTGAGAGAAACACTGATCTCCGACGTCGTAATTAGGTCGACGGAGATTTTGTACTTAGCAAGAATTTCAAATACTTTTGCTAAAAATCCGTATGCGTGGAACATCTTATCACTGCGCAAAGTAACCATTGTTTGGTTGCATCGAAGGGCCAGTGCTCGGAAAAGCGGTGAACTTCCCACTTGGTGACGAATCCATGTTCCGCCTTTTTCAGGCTCTTTGGATGATCCTACAAATACTGGGATGTCGTGGCGAAGAGCTGGGACTAATGTTGATGGGTGAAGAATCTTAGCACCGAAGTTGGCCATTTCAGAAGCTTCACTAAAGCTAATTTCTGGAATTGGAGATGCCAAAGGTGCAATGCGAGGGTCTGTTGTATAGATTCCAGGTACGTCAGTCCAGATTTCTAGGCCGCTTGCTTTTACGGCTTCTGCAATCAGTGCTGCACTGTAATCACTACCACCACGGCCTAAAGTCGTAGTGTTACCCGCCTCATCAGCTCCGACAAAGCCTTGAGTTATAACGACGTGATCTTGGCAAAGTGGTACAAGTTTTTCTTCGGCAAGACGACTGATCTCGTCTAATTGAGGCTCGCCTTTTCCGTAGTTGCTGTCGGTACGTAATACTTCGCGAATATCAAAGCGAACGGCATTAATACCTCTTTCTCTCATTAGCTGTGCAAGAATATGAGTGGACATTCGCTCGCCGCACGCCACCAAATGGTCGGTGAGCTTAGCACTTGATTGAATCGATGCTGCCTCGGCTAGGCTGGTGATTTTATCCAGCAACGCATAAACGCGAGTCGCGACTTCCGTTGGCTCTTTTAACTGGTTGAGAATACTGTCATGAATCTCGGCAAGCTTTGCTAATAGTTCGTTCTTGCGCTCTTGATCTTGGACGCCATTGGCAAGTTCTACCAATAGGTTAGTAACACCAGAACAAGCACTGCTCACCACTAGCTTAGTGTTTGGATTGGATTCGATTATTTCTGCACAGCGACTCATGCTTCAAAATTAGCCACACTGGTTCCGCCAAACTTAGCAACATTAAATGCGCTCACTACATTTCTCCCAAGACTTCCTGAATAAATATCGAGTTGGATTTCCAACATCCGTTGTTGAGAAGAGAGATTTAGAGCAAATGAGAGGTATAAAAATGATAGGTTTTACCTCAGAAGCTCTTCATCAGGCTGTGCTGATGACAGTTGATGGGATTCAACCCAAGTCAACCGGCAGTCCAAATCCGACACATTTGAACAACCTCGGCACTGCTCCCCCTGAGTATTTTGTGTTGGAGTTGCGGCTCCACAAAACACCTGCCTGGGCAGTGCTCCTCTTCTGCTTAAAGCCTACACATTGAACGTTTTTATGTGACCGATGTCAATCACAAATTTGTACTGCACCTTAGAACAGTAAAAGGGCTGCTATTATGGGTAAGTTAATATCGTGGTGACGACTGTGAAATCGGCTGATTTGAGCTCTAGACTTAGGGCTAATTGTTGACACTATGAAACTGCTTTAATTTAGTTACTATTCTAATAACACGTTGCCAGGAGAAGATATGAGTATCACCAGTTTTATTCCACCTAAACGAATACTTATGGGACCGGGGCCATCGGATATTTCCCCCCAAGTATTGCAGGCTCAGAGTCGTCCGACTGTCGGGCATCTTGATCCTCTGTTTATCGCTATGATGGACGAGCTCAAACAACTACTTAAATACGCTTTCCAAACCGAAAATGAATTCACTATTGCGATTTCAGCTCCGGGCAGTGCTGGTATGGAAGCGTGCTTCGTCAACTTGGTAGAGCCGGGAGATAAAGTCATCGTCTGTCGCAATGGTGTCTTTGGCGAGCGAATGAGAGAAAACGTTGTTCGCTCTGGCGGGGAAGCGATAGTTGTCGACGATGAATGGGGAAAACCAGTTAGTCTCGATAAAGTTGAACAAGCACTTGAGCTAAATCCAGATGCTAAAATTCTGGCGTTTGTTCACGCAGAAACCTCAACGGGTGCTTGCTCTGATGCTAGAGCTCTGGGGGCTCTAGCTAAGCAGCACAATGTACTCACTATTGTAGATACTGTGACTTCGTTAGGTGGGGTCCCACTTAAAGTTGACGAGTGGCAGTTAGATGCTGTGTATTCGGGTAGCCAAAAATGTTTATCATGTGTACCGGGTCTATCCCCCTTAACCTTTTCGTCAAATGCGATAGCAAAAATTCAAGCTCGTACCACTCCGGTACAAAGCTGGTTTTTAGATCAGAGTTTGGTTTTAGGGTATTGGAGTGGCGAAGGGAAGCGCAGTTATCATCACACTGCTCCGGTGAACAGTCTCTACGCCTTGCACGAAGCACTGTTAGTGTTGAAAAATGAAGGCTTAGAGTCATCATGGAAGAGGCATCAAGCGATGCACAACAAGTTGAAACAAGGGCTGCAAAAACTCGGTTTTGAATTTGTGGTGGATGAAGAGCATCGCCTGCCTCAACTCAATGCTGTCTATGTACCAGAGGGTATTGATGAAGCAGCAGTGCGCGCTCATCTTCTGACGACTTATAATCTTGAAGTAGGTGCCGGCTTAGGTGCTCTCGCGGGTAAAGCGTGGCGCATTGGTCTAATGGGGTATGGAGCGAGGGAAGAAAACGTTGCTCTTTGCCTTAAAGCTTTGGAAGAGTCCCTACTCTAATCATCACTTTCCAGCGGGGTGTCATATCCCGCTGACGCTTGCAGTGCCCCAACTGTTGGCGCTACGTACTCTATGTTAGAAAAATCGAGCTGAGGAAACAAAAACTCAGCTTCACTTCTTATTTGCTCTGCTCGCACATCATCACCAATTTCTTGATAAGCGAGGATGAGATTTGTGTACAAAGCTGGCCTAGGTTTTAGTGGGATTAAGGTGTGGGCCCAGTCAATAAATGGCTGGATCAAACTCGGGTCACCTTTGATAAGCCCCAGATTGAGATAACTGCTGTAAATATCCCAATTTAACCTGTCTTGCCAAGCTATCGGGTTGGACACTTCATTCAACCTATCTACGTTTTGTGTCGGGTTACGCTCAAATTGAGTGAGCAGGTAATTACTATGAAGGACGGTTGCCATATAGACACAAGTTAATATCGGTAATAGTAGACTGGTTGATCTAAATAGGGTTTGAGATATTTTGCTAAAGGAAGCGACTCGATAAGACGAGGCTCTCTGGTCTACCCAATAAAGCAGTATGATAAAGCTTATCCAGTGGATTGCCGAATGATAGAAAGGGTACTCAAGTTGACTGTGTATAAAGATAGGCAAAAACAGTGAGAACATTGCTAGTCGCGTCCCTTTTTTAGCCTGATAAAGGCGAGAGAGGACAAGAATGACAGCAAGCAGTATTGCCAGTAAAGGCAAGATCCCCCCTTCTACTGTCCAATAAAAAAGCTCGTTATGTGGATGATCTAGTGACGGTAAACCAGGTTTATAATTTTCGTTTAACTGATGTTGCCTTGCGGTGTAGACAAGGTACTCGGGTTCAAACCGTCCATAGCCATATCCAGTGAATGGCTTCTCGATAATCATATCCAAGGTTTGTGGGTAGGTATAAGAGCGGGGACTTTCTAAATGGGCTTTTTTGGCAAATAAAAGGTCAGAGCCGCCGATGCCGGTACTGACAACGCCGATACCTAGGCCAAGGCCAACAAAAACTAACGCTATCCAGCGAAAAAGTCGCCGTTTATTGGAAAAGCGAATGATATACGGTGTTAGTAATACGGTAGCGAGAGTAGCGCCTAGCCAACCTGTTCTTGAACTAATAATAACCAACAATGGCACGGTCAGAAGTGGCATACAGTAGAGAGTCAATACACTGGTGACATGGCGATATTTTACTGGGTGGCGGGTGAGTAAATAGCCGGACAGCACCAAACCAGTACCGAGAAAACTTGCCATTACATTGGGCTGCTGAAATATTCCATAGGGCCTGTTAACGTCAGTGTTGTAACCGAACCAGTTATCGGGTTGCAAAATGAGAAATTGCACCCACCCGTATATAGCTTGCAAGGCAACAGCCAGCAAGACAAACCACAACAGTCTTTGCTTCTGTTTGTTGCTAAATGGAAACTGTTGTAAAACCACAAACAGTAAAAAACCAGCCCACAGACCAGTTAATCTCGGTGCTGAATAATCTAAAAGAGCATTTGGAAATAGTGCGGGCACTGTCATTAACAAACAACTGATAAACAAGCCTATAGTGAGCTTGTTATAGTGTATTTGACCTTGGGTACCCATTTGATACAAACCGATTCCAAGCACTAAGCTTATTGCTGACCAAGTCGTGGCATTAAATGCTAATGACAAGCCTGCGCCACCGGGGTTAGGCATAAATACATGCATGGCAATGAGGTAGGTAAAGGCAATCGCCACGAGCAGAGACCGAGTTAGAGGGACTCTTGGGGCTTTGGGTGCTAATTGTGTTCCAGATACGTGAACGGTTGCCATTATCTCTACCTATAAAAACGGCTAGCAAAATACTTGCTAGCGACTTATCTTACTACTTTTTTCTAACCTAACATAGGCTTAAGGAAGCGTGCGGTATGTGAGCCTTCTACCTGTGATACATCTTCTGGTGTACCCTGAGCTACGATTTCTCCGCCTCCTTGGCCTCCTTCTGGGCCTAAGTCGATAATCCAGTCTGCTGTTTTCACAACGTCTAGATTGTGTTCGATGACTACTATGGTATTTCCGTGGTCACGAAGTCGGTGTAAAACAGTTAGCAATTGCTGAATATCGTGGAAGTGCAGGCCCGTCGTGGGCTCGTCGAGAATATAAAGGGTTTTTCCTGTATCTCTTTTTGACAGCTCTCTAGCTAATTTTACCCGCTGGGCTTCACCACCTGATAGCGTTGTGGCCGCTTGGCCTAATCGAATGTAGGAAAGTCCGACATCCATTAGAGTTTGCAGCTTTCTCGCGATCACTGGAACAGGATCAAAGAACTCGCGAGCATCTTCAACCGTCATTTCGAGAACTTCATCTATGGTTTTGCCTTTGTAACGCACTTCTAATGTTTCTCGATTGTATCGCTTTCCCTTACACACATCACAAGGGACGTAGACATCGGGCAGGAAGTGCATTTCGACCTTGATGACACCATCGCCCTGACAAGCTTCACAGCGGCCACCTCTCACGTTGAAGCTAAATCGTCCCGGTTTGTACCCTCTTGAGCGCGACTCTTGTGTACCGGCAAAAAGCTCTCGAATTGGAGTGAAAATACCAGTATAAGTGGCAGGGTTTGAGCGAGGTGTTCTGCCTATGGGGCTTTGGTCAATATCGATAACTTTATCGAAGTGTTCCAAGCCTTTAATGCTCTTATATTCCGCTGGAACTGCAGTTGTAGCTCCGTTTAATTGGGTGTGAGCAATTTTGTAGAAGGTGTCGTTGATCAGCGTGGATTTTCCCGAACCTGATACACCTGTAATACAACTGAACAAGCCGACGGGAATTTTTACGCTAACTTCTTTGAGGTTGTTACCCTTCGCTCCTTTTAACTCGACGACTTTTTTACTGTTGAACGGTGTTCGAGCTTTTGGTACTTCAATCTTTTTCGTACCACTTAAATATTGGCCAGTTAGAGACTCTGGAGTGTTGATGATCTCTTGCATGGTACCTTGAGCGACAACGGTTCCCCCGTGTACACCGGCTCCTGGGCCTATATCAATCACATGGTCAGCGCAGCGAATTGCATCTTCATCATGTTCGACTACTAATACTGTATTACCGAGATCGCGAAGGTGGTTAAGGGTATTTAATAGGCGCTCGTTATCGCGTTGATGAAGGCCAATCGACGGTTCATCCAGTACGTACATTACTCCTACTAGCCCTGCACCGATTTGGCTTGCCAGACGAATTCGCTGAGCTTCTCCGCCAGACAAGGTTTCTGCACTTCGCGACAAATTGAGATAGTTTAAGCCCACGTTGACTAAGAATTGAAGGCGGTCATTGATCTCCTTCATTACTTTCTCTGCGATTTTAGCTCTTTGGCCTTCTAGTTTTAGTTCTTCAAAGAACTTAAGGGCGTCGGCAATGCTCAGTTCAACAATTTCAGGTAGAGTTGTATCCTGAATAAACACATTGCGCGCTTCGATACGTAGGCGACTGCCATTACAACTACTACAGGTTTTAGTTGATATATACTTAGCTAATTCCTCACGGACGGAGTTAGATTCCGTATCTCGATACCTTCTTTCTAAGGTATTTAAAATGCCCTCAAAAGGGTGGCGTTTAACGCGGATATCGCCACGGTCATTAATGTATTTGAACTCAATTTCGGTTCTACCTGAGCCCTTTAAAATAATGTCCTGAATCTTCTTGGGTAGGCGATTGAAGGGCTGCTGAAGGTCAAAGCCGTAGTGCTCAGCCAACGAGGTGAGCATCTGAAAATAATAGTAGTTTTTTTGATCCCAGCCACGGATAGCCCCCTGTGCAAGGCTTAGGGTTTCGTCTTGTATAACGCGCTGCGGGTCAAAATACTGCTGTACGCCAAGTCCATCACAGGTAGAACAAGCCCCCGCAGGGTTGTTAAATGAAAATAGACGAGGCTCTAGTTCTTGCATACTGTAACCACAATGGGGACAGGCAAAGTTTGCTGAAAACACAATCTCTTCACCATCTCCATCCATAGGAGCAACGACAGCAATACCACCAGAGAGTTCTAAAGCCGTTTCAAAAGATTCGGCAAGGCGTTGCTGCAGGTCTTTTCTTACTTTAAAACGGTCGACGACGACCTCTATAGTGTGCTTTTTATGTAACTCCAGTGTTGGAGGATCGGAAAGGTCACAGGTTTCACCATCGATTCGAGCTCGAATAAAACCTTGAGCAGCGAGGTTTTCCAATGTTTTAACGTGCTCACCTTTGCGTTCTTTGACAATGGGAGCCAATAGCATCTGTTTATCGCCTTCGGGAAGGCTGAGTACCTTATCCACCATTTGACTTATGGTTTGAGCGGCAAGTGCTACGTGATGGTCGGGACAGCGTGGCTCGCCAACTCGTGCATAGAGAAGCCTCAGGTAATCATAGACTTCAGTAATGGTTCCCACCGTAGAACGCGGGTTGTGAGAAGTGGATTTTTGCTCAATCGATATGGCTGGAGAAAGACCTTCGATATGATCCACATCGGGCTTTTCCATTAGTGACAAAAACTGACGGGCATATGCGGACAAAGACTCAACGTAACGACGTTGACCTTCGGCATAAAGGGTATCAAAAGCCAGAGAAGATTTACCCGAACCAGATAAGCCAGTGATAACCGTAAGTTGGTCGCGGGGAATAGTAAGGTTTATGTTTTTTAAGTTATGTGTGCGTGCACCACGTACTTCTATTTTGTCCATCTTTTGTGCTCTTCTTGTCACTAGTGGAGCAAGTATTGCACAGAGATTCTCATCTTTAAAGAAAATACTGGACAAAAAAACAGTATAGAGCTAAGTGGCCTAGTTAAAGGCCACTTGGCTATATGTTTAATCGTCGGTTTTTACTGTCGACTTTTTATCGAGTTCTGATTTTTTCTGATCGTTTAGATATAAGTTCTCGTAGCAATAGTTGGTAGCTTGGATATAACCTTCTACACTTCCGCAATCAAAACGACGTCCTTTAAATTTGTAGGCTAAAACACATCCAGCTTTGGCTTGTTTTAAAAGTGCATCGGTAATTTGTATTTCCCCGCCTTTGCCCGGCTCGGTTTTTTCGATAAGCTCGAAGATATCTGGAGTCAAGATGTAGCGGCCGATAATCGCTAAGTTACTCGGTGCTGTTCCTGCTTCTGGCTTTTCAACCATATCATCGACTCGGTAGATATCGTCCTTGATCATCTCGCCAGAGATCACCCCGTATTTATGGGTCTCGTCTTCCGGTACCTCTTGAACTGCCACTATAGAGCAACGAAACTGTTTAAAAAGGGCGACCATCTGACTTAAAACGCCTTCTTGCTCATTCACGCACAGGTCATCTGCAAGCACAACAGCAAAAGGTTCATCTCCAACTAGTTCTTTCCCCGTTAAGATGGCATGGCCTAATCCCTTCATCTCTCTTTGTCGGATGTAGGTGAAGTTGGCAGACTCAATCATCTTTCGTATATCAACGAGTAGCTCTTCCTTATTTGTTCCACTAATTTGATGTTCAAGCTCGTAGTTTTTATCGAAATGATCCATGATCGAATGTTTTCCACGTCCCGTTACGATACACATTCCGTTCATTCCTGCTTGAATGGCTTCTTCTACACCATACTCAATAAGAGGTTTACTAACGACGGGCATCATCTCTTTTGGCATGGATTTCGTGGCAGGAAGAAATCGTGTTCCATAACCAGCAGCGGGAAACAGACACTTATTGATCATTACTAGTTCCTTATAATTAGATGTATCTCGTCTATTTTGAATAAACTATCACGGATGACCAATATCAATCATGTTTGTTACGTATTTAACGCCACTTTTTTATCATTTTTATGACATCATATGCTTGTTTGCCCATGCCGTTGCCTGAGTTCGATTTTTTACCGACAATTTTTTAAAAATTTGATAGAGGTGGGATTTAACCGTGTACTCGCTAATAAATAGATCATCGGCAATTTGATTGTTTGATGCACCAGTGCGCAAGCAGCGCAGAATTTGGATTTCTCGACTAGTCAAGTCGACGGCAGAATTGGTGTAGGGAACATGTGCATTATGTCGATAGTAGTGGATAAGTTGTGACATGACGTTTCTCGGCAAGCGATTCTGACCTTGAACGATTAACTGACAATCTTCAATCATTCCTTCAATACCATCATCGCGGTAAAAAGGTCCTTTTAAATGGCCTAATTCCAATAACTCACATGTGGTTAGACGATGGTCGACGTTAAAAACTATGGTTTCGAATATCTTATTGGTCAGAGGTAGCTGGTCTAGTTGACGTACGAGTTCTTTGTACTCTTGGTAATCAAACAGAAGAATTTTGTGCTTGTGCTCCTGCAAAGCCATCATGAGGTCTTCTGTTTCTATGCGAGGAACTGTAAATCGCAGTAAGCGTTGAAGTTCGTCGACGTCCTCTCTTACCACTGATTTGTCTTGAGAAAGAAAGTGGATAGTGCGTCGATAGATATTTTTGCCCATTGTAAACGTCCTCCAATCATAGAAATGTGCCCAAATGGCTGAAGTAATAGTCAGTTTTGGTCTTCTATGTTGATGAATCATCGACATTAATCTAGGTCGTTTTGTTTTCTGATCTAATAGTTAAATGCTCTGGACTTTTTCAAATACTCGAATCAAAACAGCGCGCTGAAGAATCAAATTTGTTGTTGCGATAAAGCGTGTTATCCTAGAGCGCTATTTTATTAATCCAACATTGTAGACGGAGCGAAACATGGCGAGCCGTGGAGTAAACAAAGTTATTTTAGTCGGTAACCTAGGTAATGATCCTGAGGTTCGTTATATGCCTAGTGGCGGTGCAGTGGCCAATATCACTGTCGCAACTTCAGAAAGCTGGAGAGACAAAAACACTGGTGAACAGCGTGAAAAAACAGAATGGCATCGAGTTGCTCTGTTTGGAAAACTTGCCGAAGTGGCGGGTGAGTACCTACGCAAGGGGTCTCAGGTTTACATCGAAGGGCAATTGCAAACTCGCAAGTGGCAAGACCAAAATGGTCAAGAGCGCTATACAACAGAAGTGGTTGTTCAAGGTTTTAACGGCGTAATGCAAATGTTGGGTGGTCGCAATGGCGGTGCACAACAAGGTCAGGGTATGTCTCAGCCGCAGCAAGGTGGATGGGGGACAGCCTCAACAGCCAGCTCCAGCAATGCAGCAACAGTCG
>NZ_LJJE01000029.1 GCF_001854765.1 Vibrio sonorensis | reverse complement strand
TCAGATAAACTTAGCAAGCAAAATAATGATGTTTTTCGCAAAAAAAAGCCTGAATGATTACTAATCACTCAGACCTTTATTTACCCTCACTTTACTCGCATGTTTTACAGAAAATACACACAGGCCTCTGTGGATAACTAGTCATCTGTATCGAAGAAATAAGATATTCTCGATCTTGGATTTAGATATTCTCTTACTTTATCTGGCAACTTAGTTGGTAAAATCGCGTTCACGATTTTTATCTCTTTTTCTGCAAGGTCAATGATCGGCGCTTGAGTACGTGGTACTGATGGATCGTAAATAAGAACGTTTGGGCAAAGTATGTTTTTGCCATTAACGGAAATAACCAGCCCTACCATTTCATTGGAAAGCTGTACCACTGTTCCAGGGGGATAAACGCCCATGAACTTAATTAAGATGCTCAAGTTCTCATTGTTATAGTGGTGTTTGCGGTTCTTGTACAAGTGAGAAAGTGCTACATAAGGTATTTTGGCATCAGCAGGATTTGCTGGGTGACACAAGTTATCATAAGCGTTCGCAACGGCGACCACTTGAGTCAGTGGATCGATTTGGTCTTCTTTTAGTCCCTCGGGATACCCTGACCCATCGTTCAACTCATGGTGCTGCGCAATCACCGTCTTAGCACTTTCCGGAAAGCTGTCCATATTACTAGCTAGCTCGATTCCGTATTTGGTGTGTAATTTTAGGTAGTTCTTTTCTGGCTCGGTAAGCGGCGTCTGTTTGCGCACTATGGCTGTAGGGACTTTTACTTTCCCCATATCGTGAAACAGTGATGCAAATGCGATGTCTTTTATCTCTTGAGGAGACATGTTCTTCGCTTTAGCTATCATCATTGCGATAACAGACACGTTCAAAGAGTGAAAATAGATATCTTCAAACTCACTCTTACCGTTCATGATATGCAATGTGACATTGTCGTCACTTAATAGTTTGTCAACGATATCATTAACAAGCTGAGTCGCCTCATCAACCGCTTGCTCTGGACGGTTGCGAATCTTATTCATGACAGCTCGCATCCTAGCTAACGAACGTTCAAACTCTTTTTCGCAGCTGACAACACGACGTCGATACGAACTGAGTTTTTCTATCCTATCTTGTTTCTCTTTCCACAGCTTTTCTGTTTCTTTGTCTATCTGCTCCGCGGATACTTGCTCTTCTTCTTTCACCTCTGAGGGTGGGAGTGGCTTGGTGTCACTCTGATTTAGGTTTATATAGACGTGTTTAATCCCAAGATGACGAATCATCCTGATCTGTTCTTCACTTTTTATTTTAAAACTGTTGAATAGGAATGGGTGATCATTCCACTTGACTGGCAAGCGTACATGCAGGCCAGGTTGCAATCTATCGACAGTAATCTTGATACTAGCCACTGGTTGTCTACAACTCTCGATTTACTTTGTACTAAATAAGTTTAGATGAACTCATGTTTGAATTCATCCAAACGATTGTCAATGATAAATCAATCAGGGCTGATAATGTGAAGCATTTAGATGCTAAGTTTTTACCTAGCTCAAAGTTTTACTTTACAAAGTCACAATGGAGCATCCACCGTATGCCGAACTGGTCCTCTACTTTACCGAACCGCGCTCCCCAAAAGGAGTCGTCTAGCGGCATCATGACATGTCCGCCCATCGATAACTGATCGAAAATTCGCGCTTGTAAATCTAGATCATCCACAACTAAAGACAGGGCTACATTATTACCTGATCGTTCTTTGCCAACCATGCCATCTGACATCATTATTTTCAGACCAAATGCTTCAAACTCGGCGTGCATAATCCAGTTTGGATCGGCACCTTCAATTTCTTGCGGCGCATCTCTAAAATATTGCTTGCTCACTACGACGCCACCAAAGCAATCGCGGTAAAAATTTAATGCTTCTTCACAACGACCGGCAAAGAATAGGTAAGGGGTGAGTTTGAACATGGCCTATCTCCTTATAATATATATAAAAAGATAGACAAAACTGGCGTTAATTCAAAAATTTGCGGTGATTTATTGATTAATTGGAGCGTCGGCTTTGCGCAATATGAGCTGTCCCTCAAACTGACGCTTCACTTCACCAGACGTTTCATCAACCAAATGACCTAACACTTGAACGGCTGCTTTTGCCATTTCACTGATTGGGAAGTGCACGGCGGATACCATAGGATATAAGCTCGCACATTGGTCAACGCTGTCAAAGCTGACCACTGACACTTGTTCGGGAACTTGATAGTTATGTTCATGAAGATGGTGTACGGCACCAACCGTCATCTCTTCACTACAGGAGAATACGGCGGTAAGGTCCGGATGCCTTTCTAATAGTGCTTCCATGGCTTTAAAACCGCTTTGGTAGCCATAGTCCCCTTCTTCACACCATGATTCATCGACAGTGAGTCCATGATTAAACATGGCATCAAAGTAACCAAGTCTTCGCTGTAAACTGTTATGTCTATGAGAAGGGCCAGAGATACAAGCAATTTTCTTGTGGCCTTGCTCTATGAGGTGGTTCACCATCATGGTACTTGCTTGACGATGATTGAAGGTAATACAGCGGTCTTCTAAACCTTCTACGTGGCGGTCTAGCAAAACAAATGGGGTGGGTAGTTTAGCGAGCTCTATTAGGTCTTCGTCACTGAGGTAGCGAGAGTGGAGTACATAGCCATCACATCTGAGATCGCTAAAGCGCTCAATGGCTTCTTTTTCACCTTCTTTACTTCTATGTCCTTGCGCGGTGATCAAAAACTGCTTGTGTAAATCTAGTTCCGCCTGTACCTGCTCCATCATTTCACCGAAGAAGCCACCGGTATAGTAGGTAACCATTAACCCCACCATATTGGTTGATGAAGTTGCTAAAGATCGAGCTATTGCACTAGGTCTGTAGTTTAACTCAGCCATTGCTTGCTCGACTTTTCTTTTTGTTTCTTCGCGAAACTTACCTTCACCATTAATGATTCTGGATACAGTCGAACGGTTTACTCCCGCTAAAGCGGCGACATCTTTGATTCTGGCCATAGTTTACTTTTGCTGTTTGCCTATAAAAATAACCGTCAGTAACCATTAAGGTGAATGGGGGGTTGGCACTGACGGCTAACATCATACACAGGTATTAAATTTGGGCGAAACTAACTCAGAGTAATCCGTGACGTGTATTGCATGCTCTTCAAGCTGACGGACTAGGTTTGGGTTGGCCAGCACAGAAAGTTCAGTTTCCCTCTGATAACAATAACCACTGATAGCACGCAATTCATCGTCCACATATGCAGGATGACACATCACCTCAACGCACTGATGATTCTCTTTTAGCTCTAAAAGATGATTCATCAGTTTACTCAATGTTACTTGCTCATCATAAAACTGGTCGGTAAACGCATAGTAATGTGGCGGATAAATCATATCCGGGATACCCACACCACGTAAGGGAACATTATATTGTTGCGCGACGCGTTTTATTACAGGTAACAGTTGTTCATGAGTATGTGCATGATGGTGACTGTCAAGATGGCTTAAGGGTAGGCCTAAAGAGAGGAAATGCTCAATTTGCGCTACCGCTTCGTCATAGATTGCCTCTGGCGTAAAACCTCTGAAAGGCCAGAAGTCTTTTTGAGCAAAAAATTGCCCGTCTTCGCCCTTTAAACACGAGTGAGATGTCAAAGGAGCACCGGCAGTAAACCGCAGGTGTACACCTATTTTCAACCCTGGATTCTCTTTCGCACACTCTACCGCATGAGCTTCTCCGCTCATACCAACCATCATAGTGGTAGAACGGACTACACCATGTTTAAACGATGCCACTATGCCATCATTCACTCCGGTAGTGAGACCAAAATCATCCGCATTAAAAATAACTTTCATGTATACCTCAGTTGTACTGCCTGACATTTCTTCGATTGTTTAAGATGAGAATTGTGGTAAATACGGTGCATTTACCTCTAAGATATCATCTAGAATAGCTTTTGCACGTGCGATATCTGGCACCAATGGGTTGTTAGCCAACGCCATCAGAGACTTATCGTAGTCGCCATGTACTGCCGCCTCAATAGTGAGCTGCTCATACGCTTTTACTTGATGCAAAAGACCAGTGATATTTGGAGACAACTCTCCTACTGCTAGAGGTTTTGCACCCCAACTACCAATTACAGCACTACATTCAATCACTGCGTCATCTGGCAGGGTATTGATTGCACCGTTATTGAGAACGTTGACCACATGGATACTGTTCTTGTTGTTGTAGATAGCGTCTACCAAGTTTAGCGATGCGTCTGAGTAGTAAGCACCACCGCGCTCTTCTAGCTCTTTAGGCTTCTCATTCAAATCAGGATTTTTGTACAGTTCAAACAAAGATTGCTCTGTTTTCATCACTTGTTCTGCACGTGTACCTTTGTCTGCCGCACTCTCTTTCTCTTCTGCTAACATTGCGTCTGTTTGGTAGAAGTAACGGTGATAAGGACACGGTATAGCGTTCAGTGCTCTTAGGAAATCTGGGTCCCAAGGCTCTTCAAAAATGTTCTTCATGCTGAAGTTTGCACCATCACCAACTTTCGCTAGTACTTCTTCAGTGATGTCTTCACCATTTAGCCATGCTTTCTTAACCCATACTAAGTGGTTAAGACCAGCAAACTCCAATTGCAGATCTTTTGGCTCGCAACCCATCATCTCAGAGATCATCATCTCCATTGACACTGGAACGTTACACAAGCCGATGCTTTTCACTTTACTGTATTTAGCAACCGCTTCTGACACAAGGCCAGCTGGGTTGGTAAAGTTGAGCATCCAAGCATCTGGAGATAGTTCTTCGATATCGCGGCAGATATCCAAGATTACAGGAATCGTTCTTAGCGCTTTTGCAAAACCACCCGGGCCTGTTGTTTCTTGACCAATCACGTCATATTTCAGTGGGATGCGCTCGTCATTAGCACGTGCGTTCAAACCACCAACGCGGAACTGGGTCATAACAAAGTCGGCACCTGCGATAGCGGCACGACGGTCAAAGCTGGCTTTAACTTCAATATCAGCACCAACTTTTTCTACCATTCTCTTGGCGAGCGAGCTAATAATTTCCAGTTTTTCAGCACCCTGCTCGATATCGACAAAATGCATTTCTTTAACTGGTAAGCGCTCAATACGTTTTAGAACCCCTTCAACAAGTTCTGGGGTATAGCTGCTGCCACCACCAATAATGGCAAGCTTCAAAGCACCTCTGGGCATAACGACTCCTTAGTTGGCAATCTGTTTGTGCAATGCAACCATTTCTGTTGCCAATTCGTGGGCAAGAATGGTTGTCATCAAATGATCTTGTGCGTGAACCATAACCAGTGTCATTGGCACTTTGCCTTCACCTTGGTCTGCTTCAATAAGTTGCGTTTGCATAAGGTGAGCTTTGTTTAAACACTCTTTTGCTTGAACCAGTTTTTCTTCTGCCTCTGCAAACTCTTGACTGCGTGACTTTGCCAATGCTTCAAAACATAAGCTTCTTGCTTCACCTGCGTTGCAGATGATTTCCATAACGGTAATTTCTTGGTCCATACTTCTCTCCAAAATTTAGATAAATTGGCCGCCAAATTAGCGGCCAAAGGTATTTCTTGTTTATGCAGTTGCACCAGCGCTCGTTGTTGTTGCTTGCGCTTCTGTCTCTTCTTTTGGTTCTTCTTGAGCAAGTAGTTCACGCTCGTACATTTTGAAGAACGGGTAGTAAAGGATGATGTCCATTACGAAGATCAAACTCACGAGAACCACTGGCATAAATGTCCAGCCTGCACCCCATGACGCACCGATAAGTGCAGGTGTTGTCCACGGTAGAGTTGCGATACTCATTCCTACGAAACCAGAGTGAACGGCAATGTAAGCAACAATGGCGTTAATCACTGGAACAAATACGAACGGTAGGAATAGTGTTGGGTTCATTACGATTGGGCTACCGAAGATAACCGGTTCGTTAATCTGGAAGAAACCAGGGATAGCACTCATGCGACCCAAGCTCTTAAGGTGAGCAGAGCGGCTGAACGCCATTAGAGCAACTAAGCCTAATGTTGCACCTGAACCACCGATGATGATGTAGTAATCCCAGAACGCTTGAGTAAAGATGTTCGTTACTGGCTCACCTGCCATAAAGCTTCAATGTTTGCCGTTACGTTAGTTAGGAAGATAGGTGTTACTAGACCAACAACAATCGCGCCACCGTGAATACCAGCGAACCACAATAGCTGACAAAGAAGGATTGCGCCGATGATCGCAGGTAGTGTGTTAGATGCACTTACTAGAGGTTTAAACGCTTCTAGGATTGCTTCTGGAATGAGCATACCGTGCGCCGATTGCAGCCATACACTTAGAGGGTAAACCGTTAAGAAAATTGCTACTACTGGTAGTAGTACCTCAAATGAACGCTGAATCGCTGGCGGTACCTGCTCAGGCATCTTAATAGTGATGTTGTACTTCTTCATCAAACGGTAAAGCTCTACCGAGAAGAAACCAGAGATTACTGCTGAGAATACCCCTGTACCACCTAAGTAAGACATAGATAAGTTGCCGTCTGTTGCAGGAGCTGCAATCAACAAGAAGGTCATCAGTGCTAATGCAGCACAGGTGATTCCATCCATGTTGTAAGACTTGGCAAGACTGTATGCCACACCCATAGAGACAAAGAGTCCCATCAAGGCCATCGACATAAAGTGAGGCATCATAATAACGTCAAAATGTGTTGCCGCTAAATCTAGCCAAGCGCGAGCGAATCCATTTGTAGTGTCCTGATCAAATGGAGGGAACGCCAGAATGAGTACGAAACTACCGACGATGATGAATGGCATGGCGACAATAAAGCCGTCACGCATAGCACGTACATGACGTTGACTACCTACCTTAGCAGCCAATGGCGCGACGTGCTTTTCAACGCCGGCAATTATTGCATCATATAATTTCATGGTGTTAATCCTTTATTTTTAGTATGCAAAACCCCGCTCCACCAGTTATTAAACTGGCAGAGTTAGATATTATTTTTTGTATTTAAATTAAACTTATTTAATTAATGACAGGGCTTGCTTAAGTACTTCGTCGCCCTTCATCATTCCATAGGTTTGAGGTGGGATAGCTGCGATGTTAATACCGATCTCGTCGGTGACTTTTTTCATTTCTTCTAGTTGGAAACGCACTTGCGGACCTAGCAGACAAACATCGTAGTCTTTAGCGGCACCAGCAAAAGAACTCACAGACAATGCATCAATTTTGCACTCAATACCTTGCTCTTTCGCCGCTTGCTCCATTTTCTTCACTAGCATGCTTGTAGACATACCTGCGCTACAACATAGTAAAATCTTTTTCATAACTCACTCCAGTCGAACTAATAATCAAACTAAAATAACTTTATCAAAAAGAGATTACGCACAAAAGCGCAACCGGTTGCGTTGTGCGTGAACAAGATCTCATTTTAAGAAAAACATCACTTATAAATGGGAATTATTAGCATTTTATTACGTTTTTATTTCTCTATTTCTATGGACAAACTAGATCAGAAATAAAATACCCAATAATCTAAAATATTATTTTGGAGCGTGAAAATAATATAAATAAACCAAAGGCATTATTTAATACCAACTAAAGTTTAGTCATTCGCTTATATATATTTTAAGAGAGATGCCCATGTAGCACACCAAAACATCCGTTAAACACCAAATCAATCAGCGACCTGCTGTAGGCTCACTTTCCCATTGATCGCGGATCGAGCTGTTTTTCTATAACACTTCCTATCAAGAGACGAATTAAGTGGTAAGTTGGCATAACTAGATTGGTCGATATACGCTTAACTATGACCGAAATACGTTTGCAACTGGAACGACTATGGCAAAGTTTAGAGTACTGCTCATTGCGCTGGTTCTGACTTTAAGTAGCCCTACTTTGGCTACTCTCACCGTAATGACTGAAGATTTCCCTCCATTTGGCTATATCAATAAAGATGAACAACTCACTGGTATCGCAGTGGAAATGGTTCAGTTTGTGATGAAAGAGTTGGAGCTTGAACAAGAGATTCAAGTATTGCCTTGGTCAAGGGCCATGAAGCGTATAGAGACCCAAAGCAACATGGTTTTGTTTTCCGTCGCAAGAACTGAAGAGCGCGAAGCGAAATTTCGCTGGGTCGGCCCACTGTTGTCAGATGGTGTCTACTTTTACCACCGCAGTACCTCGACTCAACCTACCCGCCTATTTAGTGACGCAAAAACATGGGATCACATAGCTGTAACGGACAGTTACCCCGAACACGCATTTTTGGAAAACCACGGTTTTACCAATTTATGGCTCACCTCTAACCCTTCTGAAAATGTACGCTTATTGATCGGTGGACGCGTGGATGCTTTTGTCGCAGGAGAGTTTGCGGTGCCGAATCTTTTGTCTAAACAGAATATAGCGATGAGCTCAGTGAAGAACTCAGGAATAAAACTGTTTGATGTTGACTTGTACATCGCGTTTTCCAAAGATACTCCGCAAACGCTTCTCGATAGCTGGCAAGTCGCACTAGACAAGCTAAAAAAGAGCCCCGAGTTCACTAAAATTAGACAAAGATACACGCGCCCCCACGAATCTAAATGACCTGTTTCTCCATTTAAAACTCAATTTGACCACCTAGTCTAATACTTGTACATTTATTAGACCACCTAGTCTAGTAGCTCTAGTTTTAAATATGAATGACGAGAGAACGAGTATGACAAGAACTTATGACCTTATTGCTGCCGCCTTGATATTATGCTTAACGCTAGTACTGGTAGCGTATACTATAAATACACCATGGCTATTAGACTGGGCGTTTGAGCGTCACCAGAACTTATTAAGCTGGTATATTCGTCCTGTTCTACTGCTACCTATATGTTTCTTTGCCTATAAGCGTTCATTAACTGGCATTTGCCTTAGCTTTCTGGCTTTGTTAACCAGTATGGTTTGGTTTCCCGTCCCCGACTCCGTTGACCCTAATGTAGCTCAGTTCTTAGCGATGGAAATCGAGTACCTAACCAGCCCTTGGAACTTAATTAAAATCATTTTATCCCTATCTATTCCGGTATTTATGGGATTGTTGTGTATAGCATTTTGGTATCGAAGTATTCGTTTTGGGGTGTTATTGATGTTAGCGATGGCGGGATTGAAAGTGATATGGAGTATTAATCAAGGCGGCCACAGTGGATTGTCTACCATCGTACCTGCGTTTGTGGGGTTTGCCCTTTGTGTTATTGGTCTGTTGGCTTATAGTCGCTATACCAAGACTGATAAGAGCTGACCGCCGACAATGAAACCCACTATTAACGAGCAAGTATTGCTAGATGCGGCCTTGATTGAGTTTACTGAGCAAACTTATCAAACCGCTTCTTTAAATCGCATTTTACAGTCAGCCAAAATTGCAAAAGGCTCTTTCTATTATCGGTTCAAAAGCAAATACGAGCTATATCGATATTTAATTCAGGTTAGTGTTGAAAAAAAAGACGCCTTTATCCAAGGTGCATTAGAGAATAAGACGGTAACTGAAGGTGATCTGTTTGACTTATTGCTGAGAAAAGCCGAGCTTTCCTATGAGTTCGCGGCTAAACACCCTCATTATTATCAGTTGGCAAAGCGCTTCTCTGCCGAGAAAAGCAACTCCGTATACCACAAAGTTATAAGGGATCTGTCACTCGATGGCGAAGACAAATTGTCTTCTTGGGTTGGTGATTTATACGACAGCGGCGCATTTTCTCCAGAGTTCACCAAAGAGTATGTTCAACAGCTGATCGTCACCATATTTACGCGATTTGACCAGCTGTTTTTCACTGAAGATAACTACGATATTGAGTTGGCTAAGTCCTATTTGTCACAGACCGTTACCCTGCTTCGCAAGAGTTTACAGAATGCCTAAAGCCGATAACTTTTGATTGCATCCATGACTAAGCGATCAAACTTCAGACTCAATCGCTTGGCAAACTTGTACTTGGTTTCTACCACTGTTTTTTGCTCTGTAGAGCGCTCGATCTGCCCGCTCAAACCACTGACTGAACTCTTCAGTCTCGATAAACTGGCTTGCTCCTAAACTACAAGTAAAAGAGGTTTCCAGATTCATATCTACTTGTCGAACGGCTTTCAAAACTCTGTCTGCTATTTTTTCCGCCCTATTTAGGTCCGTATTAGGCATGAGAATAACAAACTCATCGCCACCAAATCGGCTTAGCAAGGCAGTCTTATCAATGGCTTTAGATACTACGCGGCTTATCTCTATCAGTACTTTATCACCCTGAACATGACCCAGTGTATCATTGATTTTCTTGAAGTTATCCAAGTCAAAAATAATCATTGAAACTGGCTTTTTTTCTACCTTGCTTTTTACAATTTCTATTTCAGCTTGGCTGATCAAATGATTGCGTGACGCGACACCGGTTAAATGATCGGTGATCGTTTTGTTTCTCAGCTCTTGGTTGTGCGCTAACAAAGAAGGGACTGACAGCCCAAAGAAAGCGCTCGCAGCCACAATGCAAATGGCGAACTGATAAATCAGAACAAACTCCATCAAGCTCAACATATTGACTAAAAAGGCTACACTAAAGCTAAACAAAGCAATACTCAGTGCCGTTCTAATC
Source organism: Vibrio sonorensis (assembly GCF_001854765.1). Taxonomy (GTDB): domain Bacteria; phylum Pseudomonadota; class Gammaproteobacteria; order Enterobacterales; family Vibrionaceae; genus Vibrio; species Vibrio sonorensis. The sequence continues at coordinate 32,218 of NZ_LJJE01000029.1, read as the reverse complement.
GGGCTTTCAGTGTAAGCAATCCACATTAAAGGAAGGATCAAAATAAAGATGGATAGATTGCTTTCTTGGGATGGATAAAGGTAAGCCAAAAACATAATAGCAGTCACCATAAGCAAACAAATCAGTAACTTTAAACTGTATTTATTTGATTTATTTACTGCTGAAATGCCTCGTAACTCTCCAATCCAAAACTCTGGGTTGGGATAGAACTTACAGATAATACCAACAAACAGAGGCCCCATCGCGATAATACCAGCCATGTCACCAACCCAAAACGGGAACCAAGCGGTCGCGATATCGGTTGGAGCCATCAAACCGGTATAGACCAATCCATATATAACCGAAAATGCAGTTAACAAGCTGCTCACGACTGCGACAACCAAGAAAGTAATGAGCATGGTGGGCAATTGATTGACTTGGTGGTTTGCTAACCTCTTAAGAATGGTGGTGGCAATGTAGTAAGGGCCAATGTGAGTAAATGCAAACACGACCCCCGGCATAAACAGTTCAGAAACCGTCATATCCAGCTGATATAGATAACCCGTCCATAATGTTGAAATAATGGCACATACAACCAAAGCGGGAATAAGCCGAGAGCCGACAACAAGAAGCCCTGCAAAGGTTAACCCCGCAGCGGGAAACCAAACACTTGCGTGGTTAACGTACTCAACAATGTAGGCCAGTAACCAAACCCCCAGCCAACCCAGTACAAACAAGAAAGCCTGAGTCCAAGGCGAATCCTTGATCCAAAGGCTAACTTTGTCGATTGCGGAGCTACTGCTTTCCGCTTCTTTATAGAGGTCCACTAACTATCCTGCCAATAAAAAACCTGTCCAGTGTCACTTGCCCCAACAATAGCATTCCCCTTAGAAGAGATAACCATAGGCCAATTCATAATTGGAGTTGAATACTTCCAACACAGTTCTCCTTTGCCACTATTGCTATACAAGTAAAAATTCCCTGGAGACTCGTGGACACTTCCTTCGGTTGGATGTGAATCTGGTTTGCCATCCGTCGCAGTCACATAGGTTGCTTCTTTGTCCAAACTGATACCTGGGTTCGGTTCGTATTGAATGTACTGCCACCAGCTAAGCTCCGGTTTGTCAGCAACGGATTCAACAACATAAAGAGCGCCCAAGTCTTGGGTTTTACGAGGTGATCTTAAGTTGACACCAACAGCGCATATCACTTTACCGTCTGAGGTCTTAGTCAGGTCAAAACCATAAGCCACACTCAAGGCACAATCAGGCAGTTTGTAATCCCAAAGTTTTTCATTGGGTTTGTCTGCGGAAAACACCGCACAACTACCATCGTGTAGAGAGGCGCCCCAGTAACTGCCGTCATCCGCAATTGCAACTCGCATTGAACCGACCGGTAGATCAACACTACTGAACTCAAAAAACGAACCATTATCGATGTTTAACGCTAAAACCTTACCGATTGTTTTCGATACTTTTCCCTCTTCTTTGACATAACACGTCGCAGAAATGGCCACACGATCACCTTTAGGAGTCAGAACGCAACTATTGAGGTAGTAGTCTTTTACCTGTGATTGATGACTCAGCTGGTATCCATTTGAGCCGAGCTGATATAAAGAGATGGTATCACCATGGACGGCAACCAAAGATTCTCCATCCTCAGAGAGCGCTACTTGATTTACGCGAGATGGCAGAGTGATAGACAAGAGGTCTTCGCCACTATTCGCATCATAAGCGCGAAGAAAACCAATATCATTGCCGTGCTTTTTGGTTTCACCTCCAGCGGCTGCAAAGTTTCCATCACCACTGATCGCAACCCAAAAAACACCTTGATATATCTGCTCTGAGGTTACGGGATTGCTCCAAAGAACCGTTCCTGTTGTACCTTTACTTCGGTCATAGCAATAAACTGAAAAAACGCCTGAATCGTATTCACTGGAAGTACCATAAACACAACGCATACCATCTTGGCTGATAGCGGCACTATTAATTTGCTCACCCTCGACTGGGGTGTCCATCCATACTGGCTGCTCTGGGATCATTGAAATACCTCCTTTAATTAAACTGATATTACCGATTAAGGAAAATTAAGTATCGAAGCCGGCATGTATTTCAATAGTTTAATTATATTAATGTGACATAGTTACGAGTTTCATATTACCTCAAACGTATATGTATCCGTGAAGCGATTTAATGAAAGGCATACGGTTTAACCCCAATGTAAATAAGGGCTTGAACAACCAACACGCGTTATTCCAATAAAAAAAGGCCGCATAGAGCGACCTTTCTTGAGTGTATTCAATAACTAAACTGTAATCTTATTTTGTGTGGAATATCTGCTCAGTCTCCAACGAAGTCATAGAACGGATTTGACGCCAAATGTAATAGAAAATGCCAAACATCATCAAAATGCTTGGGATAGCAATCATCGGGTAACTGTAAAGCGTCATTTTACCCAACTCCTCATTGAAGGCTGCGGTTCCAGCAGGGCTAGTGACAATCCAAGTCGCCAAAAAGTAATTCATTGCCGAAGAAAAAACAAAGGTACTTGCAAACAGGTAATTTGAAATCATCAAACTGCGCTCAAATGCTTTCTCGTTTCCAGTTTTCGAGAGTCTTTCTTTTATCAAAGGTAAGTTGAGTACAGTATCGTTAAACAACAACTTGTTAACTATCGGGTATCGCGTGAATGTGGAAGCAAACACCGCCAAACCAATTAAACCAGGGATCAGCGCTTCTTTTAAAGCCAACCAACGTGTGTCTAACTCTAGTAAACCAATTCCCCCAGTTAACAAGACGCTGACAAAGCCCAACGCGGCAATAAAGTTAAACTTCTTGTTGCGAATGAGATCCATACCACCGTATACCACTGGAAACGCAAGTGCGACAACGAGAGCTAAGGCCGTACCTAGGTGTTCGTCACCGCTAAACTTCATCAAAATGAACGACGGCAAAAAAACGTTAAATAGGATTTCAAACAAGGGGTTCGATTTTTTAGTCTCTGTGTTACTCATAATCTTCCGGTTTACTAAACGCTGTTTTCTTAAGGCTTGATGAATTGTTCCTGTGAATGGAGTAGATGTAAAGCCTCTGTTACCTATGCAGTGTAACGGCTTGTGACGCAATGTCACCTATTAACCTCACCCGTGTACCTTCAAAGTGATGTAAGCCCCAACACGCTATTTTAGCAATGTGCCATTTACCCCGTTTCGTTAGGGATCCGAATTATTCGTTCTAAGCGGAACGCACTAACAAGCTGATTGTTTTTTCGCCACACCACGTCTCCTACCTCACTGTAATAAACCCACTATTAGGCAACCTTATTAATATTAAATTAATAGCATTGACCTAAAAAAATAATAACAAATTCAAATTTTACAGTACGACAGAAAATATAAACACCCAAATTTAAACCATACTGAACAAATAATAACGGTCCCCCGTATTATAAAGTGATATTTATTAGACACTGCTTCTAATACCCCTTGAAATTAAACTAAATAACAATAAATTAACTAATCATTGATATTGTATTTAACTTTTTAATACTTTCGGGAAAATGAGATGAGCGCTAGAAATCAGCTTTTATTATCTATTGGGATGCTGGTTAGCTTGATAGTGTCCTTACTATCTGTGCTGGGTTATTACCAAATTAAAGAATCATCTACGGAAGACTATCGCAATAACTTGTCCAACAAGTCTTTCTTAGTTGCAAAAGCCGTTGAGGGAAAAATTGAAGGATACTTCATCGCCCTTGAAACGATAGCATCCACTGTTGACACCTCTGGGCCAGAAGTCGTTATTAGTGACGATACACTGGCACTTATGAAAAAAAACAAAGACGCATTAAACGTATTAAATGTGTTTATCGGTATGCCTAACGGCGTTACATATGACGTTAAAAATATGGGGGTTATTCCCAACTTCAATGCAAAACAAAAGCAAAGAGAATGGTATTTAAAAGCCATGTCTGGAGAAGCGCGTACTGTTACTAATCCATTTTTAGCGACAACGGGTGACCTCTCTATGGTTTTAGTCGTTCCTATTAAAAAGAATGGCAAAGTTGCTGCAATGGCTTCTTTAAGTTTAAAAATGAGTGAAATTACCAACTATGTGAATAGCTTATCTGAGCAAAGGAATATGTTTGTCGCTCGTGAAGATGGTTTTATGATGGCCGCAGCCTATCCTGATTACGTAGGAAAAAACTTATTCGAATTAAGACCTACCTATAGGCAATACGCTACCAAAAATACAAGTGCTCATTCGTATTCTGTCCCAGAACTTGGCGATTTTTACGCAGTTTCTACAAAAATAGACTCGCTAAACTGGACAGTGTGGGCCGGCGCTAAATGGGAAGATATTAACTCAACCTCAAAACACGCCGTCGAAACAAACATCACTTATGGGCTCATCTTTATCGCACTGGGTATCCTTGGTATCTACGCACTCATCACTAAGTTGATGTACAAACCCATTGGCGGCGAACCACGAGAGATTGAAAACCTAGTAAGTAAAATTGCAAAAGGCCGTTTATCCGATATCCCTGCAAAAAGTAAATTCTGCACTGGTATCTATGGTTCCACTCTGGAAATGTCAGCCAACCTGAAAGAGATCATTTCTAAGATTGAGCTCTCTGCTAAACATCTAAATAAATCGTCAACCCAACTGGGCGGTGCATCGTCTAAGGCTCACCTTTCTTCAAAAGAACAGATGCTTCAACTTGAACAAGTGGTGACGGCAATGAATGAAATGGCCGTCACCGTCTCTGAAGTGGCTAAAAATGCCGTCGACGCATCCCACGCCTCCAACGAAGCAACCGCAAGCTCACAGCAAGGTTTGAAAGTCGTAAATGACATGAACCAAGATATCTCTTCCTTAGTGAACGATATTAATCAAGTTCAGCAGGTCATTGGCAATGTTCAAAAGGAGAGTAACAATGTGGGAAGCATTCTCGATGTCATTCGAGGGATCGCAGATCAAACCAACCTTTTAGCACTGAATGCCGCTATTGAAGCCGCTCGCGCTGGTGAAAATGGTCGAGGTTTTGCGGTTGTTGCGGACGAAGTGAGAACCTTGGCGATGAAGACACAAGAAAGCACAAACGAGATTCAAACCATGATTGAGGAGCTTCAAGCTCAAGCCGTTCAATCGGTCAATCTCATGTCAATAAGTGCAAATAGTGTAGAACAGACGCTAAACAAATCTGATCAAGCCAGCGCGTCTCTTGAAAACATCCAGCTTAAAATCTCTGCTATCCAACAGATGAACAATCAAATTGCAACAGCGGCTGAAGAGCAATCTATCGTTGCATCGGAAATCAATGAAAACGTTGTCAAAGTTAATGATATCGCTATAGAAACAAGCCAAGGTGTAAAGGAAAATACGGTTATCGCCGACGAGTTAAATGATATGGCAGGCCAACTGAGTAGGACTATTCAGAGATTTAAAGTCTAAGCTCGCAATCACAAAATACAATCAGTCACCAAAGCCTCAAATATTTGAGGCTTTCACTCATCACCCTCAGGTGATAGAGCAATATCAGACACAACTGCTCATACACTTCCACATAAAATCCAACTTATCCGTTATGTGACTGAGGTAATCCATGTCTGAGATCGCCACCTACACCGACCGCCGACCTAGTGCGGAAAATCAAAGGAACCACTACATCGATACAGTGCGTGCTGTCGCTCTGTTTGGTATCTGTGTCATCAACATTCCAATAATGGGGATGACTGATTTTCTCTATCACACGCCTCCCGAGACGGCCTTTGATCTCAGTTTAAAAATGATCATTGAATCCATTTTTATGATGAAGTTCTTTTTGCTGTTTTCCTTCGCTTTTGGGTGGAGTGTCTTCATACAACATGATTCATTGTTACGTAACAAAATTAACCCTAAACCCATCTATTTTAGGCGTGTGATAGGACTCATAATCTTCGGTACCCTGCACGTTATCTTTGTGTTCAATGGAGATATTCTAATTTTGTATGGACTCATGGCGATTGTACTGTGGCCACTTCGCAACAGACGCGTCAAGACACTGGTTTCAATAGCGAAATGGTCAGCTTTGCTCTCAGTATTCACTTTATTACTGCTAATCATCATCGCTGGCGATCAGGCCTACAACGCCACCGACTTGCGGCTAGGTGGCAGTTTTATCCAAACCGTTGAGTACAGAATTGACACTTGGTCGGACACTTTTTCCCTACTGCTTTTACTCCAAGGACCCTTGGTGTTTTCCGCTTTTGTGTTGGGGCTCGCTGCTGCAAAAAGTGACTTCTTTGACCGAAACAGTTCGGGAATAAAAAAGCTGGCAAAACGCACTCCGCTCTACCTTACTTTCGGGCTGTTAACTTCAATCTTTTTTGCGTGGAGTACTAGTTATGGGCAGTTTGATAGCTCGGGTTCACTAATAGTAAAAGGCCTGGTTGCTGCGCTGATTAGCGCGCCTCTTATGACTTGCGTGTATTTATACTTTATAGTGCGTTTCTCTCATTACATTAAGCTGCTAAACGTCATTCAAATTGCTAGTCGAAACACACTTTCTTGTTACATTTTACAGGGTATATTGGCGAGTTTTTGCTTTGCTGACTACGGATTTGGTTGGTTCAATCAGTTGAACTATTCCTCACTGATCCTGCTTGCAATAGGTATTTATCTCATCTCTTGTCTGCTAGTGGGCAGCTACGCTAAACATTTTGGAAAGGGGCCTTTAGAGCCCATTTTAAGAAGAGTCGCTTATGGTAAGTAAGTGATTGCTATCAAATAAAACCAGCCTCGAATGTATCGAGGCTGTGTTTTTATGAAGAAAACAGACCAGAAGAGAGATAGCGGTCTCCGCGATCACAAACTATCGCCACCACCACTGAATTGGGATTGCGTTGAGCAATTTGCAGCGCTGCATACACTGCGCCACCAGAACTAACTCCAGCAGAAATCCCTTCTTCTTTCGCTAAGCGACGCGCCGTATTTTCTGCGTCTAGCTGAGTAACATCTAGCACTTTATCGACTCTAGCATCGTCAAAAATGCCAGGTAAATACTCTTTTGGCCAACGGCGAATACCCGGAATAGAACTTCCTTCAGATGGCTGTAACCCTACAATCTCTATCGACTCGTTTTGCTCTTTGAGATATCGAGATACCCCCATGATGGTGCCCGTCGTTCCCATACTTGAAACAAAATGAGTAACCTTTTGCTGAGACTGTTGCCAGATTTCTGGGCCAGTGGTGTGGTAGTGTACATCAGGGTTATCAAGGTTGTTAAACTGATCCAACACCTTACCTTTTCCTTCACTTTGCATCTTTAAAGCCAGATCTCTCGCGCCTTCCATGCCCTCTTCTTTACTGACTAGAACCAGTTCGGCACCATAAGCAGCATAGAGTCTTTTCTCTCTTGAGTTGCATTATCTGGCATGATCAGAATCATGTGATAGCCTTTAATCGCGGCTGCCATCGCCAATGCAATACCCGTGTTACCACTGGTCGCTTCGATCAGCGTGTCCTCAGTAGAGATATCCCCTCTGATTTCCGCTTGGGTAATCATATTAAGGGCAGGCCTATCTTTTACCGACCTGCTGGATTATTTCCCTCTAATTTAACTAACACCGTACTGCCATTATCAGGACCAATTCGCTGCAAGCGAACCAGTGGGGTTTGACCAACATAAGCTTCGATAGTTGGGAATTCAGACACCTAATACACTCCAAGGATAAGGTTGAAAATAGCCCTTGAGTATAAAGGTCTTGGCTATTTTTGATAAAACAATTAGTTAGGTGTTATACGTATAGGTTCTATAAATGACCTTTGATATCAAAATCTTCTATCATAATCTACTGGGAACAAAAGATAATCCAAGATATATAAGAGTTCACAGATGACTTTAAAGATAAAAACTCGCCTTCTTACAGGTGCCTTAATTTTAGGTAGTAGCTTTAACGCTTTGGCAGAAAACCAAACTATTCTTAACGCTTCTTACGATATTGCCCGCGAACTATTTGCAGAGTACAACCCAATTTTTGCACAACATTGGCAAGAAAAGACGGGTAACACCATAGAAATTAAACAATCTCATGCCGGCTCTTCTGCGCAGGCTCGCTCGATTCTTCAAGGAATGCCCGTCGACGTCGTAACCTTTAACCAAGTTACTGACGTTCAGATCCTTCACGACCGTGGAAACCTCATTCCTCAAGAGTGGAAAAAATTACTGGATAACCACAGTTCTCCTTACTACTCGACTACCGCTTTCCTTGTTCGTAAAGGCAACCCAAAAAATATCCAAGACTGGGGTGATTTAGCCAAAGATGACGTGGCTAGTGTTTTCCCTAACCCTAAAACATCGGGTAACGGCCGTTACACTTACCTTGCTGCACTTGGTTACGCTCAAAAAACATTTGGTAGAGACAACACCGAACAACAAGATAACTTCTTAGCTGAGTTTCTCGGTAACGTAGCCGTATTCGATACAGGCGGTCGTGGCGCGACTACTTCGTTTGTAGAGCGTAAAATTGGTGACGTGTTGATCACATTTGAATCTGAAGTAAACAATATCCGTCAACAATACGGTGCGGATGAATACGAAGTCGTGGTTCCTAAAACATCTATCTTGGCTGAATTCCCAGTGGCAGTAGTAGAGAAAAACGCGAAGAAAAACGGCACGCTAGAAGTGTCGACTGAATACCTCAACTACCTGTACAGCGAAAAAGCGCAGCGTCTGCTAGCGGGTTTCAACTACCGCGTCCACAACGAAACGGTAAAAGCGGAGTTCTCTGAGAAGTTCCCAGCAGTTGAACTGCTAACCGTTGAAGGAATCGTTGGTGACTGGGACAACGCGATGAAGACTCTATTTGCTAGTGGTGCCAAACTAGATCAGCTACAGCGCCGATAACACTCATTAGTCTTTAAATAAAAACCGTGTGAACACCTGATGGGTTTCACGCGGTTTTGTTCTCTTCCCCTCTGGTTATTTTATGGCGAATTTTACACAAAAACTTCCTGCCGGCTTAAGACAAAAAAGGGTATTGCCCGGCTTTGGGATTAGCCTTGGCATTTCCCTTCTGTTTGTCAGCCTGGTGTTGTTGTTACCTGCAACAGGCTTAATCATGCAAACCAGCCATCTTAGCTTTAGCGAGTATTGGTTTATGATCAGCGACCCTAGGATCGTTGCCAGTTATAAGGTTACGGTTTTGGCCGCGCTAGGTGCATCACTGTTTAATGCGCTGTTTGGTCTGTTACTCGCTTGGGTATTAGTTCGATATGAATTTCCGGGGAAACGAATTTTGGACGCTCTTATCGACCTTCCTTTTGCGTTGCCAACGGCCGTTGCTGGTATCACTCTAGCCAACCTTTATTCTGACAATGGTTGGATTGGTAGCGTGCTATCAGATTGGGGAATCAAGGTTGCTTATACCCCTTTGGGTATAGTGGTTGCTATGGCTTTTACCAGCATCCCTTTTGTTGTTAGAACGGTTCAACCAGTCTTAGAAGAGCTTTCCGCTGAAGAGGAAGAGGCGGGAATGTCCTTGGGTGCTTCCGACTGGTCCATTTTTAGTAAGGTAATCATGCCCTCTCTTTGGCCAGCCCTTGTGATTGGTACTGCACTTTCCTTTACACGTAGCCTTGGAGAGTTTGGAGCAGTCATCTTTATCGCGGGTAACATGCCATACGTAAGTGAGATTACCTCGCTGATGATTTTCGTTCGCTTGCAAGAGTTTGACTTTGCGGCAGCAAGTGCCATTGCATCGGTAGTTTTAATGACGTCACTCGCGCTCCTGTTTGCCATCAACATTTGGCAAGGTCGCTATCTGCGTCGAATTCACGGACGCTAGGAGATTAGGAAGATGAATCAATACCAACCTAGACGTGTCGGCGACCAAAAGTGGGTAAAGTGGGGCTTAATCGCGCTTACTCTACTGCTTGTTTCTTTGCTATTAGTGATCCCTCTGTTTAGTATCTTTCAGCAGGCATTTTCAAGTGGGGTTTCTGCCTATCTAAGTCACTTAACTGAAAAAGATAGCCTTCACGCCATCAAGCTCACTCTGTTTATCACTTTATTGACGGTTCCTATCAACTTAGTGTTCGGTGTCATGCTTGCTTGGTCAGTGACTCGATTTACCTTCCCCGGAAGAAAGATCCTAATCACTTTGATCGACATACCTTTTGCCGTTTCTCCAGTGGTTGCCGGTTTGCTCTATCTATTGCTTTATGGAAGCAGTGGTTGGCTTGGAGAGTGGTTGATCGAGCGTGACTTGCAAATCATGTTTGCATGGCCGGGCATCTTACTGGTGACCATTTTTGTTACTAGCCCTTTTGTTGCGCGAGAACTTATCCCTTTGATGCAGCAACAAGGCTGTTCTGATGAAGAAGCCGCGGTGATCTTAGGGGCTTCTTGGTGGCAACTGTTCCGCAAGGTTACTTTGCCTAACATCAAATGGGCTTTGATCTATGGTGTCATTCTCACCAATGCTCGTGCGGTAGGAGAATTTGGTGCCGTAGCCGTCGTGTCGGGGAACATACGGGGTGAAACCAATACTCTGCCTCTGCAAGTCCAGCTCCTATATCAGGACTATCAAGCTGAAGCCGCATTTGCCAGCGCTTCATTACTCGCTTTCATTGCACTGATCACTTTAGTGCTGAAAGCCTTTGTTGAATGGCGTCAAGAACGTCAACACCTCGTCAATCAAGATCATAAGTAGAAGTAAATATGAGTATTCGTTTAGAGAACATAGAAAAGTCATTTGGACGCTTTCAAGCACTGTCACCTCTATCGCTGCAAATTGAAAATGGTGAGATGATTGGCTTGTTGGGACCTTCAGGTTCTGGAAAAACCACCTTGCTAAGAATCATTGCAGGATTAGAAGGCAGTGACCGAGGCGAGATTCACTTTAACGATCGCAACGTCACCAATGTTCATGTGAGAAACCGTCGCGTTGGATTTGTATTTCAAAACTACGCTCTGTTTCGTCATATGACCGTAGCGGATAATGTCGCTTTTGGTCTGCAAGTGATGGATCGCAAAGAGCGCCCATCGAATAATGAAATTCAAAAACGCGTCAGTCAGCTACTTGAAATTGTTCAGCTTGGTCATTTGGCCAACCGTTATCCAGAACAACTTTCTGGGGGACAAAAGCAACGTATCGCCCTAGCCCGAGCATTGGCGACACAGCCAGAAATTTTGCTTTTAGATGAGCCTTTTGGTGCTCTAGATGCAAAAGTTCGAAAAGATCTCAGACGCTGGTTAAGGGGATTACACGACGAGTTGGGCTTTACCAGTGTGTTTGTGACCCACGATCAAGACGAAGCGTTAGAGCTTTCTGATCGCGTTGTCGTGATGAGTAACGGTAAGATCGAACAAGTGGATGATCCCGTATCTCTATACGCCAAACCGAACAGCCGCTTTGTCTTTGACTTTTTTGGCAATGTGAATGTGTTTAATGCTCAGCACCAAAACGGAGTCTGGGTAGATGGTGATGCATCATTACTGCCACCAGCAAACGATGCCACGAGTCAAGACGGATGGTTATACATACGCTCGCACGAACTCAAAATCGCCGATAAGCAAAACAGCCAATCTTGCTTGCCATTTGATATCGTTGCCATCAACCCTGTTGGCGCCGAAGTAAGAGCAGAGCTATCCCCAGTGGGATGGAATAGTAAAGAAATTTGGGAAGTGAAGCTCAGTCATGACCAACTTGCAGAGCAGAAGCTGACCAAAGGGCAGCGCGTGTTTGCCACTCCTCAAGTGGGATACTTTTTCTCTAAGAACACTCAAACAGCGCCAGAAATTATTCGCTGGCCATTCTTAGAAAAAGGCAATGTGAACTTTGAAATCTAACTGATTTTTACCCACTTAAACGCATCTCTCAATGTAAAGGCGACTACATAAGTGAGTCGCCTCATATTTATCTCTACTAAGAAGGCAAAGAAGTCCTCTGCAAGCACGTCAAGATCTTCCACTAGCCAATTGCTCTTACCTTTGCTTACAAGTTCTACTCCCCGCTCAAGAATCAAAACATAAGCAATTGATTTAAATCATTTTTAACCAGAAATTACCTTGATATCTTTACTTGACGATATCCTTATTTATCTGTCGTAAAAACTCTGTTCAAACATCAACAAAACGAGAGAAAAATATCCGTATTTCAGCGAGCTTTCAAAAAACTCATAACCCTCTTCAAATAAAATCATAAAACTTTCTCATTTGCTATGTTATAACATAACAAATAATTGATAAGCGTAATAATTAACGTTTAAACAAGTGGATAAAATGCCAGATTCAACAGTACTAGAGAGCACTTTTTAATCCCAATATCTATAGAAAAAGACGTATGTATTCTGATATTCCGTTATTGAAGGTTTCCCACCTTGGCTACAAAACCAAACAGGGTGAAAAGCTCATCGATGATATAAGTTTCAATCTTGGCAAAGGTGAAAATCTGGTCATCATAGGGCCAAATGGATCCGGTAAAAGTACGCTCCTCAAAATGATCGCAGGGATCTTAACTCCCACTAGCGGACAAGTGTTTTACGACAAAACACCTTTACACCAACTCTCTCTCAAACAGAGAGCATCCAAAATCGCTTTCATCAGTCAATCCGAACAACCGGATTCGCGATTACTCGTAAAAGAGTACGTTAGATTGGGATGCATTCCCCATGAATCAAACTTGTCACAACAAGAAATAACAGATCAGGTGGATCGGGCAATGTGTCTACTCGGTGTTTCTCACTTGCTGAACAAAACAATGCTTCACCTTTCAGGAGGAGAAAGACAGAAGGTCTATATAGCGCGAAGTCTTTGTCAAAAGCCCGATATCTTGCTTTTGGACGAGCCCACCAATCACCTTGACCCTAAAGCCAAAGGAGAAGTCCTCTCAAACATAACAAGTTTGGGGATTAGCACAATCACCGTATTACACGAGCTATCTCTGGCCGCACAGATGTGTGACAAACTTCTTCTGCTTGACCAAGCAACCGCTAAAGCTTTTGGCGCTCCCGATAAAATTCTTACCCAGCAGCAAGTCACGCAAGTTTTTGGCGTTGGATTTCATCGTTTTGAGCACCCCCAAGAAAGTCGAGAACTCGTTTGTCTCGATATCCCTCTTAAGAAAAAACCTCTCGTAATGGAGTTACAATGAAAAGAATTTTTTTTGCACTTACCTTGTGTTTCAGTGCCATCACTCATGCAAGTGTTACCGTTGAAAGCTGCGGCCAACCAATCACTTTTGACGCCGTGCCTGAGCGTATGGTCGTCCACGATATCAATATGACAGAAATGGCTTTTGCACTTGGTTTACAAGATAAAATCGTCGGTCTAACTGGTATCACTGGCTGGTACAAAACCGGACCTGAGTTTGAAGAGTTACGAGGTTCGATACCCGAGTTGGCACCTAAATACCCGACAATGGAAAACCTAATTGCCGTCGACCCAGATCTGTTCTTTGCGGGATGGTATTACGGAATGAAACCGGGTGGTGAAGTGACCCCCGACACCTTGGCAGTGCAAAACATCAATACTCTGGTTCTAACGGAAAGTTGTGTTCACCTTGATGGTGAGCGAAAGAAAGCGTCGATGGATCTTCTGTTTGACGATGTGGCTCGATTAGGTGCTGTATTCAACAAGCAGAAACAAGCTGATGAGCTAATCGCTCAGTGGCGTGAGCAGCTTGCACAAATTGAGACTAAAGTGGGTGAAATCAATGACACTCGCGTTTTCCTTTATGATTCTGGCGAGGAAAAGCCCTTTACCGCCGGTAAATACGCAATCATTACCGCTATGATCGAAGCCGCTGGCGGTAAAAATGTAATGGAAGACGTAGAAACCAGTTGGGGACGTGTCGCATGGGAAAGCGTCGCGATTAAAAACCCTGAATTCTTAGTTCTGTTGGACTATCAAGATGGTAATGGTGTGACTAAACTGATGGATTTCCTTAAGCAGCACCCAGCGATGAAAGAGACCGATGCGGTTAAAAATGAGCGTTTTGTTGCGCTTAAATACGCCGAGTTGACTCCGGGTCCAGCCAATATAGGTGCAATTGAGAAGATGGCCAAAGCGATAAATCCAGATCGCTTTTAATAGACGATGAAGTCATTACACCCCATCACATGGATTGTTATAGGCACCGTATTAACCAGTGCCTTAACCGTTTTATCCGTGGTTCATGGTTCTACTTCTATCCCTCTTACCTCAATAGGGGAAGCGTTTTATCTGCTTTTGACTAATGCGGAAAATGATATGGGTCCTGTATACCGAATTATTGTTGATTTGCGTTTACCTAGGGCAATTCTCGCCATTTTGGTTGGAGCGGGGTTAGGCATAGTAGGCACATTGTTACAGACGACGACAAAAAACGATCTTGCCGATCCCTTTTTGTTTGGTTTGAGCTCTGGTGCTGCTGCTGGCGCTGTTGCCGTTATGACCCTGACTGGCGATAGTTTTGGAGTCTGGACACTGCCAATAGCCTCCTTTATAGGCGGAATGACCGCTTCGATTTTGGTTATTGTATTAGTGAGGAAAATGGCGAATTCTGGTTCAGAAAAACTGGTACTCGCTGGTCTTTCCGTTTCCTTTGTTTTTACAGCTATAACCAACTACTTGGTTTTCTCCGGCGATCAAAGGGCAGCTCACTCCGTTCTATTTTGGTCACTTGGCGGGCTCGGTTTAGCGAGATGGGATAACCTTTTACTCGGTTTTATTGGTTTTGCTATTGTGCTCTGCTACGCCCTTTATAATCACCGAAATTTCGATGCCTTGCTGGCAGGGGAACAAACTGCGGCCACTTTGGGCGTCGATCCGGTAAAACAACAGTACGTCACCTTTGTCGTATGCGCGTTTAGCACTGCTATTTTTGTGTCACTCACGGGGATAATCGGCTTTATCGGCTTGATGGTTCCTCATATTGCACGAATGATAGCTGGCGCAATTCACCGTGGACTGATACTTTTTTCCGCCGTTCTCGGTAGCCTCTTTCTGCTCGGAAGTGATTTGGTTGCGCGAGTTATACTCGCCCCGCAAGAGCTGCCCGTAGGTATTGTGACTACTTCTATTGGTGGTGTGTTCGTGTTTTTACTATTAATCAAACACGCACCGCGGCATTGAGCATAGAGAACTCTAAAAACAGGGCGATAGCGTTCAACACCAACCACGCTTCGCTCTGTCATTTTATCTAACCACCGCTAAATAAGCTTTCGGCGACATTCCATTCCACTGGGTAAAGACTCGGGTAAAATGAGCTTGGTCACTAAAGCCGCACAAAAAGCCAATTTCCGCTAGGCATGAATCTGATTCCATCACCAACTCTGCTGCTCTGCTGACTCGCATATCCTGTAGCAACTGAGCAAACTTAACGCCTTCATTACTCAAATGACGCTGTAATGAACGAACCGAAACACATTGATGCTTTGCCACTTTATCCAAATTACAGTCAATAAGACCAATGGCTTCGATGCTCATTCGAGCTCTGAAAGCCCATGTTTGGTTGTCATTAATGGGCACATTATGCGTCGAGTACTCTTTTTTCGACTCTTTCCAGCAAATTTTCCATCGCTGGTCGGCGTTTAACACGCTGCAATCCACTTCATTACCCGTGTATCGATAGGCCAACTTATCAAGTTTAGAACCGGTGTAGAGCTCTACATCTCTAGCTCCTGACTGAGCGACCAAAGCACACATCAACCCTAATACGGCCAAATCTTCTGCCAGTTTTGGGGGTTCACCCGTTCTTGAAAGGTGCTTAACAACGGCATTTTCATCACGCAGTTCAATTTCGGTGTAGTGATTGGCGTGAACGTAACGCTCTAACCGCTGCCATCGCGAGAACAAGTTTGCTACATCACTTTGCGGCACCAGCGCTCGTCCCATTGGGTCATTCAAATGCAACGCCGCTCCTCGACCAAGCTTTAAAAGCACTGCCAGACCGTGCTCTTCTCGAACCCGATAAAGAAACTCTCGCTTTGTTGTCAGTGGTATCCTTGCCGCGTTACTCTGAAACAACACTCCCGTATAGGCGATGTGGTGCAATTTTAACCCAGATAGCATGATATCCATCATAGCTCGACTCGCGAAAGGCACAGTCGTTTTGGCGTTCGTTGCAACGATATTATCCACGCTATCTCCTACCGGTTTAGTAAAGGTTTTAACTTGGGTCCCACCCATGGTAATGATAATAAGAACCGTGGGGCTTTGGTTACTAATAGTACCACTAAACTAAACCAAATCAGTTTTCCGACAAAGACGGTGGCGACAATGCCAGTCCATGCTATTCCGGATAGTAAGCTAAGAATTATCAGCACTCTAGGCGGTGTGGGAAACATCGACATAACCAACAATGTCCACAATCCATGCTCATTGATCCAACTCTGAAGCCGTTGCCAATGATCGTAATAATCAGAATTTGTTAATGGAGTAGCCGCGGTGAGGTAGCCATCGACCGAGTAGGCAATAAAGGCAAGAATTGAAGCTCCTGCGGCAGCCGCAGCAGAAAAAGTTAGAGCAATCAAAACTGCGCGTTTGGGTTGCAACCAAGTCAGCAAGATGACAGAGGTTTGAGTTGGCAATGCAGGAACAAAAAAATCGCCTATTGATATCCCACCAAGAATTGGTAATGCTTTACTCTTAGAACCATTTCTACCAATCCATTGAGCAACTCTCTTTCCCAGAGTGGGGTTTACATTGGGTACTTTCTTTCTATCTGTCATGGTTAAGATCTCAACATGATGCTTTCTGCAAAATTGGGGAACAACTTTCTTACATTCATCAGAACTTTAGTTATACCTACTTGGATCTCGGGCTTTTCTTTGTCTACTCCGGCAACGATCTGTTTTGCAGCTTCTTCCGCACTGATCTTTCCTTTTCCACGACCTCTAGTCATGTCGGTGTCGACTAATGGCAAAATTGCTTCGCATACCCGTATAGGATGTTTACCCAGTTTGGCTTGTGCACGCAGAGATTTGGTAAAGGCGCGCAGCCCTGCTTTGTTTGCGCAGTACACTGGGGAGCTCTGCTTTGGCGCGATCGCCAATCCAGAGGTGATGTATACCCAAGTTCCTTTGGTGCTAAAAACATTATTGAACAACTTTTCTGTTAAGAGTATCGGTGCAGTAAGGTTAATCATGGTTTCATCTACACTAGAAATAGATTTGGGCTCTAAATCAAAGAAGTTTCGCAACTGTTGAACCCCCGCATTGTGAATTACAATATCCAGTTCTTGATTAACCATTTGCATACAAAACCTATCGATACTCGATTCGTCAGCGAGATTGCATACGTACCAATCAACTAAAGGAAAGTTCTCTATAGCCTTGTCAACCGTAGTTTGAGAACTTCCCGTAGAGATAACCTTGAATCCGCGTGCCAAATATTGTTCAACCAAAGCCGCTCCGACACCTCTTGTCCCGCCAGTTATAAGTACTATTTTCATCAGATAGATGCTCCTTTTTACACTTTTACCAAACGACTTAGATCAACCCCGCTGTCAAACTCCATCATGGCCAAATACTCTAGGTATCGTCCATTGGGCTTTTTATCACGAGGTTCGATAAGTCCATCTATCTTTCTCAACACAGGTTTATCTTGATCGAAATACATGTATGTAGAGCCAAATACGAGTTGCCAGAACCATGAAAGAGGTTTTAATTCGACAACGAAATAACCGTCCTCAATTTTTGCTTGTAGCGACACTTTGGTATGAGCTTGTACCTTTAAGACGGAATAGTCGAAGATAAGCTTTTCACCTTTCTTAAGCGTGTTCCAGTGTTTAGCTACTTCAAATGGCAAGCTTAAAAGTGTCGCTGGAGACGTATTAAACTGAGTACTTTTAACCTTTGGCAGCATATTGGTCTTAGGGCTGCACAACTCAAAATCTCCGCTCTTATCGCTATGCCGCATTTCAGCCGTTTCTCTTAGGCTCAAGTTGTGCATCGATACTCGATGAATACCTTTATTTGCACACCATTCAAGTTTTTCGATTGACACCGCTTCATCCCCAATGCAGTACCATTTTCTCGTTCCTTTTAAAGTACCGTTTTCGCCTGACTTAAAACTCATTTCCATAGAGAACGACGCTCGGTTGTTCGCCAGCTTTCGGTCATAGACCAATGCGGTTGTTTTTATCTCACGCTCAGAGAAGTGGTGATTGTGGTTTGTCATTACTTTCCTCATCCAATGCATTACTGTTTGTTGATGAAAGTAGATTAACGATGAGTAAGGAGAAAAAATTGAACATTTACGCCAATATTCTCGCAATGAGTATCTCACGTAAGTAGCACGGTTAATTCACAAGTTGGCGTGTTTCTTCAAGAAGTCACGTTATCGATTGGGTAAGTTGGAAATCGATTTGGTTATGACTGAGGTGAATTTATGTTGAGTAACAAGCGCTGGATTTTTGCAATTGTCGCTATTGCATCTTTTAATGTGGCATCTTCGGAAGGTGATTCTATATCCATTTCGTCGACCAAAACCCCATTGGGAAAAAGCTATCAAGTCACGAATGGAAATAATAAAATGTATGATGCGGAAGTTAGATGGTCTAACGATGCCATCGAGCTACACATTAAACATGGGCACCCATCTCAAATAGGCTCTGTACTGATCACTGATAACAAGGTAACAGCGTTTTCTTCAGATGCTAGACTGCTTTGGAGTAACGAAAGGGGACAGTTGCCTTTGTGTCTGCCCGAACTGTTTCCAGAATTTGCTAGAGCCAACATAGAAACACTTAAAAATGGTAAGAAGATCAAATGTTCTGGCCCAATATTAAAAGCTAAAAAGCTTGCTCCTTTCCAATTTTCTATAAAAAAACAAGACACTCAAACCATTACGATAAATGTCGGGCCCGCGTCGCTTGGCATGGCTTTTTTCATGGATGATATTGAATTTGATATGAATGCAAGCCTGACAAAAATGACTCGGTTTAGCGGCGTATTACCCGCGTCAGAGGATCCAAACGGAAAAATGCGTTATCAGAAAACCAAAGACGCTGAGTTAACCAGTTATTTTGTTGCCGACATCCAACAATCACTATTTGCTGTCTCTTCAACCCCGTAAAGCGAGTCACGCTCGTGGAGTACTTGTTTTGCAAATCTATAGCGCAGTAAAGAAAAAGAATCCGCTAGCGGTTCTCATCAAGTACTTTACGAACTTGTTGTAACTCAGGAATCGTTGCCACAACCCTTTCTATATCCACTTCTTTTGAAATTAAGGCTAGGTGTTCAGTGACAACTTTAACCGCTTTGTTTCTGTACACCACTCCCTCGTCAGTAAGGTAGACCAACTTAGATCGAGCGTCATTTGGATTGGCACTCAAAACTAAAAAGCCCTTTTTAGACAAAACCTGCAGCGTATGGGTCATCGTTGGCTTTGTCACTTGAAAAGCTCTAGCCAACTCCAATGGAGTAATGCCATCGCCAAGTCGAACCAAGTGATTCAAAGCTGAAAAATGAGAAATCGATAACCCGTCTGGCAGTACACGGTTCATCAAGTTGGCACTCAATTGCGCAATAATGCTTACCTCATTAAAAAACTGAAAAAGCTCCGTATCACGACTTAATTCACTCATTGATGACCTACCTTATTTAAACAGTCATGTGCTGGGAAAGTTCGACCAATATGAAACTACTGATCCCAATATTCACAGCACTCACGACAACTAAGTTATAAAGTGCCAGAAATCAAAATATTAACCGAGTATAACCCCATTCTTTATTTTTAGTTAGACATTTAACCATTGACACTGGTTAGACATCTAACTAAATTAAATCATCAAGAGGGCACAAATTGAGTGAAACAGGCTACAAATCTCAGAGGATGGCAATAGCGCAAACTGTTACCCCAACTGATATGAAAACAGCTTGTGATTTACCCACGAAAAAACTTTTTACTATTACGCTGGCATGAGCAAGAACCGGAGAGAATGATGATTTTACTTACCCGTATATTTGCAATGATCGGACTAATGTGTGTGACGCTATTTTCCTACGGCATGTTTTTAGACATTCAAGCAATGGACGAAACTGAAGGCGGATATGAAGCGCCTTTTGTTGGAGTAACAGGAAAAACCTTAGATTGGGAAGGTATGGACATAACCAATACTGGTGTTGTGCAACGTGGCCATGTTGTCAACTTTATCGTCAACGCAACCACTGGGATGATTTCATTGGAAATACTAGGCATTGAGTTTGAAGCTCGCCCGCTCTCTCAGCGTGCTATTGTTGTTCACAAACCAAGAGAAGCCTTTATTAATATGGGATTTAACCCTCGATTTTGAGTAAATAAACGGCTTCAAACTTCAAAAATAGACCGTATAAGAGTCATTGCCCCGAGACAAATACCCATTTCGCTTTAGGGGCGGTGACATAACTTTTAGGTTTTTCAATCTCATTAACTAGCCTCAGGCCATGGTAACTTAACCTACTGATTTAAATCAGCTATATAACTGCCACGCCCCCTCACCTTTCCGTTGATAAACATTAATTAAACTTAATATCAGTTTAATCTGCGCACTATTTATTGTTCATTTTTAATGCGCTACCTTGAACTCAACACAGTCGATTATTTCTTACGAAAACTATTTGCCCTGAGAATTCCAGACTTAGTATCGGAGCCAATTAAATAGCTTTACTCCTAACCTTCAAACTGAAACCAAACGAACTAATAGACTGTAGAAAATGAAACGAGCCAGAATAATTGACGTGACGAGGTCTATAAATGAACAAAAAATTATCAGCGATATTACTCGCCATCCCCATACTTTTGATGGGCTGTTCCAAAGAAGATAATTTCATGGAAAAGCTAGGCTACACCAAGGATGATATTGTCGTCATTGTCAATGCTGACGACTATGGCTGCTCAATACCGCACACTGATGCGACCGTAGAGTTACTGGATAAAACAGATTTCGTGAAAACCGCCACGATTATGGCGACCAATCCAGATTTTGAAAGGGCAGCCAAAATTGCCGTAGAAAAAGGTTACAGTATTGGTGTTCACATCACTTTGACTAATGAATGGCAAGAAAAAGCACCTTGGGGTGCCGTGTTACCAAAAGAAGAAGTGCCCAGTCTCTATAACGAAAAAGGTTATCTATGGGCGACTCAAGATGAAGTAGTGGAAAACGCCAATATCGAAGACATTGAAAAGGAGATGGAAGCGCAGATCCAAAAAATTAAACAAGCGGGAATTAATATTACCCATATGGATGCCCATATGTATATTTATTACCCTTGGTTTGCAGAAGACTATTTCAAACTAGCGAAAAAAATTGCCAAAAAACACGGTATTCATTTGTCGGTAAGATTTATGGACCAGAAACACGACAATTTATGGCATAGAGAAAATGGGAACCTAGTAGTTGATAACTACTATGCGATTTATGACTTAAAAGCGACGGGTGGTTGGGGTGACTACGAACAAAGACGAGACAGATATGTTGAGCTGTTTTCCAGACTACAGCCGGGCATTTACCATTTAACTATTCATCCAGCGCTAGACACTGAGGAGTCCAAAGCCGTCTACCCTCAATGGAAAGCACGTTACTCAGACTACAAAATTTGGTTCTCAGATGAACTTAAAGCTGTGATTAAAGAACGCAACATCAAGTTTACCGATTACAGTCAGTTCAACCAACTCGAAAAAGAGTTTCACGACCAACAAGCGAAAAGTGCAACCCAATAAATCTAGCTTTTCTGTCTGCGATGAAACACAAAGATGCCCCCAAATATGGGGGCTTGTTTTAGTTTTAGCTCATTGACGTTGTTTTTAATACGCTTTGTTCTCTTGCAATTTACTTTTGCTTGGCTTCTTGTTCTTTTAGCTTTTTATCTTGGTCAAAATGCCACTTGATCGCAAAGTACCCTCCAACACCAAGCGCAATGAGCTTGATTGCCATAGCAACGTAAGGGAAGAAATCTGTCCAGCTATCCATTGTTTAACTCCGTGCCATTTTGGTTTCGCTATCCAAACAAAAACTGGATACCCATACCCTACCTATATCGATAAATTGTGAGAACTTATATCCGAAAGCAGTTGATTCTTCCTTTCCCATCTATTGGGAGACAACACCGATTATGAGACAAGAATCAACATAGGAGGGCATACTGAGTTCAACTCAAATTGGTCTTTCGCACAAAATCTTAGTTCTAGAGACACTATAAAATCATCCGCGCCTTTAAGATAGATACAGTAAGCCGTAATTTTTCTAGAACAGTTGCTCATTTTCCCTGTGTAACAAAAACACCAAATAAGGCAATTAGATGTGAATACGGCGATAGCTACTTGTGCTCACCAGCTCGATTGGCATCATTTGAAACACCATCAGTCTCTCTAGCAATGGTGCGTTTCTTGGCCTTCCTTTGATTTTTCCTCACTATGTGTTTGCGCAACATGACTTTCGAGGTATTGGGTATAAAAATATAACCCAACACGATAAATGTACTCACAAGACAGAATAATAACGAGACACCAGAAACCAACAAGCTAAAAGCGACATCAAACCAAGTTGTCTCATAATATTGGAAAGATTTGGGGTTCCATTGTTTTTCAGCAAAGGCCTGCGACCACCCACCTCGCACCAAAGCCGCTGATAATACACTAGCGCCCAACCATAAAAATGTACGAGTAACTCTGTAGCGCAATAGCACCAATGCCCTCGTGCGAGTAAAACTTCTATACTTTTTCAAAACCAAGGTTCCAACCACAATCGATAACGCCAACTAGCATCGAAACTCAGAATAAGTCTAGAAAAATGCATAGCTTACGTCGACGAGTGTCCTGCCATTAGGAATAGACATAACCATATGATATTTATAATTTAAAGGTTATTCATCCGTGCATAAAGAAGTATTTCTTCAGGTAGAGGAATAAGCTGCATCCAAGCCGATACGCCGAATTTGGATTCACGAATCCTAGATACAACAAAGCCCCTACTTTCGTCGAGGCTTTATCGTTTAAATATGGTACCGGTGGGCGGAATGATTGGACAGGCATCCCTGCCGCCACCACGTAGGCAACGCTTCAGGCATCATACCCATTGTCCTTCAAAACGGCAAAGGGCCGCTATATAAGCGACTTTTCTAATATGATACCAGTGGGCGGAATAGCTGGGCTTGCATCCAAGCCGACACGCGGAATTTAAACTCACAAACCCTAGATACAACAAAGCCCCGACTTTCGTCGAGGCTTTATCGTTTAAATATGGTACCGGTGGGCGGAATGATTGGACAGGCATCCCTGCCGCCACCACGTAGGCAACGCTTCAGGTATCACACCCATTGTCCTTCAAAACGACAAAGGGCCGCTATATAAGCGACCTTTCTAATATGATACCAGTGAGCGGAATAGCTGGGCTTGCATCCAAGCCGACACGCCGAATTTGGATTCACGAATCCTAGAAACAACAAAGCCCCGACTTTCGTCGAGGCTTTATCGTTTAAATATGGTACCGGTGGGCGGACTTGAACCGCCACGCCCGAAGGCAACGGATTTTGAATCCGTCGTGTATACCAATTTCACCACACCGGCATTCTTTTGGGCTGTTGCCCTAAGATGTTTTGGCATTATACGTAAGAAAGAACAGGGTGCAAGTGCAAAAGATTGAAATTACTGTCGTTTGAATAGAAAATCACCACAAGCCTTATTCCTGTGCGCCAGCTCTCTTTTATAATCGGTACTTAGCCTATATTCTGACGCCTACTTTGAATGAGTAAGACACTAGCTATGACGCAACAATCTTCACTTCCACCAGCAGGGCTTTTTCGCCGTTTGGGTGCACTTATTTATGATTCGCTAATCATTGTCGCTGTTGTGATGATGGCCGCTGGATTAGTCATCGCGCTGCTGCATGCTGCTATGGCGATGGGAATATTCTCTCCTGCTCCTTATCAGGATGTCAGTGACTTCACCACTAACCACCCAATTTGGGGGCCTGCTTTTACTGCTTATATTGCTGCAGTATGGATCTACTTTTTTGTTTATTTCTGGACTAAAGCGGGTCAGACCTTGGGAATGCGCGCTTGGAAGCTACAGATCAGAAATGATGATGGTTCTCGAATCTCTGTCACCCAAGCTTTGATTCGAATTGCGACTTCTGGTTTTGGTCTTGCTAACCTAACCGTACCGTTTGACCCTAAAAAGCGCGGTTTTCACGATATCTGGGCCAAGACACGTGTTGTAGTGTTACCTAAGGCCAATTAAGGCTCAAAAAAGAAAAGGAAGGCTAAATCGCCTTCCTTTTTATTCTTCACTTAACTTTCGTTAACTAATCGACTTTTAGTTCATTAAGCATTTCTTGCGGCAGGGCCAGATCGTCGTTTTTATTTACGCTAATACCAGCATCAATGATGCTTTGCGCAATTTGCTTCGCTTCATCAAGAGAGTGCATTGAAGCAGTACCACATTGATATTCATTTAGCTCAGGTATTTTATCTTGGCTTTCTACTTTTAGAACGTCTTGCATCGCGCTTAGCCAAGCACTTGCCACTTGCTGTTCATCAGGTGTGCCGATTAGGCTCATATAGAAACCCGTGCGACAGCCCATTGGAGAAATATCGATAATTTCGATAGACGAACCGTTCAGGTGATTACGCATAAAGCCAGCGTACAAGTGTTCTAGCGTGTGAATTCCTCTCTCTGACAAAATGTCTTTGTTAGGAGCAGTAAAACGCAAATCAAACACGGTAATCGTGTCACCTTTTGGTGTAGTCATTGTTTTTGCTACTCGTACTGCTGGTGCGTGCATACGAGTGTGGTCAACCGTAAAACTGTCTAATAACGGCATAATCCTTCTCCGCTGAGTGTTGAACAAGCTGAGCTTGTTAGTAATTAATAATCAGTCGCAAGTGTAATACTCGCGTATTTATTAGTCTTTGAGGTAAGTAAAATAATCGACTAAAAACTCGTCAAAGCTTACCTCGTCGGCTTTATCCGCCTCTAGGTGCTTCTCCCACGAGCGTTTTACTTCTTTTTGCATATCTTCTTCGCTGTAATAAGAATATGCGTGACCTAAATGCTTGCCGCGATACTCTTCTCCAAGTTCACTGCCAATTTTACCAAGTCCACCGACTCGCTTGGTATCATTGAGCAATCGACCCGATACGGTCAACTCTGGGTTGTCTATCCAATTCTCCAACTCAGCACAAACTTGAGTATAACTGTCATTACCGTGTGCTTTGTCCATGAGAGTAGCGATTTGCTTGAGTTCCGTGAAAACGCGTTTTGCCCACTTTCGCAAGGTCAAAACTTCACCTTCACAACCAATTTGTAGTTCCAATGAAGGGTTACGCCCCTCTGCAATTACCTTATTCCAGTTCTCGCGCCAACATTCTAACTCGCAATCATCCATTGGATTTGAGTCAGATAGAGCCGCCCATGTGAGGAACAAGTCTAAGAAGCGAACCTGATTGGCGGTAATACCTACACTGCTATATGGGTTTACATCTAACGAGCGCACTTCAATATACTCGACACCTGCTCTTTGCAACGCGTCTGATGGCTTCTCTCCCGCTTTGGCTACACGCTTTGGTCGAATTGGAGCATAGAGCTCGTTTTCAATTTGCAGCACATTAGCATTGAGCTGTCGATACTCACCGTCG
The DNA here is from genome assembly GCF_001854765.1 of Vibrio sonorensis. GTDB lineage: Bacteria > Pseudomonadota > Gammaproteobacteria > Enterobacterales > Vibrionaceae > Vibrio > Vibrio sonorensis. Next base: position 6,659 of record NZ_LJJE01000029.1, on the reverse strand, counting down.
ACTTTAACGCCTATTTCCGCGAACTCTTCTGAAGGTGTTCTAATTGCCTCGTTGAGCCCCTTAAGGTAGTGCTCTAAACTGTTAAAGCCAATTTTCAGTACGCTTTGAGCGCTATTGGTGTACCCCAAGTCGCTCAGTCGAAGTGACGTTGCATGGGGCAGATATAGGGTTTCACCAATATTTTCAAAAGGTAACGTAGACTCTCTTCCTTTGATGAAGGACGAGCATATCGCTGGAGAGCCACCAAAGAAATATGGGATCAACCAACCGAATCGATAGTAGTTGCGTATCAGAGCGAAGTAAGCTTCGGACTTAGTCTCTTGTCGATCTTGTTCGCTCTGCTCACCATACAAAGCATCCCAGAAACGTTCAGGGAAAGAGAAGTTAAAATGAACACCCGAGATGATTTGCATTAAACTGCCATACCGGCGTTTAAGTCCTTCTCGGTAGAGTGTTTTCATTTTACCTGAGTTGGAATTGCCATATTGAGCAAGTTCGATATCGTCTTCTTTCTCGACATAACAAGGCATAGAAAGCGGCCACATTTTTTCATGTGCCAATTGCTGCTGCGTGAAATGATGAATATCTTCCAGTTGAGCGACAAGAGTGTCAATGTCGTTAGATACTGGCGTAATAAACTCAAGAAGAGATTCAGCAAAATCTGTTGTGATCCACTCATTTGTGAACGCAGAGCCCAACGCTTTGGGATGTGGTGTGGTGGCCAAAAGCCCTGAATCAGTGTAGCGCAGCGTCTCTCGCTCTACACCTCGCGTTAGTTGCTTAAACAGTTCGGTATCGCAAGCGACTTTTTCAAGTCGTGCAGCAAAGTCAGTCAAAATGCGTTCGCCTATCTATTGCGACGAGAAAGTATCTCGTTGTCTTTAACGATGATTGAAGGAAGATCGTTCCTTCATCTTGATGCTCTAATTAATGTGTACTCTAACGGATGATTTCAAGCTCTTCTATGGGAATATCTAACTTTTCTAGTTGTGGCTTCAAAGATGCGGCATCTCCAACCACAATAATTTGGAAGTCTTCGGGGTTAAACCACTTACTCGAAATCGAGTTTAGCGTGCCCATCGGGATATTTTCGACCACTTCATTGCGCTGCTTTAGGTAGTTCTCGTCCAACCCATAAGCGAGAATCATACTGAGCATCTGAGCCTTTTGGGACGGCGTCTCGTACTTAAGCGCATCTTGTTGCCCCACTGCCAAGCGCATAAAAGAAAGCTCTTGCTGAGTTAACCCGTTGTTGGCGAAGTTAGCTAACTCATTGTGTATTTCCTCAATCGATTGCACGGTTACATCAGCCCTAACCTGAGCATTAAAAATCAAGGCACCTACTTCTCTGTTCGAGGCAAAGTAGCCCGACGCTCCATAGGTATAGCCTTTGTCTTCACGTAAGTTTTGGTTAAGACGGCTGTTAAAGTTTCCCGCTAAATTAAAGTTAGCCAGTTGCGTTAAGAACACTTCCCCCGTGACATCATAGGGCAGCCCCTGACGGACAAATCGCACCACACTCTGAAAAGAATCAGGCTTATTCACTAAATAGATTTTTCGACCCTGTACTTTAGGCACAATTTGAGGTCGTAATAAGTGCCCCTGAGCTTCCTTCCACGTGTTGAGAAAGGCCAGCTCTCGATTGATATCTTTCTCGCGAATATCACCAACTACCACAATCTGCGTACCTTGAGGAACGTAATGCTCTTTATAAAAGGTTTTCACATCTTCTAAAGTTAATGACTGTAACGAAGCTTCGGTGCCGTCGTTGGAGCGACCAAACGCCGTGTCGCCAAACAGCACTTGTCTTGTCGCTTGTGAAGCTAACCAAGAAGCCTTCTGGTGGCGAAAAACAACCCCCTCTAACATCTGTTTCTTCAACCGGTCAAAGCTAGCAGGTTCGAAAGCAGGAGCAAAGAGCACCTCAGCAACAATATCTAACGTTGGCGACAAATTGCGTTCCAAAACGGAAATAGAAATACTGGTGGTATAGTTACCAGCATTGATGGAAACTTCACTTCCCAGTTCATCCAATGCTGCGCTAAGTTCTTCTAACGTTCTCTGCTTGCTGCCTTCTTGAATCATTGCTGCGGTCAGTTTTGCTAACCCTTCCTTCCCTTTTATTGCGTATCGTTCACCAGCGGGAAGTTTGATAAGAAGTTGGACTGTTGGTGTCTCTCTGCTTTCGGTTCCCAATACCTCGATGCCATTTTCATAGTAAAAACGATAAAGATCGGGCATGCTCGCTTTTATCCCCTCGGAAACCTGAGGCACGACTGAACGGTCAAAGTCATCGACAGGCTTTCTAAGGTCAAGCGTCGCAGGATCCACTTTCGCGTAGTTGGGCAAAGTTCTCGGTGGGGTAACAAAATTTGCATCGCGTACTGCATAAGATAGTTTGCCATTTGGAACCACACTTAATACCACTTTGGGTTTATCGGCTAAGTATCTATCGAAGGCCTGAGAGATTGAGGAAATTGACACATTTTGAAGCTGCTCAAGTTGGCTTTGCAGACGGTCTGGTTGACCAAAAAAAGTCTCATTAGCGGCTAATTGAGTCACCTTACCCCGTACACTTTGCGTCGCAAACACGGCGTTGGCTTCCGCCATCCCCTTAATTTCAGATAAGCGTTTGGGTTTTACACCATCAAGCGCAAACTCATCCAACACTCTTATAAGCTCATTGTAAAGTGGGGTCAGTTGGCTGTTATCCCCTGATTTCCCCATCGCGTAAACATAAAAGGTACAAGCCAGCTCTGCACAGTCTTGGAACGCACCAGCATTGAGCGCTTTTTGCGTTTTCACTAGCTCCTGATAGAGGAGTCCATTTGCGCCACCACCCAATACTTGTGCGAGTATATCGATGGATGCTTGATCTGGGTGTCCTCGATATTGAGTAGGCCACCCAATCAAAACCATAGGCTGTTGAATTCGGTCGGTTTGCGTGACGTATTTATCTGCTTCTAAAACGGCCGGTTGCTTGGGCGCTTTCTCCACTTCTGGCCCGCGAGGAATTGAACCAAAGTAACGCTTAACCCACTTTAACGTCTCCGTTTTGTCGATATCACCACCAATGGTTAACACCGCATTATTTGGCCCGTACCAGCGCAGAAAAAAAGCCTTTAAGTCATTGACGTCAACTCTATCCAAATCCTCTACATAACCGATAGTCTGCCAAGAATAAGGGTGGCCTTCTGGGTACATAGCCTCAGACATTTGCTCCCACATTAAACCGTAAGGGCGATTATCAAAATTCTGTGCCCGTTCGTTTTTTACCGTATCCCTTTGGATTTCAAACTTCTCTTGTGACACTGCATCAAGTAAAAATCCCATTCGATCCGCTTCAAGCCAGAGTACTTTTTCCAACTGGTTTGAAGGTACAGTTTGATAATAATTGGTTCGGTCTCGGTTGGTGGTGCCGTTCACTGTACCACCTGCTTCAGTAATCAATTTAAAGTGTTGCTGATCCCCTACATGTTCACTGCCCTGGAACATCATGTGTTCAAAAAAATGAGCAAAACCTGACTTACCCACCTCTTCTCTAGCGGAACCGACGTGATACGTAACGTCAACATGTACCAAAGGATCCGAACTATCAGGGGATAGGATAACCGTCAAACCATTGTCTAACTGGTATTTCGAATAGGATATCGAAGGAGTACTAGACTTAGATTCAACCTCTTCAACCAGTGTGACGCCTTCTGGCAACGACGAAAAAAAGGAAATAGAAGGAAGAGTGGGGATCGAAACGGTCGAACAACCCAATAAAATTGCTGAAGAAGCGACAGCTAACAACATGCTTCTCATAACGTTTCCTTAAAACAGACCGTAATAAAGCGCCGTCAGTAAACTATAGCGAAGCGCCTTTCCGATAAAAATTAGCCACAAGCTAGGCCAAAATCTCAACCTTAACCAACCTGCCGCTAAGCAAAGGGGGTCGCCAATAATGGGCAACCAACTAAATAGAAGGGCTGAATAGCCGTATCTATTCAACCAGTATAGTGCTTTGTTGCGATGTTTTTCTGTATGGCTTCTATTTGGTAACCAAATTCCAATCCAATAATTGGTCAAGCCACCTAGAGTATTGCCGATAGTCGCAATAAGAATAATATGAAAAATAGAAAACTGCTCAAGGCTCAAAGTAGCGATTAAGCCAGCTTCTGAGCCTCCGGGCAGTAAAGTGGCACTCAGGAAACCACTAAAGAAGAGTACCCATAGAGCAGAGTCTGAGAACCAATATGCGAAAGATTGAAAAGCGGTGTTAAACCACTCTAGCATTGCATATCAAGAAGCACCTTGCCCCTTGTGTGTCCGGTTTCGATTTGCTCGTGTGCAGAAACAACCTCTGCCATTGGGTAGATTGCCTGAATTTCAGTTTTCAACAAACCAACACTCACCATATATAGCATGGTATCCAATTGCTCTGGATTAGGGTCTACTAGCATTCCTGTCGCTTCAAAACCTAGTAGTTTCGCTTTTTCACATATCATTTCAGCGCTTAGTGTTGGAACCGTGACAACGCGACCTTTGTCAGACAAGCATTTCAGTGCGTCTAACGCAGCATCGCCACCGATTAAGTCAATCAGCACATCTGCATTTTCAACTCGCTCTGAAACTGGCGAAAACTGGTAGTTAACCGCATGAGCCCCAAGAGTCGCCATATAATCGAGGTTGGCTTCACTACAAGTGGTAAAGACTTCCGCTTTCGCCGCTACTGCAATTTGAACCGCTATATGACCAACACCACCAGCACCAGCCAGAATAAGGACTCTTTCGCCCTCTTTCACTCCAGCTTTGTCCAGAGCTTGAGCCGCGGTTTGCCCAGCAAGAGGCAGTACTGCTGCCGCTTCCAATGTTACTGCATCAGGAACTGCGCTTAGCTCGCTTTCAGGTACACAAACATACTGGCTGTATCCACCACCAACTAGTGGGAAACCAATAAATCCAGCGACATTATCTCCTTTGGAGAAACGACTCACCCCTTCACCAACAGAAACCACCTCTCCAGAAACGTCATAGCCTGGCACCCAAGGTAGCTTGTCTTTGTTTTGGCTCGCCGCCCATCCTAGGCCTGCGCGCGTTTTAACATCAATAGGGTTCACGCCAGCAAAAGCCACCCTGATTAACACTTCACCTTGTTTGGGTTCTGGAATATCAGACGACTGAATCGCTAATACTTCTGGTGAACCAAATTCTGTAATCGCAATTTGTTTGTTTTCCATCTCAAGTGTTCCCTACTGATCAAAAAAGGGATGCGAAAGCATCCCTTTGAATATATACCATTTCTTTTTATTTCGTTAGCAGTTGAACGTCATAATCCAGTTAGGATCACCGCTTAATTAACCAAAGCTAACAAAATACCGGCAGCAACAGCCGAGCCGAGTACACCAGCAACGTTTGGTCCCATCGCGTGCATCAACAAAAAGTTCTGTGGGTTCGCTTCTAAGCCCACCTTGTTCACCACACGTGCTGCCATAGGTACAGCGGATACACCAGCGGCACCGATAAGCGGGTTGATGTCTTCTTTAGAAAATTTGTTCAGAAGTTTAGCCATAAGAACACCACCACCGGTACCGATACTAAATGCCACTGCACCAAGCGCCAAGATACCTAGCGTTTCTACGTTCAAAAACTCGTCTGCCTGTAGCTTTGAACCAACACCCAAACCAAGGAAAATGGTAACGATATTGATAAGTTCGTTTTGAGCGGTCTTTGACAATCGATCCACAACGCCGGCTTCACGCATCAAATTACCCAAACAGAACATACCAACCAGCGGTGTTGCTGCAGGTAGGAACAAGATGGTCATCAGTAGCACTGCCAGAGGGAACAAGATCTTCTCCGCTTTACCTACGTGGCGCAACTGAGCCATTTTGATCTGACGCTCTTCTGGTGTGGTCAAGGCTTTCATAATTGGCGGCTGAATAATTGGCACTAGAGCCATATAGCTGTATGCCGCAACCGCAATCGCACCCAGTAAATCGGGAGATAGTTGGCTTGCCAAGAAGATAGCGGTTGGGCCATCTGCACCACCGATAATCGCAATCGAAGCAGCATCTTGCATACTAAATTCCATTCCCGGAACATAGTTAAGCAAAATAGCGCCAAATAGCGTAGCGAAGATACCAAACTGCGCCGCAGCACCTAACCAAAGCGTTTTTGGGTTGGCGATTAAAGCGCCAAAGTCCGTCATTGCACCAACGCCCATAAAGATGAGCAGCGGGAAAATTCCTGACTCAATACCAACGTAATAGACGTAGTAAAGCAGACCGCCAGGCTCGGTGAAGCCCGCGTTTGGAATATTCGCTAACACCGCACCAAAGCCGATAGGCAGTAGCAATAGTGGTTCAAATCCTTTGCGAATCGCCAAAAACAGCAACGCACAGCCAACCAAGATCATGCAGATCTGACCAAACTCAAAGTTGGCTATCCCTGTTTCTGACCAAAGGGTCATTAATCCTTCCATGATTCTCCCTTACGCCAGGCTAAGTAGAGGTGCGCCAACCGTTACGGAGTCGCCTTCTTTGACGTGAAGATCTTGTACGATTCCGCCGCGAGCAGCGCGCACTTCAGTTTCCATCTTCATCGCTTCAAGAATCAACAGCACATCGCCTTCAGCAACCGATGCGCCACTGGCAACATTCACCTTAAAGATGTTA
>NZ_LJJE01000028.1 GCF_001854765.1 Vibrio sonorensis | reverse complement strand
TCAATAGTCGCCGTCGTCTCATCTTCCACTTGTGTGGTTAACAACTCCTGATAGACACGCACTTCTGCTTCACTTGGACCATCTTGAGGCTTGCGCTCTTTTCTCGCTGCCTTTGACTTGTGAGATGGCACTGTCGACGTGTCAAAGTTCGAGTGCCATTCTTTTCGCGAGTTCGACTCACTAATTTGATAGGTAGAGCTGTCATCTGCTGGCGCTGGCGCGACATTGCTTTGAGAGTAGTCCTCTCGACCCGGATAGCTAGGGATCTGCTCAATCGCTTTTCGCTCATTTTGAAGTGTGCCCACTTCTTCGTCACTAAGGTCGTTAGCGGGCGAATGAAATGCGGCATCCGAGTGCTCAGGTGCGGTGACACTGGTTACCTGAGAAAGACCATCGCTCAACGCTTGATAAATAAAATCGTGAACCAATCTCGCCTGATGAAAGCGCACTTCATGTTTGGCAGGGTGAACATTAACATCGACCTGATGAGGGTCGATCTCAATAAATAAAACGTATGCGGCAAATTGCTCTGGCCTTAAGCTTGTTTCGTAGCTTTGGCGAATCGCATGATTAATCAGTTTGTCGCGCATCATTCTGCCATTAACATAACAGTATTGCAGATCGCTTTGCTGCCTTGCACCGTCAGGGGTTGTGATCCAACCTGATAGCTTGAGACCTTGATGTTCGAGTTCAATTCTCACCATATTGCGCACAAACGCTTGACCACATACCGCGGCGATTCGTTTTTCTTCTTGAATAGCCGTTTTTGTGCTTCGATACTGACGAATCATTTTTCCGTTGTGGCGTAAATTGATAGTCACGTCGAAACGACTGAGTGCAATGCGCTTTATCAGCTCATCAATGTGAGTAAATTCGGTTTTTTCGGTACGAAGAAATTTGCGTCTCGCCGGCGTGTTAAAGAATAGATCAAGCACTTCAATACTACTGCCGACGGGGTGAGCAGCTGGCTGGAGTTGCACCTGCATCTCTCGGCCTTCACTGTATGCCGACCAAGCTTGTTCCTGAGTTGCAGGTCTTGATGTCAGGGTCAATCGAGAAACGGAACTGATACTCGCCAGAGCTTCTCCTCGAAAACCCAGACTCATAATTGCTTCTAGATCATCGAGCGTATGTATTTTTGAGGTAGCGTGACGACTTAAAGCCAGTGAAAGCTCTTCTTTAGGGATCCCTTTGCCATTGTCACGCACACGGATAAGCTTAGCCCCGCCTTTCTCGATATCGATATCAATCCGCGTAGCGCCTGCATCTAAGCTATTTTCAACCAACTCTTTTACTACTGAAGCAGGACGCTCGACCACTTCTCCTGCCGCTATCTGGTTCGCCAGTCTCGCTGGTAAAGTTTTAATTGTCACTGAAGAACCTACTTATTTGGAATGATGAGTACTTGACCAATCGCAAGCTCATCTGAGCGCAAGTTATTTGCTCGTCGAATACTGTTAACACTGACACCATATCGGTTTGCAATCTTGCTCAGAAACTCCCCGCGCTTAACTTTGTGTTTTCGTATTGGTTGGTCTTTCACTTTGACTGTTATCTTCAATTTTTGTCCAAGTTTAAGTGTGTCGGACCTCAACTTGTTTTCCCGTTTAATGGCCGCAACCGATACTTTATAACGACTGGCAATCTTACCTAAGTATTCGCCGCGCTTAACAACATGAGTCACCGTCTTGGTTTTAACACTATTACTCACTTTTGGAACAGAAGTCGCTCCCGCAGCTCCAGGGATAGTCAGGATCTGTCCTATTGCCAAGCTCGTGCTCTTGAGCTTATTTGTCGACTTAATCGCCGAAACAGACGTGCCATACTTTTTGGCAATCAAAGATAAGGATTCGCCACGAGATACTTTGTGTTTCACCGCTTTGCCGCGATTTGCAAGTAAAGTACCCGCGGGCGGATTACTTTCAAAGTACTGTACGATTGCTTTAGTTAACGCTCTCGCCAATTTGTTTTGATAACTTTTTTGGAACAGTAACTTCTCTTCCGTTGGGTTAGTAATGAACCCTGTCTCGACCAATACTGAAGGAATATCAGGCGACTTGAGAACGGCCAGACTCGCATTCACTGGTTCTTTCTTGTGTAGGTGAGCCACTTTACCCATCTCTTTTAAAATCTTAGTCGCAAGTTTATAGCCCTCTTTTTGAGAGTGACTAAACTGCAGATCGAGTAAGGTCTGGCTCACATTCTTATCGTTCGAGTTTTTGGAAAGTACATCACCCGCACCTCCGAGCAACTGAGACTGTTTTTCATGATCCTCTACCAGCGTGCAATTTCACTATTTGCCCGACGGGTATTGAGAACGAATACTGAACCACCTCTTGGTTTTGGGCTGGTAAATCCATCAGCGTGTATCGAAACCAATAGGTGTGCCTTGTTCCGACGAGCAATTTCAGAGCGTTTGTTCAAATTGACGTAATAGTCTCCACGTCGAGTCAAAACCGCTTTCATCCCCGGAATCGCATTGATTTGAGCGGCCAGTCTTTTAGAGACCGCTAAAGTGTGGTGCTTTTCATACTTTCTCGTTGGCCCTATAGAACCCGGATCTTCACCGCCGTGCCCCGCGTCAATTGCCACGACTATGTCCGCAGTCCCCGTCAGTTGAGAGGCATCGCGATTGACTTTGCTTTTATCTTGGTTGAGCGCAGGCGTACTGCTTTTCGCCCTATGAGGAAGATCGACAACAAGGCGATGCCCATATTGGCCACCAGGGGTAGGGGAAAGTTTGAAAAGATTCGGAGCCACCTTTCGCTTAAGTTCAAACACTAAGCGATAAGTGCTTTTTTCCGGTGGAGAACTTTTGCGGATTTTTTTTAGTACAGGGCTTTCCTTCACGACCAAAGGTAGCTTAGTACTTAGCGACGTCTTTTTGAGATCAACAACCAGCCTGTCAGGGCTAGTTAAAGTGAAATAGCTATAATCGGCTTCTGTTGTAAGATCGATAACAACGCGAGTCTCATCGGGTGAAGGCCATACCCTCACCCCTTCTAGTGCGTTAGCCAAAACAAGAGTTGGGAACACACAAGCCATCAATACAACAGCAGCCCATGCTGCAGTTAGCTTCTTTATATTCAACATAATTCCAATTTGGCGAGAAGATCGTCACCGTACTTACTATTGGCGACAAGCAGTGCTGTTCTCTGTTCTCCGTCGTAGCGCAATGTTAAATCAAGGTCGGGTGCGGGTAATAAACCAACACCTTTTTCTGGCCACTCCACCAAGCAGATTGCGTCGGGAGTGAAATAGTCACGGATCCCCATAAACTCCAACTCTTCAGGATCGGCTAATCGATACAAGTCAAAGTGATAAACCTGCCAAGTATCAAGTTGATAAGGTTCAACAAGAGTATAGGTTGGGCTTTTTACGTTCCCATCGTGACCCATAGAGCGAATAAAACCTCTACTAAAAGTCGTTTTACCTGCACCAAGATCACCGTGTAAATAAACGGTGGTTTGTTGATAACACACATCTGCCAACGCTTTTCCTAGCGCTATTGTGTCGTTTTCATTTTTTAAGGCAAACTGCTTAGTGCTCATGAATGGTATTCTCTAATCGGTCTAATAATGACTATATAAAAATCAAAAGAACAGGAATAGTAAACTGGGAAGGAATTGAGAGACAAGATCTCAAATGTAAGTTCATGGAAAAATTATTCTCTGAACCTTTGCTTAACTGGATCACCGATATAAGATCCGTTAAGATTCGCGTCCGTTTTTAAGAGCATCGTATCATGGATTACCAAGCACTGGCAGACAAGATAAAAATCTGGGCTAAAGAGCTCGGCTTCCAGAAGGCTGGTATCTGTGATGTAGACTTGAAAGAACACGAAGCTTCACTGCAAAAGTGGTTAGACGCTGGATACCACGGGGATATGGACTGGATGGCTAGGCATGGCATGATGCGCGCCAGACCTGATGAGTTACTACCTGGAACAGTAAGAGTGATCAGTGTCAGGATGGATTACCTTCCTCCTGAAGCGAACTTTGCTTCCAATTTATCTAATCCAAACCAAGCTTATATCAGCCGTTATTCATTGGGACGAGACTATCACAAACTTATCCGAAATCAGTTAAAGAAACTGGGGCAAAAGATTGAGCAAGAAGTAGGGAAATTCGGCTATCGCCCTTTTGTTGATTCGGCACCAATTCTAGAGCGGCCATTAGCAGAAAAGGCAGGATTAGGTTGGACGGGAAAGCACTCACTGATATTGGACAAAGAAGCGGGGTCGTGGTTTTTCCTAGGGGAACTGCTTATAGACTTGCCGTTACCTATTGATAAGCCGTTAGAGAATGCATGCGGAAAGTGTTCAGCATGTATCTCTTCATGCCCAACACAGGCGATCGTAGAAGAAGGTGTCGTCGATGCGAGACGTTGTATTTCTTACCTAACTATTGAATATGATGGCGTCATTCCTATTGAGTTTAGAAAAGCAATAGGCAACCGAATATATGGTTGTGATGATTGCCAACTAGTATGCCCTTGGAATCGTTTCGCAGAACTTACTGATCAAGAAGACTTTCATAGAAGAGACACATTTGAAACTCCAGACCTCGTCGCTCTATTTCAGTGGGATGAGGAAACGTTTTTGGCTCGAATGCAAGGTTCGGCCATTCGAAGAATTGGTCATGAGCAGTGGTTAAGAAATCTTGCTGTTGCTATGGGGAATGCCCCCTACTCGATGAAAACTCTCAGCGCCTTAGAATCCCGCCTCGGTCTTTCAGATATGTTAGACGAACACATTAAGTGGGCAATAGAGCAACAAGTTAGTCAGTTACCTGTACTAGGCTCTATTGAAAGTAAGCACAAACGTTTGATTAGAATCATTCAAAAAGGCCTACCGAGAGACGCTTAAGCCTGTCTACTTAAATACGCACAGAATTTGATATTGTTCTAAAAAAATTGAAATGTGGAAAAAAGACAACACTAAGGGTTGTTCACGTTGCTAATCCCAAAGTTAATCACAATACGAATAAATGATTAGGATCAAAAAACAACTACATAATGATCTTTTAACTCATTAGACCTAAAGTTCAATTTTTACAAAAAATCCTTTAAAAACAAAAATTTATTTAAATTTGAAATAAATTACTCTGAACGTATAAACAAAAAGATCTAATAAACTTTCTAGTTATACAGGGGAGAATTTCAGCTTACCCACCAAGTTATCCACAAAATGAAAATTGTGGATAAGTCTGTTGAACAATGGTTAAATCAACGACCATTGAAGGGCTGTAGAAGAATCAGCAAAAGCTAAAAAACTCATCTTCTTAAAAGCATAAAAACTCAATCTAAATGAGTTATTTTTTGGGGTTATGCTTCACAGCATGGGAAAAGAGCTAGGCGTCACTGCCTATGGAGAAAATGCTATATGCATTTAATGAAGTCTGAAAGCGATGTTCTACTTTCACACTATCGAG
>NZ_LJJE01000027.1 GCF_001854765.1 Vibrio sonorensis | reverse complement strand
CTAAGCAGCAAGTCGCTCCGCAGCAGCCAGCACCTGCGCCGCAACAAGCTCAGCCTCAGTACAATGAGCCGCCAATGGATTTTGATGACGATATTCCGTTTTAATAAGCAGAATGTTAAATCCGAAAACCAGCCAAGTCAGGCTGGTTTTTTTGTGTTGAAAGCTAATAGAGCAACGAGAGAGCACAATTTGCTGCGATAATGTTAGTACACTTTAATATGTTATGAGGTGTGGTTAACTATTTAAGAATAATGTTTTCAAAAAATAAACGCAGCATATTGAGGTTTTCTATATAGTTATATTATAGATACCTCGAAATAAGAGCATTTTACTTCACGTGTTTGTTAAATCGCTAAAAAGTGCTTAACGCAGTGAGGGAGTACATCCAACTGATAGTAGAGCTATAGGTTGTTGTCATTAGAGAAAAGGAACGTCCAATCAATGAGGTATACGCCTACCTTAAAACTCAGCACTCGCTTGGTGGCATTTGTTACTATGATTGTTATCAGTGCGATGTTTATCCTTTTCTTGGGAGGTACCCTTTCGTTTAAACGACTTGGACAAGAATATTTGGATCACTCTCTTCAAGGTATTGTGGAAGTGTTGGATAAAGAAATGGAAGATCCCGATGCCGCATACTCTTTGCAGCGCTGGATGCCGAAAATGCTTCAATCTTCAAATATCGTTGAAATGGAATTACACTCACAAGCCGGCACTGTCTATCGATTTAAAGACACCGGGTCAAAAGTTGATAAAAATCGCCTTTATCAAGCGCGTTTTGATCTGGAAAGGAACCCTGGTTACTCCATTACTTTTAAAGCGATTCCCCCTTATATCGGTTATGGATATTCCATGCAGGCCCTCTGGTCTATCACACTTGCAGTTGTTCTTATTGTTTTCTGCTTAATGCGTGGAGTTCGCTGGTTAAAGTCTCAGCTACACGGTTCTGAGTTGTTAGAAGAGCGAGGGAGAATGATTCTAGCGGGCAGAGTCGAAGAGTATGCTAAGGGCTCTGAGCTAGAGTGGCCTTATACGGCAAGCGAAGCTCTGGACCTTTTAATAGAAGAGCTTCAAGACGCCCGTCAAGAAAGAAGTCGCTTTGATACCTTTATTCGAACGCAGACCTTTCTCGATCAGCTAACGGGCACAGCTAATCGAGTGTTGTTTGATAGCAAACTAGAGTCAGCGCTATCAGAAAGTGGCTCCCGTGGTGGCGTGTTGTTGCTCAAAGTAGACGATTGGGATCAAATAGAAGAAGAACAGGGAAAAAAGGTCGCCAATGACTTTATTGTCGAGGTGGGTGAGGCACTGTCTAATAGTGTCGCGCGCTACCCAGACGTTATCCTTTCTCGTTACTATCAATCTGAGTTTGCTATTTTTGCCCCACACTTGACCAGTAAAGATGTTTCTTCCATTGCTATTCAATGTTTGAAGCAACTATCCCATATCTCACCTCCCGCTCCTTTAGAAAAAGATAATTGGTCACACATCGGCATGACTATGTATCAAGAAGGGGAACGACAAGGTCGTATTATGGATGAAGCTGAAACCGCACTAAAAAGTGCGCAGCTTCAAAAAGTGAATACTTGGAATCGCTTTGAAAAGCAGTCATTAAGGGAGGATGAGCGAGGAAGTGTACGCTGGAGAACCCTGTTTGATCAGGTTCTAAAGCCAGAGAGGCTGCATATTTACCAGCAGAGCTGCTATCTTCTCGACAAGCAGCAAGAAACATTGCTCGATCACTATGAGCTATTCGTTCGTATTGAAGACCCCGACAAGGGAATCATTAAAGCTTCTAGATTCAGCGCCGCTATTGAAACAGTGGGTTATGAACAAGCGTTAGACCGTGCGGTTTTTGTTAATGTTATCAAATTACTAAAAGAATCTACGGATAGGTTATGCTATTCTGTAAATTTGTATGTAACGCCATTTAGCGATAGAGAATATTTTAAATGGATCCGAGATGAGCTTCTTCAGCTAACCGCTGCGCAGCGAAGTTATTTGGTTGTTGAGTTCCCAGAGGCTAGGCTGGTGAAACACCTGGATTATATGAGACCCGTTGTGAAAATGATTGCTGGGTTGGGATGTAAAGTTGCCGTAAGCCAGGCTGGAAGGTCGATAGTTAGCACTCACTATCTAAAAGAGCTTCCAATCAGTTTTGTTAAGTTGCATCGCAGTTTGATTAAGCAAATTCATCAAAGACACGAGAATCAGCTCTTTATCAGAAGCTTGTTAGGTGCCTGCGCTGGTCTCAATACCTCCTTAGTCGCGGTTGGTGTCGATAGCAAGCAAGAGTTAAATACCTTGCTAGAGCTCTCTATTGATGGTGTTCAAGGGCGATACTTCTCCCCCGAGCAAGCGATACAATCAACGCAAGTTGTAAAACTGAGTAGTAAAAAGCCCGTGTCAGCAGTGCAGATTGGACGACGTAATCGTTGGAAGAAAAGTAGGTAAACGATGAAAGTGCAAACTTTGCTAAATAAATTCAAATCAAATAAAAAAGCTGCAAACCGAATTGTCGCTGTCATCCAACCTAAAGCTGTTTATTTTTATAGCGATAACGACCTGAACTTAGAGCAAAGTCTTCCTATTGGTAATCGCTCTTGGCAAGAGACATTAGTTGAAGCTCTGAGCCACATAAGCGCAGGTTCTGCTGAGCTCGACCTTGTGTTGGATCACGATAGCTATCAAATATTCCAAATTGAAAAACCGAACCTACCCGAAGAAGAATGGCCAAGTGCACTGCCGTTTTTACTCAAAGATCTGATAACCGAAAAAGTAACGGATATCGTTGCGCAGGCGGTCGCTCTACCAACGGGAAACAAGATTCAGGCGTTTGTCACCTCAAAAAAAATGATCTTGGACTTAGTGGCAAAGTTAACTGGTCTTCATATCTCGTTAAATCGCATCCTCGTTGAAGATGAAGTTTGGGGGTATTGCAGCAAAGATTTTCCCAACTTTTTAATGTTGCAGCGAGGGACTGGGGGCGCGTTTAAGATAAGCGCTTATGTCAATCAAGTTAACGTTTTTCAGCGTTCTATTCGAGGCGTGGTTCCACCTCTTACTGGTGCAGCTGCAATGGCGCTGCAAATTGATAGTATGGCTCTCGAATTACAGCGTTCTATTGACTATTTATCTTCTCAATATCGCAGTACGCCTATTCATCATCTTTTAGTGTGTTGTGATGAAGAGGAACAAAAAGAGCTTGCGGAACTATTGGGCCAAAGTATCAGTGTATCTGTTGTCGCTCTGGACGAGGCTTCTCGGCTATCAGGGGAGATCCTTGCAGAAATAAGCGCAACAGTTGCACCTTTTATCGACCTCTATCCAGAAGAGCTCAAACCAGTTACGGAAGTAATTACGTTACCGAGAGTGGTTTCAGTTTGGGCTCTGGTAGCAGTTGTTTTTACCGCGACGAGCTTGTATTTAGGCAACCAAGCAACGAACTTACACAATGAACTGACAGGAGTCAGTGGTGTTAGGGCTCGTTTAACTGCTGAAAAAGAAGCCTTGTCTGCTCAATTGCGTCAACACCAACCTTCTCCAGAAAAAGTCGCTGCAATTGAGCGGTTGAAAAAACGAATTCAAGAAATGGAAAGTACTTTAGAAACCGTTGATGAGATTGAAGGTAATCAGGCCTTTGGTTATTCAGGGGTTATGATGGCATTGGCTGAACTCAGTCGAGACGATATTTCTCTAAATTACATTGCAGTAGAACAAGACCTGCTTGATTTAAAAGGACTGGCATCAGAAGCTAGAGCGGTTCCAAATTGGGTTAATCAGTTTAAGCAGGAGTTGAATCTCGTTGGTCGTACTTTTGATAAACTGACTCTGGGCACTGACGATAAAGAACGAGTGACTTTCGAGTTGCTGACGCGTAAGGAGGAAGAGCAGTGAACTTATGGTGGCACAAGCTTTCAGACCGTTTTTCTTCTTTTTCACAACGAGAGAAATTGTTGATATCTCTTTGCGGATTGGTCGCTATAGGCTTTGGTTTATATGTATTTTTGTTAGAGCCACGCGTTCTCTCAATTCGAGATCTCAATCGACAATTACAGATAGTTAAGGCGCAAAATCAACAACTTCAAGGCGAAATTCTGGTATTAACCGCTAAACTGAAGAAAGATCCTGATCGAGATATTGACCTACAGCTAGAAGAGCTTGAAGCTGAAAGTGATGCCATTTCACAACAACTGACACAGAAAGTAGAAAACTTGGTTTCGCCGGAGAAAATGGCAGGTCTTCTAGAGGAAGTTTTGTCAGATATCGATCAGCTCAGACTAAAAACACTGCAGTCGATGCCAGCCAAGCCGATATTAACCAAAGAAGGCAACTCGACGGGTTATTATGTGCACCCAGTTCGAATCGAAATATCAGGTGGTTACTTCGATATTCTCCGCTATTTAGAACAATTAGAGAACGTCTCAGTAAAGTATTATTGGCAGAGGTTTAAGTATGAAGTGACCGATTACCCGCAAGCCGAAGTGGTGTTAGAAGTATATACCTTAGGTTCTGGGCAGGAGTTTATCAGTGGTTAAGTGGATTCCTATTATCGCCGTTTTTATCTCGACCGCAGTGTGGGCTAAACAAGACCCGACGGCACCTTTAGGGTGGAGTAAAATGCAATCGAAGCTCGAAGCTAAAAAAAATGATACGCCGCCGACATTGAATGCAATCACGTGTGGGTTGGCGGATTGTGTTGCTGTTATCAATGGCAAAGTAGTGAAACTTGGCGATTCGGTAGATGGGTTTAAGGTGACTAATATTGGTGATGATCTAGTTAAGGTCACCCGTTCGGGTAAAGTTTGGCAACTTACTCTGTTTTCAAAAGATGTAAAACAATAGGATTCATGGACTAGTATGCGTAATCTAATCTTAGCTTTAGTAGTAGTGAATATAGCAGGATGCTCGCTAGGACATCGTGATCCTGTCGAGGCGAAAAATGCGTTAAATGAAGCCATTAATGACTCAAGTAGTCGCGCCGTTAACGAGCTGCCACCCGAAGTGGAAGCCGACTTGATGCCGAGCTTGGATTCACAATTGGGCAGTGAAGAACAAACCTTAAAGCGCTTTAGAATCCAATCCAAAGATGTCGATGCCAAAGCCTTCTTTACCAGCTTGGTTAAAGGAACGGAGTACAGCGCAGCCATCCATCCTCATGTTGCCGGCCAAATTACCTTGAATCTCACCGATGTCACTCTCGACGAGGTCCTAAGTGTCGTGAGAGATATTTACGGTTTTGAAGTTCAGAAAACAGGTAAGGTTATTCAAGTCTTTCCGGCGGGTTTAAGAACCGTGACAATCCCCGTGGATTACCTTCAGTTTAAACGCTCTGGTCGCTCGTTAACCTCTATTACAACAGGGACAGTGACGAGTACTGATAGCTCTAATCGCACGGTGTCAGAATCTACAAATGGCTCTAACTCTACGACTAGCTCATTGAAGGGTGGAACGGAAATCGAGACGATAAGCGAAAGTGATTTCTGGCCACAGCTTCAACTCGCCGTTGGGCAACTGATAGGAGGCGGAGATGGTCAGTCAGTGGTGGTGACGCCACAAGCGGGTGTGATAACAGTGAGAGCCTTTCCTGATGAGATACGAGAAGTTCGCGACTTTTTAGGAGTATCTAAAGAGCGGATGAATCGTCAGGTCATATTGGAAGCAAAAGTGTTGGAAGTCACTCTAAGTGATGGCTACCAGCAAGGCATTAACTGGTCTAAAGCGTTCACCTCCAACGGTACGGAATACAAATTTGGACAAGGGACCACAAATTTAGCTTCGACTCCTGGTGTTTTGCCTTCTTTGGAGCAGACGGTCGGTACGGTAGTATCGGCACTACCAGGACTCGATGCAATTGGTACCTTGCTACCTAATGGTCAGACTAACTTGGTGATTCAAAGTGGTAGTTTTGAAGCCGTACTCAGCTTTATGGCAACACAAGGCGATTTAAATGTTTTATCCAGCCCAAGAGTGACCGCTTCTAACAACCAAAAAGCCGTGATTAAAGTGGGTACAGATGAGTACTATGTCACTGACTTCTCAAGTGTTACCGGCAACGGTGACAACTCTAATGTGTCACCAGAGGTAGAGCTGACACCATTTTTCTCCGGTATCTCTTTGGATGTGACTCCTCAAATCGATGATGAGGGCAATGTTTTACTCCACGTTCACCCAGCAGTGATTGAAGTTAACGAACAAGTAAAAGAGATTGGTTACGGTAGTGTGAAGATCAGCTTGCCCCTTGCTCGAAGTTCTATTCGCGAATCGGATTCAGTGATCCGTGCTCGTGATGGAGATGTCGTGGTTATAGGGGGGTTAATGAAATCCAATGTTATCGACCAAGTTTCTAAGGTGCCTGTGCTGGGTGATTTACCAGCAATCGGACAGTTGTTTAGGCATGAAACCAAGTTAACGCAAAAAACCGAGTTGGTTATTCTACTAAAGCCTACGATTGTAGGGGTAAACACTTGGCAAAATGAGCTAGAACGTTCGCGAGATTTACTCAATGAATGGTTCCCAGAGGCACAGAAGTAGTTATGTATCTAGAGCATTTTGGTTTTAGACAATATCCATTTCATTTAACACCAGACACTGAGTTATTTTTAGGCCTGTCACCGCATTATGAAGCAATACAAACAGTTTGTGCTGCTCTCGATATGGGAGAAGGTATTGTAAAAGTGACGGGGGAAGTGGGAACGGGTAAAACGATGGTTTGCCGAATGTTGGTTAAGCAGCTGGCAGAAAAGTCCCAGCTTGTTTACTTGCCCAACGCGGCGCTGGGTGCAGAAGAGATGCGACTGGCAGTCGCAAAAGAACTCGATGTGGATACCAGCGATACTGCCGATTCGGTGATTGATATGATTCAACATCGATTGATTGATTTAGCAAAGCAGAATCGACCTGTTATCGTTCTTGTAGATGAAGCGCAGGCGCTGGAGGATGGCGCTTTAGAAGTATTAAGGCTGTTTGGTAACTTAGAAACAGAACAGCAAAAATTGATGCAGATTGTTTTATTTGGACAGCCGGAACTCGATTATCGGCTTCAGCAGCAACACCTTCGCCAGCTTAGGCAGCGTATTACGTTTAGCGCTCAATTAAGGACCCTCAGTTTATCTGAAGTCGTGGCTTACATTGACAACCGCCTGCAAAAAGCCTCGCCGGGAAGTGAGCCTTTTTCACTAGCCCAAAAAAAAGTGATTAGTCGAGCGAGTAATGGTGTACCAAGGTTGATTAACCAAATTTGTCATAAAGCTATGGTATTGGCGTGTGTCAATGGTCAACGGCGAGTCGAAAATCTTCATCTGTTTGAAGCCATCCACGATACATTTGATAGTCGGAAACCTAAGTTTATGCGGCCAGTTATCTGGGGATGGAGCCGAGTATGAGTAAAATTAATAATGCTCTGTCAGAGCTTGCAGATAAGCAACGTTCGATAGCCGAACCTCTAGAGCGAGCCGAGATAAAAGAAGTGAAAAAGACCTCGGTATTACCTTGGGTGATATTACTCGTGACGGCAAGTCTTGCCGTTGGCGGTTGGGCGCTGACGATGGGAAGCGCTAGTGAGTCAAAAAATGAGGCACTTCAAACTCCAGTTACTAACCAAAAGATGGAAAAAACGCCTGTTGTCTCAGACTCTGTTTCTGACATAACGATCGAGGCGGAACTAAGTGTGGCAAGCTCTCCGACCAGTAAAACGACAGTCACACAAGCTAAACTTTATTCTCCAGAACCCAAGGTACAAGAAGCGCCAACAGTTAAGTCTAACGTCGCTAAGCCAAAACCAGTCAAAACGACGGTTGCTGCCGTTCCTAAGCCCGCCCCAATAATACCGAAGAAGGTTGCGGCTAACCCAGCCCCAGTGGCTCAGGAAAGTTCATCAGTTGTTCAAGCTCAACCACTACAAGAACTCGCCCCTTTAAAATTGGCTAAGAGTAGCGCAGTTAAAGAAGTGGTTTCGGAGGCTGGTATCCAAATTGAACAAGTGGAGTTATCTCCGAAAGAGTTAGCCCTTCAAGCACAAGTGCGGGGCAAAAAAGCACTTGAAGCGAATAATTTAGACCTTGCCATTGAAGAGTATCACAAGGCGCTTCGCTACTTTCCTGAGGGAGATAATATTCGCCAACAGTTAGCGGCGCTCTACTACGGAATAGGTGATGTGCGAATGGCGGCAGAGCTTTTGCAAAAAGGTATTCAGAACAACCCAGATGGTGAGACATTGAGAGTTGCCCTTGCCAAGTTACTGTTGCGTGAGAATCAGCAAGAAGCTGCGCTTACAGCATTGGTCCATTTGCCAAATAGTCCGAGCCTAGATTATCTATCGTTAAGAGCGGCACTCGCTCAGAAGGTTGGACAAAATGAACTCGCCTTAGATAGCTATCAAAAGCTGGTTACTATGGATCCTCATAGTGGACGATGGTGGATGGGCTTAGCAATACAACAAGAACGAGCACTTGATTTTAAAGGGGCTCACAAGTCCTATATATCAGCACAAGGAAAGCTAGGCCTCTCTGCTCGTTCCCAACAGTTTATCACAGATAGGTTGCAACTTTTGAAAAGTGTGCAAGGAGTCTCCGATGCAAATTAAGCTGCGTAAGCGTTTGGGTGACTTGCTGGTCGAAGAAGGTATCATCTCAGAAAGTCAGGTTGAACAGGCCTTGGCGGCACAAAAAACAACGGGATTAAAGTTGGGCGCTGCTCTGATAGAACTGGGTTTTCTAACAGAACATCAAATGCTGACCTTCTTGTCTCAGCAGTTGGGACTACCACTTATCGACATTAGCCGCGCCAATGTCGATATGGATGCAGTTCCTTTGTTGCCAGAAGTTCACGCTCGACGTTTAAGAGCGCTGGTTATTGGTCGCTCTGGCGATACGCTAAGAGTGGCGATGAGTGATCCGGCGGATCTTTTTGCTCAGGAAGCCTTGTTCACTCAGCTAGCTCGTTATTCAGTTGAGCTGGTCATCGCTCCTGAAAAACAACTTGTAGATGGGTTTGATCGCTATTATCGACGAACCAAAGAAATTGCGTCATTTGCAGAACAGCTCCAAGCAGAACACCAAGTCACTGAAGCCTTTGACTTTAATATTGAAGGGCAAGATAGTGAAGAAGTTACGGTTGTAAAACTGATTAACTCTCTCTTTGAAGACGCTATTCAGGTTGGAGCATCGGATATCCATATTGAACCCGATGCCAATGTGTTAAGGCTTAGACAGCGTATCGATGGAATACTGCATGAAACGCTACTAAACGAAGTGAACATCGCTTCCGCACTGGTTCTAAGACTCAAGTTGATGGCGAATCTCGATATTTCAGAGAAGCGCATTCCCCAAGATGGCCGATTTAATATTCGCGCTAAAGGTCAGTCCGTCGATATTCGTATGTCGACAATGCCCGTTCAGCACGGTGAATCCGTGGTAATGCGTTTGCTAAATCAATCAGCCGGAGTTAGGCGACTGGAAGAGTCAGGAATACCGCCGCTTTTGTTGGAAAGGTTGCGCAGGCAGCTTAAGCGTCCACACGGAATGATTTTGGTAACCGGACCTACTGGTTCTGGTAAAACCACAACGCTTTATGGTGCACTAAACGAGCTCAATGAACCGTCAAAGAAAATTATTACCGCGGAAGATCCCGTCGAATACCGATTAGAGCGCGTGAATCAGGTACAGGTTAATCCAAAAATCGACTTGGATTTTTCAACAGTACTGAGAACATTTTTACGTCAAGACCCAGATATTATCTTAGTGGGTGAGATGCGTGACCACGAAACGGTTGAAATCGGCTTGCGGGCTGCCCTAACTGGTCATTTAGTATTGAGTACACTCCATACTAATGACGCTGTCGACAGCGCGCTTCGCATGATGGATATGGGGGCTCCCGGTTATCTTGTTGCGAGTGCAGTGCGAGCAGTGGTAGCGCAAAGACTGGTAAGAAAAGTGTGTCCTAACTGTAAAGTTGAAGATGACATCGATGAAGCGAGAAAACAGTGGTTAGCCCAGCGCTTTCCCAATCAAACCGCGTCTACTTTTGTGAAAGGAAGAGGCTGCCAAGACTGCAATTTAACGGGCTATAAGGGCCGAATTGGTGTGTTTGAAATGTTAGAACTCGATCAGGGCATGATGGACGCGCTTAGAGCCAACGATGCCGTCGCTTTTGCGATTGCAGCGAGAAATAGCGAGCAATATAAGCCTCTGCTCGCATCCGCGATGGAGTTGGCGCTCAATGGAACCGTTAGTTTAGACGAAGTGATGCACTTAGGGGAGGGCGATGCCTCTGGTGTGATTCAAGCTATCTATCTGTAAGAATTAATTGCCTATGCCACTATTCTCTTATCAAGGAAGAAGCTTAGACGGAAGTAAAGTTTCTGGTGAAGTTGAGGCTGCGACACCTGAGATCGCGGCCGAATCCTTGATGAACAGAGGGATCATTCCAACGAGTGTATCGGAAGCGAAAAGCAAATCGGCTCTATCGTTTGATATAAAAGCCCTATTAACTCCTTCAGTTCCATTAGAAGTTCTGGTGATCTTCTGTCGTCAAATGTATAGCTTGACCAAAGCGGGTGTACCTCTTCTGCGAGCGATGCGCGGATTGACTCAAAATTGTGATAACAAGGTACTCGCCAAAGCGCTAGAAGAAGTGACACTAGAGTTGACTAATGGACGCAACCTGTCTGGCTCCATGCAGCTTCATCGCAACGTATTTAGTCCGCTTTTTGTCTCAATGATTGCAGTAGGTGAAAATACCGGTCGACTTGATCAGGCCTTGTTACAGCTTGCGAACTACTACGAACAAGAGGTTGAAACGAGAAAACGCATAAAAACAGCGATGCGTTATCCAACTTTTGTCATTAGTTTTATTACCATTGCTATGTTCGTTTTGAATGTGAAAGTAATACCTCAGTTCACAACCATGTTTAGTCGTTTTGGTGTAGACCTGCCCTTGCCAACTCGAATATTGATCGCGACATCAAATTTCTTTGTCAACTATTGGGACCTGATGGCGATTGCACTGGTGATTGCATATTTCGCATTTAAAGGATGGACCAATACCTCGAAAGGGCGTGAAAAGTGGGATCTGTTCAGGCTCCGCATGCCTATAGTGGGTGGTATTATTAATCGTGCTCAACTCGCTCGATTTTCTAGAACGTTTTCATTGATGTTGAAAGCAGGAGTGCCACTAAACCAATCGTTAGCACTGTCCGCCGAAGCGTTAGATAACAAGTTTCTGGAATATAGATTATTAGATATGAAATCTTCAATTGAAGCGGGGGGCACGGTTTCTTCCACAGCTATACAAAGTAAAGTATTTACTCCCTTGGTGATCCAAATGATTTCGGTCGGTGAAGAGACAGGCCGTATAGATGAATTATTGCTAGAAGTAGCAGACTTTTATGACCGAGAAGTGGATTACGATCTTAAAACACTGACGGCGCGGATCGAACCCATTTTGTTGGTTATTGTTGCAGCAATGGTATTAGTACTTGCCTTGGGTATATTCTTACCTATGTGGAGTATGCTTGACGTGATGCGGGGATAGATAGGGATTGATGCGTAAGGGCAATTGGTTTATCTGGTTACTGGTTGTGGTCACGCTTCTCGCCTTGATGTTTTCACACTGGCAGAGAATGGAAAGGCAAGCTTTAATCACCGCGATGGATCTTGCCAAGCAACGCATAGCAGAAAGAACCAGCTTTTATCGGCAAGAGTGGCTGCTAAATGGTCAGCCCGAAACCTTGGATATTGATGGGCAGAGATTGACTTTTACTTCCAATGGTTGGGTTATAGCATTGAATAGAAATAGTGAACTAGATTGCCAATTGTGGTTTCATCAAGTTTACCCTGATAATAAGCTGTTAGGGTTGAGCGTAGAAAAGAGTTTAAACACTTCAGTAGGACAAGATTATCAATGTGACTACAATTATGGTGATGAAGCTCTAATAAAATTAAAACTAATAAACAATAATTTTTCAATTTATGCCGGGTTTAAGGCAGAGTAATCATATTGGTATATATCCTTTGCTGAGAAAGGGTTAGCTAAGTATAATATGCCGTACCGATTAGCAGGTGAAATTAACATGAAAAGCAGACAATCGGGATTTTCTTTAGTTGAGTTAGTGGTCGTCATTGTAGTCGTTGGTTTATTGGCGGTTGCCGCATTACCGCGTTTCCTTGATGTTACTGATGAGGCTAAAAAAGCGAGCATAGAAGGTGTAGCGGGGGGCTATGCTACAGGTGTGCTTTCAGCACGTGCTCAATGGGAGGCTGAAGCGAGACCTTCGGAAACCATAGACAGCGAAACTTATAATCGAGTGAATTACGATGGGGTCGATTTTTGGTTAACGCGCTCTAAGACAAACAGTGGTAGCGATACCACATTTAGAGATGGTTATCCGTTTGGTTTGGTTAGTGGTAGTAGTTTTCCTTCGGCATTAAACGATCAAGCTTGTGTCGATTTGATGAACAATCTATTGCAAAACCCACCTTCTGTAGGAACCGAAACCGAAGCGAGGAACGATAGCAACATCAAGTACTCAGCAACAGCTAATGGATCAGACGCGACTTGTACTTACATACAGCAGGAAGGTGGTACAGCGCACCAGTTTGTCTATGAAGCTAAAACGGGTCGAGTGACGGTAACTTTGCAGTAAGCTGCAGGTATAATTATAGAGCTTAGAGAGAATTAACTATGAAAAGACAAGGTGGTTTCACCCTAATAGAGTTGGTTGTGGTGATTGTTATTTTAGGTATTCTGGCAGTCACGGCAGCACCGCGTTTTTTGAATTTGCAGACGGATGCGCGTAATGCGACTTTAGAAGGATTAAAAGGCGCGATGCAAGGTGCGGCAAGTATTGTATATGCTCGTGCCGCATTAGATGGAAAAGATCCTGATATTAATCAACTCGTTTCCGGTGCTGGTAGTAATATTAAGACAGACCGAGGTTACCCAGAAGCAAGTACCGATGGTATTGGCAAAGCTATTGAAAACGCAGAAAACCCAAATGCGGAGTGGCTTCCCGTAACGGGTAACATGCCTAACAACTATACAATTAGGTATACATTTGCGGGTAAAGAAAGTGATTATACTAGCAACTGTTATGTCCAGTACGTTATGTCAGAGGCTGTGCGCTCTACACCACAAATCAGTGTAGTGGATTGCCAATAGCAACTTAAAAAGGCCGGTATTACCGGCCTTTTTGATCCATTTTAATATGGTATGAAAAACGATAAAGGATTTACCCTCGTTGAACTGATCGTCGTGATTTTACTGTTGGCGATCGTTTCTCTTTACGCTGCTAGCCGATACACGGGGAAAGGCAGCGTGTCAGCTTTTGCTCTGCAAGACCAAATGATCTCTGTGATTCGACAAGTACAAGTCAGTCGTATGCAATCCAATGTTACCAACCTCTACAACTACTGTTCTATCACCCCGAGCAACGATAAACAGCGGGAACTAAAAGCCCTTTGCCTAAAAAGCCGATTGAATCTTAGCTCTGATTGCGTAGGTAGCAGTGAAGCTTGCGGCCTTGCCAATGTCGATGGTATTAGCAGTGGAGTAAGAGGAGATGACGTGAGTTTTTCTTTTTTGCCTAACGGTTTAACTCAAGTAGAGTTCGACCTTTTAGGCAATCCACTTAATGCCGCTAGCAGTGGTGTAACCGTGAATATTTCCGGTACGCAAAGTAGCAGCAGTCTTTGTATAAACTCCCAAGGGTATGTTTCTGCTGGGGCTTGCCTATGAGAAATGGTAAAGGCTTTACCTGATAGAAAGCGTGATTGTTATAGTTGTGATGGGGATTGCGATGATCACCATTACCAACTTTCTCTCTCCTCAAGTTGCGCGTTCTGGCGACCCCCACTATCAATCGCGTGCAACCGCTTTAGGTCAGAGCCTAATGACTCATATCCTTTCAATGGAGTTTGATAGAGAAAGTGCGCAATACAGTGATGGCGGGGGGATTCGTTGCAGTGATACAAGACCGGAAATTACTGCTGTAGCTTGCAGTCCAGAAGATGAGTTTGGGGCAGAAGAATCAGACATCACACTATACAATGACGTTGATGACTTTCTGGGCTGTTGGAATCCAGGTGGAACCGGAGGCTGTAAAAACCTCAATACCTTGCTAAGACAGTCTTCAACGACCTATACAAATTTTAGAATTGATATTGCAGTCACTTATTCATCCGCATTTGCTACCCATACGATTAAAGAAGTGGAGATGACCATTACCGCTTCTAATCAACACCCGATTAAGTTGAGCGCTTATAAGGGGAATTATTGATGAATCATCGTGGTTTTACTCTTGTGGAAATGGTGTTAACACTGATTGTAGGTAGCATATTAGTGTTAGGCATTGCTGGCTTTGTGCAGCTGGGAGCCAAAGGTTACGCTGATACTGTTGACCGCCTGCGCCTACAAATGCAAGCCAAGTTTGTCATTGAAAAAATGGCTCGAGAAGTGAGGCATGCCGTCCCAAACGTATTTACCAACACGACTTCAGGTAGCGAGAAATGCATTGGATTTTATTCGATTAAATACAGTGGCTTTTACTCTGTTTCCGGTTCAGATTTGTCCTTTGTTGTTGGTCAATCGGGCGTTACATCTTCCGCTTTGTCGACACACAAATTGATTATTAACCCCACCAGTGAACTGACTACATCAAATAATGTGTACGATCTGGATTCTCTTGCGGTGTCGGGAGGCGTGTATACCATCACTAATGGTGGCAATAGTCTAGTGGGGGGGTCAGTTTCAAAAAGACATTACATTTACGACCCTTCTGGAGGGGTTAGGTACTGCCTCAATACCAGTAATGGGTTGATGACGCGAAACGATGTTATTGTCGCCGATAGCATAACCAATGGTGCCATGAGTTATTTGAGTGCGACGCTGCAAAGGGGTGGGTTGGTGCATTTGGATCTAACTTTTGAGCAAAACGGTGAATCGACGCGATATAGTCAAGATGTGCAGGTGCTAAATGTCCCATAGAAGAAAGCAAAATGGAAACCTGTTTGTGGTTGTGATCTTTGTTCTTGTGGTGATGGGATTTTTAGCATCGACACTTAACCGTATTAGCTGGTCGAATACCGATAATCTGACCCGTGAGCTTATCGGTACACAAGCGTGGTTACAGGCCCATTCCGCCAACGAATGGGTACTAACACAGATGTATCCACTTTCAACGGATTCTAACGTAGAGAGTTACTGTACATCGGTAAATGGGGCTGAGGTAGGTATGCCATCTACCGTAACCTGTCAGCCAGTAGAAATCAGTTGTACTAAACTGGACGGAGAACTCGAGGGGCAACAGCTGTTCAAGTTGGTTTCGACGGCGACATGCGGTGTAGGCATTAACTTAGTTCAGCGCAGTCAAGAGCTATGGCTTAGGGAGTAGATATGAGGCTGTATAAGTTATTTGTTCTCATTGTCATGAGTGTTTTTCCAACAATGTCATACGCGCTCACTCAGTCAGAGTTGAACGCAAAAATCTGCCAGTACGTGCCTACGGTTGCTCAAACCAATGCTTACAGCAACGGCGTCGTTTATGATGGTCGATTATTGCTTTCCGGCAACTCAAAAAACGTAATAAGAGTGCCCAAAGATGGGCAAGCACTGTCATTTCTAAGCAACGAAGGCGAGTTTCAATGTGAATACCCCACCGACCCTAAACAAGACTGTTTAGTCGACAGAACCATTACCTACCCCGGTTTTCCGTTTAATCTTCCAGAACTCTCTGATAGAGGGAATGACTACGAATGTTCAAAGTCAGCGTGCTCTATTAGTGCTGGTTACTATAAAGACTTAAAAATTGCCAAAAACCAAGCGGTATTAACATTGGGCAGCGGCGTTTATTATGTCAATGAACTTAACTTTGATGCGGTCGGAGCGCGGCTAGAAGTTGAAGGGCCTGTAGAAATTCATTTTAACAAAATCTTTTTTAAAGAAAATAATATTAAGTTAAATATGAATAACACACCTAATAACTTACTGCTGTTAGGCCACGGTGAAGACTCTTTTGTCCGACTGGATGATGTTAACAATGTCATCGTCAATGGATTTATCTATATTAGTGACGAAGCAACCAACCAGGGGGCTTCGCCATTGAAGGTAACAAGAATACTTTTACCGGCGGAGTAACGGCTTATAGCATTCAAGTGACAGGTAACACCAATGTTATTCAACACTATGGCGACTTTTCTTGTGATGCCCCGTCGACGGATATTGCGTCACTAAAAATAGAACCACAAAACTTTCATCTAACCTGCGAAAACAACAGACCTTTCTATGTCGTACCTTACAACAGTGACGGTGAAAGGCTTTACGATGTTGATGGGGCGACCATTACTTTTTCAGAAGTCTCTACCAATAAACTTTCCGTGAGTGGCGGTAGTTTCAACACCACCAATGGGCGCTTCGAATATAGCTAAATAGTAAATCAGATAATGTTTATGAAACGATATCAGTAAAGGCAACACTGGACACGGATAGCTCCGTGACTGATACCAGTGACTTTGTGTTTGTTCCCTTAAAGTTCGAAGTTAACAACGGCAGTACCATTCCGCTAGTGGCAGGGCAGGCGCAAACCGTCAATGTCAAAGCTTTAGCTTGTGACGCAACGGATAAGCCCATTGCGTTGAACTATAGTAAGAGTTTTGATGAAGGTGACGTTACCATCTCCGGATTCATTCCAAGTGCCGGGATATATAATGGACTATTGGACTTTAGTACCAGTATTAGTAACGGACAAGACCCCTCCGCTACCATTCGTTTTGATGAAACCGGCAAGTTTACGGGAAGTTTTAAAGACACAATTTCATGTGATGCATTGAGCGGAGTGCAAGGCTGCCCATCAGGTCAAAGCCAAGATATATTGGGCACTTTTGCCGTAGAAAGCCGGCCTTGGACTTTTGCTATTTGTAGTGGAGATACCATTACAGGAACTTCCTCAAGTGGTGCTGCCTATAAAGCTGCTTCATCAGAGTTTGATTTGCAAGTTTATCCTATCGCATACCAATCAGGGGCGACTGTCCAAGATGGTCGAGTCATAATTACTGAATCGGAATGTGTCGCTCCCCTCAATAATCCATCTTTGGCAGGTGCCTCTGCGTATGAAGTGAAACTAGACCATGAAGTCCACTCTCCAAGTGGTGGGGAGAAAGGTAATTTCTCGAATGTCAGTGGAAGTGAGTTAAAAAGAGAAAATACGGATGTAGATGGCAATAAAAAACATCAGTTTACTCAACTTAAGTGGGATGAAGTAGGCAGTATAAACGTGATTGCAGAGACGAAGTCGTCGGGCTATATGGTGGCAATCATGCCAAGTGAACGAAGTGTTGGACGCTTCTACCCAGCCTATTTCACGATTAACGAGTCCACTTGGGAACCGCCGGATGGGCAAGAAACGACATACCTGGAGCAACCTTATAAGCAAGCTTTAATTGAGGTTGGTGCTTTTAATCTCGACGATAACCCTGTTAAAAATTACCACGGTTTTGCACCAAGCTATCAAGCCAGTTTCAATGTCAAGCAAGATGACAACATTGCTAATGAATTGGTGTTAACCATATCGACGTCTCCCCCTTATCCTTTGAATGGCGCTTGGGGGGCAAAAAGTGTCGCAAACCCTATATCCATCTGGAAACTCGACGACGACGAGAGCACGCTTAAGCGGCATTACCCAAACCCAAGCGCTACTCCGTTAAAGAGTGTGCCTAATGGGCCTTTTAATGCATTAAGTGGAACCGCGACAGAGTTTGGTTTAAAAATGGTTAAAGGATCGAGTAGTGTGGATAGAGAAGCCTCTTTTTCAGCAACGGCGGTGGAAACCACGCAAGATTTTCCAACTCAACCGCCAGCCATCTATGGTCGTATGGTCTTAGACAGTGTAGGTGGAAACAGCGGTACGACTTTTAATGTCCCGCTAAGAATTGAGTATTGGAACGGAAATACGTTTGTATTGAGCGACATAGACAACAACTCCAAAGTCTCTACAGAAATCGTACATGTGTGTAAAGAAACGATTTGGCCATCTGGGGGGACCTCTAATGCCAAGTTATCAACCATGAATGCGGCAGGAGCCGTCAGCCAAGAGTCGAATGCGGTAACTAAAGGTCAACCCGTTTGGAGTGGTACCAATAAAAAAGCTTTGGTTGCCGTGGCAGATGGTACGGCCAATTTTCGAGAGCAAATCAGATTTTGGATGAGGCTTGATACTTCTGCGCCTAGTGGTGTGACCTGCTCCAATAGTCATAGTGATCAACCTTGGTTGCGTTACAATTGGCGTGATCTCGGTGACGAAGATCCTTCAGCAGTGATTACTTTTGGCATTTTCCGTGGAAACGACAAAGTAATTTTCCGCGGCGAATCTGGCATTTTTGGCCAGTGATTTCTGATAATTTCGAGAGTTAAGTAAGGAAACTGTTAGAAATTACAGATTTCAGTTCATGTTTGGATGACAATGCCTTGCTGTAATGGCAAGGCATTGGTACATTTAGTGCAATTTTCTATCTTCTAATTCTTTCAGGACGAGCGAAGAATATGTTCAAAAAACTTCGTGGCATATTTTCTAATGACCTATCAATTGATTTAGGTACTGCCAACACTCTTATTTACGTTAAAGGACAGGGCATTGTTCTCGACGAGCTTCTGTAGTTGCTATTCGCCAAGACCGCAATCGCGCGGGAAAAAGTGTCGCTGCTGTCGGTCATGATGCTAAACAAATGCTAGGACGTACGCCAGGTAACATTTCTGCTATTCGTCCAATGAAAGATGGCGTAATCGCTGACTTTTATGTAACCGAAAAAATGCTACAGCACTTTATCAAACAGGTTCATGATAACAGTGTGTTAAAGCCAAGCCCTCGCGTTCTAGTGTGTGTGCCATGTGGTTCGACACAGGTTGAACGTCGCGCGATTCGCGAGTCAGCACTTGGCGCTGGTGCGCGTGAGGTTTATCTGATTGATGAACCAATGGCAGCGGCAATCGGTGCAGGTTTACGCGTTTCAGAACCAACAGGTTCAATGGTGGTGGATATCGGTGGTGGTACCACTGAAGTTGCCGTCATTTCGCTTAATGGCGTGGTTTACTCTTCATCGGTACGCATCGGTGGCGACCGTTTTGACGAAGCGATCATCAACTACGTGCGCCGTAACTACGGCAGCTTGATCGGTGAAGCCACGGCAGAGAAGATCAAACACGAAATTGGTTCGGCTTATCCGGGTGATGATGTGGAAGAGATCGAAGTTCGTGGTCGCAACCTTGCGGAAGGTGTGCCACGTAGCTTTAGCCTCAATTCAAATGAGATTCTAGAAGCTCTTCAAGAGCCGCTAACAGGTATTGTTTCTGCGGTTATGGTTGCACTAGAACAGTGTCCGCCAGAACTGGCGTCTGACATCTCTGAAAATGGTATGGTGCTCACTGGTGGTGGTGCGCTTCTGAAAGATCTTGATCGCCTTCTAACAGAGGAAACGGGTATTCCAGTTGTGATCGCTGAAGATCCACTGACTTGTGTTGCACGAGGCGGCGGTAAAGCGCTAGAAATGATCGACATGCACGGTGGCGATCTCTTCAGTGACGAATAATCAGAACTCTGAGCTAGTTTTGCTCAGAGATTCCGATATTAAAGGGAACTCACGTTTATGAAGCCGATTTTTGGCCGAGGACCTTCGTTACAACTACGTCTGTTTTTTGCTGTGATCTTATCAGCCAGCCTCATGCTGGCTGATAGTCGTTTAGGCGCATTCGCTCAGGTTCGATATTTGCTGAATAGCTTGGTGTCACCTATTCAGTACTTAGCTGATCTTCCAAGAACCATGTTTGATGGTTTTTACGAAAGTTTTAACTCTCGGCAAGAGTTGATGGAATCAAGCCACAATTTGAAGCGAGAAGTACTCAAACTCAAAAATGATCTTTTACTTCTGGATCAGTACCGCGAAGAAAACCAACGCTTGAGAAAGTTACTGGGTTCCAATTTTGTTCGCGATGAAAAGAAGGTGGTCGCTGAGGTGATGGGCGTCGATAGCTCGCCGTATCGTCATCACGTGGTGATTGATAAAGGTCATGTTGATGGGGTCTATGTAGGCCAACCCGTTGCCAATGAAAACGGTATTGTCGGGCAAGTGACCTTTGTATCGGCCCACAATAGCCGCGTATTACTCCTGACAGATAGCAACAGTGCGATTCCTGTTCAGGTGATTCGCAATGACATTCGCGTTATTGCATCAGGCAATGGGCAAATTGATACCATTCATCTAGAGCACATACCCATCAGTACCGACATCCAAGAAGGCGACCTACTTGTGACGTCTGGGTTAGGCGGTCTTTATCCAGAAGGTTATCCGGTTGCTCATATCACAGTGGTGGAACGCGATAGTCGACGTGAATTCGCTTTAATCGAAGCAGATCCAGTGGTGGATTTTGAACGTCTGCGCTACCTGCTGCTAATTTGGCCAAATGATAGCCGCCAAGAAAAAGTAATGATGGCTTCACCTGAAAAGTTAGAAGAAGAGGAAGCAAGCAGTGGGCAATAGTGTGATGCATGGTAGAACGGTAATTTGGGGATCGTTTTTGATTGCCCTTATTCTTCAGACTATCCCTTGGCCAGGTTTTCTCGATTTACTCAGACCTTCTTGGCTGCTCCTTGTCACTTGCTACTGGGTTTTAGCTTTACCGCATAGAGTGAATGTAGGAACGGCGTTAATACTCGGGCTGTTATGGGATCTACTTATAGGTTCCACATTAGGTATTCGTGGGATGATGATGTCATTAGTTATCTATCTGGTGGCTTTAAACTTTCTCGTTCTACGCAATATGGCGCTGTGGCAACAGGCAACCTTTATCGGCATGTTATCCATAGTGCTCGACGGATTGATCTTTTTTGGCGAATACTTAATACGAGATGTTACTTTTAATCCCATGTCACTTTGGAGCGGTTTGATAAATTGTATATTGTGGCCGTGGTTATTCCTGTTGATGCGTCGATTTAGACGTCACTGGCATGTGAGGTAAACAACAATGAAAAAACTACTTCTCGCCTCTGGCTCACCAAGACGCAAAGAGTTATTAGAGCAACTTGGTTATCCGTTTACCGTTTGTAAAACCGATGTAGAAGAGCAGAAACAAGACGTTGAAAGTGCACGGGACTATGTTGCCCGTCTTTCGCTAGACAAAGCGTTGGCCGGATTGCAGCAACAACCTGACTCGGTAGTTTTGGGCTCAGATACTATAGTGGTAGTAGATGAAGAAGTATTAGAAAAACCAGATAATTTGGAGCATTGCAAAGTTATGCTCAGCAAGCTCTCGGGAAGAGAGCATCAAGTGATTACCGCAGTAAGTGTGGTTTCTAAACAAAGTAAGGAAACGCAAGTAATAGATACAAAAGTGTGGTTCAAACCCTTAGACGAACAAGAAATAGAAGCCTACTGGCAGACAGGGGAACCATGCGATAAAGCTGGCAGTTATGGAATACAAGGGATTGGTGGGCGTTTTGTCACCCGTATCGAAGGCAGTTATCACGCTGTGGTCGGTCTGCCCTTGTATGAAACGGATCAGCTTTTAAAACGATTTTTATAGATTTTTAAACGAGGTGCGCCATGAGTGCTGAATTGCTGATCAACGTAACGCCAAGCGAAACTAGAGTTGCGATGATCGAAGGGGGAGCTCTTCAGGAAATACACGTAGAACGCGAAGCGAAGCGCGGAATTGTCGGTAACATCTACAAAGGTAAAGTGAGCCGAGTTTTACCTGGAATGCAGGCTGCATTCGTTGATATTGGTTTAGAAAAAGCGGCGTTTTTACACGCTTCAGACATCGTTCCTCACACCGAGTGTGTCGCCGAGAATGAAAAACAGCAGTTCCAAGTGAGGGATATTTCTGAGTTGGTTAGGCAAGGGCAAGATATTGTCGTTCAAGTGGTCAAAGATCCACTTGGAACAAAAGGTGCTCGCTTGACCACAGATATTACTTTGCCTTCGCGTTACCTAGTCTTTATGCCGGGTGCGAGTCACGTTGGCGTTTCTCAACGTATCGAAAGTGAAGTGGAGCGCGAAAGGCTAAAGAAAGTCGTTGCTCACTACTGCGATGAGAACGGTGGCTTTATTATCCGAACCGCAGCGGAAGGTGCGGATGAAAAAGAGCTTTCTCAAGATGCCGCGTTTTTAAAGCGACTTTGGTCAAAAGTAATGGACCGCAAAGCGAAATACAAAACACGCTCTACGCTCTACGGCGAACTCGGTTTATCTCAACGAATTCTTCGAGACTTTGTCGGTACAGAGCTGACTAAGATCTTGGTCGATTCAAGACTAGAGTATGAAAATCTCGCGGAGTTCACCTCTGAGTATGTACCTGAATTAACGGAAAAGTTAGATCTATACGAAGGTGACAAACCCATCTTCGATATGTATGACACCGAGAATGAAATACAGCGCTCGCTAGAGAGAAAGGTTGACCTCAAGTCTGGTGGCTATTTGATTATTGATCAAACCGAAGCCATGACGACTGTTGATATCAATACCGGGGCTTTTGTTGGCCGCCGCAATCTCGAAGAGACAATTTTTAATACCAATATCGAAGCTACCCAAGCGATAGCTCGCCAGCTCAGACTGAGAAACCTTGGTGGGATTATTATTATCGACTTTATCGATATGTCTTCAGATGAACACCGGAATCGAGTGCTCTCTTCGCTTGAGGCGGCATTGGATAAAGATAGGGTAAAAACCAACATCAATGGGTTCACTCAGCTCGGTTTAGTTGAGATGACTCGCAAACGAACTCGCGAAAGCATTGAACATATTCTCTGTTCTACTTGTCCAACTTGTGAAGGACGTGGAAGTGTGAAGACCGTGGAGAGTGTGTGCTACGAAATTCTGCGAGAAATTACCCGAGTTAACCGTGCGTATGACGCAGATAAGTTTGTGGTATATGCCTCACCAGCAGTGGCTGATACTCTGCAAGGTGAAGAGTCTCACGCGTTGGCTGAATTAGAAGTCTTTATTGGAAAAGAAGTTCGAATTCAAGCGGAACCACTTTATATCCAAGAGCAGTTTGACGTCGTAATGATGTAGTAGGAACCCGGTGAATCCAAACTTAGAAAACATTGTTAAGTGGTTGCTATGGCTGGTGGCCAGTGCTTTCGTTTTGGTAGCGATAGCTGTGACTACCTTGCGTGTCACTCTGCCAAATCTCAACCATTTTCAACCAGAGATACACCAGTGGATCAATAAAAGCGCTGGTGTTGAGGTTGAGTTTGGTGAACTTGGCGGCTTTTGGCGCAACACACACCCTTCCCTTTATCTTCAAGATGTCAAAACTAAGGTGGTTGATGACAGTTCAATATCAGTCGG
The DNA here is from genome assembly GCF_001854765.1 of Vibrio sonorensis. Classification (GTDB taxonomy): domain Bacteria; phylum Pseudomonadota; class Gammaproteobacteria; order Enterobacterales; family Vibrionaceae; genus Vibrio; species Vibrio sonorensis. The sequence goes on along the minus strand of NZ_LJJE01000027.1, from coordinate 65,521 downwards.
TGCTGAAAGGGTAGAAATTGAATTTGATTTGATTCAGTCCATACTGCAAAGACAACCCGTCGTTGCAGACCTTACTGTACACAAGCTGGCTCTAGACCTCAGTGATATCGATTTTTTTGCCACTGAGGATACCGATAGTAGCCAAACGATTTCGCCTTCAAACGACAATCAACCTGTTATTGATCAAATCAACCAAATCTTGCTCAGACAACTCGACGAGTTTGCTGTGTTAGATTCTCAGATTGTTTACCGCGGTATTGACCAAGAGGTTAGACGTCTTGATGTAGAGAGACTTCGCTGGCGTAATAACGAACGCTTTCACGAAGCAGAAGGGGTGGTTAGTGTTGCGGGAACGACATTGAACTCCTTACTGATCAAATCAAAGTTTGTCGATCACGGTTCGCTGAGAGATATCAGTGGTGAGATTTTTGTATCGGCGGAAAACGTAGAAGTTACCCATTGGGTAAAGAGCTTTCTCGCTCAAGATACCGGAATTCAGAAAGGCCAAGTGAGCTTTAACGGTTGGTTAACCCTTTCTCGCAACCAGCCTACCGACGCCTATTTGGAACTCTTGCCATCTGAGTTATCTTGGAAACGATCAGAAGAGCACGAGTTGCTGCTTGAGTCTGGGATATTACAACTTAATCCCAAAAAAGAGGGGTGGGTTGTCAGTGCTCACTCAATTAACTTGCGAACCGATGACATCCCTTGGCCTGAGTTAGATATCGGCTTTGAATGGCTTAAAGAGGGGTGGCAACTCAATGTATCTCAACTGGATCTAGAAGCCATTCTGCCTTTAGTGCGTTTAGTTCCTGATATTCAGTCGACCAAGAGTTACTTGATCAGCTAGAGCCTGCTGGGCGGGTCGAAGATTTGCGCATTGGCATGGGGAAAGAGATCGAGTCGCTGCAATACTCTGGCAGTATTGAAAATGGTAAAATTTCTCAGTGGGAGTTATTGCCGGGTTTACACAAATTGCAGGCAGAGATTTCTGGCAGCTATGAACAGGCGAGAGCCAAAGTTCACTTGATCGACGACGTACTCCCCTACGGTGAGGTCTTCCAAGCACCACTCAACATACGACAAGCTGAAGTCGATGTGATTTGGGAGCAGTATGATGCCGGATGGCGGATGTGGGCGGATAAAGTCACCGCAGCCACGCCCGATCTTCAAGTACTTGGCGCCTTTCGTTTAGATGTTCCTGCAGAGCAAAGTCCTTTGCTCTCATTTTACGCAGAAGCAGACCTGTATAATGCCGGGGAGACATGGCGTTACCTACCAACACTTGCGTTGGGACGAACCTTAACTGATTACCTTTCCACTGCGATTCAAGCGGGAAAAGTCAATACCGCTAAACTGCTATGGTATGGTGAACTTGCTGATTTCCCTTACCGAAAGAACGATGGAATGTTTCAAGCTTGGGTTGGGTTAAAAGGCGGAAAGTTCAGTTTTGATACGGCGTGGCCGCCAATTACTGATTTACAGTTGGATCTTCTATTTCAGAACGATGCCATGTATCTCGATTCTCGCCAAGCGACGTTAAAAGACGTAAAAGCGAAGCGAATTACTGGGCGCATTCCAGAAATGGCTGAAAATGGTCATATTGAAATCGAGGCGAGCGCGACCGCTGAAGGTAAAGCGGTTCGCGATTATATGACGGCATCTCCACTGGTTGATTCGGTTGGTGCGGCATTGACGGCAATCGATATTAGCGGGCCAGTAAGTTCTGAATTTCAGTTGAAGATCCCATTTGATGAGACAGAAGCAAGAGCTTGGGGTTATGCAGACCTAAAGAACAATCATGTAGAGATAGACGCCCCCCCAATGACGTTAGAAAAAGTGTCAGGGCGTGTCGAGTTTGACAATGATGTAGTAAAAGCGGCGGGCTTGTCAGCCCAGCTACTTGAACAATTAGTGGCGATAGATTTTGCAGGCGAAAGTGAAGGTCTCGGTTACGATGTGGGTATAGACGTACTCGGTGATTGGGAGATTGAACCGCTCTATCCGTATGTCGGTGAACACTGGCTAGGTGATCTTAAAGGACATGCTCCATGGACGTCGAAAGTGGATATTCAGCTCAATGATGTCGGTTTTACTTATCAGATTGATACGGCCGCCGACCTGAGAATGATAGCCAGCACACTACCATATCCTCTTGGTAAAGCCATTGGAGAAAGTGGTAAAGCAAGAATGCAGGCGTCGGGCAATCAAGAGTCCATTACCGCCAGATTACAATTACCCAAGTTAAAGTACCAAACTGAAATTGATATTCGGCCAGACGTGCCTGTATTGAAAGCAACCTATTTATTGGTTGGGAACGGCAGCTTTAAAATGAGTCCAGTGGCGGGTCATCATGTTCAAGTTCGCACGGATAAGTTTGATTTAGACAGTTGGATTTCAGTACTTTCTCAACCAGAGCCGCAAACAAAAACCAAACTGTCAGAAATGAAAACACCAGAAATACCGTTGGCACAAAGAGTTGATTTGGATGTCAAAACCGCCACATTAGCCGGTATCGAATGGGATGACTTAAAGTTTAATGCTCGTCGAAAGAATTTGGGTTGGTACATGACGCTCGATAGCGATCAAGCAAGCGGTGAAGCCAGCTATATTGAGCCTTATGATCTTTCTGTGTCGTTGGACAAACTGCACATCTATCTGCCATCGCTGGATGAAGAATACAAAGACCGCTCTCTATTTGAACCAGATAAAGAAGATTTACCCTTAATTTCTGAATTTGATCGCGCTTTTCACAAATACGTACCCAATATGACAGTGGCGGTTGACGATTTTTGGCTGCAAGGTTATCGCGTCGGTAAAAGTAACTTAGATATGCAACGTCAAGGTACTAAACTTGAATGGAAGCGACTGAGTTTTCGCAGTGGTACGAGTGAAGTTGAGATGAAGGGATCTTGGACATTGGATGAGAATCTGAGTCATACGGAACTCGACATCAAAGTACAAGGTGAAAACAACAGCGATATCATGGAGCGATTTGGGGTTTCTACTGGTATTCAACAAGCACCCTTCGCGATGGAAGGTAAAGTAGACTGGCATGGCGCACCCTGGGCGATGAAGGTGTCTACATTAGAAGGAACGATGAACACTAAGTTGGGTAAAGGTGTCGTATCTGATGTCAGTGGTGCCGCTAAGTTATTGGGCTTGTTTAGTCTCGATTCCATCATTCGCAAGATGCAGCTCGATTTCTCGGATGTGTTTGATAAAGGTATGGCCTTTAACAGTATTACAGGTAGCGGAGAGATCCGTAATGGTATTTTCCTTACTAACGACATTAAGATGGATGCGGTTGCAGGGGAAATGACGATTAAAGGAATAGCGAACTTAAACACTCGTTATGTCGATGCCGAAGTGAACTTTGTTCCAGATATCACCTCGGGAATTCCGGTGTTGAGTGCCTTTGCCGTTACGCCACAAACGGCGCTTTACGTGCTGGCCATCACTACGGTTATTTCTCCGGTGGTAGAAGTATTTACTCAAGTGAACTACCAAGTAAAAGGGCCAATCGACGCACCTGAAGTACGAGAAATTTCTCGGAGTAAAGGGGAGTTTACTCTACCTAAATCGATGAAAGAAACGCTGGAGTAGTCAGATTAGTTAAGGGGTAGATATGGAAAGGATAGCCATTATTCAAATGACCTCGGGGGCGGACCCCGTAGAGAACCTCGATTACATCAGCCAACAGCTCTCGCTCGCAGCAGAGCAGAATGCAGATCTTGTCCTCATTCCGGAAAATGCATTGGTGTTTGGCAGTAAAGCGGATTATTACCGTCATGCGGAAGTATTCGAACAAGGTATTTTGCAAACGAGATTGAGTTTATTGGCTCAGCAGCATCAGGTGTATTTAGTGGTTGGAAGTATGCCAATTAAACGCGAGGATAAAGTCAGTACCAGTTCGATTGTGTTTGATGATACTGGAAAGACTTTAGCCATCTATGACAAACTGCATATGTTTGACGTTGATGTTTCGGATGGGCATCGACATTATCGGGAGTCTGAAACCTTTGTCGCGGGAAACGAAGTTGTGGTCTCACAAGGACCTGACTGCCGACTGGGGCTAACAATATGCTATGATCTTCGCTTTCCAGCCTTATACAGTGAACTAGTAAGGTTAGGAGCCAATGTCATTTTAGTACCAGCCGCGTTTACCGCTGTTACTGGTAAGGCACATTGGCTGCCACTACTGCGCGCAAGAGCAATCGAAACTCAAAGTTGGGTGGTTGCGGCCAATCAAACAGGTAAACACCCTTGTGGCAGAGAAACTTGGGGACATTCTATGGTGATAGACCCATGGGGTGAGGTAGTCGCCTCTCTTGACCAAGAGAAAGGTTTACTTCTCGCAGATATAGATTTAAAACAAGTGGATAAGGTAAGGCAGAGCATGCCAGTCTTAAACCATAATCGCTTTACAGCACAATTAATAAACAAGAGCTAACTATGACCATTAACCAAGTTGAACAAGCGCTATTAACTCCGTCGGGATTGACCGAGCAAGATATCGCTCAAACGCTTGAGAGCATTGCCACTCGTCAGATTGATTATGCAGATATCTACTTTCAATCTAGCTGGCATGAATCACTGGTGCTTGAAGACAGCATTATTAAAGACGGCTCATTCAATATCGATTGTGGTGTAGGTGTTCGAGCCGTAAGCGGTGAAAAAACAGGCTTTGCATATTCTGATCAGATCCAACTTGATGGCTTGAAGCAGAGTGCGATAGCGGCCCGTGGCATTGCACAGCAAGGTGCAAATGGTAAAGTTCAAGCGTTTAAACGCAGTGATAACCAAGTTCAATATGCGGCAGTCAACCCCCTTGAAAGTTGGGAAAAGAAGCAAAAAACGGAGCTCCTTCAAGCTCTAGACGCTTATATTCGTACTAAAGAGCCTTTGATTAAAGAAGTTTCCATTAGTTTGAGTGGCGTTCACGAACAGATGTTAGTTGCGGCGAGCGATGGTACCTATGCTGGAGATATTCGTCCCCTAGTTAGGTTGTCTATTAGTGTCTTGGCTCAGCGTGGTGACAGACGAGAGCGCGGTAGCTCTGGTGGTGGAGGTCGTTTTTCTTATGACTATTTCCTATCTGACAGCGATGGCACACAAGTCGCTTACCAATTTGCTGATGAAGCGATCCGCATGGCTTTGGTGAACTTAGAAGCGGATGCCGCACCTGCAGGGGCTATGCCGGTAGTTCTGGGGGCTGGATGGCCGGGTGTGCTTCTTCACGAAGCCGTTGGTCACGGTTTAGAAGGTGACTTTAACCGCAAAGAATCATCGGTATTCAGTGGTAAAGTTGGTGAGAAAGTGACCTCGGATGTGTGCACCATTGTCGATGACGGCACACTTAAAGACCTGCGAGGTTCGTTAAATATTGATGATGAAGGTGTAGCTGGTCAGTACAATACACTGATAGAGAATGGTGTGTTGAAAGGCTATATGCAGGATAAGTTGAATGCTCGCCTAATGGGTGTTAATCCTACGGGTAATGGCCGTCGAGAGTCTTATGCACACCTGCCAATGCCTCGTATGACTAATACTTACATGCTACCAGGTGAGCACACTCAAGAAGAAATTATCTCTACCGTCAAGAAAGGGCTTTATGCCCCTAACTTTGGTGGTGGTCAAGTTGATATTACCTCAGGAAAATTTGTTTTCTCTGCTTCAGAAGCCTACTTAATTGAAGACGGAAAAATCACACGTCCAGTAAAAGGGGCGACGTTGATCGGCTCAGGTATTGAGGCAATGCAGCAAGTGTCTATGGTAGGTAACGATCTTGCAATAGATAAAGGCGTAGGTGTTTGTGGTAAAGCAGGGCAAAGCGTGCCAGTAGGCGTTGGTCAGCCCAGCCTCAAACTTGACTCACTAACCGTTGGTGGTACAGAGTAGTAAACTCTACTGCAACGAAAAAGCAGCGCTAAGGCGCTGCTTTTTGCTTAGGGGAACGAGATACTTACTCAATCCCGTCTCTTTCTATTGGGCAGCTCATACAGCGAGCACCACCTCTACCACGACCAAGTTCGTTACCCGGAATTGTCAGTACCTCAATGCCCGCTTTATCGTACTTTTCATTGGTGTAGACATTGCGTTCGTAACCGATGACCACACCCGGTTTTACGGTAAGAACATTGTTGGCATCGTTCCACTGTTCACGTTCAGCTTCATAGCTGTCGCCACCGGTTGTGATGATTTTTAAATAGTCGACGCCTAGCGCCTCTTCTATCGCGTGAACATAGCTTTTCACATGATCAACTTGCATGGTGCCATCTTTCCGTGGCGAAAGACGCCAAGTCTCAAGATCTTTACGCATGATCTCTGGATACACTGAAAAAGTGTCCACATCCATATGGGTCATTACCGTATCTAAATGCATGCAAGACCTGTGTTTAGGAAGGTTAATGGCTATGACCTCTTTGGCCTGTCCATGTTTAAACAAGTTCGCCGCTAGATTCTCTACTCCTTGAGGTGAGGTACGCTCAGACATGCCCACCAGAACCGAACCTTTGCCAATCACTAATACGTCACCCCCTTCGATGTTGGCGTTGTCGTAATGAAGATCTTCATCACCAAAGTACTTGATAAAGTCTTGGCCGGCGAAGACTGGGTGCCAACGGTAGATCGCACGTAGGTGATTGGTCTCTCTTTGGCGGGCAGGCTTCATCATAGGGTTAAGTGAAACTCCACCATAAACCCAGCACGAGGTATCGCGAGTAAATAGGTGGTTGGGAAGCGGTTCAATCACAAAGTCGAGTGGTCGGTGCATGCTAGGAAGCATGGATGACGACTTGATTGGAAGTTCTGAGTAGGCAAGGCCGCCGAGAAGCACGGTTGCTAAGTGTTCATTGTCCATATCCGCTAAATAGCAGCGCAGGTCATTGGCGAATGTTGGGCCGTAGCGAAAATCAGAAATTTGTGTTTCTAACAACCACTGCTTGGCTTCTGCTATTGCTAACGTTTCTACCAGCATATCGTGTAAAAGTAACACTTCCACGCCTTGTTCACGCAACGTAGTGGCAAATTTATCATGTTCTTCACCCGCGGCTTCTACCGCTAATACATCGTCAAACAGCAACTCATGGCAGTTTGATGGTGTTAGGTGAGTCAATGCTCTTTCTGGGCGATTTAACAATACTCGCCTTAGTTGGCCGACTTCTGATCCTACGTACAGCTTACTCATAGTGTGTCCTTACTCTTATTCCAGCCCCTATTTATGGCAAGCTTGTAAACAAGTTTCAAGTTACCGCATTGGATATAAAGCCTGTTGATGAAGGGTTTGATAGCCTAATAGGCTTAAAAACTAGTTTTTTTGGATTAATGTTTCGATACGGGTCAGTGTTAGTCAATTTGCTTGAGTGAGCATCTATGCCTGATACAGTGGCCAAATTAGTGCAAACAAAGTGGTAAAAGTCGAATAGACATGCACAAATTAGTCGCTTTGCTTGTTTCTTCACCATTATTATTCAAGACAGAGCGAGAATGCTCTATGCACTCAACCACCATAAAAACGCACCTTATAATGAATTTGAGTATTGTGGGGTGGGAAAATAAAACTCTGAATATGGAAAATGAAAATAAAATGTTAAGTTTCTAGCGCTGTGATCGCGATCGGATCGACCTAGTGTCATTTAGAAGTAGAAAGCATGGATTTGATCGACTTTGCTAGTAGCAATTTTTAACGATCCATGCCATATTTCGTCGCGACAACCATAGATCAAACTTTTCAAATTTGGAGCGCCAACTATGTCTCATGAAGATGATTATCTTTCTGTAGAAGAACTAATTGAAATTCAAAAAGAAGACACACGAGATATTGTTCAGGCTCTGCTTGAAGATGGCAGTGATCCAGATGCTTTGTATGAAATCGAGCACCACCTTTTTGCTGAAGACTTTGCAACACTGGAAAAAGCGGTCGTAGAAGCATTCAAAATGGGCTTCGAGGTTTTAGAAGCAGAAGAGACAGAAGATGAAGACGGCAACAAGCTACTGTGCTGTGATGCTACGATGCAATCTGCTTTAAATCCAGAAGTCATCGATGAGCAAGTTGAGAAGCTGGTTCACCTCGCAGAAAAGTACGACATCATTTATGACGGTTGGGGTACCTACTACGAAGGTGAAGATGCCCTCTATCCAGAAGAAGATGACGAAGAATAAATCGCTATAATTCAAAATAATACCAGCTACCGTGCTGGTATTTTTCTATTCAATTGGTATCAGTTTCACTATAATGGGTCAACTTTGATCTAGCTCAATTTTTGTATGACCTATTCACTAGCAGGCCAGTGGCAACTTTCTCCCCTCACGGATCTTTCGATCCCCCAAGACGACATAACTTTTCCCGCTCCTCTAAGCGAGATTTTACCTGACGAGCTTTCTGAGGAATGCATTGCCGAACAAGAGTGGCATCTCATGCACGACATCGAAGTGGATCAAGCGATGTTGAACTTTCCCGCCGTAGATTTGGTGATTGGTGGTATTGATTATCACGCGGAAGTTCGAGTAAATGGAGTGGCAGTGTTTGATTGTGATGCCAGTCAGAGTGAGTATAGAAAAGATATACGTCCATACCTACAGCTAGGTCGAAATCGTTTTGAAATTTTGTTTTTGGAGGAAGAGGAAGATTTACTAATTTCTGATGAGCCTAAACAAATATGCCATTTAGGTGAAAGTGATTACACACTAACGGATAAGCGAATTGGTATTTGGAAAGAACCTTACTTACAGTTTATTCGCCATGTAAGACTCGAACACATCACAACAGAGCAAATCTGGCACCACGGTGGTGGGTGTGAGTTTTTAGTGGATATCCACTATCAAACTTATGCGGCGGGCTTAGTGTCTGCAATGGTCAAATTTAATGGTATGACTTATCATCTTCCATTGATGTTCGCAGCAACGAAGTCAGTGCGCTTTTTCAAGTTGAAGCTCCGATCTACTACGATCTCAACGACCCTGAACCAAGTAAGCTCTATCCATTGGAAGTGAGTCTAGATGGTCAAGCGCAGAAGTTTAATGTCGCTTTAACAGAAGGGAATTGTGTTTCTCATTACCCTATTTAAACGGGTTGAACGGCATGCTTTTTTTGCCAACTCAACTCGTGAAAGTAGTACGCTAAGGTATTAATACTAGGCTCTATGGCAGCAACAAGCCCACCGATAAAAATGCTTCCCGATAAAAGGTAAGCGACGCTAAACGCAACACTAAAATGGACAACGGCGAAGCTGGTGGTCTTTACTTTTGCACTTTTCCCCAACACCCGCAGCCGTGGGTGATTAGCCCAAACTTTCTCATGTACATAAAAGGCCACGGTATTGACCATTGGTTCTGTCATGGCAATCAAGCTACCAATCAAAACGTCGCCGGTTAATAAAAAAGCCACGCTGAATGCATGGTAAAATGAATAGCAGCAAAGCTTAGGGTCTTTTTCATAACACAGTCTCTTTAGTCACTTGGTATAGAGACAGTATTAAGATTATTTAAGCGTAAATAAAATGGGTATTGCAGATTTAATCAATAGGTAGTACCTATAAAAAAAGCACCGGCGAAGCGGTGCTTTATCCCAAAGCAAAGTCGTTAACCTTGCGGCTTAACAACCATTACGTTGACGGGCGAGTTCTGTACAACTTTACTCGCTACTGAACCTAGTACCACTTTGTCGATTTTTGAACGCTTGTGGCTTGGCATAATGATCAAGTCGGCGCCGAGCTTGTCGGCAAAGTCTAGAATCGTCGCATATGGTTTTCCTTCTGCAACGTGGACTTTGTAGACAACATCTTCACTAATATGCTCATTCGCAAACTGCTTTAATTGAGAAGCGACATCTTGCTTCATTTTGTTTGCCGCATCTTTTGGAAAGTAAGTAGCAACCATGGACATATGGATACCGGGCAATACATTGAGTAGGTGTACTTCTGCATTTGAGTGTTTAGCGTGCCAAACGGCAAGCTCAACTGCTTTATGAGAAAAGCCTTTTTCGTTTAGATCAACTGGAACAAGGATCTGCTTATACATTTTTATATTCTCTTTTAATGAAAAGATGCGTCCGTTGCGCTGCCTACTATTTTTAGTAGGTTTCTAATAAATCTTAGCCCCACCTTAGAGATGGGGCTAGGGAATGTCGGCTTTAAATTAAATCCAACACCCCCTTTACTATACGCTCAGTTGTTCCTTTTGAGCGCGTCGTCTCTGGTTCATGCCTAACAAGAACAGAATCAAGAGTGTTGGTACAAATACCCACTCTTTCATCGGTCGGTCTGCATCTTGAACAATGGTTTTAATTTCCCAATCGAAATCGACACCAGCGGCTTCAGCAGGGCTACCGAACTCAACCATGTCGACGATCATTTTGCCTTCGTTTTCAGTTAGCATTAAACCCATGGAAGAGAGTCGGTCGTCAGCACCGACAGCTTCATCATCAAACGGAAGTCGGACGGTTTTTTCAACCATATCTCCTTCCAAGTTTTCACCTGCGACACGAAGCTCTAATGATTCTCCAACATTAAGAGATTCCGTGATTTGCGCTATCTCAATACCTGGTGAAAGATCTTTTGCCGGATAGATCATATCCCACCAGAAACCTGGTCTAAAGAAGGAGAAGGTTAGTACCAATAGAAGAACAGTTTCCCACCATTTGTTACGCGTGAACCACCAACCTTGAGTGGCTGCCGAGAAGATCAACATGGCAATAATTGACGATACTACCGTTAGGAGAAGGTGCCACCAACTGTCGATGCCCATCATCAATAACTGAGTATTGAAGATAAACATAAATGGCAATATGGCCGTTCGAATATCGTAGGTAAAACCTTGAATACCTGTTCTGATAGGGTCAGATTTAGCAATAGCGGCCGCGGCAAAAGCAGCTAAACCAACAGGTGGTGTATCGTCAGCCAAGATACCGAAGTAGAAAACAAACAGGTGAACGGCAATCAATGGGATGATAAGTCCGTGTTGAGCTCCCAGTGTTACGATAACTGGAGCCATCAGTGTAGATACAACGATATAGTTTGCCGTTGTCGGTAGGCCCATCCCCAGAATTAAACTGATCACTGCGGTAAACAAAAGCATCAGGATAATATTACCACCGGAGATAAACTCGACGAAGTCTGTCATGACCAGACCGATACCTGTCAGGGTCACTACGCCAACAACAGTACCCGCTGCTGCGGTGGCAACACCGATACCAATCATGTTGCGAGCGCCGTTGACCAAACTCTCGGCAAGATCAACAAAGCCAGCTTTAGTTTGCTCAATCACATCACCTTGTTTAGAAAGCAGGGTGATAAGTGGTCGTTGCGTGATTAGGATAAAGATCATAAAGACCGTTGCCCAAAACGCGGACAGACCAGGAGAGAAGCGTTCAACGGTAAGACACCAAACCAGAACGACAATAGGTAGCAAGTAGTGTAAACCTGACTTGATAGTCGGGCCAGGATCTGGGACTTCGGTGATTTCAGAATCAATCTCGATAGCACCGTCTTCAATATGATTTGAAGAGACTTTCACCAGTAATACGTAAGCGATCAGGAGGGCTGCGGTCACGATCGATGTGGCTGCGTCGCCAAACACGTCTTTAGTCCAACCGACACCGTAGTATACCGCGGCACTGATTACACACAGGCCAAGGATAGTACCGGTAAATGACAATAAACCTTGGATCACGGTTGGGTTGTGGCGACGAGGAAGGCCAGTCATACCCGCCTTACAAGCTTCAAGGTGGACAATGTAGATAAGAGCAATGTAAGAAATCAACGCTGGAAGCAGTGCCGCTTTGATCACTTCCACATAAGAGATACCCACGTACTCAACCATCAGGAATGCCGCTGCACCCATAATTGGTGGTGTAAGCTGACCATTGGTCGAGGCGGCTACTTCTACTGCCCCCGCTTTGGTGCCGGGGAAGCCTACGCGTTTCATTAGTGGAATGGTAAAGGTTCCCGTCGTTACTACGTTAGCAATAGATGAGCCAGATACGAGACCAGATAAGCCAGAAGCGACAACCGCCGCTTTTGCAGGACCGCCTTTCATATGGCCAAGCAGTGAGAAAGCAACTTTAATAAAATAGGCACCAGCGCCTGCCCTTTCTAGCATTGCACCAAAGAGTACAAATAGGAATACAAAGGAGGTGGAAACACCCAGTGCAACCCCAAATACCCCTTCAGTGGTCAACCAAAGGTGAGACATAGCTTTGTTTAAGCTCGCACCTTTGTGGGCAATGACGTCTGGCATATGTGGGCCAGCGAAAGTGTATAGCAGGAATACCGCTGCTACCGCCATAAGTGGTGGCCCTAAAGCTCGACGCGTCGCTTCTAGTAGCAAAACCATACCTGCTACAGCGATAACGATGTCAAAAGAGGCTGGGGCTCCGGAGCGGTCTGCCAACTCGGTATAAAAAATATAGATATAGGCGGCGGAAAAACTACCCGCTAAGGCAAGTAACCAATCCAATGCCGGAATGTGGTCTCTTGGTGAATTTTTCATCGCCGGATAAGCGGTAAACGCGAGGAAAACGGCAAAAGTAAGATGGATTGCACGTGCTTCAGTGTCGTTTAGTACGCCAAAATTAAAAATGAACGGCAGGGGGGATGCGTACCAAAGTTGAAATAAAGACCAACAAAGTGGCACAAACCAAAGGATACGACCCGGAATACCACTAGGGTTTCGCGCGCCAGTATCTGCTTGTGCGACCATATCTTGCACATCTTGAGACGGTGATGTTGTCTGCGTCATGTACTTTATCCTTGTTATGTTCAGATCCATAGCTTGGATCTAATTTCGCATCTTACAGTTTAGTGCAGATGAGAAATTGCTCAATTGTTGAATAATTCTTAGGGTGTTTAAAAGAGTGGCTTCGAAATGGTAGAAGCCAAATTTGATATATGGCCAAAAAGTATTGGGCCATATGATTAGAAGGAGGAGCATTGCTCCTCCGTTCTTTACCTCGTGAACACCAAAATATTTGATGAGTGAGGCGATATGTCTATAGAAAAGGTTACTTAAGTAGACCGATTTCTTTGTAGTATTTTTCTGCGCCTGGGTGAAGAGGTACAGACAGACCTGCTGATACCATATCTTCTTTCTTCAGGTTAGCAAACGCAGGGTGTAGGCGTTTGAAAGTATCGAAGTTTTCGAATACAGACTTAGCGACGTTGTAAGCAACATCATCAGATACGTCCGAATTTGTTACTAGCGTTGCTGCCACACCGAAGCTGTTTACGTCACCATCTGTACCTCGGTACATGCCTGCCGGAACAGTGCTGTATGCGTAGTAAGGGTTATCCGCAACAATCTTGTCGATTTGAGCACCAGTAGCAGAAACTAGCTTAGCATCACATGAAGTGGTTGCTTCTTTGATAGATCCGTTCGGATGACCAACAACGTAGACAAATGCGTCGATTTTGTTGTCACAAAGAGCTTGTGAACGCTCAGAACCTTTAAGCTGAGAAGCCAGTTTAAAGTCTTCGTTGGTCCAACCCATTGCTTCCATTACCACACCCATAGTCGCAAGGTCACCAGAACCTGGGTTACCGATGTTAACGCGCTTGCCTTTAAGGTCGGTTACGTTTTCGATGCCAGAATCAGCACGAGCGATGATGTTGAATGGTTCGGTGTGCAAAGAGAATACAGCGCGTAGTTTGCTGTACGGACCTTGCTCTTCAAACTTACTTGTACCGTTGTAACCGTGGTACTGCCAGTCTGACTGAACGATACCGAAGTCTAGCTCGCCAGAGCGCATGGTATTCACGTTGTAGATAGAACCGCCGGTAGACTCTACAGAACAGCGGATGTTGTGTTCTTTACGGCCTTTGTTAACCAGCTTACAGATCGCACCACCAGTTGGGTAGTAAACACCAGTAACAGAACCGGTACCAATAGTAACGAACTCTTGTGCGTTAACAGCGCCAGCGCCCATTACAGCAGCGGCAATAGCACCGACTTTGATAAGTTTGTTTAATGCCATGAATTTCCCTTCCTTATTCATTATTAGCCCCTTTGCAAGTGTAGTTGCTCAGGGGGTTTCCTATATTGGAAACGGCATCTTTTTCAATCCGTGTGTTGAAAAAGTGGCTGAATCATAGCAAAAAAAACGGCACATAATTATACGATTGTTAAGAAATGTAGCAAATTACACTGAAATGTAAGGGAAGTATTGTTGGTAAAGTATTAGCTTGAGGCCTGATAAATCATGGGTTTATCAGTAAATGAAAATGATATGACTAGTTTGGTAAAAATGTGACATAAGTCACGCCAGTTATTTTGGCGTGACTGATAATCAGTGACAATAAATTGTCATTAGCCCGTGTATTCGAATAGGTCACAGACAGACTTAAATAATTGTTCTGTCGTTATATTCAAAGTTGGCGTGATAAAAATGGTGTCATCTCCTGCCACGACTCCTAAAATACCCTCCGCTTTGCCGAGCGAATCCAATAAGCGTGCAATAAGCTGCGCCGCACCGGGCCCAGTATGAATCACTACTAATGCTGCATTGTGGTCGATATCTAGAACAAGTTCTCGTAATGAACTTGAAACCGTAGGGACACCCAGTTCCGCTGGAAGGCAGTAAACCATTTCCATTTTTGCATTACGAGTTCTCACCGCACCAAATTTAGTTAGCATGCGAGAGACTTTTGACTGGTTGATGTTTTCGAAACCTTCATTCTTCAGTGCTTCGACGATATCACCCTGAGAGCCGAATCGTTCTTCTTTAAGGAGAGCTTTAAATGCACGGACGAGGTTATCTTGTTTTTCTGAATTACGCATGGTTCTTTTGCCCATTTATGTTTGGAAGTGAATATTTTCGCATAGCTATGCACTTTTAAACAAACGAAGAGGTAAAATCTGTCTGTCACATCACTGTAAATCCCGCCTGATGACAAACCGAATATTCTCTACGCGACTAATGTCATTCATTAAGTAAACAACTTGTTTCTTTCAGGTGATTTTATTCGTGAAAATGAAAGTTAAATGTTATTAATAAACCAGCCATTATAGAACCGCGAAAAGTTGGATTTAATCTCATAAAATCCCTGTTTTTTGTGGGATAAATAGGTCGAGAAAACTTTGTCAAAACCTGGGATTCAGTTAATAATCCTGCAGGGGGTCGTAGCACGTGAAGACTGAGTTGAGCGAAGTCGCAAAGATGAAGTTAAACGATTGTAATGGAGATGTGATTACTATAATTTTGAAACACATGATTACGAATCACCCTACAAGACATTTATAAGAGATTTATCTCAAGGAGAACTACGATGAAAGTAGCCGTAATTGGTGCCGCTGGAGGCATCGGTCAAGCCCTAGCTCTATTGCTAAAAAATCGCCTGCCTGCAGGTTCAGATCTTGCTCTATACGATATTGCACCTGTGACGCCTGGTGTTGCTGCTGATCTAAGTCATATCCCAACACCAGTGTCTATTAAAGGATACGCTGGTGAAGATCCTACTCCAGCACTAGAGGGTGCTGACGTGGTTCTTATCTCTGCGGGCGTTGCTCGTAAACCTGGAATGGATCGCGCCGATCTGTTTAACGTAAATGCCGGCATCGTTAAATCTCTAGCGGAAAAAATTGCGCAAGTATGTCCTAAAGCTTGTATCGGTATCATCACAAACCCTGTAAATACAACAGTGCCAATTGCTGCGGAAGTTTTGAAAAAAGCAGGTGTTTACGACAAACGCAAGCTCTTCGGTGTCACAACTCTAGATGTTATTCGCTCAGAGACGTTCGTTGCTGAGTTAAAAGGTAAAGATCCAGGTGACGTTCGAGTACCTGTTATCGGTGGCCACTCAGGTGTGACTATTCTACCTCTTCTATCTCAGGTAGAAGGTGTTGAGTTCACTGATGAAGAAGTGGCGGCGCTGACTAAGCGTATTCAAAATGCGGGTACGGAAGTTGTTGAAGCAAAAGCAGGTGGTGGTTCTGCTACGCTCTCTATGGGCCAAGCAGCATGTCGCTTTGGACTTGCTCTTGTTAAAGCGCTTCAAGGTGAAGAAGGCGTTGTTGAGTGTGCTTATGTAGAAGGCCCTGGCGATCACACGCCTTACTTTGCTCAACCAGTAAAATTGGGTAAAGAAGGTGTCGAAGAAGTACTTAGCTACGGTGCACTTAGCCAGTTTGAGCAAGCAGCACTGGACGGTATGCTTGAGACACTAAGTGGCGATATAGAAATTGGTGTCGATTTCGCAAAGTAGTCACACTATAACAAGATAGCTAAAGCCGATCCTAAGATCGGCTTTTTTGATCTTTCTATTTCTCAGTCCGTAATTTCCTATATAAAGGAGGAAACTATGGATATTGAAAATGTGAAAACGGGCATGTTTGTCGAATGCGATCGCAAAGTCGGCTTGGTATTGGCTGTCGATAGAGAAATGGGCACAATTTTGCTAGAAGAGCAGGCTTCCCATCAGCAATTCACTGCTGAAGCGAGAGAGCTCGAAGAGAACCTGCAACTTCACGGTGGTTGTCACCGCTACTACTAAAAAGGAAGGCAAATTGCCTTCCTTTGGTTTACTGCAACAGGCGAGCTTTACTTTGTTCTGTGAACCGACATATGTGCGAGCGTTATCAGGGCTTCTTTGTATGGCGAGTTAGGAAGAACAGAGAGGGCTTCTATTGCCTTATCGGCTTCTTGGTATGCTTTTTCTCTTGTGTACTCCAGAGAACCCACTTCGTTCATGACTGCGAGTATTGGGTCGAGTTTGTCCATACCATTGGATTTTTCAATCGCTTCTCTAATCATTGCACTTTGCTCTGGAGCGCTGTTGTGCATGGCGTGAAGTAAGGGAAGGGTTGGCTTGCCTTCTGCCAAGTCGTCACCGACGTTTTTACCCATCTCGTCGCCGTCTGAAGTGTAATCCATGACATCATCGATAAGCTGGAACGCAGTTCCTAAGTACTTGCCGTAATTTTGCAAGGCCTCTTCAATGTCATTGGGCGCGTCGCTGAGTATGGCGCCAATTTGAGTTGCAGCCTCAAACAACCTTGCCGTCTTCGAGTAGATGACTTGCATGTAACTCTCTTCGGTAGTGTTTGGATCGTTGCAGTTCATCAGTTGAAGAACTTCGCCTTCTGCTATTACATTTACCGCATCACTCATCAATTTGAGGATCTTCATTGATCCTAGCTCTGTCATCATTTGAAAAGAGCGCGTATAGATAAAGTCTCCGACCAGAACACTGGCCGCATTACCAAACGCGGCATTGGCCGTTGCTTTACCTCTGCGCATATCAGATTCATCGACGACATCGTCGTGCAACAGGGTCGCCGTGTGGATAAACTCAATAAAGGCAGCGGCTGTATTGTGGTGCTCTCCTTTGTAGTCGAGCGCACGGGCTGATAATACCGCCAACAGTGGTCTAATACGCTTACCACCGCTATTGACTATATAAAAGCCAAGCTGGTTAATAAGAGAAACATCTGAGTTCAATTGTGATTGTATAATTTGATTCACTTTTGCCATGTCATCGGCAGTAAGCGCTTGGATAGCTTTAAAATCCATTGTAAGTCCGGCTGAAGTTAGATCCTGCAAGGTGTTCTTGTCTGCTTTAGTTGTTGAATAATACACTAAAAAACGTTGATAAATACACGGTTAAAAGGCATGATCGGCGCACTTTTGTTTGGCGATTAGCTTTTCGCCATTTTTTTCAAAATATGGCTTGTCATAGGGACATCCTTTCTGTAGAATCTGCGCCCTATTGATGATTAGTTTAGCGCACACCCTGTTTGCACAAGATATACGCAAAAGGCTGTGCGGAAAAAGCGGAGTAAGATATGTACGCTGTTTTCCAATCTGGTGGTAAACAACACCGTGTAAGCGAAGGTCAAACTCTTCGTTTAGAGAAATTGGACGTTGAAACTGGTGCAACTGTTGAATTTGATAAAGTTCTTCTTGTTGCTAACGGTGAAGAAGTTAAAGTTGGCGCACCTCTTGTAGAGGGCGGCAAAGTTGTTGCAGAAGTAGTACAACACGGTCGTGGCGATAAAGTAAAAGTCGTTAAGTTCCGTCGTCGTAAGCACTCTCGTAAGCAACAAGGTCACCGTCAGTGGTTCACTGAAGTGAAAATCACTGGCATCAACGCTTAATTGATTTAGGAGAGTTTAACAATGGCACACAAAAAAGCTGGTGGTTCTACTCGTAACGGCCGCGATTCAGAAAGCAAACGTCTAGGTGTTAAGCGTTTCGGTGGTGAATCTGTTCTTGCAGGTAACATCATTGTTCGTCAACGTGGTACTAAGTTCCACGCTGGTAACAACGTAGGCCTTGGTAAAGACCACACACTTTTCGCTCTAACTGACGGTAAAGTTAAGTTTGAAGTGAAAGGTCCTAAGAATCGTAAATTCGTAAGCATCGAAGCTGAGTAATTTACCTTTCTCGCTGAATTCAAAAGCCCTGCCGATTCGGCAGGGTTTTTTATTGCGACTTAGGGAATATTGACAAGGATTCTGGCAAAGAGTTTTTGTCCATTTTTCCAGAGCGGCGATCCAAGATCACAGGTGATCGATCCGAAAGTGGGATCTGCTAGAATTGATAGCATTGCAATAGAGCAACGCAAATTGCGGAGTATCAAATGAAATTCGTTGATGAAGCGGTAGTAAAAGTCCAAGCTGGCGATGGTGGCAACGGCGTTGTTAGCTTCTGGCGCGAAAAATTCGTAGCCAAAGGTGGCCCAGATGGTGGTGATGGTGGTGACGGCGGTGATGTATATATCCAAGCCGATGAAAACCTAAACACACTGATCGACTACCGATTCCAGCGCTTCTATGAAGGGGAGCGCGGTGAAAATGGCCGTGGCGGTAACTGTACAGGTAAGCGCGGTAAAGACAAGGTATTACGCGTTCCTGTCGGAACTCGTGCCGTCGATATCCACACTAACGAAATCGTTGGTGAAGTGGCGGAGCATGGCAAAAAAGTCATGGTTGCAAAAGGTGGCTGGCATGGCTTAGGCAATACGCGATTTAAGTCATCGGTAAACCGTGCTCCACGTCAGAAAACGTTGGGCACTAAAGGGGAAGTTCGCGAACTTCGCTTAGAACTACTGCTACTTGCTGATGTGGGTATGCTAGGTCTGCCTAATGCGGGTAAATCGACATTTATCCGCGCCGTATCTGCGGCAAAACCCAAAGTGGCTGATTATCCTTTCACTACTTTGATCCCAAGTCTTGGTGTAGTGAGCGTTGTACCAGAAAAAAGCTTTGTGGTAGCTGATATCCCAGGTCTTATCGAAGGTGCTGCTGATGGTGCTGGCTTAGGCATTCGATTCCTTAAGCACTTGGAGCGCTGTCGAGTGCTGCTGCATATGATCGATATCTTACCGATTGATCAAACGGATCCTGCTCAGAACGCTTTAACCATCATTGATGAGCTAGAGCAATACAGTGAAAAGTTGGCTGATAAGCCCCGTTGGCTGGTATTTAATAAAGTAGACCTAATGCCTGAAGAAGAGGCTGACGCAAGAATTCAAGAAATCTTGGATGCGCTCGCTTGGGAAGGGGACTATTTTAAAATCTCTGCGGTTAACCGAAGTGGTACTAAAGAGCTGTGTTACAAGTTAGCAGACTTTATGGAGAACCTACCTCGCGAAGAAGAAGAGGTGGCCGAAGAAGACAAAGTTAACTTTATGTGGGATGACTACCACAAAGACGCTATGTCGGGTAAGGATGTTATCACTGAAGATGACGACGACTGGGACGATTGGGATGATGAAGAAGACGACGGACACGTTGTCTACGTTCGCGATTAATCGATCTTAGACATAAAGCCGCAATTTTATTGCGGTTTTTTTGTGTCTAAATCAAAGGTTTCTGTATTTTATCTGTCAGAATACGGTTTAATGGAAAGGTACATTGGGAGTAAGGATGGCTTCTAAGCAAAGGGCAGTGTCGCGCCTCATTGCACAATCTGGACAAATGTTACTGGCTCATGGTGCGGAAAGCACTCTAGTCGGAGACATTATTAGACGTATAGGACTGGCTTGCGGAATGGATGAAGTGGAAGTTTCGCTATCTGCGAGTTCACTCGTGGTCACTACCGTTTATCAAGAACACTGTATTACAACAGCACGGCGCAGTCCTGACCGCGGGATTAACATGCGTGTGATAACCCAAGTCCAACGCATTTGCATTATGTTGGAGCGAGGCATTCTCGATGCTTCTATGGCACAAGAAAAGATCAATGAGATCAGTCCAGAGCGCTACAATCGCTGGCTGGTAGTGCTCATGATTGGCCTGTCTTGTGCTGCTTTTAGTCGTTTGGCAGGTGGGGATTGGGCCATTTTCTTTATGACGTTTTTCGCGTCTGCAATTGGAATGATTGTACGACAAGAAATTGGTCATCGTCACTTTAACCCTTTGATGAACTTTGCTGTTACTGCGTTTGTAACAACGGTGGTATCGGCTCAGGCAGTCATCTTCGACATTGGCAATACTCCCTTTATAGTCATGGCTTCTTCTGTGTTGATGTTAGTTCCGGGTTTTCCCTTAATCAACTCGGTGGCGGATATGCTTAAGGGGTACATCAATATGGGTATTGCCCGTTTTGTGATGGCAAGTCTTCTCACTCTGGCTACTTGTTTGGGTATTGTTGCTGCGATGAGCTTGGTTGGTGTTTGGGGGTGGGTGGCATGATTTCTTTTGGCTTGTTACTCGGTCTGCTTAACGACATGTTTTTTGCCGCCATTCCTGCAGTTGGTTTTGCCTTGGTGTTCAACGTACCGCAAAACGCATTAAAGTACTGCGCTATTGGCGGGGCACTAGGGCACGGTTCTCGATATCTAATGATGCATTATGGCATTCCTATCGAATGGGCAACGTTTTTTGCCGCAACACTAGTGGGCATGGTTGGTGTGCATTGGTCTCACCGTTTTCTGGCTCACCCAAAAGTGTTTACCGTAGCGTCAGTTATTCCCATGATTCCAGGGGTGTTTGCCTTTAAAGCGATGATCGCTCTAGTGGAGCTTAATCAACAAGGTTATTCTCTTGAGTTAATGTCTTCTTTGATGGAAAATTTTCTCAAAGCCATGTTTATTATCGCAGGATTGGCGGTTGGTTTGGCAATGCCCGGTTTGTTGTTTTATCGCCGCCGACCGATTGTATAAATTGAAGGAGTCAAATGAACATTAGTATGATTGCCGCGATGGCGAAAAATAGAGTTATTGGTAAAGACAATCAGATGCCGTGGCATCTACCCGCAGATTTTGCTTGGTTTAAGCGCTGCACTATGGGTAAACCTGTAATTATGGGTCGTAAAACCTATGAATCTATCGGGCGACCATTGCCCGGCAGACCAAATATTGTCATAAGCCGAGACGCTTCACTTTCTATAGAAGGTGTTACGACAGTGACTTCCATTGAAAAAGCGCTTGAAGTCGCTGGGGATGTTGAAGAAGTGATGATCATTGGTGGTGGTGCAATATATAAAGCTTGCTTGCCTAAGGCAGATAAGCTTTACGTGACTTACATCGATGCTGATATCGACGGGGATACTCAATTTCCTGAGTGGGAACAAGAATACAAAGAAACATATTCCGAGCAGTACCTTGCCGACGAGAAAAACGCTTACAACATGCGTTTTGTCGTGTTAGAGAAGTAGCTTATATCGCTCTGGTTGATGATTCTTAATGAATCAGAACCCAGAGCGCACATAAGAAAATCGAAAAAGAGAGGGTAAGGTTTCTTACCAAAACACCGAGACTAAATACTTTCAACTGCTTACCAAGTTCTCCCTTTCTCACTGCGACTAGCTGGAGCAAAAACCAAAATAACAAGATCACACACGCCAGTTGAAGCAAGTTAAAACTGCCAAGTTTGATTAGCATTAGCAAGCCGGTAGTGATCACCAATCCACTTCTGGTCCAAGAGAGTTGGGTTCTTTCTCTTTGCAGTCCTTTGTCTTTTGTCATGCGATAGCGTAACCGATAAAACCAGCAAAGAAGACTATAGAGAGAGATAAGAAATAGAGCCCTTTTGTATAGTGGAGAGGGGCATCAAGGCGCATCGCTTTTTCGTTTTGGTACCAGCGAAATATCGCCCATACTGCTGTAGTACAAGAGAGTGCGGCTAAGCCCTTGCTCAACCATTCGCTGTGTTGCAAAAGCTGAGTGTGATGAGTTTGGGCTAAGATATCGATTGCCACTGAGGTGGCAAGAAATGCGAGAGAAGTTCGTATCCACGCAAGAAATGTACGCTCGTTAGCAAGGGAAAATCGATAGTCTGGGTCATTGCCTATTTTCATTGGTTGAACTCCTACTGCTGAACCTTTTTGATAGAGTCTATTGCGGTGGCCATGTTGGTCGAATCTGCCAGTGTACTGAGTTTAAAAAACAGAACATCAAAGGCGATCATCTGCAATAGCTGAGGAGTGACCATACCCAATTGTGAGTGCTCCTCGTTGTAGTAATAGGGGATGACAAAATCGGCTAGCTTGGCGACTTTACCTTTCCCGTAGCGCGTTAACGCTACCACCTTGGCACCTTTGTGCTTTGCCACTTCCATGGCCGAAATGACTTCTTTGGTATTGCCTCGGGCAGAAATAACAATGAGCACGTCATCTTCTTTCAGCAGTGAAGCCTGAACAATCTGAGTGTGGTAGTCGGTATTGAAATGTACGTTGAAACCCATGCGAATGAGTTTGCTATTGATATCAGATGCCACTAATCCAGACGTACCAATACCAGACAAGACAATTTTTGGGGCATTAAGGAGCAGTGATGCACACTCTTCTATCGTTTCCGGCTCGATCAAACTGAGTGATTGTTCGATCTTTTTAGTAAATAGCAATTTAGACTTAGCGACGATCTGTTCAGCTGAATCATCGGCGTGAATTTCGGCGTAAATGGATTGTGTTTCTCTGTTTTTCACCTGCAGAGAAGCAGCTGAAATTTTTAGTTTTAGGTCGGGGAAGCTTGGCATCCCAGCTGCTTCGCATAACGGATAACGGAAGAGTCGCTAAGGCCAAGTTCAGCACCTACTTTAGTGGCACTATAGCGGGAAAGATCAAAGTTTTGGTCAATGATAAATTGTGAGATCTTTTGCTGGTTAGTATTAGCGGAGTGCGCAAGTGACTTTATTTTGTTGATTAATCTGTCCATCTAAACCTCATACAGTGAATATTCCCGCCATACACGAGTATGACGGGATGATATTAACGGCTTTAGGCAGATTTTTCGACAGGATCCGTAAATCCTAAAATCATAGATGCCAAGAAACCAACTCCCCACGCGCTGAGAACGGCGATTAAGAAGGAGAGGATTTGCCCTTCACCAACTAAAGGGATCAGAGACAAGCCCGCTGTACCAAATGGGATGATGATACCGACTTTGAATGCAGCCATAACTGCGCCACCGGCAAAGCCACCAATACAGCCAGCGACGAAGGTTTTACCCAGTGGTAAAGAAACACCAAACAGCAGTGGTTCGCCGACACCTAGAATACCAACAGGCAGAGCACCAGTGATGGTTTTTCTCAGACGTTCGTTCTTGGATCTAAGATACACATACGCTGCTGCACCTACTTGTCCCATGCCACCCATCGCTAAGATTGGGAATAAGTAGTTCAGACCAAAAGTTTCTAGGATCTGAGCGTGAATAGGGATCAAGCCTTGGTGTAAACCTGTCAAAAGTAGGAATAGGAAACCGCCACCTAGTACACCACCAACGGCGACTGAACCAGCAGATTCGTTGAGTAGGGCTACTGATACTAAGTTACCTAGCCAAACATTAACGCTGTGTGCGATAGGTTGTAGGATAAATAGCGCTACCGCTGATGAAACTAGAATGGTCAATGTCGGAGTGAAGATAAGATCCAAACTCTCTTTACAGTGACTTCTAAACCAAACTTCAAACTTAGAAGAGAAAATACACACAAGAAGCACGGCAAACATACCACCGCCACCAGGAACCAAAGTGTTTCCAAAAAGTTCAATATTGGCAAGGCCCGGTGAGGTAAGGACGGCAGCCATTACTGCGCCAATGGCTGGTGAAGCGTGAAGTTCTTTCGCGGTATTCATACCAATCATAATTGATAGAACGGCAAATACGCCTTTACCAACTAAAGTGAACAGCGCAAAGATATCGGGATTGGCAGCGACAAATTCTGGTGCCATTAGCTTAAAAATGTTCACCATTCCAAGCACTAAACCACAACCGATTAACGCAGGAATAGTAGGAACAAAAATAGCAGCAAGTGTGTTTAACGCTCGTTTGATAGAGAAGGGTTGCTTTGTTGGTTGACTAGAAGCTTGAGGCGTTTCACCCGAGGCGTTCTGTCTTTTATTTAGCACGCTAACGACCTTAGCAGCAGTTCCCATACCCACGATAATTTGGTATTGCTCACCTGCATCCACGACGCCGTTAACACCTTCCACTTGCTTTAACGCATCGGCGTTAAATAGGGAACGGTCTTTTACCACTAAACGAACCCTAGTCATACAGTTTGTTAAAGTGATGACATTACTAAATCCGCCAATGTGTTTTTCGATACCATCGGCGATTTGCTCTAAGTGTTCTATTTTCTTAGCCATACTATATTCCTTGCAGCAGTTGTTGGTTCAATGAGCAGAATGGTTGTGATGCGATAGTCATTGCTTGAGAAGACGTAATATCCAAACTGTGCAGTAGGACTGCTGCACGGACATTGTACTCTACAGAGTCCAAAAGTACTTCTGCATCCTTCTGCTCAACTTGGCAAATGGTGCTCACCATATGTTGTGCACGGATCCGCAATTTTTCGTTGGTCGCTTTTACGTCAACCATCAAGTTTCCGTGAACTTTTCCCAATTGGATCATGACGGTGGTGCTAATCATCCCAAGTAGCATTTTTTGCGCAGAACCACTTTTCATTCGTGTTGATCCAGCAAGTACTTCGGCGCCTACATCCGGAGCAATAGAAACATCGGCAAGTGCAGAAATGATACCTTCACCACGAGTG
The DNA here is from genome assembly GCF_001854765.1 of Vibrio sonorensis. GTDB lineage: Bacteria > Pseudomonadota > Gammaproteobacteria > Enterobacterales > Vibrionaceae > Vibrio > Vibrio sonorensis. Next base: position 40,594 of record NZ_LJJE01000027.1, on the reverse strand, counting down.
CTTAGTGCGATGGTCTTAGCGCCCATTTTTCGTGCGTACTCAAGTGAAGATACGACAAAAGGCGTACGGCCACTGGCGGCAATACCAAGAACAACATCAAGATGCGATAGCTGACGCGTCTCCAATTCGAGAGGGCCAGACTTGGTGCAATCTTCAATGTTTTCTACTGCGGCTAGCATGGCATCTAAGCCCCCAGCAATCACAGCTTGAACTATTGAAGGGTCGGTTCCGAAAGTAGGGGGGCATTCAGCCGAGTCCAATACACCAAGTCGGCCGCTGGTTCCTGCTCCGACGTAAAATAAGCGTCCTCCTTGCTTCAATTGCTCTGCAATGATCTTAACGGCGGCAAGCACATCTGGAAGTACCTGAGCAATCGCGGCAGGTACACTTTGATCATGGCTATTAAGTAGCTTGAGTATTTCGATTGTAGGTAGTTCTGATAACCCATTTGTTTCAGGGTTCTGCTCTTTTTGGATAGTGGAGGATAACTCACTCATATTCTTTCTCTGTTGATATTCGACATTTAAATAATAATTAATTGTCGAGACCCGACAATTAATTTGAGCGAATTACGTGCATTTGATCACGTAGAACATCGTGTTGATTGATTTTTTTCTCAACAAACAGGGCAAGAATTGAAGTGATAAATATGAGTTATTGGAGTAAAAAAAGAGCCTAGCGGGTGCTAGGCTCATGTGTTAAGAGATGGCTGGCTGAGTAAAGATTTGCTTATCTTCCCACCGAATCATAGTCAACTCTCCGCCCCATACGCATCCGGTGTCTAATCCTATGAGTCCTTCGGAGTGATACCCCTCTAATGCGGCCCAGTGACCAAATAGTATGGTTTTGCCAATTGGCTTTCGGTTCGGGACTTCAAACCACGGAAGAAGTTCGTCTTTTGAAACCTCCGTAGGTGGCAGCTTGCATTGCATATCGAGTCGCCCGTCTGGAAAACAGAAGCGCATGCGAGTAAATGCATTGATAATGTATCGATATCTCTCTATGCCAGTTAGGTTATCGCTCCACTGATCAGGTTGATTGTCGTACATGTTTTCAATAAGCCAGTTCCAACGTTCACTAGATAGGATACTTTCAATTTCCTTAGCTGACTCTCGTGTTTGTTCTAAGTCCCAAAGCGGTGAAACGCCAGCGTGGCAGATAATAAAATCGTCTTTTTCTATAAGAAGAGGTTGCCGCCTTAGCCAAGTGAGCAGGGCTTCTCTATCGTCTGCTTGGAGGATGGGGGCGGTTTTATCTTTGCTTTTTACTTTGTGTATTCCGAGAGATACGGCGAGTAAGTGGAGATCATGGTTGCCCAAGACACAGTGTATCGAGTCCTTGTGCTTCATCGCAAAACGCAATGTTTCTAAAGACTTTGGACCTCTAGCAACAAGATCACCAGCAATGTATAGCTGATCTGAATCGTGATTAAAGCGGGCTTTTTCGAGTAGTAAAATGAGCTCATCAAAGCACCCTTGGATATCACCGACGATGTAGGTAGCCACATTTTCTCCTAGGTTCTGCAACGAGTAGATTTAGTTAAGGATATTGGGAATCGCCAAGTTAAAGGGATCGATCTCGGCTTTAAACTCGTTACCATGTGAATCAAGCATGACGTAATGGCCCTGCATTACTCCAACAGGGGTTTCCAAAGCCGTTCCAGAGTTATAAGTGTACTCGTCGTTGGCGTGAATGATGGGTTGCTGCCCAACGACACCTTCCCCTTCCACTGTCATTTGCTTACCGTTGGCATCAGTGATTAACCAGTTTCGTCGAGTGAGCTGTACGTCCTGATTACTTAGATTTTTAATCGTTATTATGTAGGCAAATACATACCGTTTTTGCTCAGGTTCAGACTGCTCACGTATGTATTGAGTGTGAACCTGTATTTTGATGCAAGGGGTTTTGAAATCCATTATTCATCCTTACGTCGCTATCAAAAGGGAGGGTTACCCCTCCCGTATTAACTGCTTATTTTTGTTTGGCGTCCAGCAATTAGCCATGGCAACAAATTGCTCCAGCGTTAAGTTCTCTGGGCGAATTGTCGGGTTGATACCCAACTTTTCTAAGGTTTCTACTGAGAGCAAACCTTTATAACAGTTTCTAACGGTTTTACGTCTTTGGTTAAAGCCTTCTCTACATACGCGATCCAGCCACTTTAGGCTAGTTGCTGGGTGCGGCAGCTCTTCGTAAGGGACAAGGCGTACAACCGCAGAGTCGACTTTTGGTGGCGGTACAAAAGCGGTAGGTGGCACTTCTAGTACTGGTACCACTTTACAGTAGTATTGCGCCATGACCGTTAGGCGACCATATGCTTTACTACCAGGGCCCGCTGATAAGCGATTGACCACTTCCTTTTGAAGCATAAAGTGCATGTCTTGAATATCTTTATGGAATTCAAAAAGATGAAACATTAAAGGGGTCGAAATATTGTACGGCAGGTTACCGAATATACGCAGTTTGTTGTTTGGCTTAACCAGTTGGGCGAAGTCGAAGCGCATCGCATCACCTTCGTGTATGGTTAGCTTTTCTCCCAACTCTGGGTGATTGCGCAAGCGTTCTGCCAAGTCTCGGTCAAGCTCAATAACAGTAAACTTATCGACTTCTTTACCTACAGGCTCAGTGATTGCACCAAGGCCTGGGCCTATTTCTACTAGGTTTTGGCCTGGTCTTGGGTTTATCGATGAGACAATGCCATCGATAATATATGGGTCGTTCAGGAAGTTTTGACCAAAACGCTTACGCGCTTTGTGTCCTAAATGGACATCGTTTCTCATAGTTCTCTCAAGATTATTTCGATTTTTTATCAACAAGCTCTACTGCATGAGCAAGTGCGGTGCTAAAGCTCCCTGTATCTGCTTCCCCCGTTCCAGCCAAATCTAGCGCTGTACCGTGGTCAACAGATGTTCTGATAAACGGTAATCCCAGCGTAATATTCACTGAGCGGCCGAATCCTTTATATTTTAATACAGGAAGTACCTGATCGTGGTACATTCCGAGTACCGCGTCAGCTTCCTGTAGGTATTTTTCATTGAAAATGGTGTCTGCGGGTAAAGGGCCAATTAAGTCAAAGCCCTTTTCTTCTCTAATACGAGCTAGTGTCGGAGTAATGGTTTCTATCTCTTCCATACCCAAACAACCATCTTCTCCAGCGTGCGGATTTAGACCACACACATAGATTTTAGGCGAAGTTATACCAAATTTAACCACTAAATCTCGATGCAGTATCTCTACGATACTTTCTAGCCTCTCCGACGTAACAGCCTTAGAAACATACGCTAGAGGTATATGCGTGGTGACTAAGGCTACTCTTAGTCCTTCAGTAGCTAACATCATCACCACTAGAGGGGTGTTGGACTTTTCAGCAAAAAACTCCGTATGTCCACTGAAGGCAACACCAGCTCGGTTAATCACCCCTTTGTGCACTGGGCCGGTGACAATAGCATCAAACTCACCATTCATACAGCCTATCGCTGCTCTTTCTAGTGTTTTTAACACATAGTGGCTATTTGCTTCGTTGAGTTCCCCCGCTACTGCTGGTTCAACGAGTGGGATGTGGTCTATCAGTAGGGTGCCTTGTTGTTGGGGCTGCAAAGGAGTGTCCGGCTTGTATTGCTCCAATGAAACGACAATGCCGAGCTGCTTGGCACGCTCGGCAATCAAAGACTTATCTGCACAGACGACAATTTGATGAGGCCAGTTTTGCTCCGCAAGTGCGAGAACTAAATCTGGACCGATGCCTGCCGGCTCACCGGCAGTCACCACTATGCGTTTAGTTGACATCTGACTCCTCGTCTAAGACTTCTACGTAAGCTGCGGCACGGATCTCTTGCAGCCATGCACTCGCTTCTTCGTTGAACTTGCGATTAAAGAGTATTCTGTAAGCGCGATTTTTCATTGCTGAATCGGTTCGGTCTACTTCTCTGCGATCGATGACTTCGACAATGTGCCAACCGTGGACGGTTTTAAACGGCTCACTGATTTGACGCTTAGGTAGCGTATCAACTTGGTGTTTAAATTCTGGAACATAAAGATCAGAGGTCTGGTAGCCCAATTCTCCGTCTTGCGCGGCTGAACCTGGATCTTGGCTGTAACGCTGTGCCATTTCTCCAAAGGTGGCTTCGCCATCTTGAATGCGTTTGGTAATATCAAGCAGCTCTTTTTTAACGCCTTCATCACTGAGGATGACCGTTGGTTTAATCAAAATATGACGAGCATTGACTTCAGTGACTGCAATGGTATCAAGGCCTTTTACGTCAGTAATTTTAAGAATATGGAAACCAACACCACTGCGGAATGGGCCAATAACAGTGCCTTTTTGCTCTAGCTTAATTTGGTCTGCGAAGATCGTCGGCATCTCTTCTTTACGCATCCAGCCCCAATCACCGCCTTCTAACGCTTTTGGGCCTTTAGAGTAGGTGTAAGCCATTGTGGCAATGTCCGCTCCTTCACCTAACTTGCGAACTAAAAGGTTAGCCAACTTTTCAACTTCTGCTTTTTGTTCTTCATTCTCAACGCGCAATTGAATGTGCGAAACTTTGTATTGAACCGTTGCGCTTGTCTCTTGAGCCAAAACTTCAGCCAAGTTTTCCACTTCGGCTGGCAAAATATTGATTCGCTGGCGAACTAAGGCGTTACGCGCTTCACTGGCGGCGATTTCTCGACGAATTTGCTCGCGGAACTCTGCGTAACTTAGACCCTCCTGAGAGATGGTTTCACGCAGCTGTTCTATGCTCTTCTCGTTGTTCTTTGCGATCTCTTCTATAGCAGTGTTGAGCCTGTTATCGTCAATGCGAATTCCCAGACGTTCAGCTTCTTGTTGCTGAATAGTATCTACGATCAGTTTCTCTTTCACTTGCTGCTTGAGTACATCGTAACTCGGTAACTCTGCACCGTTCTTTTTTGCATTGAGCTTTAAAGTTGAGATAGCTGAATCAATGTCACTTTGAAGTACAACACCGCTGTTGACGATAACAGCGACTTTGTCCAAAGGTTTAGGTGCTGCAACTGCATAAAACGCTGATGTAATAGCGAGTAAACCCAAGATTAAATTTTTATACCAATTCATATCTTACCCTGTAAATAATTGCAGTCGTGCAATCAGTATTAATTAGTTGTTTAGGAAAAATGGACGGCCGTAACCCAAAGAGTTATCCGCATTATCTAACTCAGCCATGCTGAACCTGCCCCAATATTGGTACCAAACCCTATTATTCCGAAGTTTAAGCTAAAGTTGTTCTCGTATACCGGCACTGCGGAAGATGTATTAATATAATCACCCTCCCACTCTTTAAGCTGTTTGCTGTAGGTAAAGCCGATATACCAGCAATCGGAGGTGTAATTAAGAGCTGCTAACCACTCCAGTGCTTCATCTAATGTGTGGTCATAGAAGTACTGGCCCCTTGCATGCCATTTGTTAGTTAAACGATAAGAAGCCAAAATGCCAGACTGGGAAATACCTTCTTTCGTGATTGAACTGGTATCGAAGTTTACCGTCTCTTCAATATACTCTTTGGTCACATAGCGATAGTTAGCTTGGATATAGCCTCTATTAAACTTGTATTCAAGCGTACTGTTACCAAGTTGTAGATCACTACTATCTACATCGTACTGGACGCCACCGTGATAGAATAGATAGTCGTTAAAGTTGAAGTCCATCTCTACAGCCCACGCTGAGTAGTTGGTGTTCTCTTCTGACTTATCAAATTCAGATTGGCTCTTGTGTTTCTTGTCCAAGTAAAAAATTTGGCCAAATGAGATATTTAACCTTTCTTTGTACTCATCATCAAAAAATCGCGTTGAGGCGCCATAGCTAAACTGGTTCGCAGCGGCGATTCTATCTACCCCACTGTACTTGCGGCTCCTAAACAGTCCGTAATAATCAGATTGCAACAGAGTGGTGTCATACAGATAGATTTCGCTTTGATCTTTCTCTGGTACGTATAGGTACTGTACTTGAGGTTCAAGTGTCTGCCTGTAGTCACTAAAGATTACCGTGTCGCGCTCTAGTACTATGCCTGCGTGAGTTCTAAACTCGGGAATGACTCGGGAAGTGGTCTCTTGAAGATTAAAGTCATCATACGCCGAACTTGTAAGATCGATATTATCTAAATCTTGCTGATAGTAAGTACCCAGTAAACGAGTTTCTGTCGTCCAAGTTCCCCACGTGGAGCCAAGAGGAAGAGCTATCCCAGGCTCTACATGGACACGTGTTGCTGATGGTTTTTTGCCATCATCGGTGTCAAATACGGAGACGTGGCTTTTAACATCAAAATCTAAGTGGCTTAACACTCGTGGAGCGTAATAGTTAAACTCAAGCTGAGGTAATAAGCGATAAGGCATATTTCCGGCTTTGGTCAATACCTGAAAATCTCTCGTTAACAGCGAAGCGTCCCAAGAGTTTGCTCGGTAAGATACTTTTCCTTCCTGAACTAGCTGACCATCTTCTCGATTACCAATATTTGAGCTAACATCAGAAAAATACTCGACGTCACTAACTTTTGAGTAATCGACTTCAAACTTCCAGTTGTCTCTGTAAATACCGTCGTGCTGGTATTGCATACCCCAGCGCTTGCCTTTGTCAGTGTGCTTTTGATCGTCAACTAAATACTCGACATCTATAGACCCTTCGCCCAAAGCGGTTAGATATCTAAATTTATTGTCTACCTGCAGTCCGCGTTCTTGCATGTGCTTGAACGTGGTTTCGAGATCGTAATTTGGCGCTAAGTTCCAGTAAACGGGAACCTCAACTTGAAAACCGTCTCTAGTGCCATAGGAAACCGTGGGGTATAGAAAACCGGTTTTTCTGGTATCTCCAATTGGCACGACTAGGTAAGGTAGATAAAAAACAGGAATGTTTTGAATTTCAAAACGAGGGTTGTAGAGGGTCGCCTCTTCTTCGTTTTGATCGATTTCAATGCTGGTGGCACTCATACGCCACGCATTGTTGTCTTCGGGACAAGAAGTAATAGTACCGTCTTCGATCTCGTACATAGCTTTGCCTGTTTTCGCTATGTAAACCGCATCTCCTCGTCCAGGCGCACACAAAAACTCGTAGTCAGTGTTTTCTAACTGTACTTCTTCGGTTGTCATGTTGTGGGTGGCTTTATCGGAAACGGATTTAAGTTCCCCATCACTAAAGCGAACGTTGCCTTCTGCAACGGCAATGTTCTCTTCTTGGTGCATGGTCACAGTATCCGCTTCTAATCGCTTCTTGCCCTGTGTAACAATAACACTTCCGCTGTATGTCGCCTTATCACCATTGATGGCTTCTAGAGAGTCAGCCTCAACGTTAATCGGCAGTTGGTTCGGATTATCAGCGGTAGGCTCGTTAATCAAACATTGATCTATAGCGGGCAGTTCCTGCACACTATCGTCTAGGATGTTGTCTTTTAAAGCTTCTGCTTGAGTCTGAGGCACAAATAAAGCGGCACTAATTGAGGCAGCCAGCAAGGAGCGAGGAAAACGTGACATCGAGTTTTACTATCCTGTTTAACTTGATATATCCGGTCATGATAAAGACCAGAGCTTCTATAAAACGGCCTTTATCATAAATGAAATTAACCCTTACGGCACTATAAGACCGCAAGTGGATGTAAAAATTCATAGATTGAGAGCACATAATGCATATTTTTGGCAAAATTCTTGGCCTATTTTTTGGTTTTTTATTCGGAGGCCCACTGGGTGCCCTGTTTGGATTATTCCTTGGGCATCAGTTTGATAAAGCCCGTCGACTAAGTCAGGCTGGTTTTAATACTGGTACTTTTGGGGCTGGGCCAAGCCAAAGTGAAAAACAGGAAGAATTTTTTAAATCTGCGTTTGCAGTAATGGGGCATGTTGCTAAGGCAAAAGGGAAAGTCACCAAAGAAGAGATAGCTTTGGCCATCACTATGATGGATAGAATGAACCTTCATGGAGAGCAACGCAAAGCGGCGCAAGAGGCATTTCGCGAAGGAAAGAGTTCGGATTTTCCGTTGGATGAAATACTTGAACGGGTAAAAATTTCCACTGGTGGACGCTTTGATTTATTGCAGTTTTTCTTAGAACTGCAAATTTCTGCGGCCTTTGCCGATGGAGATATTCACCCAAGCGAAAGAAACGTATTGCACCGCATTGCGCGGGGGTTAGGTTTTTCTTCAGATCAGCTAGAGCAAAGGTTGAGAATGCAAGAAGCGGCCTTTCGCTTCCAGCGACAAGGTGGCTTTGGAGGTGCTTCCAGCCAACACCATTCTGGGTCACACCAGTCATCAGGGTGGCAGCAAGCAGCGCAAGGGAATCAGTTATCAGATGCCTATGAGGTACTGGGCGTTGAAGAAGGTGCAGATGGTAAGACGGTAAAGCGTGCTTATCGCAAACTTATGAATGAACACCACCCAGATAAACTGATGGCGAAAGGTCTACCGCCAGAGATGATGAACGTGGCAAAAGAAAAGTCACAAGAGATACAAAATGCATACGACCTAATTAAAAAGGTCAAAGGTTTTAAGTAAAAAAACGGCGAGCAGTTAGCTCGCCGTTATTCTTTTAAGCCTAGTCTATTTGCGAACCGCAATGGCTTCAATTTCAATACCTACATCTTTAGGTAAACGGGCCACTTCAACACAAGAGCGCGCAGGGTAGTTGGCTACTTGGTGCTCATCAAAGAACTTGCCATATACGTCGTTTACCGTGCCGAAGTCGTTGAGGTCTTTAACAAATACCGTCATTTTAACAATATCGGCAACCGTTAGACCGGAAGATTCAACCACCGCCTTTACATTTTCTAGAGACTGACGAGCTTGTTGAGCGATATCTTCAGAAACTTCACCAGTAGCAGGGTCGACAGGGATCTGGCCAGAGGTGAGTACCATGTTACCCAAGTCAACACCTTGAATATACGGGCCAATAGCAGCAGGAGCAGCATCAGTATGAAGGACTTTAGTCATTTTCAGTTCCATTGTTATTAGAGAGTTGAAGGGATCAGTGTGCCGATAAACTCGTGTGCCGTAAAGCAATAATCCACAGAGGTGCTAAGTATTCCAGACGCCGTAATGGGCGCCTGAAGTATCCATAAGCCGAGTCTAATTGTAACGGCGAAATGTCACTAACGCTCTGTCACTACTTCTCTAGAAAACACTTTTTCGCAATATTTACACTTGAGGCGAATATCATCATTTTTCTCAAACACTTTAAAGCTACTTTCTACTGGCTCATCATGAGTGATGCAGTTGGTGTTAGGACAAGCGAAGACATTGTTTACCTGATCAGGCAGTTCTAAAGGTAGCTTTTTAACTACCTTGTAGTCTTCGATTTGGTTTACCGTCGCATGTGGTGCATAAAGGGCAAGTTTGCTCGCTTGTTCTTCACTAATAAATACATTTTCTATTTTGAGAAGGTCTTTGTGGCCCAGTGCCGACGAAGGAAGATTTAACCCAATAGTCACTTTCTGCTCAGAGCGGTGCATATCAAAAAGTTTGAGGACTTTGATACCAATTTGAGCTGGGATGTGGTCGATTACCGTGCCGTTGCAGATGGCTTCTACTTGAAGTTGAGTTTCTTTTGACATCTTTTTTCTCTCCCAGTTACAGCGTTTCATTTAGAACTAATGCAAGCAAAGCTTCTCGTGCATAAACGCCGTTTTCTGCTTGCTCAAAGTAATAGGCATATGGGGTTTTATCGACATCCGTAGTAATTTCATCGACACGAGGCAGAGGGTGAAGCACCTTTAGGTTTTCTTTGGCGTCTTTTAGCAGGGCTGCAGTAAGTATGTATGCAGACTTAATATGCGCGTACTCAGACTCATCAAAACGCTCTTTTTGAACGCGCGTCATATACAGAATATCTAGGTGAGGAATCACCTCTTCCATATCAGTGTGCAAGCTATATTCGATGCCGGCCTCGTCGAGTTCTTCACAAATGTACTCGGGCATAGCGAGTGCTTCAGGGGCGATAAAGAAAAAACGCACTTTGGTAAACTTGGCTAAGGCTTGCGTTAGTGAGTGCACGGTTCTGCCGTATTTTAGGTCGCCGACAAACGCCACGTTAAGCTCATCCAAACGGCCTTGAGTTTCTGCGATAGAGAACAGATCCAGTAGGGTTTGAGTTGGGTGTTGATTAGCACCGTCACCCGCATTGATGACAGGAACGCCGTTAGAAAATTCGGAGGCAAGTCTTGCAGCCCCTTCTTGTGGGTGACGCATAACAAAGGCATCTACGTAAGAAGAGATGACTTGCACCGAATCCGCTAAAGTCTCACCTTTTTTGGCTAGCGACGTGTTACCGCCGCTGTCAAAGCCAATCACATCACCACCAATGCGTTGAATGGCGGTTTCAAATGAGAGACGAGTACGAGTAGAAGGTTCAAAGAAACAGCTGGCAACCACTTTGTTTTTAATCAGCTCTGGCTTTGGGGTAGATTTTAGTTCACCAGCGGTTTTGACAATAAGCTCCAGCTCTTGGCGTGAAAGCTCGGGTATAGAGATAATATGCTTTTTGTACAGCGTGTTCGTCATCATCATCTTCCTTAGCTGAGTATATTTAGGCCATAAAAAAGCCCCCCAAACTGGGAGGCCTTAAAATTGGTGGGAGATAGTAAAACAAAAGGCCAGTAAGCCAACGAGCTTACGAATGTAAAAGCGCAGATTGAGGCACAGTTTACAAGGCATTTATTACTATCTCCGGACAAATTGTCGAGCATTATACGCCGAAGAGTTGTGAGCGCAAGCGATTACCTCGCGCTTTTAATTGTCTAATTGTGTCGAGATTAATGACCCAAAGTGGCAACCATCACAGCCTTGATGGTATGCATCCGATTCTCAGCTTGATCAAAGACGATCGAATGGGGAGATTCGAACACTTCTTCAGTCACTTCCAAACCCTGCATACCATATTTCTCGGCAACTTCCGCGCCAATGGTAGTTTCTTCATTATGGAAGGCGGGCAAACAGTGCATAAACTTCACTTGCGGATTGTTTGTCTGTTTAATCACGTCCATATTTACTTGGTATGGCTTCATAATGGCGACGCGATCATCCCAAGCCTCTGGTGCTTCACCCATGGAAACCCAAACGTCCGTGTAAAGATAATCACAATTTTGCACACCCTCTGAGACATTTTCTGTCAAGGTAATCTTACCGCCAGACTCAGCGGCAAGTGCTTGACAGGTTTCGACCAGCTCTTGGTTTGGCCAGTAATCGCTAGGACCAACAAGTCTAATATCTAAACCCATAATGGCAGCACCGACCATCAGCGAGTTACCCATGTTATTTCTAGCGTCACCGAGGTAAGCAAATTTGATTTCGTGAAGCTGCTTACCCTTGCCGTGTTCAATCATGGTCAAAAAGTCAGCTAAAATCTGTGTCGGATGAAACTCGTCAGTTAACCCGTTCCAGACTGGGACATTAGCATGAGCGCCCAGTTCTTCGACGACCTCTTGCCCAAAGCCTCGATACTCAATTCCATCATACATACGGCCCAATACGCGAGCCGTGTCTTTCATCGACTCTTTGTGCCCAATCTGAGAACCGGAAGGACCGATATAAGACACCTGAGCACCTTGGTCAAAGGCTGCTACCTCGAAAGCACATCGGGTTCTAGTGGAAGACTTTTCAAAGATCAATGCGATGTTTTTTCCGATCAATCTTTTTTGTTCTGTTCCTGCATATTTTGCTTTTTTAAGATCAGCAGAGAGTGCTAATAGAAACTCAATTTCCTTGGCATTGAAATCAAGTAATTTGAGAAAGTTGCGATTGCGCAAATTGAAAGCCATGTTCCGAACCCTTGTTAGACAACGATAAGTTTTACTATGGATTCAGTAAAACATAAAAAACTACCCTTTGTGAATAATTATTTTTAAAAATAGGCGATATGTGAATTTTATCTCGCCATTTGTGATTATAAATTCTCTTCGGCAAATTCGGCGAGTCGACTTCTGACCACGCCATTGAGGTGTATGTTGGCGCTTCCTTCAAAGTTTTTAAATCGCTCTACCATGTAGGTCAGGCCCGAGGTTACAGGGGTTAGATAGTGGGAGTCGATTTGGGCGAGATTGCCCGAGCAGACAATTTTAGTGCCCTCTCCACAACGTGTGATAATGGTTTTGATTTGGGAAGCGGTTAAATTTTGGCATTCGTCGAGCAGTACAAATGCATTTTGAATCGAACGGCCACGCATAAAGTTAATCGATTTAAACTGGATATTAGCCTTGTCGCAGATGTATTTAAGCGAGCCCTCAGTACAATGGTCGTTTTTGTGCAAAGCCTCTAGTGTATCGGTGACTGCCGCTAACCAAGGCATCATCTTCTCTTCTTCCGTTCCGGGAAGGAAACCAATGGCTTCACCGATATCCGGTGTATTTCTGGTGACAATGATCTTGTCGAAAATGCCTTTTTCAATGGTTTGCTCTAAAGCCGAAGCCAGTGCAAGCAGTGTTTTACCACTACCGGCCGCCCCCGTTAAAATAACGAGATCAATATCAGGATCGAGCAGTGCATCCATCGCCATTCCCTGATAGATGTTTTTTGGGGTGATATCCCAAACCTTGCGACTGGTCAGACGCTCCCTGCTCAAATCTCGTATGGTGATCGTATCTGAATTGATCTCCTCGACTCTTGCGGCAAAGTCACTTTTTTCATCAATGATATATTGATTGATATAAGTGGGTTCAAAAGGCTCTCTATCAAGGGTGTGAAAAACTCTACCCAAGCGATTTTCTGTTTCAACTTGGTCAATATTACTCCAGAAGTCCCCTTCAATTTGTTGGAACCCTTTGGTGAGGTATTGGACATCGTCAATCAGTTGGTCGGTGCGATAATCTTCAACGAACCTGACACCTGCGCCCTTGGCTCTCAGACGCATATTGATATCTTTGGTGATCAATACCACTTCTCGTGGAGCGCGTTTATTCTGTAGGTACAAGACCGCGTTGAGTATTCGGTTGTCCCCCGCTTTATCGGCGAAGGCCTTGACGGTTTCTTGCAGCTCAAAGTCAGCGAGAATGGAAATATGTCCGGTAACTTCACTCTCCCTATTCATGGGGATGCCTTCGGTGATCTCGTCAGGTGTGGCATCTTTAAAGAGTGCTTCCAATGCTCGAATGGCTACGCGTGCATCCCGAGCAACGTCTCTTTTGCTGTCTTTAATCCTGTCGAGTTCTTCGAGTACTGTCATAGGTATGACAACATCGTGTTCTTGAAAAGAGTAGATGGCTAGAGGTTCGTGAAGAAGAATGTTGGTATCTAGAACAAAGAGTTTCCGATCTGAATCACCCATGAGCGTCTCCTCGCCGCAACGCGGCTGCTTAGCTGTCGTTGCTTGCTGAATGTAGCCTGCTACATCTCTCGGAGATCGCTGGGTTGACTACATTCGCAAACCCGGTTTGATCTTCTTACTGACGATGCATCTCTTGTGCCAACGGGATCTTGACGCAGAGAATACACCTTCAATTTCAGTATATGATCATACCTCTATAGGTGTGACACCTTTTTCTTACACTTTGATGTCAGCCAGAAGACGACGAAATATTTGTTCTCTTTTGAGGTCTTTGTGCGTGACCAAAATCACAGCTTAAAGTAGAATTGTCGGCCTTTTTTACAGTTAGAGCGCTTCCTGTTTCTATGGTGAGTTTTCTGTTTTCTAGCTGTGGAAGAACTAATATAAATAGACATTGAATTACATTGTTGAGGTAGTCGATTCATGACATTTGCTTTGGGCCAGCGCTGGATAAGCGATACAGAAAGCGATTTAGGTTTGGGAACGGTAGTGGCAATAGATGCACGGACAGTCACACTTATGTTTGCCGCTAGTGAAGAAAATCGCGTCTATGCCCGAAATGACGCCCCCGTTACGCGAGTGGTGTTCCATCAAGGAGATACCATCGAATGTCAACAGGGGTGGTCGCTAAAAGTAGAGCAAGTCGTTGAACAAGATAGCTTATTCTCTTATGTAGGAACGAGAGAGGATACTGGTGAGCAAGAAGTCGTGGTACGAGAGATAATGCTCAGCAATCAAATTCGTTTTAATAAGCCTCAAGACAAGTTGTTTGCGGGACAAATTGATCGCATGGACAATTTTGTGCTGCGTTACCGCGCGTTGAGTAATCAATATGAACAACACAAAAGCCCGATGCGCGGATTATGTGGCATGCGAGCAGGGCTTATTCCACATCAGCTATACGTAGCTCATGAAGTGGGACGACGCCATGCGCCTCGAGTTTTACTCGCCGATGAAGTCGGTTTGGGTAAGACCATTGAAGCTGGCATGATCATCCATCAGCAGGTTTTGGCAGGACGAGCAGAAAGAATCCTTATCGTCGTACCAGAGACACTTCAGCATCAATGGTTAGTAGAAATGATGCGCCGCTTTAATCTGCATTTTTCTATCTTTGACGAAGAGCGTTGTATCGAAGCTTATGCCGAATCAGATAATCCATTTGATACGCAGCAATACGTGCTTTGCTCCCTCGACTTCTTGCGAAAAAGCCGCCAGCGTTTTGAGCAGGCACTGGATTCCCAGTGGGACCTATTAGTGGTCGATGAAGCTCACCACTTGGAATGGAGTCCAGAAAAACCGAGTAGAGAGTACCAAGTCATAGAAGGTCTTGCTCAAGCCACGCCTGGTGTACTTCTACTTACCGCAACCCCAGAGCAGTTAGGTCGAGAAAGTCACTTTGCCCGCTTGAGACTACTCGATTCAGATCGATTTTTTGACTACCAAACTTTTGTCGAAGAAGAAGCGCAATATGCGCCTGTTGCTGATGCGGTTAGCGCACTGTTTTCTGGGAAAAAGCTTCCTAATGACGCAAAAAATCAAATTACAGAGCTGCTGTCAGAGCAAGATGTTGAACCCTTATTCCGCATTATTGAAAGCGATATTGACGATCAATCGAAAGCCTCTGCCAGACAAGAGTTGATCGATAACCTAATGGACCGACACGGTACGGGGCGAGTCTTGTTTAGAAACACTCGTGCTGCGGTAAAAGGCTTCCCTGTTCGCAACGTACATTTGTTGCCATTGGAGATCCCATCTCAGTACAGTACTTCCATGCGTGTTGCGGGCATGATAGGCGGACAGTCCACCTCCTTGGAAGAGAAGGCATTAAAAAACCTATATCCAGAAGAAGTTTTCCAAGAGTTTGAAGGCGATAGTTCAAGCTGGTGGCAGTTTGACAGCCGCGTCAATTGGCTAATCGAAAAAGTCAAAGAAAAGCGCAGTGAAAAGGTCTTAGTGATCGCATCGCGCGCGGGAACTGCACTTCAGCTAGAGCAAGCTTTGCGCGAGCGAGAAGGCATTCGTGCGACGGTTTTCCACGAGGGAATGTCGATTCTTGAGCGCGATAAAGCGGCGGCTTATTTTGCTCAAGAAGAAGGTGGCGCTCAGGTTCTTATCTGTAGTGAGATTGGCTCAGAAGGGCGCAACTTCCAGTTTGCGAATCAGCTAGTCATGTTTGACTTACCGTTTAACCCAGACTTGCTTGAACAACGCATCGGTCGTCTCGACAGAATCGGTCAGAGCCGAGATATCGATATTTACGTTCCTTATCTTCAAGGTAGTGCGCAAGCGACGCTTGCTCGTTGGTACCACGAAGGCCTAAACGCCTTCGCCGAGACTTGTCCAACAGGTCGAACTGTTTATGACCAGCATTCACAAGCTTTGGTCGAGATGCTCGCCAGTGGGGAGAACGACGGGCTAGATGAAATGATCGCAGAGTCAGAAAAATTGAATCTGTCGCTAAAAGCAGACTTGGAACAAGGTCGAGATCGCTTGTTAGAAATGCATTCAAACGGCGGTGAACGAGCGCAAAAAATAGTAGAAACAATTGCCAGTACGGATGGGGATACAAACCTAGTCACCTTCGCGCTTAACCTCTTTGATACCATAGGTCTTAATCAGGATGACAAAGGCGAAAATGCTTTGGTCGTGACGCCTTCTGAGCACATGATGGTGCCGAGTTATCCTGGATTGCCCTATGAAGGTGCGACCATTACTTTTGACCGAGACACAGCCCTATCTAGAGAAGATATGCATTTTATTAGCTGGGAGCACCCTATGATTCAAGGGGGCATCGATTTGCTAATGAGCGAGGGAGTGGGGACGACGGCGGTTTCTTTGCTAAAAAATAAAGCGCTCCCCGTAGGAACCATGCTGTTAGAACTTATCTACAAAGTAGACGCACAAGCTCCTAAGCGCAGTGGCATTGCTCGATTTTTACCTCAAACCCCGATTCGTCTGATGATGGATGGAAATGGTAATGACCTTTCGGAGCAAGTTGAGTTTGAAAGCTTTAACCGCCAATTGAGTCCCGTCGGCCGACATATTGCGACTAAGCTGGTTTCTTCGGTACAGGGTCAAGTACATCAGTTGATAGCCGCAGGTGAAAAGCTAGTGGTCAGCAAGGTGGAAAGTGTACGTGAGCAGGCCCAGAGGGACATGCAAAGTAGCCTAAATGCAGAGTTGGAAAGACTACAAGCGTTGAAAGCGGTCAACCCGAATATCCGCGAAGAAGAAATTGAAATGATAGATGAGCAAATAAAAGAGCTGACGGGTTACATTGGTCAGGCTCAATATCAGCTAGATTCATTGCGAATGATCGTGGTTTCTCATAACTAATGATATGGGCTGGCAACAGCCCTTTTTCTTTTCAGGTAGTCAAATGGCAATGCACCAATACCATCCCCCGACAGAACCTTGGGTGGATATTGTTTTTGAAGACGAACACATATTGGCGGTAAACAAACCCGCAGGCTTACTTTCTGTTCCTGGTCGATTAGAAGAACACTATGACAGTATGTGGAGCCGGTTAGTTGAAATTTATCCAGATATTCAAGTGGTTCACCGCCTTGATATGTCAACGTCTGGCTTGATGTTGTTGGCCAAAACTAAGAGTGCTGAACGCTCATTGAAAAAGCAGTTCCAATACCGGCTCACCCACAAAGTCTACTACGCTAGGGTCTGGGGGCCCGTGTCTGCCGAAGAGGGAACCGTCGACTTACCTTTGATATGTGATTGGCCAAACAGACCTAGGCAAAAAGTGTGCTTTGAGAGTGGTAAGCCTGCCAAAACAGACTTTCAGGTAGTAGAAAGAGACGAAAAAACGACCTTAGTTCGCTTATTGCCTATCACTGGGCGCTCGCATCAACTCAGGGTTCATATGCAGGCATTGGGGCATCCTATTGTGGGTGACGAGTTCTATTCCGAAGGCGAGGCTTTTCAATACTCTTCCCGATTGGAATTGCATGCCAGTGAGCTCAGTTTTTACCACCCAGATACAGAGATACTGACTAGTCTTTTTGTCCCTTGCAACTTCTATTCTGAAACGAGCGCCATGATCTTTGACCACTTTGACCCGGAGCGCCTTTTGCCGGATTATAAGTCTCTGCCCCAACCTTAAATCAAACGCATTTCTATTCGGGGCGGTAGAAAGGAGAGATACCATGTCACTGCCCCATATCGTTTTTCTCGACAGAGCCACTATCCCAGGCCATATAGATATTCCTCGCCCGCAAAATGAGCACACATGGACAGAACACGATCTCACCCGACCAGATCAGGTTACGGAAAGGCTAACAGATGCCACTATCGCGATTACCAACAAAGTTGTGTTAGATGCAGACGTATTGGCAGCACTGCCAAATCTTAAACTTATTGCGGTCGCTGCCACGGGCTTTAACAACGTTGATATCGAATATTGCACGCAAAACCAAATCGCAGTGGCCAATGTCCAAGGTTATGCAACGCAGTCGGTTCCCGAGCACGTGATAGGCATGATGTATGCCTTGCGCAGAAATCTGTATGGCTACCATCAAGACATTGCCAATGGCGAATGGCAACGCAATAACCAGTTCTGCTTTTTTACCCATCCCATCAATGATGTTGCAGGCGCTACTTTGGGGATTATTGGCAGTGGAGCGTTAGGTCAGTCAGTAGCAAAACTCGCTCAGTCAGTAGGAATGAAGGTAGTGTTTGCGGAGCGAAAAGGAGCCTTAGATTGTCGAGATGGCTACATTCCCTTTGAACAGGTTGTTCGAGACTCTGATGTCATTTCTCTACATTGTCCTTTGTCGCAAGAGACGCTCAATTTGATTTCAACTCAAGAATTTGAGGCGATGAAACCGACGAGCATACTTATCAATACCGGGCGTGGTGGGCTTGTTGACGAGTACGCTTTAGTAGAAGCGCTAAGCAGTGGACAGATATCTGGCGCTGGTGTGGATGTATTTACTCAAGAGCCCGCCGATAAATCGAATCCCTTGATAGCTAATATGCACTTACCAAATTTGCTGTTAACACCGCATGTGGCTTGGGGTAGCGATTCATCAATAAGCGGTTTGTGCCAAATCCTAATCGACAATATCGATGCCTATTTATCCGGAAAGGAACGCAACCGACTGGTTTGATTGTCTTATTTGCGTTTTAGTAGCACTAAAACAATCTGTGATTTGCTTTGTTAATCTCTCGATATTGAAGTTTTTATCAATGTCGGAGTTTGTCGTGAAGTGACTCTAGATAATTGATTTTAATAACTAATTTTTAATGTTATCTTGATAATGTTAATTTGCAATGTTTTGCATATTGTTTTTTTTAACATCAGAGTAAGTAGATTATGGAAGAGCCAATACAGATTAATGGGGATCAGGAAAACCCAATACATTTTCACGGAAAATCTGGAGAGTTTTTCTCTATCTGGATAGTGAACATTCTCTTGTCAATTGTGACATTAGGTATCTATTCAGCATGGGCAAAGGTACGTACTAACCGCTACTTTTATGGAAACACCGAACTAAGTGGAGACCGTTTCGACTATCACGCCAAACCTATGCAAATTTTGAAAGGCAGAATTGTTGCTGCTTTAGTTGTTATTTTATGGGTGATAGCGACCGAATTTCTCGATCCCGCTATTGGCGGAGTGGTTGTATTAGCGTTTTATTTGGCATTGCCATGGCTGTTATGGGCCAATGCGCGTTTTGATGCCGCGATGACGAGTTACCGCAACGTTCGCTTCTCTTTTCAAGGGCGCTTGATAGATGCGTATAAGACATTGTTGGGAAGAGGGATTATCGTTTTTGCCCTTGTGATAGGGCTTATTGTTTGGTGGGTGTTTGCCCTTCAGTCAGGAAGTTCTGGAGCTGCTTTTAACGTTACGGTTGTTATTGGCGCGGTTATCATTGGTTTTATTGGGCAGGTTTGGATTATTCACGGGGCATGGCAGTACTTTATTAACGGCTATCAGTTTGGAGAGAATAAGGTCTCCGCAACGTTAAAGTTAGGCAAGTTTTTCCAAATCTACCTAATTTCAGCAGTTTTGGGGATAGTGAGTTTGCTCGCACTGGCTATTGTGGGTGGCTTGCTAGTCTTTAGCGGCAGTATTGCTCTGGATAGCTTAGATTTTGACTCTTTACTGTTTAGCATCGGTAGCGTTGCGGTTGTTTTTGCCGTCTATTTTGTTGTCTTGTCAGTCACCTTAGTAGTCACGTCATATATAGTGTCGCAAACGAGAAACTATGTATTTTCCCAAGCGCAATTGGAAAATGGTGAGACTCCTCTTCATTTCCGCTCTACGTTGTCTGCGCTAGGCTATGCTGCGCTTATCATTACCAACCTTTTGGCACAGCTGTTT
This sequence comes from Vibrio sonorensis, assembly GCF_001854765.1. Lineage (GTDB taxonomy): Bacteria > Pseudomonadota > Gammaproteobacteria > Enterobacterales > Vibrionaceae > Vibrio > Vibrio sonorensis. Next base: position 21,003 of record NZ_LJJE01000027.1, on the reverse strand, counting down.
TCTATTGGCTTGGCTAGACCTTGGGTAAAAGTGCGAACAGCGCGTTACGTCGCTAAGCACACTTTTGTTCTGGGAGACGTTGAGAATTTCATTACTCAAAAGCAAGCGCAAGGTGTGAAATCAGCCATCGGTGACGAAGTAGCGCAAGCGTTTGATGTAGGGATAGGTATCAACTAATGTCAGTTGAAGGGGTTGTCTATTCAGCCGAAAGCTCACAAAAAGAAACTGCTTCACTGGTGGTATCTAGCAGTGGGCACTTTTTGCTAAGTACTAAACACGACGTAAATGAGTACTCTCTAAAACAGGTAGAAATAAGTGAGCAGCTAGGAAACTTGCCTATGCGAATACGTTTTCCTGATGGGCGTGTGTTTGCTACCGAGCAGAAGCGAGATTTACAACTCCTACTACAGCGCAACAAACCGGTTAGCTGGATAGCAAAGCTTGAAGGGAATGCCATCGCGATTTTGTCTTGTCTATTCTTGACGATAGTCTTGCTTTTCTCGTCGTATAAGTATGGTGTTCCTTTGGTTTCTGACCTTATTGTTGAACGTATACCAAATCAAGCACAGGTCTATTTTGGAGAACAAGTTTTAGATAGCTTGGATTCACAGTTCGAGCCGAGTCAACTGTCTCTAGAGCAGCAAACGGCTATTCGAAAGCGCATTGAAAAAACGCTAGGTGAGCTTCCCAACTTGCCGTTTAACATTGTGATTGAGTTTCGTTCACTTGATAACTATGCCAATGCTTTTGCCATGCCTGGTGGTAAAGTCGTTCTGCTCGATGGTTTAGTGAAACTTGCAAAAACACCCGCTCAACTTGATAGTGTTATCTACCATGAGATTGGGCATGTGTATCATCAGCACGTTATGCACAGTATCGTAGAGTCGAGTCTGATCGCGATGGGTGTCGCCGTTTTAACGGGCGAAGCGACGGGCGCGCTGGATAGCTTGGTCGGTGGTGGTGTCTTTTTACTTAATTCTAGCAGGTCAAGGGATGCCGAGCGTGAAGCGGATGAGTTTGCCGTCGATGCGATGAAGCGTATTTACGGTACATCAGAGCCTATGGTCAAAATGTTTACTCTTTTAAATCAACAGGGTGACGATCACCTTCCCGAGTGGTTAAGTACGCATCCCGACATGCTAGAAAGAATTAAAGCCATGCAATAAAAAGGCAGCCTTCTGGCTGCCTTTACACTATTTATCTCTTTTAAAGGGCTGCAATTGTTGCTTTCTGCTCTTCGAGTTTTGTCAGTGTTTCTTTATACCCATCAAGCTTTTCGCGCTCTTTAGCAACGACAGCCTCTGGCGCTTTAGCTACAAACCCTTGGTTGCCGAGTTTGCCTTCAATGCGTTTGATCTCGCCGTGAGTCTTTTGGATTTCGCCATCTAGACGCGATAGCTCAGCATCTTTATCAATCAGACCTGCCATAGGGATCATAAGTTCAGACTTAGCTACCAGTGACGTTGCACATGCAGGTGTGTCTTCATCAGCAGCAAGCACGCGCACAGATTCAAGCTTGGCGAGAGACATCAGTACTTGCTTGTTTGCTTCAAGACGTGCCACGTCCTTATCACTGGCCGCTTTTAGCATCACTTCTAGTGGCTTGCCTGGGTTGATATCGTACTCAGCACGAAGGTTGCGAATACTTGTGATAAAGGCTTTAACCCACTCGATGTCGTCCAACGCTTCTTGGTTGAAGTTCGCTTCGTCGAATTGAGGCAGGGCTTGCAACATAATAGTGTCGCCTTCAACACCGTCAACCAACGGTTTGATGCTTTGCCAAATCGTTTCAGTGATGTAAGGGATCACTGGGTGAGCCAGACGCAGAGTTTTCTCAAGTACGGTAATCAGAGTACGACGAGTACCGCGTTGCTGTGCTTCGGTTCCTTTCCATAAAACAGGCTTGGTGAGCTCTAAGTACCAGTCACAGAACTGGTTCCAGATAAACTCGTAAAGCGTGTTAGACGCCATATCTAAACGGTAGTTGTCGATATGGTTATTAAATGCTTTCGCCGCCAGTTCAAACTGAGATTCGATCCACTTATCCGCTAGTGAATATTCGATCTCTCCACCGTTGAAGCCGCAATCTTGCTCTTCGGTGTTCATCATTACATATCGGCTAGCATTCCAAAGCTTGTTACAGAAGTTGCGGTAACCTTCTAGTCGCTTCATATCCCAGTTGATATCGCGACCTGTCGAGGCCATGGCTGCAAGTGTGAAACGCAGAGCGTCGGTACCGTATGCTTCAATACCGTTTTCAAATGTTTTACGAGTGTTCTTCTCGATCTTTTTGGCTAGCTGAGGCTGCATCATATTGCCAGTGCGTTTCTCAACTAGAGATTCGAGATCGATACCATCTATCATATCGATAGGATCGAGGACGTTACCTTTGGACTTCGACATCTTATCGCCGTTTTCGTCACGGATAAGGCCAGTCATATAAACGGTTTTGAATGGTACTTGCGGTTTGCCATTTTCGTCTTTTACAAAGTGCAGCGTCATCATTATCATGCGCGCAACCCAGAAGAAGATAATATCAAAGCCCGATACAAGTACATCTGAAGGGTGGAAAGTTTTCAGTGCTTCGGTGTCTTCTGGCCAGCCTTGAGTGCCAAAGGTCCACAACGCTGAAGAGAACCAAGTGTCCAGTACATCGTCATCTTGGCGAAGAACGACAACAGGATCTAAGTTGTGTTTGGTACGAACTTCTTCTTCGTCGCGACCAACATAGACTTTTCCTTGGTTGTCATACCAAGCCGGGATGCGGTGGCCCCACCATAGCTGACGAGAGATACACCAGTCTTGAACGTCTCGCATCCAAGCAAAATACATGTTTTCGTATTGCTTAGGAACGAACTGGATATCGCCATTTTCAACGGCTTCAACCGCTGGCTTTGCAAGAGGAGCAGTGCGAACGTACCACTGGTCCGTCAGCAGTGGTTCGATAACTACACCACCGCGGTCACCATAAGGAACTTGCAGATCGTGATCTTTTACTTCATCAAGCAGGCCTAGTTCGTCGAACTCGGCAACGATTGCTTTACGGGCAGCGAAGCGTTCCATACCGTGGTATTTCGCCGGAAGTTGAGTGCTGTACGCGTCGCTCTCTTCGCCATTGGTGTTGAACACTTCTGCAGCATCGCGAATGTTGGCATCGAAGGTCAGGATGTTGATCATTGGCAACTGGTGGCGCTTACCAACTTCGTAATCGTTGAAGTCGTGAGCGGGTGTGATCTTCACACAACCAGTGCCTTTTTCCATATCGGCGTGTTCATCGCCTACGATTGGAATACGGCGGTCAACAACAGGTAGGATTATCTCTTTGCCGATAAGATCTTTGTAGCGAGGATCTTCAGGGTTAACTGCAACACCAGTATCACCCAACATAGTTTCAGGACGCGTGGTAGCTACGACAATGTGGTCCTTACCGTCAGCGGTTTTTACTCCGTCTGCCAGTGGGTAGCGGAAATGCCACATTTTGCCTTTGGTATCTTTGTTCTCTACTTCGAGATCGGAGATAGCGGTGTGAAGTTTAGGATCCCAGTTTACTAGGCGCTTTCCACGGTAGATCAAATCTTCTTCATATAGGCGTACAAAGACTTCTTGGACAGCATTAGATAGGCCATCATCCATAGTAAAGCGTTCGCGATCCCAATCAACGGAAGCACCAAGACGGCGTAACTGTTTAGTAATCGTGCCACCAGATTCGCCTTTCCATTCCCAAATTTTGTCGATAAAGGCTTCACGACCGTAATCGTGTTTGGTTTTTCCTTCTTGAGCAGCAATTTTACGCTCTACGACCATTTGAGTAGCGATACCAGCGTGGTCAGTACCGACTTGCCACAGGGTATTTTTACCCTTCATTCTTTCACAACGGATCAGCGTATCCATAATGGTGTCTTGGAACGCATGGCCCATATGTAGGCTGCCAGTGACGTTTGGTGGCGGGATCATGATGCTGTATGAATCTTTGGTCGTGTCACCGTGTGGCTTAAAGTAGCCTTTTTCTTCCCAGGTCTGGTATAGAGCCTGTTCAATTGAAGTTGGGTTGTATGTCTTTTCCATAGCGCTCTTAAATGGATACGTTGATGGTTAAAATCTTAGTCAATCTTTATAAGTGAGCTCTCTAAAAACCAGAGGGCTGAAGTATAAGGATTGACTGTATAAATTTTGCTAGGCGTGCTGAATTTCTATCGTCTGTAGATTGTATCCAGCTTGACGGTAAATTTTATACCTTTCTCGAGCCTGTTGCTTTGCTTTTTCTTCACAAGGGACGAAGTCTACCACCTCTGTAAACTTGTTCGCAAAGGTTGTCGAACTATCCGCCAAATTAATTGCGATTTGTCGATTCCAAGTGGGTTTAACACCTTGATAGCCAATTTCGATGTTAGTCGCGTATTTTGGGCCTTCACCGACTAGGTTGTGAGCCATGTATTGCTTGGGATCTACTTGCCAAAACAGTTCTGCAACTCGTTCGGCATGGGCTTTGTCTCTGCAGTGTAAGTACAGTTTAGCGCCTTGCTTTACAAAGTGACGTGTCAGAAAAAGCAAATAGTCGTCAAAGCCTATCGGCGTAGCCTCGGGGGAATCTGGGCGAATTAGATAAAAGGTCGCGTTGCTCATTTCTGCTCACTGTAAAGGCATTAAAAAAGGGCCTTACGGCCCTTTTAAACTGTTGAGGTTTATTCCTCTGCGTCTTGGCCACTGCGGTTGAGCAGGAATTGGACAAGCATTGAGACTGGTCGTCCCGTAGAGCCTTTTGCTGCCCCTGACTTCCAAGCGGTACCTGCAATATCAAGGTGTGCCCAGTGGTACTTCTTAGCAAATTTGGATAAGAAACAGCCAGCAGTAATAGTACCAGCTGGTCGGCCACCAATGTTTGCCATATCGGCAAATGGGCTCTTAAGTTGCTCGTGGTACTCGTCGGCCATTGGCATACGCCACGCTCGGTCACTGGCTTGCTCTGATGCGTTAACCAGCTCGTGAGAAAGTGGGTTGTGATTAGAAATCACCGCACTGATGTGATGGCCAAGCGCCATGACGCAGGCACCTGTTAGTGTTGCGACGTCGATAACGCACTCTGGTTCAAAGCGTTCCGCATAAGTCAGGGCGTCACATAGTACTAGGCGGCCTTCCGCATCGGTGTTTAACACCTCAACTGTTTGACCTGACATAGTGGTGAGAATGTCACCTGGACGGTAAGCGTTACTGCCTGGCATGTTTTCACAACCCGCTAAGACACCGGTTACATTAATCGGTAGGTTTAGCTTAGCAAGTGCTTTCATTGTACCAAAGACAGAAGCAGCGCCACACATGTCGTACTTCATTTCATCCATGCCTTCGCTCGGTTTAATTGAAATACCACCTGAGTCAAAGGTTAGGCCTTTACCAATAAGAACGATAGGCTTGGCTTCTGGATCTGTGCTGCCCTTGTACTCCATGATTGACATCATAGATTCGTTCTTTGAACCGCGGCCAACAGCTAGGTAAGATGTCATACCTAGTTTTTCCATTTCTTGCTCACCAATGATCTTAGTGGTGATCGTCTCGTAGTCGTCTGCTAGGCGACGCGCTTGAGAAGCTAGGTAAGCAGGGTTGGCGATATTAGGCGGCATATTGCCTAAGTCTTTACTCGCGCGAACACCAGAAGCAACAGCAAGTCCGTGTGCAATGGCCTTTTCACCAAGGTTAAGCTCGCGACGAGTCGGTACGTTAAATACTAACTTGCGAAGAGGGCGACGAGTTTCTGGCTTGACGCTCTTAAACTGATCGAAGGTATAGAGACCATCTTTGGTGGCTTCAACAGCTTGACGTACTTTCCAGTATGTATCTCTACCTTTTACATGAAGCTCTGTTAAGAAACATACCGCTTCCATCGAACCTGTTTCGTTTAGAGTGTTGATGGTTTTTTGAATGATCTCTTTGTATTGACGTTCGCCAAGTTCGCGCTCTTTACCACAACCAACTAACAGTACTCGTTCTGATAAAACACCTGGCACTTGATGAAGCAATAGCATTTGTCCTGGCTTACCTTCCAGATCACCACGACGAAGCAGTGAACTGATGTAGCCATCGCTGATTTTATCAAGTTGCTCTGCTACCGGAGAAAGGCGGCGTGGTTCGAACACCCCAACGACAATACATGCACTGCGTTGTTTCTCAGGGCTACCACTTTTTACACTGAACTCCATGCGTACTCCTACATCCTGAAGACAAATAGAACTAAATGTTAGATAATGTCATCTTACTAGTTGGATTCTTTATCCAAAATGCTTTTAAATAAGCTGACTAACAGTTAGTTAAAAATTTAAATAAATAAGGGTTCAACGGGAAATTATAGTGATTCGACCAAAAAAACAAGTTTTGTATAGGTAATTTCAGCGTGATTATTGTTAGATATTTGATCCGCGAAACACTCAAGAGCCAATTAGCTATCTTTTTTGTGCTCTTTTTAGTGTTTGTCAGTCAAAAAATGATACGTGTTTTGGCGGACGCGTCCGATGGTGAAATTCCCGCTGGCTTGGTCATGCACTATGTCGCTTTAAGCATGCCTTCGATGGGACTGTTAATGCTGCCGCTTAGTCTGTTTCTCGGCATCCTTCTCACTTTTGGCCGTCTCTATGCAGAAAGTGAAATCACCGTAATGAACGCCACGGGTATCGGCAACAAGTTTTTGATTCGTGCAGCCTTGTACTTGGCGGTGATAACCGGAGCGTTAGCGGCATATAACTCTTTTATTTTGTCTCCTTGGAGCCAAGACAAGTTGGCGCAGTTGTCAGAGGAAGTCGCCGCGGAAAACCGTGTTGACTTGCTGCAAAAGGGACAATTCCAGGGTACGCCCGATGGATCTTCTGTTGTATTTATCGACGATATTAACGACAAGCAACTAAGCAATGTGTTTGTCGCCCAGATGCGCCCTAGAGATAATATTTTGCCGAGTGTGATGTACGCGACTTCGGGTGACGTCAAAGAAACCAGCGATGGCCGTCAAGTGATTACTATGTATAACGGTGTTCGTTACGAAGGGATACCGTCGCGTATTGATTATATGATCACTGAGTTTGAAGAGTACGACGGCGTAATCGGTCAACGCGAAGTTCGCCGTAAAGGAAGAGATTGGGAAGCCGTCCCAACGTTAACACTGCTACAGCAAAACGATCCTAAAGCAACGGCAGAGCTACAATGGCGGATTTCATTAGTTATCTGTATACCATTGCTCACTATGCTTGTTGTTCCCCTTTCGGCCGTTAACCCTAGACAAGGCCGTTTCGCCAAAATGGGACCAGCAATTTTGGTTTATCTCGCTTACTTCTTGGCGATCAGTGCCACCAAATCAGCTTGGAAGATCAAGCCATCCCAGCTGTGATTGGTATGTGGCCAATCAATATCGCTCTGTTACTCGTTGCTTTGATGGCTAACTCGACGGACAGTGTGACGGTAAGACGATTGAAAGAAAAATATAAGCGTAAGAAGGTTGCTTAAACGTGTTTAAAATTCTGGATTTATACATAGGCAAAACCATTATAGCGACCACCTCTTTGGTACTTGCTACGTTTGTTGGTTTGTCTGCAATTATTAAGTACGTTGAGCAGCTCCGAAAAGTGGGTGAAGGCACATACGACTTATTACAAGCCTTGATGTTTGTACTGTTGAGTGTTCCCCGTGACATCGAAATGTTTTTTCCTATGGCTGCGCTGCTCGGTGCATTAATTGGTCTTGGCATGCTGGCTTCGAGTTCCGAGCTGGTGGTAATGCAGGCATCGGGTTTTTCTAAGTTAGATATCGGTCTGTCGGTACTAAAAACCGCCGTTCCACTGATGATTATCGTAACCCTCTTGGGTCAATGGGGTGCGCCACAAGCACAAAAGGCAGCTCGCGATCTACGAGCATTTGCCACCTCTGGCGGTGCGATATTGTCGGTGAGAGCCGGTGTTTGGGCTCGTGATGCGAACGATTTTATTTTTATCGGAAAAATCGATGACGATATGCTTTATAGCTTGAACATGTGGCGTTTTGACGATGAGAAAAAATTAGAAACCGTGGTTTTTGCCAAAGAGGTTAACTATCTGGGTGAAAACGAGTGGCAGATGAAAGACGTTACTATCACAGATATGCGTGACAATATTGAGTTGAGCAAAGAGCAAGTGGATGAGTTTCACTGGACCACATCTTTAGAGCCCGACAAGTTAGCCATAGTAACGGTTAAACCTGAGGAACTGTCTCTTGGAGGCTTGTACGAATACGTTCAGTTTTTGAAAGCTTCAGAACAGGACTCCTCGCGATACGAACTGGCATTTTGGCGTAAGGTGACTCAGCCGGTATCTATCGCTGTGATGATGTTAATGGCGCTCTCCTTTATCTTTGGCCCACTGCGTAGTGTGACTATGGGCGCACGTATATTGTCGGGGGTGATAGCAGGGTTTACCTTCTATATCTCTAGTGAGTTCTTTGGTCCGTTGAGTCTGGTATACGGTATACCGCCAGTATTTGGTGCTTTGGCACCAAGCGTGGTGTTCCTCTCAATCGCTTTGATGTTATTAAGACGAAAACTATAAAACAAAAAAGCTGCCCCTTGAAAGGCAGCTTTTTTTGATGAGAGCAAAATACTAAATCATCTGTTTTAAGCGGTAGAGAGCATCCAGCGCTTGGCGCGGTGTTAACTCATCGGGGTCTATACTCGACAGCGCTTCTTCTACTTCGCTAGGCTCTGGAATTAAGCTGAGTTGATTGGCTATATCTACTTTCGGAGAGTCGGGCTGCTGAGTATCGGTGCTCAATTGCTCCAATTGAGATAACTTAGCTCTCGCTTGGCGAATGACACTTTTTGGTACGCCTGCTAGACCTGCAACGGCTAGACCATAGGACTTGCTAGCGGCACCTTCTTGAACGGCGTGCATAAAGGCGATGCTATCCCCGTGCTCTACCGCATCTAAATGGACGTTAGCCAAAGTAGAGATCTGATTCGGCAACTCAGTCAGCTCAAAATAGTGGGTCGCAAACAAGGTCATTGAACCCAGTTCTTTGGCTAGCCACTCTGCGCTAGCCCAAGCAAGCGATAGACCGTCATAGGTACTTGTTCCTCGGCCAATCTCATCCATTAACACAAGGCTATTCGCGGTAGCGTTATGTAGAATGTTGGCGGTTTCTGTCATTTCGACCATAAAGGTAGAACGGCCAGAAGCAAGATCGTCTGAGGCGCCAATTCGCGTAAATATGCGGTCGATGGGCCCAATAACTGCGGACTCCGCGGGAACAAAACTACCAATGTGAGCCATTAGCGCGATAAGTGCTGTCTGACGCATGTAAGTGGATTTACCACCCATGTTTGGACCCGTTATGATCAACATCTTACGCTGGCTGTGAAGCTCGATAGGATTAGCAATAAATGGCTCATCCATTACCTTTTCTACCACGGGGTGACGACCCGATTGAATCTTAATTCCGATCTCTTTTGAAAGAGTAGGACGACAGTAATCCAAGGTATCTGCCCGTTCCGCCATGTTTTGTAAAACGTCTAACTGAGAAGCCGCAGAGGCTAAGTTTTGCAACTTCTCTAAGTGAGGAAGCAACAAGTCAAATAACTGTTCCCAAATTTGTTTTTCTAGAGCAAGTGCTTTGGATTTTGAGTTGAGAACCTTGTCTTCGTGCTCTTTGAGTTCAGGTATAATATAGCGTTCTGCATTTTTAAGAGTCTGACGACGAACATAGTGCGGAGGAACAAGGTGGCTTTGACCGCGGCTGACTTGAATATAGAAGCCGTGAACATTGTTGTAGCCAACTTTTAGCGTATCTATATCGTGGCGTTCGCGTTCGTCTCGTTCTAGTTTTTCTAGGTATTCAGTTGCGCCATCAGCAAGGGCACGCCACTCGTCAAGTTCTGCGTTGTAACCCTCTGCAATAACCCCTCCATCGCGAATGACCACTGGTGGATTCTCTTTTATCGCTTGTTCGAGTAGATGACAAACCTCATCGATTGGAGCGACATAATCTCGGATCTTTTTCAGGTAAGGGTGAGTAAGAGATTGCGCGACTTGTGATAACTCGGGAAGTTGTTGCATCGCGTGTCTGAGCCTAGCGAGATCTCTTGGTCGAGCACTGCGCAGCGCCAAGCGAGCCAGAATGCGTTCAATATCACCAATCTGCTTTAGCACTGGCTGTAGATCTGAGTAAAGTGCGCTCTCTTTAATTTCGCTAATCGCATCTAGCCTTTGGTTAAGAGTTTCAACACAACGCATAGGTTGATGTAACCAACGCTTAAGCATGCGACTTCCCATTGGCGTGGCGGTGTGATCCAGCACTTCCGCTAGAGTATTGTCTAAGCCACCGGATAGGTTATGAGTGATTTCTAGGTTGCGACGAGTTGCCGCATCCAAAATAACCGATTGGTCTTGGTTGTCCAAAGTAAGTGAACGTATATGAGGTATCGCGGTTCGCTGAGTATCTTTTACGTATTGGATCAAACAGCCAGCTGCGCACAGGCCAAGTTCTGCATGCTCAACGCCAAAACCTACCAGATCACGAGTCCCGAACTGTTGATTGAGCTGCTGTTTTGCGGTTTCTAATTCGAACTCCCACACAGGACGGCGACGGTTGCCATTGCGAGTCTCCATAAGATGAACTGGTTCAAAGTCTTCTGGAAACAGTAGCTCTCTTGGTGACGTGCGCTGAAGTTCCGCTGCCATGGATTCTTCACTCTCTGGCTCCATAAGCTGGAATCGACCGGAAGTGAGATCCAGTGTGGCATAACCAAACTTGTTGTTGTGGTGATAGATAGCAGCAATTAGGTTGTCCACCCGTTCAGAAAGCAAAGCCTCATCAGTGACTGTACCTGGAGTGACTATTCGAACCACTTTACGCTCTACAGGACCTTTGCTTGTCGCAGGATCGCCAGTCTGTTCACAAATAGCGACTGACTCCCCCAGTTGAACCAGCTTGGCAAGATAGCCTTCTACCGCGTGGAAAGGAACGCCTGCCATAGGAATAGGCTCCCCAGCTGAAGCTCCACGTTTTGTTAAAGATATATCGAGCAGCTGAGAAGCTCTTTTCGCATCATCATAAAAAAGTTCGTAGAAGTCGCCCATGCGATAGAAGAGCAAAATATCTGGGTTTTCTGCTTTGAGCCTCAGATATTGTTGCATCATAGGAGTGTGTTTTTGTTCAGCTTTCACGAGTAATATCTTTTGTTTGATCAGATAGCGGCTTAGGATACGTGAATACGCGTGAGGCGAAAAGAGCAGGGTAGGGGATTTAGATATGGATAACATTGAAACGCTGTCAGCAGAGCTGGGTAAGGCTCTATTAAAAAAAGGTCTGATAGCCACCACGGCGGAATCGTGCACTGGGGGCGGAGTGGCCAGTGCCATAACAGAAGTTGCGGGTAGCTCAGCTTGGTTTGATCGTTCTTTTGTTACTTACAGCAATGACGCCAAGATGGAAATGCTTGAAGTTAAAGAGAAGACATTACAATCCGTTGGCGCCGTTAGTGAAGAGGTAGTCTGTGAAATGGCACGAGGAGCACTGCGCTTTTCAAAGGCCAACATTTCAGTTGCGATAAGTGGTATCGCGGGCCCTAGTGGGGCAACGGAAACTAAGCCCGTTGGTACGGTATGCTTTGGGTGGGCTTGCGAAGACGGCTGGCTTAAAGTGGAAACCCAGTGGTTTAAAGGTGATAGGTCTCAGGTAAGAGAGCAAGCGGTCGTCCATGCTCTTACCGAGATGTTAGATTATTTAAACCAGTGAGCGGTTAGCTTGGTTTTGTAATTTATCTCACAATAAAACAAGGCATTGGAAAATGAGTCGAAAAAAATGTCATACAGGTATAGACACTGTATGAATCAACAGTATAATGGCTGTCATTAACGAATCGCTCGTACGCCAAAATCAAAATGAATATACGCTCTCTCAAAGTCGAGTGAGTTGTTTGGAGAAAGTGATGGACGATAATAAACAGAAAGCTCTCGCCGCTGCGCTAGGTCAAATTGAAAAGCAGTTTGGTAAAGGTTCAATTATGCGCCTTGGTGATAACCGCGCAATGGATGTTGAAACTATCTCTACGGGTTCACTTTCTCTAGATATCGCACTTGGTGCTGGCGGTCTGCCAATGGGTCGTATTGTTGAGGTTTACGGTCCTGAATCATCAGGTAAAACGACGCTTACACTAGAACTGATTGCTGCTGCTCAGCGCGAAGGTAAAACTTGTGCGTTTATCGATGCAGAGCACGCGCTAGACCCTGTTTACGCTAAAAAATTGGGCGTAGATATCGATGCACTTTTGGTTTCTCAGCCAGACACGGGTGAGCAAGCGCTAGAAATTTGTGACGCATTAGCACGTTCTGGCGCAATTGATGTCATGGTTGTTGACTCTGTTGCTGCATTAACACCTAAAGCGGAAATTGAAGGTGAAATGGGTGATAGCCACATGGGTCTTCAAGCTCGTATGCTTTCACAAGCGATGCGCAAACTGACTGGTAACCTTAAACAGTCCAACTGTATGTGTATCTTCATCAACCAAATCCGTATGAAGATTGGTGTGATGTTTGGCAACCCAGAAACCACAACCGGTGGTAACGCACTTAAATTCTATGCATCGGTTCGTTTAGATATCCGTCGTACTGGCGCTATCAAAGAAGGTGATGAGGTTGTTGGTAACGAAACTCGAATTAAAGTCGTTAAGAACAAGATTGCAGCACCATTTAAAGAAGCCAATACTCAAATCATGTACGGTCAAGGCTTTAACCGCGAAGGTGAACTAGTAGATTTAGGTGTTAAGCACAAGCTCGTTGAAAAAGCGGGTGCATGGTACAGCTACAATGGCGATAAGATTGGTCAGGGTAAAGCGAACGCTTGCAAATATATGCGTGAGAACCCAGAAGTGGCACAAACTATCGATGCTAAACTTCGTGAGCTTCTACTGGTAACGGCGACACCTGAAGAGCCAGAAACTGGTGAAATGCCAAAAGAAGAAGAATTCTAAGCTGATAGCTTGAGTTCAAAAGTTGTATAAGCCTCGCAGTGCGGGGCTTTTTATTATCTACACACCGAGCTATGTACCGAAAAAATACGACTTCACACTTGTCTAGTAGAGAAGCTGCAATCCAGTTACTCAGCCGAAGAGATCACGGCGAACAGGAGCTTTATCACAAGCTAGTTGCCAAAGGCTATAGTGACGATCAAGTAACAGAAGCGATCGCTTTTTGCTTAGAACACAAATATCTCGATGACCTCAGATATGCGAAAAGCCAAATTCGTCAGCACGTCTATAAAGGGCATGGCGAACGACGCATTCGACAAGAGTTGGCGCAAAAAAGAGTCGACGCAAACAACATTGAGCTTGCCATGTCAGAAGAGCCTCAAGATTGGTTTGATCTTGCAAAACAGGCAGCAGAGAAAAAATTTAAAGGTATCGCGGCAAAAGATCACAAAGAGAAAGCAAAGCAGGTGAGATTTCTCCAATACCGAGGTTTTAGTTTTGAACAGATCGAGTACGCGCTTTGCGAAATCGACCCTGATTAAATAGATAAATCCACTGTTTTACCTATCATTCTTCCCTCCAAGTGCTCTTTTCTACAAGAAAGCTAGTCGAAGCCTTAACCATGATCTACAATACGGCAAAATTCTAACTCGACTATTTCAGGAAGAGCTGCATGTACATGAGCACTGATGAGGTTCGTAACGCGTTCCTCAAGTTCTTTGAAAGCAAAGGACACCAAATCGTAGACAGTTCATCGTTGGTTCCCCATGACGATCCAACACTACTGTTCACTAACGCTGGGATGAACCAATTTAAAGATTGTTTCTTAGGCCTTGAGAAGCGCGCCTACACCCGAGCGACTACGGCTCAGCGTTGTGTACGTGCAGGTGGTAAGCACAATGATTTGGAAAACGTTGGTTTTACCGCCCGTCACCACACCTTCTTTGAAATGCTAGGCAACTTCAGTTTTGGTGATTACTTCAAAGAAGACGCCATCGCTTTTGCTTGGGAGTTTTTGACCGAAGTTCTGCAACTGCCAAAAGACCGTTTATTGGTAACGATTTACGAAACCGATGATGAAGCCTTTGATATCTGGAACAAAAAAGTAGGTGTTCCGGCAGATCGCATCGTTCGTATTGGCGACAAAGAAGGCGGTAAACCATACGAGTCAGATAACTTCTGGCAAATGGGTGATACTGGTCCTTGTGGCCCTTGTACAGAGATCTTCTACGATCACGGAGAACATATCTGGGGCGGCCGTCCGGGTACTCCTGAAGAAGACGGTGACCGTTTCATCGAGATCTGGAACAACGTATTTATGCAGTTTAACCGCCATGCGGATGGCACTATGGAGCCCCTTCCAAAGCCATCAGTGGATACGGGAATGGGAATTGAGCGTATCTCAGCTATTATGCAGGGCGTTCACTCAAACTATGAAATCGACGTTTTCCAGAAGCTAATCAAAGCGACCTCAGAAGTGATTGGCTATGAAGATCTGTCTAATCAATCGTTGCGAGTAGTTGCTGATCACATCCGTTCTTGTGCTTTCTTGATCGTAGATGGCGTGATGCTTCAAACGAAGGTCGCGGTTACGTGCTGCGCCGAATTATCCGTCGTGCGGTTCGCCACGGAAACAAGCTAGGTGCACAAGGAGCATTCTTCTACAAATTGGTTGGCATTTTAGCTCAAGTGATGGGCAGTGCAGGTGAAGAGCTGAAAAAACAGCAAGCGCTTGTTGAAAAAGTACTTCGCATCGAAGAAGAGAACTTTGGCCGCACACTTGACCGAGGCATGACTATCCTAAATGAAGCTCTGGACAGCCTTGAAGGAAAAGAGCTAGATGGTGAAACCGTATTTAAGCTATACGATACTTATGGTTTCCCTGCAGATTTGACCAACGATGTTGCCCGTGAACGCGACTTTACTATTGATGAAGCTGGCTTTGAAAAAGCGATGGAAGCACAGCGCCAACGCGCTCGCGAAGCGGGTCAATTTGGTACTGACTACAACGATGCAATCAAAGTTGATGCGCAGACAGAGTTCTGCGGTTACGCTGGCACTCAAGGCCAATCTTCAGTCGTCGCTATGTTTGTCGATGGTGAAGAAGTTGAAGCGCTTTCCGCTGGGCAAGCGGCTATCGTCGTATTAGAAGAGACGCCTTTCTATGCGGAATCCGGTGGTCAGTGTGGTGATGCAGGTGTGTTAAAAACAGCATCGGGTCTATTTAAAGTTCAAGACACACAGAAGCTTGGTAATGCCATCGCACACCACGGCGAACTGGCAGAGGGTGTATTAGCGAAAGCGGATCAAGTTGAAGCAAACGTTGATGCCGAGCGCCGTGCCGCTATTTCTCTAAACCACTCAGCGACTCACCTGCTTCACGCAGCGCTTCGCCAAGTCCTTGGTGAGCATGTAGCGCAGAAGGGTTCTTTGGTAAAACCAGACAATTTGCGTTTTGACTTCTCACACCTTGAAGCCGTGACGGCTCAAGAGCTAAAAGAAGTTGAGCGCTTAGTAAATGCTCAAGTTCGTCGCAATCACGTGATTCAAACTGACATCATGGACATCGAATCGGCTAAGCAGAAAGGTGCGATGGCACTGTTCGGCGAAAAATACGATGACGAAGTACGCGTATTATCTATGGGCGATTTTTCGACAGAGCTTTGTGGTGGTATTCACGCTGCCAACACCGGTGATATCGGCCTTTTCAAAATCACTTCTGAAGGTGGTATTGCAGCGGGTATTCGTCGTATCGAAGCGGTTACTGGCGAATCAGCATTGGATGTCGTTGACGCTCAAACACGTAATTTTGAAAGCAAGCTTAACGATGCTGCTAGTAAAGCGAAGGCGCTAGAAAAAGAGATCCAGCAATTGAAAGACAAGCTTGCGTCTCAAGCCAGCGCGAGTTTGACTGATCAAGTAAAAGACATTGCGGGTATTAAAGTTTTAGTCGCTCAACTTGACGGTGCAGACAATAAAGCGCTGCGCGGTATGGTTGATGACCTCAAGAACCAACTGGGTAGCGGCGTCATCATGCTTGGTAATGTGGCAGGTGACAAAGTTGGCCTGATCGCAGGTGTTACCAAAGATCTTACCGGTAAAGTGAAAGCTGGTGAACTGGTTAACATGGTAGCTCAGCAAGTTGGTGGTAAAGGCGGAGGACGCCCAGATATGGCTCAAGCAGGTGGCTCAGATGCAGGAGCTTTGCCAGCTGCTCTAGAGTCAGTAGATGCTTGGCTAGCTGAGCGTCTTTAACAGATAAATAATTTTACGCTCAATCAACAAGCTTGATTGAGCGTAATTTTTTCTGCATCAAGTCGGTATATTGAGCTCAATAAGTTGAGAGAATCTACCGGCTTGTTTTTTGTTTAACGACCCATAAATCTTTAGTTGGGTCACAAGAAGACTTTAGTCTTGGGAAGGTGAAGACTGGTGAAAAAGCCCCTTATCGTGCAAAAGTTTGGCGGAACGTCTGTTGGAAGTGTAGAACGCATTCACAACGTAGCTAAACACATCATTAAAGCGAAAGATGATGGTAATCAAGTAGTAGTTGTCGTTTCGGCGATGTCAGGTGAAACTAATCGCCTGATGGGATTGGCCAAAGAAATTGACAGCGTCCCGACAGCTAGGGAACTTGATGTTTTGCTCTCTGCAGGTGAGCAAGTGTCGATGGCATTGTTGGCGATGACACTGAATAAAATGGGTTACAACGCCCGCTCTCTAACCGGAACTCAAGCCGGTATTATCACCGATAATCAGTACAATGATGCTACGATTAAACAGGTGAATAGTGAAGTGATCCTGAACCTAATACAAAGTGACGAAATCGTTATTGTCGCGGGGTTTCAGGGGATCAACGATAATGGGGATATAACTACCTTAGGGCGAGGTGGCTCAGATACCAGCGCCGTTACCTAGCGGGGGCCTTAGGGGCTGACGAGTGCCAGATATTTACTGATGTTGATGGGATATATACATGTGACCCAAGAGTTGTTCCAACAGCAAGTAAGTTAGAGATTATCGATTTTCCGTCAATGGAGAAGATGGCACAAAAAGGGGCGAAAGTTCTGCATTTACCTTCTGTCCAATATGCGTGGCGCAACAATGTACCTCTTAGGGTGTTATCTAGCTTTGAATCAGGTAATGGCAGTTTAGTCAAAGGTGAAGTTTGTCAGTCGGATGTTTGTGGTCTCGCTATCGCGCGCGATATGTGTTTGATAAAAATACACAATGAGCAGTCCAGTGCCGTCATCAAGCAGGCTAAAATGCTCGGCATTGATATTTGGAATGTGATCGAGCGAGCAGAATGGACAGACATTATTATAAAACAGGACAGTGTTGCTAAATTGGCTCTGGTGTTCGAAGACAAAATCCGTAATAGTGAAGCGGTAAGTTTGCTTACAGCAGTAGGGCTGCAAGCCGAAGGATTGGTTGAGCATTCATATGAATTACTCGCAGCGCACGGTGTTGAAGTTAGGCATAGTGCACTCGATAAGCAATCATTAATGTTAGTGGTCGCGCCAGATCAGATAGATCGCGCTGCCAATATTCTCCATGATGCTTACATTACCTCAAGCGAAATGCCAACTATTGGTAAAAAACAGCTTATTTTAGGCTGATCTCAGTCAGATTGAGTTTACGTAACTGGTTTTTTTATTGGATAATAGCTTGGTAGAAAGATAAGTCAGAGATTACTCAAGGAGCAAAGAATGCTAATTTTGACTCGCCGCGTAGGCGAAACTCTAATGATCGGTGATGAAGTGACAGTTACCGTTCTAGGTGTTAAAGGTAATCAGGTACGCATCGGTGTTAATGCACCTAAAGAAGTATCCGTACACCGCGAAGAAATCTACATGCGCATTCAAGCAGAAAAAGGTAATGGTAACGTTGCATCGGGCAACTACTAATTACAGGAAAAAGGCTGACATTTGTCAGCCTTTTTTATTGCCATTTGTTTTAAAAAACAGGTGAAAAGGGCGATTTCACGTCGCTTTGATTAAATAGCCAACGGTTGGCTGTTTTTTTACTGATTTTGCCAAGAAAATGTTTGACATATTTTCGGTAAATCGTAATATGTGCCTCCGCAAGACGGTGAGGTGGCCGAGAGGCTGAAGGCGCTCCCCTGCTAAGGGAGTATACGGTTTGTAGCCGTATCGAGGGTTCGAATCCCTCCCTCACCGCCATTCTTGCTGCTTTGAAACAAAGCAATGCGCGCTCGTAGCTCAGCTGGATAGAGTACCTGGCTACGAACCAGGCGGTCGAAGGTTCGAATCCTTCCGAGCGCGCCATATTTCCTTACCAGGGAATAAAACGGTGAGGTGGCCGAGAGGCTGAAGGCGCTCCCCTGCTAAGGGAGTATACGGTTTGTAGCCGTATCGAGGGTTCGAATCCCTCCCTCACCGCCATTAATTGGCCTATGGTCAATTTTTTTGTTTCAAAGATAATAAAGTGTGATATATTTCACATCCTGCGCGCTCGTAGCTCAGCTGGATAGAGTACCTGGCTACGAACCAGGCGGTCGAAGGTTCGAATCCTTCCGAGCGCGCCATTTCTTCTTTATTGAGGAAGACAATACAAGGGTATTGCCCTGATATCGTTTGAGATATTAAAAATCACGCGTCCTTAGCTCAGCTGGATAGAGTACCTGGCTACGAACCAGGCGGTCGGAGGTTCGAATCCTCCAGGACGCGCCACATTCTTGTTTCTTTCAAAAGAAAGTGACAATCAGCGCGCTCGTAGCTCAGCTGGATAGAGTACCTGGCTACGAACCAGGCGGTCGAAGGTTCGAATCCTTCCGAGCGCGCCATCATTACTAGAGCCCTGCAAATGCGGGGCTTTTTTGCATTTAACATTTTGTTATCTTTCTTGTAACCTACGTATTACAACTAATTGTAATTAAAGGGAAATTTCTGGTTTTTTTAACCCACTCTCAGTAATTCATATCAATATCGATTAAGTTCAGATAATCGTCAGTTATTTATGCTTCCATGCACGTATATTACAGAGTTATGTGATTTGTGTGACGATTATTTCCCTAGATGTGTGCTTTATCATCAAGTGTACATTAAACAAAATTGACAAACTTTAACCAATCGAGATAATCCTACACCACTTGTCAGGAATTAAAGCACGTCTGTGTGCGGCAAGTACGCGGCAAAATGAATTTGACGCTTGTCAGGATGACACTGAAAGGAAACAAAAATGGATAATATTGGAAGTCTGCTAGTAGATGCGGCGACCCTGATGGCAACAGGTATGGTCGTTGTATTTCTTTTCCTCACTATTCTTGTATATCTCGTGCGGCTGATGTCTTCGCTAGTACCAGAAGAAACGCCTGAGCCGATCGCGACACCAAACCAAAATAATAGGGCACAAGCCCCATCTTCTGCTGTTAGCCCAAAGGTAGTTGCGGCCATTTCCGCTGCGGTACACCAATATCGTACCTCTACCGCTAAATAGCATTTTAAATTTAAAAGGAGTTAATGAGCATGTCTAAACCACTAGCTATTACCGATGTGGTACTTCGTGATGCGCATCAATCACTGTTTGCTACACGTATGCGTATTGAAGATATGTTACCAATAGCCGCTGAACTGGATAAAGTTGGCTACTGGTCTTTGGAAACATGGGGCGGAGCAACATTTGATGCTTGTATTCGCTTTTTGGGTGAAGATCCGTGGGAGCGTTTGCGCGAACTAAAAAAGGCGATGCCAAATACGCCAATGCAAATGTTACTTCGCGGTCAAAACCTATTAGGTTACCGTCACTACGCAGATGACGTTGTTGAAAAGTTTGTTGAACGCGCGCACGCAAATGGTATGGATGTATTCCGCATTTTTGATGCGATGAATGACGTTCGCAACTTCCAAAAAGCAGTGAAAGCAGCGGTTGATGTAGGTGCACATGCTCAAGGTACCCTTTCTTATACTACTAGCCCTGTACACAACACTGAAACTTGGGTTGATCTCGCTAAGCGTCTAGAAGACTTAGGTTGTCACTCTCTTTGTATTAAAGACATGTCTGGCTTGCTTAAGCCTTACGAAGCTGAAGAGCTTATCGGCCGTATTAAAGAATCGTGTGATGTGCCTCTAGCGCTTCACTGCCATGCGACAACAGGTCTGTCGACAGCAACAGCAGTAAAAGCGGTTGAAGCTGGCGTTGATATCTTAGATACCGCCATCTCTTCAATGAGCTGTACTTACGGCCATACGCCGACAGAAACTGTAGTAGCAATGCTGCAAGGGACTGAACGCGACACCAATCTTAACCTTGATCAGATTGAACCAATTGCTGCTTATTTCCGCGAAGTTCGCAAAAAGTACGCGAAGTTCGAAGGTCAGCTTAAAGGTGTGGACTCTAGAATTCTTATTGCGCAAGTACCTGGTGGAATGTTGACTAACATGGAAGGTCAGCTAAAAGAGCAAGGCGCAGCGGATCGACTAGATGAAGTGTTAGAAGAGATCCCACGCGTTCGCAAAGATCTGGGTTTCATTCCTTTAGTGACACCTACGTCTCAAATCGTCGGTACTCAGTCAGTCATTAACGTACTTACTGGTGAGCGCTACAAGAGCATCACTAAAGAAACGGCTGGCGTTCTAAAAGGTGAATACGGGGCAACGCCAGCAGAGGTTGATGCCGAGTTGCAAGCGAAAGTTCTGGATGGTGGAGAGGCGATTACTTGTCGTCCTGCAGACCTGCTTGAAGCTGAACTGCACACCTTAACTGACGATCTGCTAGCTAAAGCCAAAGATGAAGGTATCGCGCTGGCAGAGGAAACAGTAGATGACGTATTAACTTACGCCTTGTTCCCTCAAGTGGGCCTTAAGTTCCTTAAGAACCGTAACAACCCAGAGGCTTTCGAGCCTGCTCCGGGTAAAGAAGAAGCACCAGTTGTTGCACCGGCAGCCGCTGCTCAAGGTGGTATTGAAACTTACAGCGTGAAAGTTGACGGTCAAGTGTACGACGTTGAAGTTGGTCCGCAAGGTCAAATCAGCGCAGTGGCTCCAACAGGTCAACCGGCGGCGCCAGCAGCT
>NZ_LJJE01000026.1 GCF_001854765.1 Vibrio sonorensis | reverse complement strand
AATAGCTGCTGGTCTATTGATTTTATGAGTGACTCTTTAATCTGCGGCAGGCGCTTTCGTACGTTCAATGTCGTGGACGATTTTAACCGTGAGGTGCTGGCGATTGAAGTGGATTTAAACCTGCCAGCACCACGCGTTGTAAGGGTGCTAGAGCGTATTATTGCTTGGCGAGGGTTCCCAAGTAAGCTGCGCATGGATAATGGCCCTGAATTCATCTCAACCACTCTGGCTGAGTGGGCTGAAGAGAACGCAATTGAACTGGAGTTTATTCGCCCAGGTAAACCAACAGAGAACTCTTACATTGAGCGATTTAACCGAACTTATCGGACAGAAATACTCAACATGTACGTGTTCAAAACTCTGAGCGAAGTCCGAGAGCTGACAGAAAAATGGATGAAGGAATACAACGATGAACGCCCTCATGACTCACTCGACGATCTGACTCCTTGGGAGTATTTAGCAAGGCATAAAAGTAGGAAAAACTCTAATTTAGAGTGCCACTAAAACAGGGAGGGTTAC
>NZ_LJJE01000025.1 GCF_001854765.1 Vibrio sonorensis | reverse complement strand
CTTCATCCATGGTTGGCTAGATTATAAGCGGGTACAAAAATCGAATGGCAGTCTCAAAAAGCTCCGCTTATTCTCACGTAGATTTACCAAACCCAATGAATTTTTTCCACCATGTTTTTTTATTTACTAATGTTGAAACTACATATTCACTGCCTCGAACCTCCTTGGTAGGACTATGTTCTGAGACTCCAACTGAGGCAACTTCCGTTGGTTGAACACTTATCATTCTAGTATCTTGCCCCTCTCTATCTTCTGTTAACTCCTCCGAAGTAATAATTCCCCATCCTTCAGGTATAACAAAGTTTTTAGCCTTGAGATTCTCCACATTCTTCTCAAAATACGGATATGTAACATAATTAGAAGAGATGGGACCTTGGAGTATGTGGTGTTCATCGTTCCACGGCGCTGCAATTATTCCCCACTTATCCTCAAATAAATAAGAAGATATGCAATGAAATTTCATGCTATCCAGTGCTGCGTTACGCCTATCTAAATTAGTAAACGGAATGGTAATTAACTCAGAGTCCACCCTATCGATTTCTTCATCCGATTCAAAGCGCCTAGAGTTGTAATCATAAACCTCGTTAGAACCAACTACATTCAGTTCTCTTCCATGAGCGATATCATTTATAGAAGATTTTTCTCGGTTGTATATCAAGGCCCTAAGAAAGTAATCCGCTTCCTGAAAACCGATATTACAAAACCGTTCATCCCACATTCCAATTTTTCTCACGGCCTCTGGCAAGTAGCTACAGAATGTATCGCCCGCCCCCATCGTTATAAAGCTATACTTTTTATGTAGTTCTTTTAGTTTATCGAGCCAGTCTGGCTTAAATAAAACATCATCTTGTACTGTTACTACTATATCACTTCTAGGATTCGACAAGTCCCGAAAACCATGAAGTATAGCTTGGTTCCAGTTTCTTGCTAAGTGACCAGTAGAAAAGTCCGGGCGCAAATCATTATGTAACACATTAACAATGTCAATATAGTTAGAGTCAAGATGAAAATCACTGTGGTTATTAATTATATTAATCTCCACATCAGCTCCACTGTCAAGTATGCTCCTAATGTTTGCATTAAGATCTCTTTTATTCCTATAAGTAACAATGTATATACTAATCACAAATACCTCACTAATAATATCTTAAATTATCTTTCTACGACATTTCATTTGAAAGTTCTCACAAATCTATATAACTCGGTTCAAAACGTTACCCGCTACTCTCCCTATTACTACAAACTCTTTCAGTTTTTCCGTTCACAATTAATGGAAAGTACTCTTATATATCGTCAAATATTACCTAGTAGCATTCAACCATGGTGTATGCACGTTTACCTATTCGAGCCATGTGTACATAACGATTTACCGGGTGCTCTTGTTCAGTCATAACCACAAAAACCTTATCATATCCACAAAATGTATCTTGCATCGAATCATTTTTACAAGTAACTATTTTAACTGTACATTCTCTGCCGCACTAGCTCCTCTACCAACTACCTACCGCATATACCTGGTATACATAAATTGAACACATATTCATGAGATTAAGTTTAACTTAGACGTCCAGGTGATTTCTACAACATTACTGCTAACAGTAGAATTTCTAATTTTTATCCCTTGTAGAATAGATCCTTGAACCGACTAAGCCTTACTAGGTTGACCTACAATAAAATATAGTGGGTTTTTATTGTGTATAAACATATATCTAGATTTGTAGCTAAAATTTGTGTAACACTAGTTTTAGCGTGAAAGCCTAAGTTATTGACTAACCTACAAACGCATTAAAACCCACCTAGCCTTGGTGTACTTGGCTCCACAGAAATTGTGGATAACCTTGATCAAAGAGTGTGTGCAGCTTATTGATCTTAGGGCGATTTCTGTTTCACTAACAGTCGTCCATTTGGGTCGATTTGAGTTTTTATCACCAAACTGAGAGTGATACCGACCGATACAGTGAGCATGACAAAAATCGCGACCATTATCATTAGTTGGTATTTAATCGCGATAATAGGACTGGCCCCTCCTAAAATCTGGCCAGTCATCATGCCCGGTAAGGTAACTAACCCCATAGTTGTCATAGAGGCTAGGGTAGGGGCAAGAGACTTCTGCATGGCTTCTTGAACAAATGGTTTACAGGCGTAACTAGGTTTTGCGCCAAGAGAAATGGCTGCTTCGTATTCGTCCCTTCTTTGTTCAAAAGCGCTAAACAAGTTTTGTAATGCGATGATATTGCCACTTAAGCTGTTTCCAAGCAGCATTCCAGCCAAGGGAATTAAGTACTGAGGGTGGTAAAAAGGGACGGGTTGAACCACCAGTAAACAGATTATGAATAAAAGCGGGAAAAGAGCGCAGATCAATCCGCTAGAAACCAAGGTTAAAAGTTGCCCTTGTGGTAGCCGTGACTTACTTAAAATTGAACTGGCACCGATCAGCACCATTGCTAACAGCCACAAAGCACTGACGGTTAAGCTGTTTAAAGAAAATAAATACTCAAGATAGACGCCAACCAGAATAAGTTGCAATGTCATCCGAGTGACGCCAACCAGCACATCTTTGCCAATGCCAAGCTGCAGGCGAGAGTTGAGCCAAATCGGAACCAATAGCAGCGCCATAAAGCCGACTAACACCAACCATGGAATATCCTGTACTGAATTCATACTCGCTCCTCGCATTCAGTTCGCATTGTACTGGAGTTCCATCAGCTTTGCTTAGCACTAGTTCAAATTGAAAGTTTTTGATAACACTTGGTTTACATTTCTAGTTATGCAAGGTGTCAAATAACAGTAATATCGCACTTAAAACTCATCGCCATTAAGTCTTGGTGTTCACCGTTCGTTAACAATTAAAACAAATTCGAAACCTGCTCATTTTGATACATTTGTTCATATTTTTTCACATGATTTCTTATTCAAATACATCTCTGGATGAGCTCAAAAAAGTATTGAATAACGGGCGATGCAGGAGATTATTTGATTGAACCACACTAATAGTATGGTCTAACATTTTTCATTAGATATTGTATAAAAAATGGCTTTATTCAAATAGGACTTGTTCCTGAGACTGGATACCCTAAAGGCAAATGTATGAATAATGTTAACAAAATCGAGGGTGGCGAAAAGCGCTCTCTAGAGTGGAAGTCCTTCCTCTTTATCACAGTTGTTCTCTTTCCTGTACTGAGCGTGGCGTTTGTTGGCGGTTACGGTTTTATCGTCTGGATGCTACAAGTGTTTTTCCTCGGTCCTCCGGGTGCGCACGGATAACTCAAAAAGACATCACCAATAACTAATTAAGAGAGCAAGTCATGAAATCATTCATTATTAAACTGTGGCGCACCATGACGCGTCCGGCAGTACATATCAGCTTAGGTGTGCTCACCATGGGCGGATTTCTTGCTGGTATTATCTTTTGGGGTGGTTTTAATACCGCGCTTGAAGCGACCAATACCGAAGAGTTTTGCATAAGCTGTCACACCATGCGCGACAATGTGTACGTAGAGCTTCAAGAAACCGTTCACTGGAAAAACCACTCTGGTGTTCGTGCGACATGTCCTGATTGTCATGTTCCCCACAACTGGACAGACAAAATCGCACGTAAGATGCAAGCTTCAAAAGAGGTGTTTGCGCAGATCTTTGGCGACTATGATCAAGAAGGCGTTTTTGAAGAGCGCCGCATTGAGCTGGCTAAACACGAGTGGGATCGTTTCTCTGCTAACGGTTCTCTAGAGTGTAAAAACTGCCACAACTACGATTCGATGGACTTTGAACTAATGTCGCCCACGGCGCGAATTCAAATGAAACAGGCGGCGGAAAAAGATCAAAGCTGTCTTGATTGTCACAAGGGTATTGCGCACAAGTTACCTGCAGATATGGAAAGTGTCGGTGGCATCGTAGGTGAGCTAGAACAACTAGCGTCGAGCACCAAATACGATACAGGCAGCAGCTTAGTGAGTGTTCGTCACTTGCCAGTTTACTTTGATGACAAAGGCGAAAAAGAAGCGGGCCTACTTAACCCAGCATCAGAAGTTAAGATTCTGGATCAAAAAGGCGAGATGATGCAGGTTGAAATCGATGGTTGGCGCAAAGCAAAAGGCTTTGGTCGCGTCATCCAAGAAGACTTTGGTATGAACATCGCAGTGGGCTCTTTGTTAAAAGAAGCGGCATTAAGCGATGAAGTGGTGACCACTGGAGAGAAGAAGATCGATGATCTTACGGGACTACCTTGGGAGAAAGTCACGGCAACGGTATGGATGAAGAAAGAAGCCATGCTCAATGATGTTACCCCGATTTGGGATCGAGCGAGTGAAGCTTATAAAACCAACTGTTCAATCTGTCACACCCAACCAGATGAAGCGCACTTTGATGCCAACACTTGGCCGGGCATGTTCAACGGTATGCTTGCATTCGTAAACTTCGATACTGACAGCGAAGCGCTAGTATTGAAGTATCTGCAAAAACACTCTTCAGATTTTGTTGAAGGCCACCACTAATCAGCGTCACATGGAGTAATTAAAATGGCTATTTCGCGAAGAAGTTTTCTCAAGGGTGTTGCGACAACGAGTGCGGCATCTGTCATCGGGCCAAGCCTACTGGCTTCAGCTTCGGCAAGCGCTGCTGAAACCACAGGTAGCTGGAAGGTTTCAGGCTCTCACTGGGGAGCGTTTAGAGCGCATGTCTATGCGGGCAAAGTCCAAGAGATAAAACCGCTAGAAAGCGATACGCATCCAACCGATATGATCAATGGCGTGAAGGGCATCATCTATAGTCCATCGCGTGTGCGTTATCCGATGGTGCGCTTAGACTGGCTTAAAAAGCACAAGTACAGCGCAGAAACCCGTGGTAACAACCGCTTTATCCGCGTGACTTGGGACGAAGCTTTGGACTTGTTTTACCGCGAACTTGAGCGTGTGCAAAAAGACTACGGTCCATGGGCATTGCATGCAGGCCAGACGGGTTGGCGTCAGACCGGGCAATTTCACAGTTGCACCAGCCATATGCAACGAGCAGTTGGCATGCATGGTAACTTCATTACCAAAGTGGGGGATTACTCTACAGGTGCTGGCCAGACTATTTTGCCATACGTGTTGGGATCTACAGAGGTATATGCACAAGGTACGTCTTGGTCTGAAATCCTCAAGCATTCAGACAACATTATTCTGTGGGCAAACGACCCAGTGAAAAACCTTCAGGTGGGGTGGAACTGTGAAACTCACCAGTCTTTCCCTTACCTTGAGCAACTGAAAGAGAAAGTGGCAAAAGGCGAGATCAACGTGCTCTCTGTTGATCCGGTGAAAAACAAAACTCAGCGCTATTTAGGCAATGATCACTTGTACATTAACCCACAGACCGATGTGGCGTTTATGTTGGCAGTGGCACATGTGCTCTACAATGAAAAGCTTCACGATGAGAAATTTATCGAAACCTACTGTCTGGGGTTTGATGATTTTATTCAATACGTTCAAGGCGAAACCAAAGATAAAATCGAGAAGACGCCAGAATGGGCAGAAGAAATCTGTGGGGTAAGTGCTGACGAGATTCGAGCATTTGCTCGTATGTTAGTCAACGGCCGCACACAAATCCTCTTTGGCTGGTGTATTCAGCGTCAAGAGCACGGAGAACAGCCTTACTGGATGGGGGCCGTTATTGCCGCCATGGTTGGTCAGATAGGTTTGCCAGGTGGTGGCGTTTCCTATGGACATCACTACTCAGGTATCGGTGTGCCATCAACGGGGTTTGCAGCACCGGGTGGTTTCCCACGTAATTTGGATCAAGGTTCTAAACCTAAGTGGGATAATATTGATTACAACGGTTATAGCAAAACGATTCCCGTCGCTCGATGGATCGATTGTCTACTCGAACCGGGCAAAGAGATTCGATACAACGGCTCAAAAGTAAAACTTCCACCGTACAAAATGATGGTTATCTCAGGCAACAACCCTTGGCATCACCATCAAGATAGAAACCGTATGAAGCGCGCTTTCCGAGAGCTGCAAACCGTGGTGACCATTGAGTTCGCTTGGACGGCGACCTGTCGCTTCTCCGATATCGTTCTGCCGGCTTGTACTCAGTGGGAGCGAAACGACATCGATGTTTACGGCTCATACTCTGGCAAAGGGTTGATTGCAATGCACCGCTTAGTGGATCCCCTGTTCCAGTCAAAAACCGACTTTGATATCTGTCGTGAGCTGACCCGTCGATTTGGTCGCCATGAAGAGTACAGCCGAGGTATGGATGAGATGGAGTGGGTACGTTCTCTGTACGATGATTGTAAAGCGGCCAATGCTGGCAAGTTTGATATGCCAGAATTTGACGAGTTCTGGGAGAAAGGCGTTCTAGACTTTGGTGAGGGTAAACCTTGGGTTCGTCATGCTGATTTCCGAGAAGATCCCGAAATCAATGCGTTGGGTACGCCGTCTGGCTTTATCGAAATTACCTCGCGCAAGATCGGCCGCTATGGTTACGAGCACTGTCAAGAACACCCGATGTGGTTTGAGAAAACCGAGCGTTGTAACGGTGGTCCCGGTTCCGATAAACATCCATTCTGGTTACAGTCGTGTCACCCAGACAAACGCCTTCACTCGCAGATGTGTGAGTCAGAGGAGTTCCGTGCTACGTATTCAGTTCAGGGGCGTGAGCCAATTTACATCAACCCTAAAGACGCAAAAGCAAAGGGCATCAAAGATGGGGATCTAGTACGTGTGTATAACGATCGCGGCCAATTGCTTGCGGGTGCTGTATTGACCGATAGTTACCCGCAGGGAGTGGTTCGCATCGAAGAGGGGGCTTGGTACGGTCCTCTCAACGAAAAAGATGGGGCAATTTGTACTTATGGAGACCCGAACACGCTTACTTTAGATATAGGTTCTTCAGAACTTGCTCAGGCAACGTCGGCAAATACGTGTTTGGTGAACTTCGAGAAATTTAAAGGCAAAGTACCGCCGGTAACGTCATTCGGTGGCCCTATCGAAGTGGCGTAAGCGAGATGAAAACACCAGCCATATGGCTGGTGTTTTTTTAGAAGCTCAAAGGGGAACACCACTGAGAAACTTTGCTATGCAGTTCACCTGGTTTACCTTGATTGTTGCGGTTGTGCCACTGGCAACTATCCAATTTTTGCGTGATATTTCGATCACTGTCCAATTGGCAAAAGGTCAGTAAGTCATTCATTACCGCTGTTGGCTTGGCGATAAAGTCTTCGTAGTGCACGGTAATAACATCCGCATTTACCCTGTCTATTTCTTGCTTCGTTGTGGTCAAAATCTTGTTTAATTGAAATGCAGTGCTGGCGACAACATCCTGTTTAATCGAGTCAAACATCGCTTCTTCCTCACGGCTATACGCACCTGTCCACCACAACTGATTGGCTCCTTGTTCCTGCCAAAAAGGAACGTTGAGAAGCGAGTTGACGGTTGCAGTGGGCTCACGCACCACGTTGATAAACTTGGCGTCGGGGAAAATGCTATTTAAATATTCCAGCCTCGCAGGTCCCGTCAACTTTATACCTAACCGAGATTTTCCTTGAAACTGCAGTAAGCGACTTAAGGTTTTTTGAATTCTCAGTTTTTCTTCTTCCGAAGCGCGTTTGTAGAGCAGAAAATCACGCTGAAATCTAGTTCACTTCGAGTGACGTTCTGCCAGAAAGACCACGCTTCGGCTGGCCTCGGAATTAGAGAGTTGAGAGGCAAGGTTGGATTGAGCTGTCCCTTAACTCCATCTAACTTCCAAAAGGCGTTGTCAGTAAGTCGGTTGAGTAGCCCAGTGACTACGGTTTTAGGAAACCACTCGACATAGTTGGTCGGCCCCCCAAGGGAGTGATGAGACAACAAACACTCGGAAATGATGGTTGAGCCACATCGGCCAGAACCAATAAAAATAATGGGTTTAGAAAGAAGGGATGGTTCATGGCAACGATTCCTGTTATTCATTTCTGCTAAGTAGTTTAATAGGGGGCAAGAAGCGTACCTGACAGCGTTGGCTTTAAAATCAGTAAGATAGAGTGATGCCTTAGCCAATGATTTTTTTGACTCGCAATATGAGAAGCAAGTTAACGCAAAACGTGATGTCGGTGTACGAGTCAAACTCGCGAAGATGGACAGAGAGAGCGGGCTTTGATTAAATCTTTCAAATCTATCAGGTTTAGGGAACGGATATGTCGGTACAGGTAAAAATGAACCATGGCTTTACAGCTATTATTGACGACTTCGATATTCGCACCGAGTTTCGCGAGCACGAGCTGTTTTTCGAGTTTGGAGGACTGTCGAATACCCCGTTTTCTAGCCGTCATTTACTGGCGAGAATACCAATATCAATTGACCCCAATGCTCACGTATTAGGGGACGGTTTTCAGATGCTGGCGCAAACCGCAGGTTCTATTTCTCGGCCAGTACAAGTCGGCCGATGCCCTGACAATAGCCCTAGTTATCGCATCTATCCGTCTAATGCACCTACGCGATTTTACAACTACCTCGTTATTGAGGATACGCACGGTTATACACTTGTGGGTTTTACGAGTTGTATGCGTTTTGCGGGATTTTTTGAAATCGAGTACGGCAGAAGACAGAGTTTTATCAATGTATACATCAATGGTGAAGAGACGCTTCCTCAGGATTGGGATAGCGTAGACCTCGAATCGATAACCTTGCTGCGTCACGACAAATTGAATCAGGTTTACAATCAATTTTCTCGGTTGATAGAACAGCGCCACCCGCACCGATTTGACCCTCAAAAACCGATTCCCAAGGGCTGGTGTTCTTGGTACGGCTATTACGAAAAAGTCAGTGAAGACGATATTCTCGAAAACCTAAAAGTGATGGGCACTGAGTTTGACCAGCTAGAGTACGTGTTAATCGACGACGGATACCAAGCTTTTATGGGGGATTGGTTAACACCTTCCGAAAAGTTTTCGCGGGGCGTTGGCGCGCTGGTGGAATCGATCAAAAAGTCTGGTAAAAAGCCGGCCATATGGATTGCCCCTTTTATTGCACAAGCAGAATCACAGGTGTTTCGCAAACACCGAAACTGGTTTGTACGTCACCCTAATGGTGTAGCGATGAAAGCGGAAGACGTGACGTATGGCGGATGGCGATCAACGCGTGGTACATGCTAGATACCACTTTACCAGCCGTTCAAGAACACCTTACGCGCGTATTTAAAGTGATGCGTGAAGAGTGGGGTATTGAACTGTTTAAGCTAGACGCCAATTACTGGGGTGCGTTGCCCGGACAACGATATCAAACGGGGACTACGGGGATTGAAGCCTATCGTATGGGGATGGAGGCCATAGCTGAAGGAGCCGGAGATGCGCTTTTACTCGGGTGTAATGCGCCAATGTGGCCGTCGTTAGGTTTAGTGGATGCTATGCGAGTATCGGATGATGTGGAGCGCAGCCCCAAGAGGTTTGAACAAATTGCGAAAGAAACCTTCTTGCGCAGTTGGCAGCACAACCGCTTATGGCTGGTGGACCCAGATTGTGCCACTTTGATTTCGTTACCCAATCAAAAGGCAGAGCGAAGGATTATGAGTTTCACCGCAATGTATTGTTGGCTACTGGTGGCGTGCTCATGTCTGGTGATCCGCTCCCCCAACTCAATGCGTTTGCAAAAACTACGCTAAACAAGCTGGCGATTAGGTACAAACACAGCAAGGAAGCGGCAAAGTTTCAATCGTTTAACTTTAACTACGCCTCTTTGACACTTTCAGATAAAAACAAGCTGCACTGTCTGTTCAATTATCAAAAAGAAGGGCGCGAGGTTACGCTGAGATCACCATACCCTGTATTGTGGTACGACTACTGGAGCGGGGAAAAGTTGACGCCTAAGCCGTGTCTTCGCCTTGAAATCTTACTGGAGAGCGGTTTGTCTAGCCGCGCGATATTAACATCGGGTTAATGGAACCGTGACGTGATGCGATGACGTTGCTTGGGGTTAGCTGATTAGTGCTATATCATACGGCCATTAGAACAGAGACAGAGACAGAGTATGTCAGTTATCTTGGGTATTGACCCAGGTTCGCGAGTAACGGGCTATGGTGTGATCCGACAAAAAGGGCGTCACTTAGAGTATTTAGGCAGTGGTTGTATTCGAACTTCAGAAAAGGAGTTGCCCGGAAGACTCAAGCAGATTTACGCAGGAGTCAGTGAAATCATCACCCAATTTCAGCCAGAGGTATTCGCTATCGAGCAGGTCTTTATGGCTCGCAATGCGGATTCAGCACTTAAACTTGGCCAAGCCCGCGGTAGCGCTATAGTGGCAGCAGTCAATGCAGAACTTCCCGTTTACGAATATGCAGCGAGATTGATTAAGCAAGCAGTGGTGGGAACAGGCGCAGCCGATAAGTCTCAGGTTCAGCATATGGTCCAGCAAATGCTTAAGCTTCCCGCTTGCCCACAGGCCGATGCGGCAGATGCGTTGGGTGTGGCTATCTGTCATGCCAATACCAATAAAACCCTTGTCGCTCTCGCTGGTAAAGCAACCTCTGCACGACGTGGGCGCTACCGTTAACGGCTTTTTACTGGCTATCCATCCAGTTATTTATTATTATCTTTCCAACTCAAACGAAAATCATAGGACTTGGACGTGATCGGACGCCTACGCGGAACTCTACTGGAAAAACAACCTCCAGAACTGCTTATTGAAGTTAACGGCATTGGCTATGAAGTACAGATGCCAATGAGCTGTTTTTACGAACTGCCAAATGTGGGTGAAGAGGCGATTATCTACACTCACTTTGTTGTACGTGAAGATGCTCAGCTTCTTTACGGGTTTAACACGGTGAAAGAGCGAGCGCTGTTTAGAGAAGTTATAAAAGCCAATGGCGTTGGCCCAAAACTCGGTCTTGGTATTCTGTCGGGAATGACGGCGGGGCAGTTTGTTCAATGTGTTGAACGAGAAGATATATCCACTCTGGTGAAACTGCCGGGTGTTGGTAAAAAAACGGCTGAACGCTTAGTGGTTGAGATGAAAGATCGCTTAAAAGGCTGGAGTGCCGGAGACCTCTTTACCCCTCATACCGATGCTGCGCCAATTGATGTACCAGAAGCAGAAGGTGCTGACAGCGCTGAAGAAGAAGCGGTGAGTGCGCTATTGGCACTTGGGTACAAGCCAGCACAAGCTTCTAAAGTAGTGTCGCAAGTGTTTAAGAGCGGTATGAGTGCAGAACAGGTGATTCGCGAGTCACTAAAATCAATGGTGTAATTTGGATACCGGAAAAATAATATGATTGAAGCCGACCGCCTAATAGCAGCTGATAACCCAGTTTATAAAGAAGAAGAACTGATCGATAGAGCAATCCGACCCAAAAAATTGTCGGACTATCAGGGGCAGGACCACGTACGGGATCAGATGGAAATCTTTATTAAGGCGGCTCAGTTACGCAATGAAGCCTTAGATCACCTATTGATTTTCGGTCCTCCGGGGCTAGGTAAAACCACACTGGCCAACATTGTGGCAAATGAGATGGAGGTCAATATTAGGACGACATCGGGACCGGTATTGGAAAAAGCGGGAGACTTGGCTGCACTGCTTACCAACCTTGAAGAAAACGACGTGCTCTTTATCGATGAGATACATCGTCTTTCACCTATGGTTGAAGAAGTGCTCTATCCTGCGATGGAAGACTATCAACTCGATATTATGATCGGTGAAGGGCCGGCTGCCCGTTCCATTAAAATAGATTTACCACCGTTTACTCTCATTGGCGCGACGACCAGAGCGGGTTCGTTAACTTCCCCGCTTCGCGACCGATTTGGTATTACTCAAAGACTTGAATACTACAAAATTGCCGATCTACAAAACATAGTGCAGCGCAGTGCCGATTGCTTAAACCTCTCGATGGAACCTGAAGGCGCATTAGAAATTGCCCGACGTGCACGTGGCACGCCTCGAATTGCCAATCGCTTGTTACGACGTGTTAGAGATTACGCCGAAGTCAAAGGCAATGGTCATATTTGTGCCGACGTGGCAGACAAAGCACTGAATATGCTAGATGTAGATGCTCAGGGCTTTGACTATATGGATAGAAAGCTGTTGCTGGCAATTATGGAGAAGTTTGGCGGTGGACCGGTTGGTCTCGACAACATGGCTGCGGCGATTGGTGAAGAAAAAGATACCATTGAAGATGTATTGGAACCCTATCTCATTCAGCAAGGCTATTTGCAAAGAACGCCTAGAGGGCGAATTGCGACTGATAGAGCTTACTTACACTTTGGAATTGATAAGTAAATAGTAATAGATGTCGTAATGGGAGTAGCTTTTCATGTGATATGCGTCACATTTATTGATATTCCCCTACCTCTAAAGAGGTAATTAAAGGTGGTGAAATGTTAATCACCTGTGTCGCATGAAAAATCATGGCTTCTTAATATTTACCGCACGTTAACATAGCTTTCCTTTTTTGGTTGATCTAGATCAAAGTGATGGTTTTTTATACAAGAATGCCATTGAAAACTTGACTCAAATCAAAGCAGAACTCTCCTATAAATTTTTTGAAACATCCCTTTTTTCGCTTTAATATTAGCTGTAGCTATATTAGCTTGCGCTTAACAATTAACTAACCAATACGGTACATATTTGCAACAATATGCTGTTTTTTAACAACATGTAGTGAAAGGTGGCAATGACCACTTGCTGATATGGAGAGAGTGTCATCAGCCGACACTTTGGAGTAATGATGTTTGATATCGATGTTGTCGATTTATCGCGATTGCAGTTTGCATTGACCGCGATGTATCACTTCCTATTTGTACCTTTGACTCTCGGAATGGCCTTCTTATTGGCTATTATGGAGTCTTTATATGTAATGACCGATAAGCAAATCTACAAGGACATGACGAAGTTCTGGGGTAAGCTGTTCGGTATTAACTTTGCACTTGGTGTTGCCACTGGTCTTACCATGGAGTTCCAGTTTGGCACCAACTGGTCTTACTATTCTCACTACGTTGGCGATATTTTCGGTGCACCACTGGCGATTGAAGCCTCGTTGCCTTCTTCTTAGAATCAACCTTTGTCGGTCTGTTCTTTTTTGGTTGGGATCGCTTATCGAAACGTCAACACCTTGCAGTTACGTGGCTTGTTGCACTTGGTTCTAACTTCTCGGCTCTATGGATCCTAGTAGCGAACGGTTGGATGCAAAACCCAATTGGTTCAGAGTTCAATTTCGAAACCATGCGTATGGAAATGGTGAGCTTTGCAGAAGTGGTACTCAACCCAGTTGCTCAAGTGAAATTTGTTCACACGGTGGCGTCGGGTTACGTAACGGGTGCAATGTTCATTCTTGGTATCAGTTCATGGTACATGCTTAAAGGTCGCGATATCGCATTTGCTCGTCGTTCGTTTGCAATTGCAGCTTCATTTGGTATGGCGTCTATTCTGTCTGTTATCGTTCTTGGTGACGAATCCGGTTACGAGTTGGGTGACGTTCAGCGAGTCAAACTGGCAGCAATTGAAGCGGAATGGCACACCGAACCCGCTCCAGCAGCATTTACGGTTGTTGGTCTTCCAAACCAAGAGACCATGGAAACCGAATACGCGATTAAGATCCCATACGTAATGGGCATCATTACCACGCGTTCACTTGATGAAGAAGTGACAGGTCTTCGCGATCTGCGCGACGAACACATTGTCCGTATCCGCAACGGTATGTACGCTTACGAGCTACTGGAAAAACTGCGTGCAGGTGAAAAGACAGAAGACAACATGAACGCCTTTGACGAAGTGAAAGGTGACCTCGGTTATGGTCTACTGCTTAAGCGCTACACGGAAAACGTTGTAGATGCGACTGAAGAGCAAATTCAGGCTGCGGCAGACGATTCGATTCCAACGGTTTGGCCTCTGTTCTGGTCGTTCCGAATTATGGTGGGTTGTGGCTTTATCATGTTGTTCGTTTTCGGCGCAGCGTTTATGCAAACTTGTCGTCAGAAAATCGAGCAAAAACCATGGGTGCTCAAAGCGGCACTATGGAGTATTCCTCTGCCGTGGATCGCGATCGAAGCGGGCTGGTTTGTTGCTGAATACGGTCGTCAACCTTGGGCCGTTGGTGAAATCTTACCTGTTCATGTTGCGGCATCAGCACTGACTGCTGCTGAAATCTGGACATCGCTATTTGCTATTTTAGCACTGTACACCGTGTTCCTTATTGCGGAAGTTTATCTGATGCTTAAGTTTGCTCGTAAAGGCCCAAGTAGTCTTAAGACTGGTCGTTACCACTTTGAGCAAAACGCTGAGACGGCAGAGCAAAAACTGCATCGTCAAGTAGAAGCATAAGGCAAGGAGAGAGACTATGTTTGATTACGAAATTCTGCGTCTTATCTGGTGGGTACTGATCGGTGTTCTGCTAATAGGTTTCGCAATTACTGATGGTTTTGATATGGGTGTTGGCGCGCTAGTACCTGTTATCGGCAAAAATGACAACGAACGTCGAATGATGATTAATTCCATCGCGCCACACTGGGATGGCAACCAAGTTTGGTTAATCACAGCGGGTGGTGCTCTGTTTGCGGCTTGGCCTTTGGTCTACGCAACATCATTCTCTGGCTTTTATTTAGCGATGATCGTTACGCTCGCTGCGCTTTGGCTACGTCCAATTGGTTTGGACTACCGTTCAAAGATCGAAGATCCAAAATGGCGTAGCACTTGGGATATCTGTATCTCAATCAGTGGCTTTGTTCCACCAATTATCTTTGGTGTCGCGTTTGGTAACCTGCTTCAGGGTGTACCGTTCCAACTAAGTGACTTTTTGATGCCGACTTACCACGGTTCATTCTTTGGCTTACTTAACCCATTCGCACTACTTTGCGGTTTGGTTAGTTTGTTTATGATCCTCATGCAAGGTGCGACTTGGCTTCAGATGAAAACGTCAGATGCCGTACACGCAAGAGCGCGTAATGTCGCTCAGTTGACAGGTCTGTTGACAGTCGCGTGTTTTGTCGCAGCGGGGTTCTGGATTCAGAGCATCGAGGGTTACATAATCACAAGTGCAATTGATACAGCAGCGCCTTCTAACCCATTAAACAAAGAAGTGGTTTTAGAAGCGGGTGCTTGGATGACGAACTTTGAAAAGTATCCACTGTTGTGGGCAGCGCCTATCCTTGGTGTGGTTATGCCACTATTGGCGGTTATTGCCTCTCGCGTAGAAAAAGGCGGATTGGCTTTCTTAGCGTCTAGCCTTGGTAACGCTGGTGTTATCTTAACTTCTGGTTTTGCAATGTTCCCATTTGTTATGCCTTCGAGCTTAATGCCGAATCACAGCTTGACGATGTGGGATGCAACCTCAAGTGAACTGACACTAAACCTAATGACAGGTGTGGCTTTCGTGATGGTGCCAATCATTCTAGGCTACACAAGCTGGACTTATTACAAGATGTTCGGTCGCTTGGATGAAAAGTTCATCGAAGAAAACAAAAACTCACTTTACTAAGGAGCTCAGAATATGTGGTATTTTGCTTGGATATTAGGCGTATTACTTGCCTGCGCTTTTGGCATCATCAATGCTCTTTGGTTAGAGCATACTGAAATGATGGACAAAGATAGTGAGTAAGCTCGCCGACCAGTTTGCTGTTTGGCATAAGCCCATGGATAAGCCTCTGTTAAGAGGCTTATCTCTATTGTTGGGTTTCTACCACGTGGCGATGGTTATGTGGGACCCTGAAGCTATGGTCAAGCCATTGGCGGCTTTAACACTTTTGTGTCCCCCCTGCTGATTTGGGCGATTTGCTCAAGCATGGTATATGGCATTGGTTTTAAACCAAAAGCCGTAGTTTGGCAGATACTTTTTAGTCCATATTTCTCATTGTGCATATTGATAGGCTTGTCCGTAGCACGATTTGTTTAGGTTAAAAAAACGCCAAACTGTAGAAAAATAGCGCTGTCAATGAATTGGCTGCGCTATTTTTTGTTTTTGCCCCTCAAAATCCCGATATAGCCTTGCACAACTGGTAATGAGTTGCGTTATAGTAAAGCCTTTGAATTTTAAGATACAGGCTAACCCAGTGCTGGAATCGGAAAACCCATTTGAATGGCCAGTCACCGTTTACTACGAAGATACTGATGCAGGTGGCGTGGTTTACCACTCTAACTACCTAAAGTACTTTGAACGTGCAAGAACGGAATTACTGCGCAGTGTTCACGTTTCGCAACAATTACTGCTGGAACAAAATATCGGATTCGTAGTCCGACATATGGATATAGATTTCCTTCAAGGTGCACGCCTTGATGATCAACTGACCGTGAGAACTCATATTGCCGAGCTAAAGAAAGCCAGCATTACTTTCTGTCAAGTGATCGTCAATCCTCGCGAACAAGCATTGTGTAAAGCAATGGTTAAGGTAGCATGTATCGACAATGTAAAGATGAGGCCAAAAGCGATGCCTCAGTCAATCGTTATGGAGTTAACACACAGTGACCGCTGATATTTCAATTCTAGATTTGTTTTTGCAGGCCAGCCTGTTAGTTAAGTTGGTGATGCTTATCTTGCTTGGAATGTCTATCGTCTCCTGGGCGATGATCATCAAACGCAGCAAAGTACTCTCCGCAGCATTTAAAGAGTCAGAGACTTTTGAAGATAAGTTCTGGTCGGGAACGGATCTTTCTCTGCTTTATCAAGAGGTCAAAAAACGCAAAGACGAGCTTTCGGGCACGGAAGAGATTTTCTATTCCGGTTTTACTGAGTTTGCTCGTTTGAGAAAGTCCAATGCCGCTTCACCAGATTTCGTAATGGAAGGCACTGGAAGAGCGATGCGTGTAGCAGTGGCAAGAGAGGTGGACGATTTAGAAACCAACCTTCCTTTCTTGGCTACCGTAGGTTCAATTACACCTTACATCGGTCTATTTGGTACGGTTTGGGGCATTATGCACGCCTTTATTGCCCTTGGTGGGGTTAAGCAAGCGACGCTGGCGATGGTTGCACCAGGTATTGCAGAAGCACTTGTTGCGACGGCAATGGCTTGTTCGCCGCTATCCCAGCAGTAATGGCCTATAACCGTTTGAGTAACCAAGTGGGTAAGTTGGAGCACAACTACGCCACCTTCTCAGAAGAGTTCCACAGCATCCTGCACCGTCAGGCTATGGCGGGTAGGGAATAACCCATGGCAGGTTATCAGCGCAAAAAACGCAAAATGACAGCAGAGATCAACGTCGTACCCTATATCGACGTGATGCTGGTTTTGCTGATTATCTTTATGGTGACCTCTCCCTTTGTTACTCAAGGGGTAGATGTAGAACTGCCAGCAACAACTAACGCTAAGCCAGCTTCAGAGCTTGCCGGTGAAAGTGACTCCAGTTTTATCATTGTAGAAATCGATCGCGATGGCAATCTCGGTTTAAGTGTCAACGACGAAGAAGTGAAACGCGGACTTTCCTTGCAAGATGTGATTGTGCGAGTAAAAGCAGAAATCTCTCTTAAACCCGATTCTCCGGTCGCGGTTGGCGGTGACGCTGCGACGCCATACGCAGAAGTGGTGTTGGTACTTGATGAACTAAGCCGAGCAGGTATTCCTAAAGTGGGCTTGTTGACTGAGATAAAAGAATAACTGTCGCGATATGAACGATAAAAAGACCAAACACAGTGACTATAAAAAGCCCATAGCGATTTCCGTGGGCCTGCATGCTGCCTTGGCTGTCGCTTTGATTTGGGGTACAGATTTTACTATGTCTGAGCCAGAGCCGACGGGCGCACTGGTTCAAGCGGTAGTGATAGATCCGGCGCTGGTGCAAAAGCAGGCTCAGCAGATCCGCAAAGAGCGCGAAAGTGCAGCGAAGAAAGAACAAGACCGTTTAGACAAGCTGAGACGCGAAAGTGAACAGCTTGAGAAAAACCGCAAGGCAGAAGAAGAGCGCATTCGCAAGCTGAAAGAACAGCAGGCAAAAGAAGCCAAAGCCGCTCGTGAGGCGGAAAGAAAACGCGCTCAAAAAGAAAAAGAACGCAAGGCCGAAGAGGCAAAAGCTCGCAAAGAAAAAGAGCGAGCGGCCAAACTAGAGAAAGAGCGCAAAGCCAAAGAAGCCGCAATAGCCAAAGCCGAAAAAGAGCGCATTGAACGCGAAACAGCAGCAAAAGAAGCCGAGCAAAAAGCCAAACGCGAAAAAGAGGCAGCTGCAAAAGCGGAACGTGAACGTATAGAAAAAGAGAAGGCCGCGAAAGAGGCGGCAGAGAAAGCGCGCAAAGAGAAAGAGCGCTTACAGCAGTTAGAGCGAGAACGCAAAGAACAAGAAGCGGCGTTAAACGATATCTTCGCTAATTTAGAAAGCGAAGCGGCGCAGAATTCTCAGGCTCGTGCGCGGTTTGTTGCGAGTGAAAGAGATAGGTATGGAGCAATTTACACCCAACTGATCCAACAGAACTTGCTTTTGGAGGACAGCTATCGGGGAAAGTTGTGTAGGGTAAACCTTCGTCTCATTCCAACAGGGAGTGGGGCGATAGTAGGCAATCTTAGCGTTTTAGATGGTGATAACACGCTTTGTTCTGCGACTAAACGCGCAGTCGCCAAAGTTGGGACGTTTCCATTGCCAGAAGACCCAAAGATTGTTCAAGAGTTGAAAACTATCAACTTGACAGTTCGACCGGAATAAAAGGAATAGCTTGTGTTAAAGCGATTAATACTCGGATGTTTACTGGTTATCTCTAGTAGCTTCCAACTTGCTAATGCAGCCTTGGAGCTGGTGATCACCGACGGCATAGATTCGGCAAGACCGATTGCTATCGTGCCTTTTAAGTGGGAAGGGAGCAAACCTCTTCCCCATGACATCTCCGCCATTATTGCTTCTGATTTACAGCGCAGTGGTAAATTTAACCCTATTCCCGTGAACCGAATGCCGCAAACGCCTTATAGCGAGGCGCAGGTAGACTTTAATGCTTGGACTGCGATTGGTGTAGACGCGCTTTTGACAGGTACCATTACCCAAGGTGCTGATGGCAACTACAACATCCATTATCAATTGGTTGATGTGGTTCGCGGTCAACTGACCAAAGGCGAAAGTAAAGCTTTAGGCCCAGACGGTGAACTCGTTGTCTCTAACGACCATATTCTTTTGAACCAGAAAGCGTCAAACACTGGACCGCAGTTGCGTCGCCGCGCACACCGTATTGCCAACATCGTGTATGAAAAGCTAACAGGTGAGAAAGGGGCGTTTGAAACGCGCATTGCTTATGTCGTTGTCAATGACGGCCATAAGTTCCCGTATCAACTTCGCGTTGCTGATTACGATGGATATGGCGAAAAATTAGTGCTTGGCTCTAAAGAGCCTTTGATGTCACCAACCTGGTCACCAGATGGTCGCAAATTGGCCTATGTAAGTTTCCAAAATGGTCAGGCTGAAATCTACCTAATGGATATCTATACGGGTAAACAAGAAAAATTAACGTCATTCCCTCGTCACAATGGTGCGCCAAGATTCTCTCCAGATGGAAGCAAGTTGGCATTAACCCTGTCTAAAACAGGGTCGCTTCATGTCTATACATTGGATTTGACCTCTCGAAAAATTACTCAGATTACGAGCGGTAGATCAAATAATACGGAACCGTTCTGGCATCCAGATGGGAATTCCCTCATTTTTACGTCTGATCGGGGTGGCAAACCTCAGATTTATCAAGTAAATTTGGCTAACGGGTCGACTAACCGCATTACGTGGCAAGGCAGCCAGAATTTGGGTGGTCAAATCACACCGGATGGTCGGTTCCTGGTGATGGTGAATCGTAGCAACTCGGGATTCAATCTTGCGAAGCAAGATCTGGAAACGGGTGCGGTGCAGATTTTGACAAAAACGCTGCTGGATGAATCGCCAAGTATCGCGCCCAACGGCGGAATGGTCATTTATAGCTCGATTTACAATAAAGCGAATGTTCTGTCGATGGTTTCGATAGACGGGCGATTTAAGGCTAGATTACCGGCTACGAACGGGCGAGTTCGCGCTCCTGCGTGGTCACCTTTTTTGTAGCATGTAAGTATCAATAAGTAAGGATAAAACACAATGCAACTGAACAAAGTTCTTAAAGGGCTTCTAATTGCACTTCCAATTATGGCTATGACAGCATGTAGCTCTAGCGACGATGCTGCTAGCAACTCTGGTGCAGAGACTAACCAGTCAGCTAACGGCAACACTGTAGCGACTCCTATCGGTCAAGACGGTCAACTTTCTGAGCAAGAGCTTAAAGAGCAAGCGCTACGTGAAACTCAGACTATCTACTTCGCATTCGACAACGCGACTATCGCAGGCGACTACGAAAAAATGCTAGCGGCTCACGCTGCATACCTAACTAGCAACGCTACTGTTAAAGTAACGGTTGAAGGTCATGCTGATGAGCGCGGTACTCCTGAGTACAACATCGCACTAGGCGAGCGTCGTGCTCAAGCTGTTGCTAAGTACCTACAAGCGCTAGGTGTACAAGCAGACCAAATCTCTATCGTTAGCTTCGGTGAAGAGAAACCTCTGCTACTAGGTCAAACTGCTGATGCGTACGCTAAGAACCGTCGTGCGGTCCTAGTTTACTAATTTAGGTGACCCATGCTCAGTAACTTAAAGCGAGCAGTTACGCTGATGTTACTGGCAAGTGCAGCGAGCCCAGCGCTCGCTGCACCAGCTCCAGTATCTGACCTCAATGGTACAAGCAACTCAGCCGTTGCTCCCGCCAATGAAACGGACATCCAGCGTCTAGAACGTCTGCTACAAAACAGAAATCGCGTCCAGATTCAAATGCAGCAGCAGATTGATGATATGGCGCAAGAAATCAGTGAACTCCGTGGTCAACTGGAAAAAAACAGTTATGACATGAATCAGTTGGTTCAGCGTCAACGAGAACTGTTTATTGAACTCGACAAGCTGCGTACTAACGTGAGTACAGCGGTGGTTCCCGCTCCGGTAGAGGCCGAGCCGGAAGATAACACCGGTACATACAGTTCGAATCCAAATGAACAGCAGGCGTACCAAGATGCTGTTGATCTGATCCTGAAAAAGCGCGATTACCCAACCGCCATTACCGCGATGAAGCAGTTCCAGAAAGACTTTCCGGATTCTACCTTCACACCAAATTCTCATTACTGGCTAGGTCAGCTTTACTTTGCAGCGAAGCAAGACAAAGAGTCGGTAAAAAGCTTTGCTACCGTGGTTAGCTACCAAGACTCTAACAAGCGCTCTGAAGCCCTGTTAAGACTTGGCGATATTGCCCAGCGCAATAATAACTCTCAAGCGGCGAAGAAATACTACCAACAGGTAGTGGATGAGTACCCAGGTACTTCATTGGCAGGCCGAGCTCAAGACGCATTGTCTAAGCTATAGTCAGCACGTAGAAAAAGCGTAGTTTCGCTCTAACCGATTGTTCGGTGAACGAGGGCAGTTACGCTTTTTTTGTCCTTGTTTCTTGGCTAAATCCTCTCTTCCTACTTCACGTTCAAGCAAAAAACGATAAAAAATCGGCATCTACTGCGTGCAAACCAAAAAATAGTTCTACACTTTGTATTGTTTAATAATTTAATAAAAACAATGTCAGTGTA
This sequence comes from Vibrio sonorensis, assembly GCF_001854765.1. Lineage (GTDB taxonomy): Bacteria > Pseudomonadota > Gammaproteobacteria > Enterobacterales > Vibrionaceae > Vibrio > Vibrio sonorensis. Next base: position 8,383 of record NZ_LJJE01000025.1, on the reverse strand, counting down.
TTAGGCTTGAGGTTTCATAGTGATCGTCAAATCGTTAATCAATCGGTACACCGTCAAATTGGTGCTACTGGTTGCTCTTCTACTCAATGTAGCGGTACTGTCTATTGCGTTTATGTTGAACAACCACGTAAATGCTTTAGAAAAGCTGGTGATCGTACAATCACCGGAGTACTTTAATGCTGGTCAAAGCCTCACCAATATTGAACGCTCATTTGGTTATGTGGGCTTTATACATCACTTCAAAAACTACGTGCTGCGCGGTGACGAAAAGTACTACCAAAAAGCAAACCAAGCGTTTGATAAAGTGAACGAAGCGATAGATACCTTCCAATCTATTCCGGTCAATCAGACCTTTGACGCCGAAATCCGAGTGATACGAGACACCCTTAATCAATACCGAGAAAACCTAGACGTTATTAAGAACAACAGAACAACGCTTTCTATCGATGAATTAGACCGACTCGTTAAGGTCGATGACACCCAAGCCGAACTAGCATTGATCAGTATTCAAAGGCAGCTGCTGCCGCCTATTGAAGATATTTCCGCACATACCGAAAACACGCTAACGGAGCTGAGTCGAAACATATGGACGTTCAATATTGTTCTTGTACCGCTCATTATTTTTGTCAGCGCATTTATCGTCGAAGTACTGACAAAGTTAACCAAAGTCTCGTACGAGATGGCTCGTCTACTCAACATCACGCCAGATGCGGTTATTTACCTTGATGATGATGGAAAAGTGCTGAAAGCCAACCGTAAATCCAGTCAGCTTTTTGGTTATTCCAAAGAGCAGTTTCGCGGCTTGTATTTTTCAAATTTGGTTTGCAAAGAGTGGATGCGGACAAACGAGGTTGAAGAGCCACATGTGGTGGATTTTTTGCGGATGAACAAGCTTGCGCGCAACGAGTCTAACCTAATTGGTGTAGATAAAGACGGCATATCGATGGCGCTCAATATTGTGCTGTCGTCCGATGTGATAAAAGGACAGAAACGCACGGTTTGCATCGTTCGCGATATGCGAGACTTTAACCAACTTAAGCTGCACGCTGAAAAAGATCACCTGACCCAACTGTATAATCGTCGCTACTTTGAAAAAGTCTTTGATATTGAGTACAGCAAAGCGAATCAAACCAACACCGAGCTCTCTTTGCTCCTTATCGATATTGATGACTTCAAAGCGATCAATGATGAATTCGGCCACTCTTATGGGGATGCGGTTTTGCAAAAAACAGCGCGATTTCTTAGTGAACACACCCGAAAGGATGACTTTGTATGCCGATGGGGTGGGGACGAGTTTATCATGCTTTGCCCTGGGATGAACGTACGCCAGTTGCACAAGTACGCTCAACGATTGACAAAGGGTTTCCAGAATGAAGTTGATGTGGCGGCGAAAATTACTTTGAGTATCGGCTTAGCCTGTACTTCTGACTTTTCCGTGACGACCAAAAAAGATCTGTTTGAACAGATAGATAGTGCTTTGTATCGCTCGAAGCGAAACGGTAAGAACTGTGTGAGTATCGTTCATAAATTACACGATAAGCTGACGACGTAAGAAAGTCTTATGAGGTGGGGCTTTACACTTTGATCACATTACCGCCTTAGGTGTACAATACGCGGATTACTTGGAAGTTGCGTAGAGCAAGAGCAATGAGCCACATTTTAGACACTATAGAAACCGTATATCCTTTCCCACCAAAGCCGACACCTCTCTCTGACCAAGAAAAACAAGCGCATATAGCAATATAAAAAGGTTATTGAAAGAGAAAGATGCGGTTTTGATCGCCCATTACTACACGGATCCAGAAATACAGGCCCTTGCCGAAGAAACCGGCGGATTTGTCGGTGATTCGTTGGAAATGGCCAAATTTGGTAATCGCCATCCAGCGACGACGCTAATTATTGGCGGTGTGCGTTTTATGGGTGAATCCGCCAAGATACTCACGCCAGAGAAGCGCATCTTGATGCCAACTTTAGAAGCGGAATGCTCCTTAGACTTAGGCTGCCCAGCTGATAAGTTTACCGAGTTTTGTGATGCTCACCCAGACCATACGGTCGTGGTTTATGCCAATACCTCGGCTGCGGTAAAAGCTCGTGCTGACTGGGTGGTAACATCGAGTATCGCATTGGAAATCGTCGAACATTTGGATGCGGAAGACAAGCCTATTATTTGGGGGCCGGATCGACACTTAGGTTCGTACATCGCCAATCAAACTGGTGCTGATATGCTGCTTTGGCAAGGTGAATGTATTGTTCACGATGAGTTTTCTGCCGATGCTTTGCGCAAGATGAAAAACGTCTACCCAGACGCAGCTATCTTAGTGCACCCAGAATCGCCGGCAAGTGTTGTTGAGCTTGCGGATGCAGTGGGTTCTACCAGTCAACTTATTAAAGCGGCTAAAGAACTTCCCCAAAAGAAAATGGTTGTCGCTACCGATAAAGGCATCTTTTTTAAGATGCAGCAGCTAGTTCCTGAAAAAGAATTGATCGAAGCGCCAACGGCGGGTAACGGTGCAACGTGCCGAAGTTGTGCTCACTGCCCTTGGATGGCAATGAATGGCTTACAAGCGATAGAGCAGGCACTGAGCGAAGGCGGCGAAGAGCATGAAATATTCGTCGATGAAGCGCTGCGAGTAAAATCGCTGATCCCGCTTAACCGCATGCTCGATTTCGCCGAGCAACTCAATATGCAAGTGAAAGGAAACGCTTAACTATTTTAGTTGAGTTTTCATTCCTATAGAGCTGTGAACTCAAATCAAATAGCTTGATTTCCCTCACAGTTAAGTTTGCAAGAAAATCCGGCTCGTAGAGCTGGTTTTTTTTATGTTCTATAGTGAACCCAGTATCACAAATGGAGTTGTACTATGAGTTTGTGGCTTGCCTTTAGAAAGTGGTTTGCCTCCCATGTTTTTCATCTAAATAATCGCAACCTAGTGCTGTTGTGTTTTGGCTATGTGGCAGCGTGTTGGCTGTTACTACAAGCGGCGAATGAGCACGCTTTAGTTGCCGATTTTACTACCTTTTTATACTACTTGATGGTTACTGCTTCTACGGTTGGATATGGTGACTTGTCACCGGAAACAGCGTTTGGTAAGTGGATTGTTGTTTTAGTAGTGATACCGGGTGGATTGAGTCTATTTGCTGCTATTTTAGGACGTATCGCTACTGGAGCCATCGAATATTGGCGTGCAGGTGTATTAGGAAAACGGAGAGTGAAAGTGGACAATCATATTTTACTGTTGGGTTGGAATGGGCAGAGAACCATGCATCTCATTCGAATGCTTCAACACGAAGAAGAGGGAAAGCGTCCTATTGTTCTTTGTAGCCGTTCGGATATCGAAAACCCGATGCCGGGCGAAATTGGTTTCGTAAAGGTAACGAGTTACACCGATAGCCAAGAAATGGCGGTTGCCGAAGTCGCTAAGGCAAGTTGTATCATAGTGGATAACTTAGAAGATGACATCACCTTGTCCGCAGCACTTTACTGTTACAACATCAATTCAAAGGCCCATCTACTGGCGTACTTTAAAGATGAAGCGCTTAGTAACTTACTGAGTCAACACTGTCCGAATGCAGAGTGTATACCAGCGGTCGGCGCCGAAATGCTGGCTAAGGCGGCGGTTGACCCAGGTTCAAGTGCTTTGCACCAAGAGCTATTGGCATCCACACGTGGTATGACGCAGTATTCCGTGGTGTTTGATAAAAAGGGTGGAGAAACCACTGTTGGGCAACTGTTTGGTACCATGAAACAGCACTATCAAGCCACGCTTATTGCCTTGGACAGTGGAGAAGGGATAGAACTTAACCCTGAACTGGACCGAGTTATCAAAGAGAGTGATAAAATTTTCTATATCGCCGATGAGCGCATAGACGTGTTTGATTGGGAGAAACTGGCTTAGCAGTGCTAAGCCAGTCAGTTGTTCTTTACTGCTGTGCTGCTAACGCCAATCCGCGTAGCGTTAGACCACATAGCATCATAGGAATGGCATTGAAAATCTCTTCAAACTGTTCCAGCCCTTCTATGCCTTGTTCCGCGAGAGTGGCAATTGAGGTTTCTGGATCGTAAAGCATACTGACAGAGAGCAGCACACCACCGAGTAGGGCGTTGTCTTCACTGTTCTCTGGCATTAAGGTTTCCCAATCATCTCTTGCTAGTTGCCAGCCTTGAAGTAGTCCTTCGCAGAAGTCACGAGTGTGCTCGTTAACGATTTCTTCTTCATCTAACTGGCATTCTTGTGGCCATTGCCAGCGGTTTTCCATTAGAGCTGGACGGTACTCATTCCACAAGCCGATAACTTGTTCAATGTAGACTTCTAGCTGTTCACCGTCGGAAAATGGAGCAACCTCTTCTCCCCCCCACAAGAAGGGCAACCATTCGTGTGGATCAAGCTCGTTTGGCGCCGCTGCCATTGCAGTGACAAAGCCTTGGGTCTTGGCGTGATTAATCAGTTTATCGCTTAGATCGGGATGGCTAAGCAGCTCTTGTAAAGTCAAAGTAGATACCGTTTTACACGTGAATAAAGGCGTATAGTAACAGCAGAGGTAGGGAAGCAAAAGTGATGGATAGAGATATCACGACACACAGAGCAGAGCGGCCACGGTTATGAAGGTAAAAAGAGTACGTTGTCAGTAAAAATGCGAGGTTACGGAATCCTTGTCTTAAATATTAATGAAATAAGTGATGTAACTGTCATTTCAATAGATTTAAGTGTCAAAGACACTAAGAATAAAATTTATCCGCTATACTTCGTAGCAAAAGAAAAAAATTCAATAGGTTATGGATAAGCGTTCTTCATTAAAAAAGAAAAGTTTTATAGCGCTAGCTGTCTATCTGGTCACGGCCATTACCATAATCGGTATGGTGAGCTATTTGGTGGTTGAGCCACCGATACGCGATCAGCTAAAGCAAAATCTTGATTTGCGAACCGAGCTTATCTCCAAACAAATTCACGAACCTCTGGTAACGTCTCTTGGGGTACTGCAAAGCATTGTCAGTATTGGAAGTACGGGACGGGGACAAGAAGAACAGGCACAACTGTTACAATCACTGTTTACCGTTTCAGATGGAGTCGCGGTGAGTGGCGGTTTGTGGCCCGTACCCTATTCAATCAAATCAACCCTCGCGTACAGCAGCCTTTTTTACAATCGCACCAGTGATGGAACAGTGGAGCGCATCCTTTCTTGGGATAATCCGAATCGGGGGGCTATAACAATGAGTCGTGGTATACCGATGTCATTGATAAACCTCAGGGCACCGTGGTTTGGTCTAGTGTTTATATCGACCCTTTCACCCATGTTCAGATGATCACCGCCTCGTCTCCTTATTACGTTGAAGAAGCGTTTGCAGGTGTGGCCACCATTGATATCTCGTTAGATAACCTGATTAAGTTTGTAGCAAAAAACGCAGAGCAGTATGAGCTAGGTGTTGTGCTAAGAGACGGGTATGGCGATGTGATCACCGAACACAATTTTCAGATGTCTGAGAACATCTATATAAGCCAGCATGCCTTTGGTGACTTTAACTGGAGCGTGGACGTGGTTAACGCGAAGCGCCTAGTTGCAGAACAAGTGTATGATTTAGTCACTAAGGTTGAACTCGGCCTTATCCCCATCATGCTGACCTTTGTTATGTTTGGCTACTTCTTGATTAACCGCTTTTTGATCAATCCAGTGGTACTTATCTCAGAGAAAGTCGGGGATTCCAAAACCGGTGGTATTATCGATATCTCCTACAGTAGCGACGATGAGATTAGGTATCTAATAGACGTGTTTAACCAAAAAACCGTCTATTTAGAGGCTGAGAAAGTCAAAGCTCAGGCATCGACTAAGGCAAAAAGTGCGTTTTTAGCAACCCTTTCCCATGAAATACGAACGCCAATGAATGGTGTGTTGGGCACCGCGCAAATACTGCTTAAATCCAAGCTTGATGACGAACAACGCAAGCACCTTAAAACTCTGTATGACTCTGGCGATCATATGATGACGCTGCTCAATGAGATCCTCGACTTTTCAAAAATAGAGCAGGGCCACCTAGAACTAGAGAAAGCACCGTTTCCGCTTGATTCCATCATAGGTAGTGTCAACAGCGTGTATCACACACTATGCGTGGAGAAAGGACTTCAGTTTAAAGTGATATCAGAAATCCCCGCCGATCGCTGGTACAACTCAGACAAAGCCCGCTTGCGACAAATCCTATTTAACTTGCTCAACAACGCAGTGAAGTTTACCTCCCACGGTTATGTGGAAGTGTACTTTAGAGAGAGGCAAGTAGAAGGGAGCACCGTGCTCTCTATACAGGTGAGAGATACGGGCATCGGCATCGCCAAAGAAAAGCAAAGTAAAATATTTAATCCGTTTGAGCAGGCAGAATCGTCTACCACACGTAAGTACGGCGGCACCGGATTGGGTTTAGCCATTGTTAAACAGATAAGCCAACTCATGCAGGGTGACGTTAAGGTGACCAGTGAGTTGGGCATTGGTACAAGCTTTGACGTAGAAGTGGAGATGGAGATTTCAACTGGCGGCGAAGTGGTGGTGAAAGAGCGTAAAAAGCTCAATTTTAACGGGTTAAAAGTGCTTATTGTCGAAGATAATCGAACCAATGCCATTATTATGTCGACCTTTATGAACAACAAAGGCTTTCATTGTGACAGCGTAGAAAATGGCGAACTGGCCTTAGCCAAAATACAGCAAGAACACTACGACTTAGTCCTTATGGACAACCACATGCCAGTAATGGATGGCGTGGAAGCCACATTGGCGATGCGCAACTTGCCAAGTGTGAAAGCCCGAGTATTGATATTTGGCTGCACGGCAGATGTGTTTAAAGAGACCCGTGAGCGAATGATAAGTGCAGGGGTGGATTACATCATTGCCAAACCCATCGATGAAAACGAACTCGATGATGCGCTGTTCCAATATGCAGCCAAGCTTTATCAATATCACCCAGAGATGTCTCATGGTTCATCGTTCGACTTCAACCTAGAACAAGAACTGATTGCTCTGTACGTAGCAATAGAATCAAAAGACTTACAAAAAGCAGAGGGAATTGTTAATGAGATCATGCACCAACTGCCCCTTAACGAAAGACCAGATCTAAAGGCCATTTTCCAAACGTTAAAAACCGACCTTGCCCAAAGAGTGCAACCTGATATCGGTGAGCTGGATATACTCACCGTTCTCCTAAAAGATTTTTGTAGATAAATTACATAATCCCCGTGCTTCACAATGAATAAACTGACTAAAATGTAGGTTTTAGTCAGTTTATCTAGTTTGATTGTTATTTTTGGTAATTTATTTACCAAACTTCTCGATATTCGACACCAAAAACTGCAAAAAACCTGTTTTAATAGCGATATTGACTGCTTGTAAAAATATAAGTGGTTTATTCTTTTATATATTGGCTTGTTTACTGGTTTATTATTTTGGGGTAGGGAATGAAATCTAGAGGACCATTCTGCATTCGAAACGCTGCGGCAGATACCTTTGCCATGGTTGTCTTCTGTTTTATTACAGGAATGATTATCGAAATTCTGATTTCGGGAATGACCTTTGAACAATCGCTCGCTTCAAGAACGCTATCGATTCCAGTAAACATTGCCATCGCATGGCCTTACGGCATGTTTAGAGACTTTGTGTTGCGCCAAGGGGCAAAGCTATCTTCAAGTAGCTTTATGAAAAACCTAGCAGACTTAGTTGCTTATGTGCTGTTCCAATCACCAGTTTACGCAGGCATTCTGTTTACCGTAGGCGCAACACCAGAGCAAATCATGACAGCAGTTGCCAGTAACGCAGTGATCTCATGTGGAATGGGCGTGCTTTACGGTTACTTCCTCGATATGTGCCGCAGATGGTTTAAAGTGCCGGGTTACAGCGCGTAATACGAAACTGGTTAAGCCATCGGCAAATAAGCCAATTAGTGAGCAAACGAGCAGTAATTCATTACTTTTGTTGATTTTATCCTTGACCTAAAAGGCCAATATCATTAAATTAGCGCCTCGTTAGCAACGCTAACCACAATCTGATTCGGTGAGTTGTCCGAGTGGCTGAAGGAGCACGCCTGGAAAGTGTGTATACGGCAACGTATCGAGAGTTCGAATCTCTCACTCACCGCCACATTCTAAAAGGTCTGATTTATCAGGCCTTTTTTCATATCTGAAGGTTCTACAAGATAGCAGCAGCCCACACTGGAGTAAATTTAAGGAGAAAGGTTAAATACATGCTATTAAACTGGATAGCCACCAAATCAGTAGACATTTTTTAACTTGATTTCATATTGTTTACATACTCGAACGGTGACAACTGATTATTGAAACCATGTCGACGAAAAAAAATCCAGTGGTCGAGGAACTGTATTGATGAGGCTGCGCTTTGTAAGCTACTGAGG
>NZ_LJJE01000024.1 GCF_001854765.1 Vibrio sonorensis | reverse complement strand
CTCTTTCGCAGTATTGATGATGTTTTCAGTGGTGAAACCAAACATCTTAAACAGTTCACCCGCTGGCGCAGACTCACCAAATGTCGTCATACCAATGATGCGACCGTCGAAACCAACGTACTTGTACCAGAAGTCCGCAATTCCCGCTTCGATAGCGATACGAGCCGTTACGTCCGATGGCAGTACTGACTCGCGGTAAGCCGCGTCTTGCTTGTCAAAGACGTCTGTCGATGGCATAGACACTACTCGTACTTGCTTGCCTTGTGCCGTTAGTTGCTCTGCCGCTTCCACAGCTAGCTCAACCTCTGAACCTGTTGCAATCAAGATAAGCTCTGGTTTACCCGCACTCTCTTTTAGAACGTAAGCACCTTTAGCGATGTCGGCAACCTGCTCTGTCGTACGCGCTTGCTGAGCAAGGTTTTGACGAGAGAAGATAGTGATGTCGGTGCGTCTTTGCGCTCAATCGCCAGTTTCCAAGCCACGGCAGATTCAACTTGGTCACATGGACGCCACGTACTCATGTTAGGTGTTAGACGAAGTGAAGCCATTTGCTCAACCGGCTGGTGAGTAGGGCCGTCTTCACCCAGACCGATAGAGTCGTGTGTGTAAACCTGAATGTTTTGCACTTTCATCAGTGCTGCCATGCGCATCGCGTTTCGCGCGTATTCCATAAACATAAGGAATGTCGCGCCGTAAGGGACAAAACCACCGTGAAGAGCAATACCGTTCATGATAGCTGTCATACCAAACTCACGTACACCGTAGTGGATGTAGTTACCCGAAGCGTCATCAGCCGTCAGTGACTGAGAGCCAGACCACATGGTGAGGTTAGAAGGCGCAAGGTCAGCAGAGCCGCCCATAAACTCAGGTAGGATTTGACCAAAGGCTTCTAGTGCATTTTGCGAGGCTTTGCGCGAGGCGATGTTCGCTGGGTTTGCTTGTAGGTCTGCAATGATTTGTGCTGTTTTTGCTTCCCACTCTGCTGGTAGTTCACCGTTTACTCGACGTTTGAACTCAGCTGCTAGCTCTGGGTACGCCGCTGCGTAAGCCGCAAACTTCTCGTCCCAAGCCGCTTCTTTGGCTTTACCTGCTTCTTTGGCATCCCACTCGCCGTAAACGTCAGCTGGGATATCAAATGGACCGTGTTCCCAACCTAGGAATTCACGCGCCGCAGCGATTTCTTCATGACCTAGTGGTGCGCCGTGACAGTCGTGTGAACCGGATTTGTTTGGCGAACCAAAACCAATGATGGTCTTAGTACAGATGAGGGTTGGGCGGCCTGTTTCCGCTTTTGCAGCTTCGATAGCCGCGTTAATTGCTTCTGGGTCGTGACCATCAACCGCTGGAATAACATGCCAGCCATACGCTTCAAAGCGCTTAGGTGTATCGTCTGAGAACCAGCCTTCTACGTGACCGTCGATTGAGATGCCGTTGTCATCCCAAAACGCGACCAGTTTGCCAAGGCCCAGTGTTCCCGCCAGTGAACAGGCTTCGTGAGAGATGCCTTCCATCAAACAGCCATCACCCATAAACACGTATGTAAAGTGGTCAACGATGTCGTGCTCTGGTTTGTTAAATTGAGCCGCCAGCGCTTTCTCTGCCAATGCCATACCAACAGCGTTGGTGATGCCTTGACCTAGAGGGCCTGTCGTTGTCTCAATACCCGGTGCGTAACCATACTCTGGGTGACCTGGCGTCTTAGAGTGCAATTGGCGGAAGTTTTTTAAGTCGTCGATAGACAACTCGTAACCGCTCAGGTGAAGCAGAGAGTAAATCAGCATTGAGCCGTGGCCGTTTGACAATACAAAACGGTCGCGGTCTGCCCACTCAGGGTTAGTTGGGTTGTGGTTTAGGTGAGAGCGCCAAAGAACTTCAGCGATATCTGCCATGCCCATAGGGGCACCTGGGTGGCCTGAGTTTGCTTGTTGAACGCCGTCCATGCTGAGAGCGCGGATAGCATTAGCTAGGTGTTTACG
>NZ_LJJE01000023.1 GCF_001854765.1 Vibrio sonorensis | reverse complement strand
TAAGATCTTCGACTAATTCTTAGGAATTGATTGAAGAGATTGCGATAATCGCATCGAGAAAAAGGGAAGCTTCGGCTTCCCTTTTTCATTTTGGTTATAAGAAAAAATCCAATACCACATCGTCTGAAAAGTCCTTTCCTTGTTTATTCTTATTGTCTTCAATAACTTATAAACACAATATAACTTACAAAAACTGTGGTTAAATTTCTAAGTGTTTTACGTGGTTTTTATATCCATTTGGTTATAACAAATTGGTCTTAATCGGATTTAGATCTAACTGGTAATAAGAACAATTATTGTTTATATTTCATTTCTAGGTTGTATTACGGGTTTTATTTTATGTACGTTTGTGTATGTCACGGAGTTTCTGATAAGAAAATCAAGAAGTTAGTCTTGGAAGAAGGTATCACTGATATCAGAGGCATAAAAAAATGTACGGCTCTTGGTAGTCAATGCGGCAAATGCGTGAAGATGGCAAAAGAGATTTTAGATGAAACTGGAGTAATACAGTACCAAAAAGCGAGTTAATCGCCACTCGCCATATTTTGACACCTTCTTATTTGGTTCTACGCTTATTAAGAGCCAAAGAGGAGGGCGCTGCCATGAAAGGCGATCCAATCATAATACAACATCTCAACAAAGTGCTCGGTAACGAGCTGGTAGCAATCAATCAATATTTTCTTCATGCGCGAATGTACAAGGATTGGGGATTAAAACACCTAGCCCATAAAGAGTACGAAGAGTCTATTGATGAAATGAAACACGCTGATCATCTAGTGGAACGCATTTTGTTCCTAGAAGGGGTACCAAACCTTCAAGATCTTGGAAAACTCATGATCGGTGAAGATACCAAAGAAATGCTGGAATGCGATTTAAAAGTCGAAATGGCAGCGATTCCTGATCTCAAAGCGGCGATCGCTTATGCGGAAGATGTCCACGATTACGTTTCCCGCGATCTGTTCCAAGACATTCTCGAAGATGAAGAAGAGCACGTGGATTGGCTGGAAACCCAGTTGGGGCTCATCGATCTCACGGGTATCGAGAATTATCTACAAGCGCAATACGTGGATGATGACGAAGACGATTAACCTTGCCATTTTATTTCGTCATCATGTTAAGCCGCTAGCCTTGGGTTAGCGGTTTTTTTGTCTCAATAGGCACACCAAAATGGCGCAGTTTACACACGAAATTAGGGTCGGTTTTCTATCCAGTTCAATATCACATTTTCCTTGCTTAAATTGCGTTCTTTCTGTACTATTCTCGCTCCTTAATTCTCGGTCAATTATCTTTAGTTCCTTGCTTCCTCTGGATGACCGGGCCAATTGTGGAAGCTGAATAATCCGTAAGGAGCAATTTACATGCGTCATTACGAAATCGTATTCATGGTGCACCCTGATCAAAGCGAGCAAGTTGCTGGCATGATCGAGCGTTACACTGGTTCTATCACTGAAGCTGGCGGTACTATCCACCGTCTAGAAGACTGGGGTCGTCGTCAACTGGCTTACCCAATCAACAAGCTTCACAAAGCTCACTACGTTCTAATGAACGTTGAAGCTGACCAAGCTGTTATCGACGAGCTGGAAACTGCTTTCCGCTTTAACGATGCAGTTCTACGCAACATGATCATGCGTACTAAATCTGCAGTGACTGAGCAATCAATCATGCTTAAGCAAAAAGAAGAGCGCGCGCCACGTCGTGAAGAGCGTTCTGAGTCTAAGCCAGAAGCAGCTGCTGAGTAATTTGTGAAATGACCAATCGAATGGAGCTAAGTGGCACGATTGCTAAACCTCCCATTCGAAGCAAGAGTCCTGGTGGTATTGAACATTGTCGATTCTGGTTAGAACATCGTTCTACTGTTGTCGAAGCGTCTTTACCTAGACAAGTTTACTGCCGGATGCCGGTGGTGGTTAGTGGCTCTGAGTCAAACTCATTAACTCAACATTTAGTACAAGGCAGCAATATTACGGTGAGTGGTTTTGTCACTTATCAAACCGGCCGAAATGGCGTTGGTAAATTAGTATTGCATGCCGATAACATTACTCAAATTTAAGATCAGGAGATAGCCCATGGCTCGTTTCTTCCGTCGTCGTAAATTCTGCCGTTTCACTGCAGAAGGCGTACAAGAGATTGATTACAAAGACGTAGCAACTCTTAAAAACTACATCACTGAAGCTGGTAAAATCGTACCTAGCCGTATCACTGGTACAAGTGCTAAGTATCAGCGTCAGCTAGCTCGCGCAATCAAGCGTGCTCGCTACCTAGCTCTACTACCGTACACTGATAAGCATCAGTAAGCGGTTCGTTTTATTAAGAAAGAGGATTAAACAATGCAAGTTATTCTACTTGATAAAATCGGTAACCTAGGTGGTCTTGGTGACACTGTAAACGTTAAATCTGGTTACGCTCGTAACTTCCTTATCCCTCAGGGTAAAGCAGTTATGGCTACTAAAGCTAACGTTGAAATGTTTGAAGCTCGTCGTGCTGAGCTAGAAGCTAAAGTTGCTGAGCAACTAGCTGCTTCAGAAGCTCGCGCTGAGAAAGTTAACGCTCTAGAAGCTGTTGTTATCGCTTCTAAAGCTGGTGACGAAGGCAAACTATTCGGTTCTATCGGTACTCGTGACATCGCTGACGCAATCACTGCGGCAGGCGTTGAAGTTGTTAAGAGCGAAGTTCGCCTTCCTGAAGGTGCACTACGTAACACTGGTGAGTTCGAAATCAGCATCCAACTTCACTCTGAAGTGTTTGCTCAAATCAACCTACAAGTTGTTGCTGCTGAATAATTTCAGTCTAAGACGATTCAAAACACCAGCCTTGGCTGGTGTTTTTTTATGCCTAAAGCTAGGCGATTTAAAAGAGAAAGAGCAAGTTGGCGGAGAAAATGGTATCGGAATTCTCTAACCCTTCTGGCACTTTGTCGTGATACTGACGAGAGTGCGAAAGTTTAAGAGCGATATCTTCGGTGATGTTGTTTGTCATACTCACTTCCGTATCAACGCGTGTATTGCTCTTACCCGCAACCATGGTGATATCGGCAGAAAAACTCAAGTTATCTAATGCTTGCCAGCGCGTATTGATATTACCTCGAAAAATCCCTTCCGCAACGGTGTTGGGAAAGATGATGTCGTCGTCGTCGATTTCATCTAAGTTAGGTTCTTGATAACGATAACCGGGGCCCAATTCGAGTTCTAATAAAAAACGTTTGGTGTTGGTAAACTGGTAACCCAATCCACTCGATAGTGTATAGTCTTTGAAGTAAGCGCTGTAACGAGACTCCACCCCTTTGAAGCTCCCGTATAAATAAGTTTTTGCTCCTAACTTATAGTCCGATTGAGCCGAATAGGTGGATTGGCGCTTGTCCTCTTCTCCGTCTTTGTAAAGCATATAAAACTTCCACTCACCACTGGTTCGATGGCGCCCCTTTATATACTCAGCGTTCAGACGTGAGTTGAGTGATTTTGAATCGGAGTTGCCACTATGAGCTTGATAGCCGAACTCCATTTCCGTGTTCCAAGGCGAAGGTATTTCAATATCCGCATCCGTGGTAACCGTCTCTTCTGCCCAAACGACAGGTGCACAAAGCAGCACAATTCCGGTAAGCCAAATTTTAGACACTGAGCCCCTCATTTCTGAATGTAGATAACAAGGATGGTAATCGAGTTACCGCAGTTTCCCGTCAGGGATAAGTCAAAATCCATTTAGGAATTGATAAAGGAAATAGTTGGAAATTGAATGGCTCCCAATTCAATGATTTCCGTCCTCGCATCTTGCAAAGGCTTGAGTATAATGGTCGGTTGATACGATCTTATCGAGCATTCTCATGGCTGACACGCGAACCGATTTTAGAAAAGACAACCGAAACAACAAACCCAAAGACGCCCAAGTAGACGCAATAAAAGCACCACCACACTCGCTCGAAGCCGAGCAATCTGTTATTGGTGGTTTACTACTTGATAATGAGCGTTGGGATACGGTTGCCGAACGCGTTGTTGCTAAAGACTTTTACAGTCGACCGCATAGACTGATCTTCGAAGGTGTAAAGAGTATCCTTGAAGATAGTAAGCCTCTCGATTTGATCACCATCTCAGAATTTTTAGAGCAGCGAGAACAACTTGAAGATGTGGGCGGCTTTGCTTATCTAGCTGATCTGGTTAAAAACACTCCGAGTGCCGCTAACATTAATGCCTATGCCGATATCGTTGCTGAGCGTGCTCTGGTTCGCGATTTAATCGGTGTGGCGAATGAGATAGCAGACTCGGGTTATGATCCACAAGGACGTTCGTCAGAAGATCTACTGGATCTCGCTGAATCGAAAGTTTTTGCTATCGCCGAATCTCGCACCAATGAAAATGAAGGCCCACAGAATGTAGACAACATTTTGGAAAAAACGCTAGAGCGTATCGAGATCCTTTATAAAACACCGCAAGATGGTGTGACAGGTGTTAACACTGGCTTTACCGATCTAAACAAAAAAACGGCGGGCCTCCAAGGCTCTGACCTTATTATTGTCGCTGCTCGTCCTTCGATGGGTAAAACCACTTTTGCAATGAACTTGTGTGAAAACGCGGCGATGGAGCAGGAAAAACCAGTACTGATCTTCTCTCTTGAGATGCCGGCGGAACAGATCATGATGCGTATGCTGGCGTCATTGTCGCGAGTGGACCAAACCAAAATTCGTACAGGCCAGTTGGATGATGAAGATTGGGCTCGTATCTCTTCTACCATGGGTATTCTTATGGAGAAGAAGAACATGTATATCGATGACAGCTCTGGTCTGACACCAACCGAAGTCCGTTCTAGAGCCCGTCGAATTGCGCGTGAACACGGCGGTCTGTCGCTTATTATGGTCGACTACCTTCAGTTGATGCGTGTTCCCGCCCTTTCCGATAACCGTACTCTTGAAATTGCGGAGATATCTCGCTCTTTAAAAGCATTAGCAAAAGAGCTAAATGTTCCCGTGGTTGCACTTTCACAGCTTAACCGCTCTTTGGAGCAACGTGCAGATAAACGTCCGGTTAACTCAGACTTGCGTGAATCGGGCTCTATTGAGCAGGATGCCGACTTGATCATGTTTATCTATCGCGATGAGGTCTACAACCCAGATAGCACAATGAAGGGTACGGCAGAGATCATCCTAGGTAAGCAGCGTAATGGTCCTATCGGCTCCGTTCGACTTACCTTCCAAGGCCAGTTCTCACGATTTGATAATTATGCAGGCCCTGCATTTGATGATGACGAGTAATTTGCATGACCTATATGAAAGCGGCCACCGCAACCATCAACCTCAATGCACTTGCTTCTAACCTCAAGAAAGTAAAAGAACAGTCACCGGAAAGCAAAATCATGGCAGTGGTAAAAGCGAATGCTTATGGCCATGGTTTGCAGCATGTAGCGACTCACGCTCATGGTGCTGATGCTTTTGGCGTCGCGCGAATTGAAGAGGCACTTCAAATGCGAGCGAGTGGGGTGGTTAAACCCATTCTTCTGCTAGAAGGGTTCTACTCCTCTGGTGACTTGCCTGTCTTAGTGACAAACAACATTCAGACGGTCGTACATTGCGAAGAGCAGCTTGCGGCGCTTGAACAGGCTGAACTAGAAACTCCGGTAGTGGTTTGGCTTAAGATTGATAGCGGCATGCATCGCTTAGGTGTAAGACCTGAAGACTTCTCCAGCTTTGTAAAACGCTTAAAAGCCTGTGATAACGTTGCTAAGCCGTTGAGGTATATGAGTCATTTTGGTTGTGCAGATGAGCTGGACAAGTCCATCACTCAAGAGCAGACAGAGCTATTCTTATCATTGACCGATGGGTGTGAAGGGGAGCGATCTCTTGCAGCTTCAGCAGGGCTTCTAGCTTGGGAACAAAGTCGACTAGATTGGGTTCGGCCAGGGATCATTATGTACGGTGTTTCACCGTTCAATGACAAGACGGCTTCCGAACTTGGCTATCGTCCTGTTATGACGCTTAAGTCTCACTTGATCTCGGTAAGAGAGGTAAAAAAAGGGGAAAGTGTTGGATATGGCGGTGTTTGGACCAGTAAACGAGACACTAAAGTGGGCGTACTTGCCATTGGTTACGGAGACGGCTACCCGAGAACGGCGCCAAATGGTACACCTGTCTTAGTCAATGGGCGCGAAGTCCCTATTGCAGGAAGAGTGTCGATGGATATGCTTACGGTGGATCTTGGCCCGAATGCCAATGATAAAGTCGGTGACGAAGCGATTTTATGGGGAGAACTGCTGCCAGCTGAGAAAGTCGCCGCTCATATTGGCACCATCGCTTACGAGTTAGTGACCAAACTCACCTCACGAGTTGAAATGGAATACATCGATTAGATTTGAACTCAAAGAGCCTGTCAATTAGACAGGCTCTTTCTATTCCCCATGAATTGTGGCCACAATGGTTCTGCTGCCTCCGTGGTCACGATGCTCTCCTAAGTAGATGCCTTGCCAAGTTCCTGTTGCCAATTGGCCGTTTGATATTGGAATCGATACGCTTGATCCAAGCAGAGAGGCTTTGATGTGAGCGGGCATATCGTCATCCCCTTCATAAGTGTGCAAATAATAGGGTGCGCGCTCTGGAACATATTTGTTGAAGTGAGATTCCATGTCTTGACGCACGGTGGGATCTGCATTTTCATTAAGAGTTAGGCTAGCGGAAGTATGGCGAATAAACAGGTGTAATAAACCCACAGATAGAGTCCTGATTTCTGGTAATTGTTGTTCAATTTCATCAGTGATTAGATGGAATCCTCGGCGGCGGGCTTTGAGACTTAGGTTCTTCTGTATCCACATATTGCTTTACTCTACTTTCTCGTTGGCAAAATGCTTGTGACACGTTATCGTGTCATTAGTTATCGACATTTTGCAATTCAGGTTCGCTTACGTGACCTACCTCAATGATGGGGTAAGTGGGCTACGTCATAATGACGGTTTGAAAATTTATTACAAAGTTTTTGCTGCTTGTTGCAATGCAAAAACCCAAGTTATTTTTGCTAAATCGGGGATTCTGATTCGATAGCTAAAAGGCAAACTCGACAGAATAAAAACCTACTCTACCATTGGAATAGATACCATGTTGAAAAATATCAATCCAACGCAAACACAAGCATGGAAAGCGCTCACAGCGCATTTTGAATCAGCACAAGATATGGATCTGACTGAGTTGTTTAATCAGGATGCGCAACGTTTTGACAAGTTCTCAGCTCGTTTCGGCAGCGACATTCTGGTTGATTACTCGAAAAACCTGATCAACGAAGAAACCTTATCGCATCTATTTGCACTAGCAAATGAGACTGAACTCAAATCTGCTATTACTGCAATGTTTAGTGGTGAAGCGATTAACCAGACGGAAGATCGCGCAGTGCTTCACACTGCTTTGCGCAATCGCTCAAACAGTGCTGTTAAAGTTGACGGCGAAGATGTTATGCCTGCGGTTAACGCGGTACTAGAGAAAATGAAGTCTTTCACTGACCGCGTAATTAATGGTGAGTGGAAAGGTTATACGGGTAAGACGATTACCGACATCGTCAATATTGGTATCGGTGGTTCTGACCTTGGCCCTTACATGGTAACAGAAGCGCTTGCCCCGTATAAAAACCATTTGAACTTGCACTTTGTTTCGAACGTCGATGGCACGCACATTGTTGAGACTCTGAAGAAAGTTAATCCAGAGACGACCCTTTTCCTTATTGCATCAAAGACCTTCACAACACAGGAAACCATGACTAACGCACACTCTGCTCGTGATTGGTTCTTGGCGTCCGCGGGCGAGGAAAGCCATGTCGCTAAGCATTTTGCTGCACTTTCGACCAATGCTTCTGCTGTTGCTGAGTTTGGTATTGATACAGACAATATGTTCGAGTTTTGGGACTGGGTTGGCGGTCGTTATTCGCTGTGGTCTGCGATTGGTCTTTCGATTGCGCTAGCCGTCGGATACGACAACTTTGTTGAGCTCCTAGAAGGTGCTCATGAAATGGATAAGCACTTTGCTGAAACTGAGTTTGAATCAAACTTACCAGTGATTTTGGCGCTAATTGGCCTTTGGTACAATAACTTCCACGGTGCTGAGTCAGAAGCCATTCTACCTTATGATCAGTACATGCACCGTTTTGCTGCGTATTTCCAACAGGGCAACATGGAGTCAAACGGCAAATACGTTGATCGCGATGGCAACGCTGTGACTTATCAAACTGGCCCTATTATCTGGGGTGAACCGGGAACTAATGGTCAACACGCTTTCTACCAATTGATTCACCAAGGTACTAAGTTGATTCCTTGTGACTTTATTGCACCAGCACTGAGCCACAATCCTGCGAGTGACCACCATCAAAAACTGATGTCTAACTTCTTTGCGCAAACGGAAGCTTTGGCATTTGGTAAGACAGAAGAGACGGTCAAAGCGGAATTCGCATCTTCGGGTAAATCTGCGCAGGACGTTGCAGCACTTGTCCCGTTTAAAGTGTTTGAAGGCAATCGCCCTACTAACTCAATTCTGGTTAAGCAAATCACGCCGCGTACTCTTGGCAACTTGGTTGCAATGTACGAGCACAAGATCTTTGTGCAAGGTGTTATTTGGAACATCTTTAGCTTCGACCAATGGGGTGTGGAACTTGGTAAGCAACTGGCTAACCAAATTTTACCTGAGCTGGCTGACAGCAGTGAAATTAGCTCACACGACAGCTCAACTAATGGCTTAATCAACGCATTTAAAGCGTTTAAAGCTTAAAGCCAAATGCAAGAAGAGCGCCAATTGGCGCTCTTTTTTATGTTTAAACCGTTTGGTCGACTGTTCCGCCTTTGACTTCGGTGTGAACGGTAAATTTCTGACTCAGTAATGCCACCAGCTGATCGTAGTACTGCATGTTATTTTTGTTGCCCAGTAGCTTGCAAAGCTCATTTCCCGTAGGACTAAAACGATAGTAGAGTAGGCGAACGCCTTTGCCGTGAACCTGTAGCGAAAGGTTCTTACCTTGGTAGGCAAAAGGGAGCGGTGACTCCATCTCAATTTCGCCAGACTCTAGTTCCGTTCCATGCATCAATCCCAACTCAAATAGGACTAAAAGGCTTGAATAAGGTAGCTGGAAACTTCCAGTATTTAGGTTGTTTGTAGTCGTGCGCTTACCGAAGCTAAACATGCTTCCTTTAGCGCGATATCCCACCATCAACTTGCGATTGCTATCTCCGCCAAAGCTACAAGCTAGCGATGCTGCTCTTTGTAATATTTGAGCTTCTTTAGGTGTCATGTCCTGAAGTACTTTTAATGCCTTCATTGACGTGGAGCCTGGGTTTGTGACTTCGCGTTTTAATACTTGAGCCCAAAGACGCTGCATGGACGGGTTGTGGACTTCATGGGCCATATCGAAATAGCGGTAGAGCCAATCCTGATCGGGATCGCCAGCGGTTTCATCTTTGCACGATATATGAGCCAATTTTAAAATCTGTTCGAGGTTTTTTTGCCTTTGCTCTTTGCGACGTCGTTCTCTGAGTAAGGCTCGTTCTAAGGTGCTTTTTTCTGGCTTTTCAGTTTGTAAGAGGGCATCAAGACCATAGGTTTGAGCGATAGAGAGGACGCGGCTTGCACTATCTTTGATATAGGCCGATTTCTTCTCGTGATTGCGTTTCCCATTACCGTGTTCAATGACGACAGGTTTTTTAGTATCCGCCATAGTAATGGTTCCTCCCTTACCTAAGCGTCTCTGTTGATTAGCGATTACATTAAGCGATATACCCGACTGCGCGAGGTTAATTAATATAATGTACTCCTTTCAAGGCGTTACTACCACTAGAAGTCTGTGAGCAAGATAGGAAAAATCTGCTATCACAAATGATAATAAGTTGTTAAAATTGTTATCGCATTTTTAGAGGGGCTTATGAAGTTTTTAAATGACAATAAACTGAAGAAGCACCTGTCAATTGCCTTGCTGTTGTTGTTGTATTTGGCAGTTTTAATCTATTTGTCCAGATACATAAGCTAAGAAGATAATTAACAGGTGTCATTGGAAAGGGCAATTACATATCGTCGTACTCTTCAATAGCTGTACCTTCGATGACATAAGCCACCTCTGCAAGTTCATGGCTTACCTGCTCAGTCTTTAGTTCACCTATCAAATAGATGACATCCCAAAGCTGTTGGATCGGCGCCCCCTCTTTGTACCTAACATAGATGATTTGGTTAGGCGGCGGTGGCGGAACGTGGATACAAGCACCAAAGTATGGGACGAGTAAAAACTCGGTGACGGTATTCGCATCCCCTTCTAATGGAATAACAAAGCCTGGTATTTTTACCTTACTGCCATTTAACTCTGGGCGAACGCCGCCCACGGTTGATTGCTTGGCCGCATCTCCATCATGACTTTCGGGCATAGGCATACCATAGCTATCGAATGCGTTACGCTCGTGTTCTGGGATCAAATCGATCCAGTCTAGCGTGAGTACATCTTCATCGGCCACGCTTTGCATTGGCATTAATGCCAATGCAAAGCATAAAATGGCAAACATTTTCTTCATTGTACTTTTAGATCCTTATGGTCATGCCATCACTGAGCGATTGCTGATAGGCACGTATTGCCGGTATAAAGCCAATAATTATGCCAGCCAACTGCACGAAACCAAGTAGCATCCACTCGTGAAACGTTAAAGCTGTGATGTTTAGCTGAATTCCATAGGATTGGTGAACAATAGGTGAGACGATGGCCAGTAAGAGGTAAAGCCCTCCCACGCCAACAATCACACCGACGGCAGTTAAGCAGCTCGCTTCTAAGGTCAGTAAGCTAAAGACATGTCTCGGTCTGGCCCCCATTGCTCTTAGGATTGCCATCTCTCTTCTTCGCTCTTGCAAGCTTGTTAAAAGACTACTGAGCATTCCTAACAGGCCGGCGATAACCACAAAAACCGAAACGGTCATTAATGCTTGTTCGGCAACGGACATCATACCCCACAGTTCGTGCAGGGCGACGCCCGGCATAATGGCACTCAGCGGCTCCTGTCGGTAGGTATTGATTTCCCTTTGCAGCGCAAATGTTTGAATTCTGGATTTTAAACCTACCAACATGGCGGTAATTTGCTTTGGTTGAAAGTCTTGTTTGAGCAAATATTCTGCACTTGGTACGTTGCCGAGTTGAGCTCCGCTTTCCCAGCCCACGTGAATTGCTTCTATCGCTTCAAGTGAGACGTGAACAGTTTTATCCACTGGTGTACCCGTTGGGGCTAGGATGCCGACCACTTTAAATGGGGTATTTTCATGGCGGCTAAAGCAACATCTGTAATTCCGTGAGCAATAATTATCTCGGTGCCGATATCGTAACCCAGAGACTTAGCAACATCGGAACCGATAACGGTTTCGAATAATCCACTGAACTCTTGGCCTTTTTCCAATACCAGTGCTTGTTTTTTTCCGTAACGGTAATGCTCGAAATAGCTGTGATTGGTACCTAAAACTCGAAATCCACGGTGGGAATCGCCTAGTGATAAAGGAATGGCCCAATCGACGGATCGATGTTGGCTGAACTCTTCATAGCTCTTCCAGTCGATATTATTGGTGGCATTGCCGATTCTAAATACGGAGTAGAGAAGAAGGTTAACCTGTCCTGAACGTCCACCTACGATAAGGTCAGTACCAGATATGGTATTGGCAAAACTCGTTTTCGCTTGTGTGCGAATGCGTTCGACCCCCAGTAGCAAAATGACCGAAATCGCGACGGTTAGTATAGTGAGCAGTGCTGTCGTTTTTCTATTGAGCACACTTTTCCAAGCCAGGCTGAGGGTGGCGGTCATAACTTCACTCCTGCGCGATTTAATTCGGTGAGGTCTAAGGATCTATCAAATAGTGGCTCTAGTGTCGGATCGTGACTAACAAAGAGCAGGGTAGAGTTGGCTCGATTGGCTTGTTCTAAAAGCAGTTCAATAAAGGCTGTTCGGTTGTCGTGATCGAGCGATGACGTTGGCTCATCGGCAATAATGAGCTTTGGGCTACCAATCAGCGCCCGCGCTGCTGCAACGCGCTGTTGCTGTCCAATACTAAGCTCGCTGACAGGTTTGGTTAAGTGGCTTGTCGGTAGGTGTAATCTTTCTAAAAGTTGGGTTGCTTTGTACTTACTGTCGCCTTGGACATGTTTCTGTCTCTGGGGAGAAAAGTGACAAGGCAGAGTGACATTTTCAATCACATTTAGGTATGGCAAGAGATTAAATTGTTGAAAAATATAGCCTATGTTATCCGCTCTAAACTTATCTCTTTGTCGGCTAGATAAGCGACAAAGATCTTGTCCAAGCACTTCTACTTGCCCTTGATGGGGGCGGTTAATTCCCGTTAGCAGGCTCAATAGCGTCGATTTTCCGCATCCACTTGGGCCTTTGATAAATAGGTGCTCTCCTTGATTCACTCTCATGTGATCAATGATTAGAGTGGGTTCACTGGAATTCGGCCATTGGAACTCTACCCCAGTTAGCTCAACAACTGCGTTCATAATTGCATACCAGTAAAAATAAATAAGTCACCCGGCAGTTTAACTCAACTGCCGGGCATTTTTGTTATAGAGAGATTTTAGTTTTGTCAGCGCTTAGTTTAACAGCGGTTTGAGTTTTATCTGTTAGTACGTTTGCACCGATAGATTGAGTGTTTTTGAATTGTTCAAACCAGTTTACTTCAAGTTCGTTTAGCTGGCTAAACTGCTCACATTCGTAATGATACTCAACGGTAAACTCGCCATGACCTGAATGGTCGTGCTTGTCGTGCTTGTCGTGGTCATGGTGGTCATGATCGTGGTCGTGCTTGTCAT
>NZ_LJJE01000022.1 GCF_001854765.1 Vibrio sonorensis | reverse complement strand
GACATCCAACTCGTTAAGATTAACCGTAACATCAACTGATTGCGGCGTACCCGCTCCATCCACTTCTGTCACCGTCACTACAATCGAGTGTGCATTCTCTAAGGTTTCAAAATCATTGGTAAAAGCCGCCGCGCCTTCCGCGGTGAGACTTATCTCTCCGGTAATCGGGTCTATTTGGTATAGATCGTTGTTGTCACCGTCTTGTAAATTAGTACTGATACTAAAAGCTAATACTTGGTTATCCGGATCGGTTGCAGATACTTGACCAACGGTTTCTCCAGCAGCAACTCCTTCAGAATAACTAAACGAGTAATCACTAGCTTCGTCGTCTAACTCAAACTGAGGAAGGTCATTAGTGCCGTTAATCGTCACGGTCACGCTGGAGACTGTGCCATCCGCTGCGGTAATCTCAAAAGTATCAACTAAAGAATCCCCGATGTTGAGCTCGTTAAACGCGCTATTTGCGGTATATGTCCAGTTGCCGTCTTCATCGATAGAGAAACTACCGTTGTCACCAGCGACATCAGTTTGAGGAATAAAGGTGGGATCGTCAGTATCAGTTGCCTCTACCGTTCCGTTGACTACAACGGGAACATCGGTCTCATCAACGGCAACATTATCATCACCGATAACAATCGCCTGCGTCGTAATAGTGTCTTCGACAATATCAAGTAAGGTTAGGCTTTGAGTTTCGGATAACCCCTGAGACTCAAGCCCGCTAGTATCGAAGCTAGTTTCTGCAATCGTTTCGTTACCCGTTCTCTCAATATCACCCGAGCCCGTTGGACTTGACCCCTGCTGTCCCCCTGCGGCAGTGGCAAAATCTTCATTCTGGGTAGGATCGACGCCGCCTTCAATCGCACCAATAATGGCTGCAATTTCATTGTCTAAGTCGAGAGGTGTTTGTCCGTCAGGCGTTACCAGCTCTGCTTGAACATCGACATCGGTAGCCGCAGTGGCTCCTTGTCCTATGGTTACTATCACTTCTCCCGGCCCTGGAATTTCTCCAGGAAGAAGCGCCCGAATCTGACCGTTAGTATCAATTACTATGGTCGTGTTCGCCAATAAGAATGGCGCCAAGGTTGCCATATTCATAGACCGTTTCCCCCACCGCATACGACAGAAACCAGTTTCTGCCAAACTCAGAAACCGGAACGCACACTTTTTGATCTACATTCAAAATAGCTCGATTTTTAATAACATTCCAATCAATAACAACAAAGTCCTATTCATAGGCAAAACAGTCATACTGAATACATCAAAGGTTTGTCCACAATCAGTTCTCATTTTCTTAAGGGGTCTACTAAGCTTCCAATAACAAGAAAAAGAGCTACAGCAGTGCGTGAAAAGTAGGGTGTGATTCATTGCGTGGCTCGTAACTCACTAAGGAGAGTCACGTGAACTGGAAAAAACCTATTGTGCTCAGTTG
This sequence comes from Vibrio sonorensis, assembly GCF_001854765.1. Classification (GTDB taxonomy): domain Bacteria; phylum Pseudomonadota; class Gammaproteobacteria; order Enterobacterales; family Vibrionaceae; genus Vibrio; species Vibrio sonorensis. Next base: position 188,165 of record NZ_LJJE01000022.1, on the reverse strand, counting down.
TGCCATTGCGGCAAGCTTTGGTAGTTCCGGTCAAACATTGGAGCAAGCCGTCGCCACAACTCTGGCAAACAACCCAGAAATGAAAAGTATATTCAACGAGTACGCTAGTGCACTCAAGCAACACGATGCCTCTGGCGGTGCTTACCTTCCCAGCCTAGATCTTGACGCTGGTATTGGATACGAGGGAATAAACCCAGCAGACTCAACCGGAAGACCAGATACCGATTTAACTCGTAAAGAAGCCACATTAACTCTTACGCAGTTAATCTGGGATGGATCAGCAACACTAAATGATATGGACAGAACAGCGGCGGACGCCGAGTCGATCCGTTATCAAATACTCGCTGATGCTTCCGACATGGCGTTGCGTGTCACTGACGTCTATTTAGAAGCAGTGAAAGCCACTGAGATACTTGCGTTATCGGAAAGTAACCTCGCCGTGCACAAAGAAATTTATCGAGATATAAAGAAAAGAGCTGAATCTGGTATTGGATCAACCGCTGACCTTTCACAAGTTGAAGCGCGTATAGCAAAAGCCCATGGTAATTTGCTCGCGGCACAAAACAATTTGGTTGATACCCATACCCAGTTTAGACGCTTGGTAGGACAATCTCCTCTTGGGTTGATTTACCCAAGAGCAGACGAAGAGATGTTACCACTATCGCTTGCCGATGCTTTAGATCAAGCGTTCGATAGCCACCCAGTAATTCGCATTGCTGCTACGGATGTCGATTCTGCTCGATACCAATACAAGCAATCCAAAGGCAACTACTACCCCACGTTCTCCATTGAGGCTAGCCAAACATGGAGAGATGATGCAGGTGGTGATCGGGGCAGCAGTGACGAAACCCTCGCCATGCTCAGAATGCGCTATAACTTGTTCAACGGTGGTACTGATAGTGCGCTGTCTGAACGTGCAGCTTACCAGTTAAACCGAGCCAAAGACTTACGAGATGACGCCTATCGCCAAGTTGAAGAGAGCTTAAGATTGTCATGGAGCGCTCTAGATCTCACGCTCCAACAAAAAAACTTTCTAGCCGACCACGTAGATTCTGCATCTGAAACGGTTATTGCGTACGAAAAGCAATATCGAATCGGTCAGCGAACCCTTCTTGATTTATTAAACACCGAAAACGAGCTTTTCGAAGCGCGTAAAGATTATCTGGATGCTCACTATTCAGAGCAGTACGCAAAGTATCGCGTGATGAATGCCACTGGTGTTCTTCTCGATGCGTTAAGAGTCGATGTTCCAGATGAATGGAACCAAGCAGTGGAGTACTAGTTATGCAAAAACTGACAGCAATTGCTTTTAGTATCCTTGCAGTCACCGTGATCTTTCCAGCATCAGCGGAAGATAACTACCCTTACAAGGATACCCCAGTGGCCGTGCAAATGGCTGACTTGCTCGACGATGACCGAGATGGCGTTATCAACGAGAGAGACTTATGTCCAGGAACCCCATTGGCAGCCGATGTAGACAACGACGGATGCGGTGAAACGGTACGTGAGGAAGACGAGCGTCAACTTCGCATTCTCTTTTCCCATGATTCTTCGGAAATCAATCCTATCTTTTCCAACCAGATTCAAACCATGGCGGATTTTCTTAAAACCTATCAAACCGCTTCCATAGAAATTCAAGGTTACGCTAGTTCCGTCGGTTCTCCAGAGTACAACCTCGAATTGTCCAAGCGCCGAGCTTATGCCGTCGAAGACAAACTTCTTTCTTACGACATTAGTGAGGATCGAGTGAGAGTCGTCGGCTATGGTGAAACACGCTTAGAAGCCGATGGGGATGATCCTGCATCACATGCGGTGAATAGAAAGGTGACAGCCACAGTAGTGGGTCTTAAAGAAGAAGTAGTCGAAGCTTGGACCATTTTTACTGTCAAAGAAAAATAGCAAGCTAATAGAAAGTAAAACGCCCCGATAATCGGGGCGTTTTTAATTATGCTTTCGCCTTTTTCGGCAGTGACATACTAAGCAGTGCATAACCGAGTATCGCCGCTGTGGTTGAACCCATTAAGATACCCAGTCTGGCATACGTGTCGAAGTCCGGGTTCCCTGGGCCAAATGCCAGTGAAGAAATGAATATCGACATAGTAAATCCGATACCACACAAGATAGACACGGCGAAGATTTGGCTAAATGTCACCCCTTCTGGCAACTTAGCCACGCCAAACTTAACAGCAGCCCAGCTAAACGTATAGATTCCCAGAGGTTTACCAACCAATAGACCCAGTGCAATACCAAGAGGCAACATTGAAGTTAGACCATCTAGAGAAACGCCTTCTAATGAAATACCTGCGTTAGCAAATGCAAAGATTGGCAGAATTGCGAACGCTACGTATGGGTGCAGAGCGTGTTCCATGTGTTTAAGCGGAGAGTGCTCACCCGGTTTACCTTTAAGTGGAATCGCGAAACCAATCACTACGCCGGCAAGGGTGGCATGGACGCCTGATTTGAGAACAGCAAACCACAATATTGCACCGACGATAATATACGGAAGTAGTTTGGTTACTTTTTTGGCATTCAACCAGAACAGTGCACCTGTCATTGCAAAGCCTACGCTAGCGCCAACGTCGACAGGTCGCCAGTGTAGAATAGTGCAATAATTACAACCACACCTAGGTCATCAATGATGGCCAAAGCGAGAAGGAATACTTTTAAGCTTACTGGCACACGTTTACCTAACAGCGCCATGATCCCCAACGCAAAAGCGATGTCTGTCGCTGCTGGGATTGCCCAACCTTTAATTGCTTCTGGATCTTGTGCGTTAAACGCCACGTATATCAGTGCTGGTGCTAGCATACCTCCGACCGCTGCGATAGCAGGGAAGATTGCTGTCTCTCTCGATTTAAGCGCGCCTTCTAGAAGCTCACGTTTAACCTCAAGACCAATCAAAAGGAAAAACACAGCCATTAAGCCATCGTTAATCCAGTGAGATACTGACATGCCCAAAACGTAAGAATGCAAAACACCCTGATACATTTCATTTAAAGGTGTGTTTGCAATAGTCATTGCGATTGCCGCAGCAATCACCAAAATAATGCCCCCTGCGGACTCCATCTTAAAGAAGTCGCGAATAATATCACTCATGATATCGCCCTTAGATTTATCTTATATTTATTATGTTAATAAACGATTAACAAAGAATATGCTTGAGTGTATATACAACCATAGTTAAGGAAAAATCGCTTCTTTAGAGGTTTAACTTCGATATTTCCGAAGATTACTGCCAAACAACACGGCATTTCCTTCGATCAGTATAGGCAATTTATAGGATAAAAAAATGGCCGAATTGCATTTATTAACAATTCGACCAACTTTAATACAAATAATACTGTCTGAAATATCAATAGCCTGTGAGCTGCATAAAGCCTCTTGCATTATGCGAGCCAGACACTTTGACTGGGCCTTCCCAATAGGGGGTTACGAACGGGAGCCACAAACTTGGATTATGTGCATCGACAACAACATCCACTCCGTGATCAGGGACCTCTATCCGCCAACTGGTCGGAATATTTTTATTAATCGCAAGCTGAGATAAATTAACTGGCGATATCTTTAACTGTTCAGGCCCCAGATGAGTCACTTTACCGTGATTGGTCGACAGCGTCCCAAACAGGTGAGGTAGTTGAGAGCGATGGCGATACTGACTCACTGACAGCGTGGTTTCATCGTCTAAGTGCAAGACAAACCAGTCCCAGCCTTGCTGGCCTTGAGCTAAGAGACCAGTCCCCCACTCCTTGCTCATCCATGCGTTGCCTTTGACTTCAACTCTCTTGTCTGGTCCCAAGTTAAGAAGGCCATTTACCCTAAGAAAAGGGGCCGTGAGGTTGTACGAAGCAACCGGCAATAAGTCGTGTTTGTTTACGTACCCGCGTTCCCCAGGGAGTACAAAAGGACCATTGGCAACAACGCGTAAATCAAGTGCGAACTCATCTGTTTTTGCCAGTAGTTGTCCGGGAAAAGGTGTCGTTCCCAAAGAGCGCCAATGCCAATTATCAATCCATACGCGGAAAGGCTGATTGGTCATTCCCGCTTGCCCTATTCCACCGCGAGATAAACGCTGCTCTTTCCACGACGTGTTGTGATCAGATATCACCACGTGAGACATATAGAGCTGAGAACTCAACCAGCCTGTGCGCTCTCTATCATCATTGGCAATGCGAAAGAAACTCCATTGCACCCCATATTGCTTACCATCATTGTCTTCAACGTTGGCAAAGAAGTGCCACCATTCGTGCTGAAACTCGTTGTGAAAACGAAAGTCTTGGGGAAGAATGACACTTTTGTTGGGGAGTACTGGTTCAAAAACTTCTTTCTCAGGCGGTAAAAAAAGAGAAGCGATATCACTGCCTTGTTCAGGCTCATCCATGACATCTTTCAGCGCAAGTACACCAACCACTAAGGAGGTTGCAATTAACGACAAAACGGCAAACAGCGTGTACTTTCTTCGGCCAGAATACTTTTTCATCTACAGTGATTCCCTTAACTGCTTCATCGGCGTATTGCGCACTAAGCGAAGTACAGGTATTGCACCTGCCACCATTAATGATCCCATTGCCAACGCGATGACCTGTATATACTCATGAGGAATAAACTGGAGCTCCAAGGTCCAACCAAAAGACTGTTTGATCACAATATCTACCACCAATTGGGCCAAGCTTAGCCCAAGTGGCATAGCGATAAGTATCGAAATGGCACCAAACACAAACAGCTGCATACTACCCATTAGAATCAATTCTTTACCCGACATACCCAAGCAACGCAGAAGGGAAATGTGCCGTTGCCTAGATACCTCTCCCGCTAGGGTGGCGAAGAAAATACCAAATACCGCTATGATCAGAGTAATGTTGCCCAGAGTATCAGCAATCGCAAAGGTTCTATCAAACACGTGCATGGCTTGCTGGTGGATATGGCTGTTATCAAATATTCGCTCTGAATTTAGCCTGAAAATTGATTCCAACCTTCGCTTCAGACCTTGAGAGTTGACCCCTTCATCAAGTACAACACCCAGTCCGACAGTTCCCGTTCCCGCGAAGCCATACAACCAGTTTCGATGTGACAGCATCACTTGGTGGTATGGGTTACCGTAGTCGTAGTATACGCCGACCACCTGCCATCCACCGCCGAGAGATTCTGATAGGTGCAGATAGTCACCCGGACGTATGTCGAGCTTTAACGCCATCGACTCACTTATCATCACCCCTCTGGAGTGGTGCAATTGATACCAATAGTTCGGGATACCCAGCTTGACCGTCATCGCCTCCAGTTCACCTTCCGAAGGCCCGGTGCTCACTACTTGGACAGCACCTCGATTGGTATTAACTTCTCGCTCCCAACGCCACCAGACATTGGTCACTTCCGGCTGCTTTATCAACCAGTTATTGATTCGAGGCGCAGCACTGTTGTTAGGGTAGATGTAGAGATCGGCGGCTAAGCGCTGCGTCAGCCACTTATCGGTTGTATCTCTAAAGCTGCCGATCATAGTCTCTACGCCAATGTTCGCCGCCATGGCCAACATAAACGCCATAGTCGCAACACCGCGATAGCTCATACTTGCCGCAGCATCAGCAAAGAACCAGCGCACTTTCACCCAGCGCAGAGTATAAGAGAAACTGGTAAACACGCGCCAAACGATAAACGGCGTGATAAGTGCAACACTCAGTAACATCAAACCGATAATCGCAAAACCTGTCTCTTGCGTTTTAGGGGCTTGGTAAATTGCAATCGCAGCTACACACAAGGCGCATGCGATTAGCGCTTGTATCGTAAATTCTCGCCCAGCAAAACGTACTAACGACAGTCGCGCTGCTAATCGATTAGGTTGAGAACGCAGTAAGCGAACGAGCGGCCAAGCACAAGAGAGCAGTGCTCCACAGATCGTCATCAAGAGACTGTATTTACTGGCTGCCCAACTCCAGTTGACCTGTACGCTGACATTGGCGTCATATAGATCGGCAAGACTTGCAGAAACGGCTGGAATCAATTGATTTGCCAACAACATACCAAACACGTTACCGCACAACCAGCTGACCATAATCAAAACAATTAGCTCTAAAGTTAGCGCCTGAGTAAGCTGCCAACCCGAAACCCCTGTCTGTCTCAACATCCCTACCAATGGCTGACGCTGAGTTAAAGACAATGACATAGCTTGGTAAAAGATAAAGAGCCCAACCAAAAAGGCTAACATTCCCATTGCGCTCAAGTTTAGGTGGAAAGCTTGCGTCAGAGATTCCAGCTCAGCACGCGAACTTCTGCTCATAACCATGCCATTTGGCAAACTGTCTTTCAGCTTGTTCAGTTTGTCAGAAGGCATTTCACCACAAGCGATAACCGATATCCCTGAGCTTCGCTTGAGCATTCTCAACAAAGAGATATCAGCAATAATTCGCGTGCCATTTAGCAGCTCTCGTCTATCGACGAGAATCGGTCCTAAACGGCTACCATCTTCTAACAAAATTGAGTCGTTGTTCTGCCAACCCATATGTTCAGCTAACTCTAAGCTTACAAGTATGGGATATGGCGGTCGCATCAAGTGCAGAGTGTCTAGATCTTTGAGTTCCGTTCCCGGCTCTAAGCGGAGCATAGCCACAGGATCGATACCCACTAAGGTCAGATCGGTTCCAGAGGCGGTATGAACGCGCATAGACTCAAAAGGCGCACACTGGTTAAAGCCTTCACGGCGCAACTGAATGTAAAATCCTTGTGGAATTTTCTGTGCGACGTGTTTGGTTCGAATTCGATATGGAAGAGGGTTGGAGAAAAGCTTTTCTCCGTGTTCATAACTCTGTTTGGCGTGGTGGTTAATAGCAGTGACCCCCACTAAAAGAGAGACACCAAGAGTTAAACCTAACCAAACAAGCAGGATTTGAAAGGGGTAACGTCTGTAATGGCCTAATAGTGCTTTAACTATGGGCCATAACATGGAGTTGTCCTCCTTGCAGACGAATGCGACCATCCATATGTTCTGCGACTTTCTCACTGTGTGTGACGAGTAAAAGCGTGCACTCTAACTGTCGAGTCAAAGTGGTCAACAGTCGCATAACCGCCTCTGCATTGCGCTCGTCTAAACTACCCGTTGGTTCATCGGCAAGAAGCAGCTTAGGCTCCATATAGAGAGCGCGAGCAATTGCAGCACGCTGTTGTTGTCCTCCCGAAACTTCTTCTGGGTAGCGGCCAAGTAGTGGCATTAAGTCTAACGCCGCAAGGATCTGACGCCATAAACCTTGATCTTCAGGAAGGCCTTTCAGTTGTCGACAAAAGCGAATGTTATCAGCGATGTTCAATGTTGGAAGAAGGTTAAACTGCTGAAAGATGAGTCCAATATTGTTGCGGCGGTACGAAGTTCGGTGAGTCTCTGCCGCTTCGTGCATAACAAAGTTAGGAAAAACAACCTCACCAGAGTCCACCGTATCGAGACCAGCGATCAGATTGAGCAGAGTACTTTTACCCGAACCACTTTCACCCATAAGGGCAACTTGCTCACCTTGCGTTAACGTCAACTCAGCCCCTTGTAAGACTGGGTGAAACTCACCACCATCTACATAGCCTTTGCAAAGGTCTGTAAGTTGTAACATTAAACATCTCGCAATCGATTAAAACGTGGGGTGAGAATCTACACTAATTCGCTCTCGGTAGGAAGCATTTTGGATACTGGATCACAGGATATGCATCTATTTGCTTCTTTTTGACGCGTAACTTCTAATTTTCAATCAAATTGCGAATCCATTTTTTGCCTTTCATCCTATACAGAGAACCCATCCATTTGATCACTTCCTCGGTGAGAAATAGCGCGTAGACCGCTTCTGGTGGCCAACCCAGAACTAAGGTCGCAAATGCGGCTAATGGTATCCCTATCATCCACTGTGCGACTAGGTCTTGATAGAGGCAGAACTTAACATCCCCCCCAGCTCTTAACACACCGACTATGGTCATCATAGGAATAGAGCGCAGAATCACACCGACGCAAAGAATAGCCATAAACTTCTCAGAAAGCAGTCTGGTCTCAGGGCTCAGTGCACTAAAGGCATCCAAAACCAAGTTCTGGGAAAAATACAAAACCACTGCGACTATTACACCGACAAATAAGTTTAAATAGCTGACTCCCCAAGCTTGGTAATACACCTCATCGTACTTTTTAGCACCGATTTGATTACCTACTAACACGGCAGCCGCATTGGACAACCCTATCATCATTGCCAATGCAATAGATTCAACAGGTGTCATCACTGACAGAGCAGCCAATCCCTGCACCCCTGATTGCCCCATAATTGCATGATAAGCAAACAGGCCACCAGCCCATGCGAGAAAGTTAAAAGTGGTCGGCATAGATAACTTCAAAAAACGAACAATTTTCTGCCAATCACAAACGGCGGCAATATCCGCGCGACCAAACGCGAGTAAGTGCTTTTTCAAGTACAAGTAGCCATATAAGCATCCAACCTCAATGGCTCCGCTGATCACGGTTGCCCAAGCAGCACCTACAATGCCCATTGGTGGAAGGCCAAGCTTGCCAAAAATAAACACGTAATTGAGGATGATGTTCGAGGCGATACCAATACCGCTAAAAAAAGTACTGATACCCGGCTTATGCATCGCCCGTAACCCGACAGCCATACTCGCCACACAAGCCACGGCAAACATAGAGACAGAGGTGATGACAAGATAGTTACTACCCAATTGATTGACTTGGGCAGAGTCTGTCGTCAATGCCATAACTTGCGATGGGAAGAAGATAAAAAGAGCGGCGGTAAAGCAGGCAAAAAACATCGAGATCACCCAAGTTAATGCGGTACTTTCCCTTACGCCTTTAGTCTCCCCCGCTCCCCAGTATTGAGCGGTGAGTATGGCTCCCCCAGTAGTGACCCCGACTAACATGATGGTAGTAACAAAAGTCGCTCGTGCTGCGACGCCAACGGCAGCAATTTCCGCTTCACCTAGCTGCCCCAACATCAAAACATCAACCAACCCTCGGCTTGAGAACATGATACTTTGCAAAGTGATTGGCAGGGCGATAGCAACGAGCTTTTTAAAAAAGTCACCACTGGTATGGGTTAAAACTTGTGCGGCTGACATCTGGGACCACCTAGGAGTAAGACATTGACATTGCGAGGGATTTTAATAGGCAAATTATACGCATGGTTACATAATCAACCAATAGAAATATTAGGCTAGTTTCCAAGTATTTACTTCCTAGTTTGCTTCAAGCCACTCCTTCAGGACTTCATCTCACTGACAACTAGGAAAAACAAAAATAAACCAGTATCTTAGTAAAACAAACAAGGTAAGTTGGAGACGGAGATGAAAAAAGTACTGGTACTGGGCGCATCGGGCTACGTGGGCTCTCAACTATTGCCTTGGTTGTTAGAAAAAGAGTGGCAAGTTACCGCTGCTGCTAGACAAATCGACTATCTCACTGCTCGCGTAAAATCGCACCCCAACTTAGACTTGGTCTATTTAGATCTTGCAGATGCTAGGGCGACGAAGGCGTTGATACAAGACTTCGACCTAGTTTTTTTTCTTGTTCATGGCATGGCACATGGGCACGATTTTCTTGATTACGAAATTTCTCTAGCCAACAATTTCAAACAAGCTCTTAAGCAAAGCGCTGTTAAACACGTGATTTATCTCAGTGCTATACAGCCTCAAACCGGACATTCGGAACATTTGAAAGCGCGAAGAATGACCGGAGATATTATTCGCCAAGCGGGTGTTCCTATTACTGAGCTTAGAGCAGGCGTGATTATAGGTCCCGGCTCTGCAGCATTTGAGATCATGCGTGACTTCGTTAACAATCTCCCACTGTTAATCACGCCAAAATGGGTCAAGTCAAAAGCCAATCCAATCGCGCTGAAAAACCTCAACCACTACTTACTAGCCATCAGTGGCGAATCCCCCACGACACATCGACTATTCGAAGTCGGTGGGCCTGATACCATCAGTTATGCTGAGCAATTTCAAATTATTGCGGACTGCAGTAACAAACCGATCAAACTGATCTCAACCAGACTTTTAACACCGGAAATGGCCTCCTATTGGCTCAGTCTTGTTACTTCCGTCCCTTCCTCTATCGGAAGTGCTCTGCTCGCTGGCTTAAAGCACGATTATGTTGCCAATACAGAAGAAATCGAACACCAATACCCACAATCATTGATCCCTTTCCAACAGATGGTGCAGGAAACACTGGACCAAGAAGGCGAGTTTGTTAAAAGCAAAGTCTGGGGCTTTGAGCCTGCCGCACTCAAGCGCTGGCAACCGGGTTTTGGTTATTATGCTAAACACACCGGAGCGTCTATTGATACGAGTTGTTCTTGCGAAGAACTTTGGAACACGGTAACCAAAATCGGCAGTAGAGAGCACGGCTATTTTTTTGCCAATATTTTGTGGCGAATTCGAGAGTGGTTAGATCTGTTTTTTGGTGGTGGCGTTCCTGTAAGGCGCTCTCCCCAAGGGGAGCAGCTTCAACTTGGTGACTATATTGACTCTTGGAAAGTGATTCGATGTGAAAAGCCCAAAGCGCTCTCGTTGCTTTTTGGTATGAAAGGACCTGGGCTAGGGAGACTAGAATTCAATATCGAAGACCACCAAACACATCGATCACTTCACATCACGGCGTGGTGGCATCCAAAAGGATTTCGAGGTCTTCTCTATTGGTTTGCGATGATGCCCGCCCACCTTTTTATTTTTAAAGGTATGGCGAGAGCACTGGTTAAAGAAACTCAACGATCTAGTTAATCACGCCATTTGTTCAGTTATTTAACGACAAAACTCAGTGGAATTTCCGCTACTTGGTCTCCGCGGTTGTTTGGGAAAACAAGGTATTCACCGTGATACTTTACATTCGACTTATAGTCGGTCACTTTGTGCACCATAAAGCCCGCTTCTGATGCCATTTCTACAAATTGAGCGTGATTGCCGCGAACAAACCAACTCATAGTTTTAACGAGTTTTTCACCGTCGAAACACGAATCACATTGCTCAGAACACAAAGCTAAGGAGTGTTGACCTTCAGTATAAATTTGAATTTTACCTTCACCAACTAATGGCTCCGACGTCGAGACTTCCCAGCCTTCGCTTTCCATTTTGTCTAAGAACCGTTCAATTTGCTTATCTGTTATTTCAGATGCTTGAGTTAGATGATGCGCATAATAACCAGAAATTCGTTTAAAAATAGGCTCTAATCCGGCTTGATTTCCCTTGGAACGCCCCATCTTTTGCCAGCGAATAAGGTCATCTCCGACACAACGATCAAATGATTGTGTTTTTAACGCTTTTGTTACCCAACGAACCAGAAAGTGATTGTTCGCCACTGGTGCATCAATGAGCTTGCCCTTTGCGTGCTCTGTGGCTAACTCGTCTAAAGCACTGTTTACGAGTTTCTGAATTTCTGTTGTGTAATCTGTCATTACGCTTTTCTTCCAAATATCCAATAAAAGGCTGCCGACAAAATCGAGCATGCCGTCATAACAAGAATCATAGGCCATACTTCCCCATTGGGAAGTATGGCGACGCAAGCACCGATCAGAGAACCGATACCAAACCTAAGTGTCCCTGCCATCGATGATGCCGTACCCGCGATATGCGGATATCCGCTAAGTAGTAGCCCCATCGCATTACTGCCAATTGTCGAGAGTGTACCGATAAACATAACGACAAAAGGCACCGTGCCCCACAGACCAAGGTTTGCAACCCAACCGGAAAAAAGGCCTACACCCGCAACGAGCTGGACGGTTAAACCGATTCTTAACATAGTATGTGAACCCAGCTTTTTAACTAGCTTGCCGTTAAGGGTGGTCATGATAATCATGGCAATAATGTTCAAGCCGAATAAATAACCAAAATGCTCTGGCTTTACACCGTAGATATCAATATAGACAAAGGATCCAGCAGTTAAGAAGGCGAACATACCTGAGAATGAAAATGCGCCGGATAACATCAACCCTAACGCAACCGGGTTGCGACATAAGTTGATGTAGTTACGCACTGTCGCTCCCAATCGCAGTGGTTGGCGTTTATCACAAGACAAGGTTTCGGGGATCTTCCAAAGGACCAGTGCTATAACGACCAAGGCAAACAGGGCGAGTACCCAAAATATTGATCGCCAGCCAAACCATACTGCTAAATAGCCGCCGATCATTGGGGCAATGAGTGGCGCTAACGTAATCACAAGAGTGACAAACGACATCGCTCTAGCGAAGTCTTCACGATCAAACATATCTCGAACAACAGCTTGAATAATCACCGCAGCAGCGGCTCCGGCAAAGCCTTGTGCCGCTCTTACCCAAGTAAGAGTATCAATATCATTCACCGACGCGCTAAAAGCAGCAGCGATACCAAAAAATAACACTCCACTTAATAAGACGGGACGCCGGCCATAACTGTCTGCCAAGGGGCCATGAATAAGCTGACCAATGGCAAAACCAGCGGTATAAGTCGTCAGCGTAATCTGCACTTGCCCCGCTTCTACCCCCAACTCTTTAGCAATCGCGGGCATAGCGGGTAAATACATGTCGATAGCAAGCGGGGTCAAAGTACCGATTGCTCCCAACACCATAAACAAAACAAAGTTTAAGGTTTGCGGATTTGAGCGAGACAAGGTTGAATCAGACATAAATTTCCTTAGTTGACGCAACATCCTTGCCGCTGCCAGACAGACGTAAAACTGGGTAAATTTTCTAATATTTACCCCACTGTGACGAGCAACTTATTGGAAATAGATTATTTCCTAAAACGCCCTACTGCTCACCGTGAGCAAGTTGCACTGGTATTAGTTCCAAATCGAGTCAATTTCTTCCTGAGTCAGATAACGATACTCACCGGGTTCTAACGTTTCGTCGAGTTCAATGTCTCCAATTCGCTCTCGATGAAGATGCTCAACCTTATTGCCAAGTGCGGCAAACATGCGTTTCACCTGATGATATTTGCCTTCCACTATGGTCAGTAGTAGCTCGTTTTCATCTTTATCGACCACTTCCATCAAAGCGGGTAATGTCGGCTCTTTTTCATTGCGCAGTTCAATACCTTGGGCAAGCTTTTCAGCGTAGTCTTCGCCAATGGGATCGCTAAGCCAGACTCGATACGTCTTCTCACATTTATGTCGAGGAGAGGTGATGCGGTGGCTCCACTGACCATCATCGGTAATGAGAACCAAACCTGTGGTATCGACATCCAGTCGACCCGCAAAGTGCAAGTTTTCCATTTTCACCTCATCGAGGAGCACAAACGCGGTATGGTTGAAACCATCTTCGTGCGAGCACACATAACCATCGGGTTTAAACAACATGATGTATCTCGGACCGGGTTTGCCGATCTCTCGACCCTGCCACTCGACCAAAGCATCGTCTTTTACTTTGGTGGCACCGCTCTTCACTACCACACCGTCTATTTCAACGTCGCCTGATTTGATGATCTTAGTGGCTTCTTTGCGCGTCGCACCTAGGGCATCACATAAATACTTGTCTAAACGCATGATGAATCGCCTGTTTGCTCATTGGGAAATGGACGCGCATTATACCTAACTCTTACTTATATTCCAGATAGCTAGCCCCACTCGCATGGGCATTTTATTTGCAGCTCTAACGACGCCTCATCGAACTTAGTTACGTTGTGTTGCAGTAAAGTAAACTGGTAGACTTTACGCAATAGTAATAATAGCCAAACTGTTTGATGTACACTCTTCGCCCCTATCAAAGTGATGCGGTTAAAGCCGTCATTCATTACTTTCGAAAAAACAGTCATCCCGCCGTACTTGTCTTACCAACCGGAGCGGGAAAAAGCTTAGTTATCGCAGAACTCGCCCGTTTGGCAAAAGGCCGCGTTTTGGTTTTGGCACACGTTAAAGAACTGGTGGAGCAAAATCACGCTAAGTATGAAGGTTACGGTTTGACTGGCGCCATTTTTTCAGCTGGATTAGGCAGAAAGGAGACCGACCAACAAGTGGTTTTCGCCTCGGTACAATCCGTGGTTAGAAATCTAGAGGCATTTAAAAATCAGTTTTCTCTACTGGTTATTGACGAATGTCACCGCGTACCAGAAGACAAAAACAGCAGCTATCAAAAGGTAATTAGCCATCTACTCGCGCTTAATCCCGGCATGAAGGTGCTAGGGTTGACCGCGACACCTTATCGACTCGGTATCGGTTGGATCTACCAGTACCATACAAGGGGTTTAGTGCGTAGCCAAGACCCTCGTTTTTTCAAAGACTGTATTTTTGAACTCCCTATTCGCTATCTGTTAGACGAAGGATTCTTAACACCAGCAACACTCAAAGACGCGCCAATACTGAGTTATGACTTTTCCCAGCTCAAACCCACTTTAGCAGGGCGTTACAAAGAATCTGAGCTCGATATGGTCATTGATCAAGCGAAACGAGCCACACCTCAGATAGTCCAGCAGATCATAGATCAAGCACTAAACCGCTGCGGGGTTATGATCTTTGCCGCCACGGTGAGACACGCACAAGAGATATATTCGTTGCTACCCAGTGAAGAGACGGCAATCGTAATCGGCGATACCCCATTACCTGAACGCGACCAAATCATCCGCGATTTTAAGCAACGCAAAATCAAATTTTTAGTCAATGTATCCGTCCTTACTACGGGTTTTGACGCCCCACATGTCGATTTGATCGCCATTTTGCGCCCAACTGAGTCCGTTAGCCTCTACCAGCAGATCGTCGGTAGAGGACTAAGGTTATCGGATGGAAAAACAGAATGTCTTGTGCTGGACTATGCGGGTAATAGCTACGATCTGCACCAGCCAGAAGTGGGCGACCCAAAACCCGATTCTGACAGTGAAATCATCACGATCCCCTGCCCCGCTTGTGGATTCAACAATAACTTTTGGGGAAAGTTGGATAGTAATGGTTACTTGCTCGAACACTTTGGCCGCCGATGTCAAGGCTACTTCACCGATGAAGAGACAGGGGAAAGAGAGCATTGCGGCTATCGTTTTCGAGCCAAATATTGCAATCAGTGCGGTGCCGACAATGATATCGCAGCGCGGATCTGTCACGAATGCGATGCCACATTAGTCGACCCAGATAAAAAACTCAAAGAAGCCCTCAACCTCAAAGATGCCTTGGTGTTTGAATGTGTTGAAATGTCCCTTGCCGTACACCGCGATGAAAAAGGGAAAACTTCACTCAAAGTCTCTTACTGCGGGGAAGAAGGCGCACAGGTTCACGAGTTTTGGTCTCTCACCACCAAGGGGCAAAAAAAGCGGTTTCTCGACCTATTTGTTAGGCCGCATTTAGCGGATAAGCACCGTCCATTTGACGCAGTATCACCAACCAAAGTGGTTAACAACCAACACCGATTTAGACCTCCTCAGTTTGTGATAGCGCGCAAATCGGGTCGTTTTTGGAAGATGAGAGACAAAGTATTCGATGACGAGTTTAACTAACCCGCTCTCGAATTGGGCAAAATCGTAGAGAATTCACGTCTTACCCATATTCACTTTCGATTCATAGACGAATGCGTATACTCTTTAAGAGCTTGATGATACCGGACAGCAAAATGTTGAAATCTAGAATATTAATCTTAGCCTTGCTCGTTGTGTGTAGCACCCCCATTTGGGCTCATAGCCACGAAGAAGACGGTCACGCCCTAGTGCAAGATATTCATCGCGCTGGTGCTGAAATCGATATCGATGAGGACCAAGACGAGGTATACGAAGCCGTTAAACAAGGTCTGATTAAGCCATTTTCGGAACTCTATGCCACCGTGGACACCCATCTTAATGGGCGTGTTATCAAAGTAGAGCTGGAAGAAGATGATGACGAGTGGATGTACAAGCTAAAACTGGTCCATGACAACAACATCATTCGAGTTCGCTACGACGCAACTACCCTAGAAATGGTTGAGATCGAAGGTCGAAATCTCCAAAAAGTGTTACAACTGGGAAGCCAATAATATGAAAATACTGGTTGTCGAAGATGATCTGCGCTTAGGCGAACAGATCATCGATACCTTGGAACAAGCAGGTTGGGTTCCAGAACTTTCCAACGATGGCATTGACGCCTCTATCGCGCCACTTCTGAAGAGTGGGACGCGATTGTCCTTGACTTAGGATTGCCCAAATTAGACGGATTAACCGTTCTCAAAAGTATCAGAGACGAAAACATCAACACCCCTGTCGTTATTCTCAGTGCAAGAGACAGCCTTACCCAAAGAGTTGATGGTTTAAATGCCGGTGCAGATGACTATCTGACCAAGCCTTTTGAAATGGTAGAGCTTATCGCTCGAATCCGCGCCCAGTTAAGACGCGCTTCTGGTAACGCTTCACCAGTTATGCAGGTCGGAGACTTGAGCTTAGATACCAGAACATCGAAAGTGCTATGGCAAGGACAAGTTATCAGTCTAACCGCGCTTGAGTACAAAGTTGTCGCTTACTTTATGCACAACCCTAGCAAAGTTATCTCTCGCACCGAACTGGTCGAACACATCTACAAACAAGATTTTGACCGCGACTCGAACACCATTGAAGTATTCATAGGTCGAATTCGCAAAAAGATCGCCCCAAAAGTGATTAAAACGGTTCGCGGTTTGGGATACCAGCTCGATGCGAGCTAAGACTCTTTATCGACTCAGTTTAAAGCGTCGCCTGATCATGGCGGCGTTGTTTTGGTTAACCGCCATGATCCTTGCTGCAGGGATTATCATACCTAAGCTCATCCACGAGTATCTAGCCGACGACATGGAAAGCCGCCTCGCGCTTTCTATGGATGAGATCACAGCCCACCTTGAGCTGACTGATACTGGTCAACTGGTCGTGACGTCTTCGCTGTCAGACCCCAGGTTTAACCAACCCTATAGCGGCCTATATTGGCGCGTGCAAAGTGGAGACGAGTACATTCGCTCACGCTCACTCTGGGACAGAAACATACGTTTTAAAGAAAAAGAGAAAAAGCCCGTGGCGTTAGGCGCCAAAAACGAGCCATTAATCTATATCGAGCGTTCAGTATATTTGCCGAACAAAAAGCAGGCGGTTGAGATATTTGTTGGTATTGATAAAGCGCCTCTTACCAAAACACTATCCGACGTGGTGGGACAACTTTGGATAATTCTCGTCATGCTGTTTGCTGGCGTACTGATTTTTGTAGAGTTACAGATCCGTTGGTCACTCAAGCCCCTTAATACAATGCAAAAGGAGCTCAACGCCCTTCGAGATGGCACCCAATCTCGGTTAGATCAGCACTATCCAAAAGAAATCGCTCCCGTAGTTCGCAACCTTAATGCCCTGCTCTTCCACTATCAAGAGCTGCTGTCTAGAGCGAGACAGCATGCCGGAAATCTCTCCCACGCACTTAAAACCCCGCTCTCAGTGTTGAAAAATGAAGCGGCAATGTTAGATAGCGATACTCAAAGCAAAATTACCCCATCTCTAGAGCAGTTGCAGCAGCACATCGACTACCATTTAGGGCGTGCGAGAATGGCTGGGGCGATGAACATACTATCAGTAAAAAGCACGCCTGCACTTCGCGTGGATGCCATTTCGCAGGCATTCGATAAAGTCTATGCCCATAGGAACATCACCTTAGTCAATGAATTGGACAGCGATCTAGAAGTAGCTGTCGAATCTGCCGACCTCGATGAGATGTTAGGCAACTTACTAGAAAATGCTTACAAGTGGGGACACTCTCTGATTCGCGTCTACGCCGTAATCACAAAAGACAGTGTTACTTTGGTTATAGAAGACGACGGAGAAGGTATACCTGACTCCCAACTCGAAAGAGTTCTAGAACGTGGTATTCGCTTAGACGAAACCGTTTCAGGAACTGGTCTTGGGTTGAACATAGTGAGCGAAATGGCCCATAGCTACCGAGGAGCTTTAACACTTGAAACAAGCGCTAGTGGCGGGTTAAAGGCTAATCTGCGGCTTTTAGCGGGCCAATCAAACTAACCGATAACTTGGCTAGCAAAATTTCCCCCTTACAAGCCGAGTGGAATCTTTTGTCTAAGACTTGCTGTACATAGCTTAAGCAATTGAAAGCGCGCAGGCTTTTATCCGCCATTTTTCTTGCTCAAAACCATAGACAATGATAGTATCCGCGCTCGCTTTCACCATTATTGGTTTGAAAGCTGAACTATATAGACAAGGTCGCATTGTCTATACGCGAATTTAATTTTCTAATTTGAGAGTAAATACTATGAAATTTGAAGCAGTAGTACGTACTGAACTAGGTAAAGGTGCGAGCCGCCGCCTACGTCACGCTGGTCAATTCCCTGCTATCGTTTACGGTGGTGAAGCAGCACCAGTTTCTATCGCTCTAAACCACGACAACGTTGTGAACCAAATGGACAAGCCTGAGTTCTACGAAGGTATCGTTCTAGTAATCAACGGTGAAGAAGTGAAGGTTAAGCCTCAAGACGTTCAGCGTCACGCTTACAAGCCAAAAGTTGAGCACATGGACTTCATCCGTATCTAGTTCTCTTTGAATTAATCGGATTAAATCCAACCTTTTGCATACTAAGATTATCGGCCTTACCATCCGAGACATCTAAAAAATTAGAAACCCCAGAGCCTTACCAACTCTGGGGTTTCACCTTTCTAGAAGCCAAGCAAGTCGTTATTTAAATTTAACGGCGGTTCCGCTCACACTGACCATCATCATACTGCCACCTTGGCCAACCACTTCGTAGTCAATATCAATACCGACAATTCCGTCTGCACCGAGCGCTCTCGCCTTCTCTTCCATCTCGCGAAATGCCGTTTCGCGCGCACGGCCCATCTCTTGTTCATAAGCACCTGCTCGGCCACCTACGACATCGCGAATTGCGCCAAAGAGATCTTTAAAGATATTGGCACCCAAGATGGCTTCACCAACAACAATATCTAGATAAGTGTCAATGGGTTTGCCGTCCACGGTAGAAGTCGTTGTTTTAATCATCTAATTGTCCTTTTTGATTGCAAAATGTGTTGACCACTAAGGTATAAAAAACTCGATGGACATACTAGTCGTTGTTATCCCTTATCAAACTTTCGATAACAATCTCTGTGGTCACAGAATTAGCAATAAAACAGTGTTGATGGGCGAGTTGATGCAGTTTATCCAACTGATCAGTCGAAGGCTGCTTAGCTCCTTCAAAAACGACATCAGGCCTTAGGCTGACCTTAGCCACTTTACCAACACCAGAAGAGGTATACTCCAGCCACCCAGTGGCTTTGTCTTAATAAGTGAGCACCACATAACGCCTTTTCGCAGCAATCGCCAAAAAGGTAAGCATATGACAACTCGAAATAGCGGCAACAAAAGCCTCTTCAGGATCAACGGCCTCTTCGCACGATAGTGGAAGTGGAACAACGTGCGGCGAAGGAGACGCATCAACAGTGATTCCACCATCAAACTTCCATTGATGACCGCGGTAGAACTGGCTATCGACAAACCTGTCCTCATCCTGCTTTTTCCAAACCACGTCAACCTTAAATTCCGTCATATAAACTTCCTGTTTGCGGTTGGTACAATAAAAAACGAGCACTTGATTAAGTGCTCGTACTCAGTGTGTTCTAGTTTGTTAAACGACTTCTTCTTCGCGCAGTTTTTTAAAGTAGGCAGGATATTTCTGGCGTATATGTCTCTGTTCCGCCACCATATTTTTAAAACTAGGGCCCTTATCCAAACGAAAGACGACCTCTCCAGCATCAAACCTTAGAATTGCACCTTGGATTTTAACGTATTCTTCGTTGTGAAGATTAAGAGTGCCTTGCAGAATCAGGCCGCGATACAAGCTCGATTTGTCGTTCATCACAACGCGGATGCCTTGCTCTGACACCTCACTCACGTGAAACAGCTCGTCGTGAAATTTTACCGAAGGCCTAGCGCGCCTTGGGTATCTCAGGCGATAATACTTCCGCTTCTGTGCGTAATTGGTATCACTCATTCCATACTCCTAACCTTGCATAACTGCTTTGCAAAGTCTCCTTTCAATACCTATATTTTAGTGAATTCTCTATAAGACACAAATATTTATCGACCTAAATCTACTTATCTTTAGTACTTTAGTATGATCCAAGTCGACAATGCAAAAATATGTCGTCCCGTTAACGCTTGATTCGCTTAAGCTTCACCATGGTATCTGGATGAACTTGCGCAATAACCACTGCACTGACTACACATGCTAACGCAATAAACAGTTCTAAACTCCAGTCGGCATATCCGGTAGATATAAGTAAAACGGATGAAATAACGGGTGCCGAAAAACTCAAACATGCCAACAGAACTTTGTTCCCTCGCTTGAGTCCATAATCCCATAGGTAAAACGCGCCACCTACCGGACCAATACCCAGTAATAAAATCCCCAAGTATTCTGATAATCCACTCACTTCGTAATTGGATTCCAACAAAAAATGAGATGCAAAAGACAAGCCACTCACCACAATGGACAACCAAGCAATATCTTGTGTCTCGCTTTTCGTACCAGACAAAAAGGCCGAGTATGAAGACCAGATAAATGCGCAGACGATCGCTAACAAATACCCCCATATATCTTGCTCATATGATGCCGAGGTTTGATTCTCTGACCCAGAAGTAATCAAAAGAGCGACACCGAAAAAGCCCAACCCGCCACCAAAGAGCACTTGCTTTCGGTTCTCTCTATTACTGATAAACAGCGCCAGTAAAAGGGGCCAAGAATAGACGATCAAACTGACTTCAATAGGAGAAGAAAAGCGTATCGCTGCAAAATAGCAAAAGTGAAAGCCAAACAGGCCAATAATGCCAAATAGCCATTGCTGGCCGTTCATGCTGGGAGTAAAAAAAGGAGGTTTTCGATCAATTGCGCGTTTGATTGTCACTAAAAAAGCGGAGATAAAAAAGCAATAGCCCAACAATAAAAACGGTGGAACACTACTAGTAAGAACACTTAATAAGGCTAATGAGCCCCACAAAACAATAGCAATAAAACCGACAGCGTTAGCCATAAACATTCCCTTTTAGATAAAAACTGATGCGTTGACAATATCAATAATTAACAAAGAAAATGTGCAGATGAGACGCTATTTCAGACTGATTAGCTCCTTTTTAACTCTCTTGGTGTTTGGCCATAAAACTGGTGAAAACGTCGGCTAAAAGCGGAAGGGTCGAGATACCCGACTTGCTGCGCAACAATCGCTATCGGTGTATCTGTATAAATGAGTAATGACTTCGCTTTTTCCATCCTCACTTTGGTTACATACTGCATAACACTCATTCCCACCGATCGCGTAAAAAGCTTCTTGAGCTGAGTCGCGCTAAGACAAGCGTGATCAGCGAGATCCTTCACTCTATGCTCAATTTCTGGGTAGGATTGAACTCTAGCAATCACTTTAGCGACGCGAAAATCATACTTAGCTACCAGAGGCAAACCTTCCACCAAGGAGATAAACATTTTGAACATGGCTTCTTCATGCTCAGCGATTAAGGCGCTTGAAATGGTCTGCTCGATAAAGTGGAGGTAAGATTGCAGAGCGTCGTTGATTTGGAACCACTGCTTGTCAAAAGCGTGCATATTTTGCGGCAATTGATTAATGTCGACGACGATAAACTTCGCCTTTTCATCGGCTTTAAAGTCATGCCATTGACCAGAAAGTATGACAATCGCTTCACCCACACTCACTAGATAGGCAGTTTGGTTTATTTGGATTTCTATCGAGCCATTTAGCGGTAATACCATTTGATGGTATTCATGCTGATGACCTCGAATGTTTTTGGTATAGGAACGTATGGTAATTCGATCGCTCATTTGCCCAAAACTCCAGTTTAACAAGATGAAAACATTACTATTTGCAGATAAAAGCGGTATAAGTAAAGTCAGTGTGCCACAAAACAAAAACTGAGTGGAGCTGACTTCAGGCGATGCGAAGCGAGAACACTTGATGAAAGCAATCCAAAATGGCAACACAATGGCGGCCATCTCTTTCACCCTATGGGGGCTACTCCCACTCTATTATCACTTTCTGCCCAACGCCGCTACCGATGAGCTTTTAGCGGTGCGCATACTCTCGTCGGTACCTCTAGCGATCGTCATTTCTCGTATTATCACCGGACGATGGCCTGATTTTCGATGGTTGATACAGCAAAAGCGCAATGCACTATTGTCTTTGATTGCAGGCTTGCTAATGAGTGTATCGTGGTGTGCCTTCGTTTGGGCATTGACCAATGAGAGAGTGATGGACGCCAGTCTGGGATTTTTTATAAGCCCTTTAACTATGATTGCGCTGGGAGTTTTGATACTCAAGGAGCGCCTATCTCAGGGCCAAAAGATCGCGCTAATATTTGCAGTTCTCGGATTGGCTTACTCGATTTTTCACTTCGGTGAACTGCCAATTATTGCCATTTCAATGGCTCTATTTTTCACCCTTTATGGCTGGGCAAAACGAGAGATAAGATATGAGTGGAGCCAAGGCTTGATCATGGAAAATCTCTTGCTTGCTCCCATCGCTCTCATTTACATGCTTGTCAAGAGTATCGACCACTCTAGTCAATTTAGCGATTCCGATTATGCCACACAAGCTTTATTCATCGGCAGCGCGTTGGCTACCCTCTTACCATTGGTTTTCTACTCAGTCGCGATCAGAGTAACGCCTATGTCTAATGTTGGCCTAATGCAATACATCGAACCCAGTATCCAGTTTCTGTTGGCAATATTTGTCTTTGCTGAGCCGTTTAATCATGTAAAAGCGACAAGTTTTGGCCTGATCTGGCTAGGTTTAGCATTTTTACTCTACGAATCCTATCGGCTCAGGAAATGTTAAGCCGCTTCTTTTTGACAAGGTAATGAGTCTTTCGTTAATTTTTTATTACTACCCTAAGAGATAAGCATTTTTCTAATTTCTTGATAAGTAGGGTGTTATCTTCCTTAATATCATTAACTAAATATTCCTCTTTTTCCACGGGTTATTTTTTGCTCATTTTTTTTCGTAAAACGGGTTGACGTAACAGATCCTCACTCCTAGTTTTTTTATTTAGAAGTCACCGACAGGAGGGAGCCATCATGAAAAGAGCCAGCAATTCATATCGTCTTCAACTAATCAAGGAAGTAGCGACCCGGCATGAGCGAGTGAGTAGCGGCGACCCGATGGCCTCTTATATCCAACGGCTATTAGACTCTCAAACAGAAGATGATAATCACGTTGAAAACAACCACAGGTTCAGTGGGAGTCACTTTGATGATCACGCTGGGGGTTGGGTGAGTGACAAATGGCAACTCAAATAATCTAGAACAGATCTTGCTGAGGGTTGTTACCCTCTTCATTATCTTTCGCCGCCGCCCCTTTTGCTAACATCTTACGGCGATATCTCTGGCGACAGAGCTTTATCACGTGTAGCTGCTGGGCGGGGGTAAAAGAGAGCCAGTTGAATCTCTCTTCCCGTTTGCGCATGCACCCCTTACAATAGCCCTTGTCATCGACGTCACAAACGCCAACACATGGGTTGGGTACAGTAAAAAATTCAAGCTGCTCCATACCGGCTCCTATTGCTAATTGTGCCAATGAACTCTTGCTCAGATCTCTAACAACCAAAAGCCCTTAAAATCAAATAGTAATACCAATAAACATCCATTTTAGTATTCATTAAATTACACCTTGGCATTTATGTGATACCGACCAAACTATGACTCTCTTCTGACAAAAACAGTGTTTTATTGCTTATACTTCAACTCTCAATTGGTTCACCGTTTTGGTAATCACTTACCGGAGTTATTTGTTATGAAGCTTAGTTCAAAAATGTTGCTCGCTGCAATCTCACTGCCATTAACACTTGCTGCATGTGCCAGCAGCTCTGACCGTGCTGCGACTATCACGGCAAGCGACCTACAACACCACAACTGGAACCTAGTTCAGATTGATGGACGTGACATTGTCACAAAGGAAGGAGGTAAAAGTCCTCGTCTAGAAATTGGTGAGAACCTCACTGCCAACGGCAATGCGGGATGTAATAACTTTTTCGGTCAAGCCGAACTCAAAGACAATCAACTGCGTGTAGATAAAATGGGCATGACCATGAAGATGTGCATGGGAGACCGAATGGAAACTGAGCAAGCATTCAGCGCAACACTAATGGACTGGAGCCAAGTAATGCTCACGGACCAAACTCTGACCTTAAAAGGTAAAACGCACACTCTTACCTTTGAACTCGCAGAATGGAAATAACCTCATTTCCCCTTTGTTTACTAAGAGCAGCTTTTAAAGCTGCTCTTTTTGTTTGCCTAATTTAACCCAACTGGCGCTTACCGATAACTATCATTTTATCTCCCGTATTCAAACGAGACCCAATCCATCATTTGTGCAAATACTTAAAAAAAATCAATTTTTTCGTTCATAATGGAATAAAAAGTAAAGTTCTCCGGTCTCCACAATCAAGTAATCTAACAATAAAGGAATATTATGAAACGACTTCTCGGTTTACTCATATCCATAGCAGTCTCTTTCCAAGCCTCAGCACAAGACGATTGGCAATCCGTTGTTGAAAAAGCTCAAGGGCAAACTGTCTATTTCCACGCGTGGGGAGGTAGCCAAACCATCAATGAGTATCTTCGCTGGGCAGGCAATGAGTTGTCCAAAGAGTATGGCGTGACGCTTAAGCATGTCAAAGTGACTGATATTGCGGAAACTACTACTCGTCTTATCGCAGAAAAAGCGGCCGGTAAAAATAGCGGTGGTAGCGTTGATATGGTTTGGATCAATGGCGAAAACTTTAAGTCAATGAAGTCCAACCAATTGCTACATGGGCCTTTTGTTAATCAACTGCCCAGTTGGCAACTCGTAGATAAAAGCTTGCCTGTAGACAGCGACTTTTCAGTTCCAACGGAAGGTTTGGAAGCTCCTTGGGGTGTGGGACAACTGGTATTTATCCACGATGAGAGCACGCTAAACAATCCACCAGCCTCGTTTGCCGAGCTGTTAAGCTACGCACAAGCTTATCCAAATAGGATCAGCTATCCAAAACCACCCCAGTTCCACGGCACCAGTTTTTTAAAAGCCTTGCTAATTGAACTTACCGATAACGACCCAGCGTTGCAAAAGCCCAGTGAGGAAGTGAATTTCGACGAGCTGACTCAACCGCTTTGGCAGTACTTAGACTCTTTACATAAAGTGGCTTGGAGACAAGGTAAACAATTCCCTGCTGATAGTTCTGAAATGACTCAGCTACTAGACGATGGTCAACTGGATCTCGCTATCACCTTTAACCCAAACTCAGTATTCTCCGATCAAGCAAATGGCAACTTGGCAGAGAGCACTAAAGCCTACGCGATGGAAGCTGGAGCGCTGAGCAACATTCACTTCTTAGCCATTCCTTGGAATGCGTCTGGCAAAGAAGGCGCTCTGGTTGCTATCAACTTCCTACTCGGCGCTGAAGCTCAATCGCGCAAAGGCGATTTAGAGATTTGGGGTGACCCGTCTGTATTGCAAAACCAGCATTTAGTCGGCACTGCGAAAAAAACCAAACTGTTCTCTTCTATCGCTGAACCACATCCTAGTTGGCAAACGTCTCTAGAAGCAGAGTGGCAAAAGCGCTACGGCAACTAAGCAAATAGAAAGAGAAATAGCCAGATGTTCCGAGCTCTCTACTTATTTGTACTTCTCATCTGTATAGCCCCGATCCTACCGGGGCTCATTGGAGTGGTATCATCCTCATTTGGCTATATTCCCCCAATTGGCCTAAACGAAATCACATTGCACGCCTACATTGCTATCTTTGATTGGGCAGGCGTTGAACGTTCTTTGCTATTAACGATTTCCAGCGCTCTTATTAGTACCTATCTAGCGTGTATTATCTGCTTTGCGATCTTACAGCAGCTATGGTTGAACAAACACTGGCGGAAAATTGAAAGCTCCCTATCGCCCCTGCTAGCAATGCCCCACGTGGCATTCGCTATTGGATTTGCCTTTCTTTTCGCCCCGACAGGACTCGTCGCGCGATGGGCAGATCAGGTGTTTGGGTTTTCCGTAAGTGGTGATTCTCTGCCTTGGTTGGTAAACGATCCGTACGGCATCGGTCTGACTTTGGCATTAGCACTAAAAGAAGTGCCGTTTTTGCTGCTAATGAGCATTCCTGTTCTTCATCAGATCCAAGTAGAAAAGCGACAAAAAATCAGTAGTTCCTTGGGATATTCGCCTGCTCAAACTTGGTGGAAAGCCATTTTCCCTCAGTGGTTTAAGCGAATGCGATTCGCCTTGTTTGCCGTCATTGCTTATGGCGCAGCAGTTGTAGACTTGAGCTTAATTCTCGGCCCCACTAACCCACCCACTTTTTCAGTGCTGGTTTGGCAATGGTTTAATGACCCAGAACTCAATCAGATCCCTAGAGCGGCAGCCGGAGGGATCGTTTTACTCGTTATCACTAGCCTGCTGATGGCTTGTGTTGTTTGGATAGAAAAAACACTGACTAATCCAAGACGCCATTGGCTCATCTCTGGACGGTGTGGAACTGCACTACCGGGTAAGAGCCTCTTTACCGTCTCAGCTCTCCTTGCCATTTTCATTTTTCCATTAATGGTGATTTGGAGTTTTGCCCATCGTTGGCGTTTCCCCGATCTCTTTCCATCTCGGCTTAGCTTGCGATTCTGGCATTACGAGTGGCAGAATATTCTACCCGTGGTCAATCAAACCCTGTTTATTGCAGTGACAGTCGCGGTTATCAGCCTTCTACTGGCGCTCTTAGCACATGAGTATCGCGTTAAACACAGACTTTCCATCCCAGACTATGTAATTGCCTTGCCAATGCTTGTCCCGCAGCTCTCTTTACTATTTGGCATGCAAATATCAACGCTCTATATCCAAGGTGACTTTTTCACTACTTGGGTGATCTGGTCACACGTGTTCTTTGCGTTTCCATTTGTTTACTTAGCGTTAGATGGACCTTGGCGAAGCTACAACATCAACTATACCCGTGCAGCATTAAGCTTAGGTAAAACTCCGTTTAATACTTTTGTAACGGTGAAGCTGCGACTGCTACTACCAGCGGTTATGTACGCCTGGGCGATTGGTGCGAGTGTCAGCTTAGCTCAGTATCTGCCAACATTGATGTTAGGAGCAGGACGCATTAGCACCATCACCACCGAAGCCGTCGCACTTGCCAGTGGTTCTGACCGAAGAGTGACGGCAATATACGGATTATGGCAAGCCGTATTACCATTTATCTTTTTCTCGGCTGCTATGGTTATCAGCCGGATGTATCACCCGTTTCATCGATCTCGCAAAAAGGAAACTAAAACTCATGACACTTTGTCTCGAAAACCTCGCCATCTCTAAGACAAGTGGCGAACCTCTGTTTTCGAATCTATCCCTAACAATAGAGCCCGGTGAAGTCGTTTGTCTAATGGGACCGAGTGGATGTGGCAAGTCTACACTGCTCGACCTTATTGCTGGCCACCTAAGTCCAGAGTTCAGCTATCGCGGATCTATAAAATTAGGGGGAACGTCAATCACAGAGCTTGAAGCTCACCAGCGCCAAGTTGGCATACTGTTTCAAGACGATTTGCTTTTTCCCCACCTCAATGTTTGGCAAAATCTCGCGTTTGCCCTTCCCAATGAGGTAAAAGGCGAACAACGTCGTCAGCAGGCCACACGAGCATTGGAATCTATCCAGTTGAGCTATCTGTCAGAATCTTATCCAGACCAGATCTCCGGTGGACAAAGAGCGCGTATAAGCCTGATTAGAATGTTGCTTGCCAAACCTAAGCTTGCGTTGTTGGATGAACCGTTTAGTAAACTGGACAAAGAACTCAGGATTCAATTTCGCGATTGGGTGATTGGCCAGCTACACCATGCCAACATACCCGCTTTGCTCGTCACCCACGATATTGATGACGCGCCCAATAATGGAAGAGTTCTTTCGTGGCCATGGGAGCACAGCAATGCTTGATCGTTACAGTATAAAGCTGATTCGCTCACCACTCAGCTTGGCGGCCAAAGGACTCAATAAGCTGGGCGTTACCGCAAATCAAACCACCATTTTTGGGTTTTTATTGGGTTGCATTGCTTTCCCTGCTTTGGCTTTTGAGCAGTATGACTGGGCTTTGCTCTTTATTCTGCTCAATCGTATTTGTGATGGACTCGACGGAGCGCTCGCTAGGATTCAAGGCATCACGGATGCGGGGGGATTTCTCGATATAAGTCTAGATTTTCTGTTCTATTCCCTTATACCCTTTGGCTTTGTCGTAGCAGCGCCGCAAAGCAATGCCGTTGCGGGTGCCTTTCTGATTTTTTCTTTTATCGGTACAGGGTGTAGCTTTTTGGCATTTGCGGTAATGGCGGGAAAACGGGGCATTGAAAACCCAGTCTATAAACACAAATCCCTTTATTACATGAGCGGGTTAACAGAGGGAACGGAGACCATCGGCTTTTTCGTACTGTGCTGCTTATTCCCCAGTTACTTTGCAATTTTCGCTTTTATCTTTGGTGCTGCCTGTTGGTTTACTACGGCAACGCGCATTTACTCCGGCTTCTACACTTTAAAGTAAAACATCGCTCGCAGCCGACACAAGGTCGGCTGCCAACTACTTAACTTCAAACACCAATGCTTTAAGCGAGGCTTGTTCGTCGATGTCAGCAAATTCTGACGGATTATCTAAACGATAAGAAAATTTTAGCTCCGGCGCTTCGCGGCGCATTTCTTCGATTAAAAAATCACAGGTCACGGAAGGTGAGTTAACACACGCGAGTACTTTGCCGCCATCCGTTAACAAATCAGGCAGTCGTCTCAGGATCTTTTGATAGTCTTTCGTCAACGCAAAGCTACCTTTTTGAAATGAAGGCGGATCTATCACAATTACACCGTAAGGGCCCGCTTTTTTAATTTTTCCCCAAGACTTAAAAATATCATGAGCAAAAAAAGACACTTTATTTAAGTTGTGTTCGTTGAGCCTGTGATTGTCTCGACCTCTTGCCAGAGAAGACTTAGCCATATCCAAATTCACCACCTTGTCAGCACCGCCTTCTATCGCGGCGACAGAAAATCCACAGGTGTAGGCAAAAAGGTTAAGTACATTTTGCTCTTTCGCATGTTGGCGAACCCACTCTCGCCCATATCGCATGTCGAGGAACAAACCTGAATTTTGGTTTTTGCCCAGCGTGAGCTGAAACTTCAAACCATTTTCCACTACCACAGGTGACAGGTTCCCCTGCCCCAAAAAAACTTCGCTCCGGGCTCCATCACTATATCGATATTGGATATGAATCGCTTCTCCCTGACGCTGCTGCCATGTTTGGCTTTCGCTAAGCGTCTTAAGGCCACTCTTTAACTCGCTCAGGAACGCGTCGTCTACCGACTTAAATATCGAGACCACCAACTGCCCTTGCATCCAGTCACAAGTCAGTTGCTCCAAACCTTCCCAACGTCGTCCTCGGCCGTGGAATAAACGCCTTATTTCATCTGGAGCTTGAGCGAGTTGCTGTTCGATATGCTGGAAAAATGTAGGTAGCGCTGATGCTTGCATGGTGACTTCTCTGTGGTGTTCCAAAATAGGCAGTGCAAACGCTAAGTAAGCGATTGGCCTTTTACCTTTTGCGGCGCGTATTTTGGCACGCATTGCAAAGCCATCTCAACCTCTGATTGCATGACTTTGCTATTTTGGCCTTGTCATTTCCTTAGCCAAGGCGTTTGTTTCCACCTTGTATCGGCTTAATCACCATAAAATAGGCCCAACTTATCAGTATCAATTGAAGCGGTGCTCGAATCAAAAGGTAGATCGGTCCCATCTGCTGCCCTGCTGTCCCTGTATAGTGAAACGCCGAATAAATATTAATTGGGAAAAAGCCAACCAGTACCACAAAGGCCAATAACGCGGCGTAGATTCGATAAGGCTTCAATAGCAATGCGACAGCAATTGCCAACTCCATCAGGCCTGACGCGTATACGAGTTCTAAACGCAGTGGTACCCATGGCGGCAACATTTCAACAAGTTGCATTGGTACAAATAAACGTCCCGATGCAAAGAAGAGAAACGTCAAAGCGAGTCCTAAATACGCGTGCTGAGAGATTTGATAACTTTGCTGCTTAAGTTTAAAAATAAACATCACCATCAAGGATGGCAGTAAAAGTAAACTGATAACAATAAACGGTGTGATCATAAAGCTTGCCCCTACAGGCTTAAAGCAACTGTTTAAAACGCTGCCAAAGCGAAGGTTTTTCAACCTTCAGATACAGAGTTAAGTCTATTTCCTCCCAGCGAAATAGATGTGACAAAACCTCCATATCCTCTTGTGTTACCACTCCTGTTTTTATGCGCTCTACTCGCTGTTGCTCCATTTTTGTCGCTTTAGCAAAGCCACAATTCGTGTGAATTTCTTCCTCCTGAGCTAGGCGCAGTATTGAGTAGCGATTGGCGATTTCTTCTTTGTTCATTGCGTAAACTCCTGTTCGTTTTGAAAGATACTACGAGGAATCCAGCCGAGCTCTTTTATTGCCTTCTGCGCGCTAAACACTTGTTCTAATTCATAACCTTGAGTCCAACTTCCATATGTTTCACGCCATTTTGCTGCTTGATTAAGTTTTGCTTTTTTGGGACTAATTGCCTGAGTCATGAGTTGCAAGGTTGCCGCAGGTTGATCGACTGCTATGTACTCTTCCCCGTACTGACCTTTTTCCAAAACCAGTCGATACAGTTTAGCTAGATTTCGACGTTCAACCAGTGACCACGTATGCTCAAGTGACCTAGCACTGTAGGTTGCCCTGCCCTTTCGAGTTCCCAAAGCAGTATTGGCGGCACATAATACTCTTCTTCACGCACGACGTTCGCTGGGCTAACAACGCGAACATCCAAAGTGCTCGATCGTTTTATCATCTGAATATGGTCGAGCATCCATTGGAAATCGGGGATTGATTCTTTTGGCGTCGTTTCGGTAATCTGATTCTGATGACTTCCATAGTTCCAGCAACCAGAGGTGTAAAGAAGAGTAAGGGGACGAGCTCTATTCTCGTTGTATCCAATCAACTGAGTAACAAAGTTATAGTCCGTCTTGGCCATATCGGCTTCAAAACTACAGCCGGTGTGAATAAGAGCTTCAACGTCATCGAGCTGATTCAACCAAAGAGCAGAGTGGTCTAAATCACCTTTCACTGCAATTGCACCCATCTCTTCTGCCCTGCAAACCGCACCACTACTTCTGCAAAGGACAAGAACTCGATAACCTTCTCCAATCAGTTCTTCGACGATGGCACTTCCTACATTTCCAGTGCCACCAGTGACAAATACATTTATTTCTTTCATCGCTTTCTCCTTTTGGAGATAAGCTAACTGACTTATTAATAAATCTATAGACTTGGCAAGAACAACAAGATTATACGTCGGCGATAGCGGTTAAATCGTCGATTTTCTTGCTCTGAGGCCGAGTCTGTTGTCTGTACTGTTTTGGAGTGATGTCGTGGAACTGCTTGAAGTTTCGTATAAACACATCTGAAGATTGAAAGCCGATTTGAGTGGCGATCTCCTCAATCTTCATATGACTACCAGCTAAGAGTTTTGCGCCTATAAAACATCGCCACTGCCGAACGAATTGAAGCGGAGCAACACCAGTCATCTCTTTAAATCTATCTGAAAAAGCGCTCTTCGAAAGGGCTGCCACTTCTGCCAGTTGCGGCACTGTAATCTCCTCTGCAAAGTGACGCTGGACAAACAATACTGCCGGAGATATATGCCTATCACTGAGGCCGCTTAACCAACTAGGAGGATGATCAGAAGCCAAAGTTTGACGCATAATTTCTATTAAAATCAGCTCTAATACTCTCTGGGATGCCAGCGTGTGACCAGCTAATTCTGAACCTACCTCTTCTTCTAACCATACAATGAGTTGTTCTAAACGGCTGTGCTTTTGCACATCAATCAGCATGATATCTGGAGCAATTCCCATTTGCGCATCTCTGCCCCAATGTTGTGCGAGAGAGAAATCGATGTATCCACACATCAGTTGGCTCTCTTCACCACAACCACCTATCCTCATTTGACTGATTTCACTGTGCGTCTTGCCGTTGAATAAGAAGTCGGAATCTAGACATACTGCGTCTTCATCACTCTTTTTTTCGTGGCAAGAGCCATGAGGGAGAATAATAAGCTGTCCGCACTTTAGGTGAATAGGGTCATGCCCTTCAACCTCTACAACACAACGCCCTTTGCGCAAAAACGTAAACGCTGAACCACCTTCAAAACATTGCTCTTTGATGCCCCATGGTGCAAATAACTCTACTTGAGCAAACACTTCACATCGCGGCGCTAAGCTTTCTATAAATTGGCTAAGAGGATCTTGGTAGTTCATTGCAACTCACCGAATTTTTGTTGTATTACCAAGGCATTGTGGCACAAGAATGTTTCCACTGATAGCCGATGACTTGGTACTACTTTTTAATAACTGGCCAATTTAACGCCCATGGTGCCAACCACATGTCTAGTGCTTGGGCTACTGCCGGCGAATGCCATTTTTTTCCTAAGCTTGCACTCTGGCGCGGGTCACATAAGAACTCATATTTTTCAGACTGGTATTCAAATCGTATTGCAAAAGCATGTAGGTACCCCCTGTCTGACTGGTTCGAAGCATTGTAAATAGGATCGCCAGTAATCGCTGAACCTATCGACTTTAAAGCGACTCGGATCTGATGCGTTTTTCCAGTCAGCGGCTTGCACAAGAACAGACGCTCACCTTGGTCACCAGCCAGAGAAAAAAACTGAGTGATTGCAGGATTACTGTTGCTGTTTATCAACTTCCAACTTGCTCTCCTCGACCTCTCCATATCGCCCTTGATCAAGCCCTGTTTTTTCTTTGGCTTCTTGTTGCTAATCGCTAGGTAGAACTTTTCAACAGTGCGATTTGCAAACTGTCCGGATAACGCCGAAGCTGCGCTGCCATTGCGTCCCAGTAGCAATATTCCAGAGGTCATTTTGTCTAAGCGATGGATAAGATAAAGCTGTTTATCTCCAGTGCGCTGCTTCACTTCTTCGAGCAGCATGGTGTCGCCATCATCTTTGTGAACCGAAACATTCGGATGCTTACTAATGACGTGAAAATCGGGGTGAGAGTATAGAAGGTCAAACATGAAACTGGCTCCAATTAGGAGCCAGAAGTATACCTAGGTTCACTTTGTCCCTGCAAGACAACAAAGCACCCTTGTCAATTATGACGCAATCTTAAACTTGCTAATTAACCCTTCAAGTTCAGAGACGCGCACGTTCAGCCCACTAACACGCTGTGAACTATTGTTGGCAAGTTCTAATGAGCGGCCGGATATATCGGAAATCAAAGTAATATCTGCGGCAATTTCTCTGGTTACAGCGGTTTGCTCTTCGGCAGCCGTCGCAATTGAGTTGATCATTGCTTGCACGTTCGCCGCTCCTGAAACAATCTCGTCCAAAGCGGACACCGCTCCTCGACTTTGCTCAACACCTAAGTCGACGAGCTGACAGTTGTCTTGCGTATAAGTCACCGCTTCTTGTGTTCCCACTTGAATAGATTGAATAATTTCTGCCACTTCTTGTGTTGCGTTCGTGGTGCGCTCAGCCAATGCTCTCACTTCGTCCGCAACCACGGCAAACCCTCTGCCCGCTTCCCCCGCTCGCGCCGCTTCAATCGCCGCGTTAAGAGCGAGTAAGTTGGTTTGCTCTGCAATGCCTTCAATCACTTTAATCACATTGCCAATCTGCTCTCCATGAGTACCGAGTTCGTTCATTTGACCAGACATTTCGTTCATCTGTGTCGCGACTTGGGTAATGCTGCTCACCATTTCAGAAATAACGCCCCTGCCTTGTTCGGCGGAAAGTTCAGACTGTCTTGCCTGCTCTGAAGTAGCGGCGCCCTGTT
Organism: Vibrio sonorensis; assembly: GCF_001854765.1. GTDB lineage: Bacteria > Pseudomonadota > Gammaproteobacteria > Enterobacterales > Vibrionaceae > Vibrio > Vibrio sonorensis. The sequence goes on along the minus strand of NZ_LJJE01000022.1, from coordinate 154,391 downwards.
GAGCGACTTCTGACACGGTTAAAGTCAGCTCTTCTGCTGCGGTAGCTATCAAGTTCGCTTTTTCAGCCTGTTCTGTCGCACCACCCACGATATCGCCACTGATCGTACTCAGTTCACCACTGACAAGCTTCACTTCTTTTGTTACAGAAGAAATGGAACCAATTAAAGTAACCAAGGAATTTTGCATTGCGTTAACCGATAGCGCTAAGTTGGCAAGTTCATCGCCGGACTTATCTTGTATTTCCGCTGCGGTTAGGTCTCCGCTGGCAACTCGTTGTGCAACCTCATCCAGTTTAGAAATGCGATCCACTAAGGAATTTGAAAGCAGATAAGCAACGACGGCGGTTAACAATGCACCCACCAAGGACATCGCCATCGTGGTGTTTTCTATCACGACAAAAGCATCACTTAATTCGGCAAGAGATCTGTCCGCTTCAACTCGCTCACTTGTAGAGGCGGTGTCTAAGTGATTTTCTATTGGAATGAGATAGGACTCATAAAGAGAGCGCAGCAGTTCAAACTGCTCTTCGTCCGCCAAACTGGTTCGATTCCCCGAAACATTTTTTTCAAAGCCGTCGGTAAACTGCTTCATCAAGGATTCAATTTCCAAAACTCGCTGATGGTCTTCCGAGCCTTTGCTTTCTAAGATCAAAAGCCTTTTAATCGCTTCGGCAAATTCTAGTTTATTACTTTGATAGTCTTCAAAAGCACCATCAACACCAAGAAGCACCCCCGTTGCATCTCGATATACATCACCCGCTTCATCGACCAACATGAGATAGTTCACCACTTCCGGAACATCATCTAACCGGATTTCATCTGCCACTTCATGAGATTGAGTAACCTCAACCCAGATAGTGCCCCCCATGATGGCCAGGATCAAAAGAATACTTCCAAACCCAAGATAGAGTTTCTTTCTCACTGATAATTTCACTACGACCTTCCCATTATTATTATTGCTATAAAACTTATTCCTATGAAATATCGGCCTTAGCGGACAAATATTTAGTTAATATTTCAGCCACATACAAAAAACCTCCACTAGGGAGGTTTTTTAGTCAATCGCGCTAACAGGCTACATTATAGAGAACATAAACACTGCCAATATTGCCACTGGACATACTATTTTTACGTACCATGGCCAAATCTTCCAGAACAGACCTTGTGCAATCTCTGGGTTGCCTTCTTTTAGCTCATTGAGCAGGTTGTTTCGGTTCCAAATCCAACCTACAACGATTGCCCAAACAACGCCGAGAAGTGGCTGCATGTAAACCGTAGAGATATCGGCAATCAAACCAAACAGAGCACCGAAGTTAAGTGAGATGATAGTACTAGCGACCAAAATGATGCCACCAATCAACCAAGTTGCTTTCGCTCTTCCCATCTTCAACTCATCTTGAGCACAAGATACTGGTACTTCGAGAAGAGAAATAGAAGACGTTAGCGCAGCGATAACCATAAGTACAAAGAAACCTGTACCAATTAGCACACCGATTTGCCCCATGGTGTCGAACATTGAAGGCAACACTGCGAACACTAGATCGCCTGAACTCATCAGTTGACCTGCTTCATTAAAGATTTCAACACCGTTGTGCTTTGCCACGTACATCGCCGGAAGAATTAGCAGACCAGCACTAAATGCAACACCTGTATCTATCGCCGCCACCTGACCAGCAGTGCGCGGAATGTTGACGTCTTTTTTAAGGTACGAGCCGTAAACCATCATTGAGCCAACACCCAACGACAAGGAGAAGAAGGCTTGTCCCATCGCATCAACCATCAAAGCAGGTGATAACTGAGAGAAATCCGGCACTAGGTACATTTTAAGGCCTTCCATCGCACCGTCTTGGGTGAAGATATAGAGAATCATTACACCAAAGAGTACGAACAACATTGGCATTAAACGACTAGACCACTTTTCAATACCGTCGGCCACACCGTTTTGAACTACATAAATAGTAAGTAGTGAGAACAGCAGGGCAAGAATAACATTGCGTTCACCGCTAAAGTTAACCAACCAGTCGGCAGCACCTTGCATGCCAATCACTTCTAGCGACGGTGCCGCGGCAAAGCCCATTAACCAACCTGCTAGGATCGAGTAGAAGCTCAAGATCATCGAAGCCGCTACCATAGCGATCACGCCAAACAAACCAGCCGCGAATCGATTTCGATTCCAGACACTTTTTAATGAAGCGATAGGGTTTGCTTGTCCGTGACGTCCGATGGTCAGCTCTGCGACCAACATTGGAAACGCCAGCAAGAACACCATCGCAAGATAGATAACCAAAAATGCTGCACCGCCATTGCTCGCCGCTTTGGTTGGGAACCCCCACACGTTTCCTAAACCAACAGCGGATCCCGCTGCTGCCATTATAAAGCCCAATTTCGAGGAGAAATGGCCTCTTGAATTACTTGCCATGATGAACTACCAATTGTTGTGTTTGCATTAGGGCATCTAAATTTGTACGTGTAAATTATTATTTACACCTTTAAAGGGAATTAGCGATGCCAACTTGGTAGCAAGTAAAACAGTTTGCGATTAAAATTGGAACCCCCAAAAGTATATTTATCCATAGATCTATCAACCTGCCACTATTAAGCGCTGCTTTTTTGAGCAAAACCCTCCAATAGTAACGTATATTTACAAACAAATAACAATTAGAACTGCATACGTTCGCTATTTTACTTGGCGCATAACGAATCTGTTTTACTCTTGCTCAAATCGTTTTATTATCAGAGATGAACTGATCATTAAGTACTTGTCTCAGCGGGTACTTTTACCGCATACATTGGGAAAAACCACAATCAACATGGAAAAGTTCTATCACTTTTTAACGTTAGCCAGTCTTATTCTCTACTGGATTTTAGTTGCCGGTGTGACGCTCCGTGTTGTACTTAAACGGAGAGCAGTCAGCGTCTCACTCGCTTGGCTAATGGTCATCTATATCATCCCTATTCTTGGCGTTGGCTGTTACTTCTTATTTGGCGAACTCAATCTAGGTAGAAAAAGAGCCGAACGCGCCAAAGAGATGTTCGCGCCCTTCGCCCAATGGTTTACTAGCCTTAACTCCTGCATAGCTCACTCCCCAGAAACCTTTGGACGCCATATTTCTAGAATCGACGAGCTGTGCAACAACCGTTTAGGGTTGCCCGCTTTAAGTGGTAACACCTTGTCGCTGCAAAGCGATCCGGAAAGTATTCTGCGCTCAATTATTAAAGACATAGAACAAGCCCAATCGAGCATTCGCATGGTTTTTTACATCTGGCATCCCGGTGGACTCGCTGACTCGGTGGCTGCTGCTCTGGTAAAAGCCGCCAAACGAGGGGTTGATGTAAAACTGTTACTAGACTCTGCGGGAAGCCCTCGCTTTTTCAAAAGTCCGTGGTTACAAATGATGGAAAATGCTGGAATCGAAGTTGTGCAAGCATTGGAAGTCAGCCCATGGCGTATTTTCTTAAGGCGCTTAGACTTACGACAACACCGAAAAATTATTGTCGTCGACAATGAAGTGGCCTATACCGGTTCGATGAACATGGTTGACCCTGCCCACTTTAAACAAGACTCTGGTGTCGGCCAGTGGATTGATATTATGGTGCGAGTAACTGGCCCTACGGTAAATGTACTATCTGCCATCCACGGATGGGACTGGGAAGTAGAAACGGGTTATCGAGAAATGCCTCCCGTTCCTCAGTGCTCGATTGATAAAAACTCGCCTCAACACCCCATTCAAGTTGTGCCATCAGGCCCGGGAATGCCTGAATATTTGATTTCTCAAGTATTAACTTTAGCCATTAACCAAGCAAACAAGTCGGTGCGGATAACCACTCCGTATTTTGTTCCTAGCTCAGACCTGTTAGAAACATTAAAAATGACGGCTCAGAGAGGCATTAATGTCGAGCTAATCATTCCGTACAAAAACGATTCCCTGATGGTTCAATGGGCCTCGCGTTCTTTCTATAGCGACCTCCTAGAAGCGGGAGTCAGCATCTATGAATTTGATGGCGGCCTATTACATACCAAATCTGTTGTCATAGACGAAGAGTTCTGTTTGGTTGGAACCGTCAATATGGACATGCGTAGCTTGTGGCTAAACTTCGAAGTCACGCTAGCAGTCGACGACATTGCGTTCACCAAAGAGATGTATTGGTTACAGGAAGAATACATCCAAAAGGCCATCCCTGTTGATCGTGATATATGGAAAGAACGCCCAATGCGCTCGCGCTTTCTAGAACGTGTGTTCTACCTATTTAACCCACTACTTTAATTTTTCTGCGCTTGCCAACCTAACTCGATAGAGTTTTAATATAGCAAACAGTTATTAGACAAGGATTTCTTATGTCGGAAGGTAAAAAAACTAAACTGGTCACAGCTGGCCGTGATAAAAAATGGACTCACGGTGTCGTCAACCCTCCAGTTCAGCGTGCTTCAACCGTTGTCTTTAACACTGTCGCCGAAAAGCACCACGCCACGGTTAATAGAGCAAATCAAACCCTCTTCTACGGTCGCCGAGGCACGGAAACTCACTTTGCATTTCAACAAGCCATGGTAGATGTGGAAGGCGGCGCGGGATGCGCTCTGTACCCTTGTGGAACCGCAGCTATATCTAATGCGATTATTTCATTTGTCGAGCAAGGTGATCACATCTTGATGGTCGATACATGCTACGAGCCAACTCGCGACTTTTGCGACAAAATCCTCAAAAAGCTGGGTGTTGAAACCACTTATTTTGACCCCATGATCGGAGCTGGTATTGCAGACCTTATCCAAGACAATACCAAGATACTGTTTTGTGAATCTCCCGGCTCCATCACTATGGAAGTGATGGATATCCCGACCATGGCAGAAATCGCTCATCAAAAAGAAGTGATCGTCATGCTAGACAACACATGGGCGGCTGGAGTGCAGTTTAATCCTTTCGAACACGGTGTCGATATCTCTATCCAAGCCGCGACCAAATACATTGTCGGTCATTCAGATGTCATGCTGGGTACTGCTGTTGCGAGTGAGCAATATTGGGATCAACTACGAGAGCAAAGCTACCTAATGGGTCAGTGTGTTTCCCCCGATGATGCTTACTTAGGACTACGTGGTTTGAGAACCTTAGATGTCCGCCTGCGTCAGCACGAGCAAAACAGTCTGACGGTCGCCAAGTGGTTGGAGTCTCGCCCTGAAGTTGACCATGTTCGTCATCCCGGCTTGCCTTCTTGCCCAGGACACGAATTCTTTAATAGAGATTTCAACGGCGGCAATGGCCTGTTTTCGTTTGTGCTTAAAACCAGCTATCCGCGAGCAACAACCGCACTGCTGGACGGTATGAAACACTTTAGTATGGGCTACTCATGGGGCGGTTTCGAGAGCCTAATCCTCGCCAACGAACCTAAGAGTTTTAACAGCTTGAGAACCGTCGCCAATCCAAACTTTGAGGGGACACTAGTCCGCGTACACATTGGACTGGAAGACGTTGAAGATCTAATTGCAGATTTGGAAGCAGGCTTTGAACGCTACAACGCGCTCATCCTTGAAAAAGCAGTCCAATCATAGACGCGTATTTTGAAAATTGAATCCCCGCATCTAGCGGGGATTTTTCTTTTAATGACGATAGGTTTTTCTATTTTTGTAGGTGTTTGGATTGTAGTTCGCGTAGGCCGCTTCTCTCATTACCGTTGCCACCAGCCGATAAACGGCTACCCATGCATTGCGCGTCTCTCTATCAAACTCTCTGCCTAGCCCCTGTTTAAGCGCATACAGCAAAGCGTTTCCCACTGGCGTATAGTCGTCTACGGTAACACCATAGTGTACGTGTCGAATGGCCAACTCTTGAAGCACGGGAACGAGTTTATCAAGATTGTCCAAGCTGCTTACCGCGACTTGCAGGGTTTTCATCAGCTTTCGACCTTGCTGCTTTAGATCCGCTTTAAACAGCCGTTGTAACTCGGGGTCGTAATAAAACAGACGCGAGTAGAACAGCTCTGCAGCAAGGTCTGCCTGAGGCGCTACTTTCGCAAAGCTTTCTTTCACTAGTGTTTTTTGTCTCAGGGTCAGTGTCATGGCCTATTCCGATGAGTCAACTTACTTCTAATAGTAGATGCTTTATCAAAATAGTTTGGCTATCTGTCAAAAAGAGACAAAAAAGCCCCATTTGCATGGGGCTTTGTAGTTCGCTAGTTCGGGACTTTCAATCGATGAAACAACCCGTAAAGTACTGGGACAACGATCAGAGTCAGTACCGTGGCAAAACCTAGACCAAACATAATGGTCACTGCCATCGGTTTAAAGAAGATATCCGGTAGCAATGGAATCATACCTAGTATGGTGGTAATTGCAGCCATACAAACGGGTCTAACACGGCTCAAAGCCGCGTCGACCACTGCTATGTATGGGTCTTTGCCCGTCTTCATCTCTATTTCTATTTGATCCAAAAGCACAATACCGTTTTTCAGCAACATGCCCGACAGACTCAAGAAGCCAAGTAGCGCCATAAAGCCAAATGGCGTATTGAGAGCTAATAAACCGGTGGTAACACCAATCACGGCAAGCGGAACCGTTAACCAAACGATAAGTGGCTCTTTCACCGAGTTAAACAAGAACACGGTAATCAAGAACATAAATAGATAACCCAACGGCATAGTAGTGAACAAAGAGGCCTGAGCATCACGAGAGGACTCATACTCTCCGCCCCACTCAAGCGCGTAACCCGGTGGGAATGCTATCGCCTCGATCTGAGGTTGAAGGCGTTTTTGCAATGTCGCCGCAGTTTCTTCACCCAAAATATCAGGATCAGCCATCACGGTGAGTATGCGCTTGCGGTTTTTGCGAACAATAATCGGGTCTTCCCAAAGTACTTCATAGCCCTGGGTAACTTGTTGCAATGGAATAAACTCAGCAAGAGCAGGACTCCAGATCTTCATCCCTTCTATATTGCGAATATCAACCCGCTCGTCTTCTGGTAGGCGAGCGACAATAGGCATCAAGGTTGTTCCGTCGCGGTAAACACCAATAGCTTTGCCAGAGAATGACATAGCGAGGAACTCATCAACATCCGATTTTGTAATACCGTATCGACGAGCCTGACTTTCGTTAAACTTGGGTTGAAGCACCTTGGTTCGTTCACGCCAATCGTGACGAACGTTCGTCGCCCCCGGATCCGCATGCATAATGTCTTCTACCTGAGCCGCTAACCCCCTTAAGATCGTTGGATCAGAACCCACCAGTCGAGCTTCGATTTTCGCCCCGCCACCGGGACCCAACTCTATCTGTTTCAACTTGTAGTTTATTTCTGGGAACTGATCTTCTAGATGCGCCCTAAAGTCGGACATCAAACCCGATAGAACTTGGTAATCATTAACCCTAACCGTGATTTCACCATAAGCGGCGTAACTCTTCTCCGGTGCATAGGTCAACATAAATCGTTGCAAGCCCTTACCGGCCGTTGTGGTGATATGTTCTACATTGTCCTGATCAGACAACCAAGTTTCCAATGCTTTAAGTTTGGTGTTGGTCGCTCGTATATCCGTCCCTTCAGGTAACCAAATATCCGCTTGGAATATCGGTGTAGTCGACGACGGGAAGAACGCCTGTTTCACTTGGGTAAAACCAGCTAACGCAGCCACTAATCCTAGGATCAGCACAATGACGGTAAGCCAAGCGCGTTTCATACAAAACTCTAAAAAACCCTTGTATGCGACAAAGATAAACCCGTTATAAGGGTCACTATCGGCGTCATCTTGCTTCACTTTTTGCCCTTTGAAGAAAAGGTCAGCAAAGAATGGAGTAAGGGAGATCGCTGTAAACCAACTCAGCATAAGAGAAATTAGAAGCACCGAGAACAGTGTTCCACAATATTCACCCGTCGCGTCTTCTGATAAACCGATGGGGGCAAAGGCCGTTACCGCAATAACGGTAGCACCTAGCAATGGCCATTTAGTTTGAGTCACGATATCCGTGGCTGCTTGTAAACGGGTCCGCCCTTTTTGTGTCCCTATGAGTATGCCTTCAACCACCACTATCGCGTTGTCTACCAACATACCTAATGCGATCACCAACGCACCCAAAGAAATCCTCTGTAGGTCGATGGCAAAGTAGCTCATAAAAATGAAGGTACCCAATACCGTCAACAAAAGAATTAGGCCGATCAGCAAACCAGACCTCAAGCCCATAAAGAACAGTAGGACAATAATAACAATTGCCACTGCTTGACCTAAGCTGACCACAAAACCGCTGACCGATTTATCCACTTCTTTAGGCTGACTGTAGACTTCCGAAATATCTATTCCAACCGGTTGCTGATATTTCAGCTCTGCTAATCTGCGATCAAATCGTCCACCAACTTCGACTACGTTAACCCCTTGGGCAAACGAAACACCGACATTTAGCGCCAATTTCCCATTAAAGGAGATGATATTGCTTGGCACTTCGACATAGCCGCGTTGAATCTCAGCAACGTCACGCAAGTATATTAGCCCTTGCGCCCCACTCTCCGTAATAATCAAGTCGCCAAGCTGGTCAACATTTTGGAACTCGCCGGTCGGTTGAATTCGAACGTACTCGTTGCCAATGCGAATCGCACCGGCGTCAGAAACCACATTCTGAGTAGATAGAAGGTTAAACACGGTATTTGGGGAAATACCCAAAGAACTCAGACGCTTCATCGATATTTCGATAAACACTTGTTCTTGTTGCTGCCCCGATACCGAAACTTTGCTTACGCCATCAATTAACTCAAGTTCTCGGCGCAGATAATCCACATAATCGAGCAACTCTTTGTAGTTGTAGCCCTCACCGGTGATTGCCAGCAAAATACCGTAAACGTCGCCGAAGTCGTCAATCACTTGTGGGTCGTTAACTCCCGGAGGCAACTGACCTTTCAGGTCGTTGACTTTGCGGCGCAGTTCATCCCAAATTTGCGGAAGGTCATCTGGCCCGTAATTGTTTTTCATCGATACGGAAATCTGAGAAAGACCACGGCCCGAAATCGAATTGATTTCATCGACATAAGGCAGTTGCTGTATCGCTTTTTCTAACGGATAGGTTACCTCTTCTTCCACTTGTTGAGGCGTTGCGCCGGGATAAGAAGTAACTACCATCGCATCTTTGATGGTGAATGCCGGATCTTCTAAGCGGCCCAATCCAAAGAATGCTGCGGCACCACCAATAAGGAAAATAAGGGAAATCATCCAACTGATGACGCGATTTCGAATAAAGTAGGCAGCAATGCCTGTTATATCTTCATCTTTTTGAGGCTGAGTAATTGACTTTTCGCTCATCGACCCGCCTCCTGTTTGATTACTTCCACTTCCATTCCTTCACGTAACCGAGAGATACCAGCGATCACTACGGTATCTGAGCTTTCTATTCCTGATAAGACTTGAACGGCATCTTGTATGGCTTTGCCTATAACAACCTGCTTCTTTTCTACGCGGTTGTCTTGATTCACAACCCAGACAAATTTGTTGTCTTTATCAATATCGTCACCATCTGCATTAAACAGTGCTTCAATTGGCACTAGGACACCTCGTTTCAACTCTAGACCAACACTTTGTCCCCGAGTCGTAACCTCTACTGCCATACCATCGAGGACAATTTCGTTTTCCGGCATTGGCATAGTTAGAGTAACAGTAAAAGTTCGGGTCGCTGGATCAGGTTCAGTGGTGAACTCTTTAATACGAGCGTCGTATTCATTGCCACTTGGCACACGTACAACAGCCTGAATCGAACTCATCACTGCATCATTAGGTTGATTGGCATAAAGCTGATCGGGAAGCTGAATAAGGACTTCTACATCGTCAACACTGTGGATGTTAACCACCTGCTGACCCACTTGAATGTTCTCGAACTGGTCGACATTAACTCTTGAGATAATGCCATCCACTGGGGCTTTTAACTTAGTAAACGACAAACGTAGTTTAGCCAATTCAAGTTCCGCATACGCTATTTGTCTTTGCGCCGCAATCTCATCAAACTGGGACTTAGCCAATAGTCCCTTTTTAACTAATGGCTCCGAACGGCGATACTGACTATCCACAACAGAGTAACGCGCGCTGGCGTTGTCTACATCAAGTTGGTAATCAGTAGGATCGAGTTCTGCTAAGATGTCACCCTTTTTAACGCGATCCGCTTCTTTTACATAGAGTTTGCTAATCTCGCCAGAAACTCTAAAGCTAAGATGCGAACGTTCAGCCGCATTGGCAACAGCGGGAAAATAGAGTGAGTTCCCATTGTGCTCTTCACTCAATGAGGCCACTTTGACCTTTGGAAGCCCAAAGTCAGCATACTTTTGCTCGCCGCCACATCCGGCAAGCATAATTGCGGGGACTAGGGCTAGAACAGATAATCTTTTCATTTTATAACCCTCGCTCCTTCACCCACTCGCGAACCTTAATCCCAGCTTCAATGCCGGAAACCCCAGACATAATGATTTGGTCGCCATCTTCCAATCCATTTAGCACCTGACCTTTGTCATTGAGTTCGACACACGCTTTTTCGACTATCTGTTGGTCATTTACTTTCCAAACGCAATCTCGGTCACTCTCGTTGAACAACGCGGTGTTTGGAATTCTGGTTGCTCCAGAAGCGGCAGCGACTACGTTCACCGTTCCAGCCATACCTGGGAGTATGCCTACGTCTGCTGGTCTCTCCATTACCATAGTAACCTTATAGGAGCCGGTTTTAGGGTCGGCTTCCGTGTCGATTTCTTGAAAGGTCAGTAGGTATTGATTGTCAGGAAACGCATCGAAGGTCATGGTTGCCGTAGGTTCTACACCAACCGAAAAGCGCCCCAGCAAGTGATCGGGAAGTTGAAAAATCACTTTCAGCAACTGATTCGTTTGGATGTTCATAACGCCTTGGTTGGCATTGGTAAACTCATAGTTTTCAGCGGGGATGATTGAGATTGTGCCATCGTATGGCGCCACCAGCTTAGTATACCTTAGATTGGCCTGCGCCTGATTGAGAGTCGCTTTTGCTGAGTTAAAGTTAGCTTTCGCTTGGTCGTAATCTTGTTCGGAAACCACTTTGTCTTCACGCAACTTCTTAAAGCGCTCGTACTGGACTTCAGCCAATCTAAACTGGGCTCGGGCTTGTCTTTCTAAAAGGGAATATTCATCTGGGTTAAGCGTCGCTAAAATCTGACCTTTTTCTACTTGGCTACCAGCATTAACGTCTATCGATTGAAGTTGACCTGGGACTCGGAAGGTCAACACCGCTTTGTCACCCGCTTCAGACGTCGCAGGAAAGGTTCGTTCAAACTGAGAGTTGCCAACGGAAACGGTGAAAAGTTTTGCAGGACGAGATTCGGGCTCAGGAACAGGTGGAAGCTCCTTACCACAACCAAATAGGGTGGCAGTTATAGCCAGAAACAGAAAGCTTCGGCGCATCATTCACTATCCTTAATTATTTGTTTAAACCAAAAGATAGATGAATGGCGTTTTCTATTCCAGTGTCTTATACGATAAACGTATGAATTTTATGATCAACAAGCCTAAATTGATTGGGACTTTATATATCTTACTGTTCGTTGGGCTGTATAAATAAAATCTGCGCATCAACAAAAAAGAGAGGGAGAACCCTCTCTTATCGACTTATAAGTTTTTAAACTCGCGATCCACCTTGTATGAGCCGGAAGTGACATACGCTTCCATATGGCGAATTTTGTCTTCTATTTTGTCAAAATCGCGCTCTAAGGTACTGATCAAATCTTGCGGCGTTTTTCCCTGTTGCCAAGGTTTGCTCTTTAGTTGATGCTCTTGCTTAGCTTTTAGGTCTTCAACATAGGCGGCTGGTTGTTTTTCTACCATAAACGTCATAGCAACATAGGCCAGTAAAATCATAAAGCTACCGCCAAGCAGAGCCGCTGAAATTACCAGTATTCTCACCAACCACACTTCAATGCCTAAGTAATTTGCTAAACCAGCACAGACACCCGATATTTTGCCATTTGCCGTATCGCGGTATAGCTCTTTTTTACTCATATCTCTGCCTCCAGTTCGGGGTTTCCGAATCGAGAATGCGTTCAAGTGTATCTACTCGCTGCTGCATGGATTCTGCTTTTTCTGACAGTGACTGCAATCTCTGAAAGTCTTCATCGGATAGGCCACCTTCCGTTTTGCGCTTACTTCGGTAGTGAAGTACCAGCCACAGTGGTGCGACAACAATCAAGAAGACGACCAAAGGTCCGGTTAGCCAAAATGATGACATAGACAACTCCTAGTTATTATATTTTCGGGCACGCTCGTGCCGAAAGGGATAGTGGGCGATAGTTTAAGAACTGACGGTTATTACTGCTTTTTTTCTTCCATTTGTGCTTTGAGTTTTTCTAGCTCTTGTTCAATTTCATCTTGAGCTTGAAGTTCTGCAAACTCTTGGTCTAGCGACTTACCTTGACCTGTTTTAGCATAAAGATCCGCTTCGGCCTCAAGTTCATCAATTTTTCGCGAGTATTGATCAAATTTAGCCATAGCTTCATTCGTTCTTGCCGTGTGCAAATGGCGTTGAACATCTCGGCGATTGCTCGCAGTTTGACTGCGGATTGCTAGCGCTTGTTGCTTGGCACGAGTTTCCGTTATTTTGCTTTCTAATTTGCTGATTTCACCAGTGAGTTTCTCAATGGTTTCTTCAACCAGAGTTTGCTCGGTGTGAAGGCCTTTTAACACGTCTTGAAGCTTTTGCTTTTCAATCAACGCAGAGCGAGCTAAGTCTTCGCGTTGCTTGGTCAACGCTAATGTTGCCTTTTCTTGCCAATCGTTGATTTGGTTGTCAATCGCTTCGACTTTGCGTGCCAACTCTTTTTTGTCAGCAATTGCCTTAGCAGAATTGGTGCGAACCTCAACAAGGGTGTCTTCCATTTCTTGAATGATAAGACGGATCATTTTTTCTGGATCTTCAGCTTTATCTAATAAAGCACTAATGTTTGAATTGACGATGTCTGCAAAGCGAGAAAAGATACCCATAAGTATACTCCTGTTAGTCCTTCAGCGGCTTGACTACCGTTGGTTGATTGTTTGTTTGATTTACTAGCTTAATAGCGTATCTGCCTATAGGTACTCCAAGAAGCATGCCAACTTTATTAGACAATAAATACAACAACTTAGAATAGTTTCCATATTGGCACGGGATAATATATGATGAAATTAACCAAGGTTTGGTAAATTTCACCACTAAGGGCTTACTTAATCATGCAACAGAATTTAATTGGGGAATCCCCTTCGTTTCTCGCCGTTTTAGACAAGGTGTCTAAACTGGCAGCCATCGATAGACCCGTCTTGATCATTGGTGAACGCGGTACCGGTAAAGAGCTCATTGCTCAGCGACTGCACTATTTATCCAAACGTTGGGAGCAACCACTGATCTCATTAAACTGTTCAACCCTTAGTGAAGGATTGATCGATTCTGAACTCTTCGGACATGAATCCGGCGCCTTTACTGGCTCAAAAGGACGTCATAAAGGCCGATTTGAAAGAGCGGAAAACGGCACGCTGTTTCTCGACGAACTCGCTACCGCCCCCCTTCTCGTCCAAGAAAAGCTGTTACGCGTTATTGAATATGGTCAATACGAAAGGGTTGGTGGCCATCAACTCTTAAACGCAAACGTACGTTTAGTATGTGCGACTAATGCCGACCTTCCTCAAATGGCAAAAGAGGGTGACTTTCGCGCAGATTTACTGGACCGCTTGGCATTTGATGTTATCAACTTACCACCACTGCGAGAAAGAAAAGAAGACATCACGCTACTGGCTGAGCACTACGCCATCAAGATGTGTCGCGAGCTGGGTTTTGACTACTTTGTTGGCTTTTCCAATCAAGCATCGCAAGAAATGCTAGACTACCACTGGCCGGGTAACGTTCGCGAGCTCAAAAATGTTATCGAGCGCGCCGTATATCAAAATGGCATGGCCGACGCCCCAATTGAACATCTGGTCTTTGACCCTTTTTCTGCCAGTTGGCATCAAGATACCGATGACAATAGCGAACCGAGCGACCATACTTCTAATGTAAGTTTTGACTTCCCAATGGACTATAAAAATTGGCAAGAAGAACAAGATAAAGCGCTGTTAACCGCCGCGCTAACCAAAGGTAAGTTTAACCAACGCAAAGCGGCGGAGCTATTGGGGCTAAGTTACCACCAATTAAGAGGAATGGTACGAAAATATGATTTATCCAATCTCTCATAACCACAAAAATTGTCCAGATTTTACCTAACCAGCGATTTTTGTTAGTAAATTACTGAGATATTGAGGCATAATGGGGAGTTTCATTATGAGCTTATTACTCAGTTGTATCTGGCTATGAAAGCACTTGCAAAACTGACATTCGGACTACTAACTCTTGCCCTGTTGCCTGGGTGTGGCGAAGAAATCGACCATACTCAAATCAGGCAGGACGGCTTTGTATTCTGTGGCCAAGGTGGCCCTACGACTTTTAATCCTCAGTTGGTGGATAGTGGTATTACATCAGAAGCATTGAGCCCTCAGTTGTTCGATACACTTCTCACTCTTAACTCTTCGACTTTTCAGCCACAACCAAACCTTGCCAAGAGTTGGTCAGTCAATGCCAGTGGCACTGAGTATGTTTTCGAATTGCACGATAATGTTTCGTTCCACCGCACCGCGTGGTTCACACCAAAAAGTAAACTGAGTTCAGAAGATGTTGTGTTTAGCTTTCGGCGGCTAATTGACCCAACCCACTCCTACTTTTACGTGAGTGGCGGTGTCTACCCTTGGTTTAGTGGTATCGATTTTCACAACTTACTGATCGATGTTCAGGCTTTGTCACCGACCAAAGTTAAGTTTACTCTCAGTCGCCCCGACAATACATTCCTGTCCAATATTGCTACCAGCCACGCTGTTATCCACTCTTTGGAATATGCCACCTATCTAGAGCTTTCCGATGAAAAAGGAATGATTGATTCACACCCGATTGGCACTGGACCCTTCTATCTAGACGAGTTTCAAGTTAACGATTTGGTTCGCCTTAAACGTCACGATCAGTACTGGAAAACACCAGCAATCATGAAGCAAGTTGTGTTTGATGTCTCTCATCGAGGGACGGGAACACTCGCCAAATTGCTAAGAAGTGAGTGTGATGTTTTAAGCTCACCACTGTCGAGCCAGATACCAACAATCGAAACTCACGACAGTATTACCTTGTCGGCGCGGCCTGCGATGAATATTTCATTTATTGCCGTCAATACGGAAAATATTGCTCTAGATGACGCTAGAGTGCGAAAAGCACTAAATTACGCCATCAATCGTCAAAACATCCTAGACTCTGTCTATTACGGCACTGGTACGCAGGCATACTCTGTACTGCCTCCAAGTTCTTGGGCTTACCAAAGGGACAGTGTGCAAATTCGCTACGATAGAAACTACGCGCGCGCCTTGTTACGAGAAGCGGGGTACGACCAAGGTTTGGAACTCAACATGCTGGTTCCTCTAGAAACGCGAGCCTTTAACCCCAGCCCGAGAAAGACTGCTGAGCTTATCCAAGCCAATTTTGCGGATATTGGCGTCAATCTCAACCTCATTACTGACGACAGGTATAGTCGTGTTGACTCGGTGAATCAGAGCGATTTCGATTTGATTTTAACAGGTTGGATTGCTGATACTGGCGACCCAGACAACTTTTTGCGACCTTTATTGACCTGCGATTCTCAACGAGCGGGACTTAATGTATCTCAATGGTGTAATCCGGATTTTGATTTCTTACTAGACCTAGCGTTAGAAGTCGATAAACCCCGCTATCGCCAAAACCTTTACAAGCAAGCGCAGAATATTCTCAACGAAGAGTTCCCCGTTATTCCACTGAGTCACGGCATGCAATTTCAAGCTCATGACAAAACGCTTACTGGATTTAAAGTCAGTCCTTTCAATGTACAGCCGTTTGATCGGGTAGAGAGGATTCGATAATGCTGTTTTACGCCGTTCGAAGATTAAATCTTTTTATTATTACCCTGCTTATTTTGACCATGGTTGGCTTTAGCTTGCTAAGGCTCGACCCAAGCTCGCCGTGGCAAGGTATCAACTTTTGGCATGGGTGGTCATACTATTTACTTGAGTTGTTGCAGTTTAACTTTGGCGTTAACAAAGCTGGAGTGCCAATCATCGATGAACTCGTCGTGGTCTTTCCAGCAACGTTAGAACTTTGCTTAATCGCCTTCGCGCTTTCTCTACTTATCGGCATCCCGCTTGGCACTATAGCGGGAATGAAACAGGGTAAATGGGTAGATACCATTATCTCCTTTACTTCTATGTCTGGTTACTCTGCTCCGCTATTCTGGGTCGCACTATTAATGATCATGGTGTTTTCCCTTCACTACCAAGTGTTTCCCGTCGCTGGTCGTTATGACCTGCTGTATGAAATTGAGCACGTTACCGGATTTGCGATTATTGATGCCTTTCTAACTCAAGGGCCATACCGAGCACACGCCCTACAGAGCGTGATAGAACATTTGATCTTGCCCTGCTTAGTTTTAGCTCTGGCCCCAACGACACAAGTTATCGGTTTGATGAGAACTTCAGTTGCTGAGGTAATGAGTCAAAACTACATTCGCGCGGCCAGAATCAAAGGTCTTTCCACTCGTGAAATCGTTACTCAGCACGTATTGAGAAATGCCATACCGCCAATCATCCCGAAAGTTGGAGTTCAGCTCTCTAGTATGCTGACCTTGGCTATCATAACTGAATCCATTTTCAATTGGCCCGGTATTGGTCGATGGCTTCTCGATGCTTTGTCAAATCAAGATTACGTCGCTATTCAAGCTGGCGTAATTGTCGTTGCCACACTGGTGTTAACCGCTAATATCCTTTCAGACTTGATCGGTGCGATGGTTAACCCTCTAGTTAGGAAAGAGTGGTATGCTAACGGATAACGTTTACCAAGAAGAACGCATCCCTACTCAGTTTGAACGCTTTTGGCGAAGCTTCAGAGCGAATAACCTCGCCATGTTTGGACTTTGGTGTCTTGTGTTTATCGCATTGGTCACTGTACTGGCCCCTTGGATTGCGCCCCATGACCCCCAGGCGCAAACTGGAGAACTTCTGTTGCCGCCATCTTGGAATCCAGCGGGAACGGTTGAATACTTCTTCGGCACTGATGACTTGGGTCGAGATATACTCTCTCGCTTAATTACTGGTTCTCAACTGACCTTTGGCGCATCGTTAGTAGTTACGATTATCGCCGCCGTTGTTGGCTGTCTATTGGGCATCTTCGCTGGTATGACTCGCGGGCTATTGTCCAGTACGCTTAACCACTTGCTCGATACTGTCATGTCCATTCCATCGCTTCTACTGGCCATTATCTTTGTTGCCTTTCTCGGTTTTGGCGAGTTTAATATTTTGTTGGCCATCTGCCTTGCGCTCATACCACGCTTTGTTCGCTCTGTATACATCGCCGTGCACGGCGAAGTAGAGAAAGATTACATCATGGCTGCTCGACTCGATGGAGCGAACGACTTTTACTTGCTGTGGAACTCTATATTACCCAACATATTAGTCGTCATCGCTTCAGAGTTTACGCTAGCGCTGTCAATCGCGATCTTAGATATTACCGCTCTGGGTTTTCTTGGTTTAGGTGCTCAAGCGCCTAGCACTGAGTGGGGCGCCATCTTAGGTGATTCGGTAGAGTTAATCTACTTGGCGCCTTGGACAGTAACACTTCCTGGGCTAGCGATTATGTTTGTGGTCATAGTGATCAACCTTGTCGGCGAAGGGGTAAGAAGAGCCATTAATGCGGGGACTGAGTAATGCCACTGTTAGACATTCGACATCTGACAATTGAAATTGAAACGCCTCAAGGGTTAATGAAGGCCGTTGACCGCATGAGCCTAACCATGTCGGAAGGTGAGATTCGCGGTTTGGTGGGTGAATCTGGTTCTGGAAAAAGCTTAGTGGCGAAAGCTTTAGTCGGTGTTTGCAAAGACAACTGGAAAGTTACCGCTGACAGAATGCGGCTTGGTAACGTCGACCTTCTACAATTGACACCTAAAGAGCGCAGACGCGTGATTGCTCGTGACGTTGCTATGATCTTCCAAGAGCCTTCTACCTGCTTGGACCCTTCAGAAGAAGTAGGCAAACAGCTCATTGAGTCTATTCCGGCATACGCCTTTGAAGGCAAGTGGTGGGAGCGTTTTAAATGGCGTAAAAAACAGGCTATTGGTTTACTGCACAAAGTGGGCATAAAAGATCACCAACAGCTAATGTCGAGCTACCCTTATGAGCTAACGGATGGCGAGTGTCAGAAAGTGATGATTGCCATGGCCATCGCCGCCAAGCCTAAGCTGCTTATCGCCGATGAGCCAACCAATGACCTCGACCCTATTACTCAGTCGCAAATTTTACGACTGCTGAGTCGAATGAACCAGTTACACAACACCAGTATTCTGCTCATCGGTCATGATCTTAACACCATCACTCAATGGGCCAACCGAATTACGGTGATGTACTGCGGACAGTCGGTGGAATCGGCTAACACGCAGAAAATATTAAACCACCCTAAGCACCCTTATACCGTTGCGCTACTCAAAGCCATGCCGGATTTTGATGACTGGATCCCTCACAAAGAGAAACTCCAATCATTACCTGGTTCTATCCCTCCACTGCAGCATTTGCCAATTGGATGTCGGTTGGGGCCGCGATGCCCATATGCCCAGAGACAGTGCGTAGCCATACCTAAAACGAAACGAGTTAAAAATCACAAGTATGCTTGCCACTTTCCGCTTAACACTGAGGTAAAATCATGAGTGCGTTGTTAGAAGTTCGTGATTTGTCTAAAGAGTTTATCACTCGATCTGGCTTCTTTCGAAAGAAAGTCAATCAAGCAGTAAAACCTGTGTCCTTCTCTTTAGAGGCTGGGCAAACCATAGGTTTCATTGGGCAAAATGGCTCGGGAAAGTCCACCTTAGCGCGCATGCTCTCCGGGATGATCGAACCGACGTCTGGCGAAATTCGCGTCAATGGTGAGCTTCTTATCCACCGAGACTACGCGACTCGGTGTAAGCTTATCCGCATGATTTTCCAAGATCCAAATACCTCTTTGAATCCTAGGATACAGATCGGTCGCATTTTGGAAGGGCCGCTCAAACGAAACACCAATATGTCCCCTGAAGCCCGCATGAAGCGCGTAAAAGACACACTTCTCAGGGTGGGCCTGCTACCCGAACACGCCTATTTCTACCCGCAAATGCTTGCAACTGGTCAAAAACAGCGTGTGTGCCTAGCAAGGGCGTTAATTCTACAACCTTCTATCATTGTTGCTGACGAAGCATTAAACGGCCTAGATATGGCCATGCGTTCGCAGATCATTAACCTCTTTTTGGAACTGCAAGAAGAGATGGGCGTCTCTTTTATTTACGTGTCTCAACATATTGGTATTGTTAAACACATTACTGACAAGGTGATGGTGATGCACGAAGGTGAAGTTGTTGAATCTGGTGATACGCAGCAAATATTAACTTGTCCAGACCACCCCATTACACAACGTATGATTGAGAGTCATTTTAACAAGGCACCGTGTTTCAAGTAGAGCAGGCATCAATGATGAAAACCTTTTTACTACTTTCTCTTCTGATGCTGTCGATTAACTCCTCTTGGTCAGCAGAAAACACTTGGTTGAACAAAGAGTTTGTTCACGACGCCTTTATGGAAGTCGCGCTAAAAAATGAATACTCCGCTGGCGACAAACCTCTGATAAAATGGAAAAGCCCTGTACGCATTTGGGTTGAACACAAAGTACCTGATATAGCGCTGCACGATGACCTCACCGACGCCCATATCAGCCACCTAAGTCAAGTGACTGGCCATCCCATTTATCGGGTGCAAAACAGAGAACAAGCGAACGTAATATGGGTTTATACCAGAGAATCAATGTGGCGCGATGATGTCGGTAGTTTAATCAGCAAAGCCGCGACCAAAAATCTGCATGGTGCTATATGCAAAGCCGGCTATCGAAACAAAATGCCAAGTGGCGAAATTCACTACGCTGCGATTGTTATCCCTGTTGATCAGGCTCGTGAACACGGTAAATTACTGGCTTGTATTGTAGAAGAAATCACCCAAATTCTCGGCCTTCCCAATGACTCCCTAAAGGCCTACCCCTCCATTTTCAATGACGAGACTCCAGAAGATTTGTTGTCTCCACTCGATATTGTGCTGCTTAAACTGCTCTATCACCCTGAACTAAAATCTGGAATGTATAAAGGTGAGGTTAGCCCCGTTCTAAAAAGGCTAATCGATAAATTTGAGTCTGACGGTACCTTGCAACAGGCCGTTCAACTTTCCAAACAAGCGCCTTTATATCAATTAGCTGGATATTAAAAAACCCGGACAAGTCCGGGTTTTAATCATAACTTTAAGAAGCTTATACAAGCTCAGCTTGTAGCCAAGGCCAACCTTGCTTTTTACGGCTTAGTGTATTTTCCATCATCAATACACCTTCGCTTTCGTGCTTCACTAGTTTTTCTGCCCACTCACCTTTGTAAATCAAACGAGTTTGAGCTGTGGTGATATCTGTTAGCATTACCGCAGCAAATGCAAGACCTTCTTCACTACAACGGCGTTCTAAGTCGGCTTCTAGCGCATCAATCATTCCATCAACTTGCTCTAGCGTTGCTAGCTCAACCTGACCAACAACCACATCGCGGTTGTTAAACGGATAAGCTTTAAGATCTTTCTCAACCAACTCGGCTGCAGAAAGACCTTCGATATTCGTTTTTGCAATCAGTAGATCTTTAATAAATACATCTAAGTCTTCTACACCAGCAATTTCTGCAAGTGCCATTACCGCATCTTTATCTTTTGGTGTACAAGTTGGAGACGCGAAACCTACCGTGTCTGAAAGAATTGCAGACATCATTAGGATAGCAAGTTCACGAGTGATCTCCGCTTCTTCCATCTTGAATAGATTAAACAGGATGGTACAAGTACACCCTACCGGCCAGATCCATGCTTCTAGCGGGTTTACCGTCATCACATCGCCTAAGCGGTGGTGATCGACAATACCTAGAATTTCTGCTTCGTTGATATCATCTGGTGCTTGAGCCAAATCGGTGTAATCCACCAGCCAAACTTTTTCACCCGCAACGCTGTCGCGAAATTCTGGTTGATCAACACCTGCGGTTTCCAGAATATGCTGAGTTTCACGATTGATTTCGCCTTGACGAACGGCTTTCGCTTCTAGGCCTCTTGCTTTTAGAAGCTCGGTTGCAACCAAAGCACCACAAATACTGTCACTGTCTGGATTCTTGTGACCAACAACTAGAATCATCTTTATTCCTACTTATCTATCTATCGAGTCCGCTTTCGGACTACGCTCACAAAGGCGAATACTTTACCTGATTTTTAGCTCTAGTTCATTCGAAAAGCTCTCTTTTGCCCAAGTCTTATGGTCACCTCGTGCTTATCGCCTCATAAAATGGTTTTTTTATTAAACTTGTCACTTTTTAGTTGCGAACCATTCTCAATTAGAATATATTTGATAACAGTTCTCATTTGTGTTTGGGTAAGTTTAGTATGAGTGATACATCGTTAAGGCAAACTGGGTTGTTTTCTCCGGTCGTTTCTCAATTTAAACCGACTTACAAACGTCTTCTTTTGCCCATCGCACTCATCGCCTTGTTAGCGACTGAGGGGGTAAGAGAGTTAACGGTTAATACTCTATCCGATGCCTTTTGGGCGGTGTCAGCTTATGTAGCCTTCACTTTGGCTATCTATCACTACGTATCCATTTTTATGGATAAAAACAGTAAAGTGGTTTCGCTGTACAATCACTCAAGAAATTATCAAGTTTTCTTTGCTGCACTGCTTGGAGCACTCCCCGGTTGTGGTGGTGCAATTATTGTCACTACTCAATACGTCAGTGGCCGTGTCGGCTTTGGTGCAATTGTTGCCGTTCTGACTTCGACCATGGGTGATGCTGCTTTCTTGCTATTGGCCAGTCAACCCGACGTCGGTTTAGGCGTTATCGCTATTGGTGTTGTCGCTGGTGCTCTATCCGGTTGGGCGGTAAACAAAATCCACAAAGATGACTTTTTACGCCCTACTCTTGCTAAAGTATTACCCTCTTGCCAACAAGAGAGCGGTCCAAGCAAAGGAGAGCAGAGAGCAATCAATATCCAAGGTACTCTCTGGAAATGGATGCTTTTCCCTGCCGCAGCGATCGCGCTTTTGGGCTCTTTCCAAATAGATATAAACCTGCTGCTAGGGCTTCCTGATATGGCAATAGAGTGGCTCGGAGCGATATTAATCATCTCCTGCTTGCTTTTGTGGTCGCTGACAAAAGAGATCAAGGACTATCAATCTACGGTTTCTGAAGATGATAAAAGCGTCACTTCTCACCCCATTCAAAAGGCTGCACAAGATACCAACTTTATCACTGCATGGGTAGTCATGGCCTTTATGGCCTTTGAACTAGCAACTTTCTTTGCCGATATTGACTTAAATGTCGCGCTTCAAGGCTTTGGCATTTGGATGCCACTAATAGGTTTACTTATTGGTTTAATTCCCGGCTGTGGCCCGCAAATATTGGTCACCAGCCTGTATATTAGCGGCGCTGCTCCACTGTCAGCACAATTAGCGAACTCCATTTCAAACGATGGAGATGCCCTATTTCCAGCTATTGCGCTCGCCCCTAAAGCAGCACTGGTGGCCACCCTATACTCCGCGGTACCCGCTTTTATCGTCGGTTACGGTTACCATTTCCTGTTTGAAATCTAGTAACCCCTAACTTATCGACCAACAGATAAATTTACAGCCCCTTGATAGGGGCTGTTTTTATAGCTGTTCTGCAACCTCATCGGATATATCACCGTTGTGATAGACTTCCTGAACATCATCCAAATCTTCCAACGCGTCGATTAACCGCAAAAGTTTGGGCGCCGTTTCTAAATCCAGCTCTGACTTAGTAGACGGTATTAAAGAGACTTCCGCATGGGCGGCAATAAAACCGGCGGCATCAAGCGCATCTTTCACTGCTCCGAACTCTTCTGGTGTTGTAAAGACATCAATAGCGCCTAGCTCAGAAGTCTCGATATCATCGGCGCCAGATTCCAGCGCTACTTCCATCACGACATCTTCATCCAAGCCCGCAGCGTACGAGACAACACCTTTTTTCTCAAACAGATAACTTACGCTGCCATCCGTCCCTAAGTTTCCACCGGATTTACTAAATGCGTGTCGGACGCCTGAAACGGTTCTATTTCGGTTGTCAGTTAGGCACTCAACCATCACCGCAGTACCTCCGGGACCGTATCCTTCGTAAATGACCGTTTCCATTCCGTCATCACCTTCACCACCCGCACCTCGTGACACTGCTCGGTTAATGGTGTCTCGGGTCATGTTGTTCGATAGCGCTTTATCAATTGCTGCTCGAAGGCGCGGATTGTTGTCGATCTCTGCACCGCCTTCTTTCGCGGCAACAACGATTTCTCGAATCAACTTAGTGAAGATCTTTCCTCGCTTCGCATCTTGTGCTGCTTTGCGATGTCGGATATTTGCCCATTTACTATGACCCGCCATAAACCTCTCCTGATACCTGTTAACGAAAAAGCTGCGAAGGTTTCCCTAAGCAGCTTTTTAATTTTTCAGTATGTTAACACATTCCTGAACGCCTATTTATGACGCTCCTTCAATTTGTTAATCACGTCATTGAGCGATAAACCTTGATCTTGTAACAACACCAGTAGGTGATAGATCAGATCTGCAGACTCACATACTAACTCCGCCTTATCTCCCGACGTCGCTGCAAGCGCAACTTCAACCCCTTCTTCGCCAACTTTCTGCGAAATACGTTTGGTGCCACGGGCGTACAAGCTGGCCGTGTAGGAAGAATCTGGATCCGCATCTTTTCTGGACGCCAACAATTGCTCAAGTTGGTGAAGCCAAACCATCTGGGTTTCTTCCTGCGCATCAACATCGAAGCAAGTCGTATTACCCAAGTGGCAAGTGGGACCAATTGGGTTGACTTTAAACAGCAAGGTATCGTTGTCACAATCTAACGCCACGTTTTTAAGTTGTAGCACGTTGCCCGATGTTTCACCCTTGGTCCAAAGACGGGATTTGGTACGAGAGAAAAACGTCACATTCCCCGTCTGCGCTGTTTTTTCTAGCGCATCTTGATTCATGTATCCCATCATCAGTACTTGGCTCGATTCGAAGTCCTGTACAATAGCAGGAACAAGCCCATCGACTTTTTCCCAATTAATTCTCTGCGACAGTGCGCTGACTTCTTCGCGGTTAACACTCATACACGCACCTCTATGCCTTCTTGTTTTAAATACTGCTTAAGTTCGCCAATATTGATCACTTGTTTGTGAAACACGGATGCCGCTAGAGCGCCATCGACATTGGCTTTTTGATATGCTTGGGCAAAGTGCTCCATCGCTCCTGCACCACCGGATGCAATCAGCGGAACCTTACACACCTCTCTAACCATATTGAGCTGTTCGATATCGTAACCGTTTCTCACACCATCTTGGTTCATCATGTTTAAAACGATTTCGCCTGCACCGCGTTTTTGAACCTCTTGAACCCAATCTCGAGTTTCCCACTTTGTGGCGCGAGTACGCTCTTCATCACCGGTAAACTGATAAACCTGATATTTTCCCGTATCCTTGTCGAAGTAGGAATCGATTCCGACAACAATGCACTGAACCCCAAACTTATCCGCTAAATCAGTGATCAAAGAGGGGTTTGCCAACGCTGGGGAGTTAATAGAAACCTTGTCTGCTCCAAACTCTAATATGCGCGCTGCATCTTCGGCGGATTTGATCCCTCCAGCTACACAGAATGGTATATCTATTACCTCGGCGACACGAGATACCCAACTTTTATCAACGACGCGCCCGTCACTAGATGCAGTAATATCGTAAAATACAAGCTCATCAGCTCCCTCTTCAGCATAACGCTGAGCTAGGGGCACTATGTCGCCAATGATCTCGTGGTTGCGAAACTGTACGCCTTTAACTACTTGCCCACCTCGAACGTCGAGACAAGGAATTATTCGCTTTGCCAACATGCAAATGCCTCCTCTGCGGTAAACTTGCCATCCAGTAACGCGCGACCGACGATCACACCTGCGACACCGGTCTCTTTCAACGCTTCAATATCTTTTAGTGAGCCAATTCCGCCAGAGCTTTGAAAAGCGACCTGCGGATACTGTTTACAAAGATCAACATACAAGTCTACATTTGAGCCTGCTAAGGTGCCGTCTCGGGATATATCGGTACAGAGAACGTGCTTAAGGCCTACGGTTAGGTAATCATCAATCAGCGCTTCAATTGTTACACCTGAATCTTCTTGCCAACCCGAGATAGCAACCACCCGCTTTCCGTTTTCATCAATGTTGACATCTAAAGCGAGGACGATTTTTTCTGCGCCGTATTTGCTCATCCAACCTTTGACTAGCTCTGGTTGCTTCACCGCGGTAGAACCGACCACAACCCTTTGCGCACCAGCTTCTAGTAGATCGACAACATCTTGTTCGCTGCGCACGCCGCCACCGATTTGAATCTTAGCTGGCGTACTGTCAAGCAACTTAGCAATCAGATCGAGCTGTCGCGCGGTCGTATCTTTCGCTCCCGTCAAATCAACTAAGTGAAGCCAATCGGCTCCCGCTTGATGATAAAGGTTAAATTGCTCGGCCGGATCGACTTTGTATTCGGTCACTTGGCCGTAATCACCTTGAAATAGGCGTACGACCTGACCTTCAATTAAATCTAATGCTGGAATAATCACGTCTAATTCCTTTTACAATTCCAAGAAGTTTTTAATGAGTTTTGCACCCGCTTTAGAGGAGCGTTCTGGGTGGAACTGAACACCGTAGTAGTTGCCATTTTGAACGGCGGCAGTAAACGGTTTACCGTAGTCACAAGAGGCAATCGTCTGCTCGCCAACACTCATCGCAAAACTGTGTACAAAGTAGAAGTATTCACCTTCTTCTATATCTTTGAACAAGGGGTTACCCGGTTGTGCGGATACAGTATTCCAGCCCATGTGTGGCAGAGGTAAGTCTCCAGTCTCCATAAGACGAACTTCGCCTTCACACACTCCCAAGCAGTCAACTTCTTGGTCGGCTTTTTGGCCTTTTTCCTCAGACAGTTTTCCCAGTAGCTGCATGCCAAGACAGATGCCTAGCAGCGGTTTTTCTACCTGTTTCACCAAGTCTATCAGACCTCTCTCTTCGAGATTTTTCATCGCTTCACTAGCAGTACCGACACCCGGTAAAAACAGCTTGTCAGCCGCCAAAACGACTTTGGGATCTTTGGACAGAGAGACCTTGTATCCCAGCCTTTCAATGGCAAACTTCACCGATGAAATATTGGCACAACCTGTATCAATAATGACGATATTTTGATCCGACATTAAAGTACCCCTTTACTACTTGGCAGTTCGTTACCCTTCACTTCTATTGCTTGTCGAAGCGTACGACCAAACGATTTAAACAGGCTTTCTATGATGTGGTGATCGTTGTCACCAGCGGACGAAAGGTGAAGTGTACATGCCAAGGTATCTGTGAGTGACCGGAAGAAATGCACCACCATTTCTGTAGAAAGATCTCCTACCTGCTCTCGGCTAAATTCTGCATCAAACTTAAGGTAAGGACGGCCAGAAAGATCCAGTGCGCATTGCGCAAGGCATTCATCCATAGGCAAGCTGAACCCAAAACGTCCAATGCCACGTTTGTCGCCTAGCGCTTCTTTTAGTGCCTGACCAAGTGCAAGGGCGGTATCTTCGATTGTGTGATGGTCATCAATGTGCAAATCACCTTCTACTTCACACACCATTTGGAAACCGCCGTGAGTCGCGATTTGGTCGAGCATGTGGTCAAAAAAGCCCAGCCCTGTAGTAATTTTGTTGCCACCCGACTCGTCGAGGTTCACCTTTACTTTAATATCGGTTTCTTTGGTTGTGCGGATAACTTCTGACACACGAGCTTTGATAGTCAGATCCTTAACAATCGCTGGCCAACCCATAGTTTCTGGGTTGTATTGAATGCCTCTGATCGCCATGTTTTCGGCAAGCTGTAAATCCGTTTCACGGTCGCCGATCACCACTGAGTGTTGAAAATCTACTTTGCCTTGCTGTAGATAATCTTTCACCATACCCAACTTGGGTTTGCGGCATGTGCAATTGTCTTCGTCAAAATGCGGACAAATAAGTACATCATCAAACTTCACACCTTGAGATTCGAAGATCTCCATCATCATATTGTGCGGTGCATCGAACTCCGCTTGCGGGTAACTGTCTGTCCCCAAACCGTCTTGGTTGGTCACCATCACCAATTTATAGCCTGCGTCTTGAAGGGCTAATAGACTCGGTATCACGTAGGGCTCAAACTTGAGCTTGTCCAAACGATCAACTTGAAAATCAACTGGCGGCTCAACTATAAGAGTGCCATCACGATCAATAAAAAGAATTTTTTGTTGCTTGCTCACTACGACTTCCTTTTCTTAAGCGACATCTTTCGACAACTGGTTGCGGATAAATGCGACCACTTTCTCGCACTCTTCACGGTTGCCTACACTAATTCGTACGCAATTTTCTATTGGCGAATTGCGCAAAATAATGCCCTGATCCCACGCGGCTTTAAACACAGCGTCACCATCTGCAAACTTCACCAATAAGTAGTTACCCCACCCCTCAAACACTTGCACACCTTCCAGCATGCTTAGGCCTACTTGTAGGTAAGCGCGATTGGCATTTAGGTCTAGAGTCTGATACTTCATTCGCGCCAGTCCCGCTTCTGACAGAGCCTGAACAGCAATTTCAGCAACTGGAACTGGAACTGGATAAGGGGCGATAACTTTTAAGAGTACATTGATAAGCGCTTCGTTTGCCAAGGTGAAACCGCATCTTAGCCCTGCAAGGGCAAAAGCTTTAGACATGGTTCTCAATATGGCTAAGTTCTCATACTCTGCCAGTAGATCAACCGTCGAAGCTTCTGGACAGAAATCGATATAGGCTTCATCCATAACAACAATGGCTTTGCTTTAGTCATTTCAAGCAGTTGAACGATATCTTGACGGTTGACTAGATTACCGGTCGGATTGTTCGGGCTGCAAACAAAGACTAGCTTCACCGAATCGAGGTTGGCTTTAATTCCTTCCATATCTAGCTGCCAATCCGATGTTAGCGGGACAGTCTTTTGCTCGACTCCAATAGTCTCTGCACTGATTGAGTACATACCGTAAGTCGGCGGGCAGTATAAAATTGAGTCTTCTCCTGGTTCACAAAAGGCTCTGATTAAGAGCTCGATACCCTCATCTGCCCCTCTCGATGTCAGGGTCTGCTCTGCTTGACGCCCGCATAATTTGCATAAGCTTGGATCAGCTCTTTTGGCTGACACTCGCTATATCGATTCAGACGAGCGAAATCGGTCTTGTACTCGTTGTTAAAAGGCGATTCGTTGGCGTTGAGCCATACGTCTCCTGTACCACCAATTCGGCGTGCGGAAAGATACGGCGTCAGTTCTTGAACCTTTTTTCTCGCTAACTTTTCCATATCACTTAACCTTGTTTAACTTGTCGATACGAATAGTGACAGCGCGCTTGTGAGCATCAAGGCCTTCTGCTTCTGCCATAGTCACCACTGTAGGCGCGAGTTCTTTCAGTCCATCCGCCGAAAGCTCTTGCACTGTCATACGCTTACTAAAATCGGCAAGACCTAGACTTGAATAGGTTCTGGTGTACCCATAAGTCGGTAACACGTGATTGGTACCTGATGCGTAATCCCCTGCCGACTCTGGTGACCAATCACCTAAGAAAATAGAACCTGCATTGTCTAACAAAGGCAAAAGCTCTCTAGGCTGTTTGGTCTGAACAATTAGGTGCTCTGGCCCATAGTAATTTGAAATAGACACCGCTTGAGTCAAAGATTCAGATAAAACAATCAAGCTTGAAGACAGCGCTTCTCTTGCGATGTCAGCGCGTGAAAGCTCTTCCAACTGACGACGAACCGCATCGGTAACTTGATCCGCAATAACGGGTGATGGCGTTACCAGTACCACTTGTGAATCAGGCCCGTGTTCTGCTTGGCTCAGTAGATCTGAGGCGATAAAATCAGGGTCGGCTGTCTCATCGGCTATCACTAATACTTCAGAAGGACCTGCGGGCATATCTATCGCTGCACCACGGAAATCGTTACTGACTTGGCGTTTTGCTTCGGTTACGTACGCGTTACCCGGACCAAAAATCTTATCTACTTTCGATACGGTTTCAGTTCCATAAGCCATGGCAGCTACCGCTTGACCACCACCAACATTGTAAACCTCGTCGATGTTACACAACTTGGCCACATACAAGATTTCGTCAGCAATAGGCGGCGGTGAACACAAAACGACTTTTCGACAACCCGCGATTTTTGCTGGTACACCCAACATCAAAACGGTTGATGGTAATGGCGCGCTGCCTCCGGGGATGTACAATCCAACTTTTTGGATTGGACGCGTAACTTGCTCACAAAGAACACCTGGTTGCGTTTCAACTTTGATCGGTTCAGGCTTTTGCGCCTTGTGAAACTTCGAGATATTCGCATATGCCTGCTCCAGCGCCTGTTTCATTTTATCCGTAAGGCGGTCGCAAGCTGCGTCAATTTCAGCTTCGCTTACGCGAATAGATTCTGGGCGAACGCGGTCAAATTTTTCCGTCAGATTTAACAGTGCTTTATCACCATCTGTTCTAACTTGCTTAATTACCTCTTCGACAGCCGAAGTTATATTTGCCCCTTCGGTGATTGCCGGTCTAGTTAAGATAGAGTCTTGCTGCGACTCGCTTAGTGATTGCCAAACTACAGTTCTCATCGCCTTACTCCATCATTTTTTCGATTGGCAGAACGAGAATGGAACTTGCACCAAGCTCTTTAAGCTGTTCCATGGTTTCCCAGAACAAGTTTTCAGTACTGACCAAGTGAACGGCAATTCGGCTCTTGTCTTCGGCCAATGGTAATACAGTTGGGTCTTCCGCTCCTGGTAGAAGCGCTTTAATTTGCTCCAACTTCGCTAGGGGAGCGTGAAGCATAATGTACTTAGACTCTTTCGCTTGCTGAACACCTTGCATACGCGTCAGCAGTTTATCGATAAGCGCTCTTTTCTCGTCATCAAACTCGCCAGAACGTTGGATAAGCGTTGCTTTTGATTTGAAGATAATTTCGGCTTCTTTAAGACCGTTCGCTTCCAGTGTTGCTCCCGTAGAAACTAAATCAGCGATGGCATCGGCTAGACCAGCGCGAGGCGCTACTTCTACTGAACCCGTTAACATACACGTTGAAAAAGGCACCCCTTGCTCGTCCATATACGCTTTAAGCAATTGAGGGTAAGTAGTAGCGATACGTTTTCCTGCTAAATCTTGCGGGCCGTTGTAAACTTCATCTTTGTCAATGGCAATAGAGAGGCGACAGCCACCAAAGTCTAGACGACGAAGTGTTACAAACTCATTGGGCTCACCGAGTGCTTTGCGGTCTAAACGTACTTCTTCAAGTTCGTTCTCGCCGATAAAACCAAGGTCAACGACACCATCCATGATCAAACCCGGAATATCATCATCGCGCACAAGCAGTAAATCAATTGGCATATTTAGTGAGTGAACGACTAAACGCTCACCCATAATGTTGAACTTTACACCGCATTTTTTAAGCAGTTCTTGACACTCTTTGCTCAAGCGGCCTTTTTTCTGGATAGCGATTCTTAGGCGTTGTGTTTGCATTACTAAAATCCCTGTATAACTCGTTAATATTTATATTTTTCAACTCGACTAAAACTAGAAAACCCTCGAGAGATTGTTGGTCTCCCGAGGGTTTGAAATCCGTAGTAATCGTTTTTCACCTCCGGGAGCTTCCTGCCTCCCGGGTACGCGCACATCTCCCGAAAGACTATATTGGGTGATGATGGTGATGAATGTTCATGACAAAATTGCGCATACTTATGAATGGCTTCTCCGATTTACTTGATATTCACAATAACAAGCTGAGCTAAATTTTCAACCCTTAATTTTAAAAATAATAACTTTTGTATAATACAAATAAAAAAGAGGAGCAAATGCTCCTCTTTCACTCTAAAACAACTGAATTAGACGTTTTGACAATTTTCCATTTTCGATTTGGAGATGATGGAAAATGCCACACATACCGCAACAAAAACGGCAAAAGAAGCGGCCAGTGAGAAGAGCACTGATGAGGTCATACCCAATACGATAAATCCTACACACGATACCAATGCAACGGAAAGTGCATAAGGCAATTGCGTTGCCACGTGGTCGATGTGATTACAGCGAGCACCGGTTGAGGAAAGAATGGTCGTATCTGAAATTGGTGAACAGTGGTCACCGAACACTGAACCTGCAAGTACTGCGCTCAACATAGGAAGCATCAACGCCAAGTCCGTTGCACCGGCCATATCGCCTGCAATCGGTAACATGATGCCAAATGTACCCCAAGAAGTACCGGTAGAAAATGCCATCAAACCAGACAATAAGAATAAGATAACTGGTAACCAGTGTAATCCTATGTTTCCTTGCGCGAGTGATGAAAGGTAGCTACCCGTGTTCATATCACCGATAACCGAACCAATACTCCAAGCGAAAATCAGAATGAGAATTGCACCAAACATAGACTTTGCACCGATCCATAGCGTTCTCACTATTTCGATCATGGCAAGACCTTGTGCAACAACAGTCAAGAAGGCGGCAATCAAGCCCGACACACCACCGTATATCAGTGACATACCTACATCGGTGTTTTCAAAAGCACCCAGCAAGTTAAAAGCTTTACCATCGGCTTCTAGCGCTTGTGCTCCTGTGTAAAGCATTGACGCTACCGTTGCAACAATCAGTACCAAGATAGGTAGTACTAGATCGCGCACTTTGCCTTTTTCGCTTTGCTCAATATCGAGCTCTTCATTGAGTTCGTGTGCTTCTTGAGCGTCGTTTTCGCTATCTTTTTCAAAGCCGTGACCTTGTGATGCCGCCACTTCGTGATCGCGCATTTTACCAACATCAAGTCCGAACCAAGCAACAGCAAACACCATAAGAATGGCGAACAAAGCATAGAAGTTCATTGGCACTAAACGCAGGTATGCGCCAAGCGCTGAATATTCAGTCATGCCGTGTGCTACTAGGATACCGCCAATAATGGTGATGATGTAAGCACCCCAACTTGATGCTGGCATGATCACACACATAGGAGCAGCGGTTGAATCTAGAATATAAGCAAGTTTGGCGCGAGAAACGTAAAAGCGATCCGTCACTGGACGTGAGATAGCACCTACCGCCAAGCTGTTAAAGTAATCGTCGACAAAAATGAATACGCCTAAAAAGGCTGCAAGAAGTTTAGAGCCGCGTTTACTTTTTACACGAGACTGAGCCCATTCGGCAAACGCTCGCGTACCACCTGAAAGGGTCAGTAACGCGGTCATCATGCCGAGTAGTAGCAAAAAGCCAACAATACTCATGTTCCACATGTTCAAGCCGCCGTCTTCTACAAACACGCTTGAAACTGTTGAGCCAATATAGCCTGCAGCATTAGAAAGTGAGTAATCATTGAGTAGGACAGCACCTAGTAGGATACCGACACCTAAGGAAACTAAAACGCGACGTGTAATAATCGCAAGACTTAACGCCACAATTGGCGGCATCAACGAGATAGGAGATGATGCAAAATCAATTAAATTCATGATCTTCAAAAACCAGTTAATTTGGTTAGAGATCTACTGCAGATGAATAAGCGATTGCTTATTACATGTTGAACTTAGCGACAGGGAAGCGAACACTTCACCCAACCCTACAGTAGCGCTCCATAGTATTAAAAAATTATAGACTATGGCAGTGTTGTCCCTATTCGAGCACAACCCCAGCAGACTGCTTTGATGAACAGATCTACTTCGGCAATATGACCTTTTACATTCTCTCATTGGTATCACCCCAGAAAATGTTACTTATTCATATTGCGCCTCTACCGCGATGCAGAATTATTAACCAAATCAAATGGCACTTGACAAGATTTTAGCTCTGCAATCGCATTAGGTAACGTGCATTGTACTTAAATCACCTACATTTGCAATACGATCGACAATCTTATTAATACCTATAATGATAACGTCATGAAGCCTCTACAAATTCTGACAAGATGATACTTTATCCAGTGTTAGTTTTTATTCGTCGTATCTATCGCTCTCTCGTTTTTGCCTAACAATATGAACACGTGCTATGAGTTCCCCTTTCAATGGTAATATAAGGAAAGCTTCATTAAGCTGGCAGAAAAAGTACTTTATGCGGTTATCAATGGAAATGAAACTCAACGGATACTAATAGATCTGATGAATTATGCTCGAGCTTTCGTAATCTTACCTTATTCTGTTTATCTACTTTTTAGGAATAATTTTACAAAATTCATTCTAAAACCATACGGTTTGTACATAACTAAAGCAGATATTGAATACATAAACCACTTGATTAACCTTGAATTTAAATATGAAACGGTACTGTTATATACCCATTTCAATAACCGTTTAGTACTAGAGTGAAAGTCGCAATATTTGTTTAGCTAAGGAAATATATTTTTTTCAATTTTTTTTTATAAGTATATTTGATATTATTCCCATCTATTCTTAAGATTATTATTGTATTCCGCACCATGCGGGTTTAGTATTTCTCAATCGACTCTATTTTATTCAAGTAAGGATGAGTATGTCGGAACTAACTAAAGTACTATTAAATATTCGCAGTCTACGTGTTCTCGCACGTGATTTGTCGACAGAGCAACTAGAAGAAGCATTAGATAAACTTACTACTGTAGTCCAAGAGCGTAAAGAAGCTGAGGAAGCTGAACTGGCAGCGGCAGCGGAACAAGAAGCTAAATTAGCGGCGATCGCGGAACAGATTTCTAAAGACGGTATCGATGTTGATGCATTGATTACTGCATTGGCTGGTGAAGGCAAAGCGAAAGGCAAAGCAAAACGCGCTCCTCGCCCAGCGAAATATAAATATGTTGATAACTCAGGTGATGAAAAAACTTGGACTGGTCAAGGTAGAACACCTTCTGCAATTCAAGCTCAACTGGATGCTGGAAAGTCATTAGATGACTTCTTAATCTAATTTCACCATCTATCTCAAATAAAAAAGCTCCCAACTGGGAGCTTTTTTTATCTTTCCCAATACGCTTCTTCTAAACTATCTTCGCGCTCGGGTAATCCTCTAGAAAGCCTTGGTGAATGTTGCACCAAAACTTCGTAGCTCGCCCTGTTTGAATACTTACACACTTGAGAAAAAGAGGAGTATGTAATGTACGAATGAGCATGCTTACTTGAATTAGGCACATTTTCTTTATGGTATTTATTGGCCGCCATATCATGCAACAAAGCGGATAAGGCTGCATCGCCTGCGCCATTAGTATTCTTTATTTTTTCCGGCCCGCCCATATACGGTGAAATATGCGAATAAACTTTATATGGGTTTTCACATTGAGAGCGCTTTGCTGGTCGGCTAAATTCGTAACGATTAAACTCGGCAATCACACCTGGTAATAAAGGTAGGGAAGTTTCACGTTTCGCCGCTTCCTCGGTATAACCAGCCATAAACAGTCCCACTGGGCCCGCAGTGCACAATACTAGATCGACCCAATCCAATGTTTTATCAGATGCTGCCAATGGGTCGGATTCTCCTGTCAATGCCGCCGCTTCATCCTCGTTCATAGCAACCACGGTAACGTGATCTTGCAAAAATGCTTGCCAAAATTCTGGATCATCTTGGATTACATACTTAGTACCCAGTGTCAGCACGACGGGTACATCGTACTTTTTGGCGTACTCTATCGCTTGCATTGTCGCCTCAGGCATCGGGTCTCCTGGTTTACAGCGCACTAAATAGGCGGTCAGTACCAAAGCAGAAGCCGACTCAAAAATACTCTCCGGAATACTGCTCGGTTTTAACTGATTCATTTGCCCTTCACTAATCGCAAACGTTCTTTCACCGTCTTCGGTAATAAGGGCAAAGCACCGACCAATCGCTCCCTCAACACCTTGTAAATAGTTGAGGTCCATTCTACTAGAGGTATTACAGATATAACGGTAACCATAGCTACCAATTTTTATATCCTGACTCATGACACCCAACAGTGTTGAGCGGTCATCGGCTAATACGGAATAATTGTGAAGCGTATTGCCTATGGTTCCACCCGCATACTCATTAGAAATGAGATTGTGCTCTTTTAGTTCGTTGTACAACGCCTCGGCCGTATCGTCGTCAATAACCAGTGAGTGTCCCTTGCTCAATCTATACTTATCGATAAGATCGGTAGATACCTTTGCCTCGATATCCACCAACGTTTGATCAATACCAATGATATGAGTACTCGACATCTTTTTACTCTCTTGAGATGGACTCACTAGAGGATCACGAGCATGGACAGGGAAATAGTGTTTTGACTTGCGTTGACCGGGAAATTTCATATCTCTGTTTTCTAGCTATGGAACGGAAAGATGGCGGATTCTAACTTGAGTACAATTTGTCGGCAATATGGATAACTATAGCAAACGTTTGCTCGATTGATTTATGTTCGCAGTAACTTGAAGTCGGCTATTTCCGCCCCCAAATACGAATAACAAAACCTTGATAACTCTCTTTTGGGACGCGTGCTATAAACTGTCACAGCGCTATGCTTTCTGATAGAATCTGCGTCCAGTTAACACATATGGTAGTAAGTAATGTCTGGTAACCATTCAGAAAACAGTTGTAAAAAAGTAATTGTCGGTATGTCCGGAGGGGTAGATTCTTCAGTATCAGCCTACCTCCTAAAGCAACAGGGCTATCAAGTGGAAGGCCTGTTTATGAAAAACTGGGAAGAAGACGACAACGAAGAATACTGCACTGCCGCTGAAGATCTTGCCGATGCTCAAGCTGTATGTGACAAACTGGGGATTCACCTGCACACCATTAACTTTGCAGCCGAATACTGGGATAACGTTTTTGAGTACTTCCTTGCTGAATACAAAGCAGGACGTACTCCGAACCCTGATATTCTTTGTAACAAAGAGATCAAGTTTAAAGCCTTTTTGGAATTTGCCGACGAAGTATTAGACGCCGACTATATCGCCATGGGTCATTACGTACGCCGAAGCTTCCCAGAAAACGGCGAAAAGGCGCAAATGTTACGCGGTATAGATGGCAACAAAGATCAAAGCTATTTCTTATATACACTAAGCCATGAGCAAATCAGTCGCAGCCTATTCCCTGTTGGTGAATTAGAAAAGCCCGAAGTTCGCCGCATTGCTGAAGAGCAAGACTAATCACTGCAAAAAAGAAAGATTCAACCGGTATCTGCTTTATTGGGGAAAGAAAGTTCACTGATTTCTTATCCAAATATCTACCCGCTCAACCGGGCAAAATTGAAACACCGGAAGGCAAAGTAATTGGCGAGCACCAAGGCTTAATGTATCACACCCTTGGTCAGCGAAAGGGATTGCACATTGGCGGTCAAAAAGGCGGCGGTGGCAACGAATCACCTTGGTATGTGGCCGAGAAAGATCTAAAAAGAAACGTTCTTATCGCGGTACAAGGGGCCGATCACCCACTGCTAAAATCTAATGGATTACTAGCTTCACAATTACACTGGGTGGATCGCCAGCCAATTACTGCGCCACTTCAATGCTCAGTGAAAACTCGCTATCGTCAAACCGATATTCCTTGTACCATTATTCCAATTGACGACGAAAATATTAAAGTGGTCTTTGATGAGCCACAAGTCGCTGTCACTCCGGGACAGTCGGCTGTATTTTACCTCAATGATGTCTGCCTAGGTGGTGGCATTATCGAAGAGCGCTTTTAACTACAAGTTTCAGGAGTAAGTAGACGTGGCCAACACTCTTTATGACCGTACGATTGCTTTTGCCGGGATTTGCCAAGCAGTGGCACTGGTTCAACAAGTTGCTAAACAAGGTCATTGTGACGAACAAGCGTTAATTACCTCTTTAAATGCGGTACTCAACTTAAGTCCAAACAGTACAATCGATGTCTTTGGCCGAGAGTCCGATCTTCGAGTAGGTTTGGAATGTTTAGTTAACGGTATTGATAGCACGCCATCTGGCAGTGAAGTGACGCGTTATATCATCAGTTTGATGGCTTTAGAACGCAAGCTAAATGGCCGTAATGACGCTATGTCTCAATTAGGCGATAGAATTCAGATGCTCTCTCGCCAACAGGACCACTTTGAGCTTTTAGACGAGCAAATGGTGAGTAACATGGCGAGCGTGTATTTGGACGTTATCAGCCCTATTGGCCCGCGCATTCAAGTATCGGGCACACCATCTGTCCTCCAGCAGACCAGTACGCAACACAAAGTCCGTGCGCTTTTACTGTCTGGTATCCGCAGCGCAGTACTTTGGCGCCAGGTGGGGGGCAAACGCCGTCACCTTATTTTTGGACGCAAGAAGATGGTCGAACAAGCTCAGATACTTTTGGCCCGAATGTAACAATCAGCTCGCGTTTTCCGCGAGCTTGTTTTTTTGACTTCATCAATCTCGCGCAAACGTTTGCGCATTATTCGTGACAATTGCCACAGTTATTGGTATAAAGCTCACGAAATTTAGAAACCCAATTCAGGAGAACATCATGGAACTGTCAGCATTGACTGCTGTTTCACCAGTAGACGGCCGTTACGGTAGCAAGACGATTGCTTTACGTGAAATTTTTAGCGAATACGGTCTGTTGAAGTACCGTACTATCGTTGAAATTCGTTGGCTTCAAAAACTTGCAGCAACAGCGGAAATCGCTGAAGTGCCGGCTTTCAGTGCCGAAGCTAATGCTTATCTAGACGAACTGGCAGCAAACTTCTCAGAAGAAGACGCTAACCGTATCAAAGAGATTGAGCGTACGACAAACCACGATGTTAAAGCGGTAGAATACTTCCTGAAAGAAAAGGTAGCGCCAGTTGCAGAGCTTCACGCGGTCACTGAGTTTATCCACTTTGCATGTACTTCAGAAGATATCAACAACACATCTCACGCTCTAATGCTTAAAGAAGCGCGTGAAACCGTGATTCTTCCTGAAATCCGCAACCTAATTGATGCTATTACTAAGCTTGCCGAAGAGTACCGCGACATTCCTCTTCTTTCTCGTACTCACGGTCAACCTGCTTCTCCGACCACCATGGGTAAAGAGATGGCGAACGTTGCTTACCGCATGGAACGTCAGTACAAGCAAATCGAAAACGTTGAAATTCTTGGTAAGATCAACGGTGCTGTAGGTAACTACAACGCACACCTATCTGCATACCCAGATCTAGACTGGCACAAGTTCAGCGAAGAGTTCATCACTGAGTCACTAGGCGTTACTTGGAACCCTTACACCACTCAAATCGAACCTCACGACTACATCGCTGAGCTATTCGACGCCGTTGCGCGTTTCAACACTATTTTGATCGACTTTGATCGCGATGTTTGGGGCTATATTGCTCTGGGCCACTTCAAGCAAAAAACGATTGCTGGTGAAATCGGCTCTTCTACTATGCCGCACAAAGTTAACCCAATCGACTTTGAAAACTCTGAAGGCAACCTTGGCCTAGCGAACGCAGTGTTCTCACACCTAGCGCAAAAGCTTCCAATTTCTCGCTGGCAACGTGACCTAACCGATTCAACGGTTCTACGTAACCTTGGTGTCGGCGTTGGTTACGCGGTTATTGCTTACACGTCTACCCTAAAAGGCATCAGTAAGCTAGAAGTGAACCGCGATGCACTACTTGCGGAACTTGACCAAAACTGGGAAGTTCTAGCGGAACCTGTTCAAACAGTTATGCGTCGCTATGGTATTGAGAAGCCATACGAAAAACTGAAAGAGCTAACCCGTGGTAAACGTGTTGATGGCGAGGCAATGCGCAACTTTATTGACGGTCTTGAGTTGCCAGAAAGTGAAAAAGCTCGCTTGAAAGAGATGACACCTGCGAACTACATCGGTCAAGCGATTGAGTTAACAGACAAGCTTTAATCGGCTTAATGAATTAAAAGGCTTCCAAACGGAAGCCTTTTTTGTTTTATTCCCCTTGTTTTTGAAAAAATAGGGTCAACTGGCCCACTTCAATTCCAAACTTTTTAATTTTAGTAAGGTTGAAGGCGTGCTTATCGTCCTGTCGATAAAGCCAATCATCAAACTCAACCACTATTGTTGAATCATCTAAAGCCAACTCAAAATCGTATTTCCAGCGCAGTGCGTTGCCCACTTCCTGCCCTATCGCGACTCCTTGAATATCATCTGCTTGGCCTTGGTAATACCCGGGGCGAGTTTCTACAATAGTCCAGATTCGACGCGTTTCTTCCCCATCATCAAATACAAAATCTTCAGTGAGTACCAATTTATCGTCTTTCACTTCGCCAATTATCATCACTTCAAAACGTCGTGTTTGCTTACCCGTGTAGTCTTGAACCATTCCCCACGCCAAGGTTTTACCTTGAAAATAATTAAACAAATCAAAACGCGGAGAACTATTTTGGTACTGATTTAAATCGGCCGTACATGCAACCAAAAATAGACTTAAAAATAAAACGACGCTTTTTCTCATCGAGCTTTTCCTATCAGTTGTTTTCTTAATTCTGGATATGACGTGTCGGGAGAAAGCCAAATTGATAAAAATGCATCATTGAGGGATTCGTTTGCTATCTCGCCTATCATGGTAATGTCTTGGTTTTGTGCTGGGTTGTAATAGAAGCGACCACTATTTCCGTCTGTCACGTAGGTGAGTTCTTGTCCATCTTTGATGTCTGGGAAAATCTTCGCCAGATTTCGGCTCCAACGCTGAATATCACCGCGGTTAAACCCAAGCTTTTCCCATTCACCTTCCGTTGCTTCTAGGAGTTGCTGGCTAGAAATATCGCGTTGGTATTGGATATTAAGAGCCAGCGGATGAGGCGTGATGTCTTGCTGACTTATGTACTCCCCAGATGGGGTTAATAATCTCGACTGGTATACATCAAAGATAAACACCGTTAATTGCGCTTCCCCCACTTCATCCCAATTTTCCCATTGCTTTTCTAAAGCTTCTTTTGCAGTGACAGCACTACTCACCATTAACAGCGCGCTAAGACAGCACGTTTTTACTATTTCCTTTGCCATAACCGTACACCTTCGCAATAAGAGCCATAATCAGGGACCATTCAACGAACAGTACACTGAGTGTTATTGGTAAGGAGTAGTCAAAGGAAACCGCGCCAAACTTATGACCAGCTACGTAGCTTAATGCTCCGGCTACTCCACCTAACACTGATACGAAGGTAAGTGGGTATCGGCTCAATAAAGTTTTCAAAATATAAGCATACCAAGTGAAGCTAAACCACAGAGCAAGCAACCAAATTGGAAAAAAGCTCTGCTCGAAAGAGAGAACGCCAAGTTGCATGTTGCCGTAATCCATCAACATGCCAAACAGGGCAAGAGTAATCGCTTTTTCAATGGGAAACGGCCATCGGATAAGACACACTGCATAGGTACAAGTGGCTAACGCTACGGTTAGCCACTGCATTTGTGTTTGTCCTAATACTGCCAGAAACCAAAGCAGTTGAAACCAGATCGAAGGGTATAGGAGTTTTGCCATAGCGCTACTTCACCGGTGGGCGTCTAAACGTTACGTGAACTGTACTTATACTCCTTGCTTTAAACCCACCTTCGCAGTAGCAAAAGTAGTAGCGCCACATACGGATAAAGCGCTCGTCATATCCAAGTTGTTTCACGCTTTCTATATTGTGGTCAAAACGAACCAGCCAATCGTTAAGGGTCTTTGCATAGTCGATACCAATATCAAACAGATCTTGAATCACTAAATCGCTGTATTTAGTCGCAGTTTGGGTCAGTGCAGTAATAGAGGGTAAAAAACCACCTGGGAAAATATATTTCTGAATAAAATCTACATTGTTGCTGTAGTAATCATAGCGCTGATCAGCAATAGTAATTGCCTGAATCGCCATTAAACCGCCCGGTTTTAATAAGGACTGACACTTTTTCATATATGACTCTAAATAAGCTTTGCCCACAGCTTCTATCATTTCTATGGAGACAAGCTTGTCATATTGCCCCTCAAGCTTGCGATAATCTTGTTTTAGCAAAGTAATTTGATCGTCTAACCCAAGAGTGTGAATGCGTTCCTTTGCGTACTGATATTGCTCTTCAGAAATAGTTGTCGTTGTTACCTTACATCCATAGTGACTCGCCATATGAATTGCCATACCACCCCAACCCGTACCAATCTCTATCACATGATCTTTCTCGGTGAGATTTAACTGGCGGCACAGGCGATCCATCTTGTTTATCTGTGCCTTTTCTAATGAGTCTTTAGAAGATTTGTAAATGCCGGATGAGTACAGCATGTTTTTGTCTAAAAACAACTCGTACAATGGGTTGCCCAAGTCGTAATGCGCGTGGATGTTTTTTTCTGAGTTACTGATGGTGTTTCGATTCGACCAGTGCATCAATTTCATCATTAATCGAGTGAGAGGCGATGTATGGGATTCCAGTTTGTCTAACGCGTCCATGTTTAGCGCCATCAGCTCCGTCACTGCTGTTAGATCTGGACTCTCCCACCAGCCATCCATATACGCTTCTGCCGCCGCGATACTTCCTCCTTTAAGTACACGCGAATAAAAACCCGGATGTTTTACTTTAACAATCGCATTTATTCCGTTTTCGTCTCTTTTACCAAACACTTCTCTTCTCGAAGCCGATTGATCTTCGTACTCTTCCTCTACGGTTAGGCTACCAAACTGGAGCATTGAAACGGCTTTCATCACTAGGGAACGAGAAGATCGCTCTAAGACGTTTAAGCCTCGCGCGTTAGTCACTATTTGCGAGTTCATGGCGTATTTTGCTCCCTGTGTTCGTTATTGTTGTCTGAGTCTGGATGAGCATAGAAAGGGGTCTTCTTTAACCACAACTTAAGCGCATGCCAATAGATTCCTATAATCACTTTTACTGCCATTACCGGTGTTTTGATCAAATGACCAATAAGATTTTTGCTGCTTAACGGTTCTTTCTTCATTGTCATAGTGGCGTCGAACTCTTTTTCCGAACGGTGACACTCTAAGTGGATTAGCACACTCGACTGATGTCGCTTTAAACGCCAATGGTAATTCTGCTCAATGGGATTAAAAGGCGACACGTGGAAGGCTTTTTCATGCTGCCACTTGCCATCTCTAGTTTTGGGTATGGCATAATAATGTCTTTGATTCCACGGGGTGTTGCTCACCTCAGCCAATAAGTACTGCCATTCGCCTTCTTGGTCGAACAGGTAGTAAAAGTTGACCGGACTAAAATAGAACCCTAAGTATCGTAAGTGAACGACTGCTTCTACGCGCCCATCAAAACGCTTTCCTGTAAGTTCAAAAACCTTGTCTTGAATCGCTTGTTTTAGGCAACCTTCACCAAGGTAGTCTTGTCGACGAAATCGAGCCCAGTTCCACCATTTTTGACCGAAACCCACCACTTGTTTTTCTAGTGTTTCCAATTCGTCTAGATCGATACTTGGCATAAACAAATGATAGTTCAAACTATGTGTAGTTGGGGCAAAACGTCGATGCCTTACATTCCCAGATAAGATCGCGCTGTTGAGATCTCGCCCAGTCATTATGCCGCACCTCGCGTTTCTCGCTTTTGTGGTAACTTGCCGATACCCTCCACCACATCCAAAGCACTGCGTACACCATCTTCGTGGAATCCGTTGTACCAGTACGCGCCACAGAACCAGAGACCGTCCAAACCATTTATCTGACTGCGTTTACGTTGTGCTTCCATGGCTGGCTTATTGAATACGGGATGATGGTATTCAAAGCGGCGCAAGATTTTGGCTGGGTCAATCGTCTCCCCACTGTTTAACGAGACACAAAAGGTCACTGGCGCGTCGATGTGTTGGAGAATATTCATATTGTAGGTTAACTTTGGGGCCGCCTGCTCTTCTGCACTATCGCCTGTGAGCCAATAGTTCCAAGAGGCCCAAGCCGCTTTTCGCTTCGGTAACAAAGACGTATCGGTGTGTAAGACCACTTCGTTTGCCTGATATGCCAAGTTAGTAAGTACATCAGTTTGGGCTTCGCTCGGTGCTTCAATCATCGCCAATGCCTGATCACTGTGGCAAGCGAAGATAACCTGATCGAAGTACTCTCTTTTTCCTTGCGCTTCGACCCAAACGCCGTCTTCACTCTTTGCGACTTTCTGCACTGGACTAGAGAGTCGGATATTATCTGCAAAGGCTTTAGTTAGCGGCTTTATGTACGAACGAGAACCGCCATTGACCACGTACCACTGTGGGCGATTAACCACATCTAAAAGACCGTGATTCAAGAAAAATCGGCAGAAAAATTGCAGCGGAAACGCTCGCATATCTGCCAGTGTAGAAGACCAGATAGCCGCGCCCATGGGCAAGATGTAGTTGGTTGAGAAATAATCAGAAAAACGATTTACATCCAGGAACTCACCCAAGGTCTGCTGTTCTCTTTCCCCTTTTGTCGCAACCTTAGCCATTTTATTGAATCGGAGAATTTCCCAAATAAAGTGGTAGAACTTGGGGTTTAGCCAGTTGCGCTTTTGAGCAAAGAGCGTCGTCAACGTATGACCGTTGTACTCCAAGCCATTTTCATCATTGCGCACGCTAAAGCTCATTTCGGTCGGCGTTCCTTTAACACCGATCTCATTCATCAAGGCGATAAAGTTGGGGTAAGTTCTATCGTTGTAGACAATAAAACCGGTATCTACTGCAAAAGGCTGACCCTGAACCTCAACATCAATTGTCGCAGTATGACCTCCGATATAGTCGTTGGCTTCATATACGGTTATGTCGTGCGAACGGTGAAGTTTGTAAGCACAAGTGAGCCCTGATATTCCAGTTCCTATGATGGCTATTTTCACTTCTTTTCTCCGCTAATTTTTTAAAAGTTTTTTTGTCAACGCGTATTGCCAGCTGTATGGCAATGCCCCAATAAATCTCAAAATCGATGTAAATCTTTTCGGGAAATATATTGAGCTTTTCCCTTGTTCAATGCCTTTTCTAATCGCGTTAGACGCTTGTTCGACCGACACCATCATAGGCATGTCAAAAGTGTTTTTATCTGTGAGAGGGGTTTTAACAAAGCCGGGATAAACAACAGAAACCTCTACTCCCTTTGGAGCTAAATCTTGTTTGAGAGCGCGAGCAAAGTAACTCACTGCGGCTTTGGAAGCGCCGTAAGCTTCTGCTCTAGGTAGAGCAAGCTCACTCGCTATAGAGCCGACAATAACGATTCGCTGACCGTTTTGCAGGTGATGTTGAAATGCTTCTATCGTGTTTACCACTCCCATCACATTGGTGTTGAATACGCGTGAAACCAGCTGCGAGTCAACAACGCCCTGTTCGATGTATTCACAATCTCCGGCGTTGAGAATCCACACGTCGGGAACAAGGTCAAAAGAACTTAACGCCGATGTTGCAGACGTTTTGTCAGTCACATCAAAACGCACTGGTACAATGTTGTCGAACTCTGCTTTGAGTTCATTGAGCACCTGCTGATTGCGCCCACACGCATAAACCGTCTTCCCATTGGCAGCATAATCCACACAAAGGGCACGCCCTATCCCAGAAGTGG
Source organism: Vibrio sonorensis (assembly GCF_001854765.1). Taxonomy (GTDB): domain Bacteria; phylum Pseudomonadota; class Gammaproteobacteria; order Enterobacterales; family Vibrionaceae; genus Vibrio; species Vibrio sonorensis. Next base: position 109,834 of record NZ_LJJE01000022.1, on the reverse strand, counting down.
CACCGGTGATGAAAACGGACTTCATTGACCTAACCTCCGTTTGATGCTTTTTATCAATTTTCCGAGCACGGGAAGGTTTTCGTACAGCATTTCTCCGAGATCAAAATAGTCTCGATGATAGATTACTTTTCCATCTTTAAACTTGAGGTGCGAAACTCCGTTGACGAAGATGGTTGACCCTTTTTGTAAACGCGGGTGTTCCAACTCCATCGTCCATGTTAGAAAACCAGAGTCGCCCACTTGTTGACGCTCTTGAATAACAAACTGACATTTGTGTACATTTTCATACAGCGCTGAAAAATACTCCTGAAGAGCTGACCAGCCTTCCAAACGATGAGCGGCATCTTCAAACACAACTTTGTCGTGATAGACAGCGTCCAACCGATGTAAGTTGTTCTTGTCTAGCTTTTGATAGACTTCCCCTACCTGCGCGACATCCATACTCTGCCCTCTATAATCACTTGTACAACATAGGTTTTTGTACAACTACAATAAGGATAGAATCGAATTGCATACTATCCAAACTCTCAGTTCACGATTATAGATACGGGTTTACTACGGGAATGGATCAAAAAAGGCTTGGTAAAAACCAAGCCTTTTCAGAGAATTAATGACGTTTTTTAAGAGTTTCGAAGTGCTGCAATGCGTTTGTCTAACGGTGGATGGCTCATTAGCAGCTCAGTGATTGAACGTTTGCCATTGATACCAAATGCCATCATTGAGCCTTCTAATTGAGATTCGTGGCTCATTTTTAGTCTTTCCAACGCCGCAATCATTTTGTGTTTACCAACCAGTTGAGCGGCACCAGCGTCTGCGTAAAACTCTCGACGACGGCTGTACCACATTGTAATAAAGCTCGCCAGGAACCCAAACACAAGCTCTAACGCAATCGATACGGCAAAATAAACAAACATGTTGTTCCCTTCACCTTCATCACTGTTATTGCTCGAAGAGACTATATTGGCAATAAAGCGAGACAGGAAGATCACAAAGGTGTTTACCACACCTTGCATAAGAGTCATGGTAACCATATCACCATTCGCTATGTGACTTACTTCGTGAGCAAGTACGGCCTCAGCTTCGTCGCGGGTCATGCTGTGCAGCAATCCGCTGGAAACGGCAACCAAAGAGTCATCGCGTTTTGCGCCAGTTGCGAAAGCATTGATATCTGCAGAGTCGTATATCGCAACGGTAGGCATACCTATACCTGCTTTCTGAGATTGCTGACGAACCGTTTCTAACAACCAGTGCTCCGTTTCGTTACGCGGGCTTTCAATGACCATGCCCCCCACAGAACGCAGTGCCATTTTCTTTGACATCAACAGTGAGATAAAGGCGCCACCAAATCCAAATACGGCGGCCATCACTAGTAAGCCAGACAGGCTTCCTGGTTGCATACCTGTCACGGCATACACGATGTTAAGAACAACACTTAAAACCAGTACAACGGCTAAGTTTGTAGCAAGAAACAACATTACGCGCTTCATTTAGATTCTCCGATAGTGCAAGCAAAACTCTTTTATAGTTAGATTTTAATGTATAGCGTACTTCTTATAGTACGCCATCAATATACACATATAGTCTAAGTGTTTTGATTACAAGGTTAAGCAGTAAATTGAAACATTTGTTTTCTGTTGTTCGCCATCTATTTACTTTGATATCTACTGAGAAATCTATCATTCAACAAACGGATAGATTTGTGATAAAGGCACGGAAAATATTGGTGTTTTCCCGATTTAAAATTCCACAAAAGTCGCAGTTAGCTTCTATATTAAATTGAGTGAGTTAGAAGCAGAAGCGCCAGCAATTCGAGAGAAGTATAAGATTAACTGACTTTGGATTAGACTTTAGTCGAATTGCAGCTATTCATCAAAATGCTAGGCTCACTATCAGATTATTAAAACCATGAGACATAAGGACACGATCCATGGCTGAAGCTAACAACTATCAAATGGCTATTGATTTACTATGTTGTCACCTAGGCATTACCGAGGAAGAAGCAAAACAGCAACTCGGCATTGCGTCTGAGCAGCAACTTCAAAAACAAGTTGTCGATACTCAACAGGCGTTAATGGGCTTTTCTAGCGACGTGTAATAGCATCTAAAACGAAAAAGGGCTGTTTTCACAGCCCTTTTTTTTGCTTTAAATTACTTTAACAGCGGTTCTACGTTAATGTATTTCGCCAGATCTTGTCGCTTCACACTCGGAACGTATGGAATCTCACCTAGCTTTGGCGCTGGGATCTTATTCTCCAACATTTCAATAATTTCGGCGTAGTGCTCTGTACCTGGATTGATTCTATTGGCAATCCAGCCGACAATTTCAATCCCATCAGCCAAAATGGTTTCCATCGTCAACATAGCGTGGCTCAGACAACCCAGTTTGATTCCCACGACCAAAACAACGGGCAACTTTTCTTGCTTTACCCAAGTCGACAAACAGTCTTCGTGAGAAACTGGCACTCTCCATCCACCAGCACCTTCAACCAGCACCATATCACAAGCTGATTTATGACTTTCCAGCTCTTTAGACAGAACGCCATAATCAATGGTCTGATTCTGATATTCAGCGGCGATATGTGGAGAAGCTGGTAGCTCCAGAGCATACGGATTTACTTGCTCGTAAGCTCGCTCTACCGTTGCAGCTTTTATCAAATGCAGTGCATCTGAATTTCGCCATCCTTGTTCTGTTTTTTCACAACCCGCAGCGACTGGCTTATAGCCGACTGTTTTTAAGTCCTTTTTCGCTAAGGCGTGTAAAATTGCCTTTGAAGCGACTGTTTTACCAACATCGGTATCCGTACCTGCAATAAAAAATGCGTTAATCATAGATTAATAACCCCCATACAAACCTGATACGTAGCAGGTAAAAGACCTTGTTGATTTGCATACCCCAGGTACTCTTGTTCGATCTTTTTCAGACTATTGCGACACAGAGGTTTAGGCGAACGTTCACTGACGTGATTTGCACCAATACCTTTTAAGTCTCGCATTAAAGATATGGCCGTGGGGTACCAAACAACCATGGTGGGCAAGTCTAGATGATGGGAATGGCAACCGGATTGCGCTAACGCAACTTTTACTTGATTGAACGAGACAAACTCATTCACGTGTTGATATGTGTCAATTTTGCCCCATGCCTGCTTCAATTCTGCAAGAGAACCATCTAGCAAAGTGGCAAAGCCTGCTCGGCCTTGAGGTTTGACAACGCGCTTTATCTCCTTCAATGGCACCGACAAATCGTCACACCATTGCAGAGCGAGGCTACTAAAAACCATATCAAAAGAATCGCTGTCGAAAGGAAGTTGTTCTGCGTCTCCGACTTGGTAACTCACCCCCACTTCTCCACAACGAGATTTTGCCACTTCTAACATGATGGGGGAAAGGTCTAAACAAGTCACTATGGCTCCGCGCTCTCGCAGAAGTTGAGAGAAATAACCCGTTCCACAACCGAGATCTAATACCTGTTTACCCTTTAGGTTTGCAGGTAGTAAGTTAAGCAGTCGTGTTCCAACATCTCTTTGAAATGCTGCGTGCTGGTCGTAGGTCATCGCCGCTTTTGAAAATGAATCGGCTATTTTTTGCTTGTCGCAAATTTTAATGGAATCGTATACTGCATGTTCCATTGCTTATGCTCCCAACGCTTTTTTCACACTACTCGCTAGGCGGTCAATGTGCGTTTTTGAGTGATTAGCGGTCAAAGTGATCCTAAGTCTTGCTGATTGATTGGGAACCGTTGGTGGCCGAATGGCGGTCACCCACATCTTTTCTTCTTGCAATCGTTCGGAAAGGGCTAAAGCTCTGTCACTTTCACCTAAAATAAATGGTTTAATCGGCGTTTGGGTCTGAACATAGCCTTCTAAGTCCCCGAAGCACTTATCAAAATGCTCTTGAAGCTCGGATAAAACATCTCGGCGCCAGTCTTGACTGCGAACCATGTTGACCGCGTGAGTAAGCGCATAAGCCTGAGACGGAGGAATCGCAGTGGAATAGACGTGATGACGGGCAAACTGTGTTAAATAGTCTCCGAGCATTTCATCACATAGAATAGCTGCGCCCGACAAGCCAAATGCCTTGCCAAAGGTGATAATCTGTACCTGTGGTTTAACGTTGTGAAAGTGGCAACTGCCTTTACCTTCACGCCCTAAGACACCGATACCATGGGCATCGTCAACGCAAAGCAGAGCTTTATCAGAAATTTCATTGCAAATGGATTTCAGCGGTGAGAGGTCACCATCCATGCTAAACACCCCTTCAGTAACCACGAGCGTATCGCGGTTGGCGTCTATCAGTTGGCTTAAATGCGAAACGTCATTGTGGCGGAATCGCCTCATATCAGCTGGAGATAGCATACCAGCCTCCATGAGTGATGCATGGTTTAACCTGTCCTGAAGTAGCAAGTCTCCTTTTTCCAGCAAACACGCCAGCAGAGCCTGGTTGGCTGAAAAACCAGATCCAAACAAGATCGCTCGCGGATAGTCCAGCCAATTGCAAAGCGCTTGTTCTAAATTTCGGTGCGCTTTGCTAAAACCAGTAACAAGAGGTGAGGCCCCACTACCACATCCATATAACTCTATACCCTGCTGCCAAGCCTTTTTTAACTCGTCATCGCCAGCTAGGCCAAGATAATCATTGTTGGCAAAATTTATATACTTTTTACCATTGTGGATTAAATTGACACTATTACCCTGCTCTATCGTTTTGATAGTACGAGACAGCGAAGAGTTCTCTCTTTCCGCTAATCGCTCAGCGATTCTCTTATTAAAGGCTTGCATCGTAGAAGAGGTCATCTTTACTTGGACGAGCAGCAACGCGTTCTACCACTCTATCTAGAAGTTCGTTCTCTTCAATTTCATCTGGCTTTTGGGACACTTCTTGGCTGTTGATGCCCAACTTGTTGAAGAGCTGCATGTCTTTATCTTCTGAAGGGTTTGGAGTGGTCAGAAGCTTACAACCATAAAAGACGGAATTTGCTCCTGCCATAAAACAAAGCGTTTGCATCTGCTCGTTCATATTCTCTCGCCCAGCCGAAAGTCGTACAGCTGAAGCTGGCATCATGATCCGCGCAATCGCAATAAGGCGAATAAAATCAAATGGCTCAACGTCGTCAACTTCTTCAAGTGGCGTGCCTTTGACCTTAACCAACATATTGATCGGCACACTCTCTGGGTGCGTTGGCAAGTTGGCTAGCTCGGTTAGCAGTCCCGCTCGGTCATTGGCACTTTCGCCCATACCGATAATACCGCCAGAGCAAATTTTCATGCCGGCATCACGTACGTGGGACAAGGTATCTAAGCGATCTTGATAGGTACGTGTAGTGATGATGCTACCGTAGAATTCTGGCGAAGTATCCAAGTTGTGATTGTAATAATCTAAACCAGCATTCGATAATTCTTGCGCTTGATCCGGCGTCAACATACCCAAAGTCATACAGGTCTCTAAGCCCATTTCCTTAACGCCCTTAATCATTTGCGTCAGGTGAGGCATATCGCGCTCTTTAGGGTTCTTCCATGCTGCTCCCATACAGAAACGCGTCGAACCCGCATTTTTGGCTTTTTGTGCAGCATCGAGCACGCGTTCGACTTCCATCAAGCGTTCTTTTTCAATATCTGTAGTATAGCGAGCACTTTGTGGGCAGTACTTACAATCCTCTGGGCAAGCACCTGTTTTTATTGATAACAGAGTACTTACCTGCACGTGATTGTGCTGTTGAAATTTGCGGTGAACCTGCTGGGCTTCAAACAAAAGATCCATAAATGGTTTTGCCATTAGCGCTCGTACTTCAGCGATGGTCCAGTCGTGACGGATTTCCACATGCATTCCTTTATTTCTAACTTATTTTAATAGCTTGGCTAGTCTATAGGCTTAGGTTATGCTGTCAACAAAAATAAAATACCAAGGTTTACATATGAGCAATAATTGCGCAATAAGTAATAATACCAACGTTGATCTCGACTTTGATCGCAAACATATCTGGCACCCATACACCTCGACTGTATCACCCTTAACCTGTTATCCAGTTGAGAGTGCACAAGGTGTCGAGATCGTTTTGGAAGATGGTCGCAAACTGGTGGACGGTATGTCGTCTTGGTGGTCAACAATACATGGTTACAATCACCCTGCACTTAACCAAGCGGCTAAAAATCAGATCGATAAGATGTCACACGTTATGTTTGGGGGCATCACACACAAGCCAGCCGTCGATCTTTGTCAAAAGTTATTGTCCATCGCCCCATCTAGCCTCAATCACGTCTTCTTATCTGATTCTGGGTCTGTAGCAGTCGAAGTGTCACTTAAGATGGCTTTGCAGTACTGGCATAGCAAAGGTGAGAAACGCTCTAAATTTCTAGCATTGCGAAATGGCTACCATGGCGATACATTCGCAGCCATGTCTGTAACAGACCCCGACAACTCCATGCACAGCCTATATAAAGGTTTTTTACCTCAACACGTCTTTAGCCAAGCGCCAAGCATCGGGTTTTACCAACAGTGGGATGAAAGCTGTCTAGATGATATCAAACACCAAGTTGCTTCTCACCACACTGATATTGCTGCAATTATCCTCGAACCGATAGTCCAAGGCGCTGGTGGTATGCGTATTTACCACCCCAACTACCTTAAAGGGGTAAGAGCGCTCTGTGATCAGTACGGGCTATTACTTATCGCCGATGAAATAGCGACTGGCTTGGGTCGTACGGGGAAGATGTTCGCCTGTGAGCACGCAGAAATCGAGCCCGATATCTTGTGCATTGGCAAAGCGATCACTGGCGGTTATGTCACCTTGGCGGCAACTCTAACGACCAGTCACGTAGCCAACACCGTATGCGAAGGTGAAGCAGGCTGCTTTATGCATGGTCCCACATTTATGGGAAACCCGTTGGCTTGCTCTATCGCTAATGCCAGCTTAGATCTACTTGCAACCGGAGAGTGGATTCAGCAAGTGCGTAATATCGAAAGTTACTTTGCAAAGACACTGCCTTCACTCACTAAGTATGAAAGAGTAAAAGAGGTTCGATGGCTTGGCGCGATTGGAGTAGTTGAAGCAAGGACTCCGGTCAATATGGAAACCATTCAGAAGGCGTTTGTCGACGCTGGAGTTTGGATACGACCGTTTGGCAAACTCATCTACATAATGCCACCGTATATTATTGATACTCACTCTCTAGATAAGTTGATTGAAGCTATTCGATTGACTCTAGATAGGTCTGACTGTTTTCAGTCGTGATTTAACACCCCAAGAATGAAAAAACCGGAGTCAGTTCAGTTCTAGCTCCGGTTTCTTCGATTATTCTGCGTCTATCATCCAACGTCGGAAGGCTTTTCGCTCTTCTTTCGATGCTTTCATATACCAAGCTTTTAGTTGTTCCAGATTGTCTGAAGCAATCACTGGCTGTGCTTTTACTTGTTGTGATGAAACTTGCGTTACTGCTGAGGTAGATGCAACAACAGGCGCTACCACTTCAACTTTTTGTAGTTCATCACCTTTAAAGAAGATACCACGCTGCTGGTTGTGCTCTTTTAACAGCTCATCCATATTCATGTATGGAAATAGGCCATTCCCACCTTTGATATACTCTTGTTGGTAAGAGATTTCCTTACCATCTTGAATCAATTTCCATTCCGGCTGACTATTTTTAAAGTTTCGCGTAACTTCTTGGATACTTCTAGCCTTTGGGTGCTTGAGTTTAATAGTATCGCCACTCGCATTGAACGTAAGGACGTAGGGTTTTGACGTAAAGACTTCTTTAGAGTTACCTTTACCAACCGTCTTATCCATTCTCAAAACTAGCTGAGTTTCACCTTCTTTGAGTTCAATTGGTTCGATTTTGCTCTCGGTTTCTTGACCATTGACAAACAACAAGGAGATTCCTTGTTCGGGAACCAACGTAGCTGCCTGTACTGACAATGAAATACCTGCTGCTAACAGCGTAAGTGGAATCAAAGCAAATTTCACACTTAATCTCCTTATTAAAATTTTACTAAGCTAAAAACCATTTGATTTTACAAGCTTTTTATACAAAAAAGCCACCCTAAGGTGGCTTTTTTAGCAGATATTAGCTAATTAGAATTTAGCTTGGATACCTACAGCGTAACCAGTTTCGCTCTTGTCTGCATTGTTGCCACCAACTTCAGCGTATAGCTTAGTGTTTGGTGCAACGCTGTATGCTACGTTACCGAACCAGTGGTTTGCATCTTTAGCATCGCTAGCTTCGAAATCAGTTGTGCTGTAACCAGCAGCGAATGTGATTTCGTTCCAAGTGTAATCAGCTGCTAGAGCAACAGTGTCAGTTTCTTCACGAGTAACTACTGTACCTAGGTGCTCTTCATCAGTTGAGTAGTAACCTAGTTCTAGGTTTAGGTTTTCGATACCTGCGTAAACAGCTTCGAAAGCAAAGATAGTAGCGTCAGTGTTTAGAACATCCTGAGTGCCAGCATCATTTTTCTTCTTACCACGTAGGTCAGCAGTTGCGTAGTAAGCTGTTAGGTCTAGATCGTTGATACGGTAACCAACTTTAGCATCTAGGTAGTTGCCGTCTTTACCGATGCGCTTGTCATCAGTGTTGTACTTGTCTTGGATAAGACCTAGGCCTAGGTAGAAAGCACCGTTATCGTAGTCATAACGTACTGCTTCTTCGCCACCAGTAGGAGCGTCGTCAAAGAAAGACTTAACACCAAATGCGAAATCAGAACCAACGCCAGCGTCGTCGATGATAGTGTCTAGTTTACCAACTTTTAGGTCACCGTAAGTCTGAGTGTAAAGAGCTACGTAAACGTTGCCTACAGAAGAGTTACCTGTTGCACGGTCGTTGTTGTCGCCAGAGAACTCGAAGAAAGCACCGATTTGGTACTCGTCGTTGATCTGGTAACGCGTGTCAAAACCGAAGTCTGCATCATCGATTTGCTGCGTAGTGTTTGCATTTTCGTCAGTCTTCTTGATGTAACGTACTTCTACGTCACCAGAAAGATCTACAGATACGCCGTCTTGGTTGTAAAGTTCGATTGCTTGAGCAGAACCTGCTGCAACCATAACTGCTAGTGCTACTAGAGTCTTTTTCATAATAATCCACTGCCTTTTCTTAATTCGGGAAATCCTTATCCGGTTCCCTTTCTGTTTTTTGATAGATGCCTCGCACTCTTTGGTACGATGTCACCGTCTCTAAATTTCGTCGACTAGCTTGCAAAAGAATCCTCTGACTGTCAAATGTTCTAAAAAATAGTTCTAAAAAAACAAAAAATACATATATAACAATGACTTACATGATTTTCATGTCATTTTTCGAGCGAGTTCTAATCAATTTGATAAATTTGTCATGAATCGCAAAATTGCGATGCAATAGACTTTAAATCTGATAAATATGGATTTTTGCGGCACAAACAGAATTATAAACTAGACAATCAAGCCCGTTAGAGAGTTATATTTTTTGCCTTTAGAAATAATTATAAGTTTATGAAGGTTCAGTTTTTTTTTGTGAACAAGGTCTAGTTTTAGTTCAAAACAATTCTTATTTGTGAACTTAAGAACGGTTTTTAAATCTGTGCTACCATCCCGACTCGCTTTTTTGGGGTGTTAAATGTCAACCAGCAAAATTCAAAATGCAGTGCGTAAGAGCTATCAAAACCTGCAATATCAGTTAGAAAACTTTGTTCCTCGTCGTGCTCAGAACTTTCTTGTAGCAGAAATCACTAAAACCCTTTGTGGCGAATACCACAAGAGCAACCGCATTTTGGTCGCAGAAGCTGGGACAGGCATAGGTAAGTCCCTCGCCTATCTAATGGCAGTGATCCCAGTAGCAGTGCTCAACAATCGCAAGGTCGTGATATCTACAGCAACAGTTGCTCTACAAGAGCAGCTTATTAATAAAGATTTACCACTTTATCGAAGGATCAGCGACGTTGAGTTTAGCTTTACTCTGGCAAAAGGCAGACAGCGCTACTGCTGCAGCGAAAAATTAGCCGCAGCTAGTGGCACCGATGGCGGCCAGATGGCGATGTTTGAATCCAAGCCTGAAGAAGAGGAAATATCGTTATTACAAGAGCTGTATACCGCATTAGCCACCAACAAGTGGGATGGGGACCGAGATTCTTGGCCTGACCCCATCCCAGATAACTTGTGGAACCTTATTGTCAGTGACAAGCACACTTGCAATCCAGCTTTGCCAGCTCACCGAGATTGCCCTTTTCAAAAAGCGCGAACTAACCTAGATACTGCCGATGTCATCATCGCCAATCATCATTTGGTAATGGCAGACGCCGATCTCGGTGGCGGTATCATTCTTCCAGAGCCGGAAAACAGCATTTACGTTTTTGATGAAGCTCATCATTTGCCTCTAGTAGCTAGAGATCATGCCTCAGCAGCTGCCAGCTTGCGTGGCGCGGCTAGCTGGTTAGAGAAACTCAACCAATTGACGGCAAAGTTCAGTTCTCTCGCAGATGAAAAACGAGTTGGACGGTTTCGAAACGATCTGCAAGAGTCAATTCAAGTGTTAATTCCCCAGTTAACGGCGCTGAGCAAGCGTTTTGACCCTGCCCAATTTTCTGAAGGCATCTGTCGTTTTGAAATGGGGGAACTGCCTTCTTGGCTAGAAGAAGAGTCAAAAGAGTTAAAAAAGGCGTCCCAAAAGGCTGCCCAATGTGTCGCTAAGATTGCAGACTTAATCACTGAACGTTTAAAAGATGGGGAAATCAGCCGCCGTCTTGCGGAGCCTGCTCTGAGCGAAATTGGCTTCTACACCCAAAGACTAGACAATCTTGCTCAGGTCTGGAACTTGATGGCAGAGCCACAAAGGGAAAAAGGCGCCCCGCTTGCCCGCTGGTTGGAAATCAACCCCGACCGCGAAGGCGACTTTATCGTTAATGTTTCTCCACTGGAAGTAGGTTGGCAGTTGGACCAACAAATTTGGAGTCGATGTATAGGAGCAATTCTAGTTTCCGCTACCATGCGCGCACTCAACTCATTCCAGTTCTTCTGTCGCCAAAGTGGTATCAGTGAAAGAACAGAAGACGGTGTTCGTTTTCTTGCCCTTTCTTCACCGTTCGAATATCAAAAAAATGGTGAGCTACTGATACCGAAAATGAAATGGGAGCCACAAGCAACGGAATTTACCGATTACCTCGCCGAGATTTTGCCGCAATACATTATCGAAGGGAAAGCTAACTTAGTGCTCTTCTCATCTTATTGGCAGATGAATAAAGTCTCTGAAAGTTTACACAAAACGTTCTTGAAAAATGGCTGGGCACTGCAAATACAAGGTAAGTCTTCTCGTGGAGCCATACTAAAAAAACATCAAACCTTAGTTAAGAAAGGCAAAACCAGTATTTTATTTGGCACTGGAAGCTTCTCAGAAGGGCTCGACCTGCCGGGTGATTTGCTTGAAAACTTAGTGATCACGAAAATACCATTCGCGGTACCCACTTCTCCTGTAGAACAAGCACATGCCGAATATGTCGAAATGAGAGGCGGAAACCCATTTATGCAAATTTCAGTTCCCGAAGCGAGCAAAAAGTTAATTCAATCCGTCGGACGTTTGCTGCGTAAAGAGCAAGATTCTGGTAGAGTCGTAATCCTCGATCGGCGCATCGTGAGCAAGCGTACGGAAAAGCCCTACTCGATTCACTGCCACCTTTTAGCCGCACTGTTGAATAGTCATTAAAATAAGTAAGAAGAACAGACTTTATGGAATTTCTCGAACCAACTCTTTTGTTGGTGTTGGCTCTGGTAGCTTTTGTCGCAGGATTTATTGACGCAGTCGCAGGTGGTGGAGGCATGTTAACAGTACCCACTTTACTTTCGTTAGGACTGCCGCCACATATTGCTTTAGGAACAAATAAGCTTGCCGCAACATTTGCCTCTTCGACGGCAGCCTTTACCTATTACCGAAAGAGGCTATTTAAGCGAGATGCTGGGGTAGAGCCTTTGTTTCAACTTTGATAGGTGCGATGTTGGGAACGCTGTTTGTCGACGCAATTAGTACTCAATGGCTCGAAAAGATCCTACCACTAATTATTTTGGCGGCCGCCATTTATACTATTTGGCACAAAACGCCTCAATCCAATACTACTGTCATGCCCGAAAACTGCCCAAAATTTCATCGCAAACAGTATCTACAAGGGCTATCAATAGGATTTTATGACGGAATGGCCGGCCCCGGGACTGGCGCATTTTGGACAGTGAGCTCGATGGCTCTCTATCGTCTCAATATCTTGCTCGCCTCTGGTGTGGCGAAAGCGATGAACTTTACCAGTAATTTTACCTCATTGGTCACTTTTGCGATTCTCGGTCACATAGACTGGGTGTTGGGTTTAACTATGGGCACATGCCTTATGGCCGGCGCATTTGTTGGGGCGCATTCAGCCATTAAGTTTGGCGCCAAGTTTATTCGCCCAGTGTTTGTTTTTATGGTCAGCGCACTTGCCGTCAAACTGGCCTATGACGCTTGGTTTGTTGGCCTATGAACTTAGAAGCGCTATCGCAAACTATCGACAAACTGAGTGAAGACGCTGCCCATCTAGATCGTCAAAGGGGTGAGCATCACCAGCCCTTATTTGATCAGCAACTTTTTCACTGTAAAGCGAAGTTGATCGTTCCCTGTGTCAGTGAGTTGCGTTCCACCTATCACTCCATCGTTCGTGAAAAAGAGTCAGGTAAACTCACTTCTCTTCGAGCCGAGTTTCTCACCGAACGGTTACTCGCTCAGCTAACGGCAATTCAACGGGAACTTGCCACTGTCACGATACGTAAAAAAGAGCCTAAGCACTACACACATTTCAGGAAACCAATCAACGAGTTATATCAAGAACTGGCGCAGCATCAAGAGTGGGAACGTCGCTTGAAAGATATGGTGAAAGAGAAAGAGTTTGCCCTCTCATCGGCCCCGCCTTTTCAACAAGCCAACGCTCAAAAAGCACTCATTGCAACCGAACAGCGCTTGAAACGTTGTCAGCAAGCCAAGCTTAACATTGAAAAAAAGATCACCTTTAGAGAGAAGAACCAATAATCATGTCTGATAACCCATTAGAAAACGCACCTGATGAGGTAAAACTCGCTGTCGATCTCATTTACCTCCTTGAGACCAATAAGGTCGACACTGAAATTGCCCTAAAAGCACTAAAAATCGTTGAATCGGACCTCACTCGTAAATTAAAAGAACAAAGCAATGATTAAGCAAACTTTTAGCTGGCAAGAGTTTTTCTCTACCTACTGGCATAAAGAGCCAGTCATCATCAAACAAGCTTTCAAAGGGTTTGTAGACCCGCTAAGCGCAGACGAGTTAGCGGGATTCAGTATGGAGCCCGAAGTCGACTCAAGATTGATTTTTAACGATGAATCAAATTGGAAAGTCTCTCATGGCCCTTTTGAAGAAAAACAACTAACGAGTCTGCCAGAAAGCCATTGGCAACTTGTCGTTCAAGCTGTAAATCATTGGCACGATGCATTTGCACCTTTACTTAGCCATTTTTCATCGCTGCCTAACTGGCTGTTTGACGACCTCATGGTTTGTTACTCCGCTATGGGTGGAGGGGTTGGGCCTCATATCGATCAGTATGATGTTTTTATACTTCAAGGAGAGGGAAAAAGACGCTGGAAAGTGGGCGCTAAAGATGTTGGTCAATACGATGAAGTCATACAAGATGGCGCACTGCGACAAATATCTGGATTCGAACCCATTATAGATGAAGAGGTCACATGCGGTGATCTGCTTTACATCCCCCCTGGCTTTCCACATTGTGGCGATACACTAAGCGCTAGTTTAAGTTATTCCATCGGATATCGCTCACCTAAACAACAAGAGCTGTTGAGCCATTTTGCCGACTATGTGATTGAAAGTTCTCAAGGCCTGACGCATCTACACGACCCAAGCATGCAGCCACAGGTTTCCCATCATCACATAAGCGAAAGCGCTGTCGACAAATTGACAGCGATGCTTCTAGCTCAGTTTGAAGATAAAAACAATCTCAATCATTTTTTAGGACAGTATCTAAGCCAAAGTCGCCACCACCTAGACATTGTTCCGCCGGACTCCCCTATAGATTTGTCTCAGTTACGCAGTGATTTGCAGCAGGGCTTAACCGCTAATAAGGTACTTGGGCTAAAAGTATTAACCATTGAAAACCAAACCGATTATCTCTATGTAGACGGAGAAAAGTTTGCTATCCGTGGTGTATCTGTTCACTTCGTCACGGCGTTGACAACCAACGCGAAGTTACCGTAAAAGATCTTCACCTAACTGGGGACTGGGAGCTTCTATTACAGCTTGTCACTAAGGGTTACTGGTTTTTGTGATCGTTTTTTGCACTGTTCGGTATAAGAGAAAAAATGGGGGATACTCTTATGTCGGACATAGATAAAGTTGAAGAACTTCACCACCGAATTCGAAATCAAATAGCTTGGCGTGAAGCGGGACACATGGTGCTGTCCATCATTGTTTTAGTGCTAGCGGTGACTGGTGTGCTCATATGGCTCTCATTTTACGGTGTCACTTTACCCATGCAACTTTGGCAGGAAGTTGCCGCTCCCCTACTGAAATGGAGTCCTCTTGCTGCTTTGGTACTTCTTTTAGCCCTGGTCGCTGTCTGTACCCAAACTTACGTATACTCCCACAAGCTAGATCACGATTAACCTAAGTATTCCCTCCATAAGACTGGGAAACACTGGCAAGTGTTTCCCTCAATACTAGTCAGCTATTAGCTCCAATTAATGCAGCTCGGTTTGCTAAACATACCGTTCTACTAAAATAACCACCAACCAAAATAAACACCTAGTTTCATAACTTGTATTGACTAACAACGTTTTTACATGGGAAAGACACGAGATCCGCAGCTTTGTAAATGAATCTTATTACATTGTGTTAGTTTGCCAGCTTTACCGTAGTATTAAATCAGCTCTTGTATAAAAGAGATAAACCAATCCATCGCCTTTGCTTGCGTTTGGATAAGCCGGGCTTTCGGGGGGAGAGCCCGGCTTGATTTTATTGCAAACAACTAAACCTCATCGCAAGCGCCTATTTCGATAAAAATAGTGTTACTATCTTTTATTCACTTAAAGGCCTGCGAGGAGAACGAGAGCCTAATGAAAGTTATAAGCTTCAATATCAATGGTTTAAGAGCGAGACTTCATCAACTACAAGCCGTTATCGACAAGCACCAGCCCGATGTTATTGGCTTGCAAGAAATCAAAGTGCATGACGAAGCCTTCCCTATCGAAGACGTAGAAAAAATGGGATACAAGGTTTACTTCCATGGCCAAAAGGCCCATTACGGCGTCGCTATGCTTTGTAAAAAAGAGCCTATATCGGTACAAAAAGGTTTTCCTACCGATAACGAAGAACACCAAAAACGTATGATTATGGCTACGTTTGAAAAAGACGATGGTGGTAAAGTCACCGTGTTGAATGGTTATTTCCCTCAGGGTGACAACATTGCCCATGAAACCAAGTATCCATACAAACGTCAGTTCTACAAAGACTTAATGACCTATCTAAACGACCACCACACATCTGACGAAGAGCTGATTGTGATGGGAGATATCAACATTAGCCCAATCGATGCTGATATCGGTATTGGAGAGCCCAACCGCAAACGTTGGCTAAAGACCGGTAAATGTTCATTTCAGCCAGAAGAGAGAGAGTGGCTAGCAACCCTACTAGATTGGGGATTTGTCGATACATTTAGGCAACTGCACCCAGAAGTCAATGACCAGTTCTCGTGGTTCGATTATCGCTCTAGAGGATTTGACGACAACCGCGGTCTGCGAATCGATGTTGTGCTCGCCACCCCATCTCTTGCTAAGCGTTGCACCGAAGCAGGAATAGATTACGAACTGCGCGGTATTGAAAAGCCATCCGATCACGCACCTATTTGGTCAACCTTTTCATAACCTACCTTAGTGCGTAAAAAAGCTTCCACAATGGAAGCTTTTTTCGTTTAACTTAGCGGTCTTAGATAGCGAGGAACTTTTTCTCTGCGGTTTTAAAGCACCACAAGATGACAAAAGTTAAAGCCATATAGAAGAGACCTGCCGTTAAGAAAGACTCGAAAGGCGCGTAATAGCGAGAATTCACTAATCGAGCCGCACCAGTTAAATCAATAATGGTGACAATACCCGCAACAGCACTTCCGTGAAGCATAAAGATAACTTCATTGCTGTACGCTGGTAGCGCTCTGCGCAAAGCACTTGGCAATATTATTCGTTGGTAAGTTTTGAACGTACTCATTCCATAGGCTTTTGCAGCTTCAACTTCACCTTTTGGCAAACCGTTAATCGCGCCTCGAATAATCTCTGCAGTATAGGCGGACGTATTCAATACAAATGCCACCAGAGCACAAAACCAAGCGTGTTCCCATAAGGTATCTTTAACAGGAAAAAACTGATCCATCCCATAATAAATGAGATAGAGTTGTACAAGTAGCGGCGTACCGCGGAAGAAATAGATAAAAGACCAACTAGGTGCACTCAGCAGCAAGTTATTACTATTGCGCGCTATACCTAAAGGAATAGCAACCATTAGGCCGATAATTAAAGCCAACCCTACCAGCCAAAAAGTGGTCCATAGCCCTTCGAGGTAGGTCGGTAAACTGTCAACAATTAAGCTAAAATCCATTTTCTACCTCGTATGAATACTAAACTTGCGTTCTACTAGTTTTAGTAGCCCTGTAGAAACGCTGGTAAAAAACAAGAAAATAACCGCTACTGTCATATAAAACGTAAATGGCATCTTTGTTGAACCAGCGGCTAATGAACTTACGCGCACCATATCTTCAAGGCCGATTATAGAAACCAAAGCCGTCGTTTTTAACAGTACTAACCAGTTGTTGCCAAATCCGGGCAGTGCGTGACGGATCATCTGAGGTAATAGAATGCGACGAAAAGCGAGAGAAGAGCTCATACCATATGCCTTAGCGGCCTCAAGCTCCCCTTTATCTACAGCCATGATCGCGCCGCGAAATGTTTCCGCCATGTAGGCACCAAAAATAAAGCCAATCGTCAGTATGCCCGCAACGTAAGGGCTTACATCAATATAATCCGGTAGATAAGAAGTCCATTCATGGCTGGGATTCTGCTGGGTAAACCACTCGTTCAACCATTCGTTTATCGAGTACAAGCTGTTGTTGAGCAAAATTTGCCCACCAAAGAAAATCAACATCATAAGGACGAGATCGGGGATACCACGAATAATGGTAGTGTAGAGCGTCGCAATAGCGCGAGCCCAGCGATAAGGGGCAAGTTTTGCCAACGCGCCTAACATACCCAAAACCATAGCGAGAAGCAGAGAAAGCACTGCAACTTCTATCGTTAGCACGGCCCCTTTTAAAATAGAGGCTTCATATCCTTGTAAATCCAGCATAGGTGAGTTCCTGTTCCCTAAACGCTTTGCAGTTCGGCGGTGGTGACTTCTAGGAACGGAACCGACCGCCGATTACATCAGGTGTATACCGAAGCGTCCCGCTTCCGGTATTACGATTAGTTACCGTAAACGTCGTACTTGAAGTATTTCGCTGCAATTTCCTGATAGATGCCTTTTTCACGTAGAGAAAGGATTGCGGCATCCAGTTTCTTAGTTAGATCCTTGTCTTGCTTACGCACGGCAATGCCCATACCATCACCAAACCACTTTGGATCAGTTAGAGAAGGGCCAGTAAATTCATAAGCTTCACCACCCGCTTTGTTTAGCACGCCTTCTTCAAGTGCAGATGCATCACCCAACACTGCAGCAATTCGGCCGTTAGCCAGATCTAGGTAAGCTTCGTCGAAAGAGCCGTAGCGAACAATTTCAACGTTGTCGTAGTTATCCGTTAGGTACTTGTCGTGAGTTGTAGCGCGTTGAACACCGATCTTCACACCATCTAGGTTGTCAAAATTAAGACCCGCGTCTTTCTTAGCAATAAATTTGTTAGGGATAAGCGCGTACTTACCCGTAAAATCAACTTTCTTTTTGCGCTCTTCGGTAATAGACATCGCGGCGATAATTGCGTCGTATTTACGAGCGAGAAGAGAAGGAATGATGCCGTCCCAGTCTTGAGGGACAATCTTACATTTTACTTCCATTTCCGCACAAAGCGCGTTGGCCATATCAACGTCAAAACCTTTAAGAGAACCATCAGCTTCAGTCCAGCTAAATGGAGGGTAAGCGCCCTCAATACCAAAGCGAACTTCTTTCCATTCTTTCGCTTGAGCTACGCCTGTAACTGCAGTAGCAGCAATTGCTGCAGCAACTAACCACTTTTTCATTTCCATACTCCTGTGATTGTGTTTTTCTTAGTGACTTTATAGTAGTTCCAAAACTTGGGTCTTGGATTAGTAAATCGATGAAATAAACTGTTGTAAGCGTTCCGATTCTGGATTGCTGAACAGTTTTGCTGGATCACCCTGCTCTTCAACCAACCCTTGATGCAAGAACATAACGTGATTTGATACATCTCGGGCGAAAGCCATCTCATGGGTAACGACCAACATGGTACGTCCCTCTTCAGCAAGATCGCGCATTACACCTAGTACTTCGCCCACAAGTTCGGGGTCAAGGGCAGATGTGGGTTCATCAAACAGCATAACTTCTGGGTCGACAGCTAACGCTCTCGCTATCGCAGCGCGTTGTTGTTGACCACCAGACAAGTGACCTGGGTAATAATCTCGTCTCTCATACAGACCTACTTTTTTAAGAAGTAACTCCGCATTTTCAATTGCCTGTGCTTTAGGGACGCCAAGAACATGAACAGGGGCTTCGATAACATTTTCCAAAACCGTCATGTGTGACCAGAGATTAAAACCTTGGAAAACCATCGCCAAACGAGAACGAATACGTTGAACCTGCTTTTCATTGGCGGGCACTGACTCACCTTGACGGTTCTTTTTCATATCGATCAGTTCACCATTTACCCAAATCTCCCCTTCAGTAGGAGTTTCAAGCAAATTAATGCATCTAAGGAAGGTGCTCTTACCGGATCCCGAAGATCCAATAATAGAGATAACATCACCTCTATGAGCTTCTAATGAAATGCCTTTCAGTACTTCGTTTTGACCGAAAGTTTTGTGTAAATCCTTAATATCCAGCGCTGGTACATCTTTCATGCGCTTATTACTCCCTGTAATGTCGTCTTGGCTTTTGTTTTAGTTATCAGTGTCCGACGTTGTTGAATTGAAGTGATTTAAACGGCTTTAAACACTCCAATTCCCTGGTACTTTTATCAGTACCTATTCGGGATCCCATCCCGCAGTTGAGTACAAACTAGCACTACCACGAACAACATGCAACAAATCATTAACCTGCCAAATAAGGATAACTAGTTATATTATGTGACTAATAATTCATTATATAGCTAATTAATCTTCATTGCACGCATAATGAACCAAGAAAGACCAAGTCGTAACCACACCTACCCGTTAACATTTTTATAAAAACAAGATCTGGTTCAACTAATCACAATTTGGCTTAATCCACCCAGTGCATATCTCTTCTCTGTCTAACAAAAATTACAATTTGAAATAATTTTTCAGCCCTTTTGAGTTATACACCTAAGCCCTGCTGATAGGGGTGTAGTTTTCTTTCACAATCTTTCATAAAGTGATCTAAATCAATCAACCCCAATTAGGAGCACGATAAACTCGCAGCAACAATAAAAATCTCAATAATCCGATGCTCTCAGCGGAAATTAAGGTTTTATAAGGCACGAAGTTTACGTGGCTCATTCAATCTGTTAAACCATGGGAATCGGTCTTGGAATTTAGAAGGTAGTGCCTTGTTTTAAAGCTACTTTCACAAAGAACATTTAACTTATGAATATGAGGAATCTATGTCAGACGCAGTGAAGAAACCGCATTCTGCTTCAGATATCGAGTCTAAAAGCTATCAAGAGCTTCATAGACCCGCATCTGAATTTGCGACACGTTCAGAGTATCTGGATCACGAACTGCAAATCATGAAACCACGTCGTTTTGGTTTAAACCTGCCTGGTCGTGATTTTCGCTTTGAGTTGGAAGATTTAGTCCCAGCTCTAGCAGGTACTATCGGTATCATCGCCATGTACTCTGCTGTAATGATGTCTTGGGCCGATGGCCTGACAGCAGCTTGGGATCATGTAAACCTAGGTAAAGAATTTGCTATCGAAGTAGCACGTGTAGAGATGTTGATACCAGCATTACTCTTCTGTGTACTGGCTTCTGGCTTTATAAACCCACGCGCTAACCTTGCCGGTAACCACGGTCCAATGATTCCATTGATCGGTGCGATTGCTCTGGCAGGTGCTCACCCTTTAGCTCTTGCGATCCTTTTAGGCGTGTTTGGTTTATTGCTCAGTTATTTTAAAGGCGGCTCTAAGCTGGTTAACCTTACTTCCGAAGGTACCGCCGGCGGATTGCTCATATTCCTCGGCTTTACCGGAACCATGAGTCAGATTGGTTCTATCCAAGATTGGGCAACTGGTATCTCGTCCTCGACGGTTGAAGCAGGAAGCATGGGTTATGTTGGCCTGATCGTACTGGGTATCAATATCGCTATCTACGCGATTCTCGCTAAACTAAACAAACGTTGGTTGGCAATTCCAGTATGTGCATTTACTGGTCTACTTATCGCACTTGCACTCGGCGCGGGTTTCGACCTTAAGTTTGAAACTGAAATGGGGCTTCCTAACCTCAACCCAGTTTACTGGTGGGGTAGCACTGAGACAGGCTGGCAATTAGGTCTCCCTACACTACAGCACTTTATCGCTTCATTGCCTTTCGCAATCCTAGCTGTTGCAATGTGGTCACCAGATTTCCTTGGGCACCGTATTTTCCAAGAGCTGAACTATCCGCGTAGAACCGAGAAAGTACTCATGGATGTGGACGACACCATGACAATGTGTTCAATCCGCCAAATGGTAGGTACCGCGGTTGGTGGTGGTAACATCACTTCATCTTGGGGCACGTATATGATCCCAGCGGCCATCGCTAAGCGCCCTATTCCGGCTGGTGCAATTTTACTAGGCTCTCTATGTATTATTGTAGCTATCCTTGGTTTCCCAATGGATGTTGCGGTTTGGCCACCAGTAATGCGCGTCGCTCTACTTGTAGGTGTATTCCTTCCTCTACTAGAGGCAGGTATGCAGATGGTTAAAGATACTAAAGATTCACAAGCAGCTGGTATCTGTATCTTCGGCAGTGCCGTCGTCAACCCAGTACTTGCTTGGGCATTGACTATGCTGTTGGACAACAACGGTCTAATTGGCGATAAGGAACGCGCTTCCAAACTCTCATTTATCGATAAGATTGTGATCCCAGGCGGTGTTTTACTAGTGTGTCTAGTTGCTATGCTTGCAGTTGGTATGCTTGAGAGCAACTATGGTATTAAAGCTTGGTTGTAAGCGTTAAAAACTAAAAAATGTTGAGGGTAGCGTGATCGCTACCCTCAAATTTATCGAATTTTTTTAGGATTTATTGATTTAGTTTAAGGTTTGCAAAAAAATTTTATATTACCCTGATTGCAAGTCGTCAGGTTAGGTCGATAAACAGAGTGCCAATATCTATAGTTATTCAAGGCTTAAACTATAGATATTGTTATTCATAAATAGAGTGTACTGTTTCGCCACTACTGGCGATGTTAACTGGCTCAACGGCTAACGCAGTACGTGTTTTTTCTACTAAAAAGGTAGGTATGTCATGGCAGAGCAATTTGCTAAAGCTTGGGAAGGTTTTGCTGAAGGTAACTGGCAAAACGAAGTAAACGTTCGCGACTTCATTCAGAAGAACTACGCACCGTATGAAGGCGACGAGTCTTTCCTAGTTTCTGAGGGCACCGAAGCAACTAAAACGCTTTGGGCTAAAGTAATGGAAGGTATCAAACAGGAAAACGCAACTCACGCACCTGTTGATTTTGACACTTCTGTTATTTCTACCATCACATCTCACGATGCTGGCTACATCAACAAAGATCTAGAAACTATCGTTGGTCTTCAAACTGAAGCTCCGCTTAAGCGTGCAATCATGCCTAACGGCGGTGTACGAATGATCGAAGGCTCTTGTAAAGCTTACGGTCGCACACTTGATCCACAAGTTTCTAAAATCTACTCTGAGTACCGTAAAACACACAACCAAGGTGTTTTCGATGTTTACTCTCCAGACATTCTAAAATGTCGTAAGTCTGGTGTTCTAACTGGTCTTCCAGACGCGTACGGTCGTGGCCGTATCATCGGTGACTACCGTCGCGTAGCGCTATACGGTGTAGACTTCCTAATGAAGGATAAAGTAGCTCAGTTCCACTCTACTCAAGAGAAACTAGAATCTGGCGACGATCTACAACTGACTATGCAATTGCGTGAAGAGCTTCAAGAGCAACACCGCGCACTTGGTCAATTAAAAGAAATGGCCGCTTCTTACGGCTTCGATATTTCTGCTCCTGCGACAACTGCACAAGAAGCAATCCAGTGGACTTACTTCGGTTACCTAGCTGCTGTTAAATCTCAAAACGGCGCGGCAATGTCTCTAGGTCGTACTTCAACTTTCCTAGATATTTACGTTGAGCGTGATATCGCTGCTGGTCTAATTACTGAAGAACAAGCTCAGGAAATGATCGACCACTTCGTAATGAAACTGCGTATGGTTCGTTTCCTTCGTACTCCTGAGTACGATGAGCTATTCTCTGGCGACCCAATCTGGGCAACAGAATCTATGGGTGGTATGGGTGTTGACGGTCGTACACTTGTTACTCGTACAAACTTCCGTTTCCTAAACACGCTATACACTATGGGTCCTTCTCCAGAGCCAAACATCACTGTACTTTGGTCTGAGCAGCTACCTGAAGGCTTCAAGAAGTTCTGTGCAAAAGTATCTATCGATACTTCTTCTATCCAGTACGAGAACGATGACCTAATGCGTCCAGACTTCAACAACGATGACTACGCTATCGCTTGTTGTGTATCTCCAATGGTTATTGGTAAACACATGCAGTTCTTCGGCGCTCGTGCAAACCTAGCTAAGACTCTACTTTACGTTATCAACGGTGGTGTAGATGAGAAGCTTAAGATGCAAGTTGGTCCTAAGACTGAACCAATGCTAGACGAAGTACTAGACTTCGACAAAGTTTGGGCAGGTCTAGACAGCTTCATGGACTGGCTAGCTAAGCAGTACGTTACTGCGCTAAACGCAATCCACTACTCGCACGACAAATACAGCTACGAAGCAGCTCTGATGGCTCTTCACGATCGCGATGTACGTCGTACAATGGCATGTGGTATCGCTGGTCTATCTGTTGCAGCTGACTCTCTATCTGCAATCAAATACGGTACAGTTAAGCCAATCCGTGACGAAGATGGTATCGCTATCGACTTCGACATCTCTGGCGACTACCCTAAATTTGGTAACAACGACGCACGTGTTGATGACATGGCTTGTGAACTTGTTTCTATCTTCATGGGTAAAATCCGTAAGCTTAAGACTTACCGTGATGCAGTACCTACACAGTCTATCCTTACAATCACTTCAAACGTGGTTTACGGTAAGAAGACTGGTACAACGCCTGATGGTCGTAAAGCAGGTGCTCCATTCGCTCCAGGTGCAAACCCAATGCACGGTCGTGACGAAAAAGGTGCTGTAGCTTCTCTAACTTCAGTAGGTAAACTACCGTTTGCTGACGCTAAAGATGGTATTTCATACACCTTCTCTATCGTTCCAAACGCACTAGGTAAAGAAGAAGATTCACAACGTTCAAACCTTGCAGGTCTAATGGATGGTTACTTCCACCATGAAACTGGCATCGAAGGTGGTCAACACCTAAACGTGAACGTTCTTAACCGCGAAACTCTAGAAGACGCAGTTAAGCACCCAGAGAACTACCCTCAGCTAACTATCCGTGTTTCTGGTTACGCTGTACGTTTTAACTCTCTAACTGCTGAACAGCAACAAGACGTTATCGCACGTACTTTCACTGAATCTCTATAATCTAGAACTCAGTAGAATCCAGAGCCCTGCCAATTGGCAGGGCTTTTTTTATTTCTCAATCATAGGCCTTGGTAATTGCAAACCCGGCTTTAATAAGGCACATCAAACCTTGCCACGACGAAGCGCACAATTCTCATCTTTCAATAACTAACCACTAACTAGGCAAGATATTTGCTAGTAGTATTTAATTAATATTGTTTGCAAAAGTGGCTTATGGATTTGTATCGAATTATACCTTTACTGCTGATCTCCGCTTCGGCTTGCGCCTCTGATAAATCAACGGTTGCATTTAGCATAGACAACGATGGTATTTTTGGTGTCGACCAAGACTATACCAACGGTCTTTTCATTAGTTACACCTCTGGTGGTATTGCGCCTTGGCCGATGTTTAAACCATTGAGTTTATCCTTTTGGGGGGCCGCTTCTTTAGATAAGGTTGAGTTTACATTAGGCCATAAAATGTGGACGCCTTCCGATATCGATTCGAAGTTGCCGGTAGCTAACGACCGCCCCTACGCTGGTTTTTTCCACGGCGAACTCAATTACATCAGCTTACATCCAGAGCAAGCACAACGTTTTAACCTCACTATAGGTATGACTGGCGAAAACTCGTATGCGGATCAAGCTCAAAACATCGTCCACGGAATAACGGGGTCAACAACACCAAACGGCTGGCGTTATCAAGTTGACGAAGGAGTAGTGGGAAGTGTGGGCTATTTGTCTCATTTTAATATTGGCCGAATCAACAGAATAGCGGGAACTGAACTTGAGCTATCAAACGTAAGTGAAGTGAACTTTGGCAATTTCCGCAGTGATATTTCCACGGGAATTATGCTTCGTTGGGGTGTGGATTTAGGCGGGAACTTTGGCGCCGCAAACATCGATACAGAAAACCCGTTCAGAGCGGGAATGATCGGCAGTTCCTCTACAGGCTGGTTTGTCTATGGGGGCATTGAAGCCCGCTACCGATTTAACGATGTCACTTTGGAAGGAGACCGCCCCGCGCTGGTCAACCCTCAAGCTTATGAGGTGACTCTCGACAATACTCAGGCCACTGCCGTCGCAGGCTTCGCTTGGTATAACGAAGTGGTAGGCGCAACACTCAGCGCTACCGTTAAAACCCCAGATTACAAAGAGTCTCCTACTGACATATACGGTACAGGTGGTCTCGCTCTTTACGCATTTTTCTAACGTGTTTATGCGTGGTGGAACTATGGCCACGCCTCCCCCGCTGAATTAATAATCCTAGATCACTTTTCAATAAAAACGCACTCGCTCTCCATTGGGAAACCTCACTGACCATCCTCTCTCAAAACCTTAAACGGTTACTAAGTCAATTTGTTTAAACATTTCTTAACCATGAGATAGTGAACATCAACAAACGGCTAAAATAGAGCCGATATCACTATCAATATTTTTATCGTTAATAACATCTACTTTACAAATAAATCACCAATGTTGGGAGGTTTAGAATTTTGTCGTTTTTCCTACATTTTTTGCACGTTATTTCTACTTTAACCCTGAATTTTGTAATAAAATAACAGGCACACTAACAAGAAGAGATGGTCGCATGTCAACAAAGGGTCGTATTCATTCCTATGAATCCTGCGGTACGGTAGATGGACCTGGTATCCGCTTTATAGTCTTTTTGCAAGGATGTCTCATGAGGTGTATGTATTGCCATAACCGCGATACATGGGACACTCACGGTGGTAAAGAATATTCAGTCGAAGAAATTATTAACGAAGCCAAATCCTATCGCCATTTTATGAAGGCGTCCGGAGGTGGTGTTACCTGTTCTGGTGGTGAAGCCATGCTGCAACCGGAGTTTATTCGCGACTTTTTCCGCGCAGCGCAAGCAGAAGGCATTCACACTTGCCTTGACACCAACGGTTACATTCGCAAGCACACCGACGTCGTCGATGAAGTACTGGAAGCCACTGACCTCGTTATGCTCGATCTCAAACATATGAAAGATGAGATACATCAGGACTTCATCGGTGTTTCAAATCGACGCACACTAGATTTTGCTCGTTACTTGCACAAACTTGGCCAAAAAACATGGATTCGTTATGTCGTCGTCCCTGGCTATACCGACGATGAAGAAGCCGCTCATATGTTGGGTGAGTTTATTAAAGATATGGACAATGTAGAAAAACTCGAATTACTGCCCTATCACAAGCTCGGAGCTCACAAATGGGAAGCTATGGACTTGGAGTATCCGTTAGAAGGCACTGAACCACCCAGCAAAGAAACCATGGATAAGATAGTCTCAATCCTTGAGCAGTATCACTCAAACGTAAAATACTGATACCAAATCCTTACTATTTCGTAAAAAATACCAATCCTTACCGATTGGTATTTTTTGGAGTTAGATTGTCCCTTCAACCACTTTTTGCACTGGCTTTGATCTTAATTTCTTACGGGTTCATTCACCGTGATATCTGCCAAGTATTTTTGCCAAAACTCAAACAGGAACGCTATTTTCAACATCTTACTTTTGCCGTTCTGTTGAGCTTATTTTTCCTCTGGAGTGCACAAGCTGGGGTTAAAGAAGGATTAAACATACACTTTCTAGCACTGACCACCCTCACTTTAATGTATGGCTGGCGAGTGGCTTACCTTTTATCTATGTTAGTGTCTTTGTTACTCTGCGCCGCGGGTAAGCTTGATTGGCAACTGTTACCCGAGTACATACTGATCTCCTGTTTACTGCCCATATTGATAAGCTACGGAGTTTTCTTACTCAGCTATCGACACCTTCCAAGAAACATCTTTGTCTTTATCTTTGTGGCCGGTTTTTTCAACGGTGGAATTACCGGTAGCCTTCACTTGCTAATCAGTGGAAGTTATCTAGCGTTTCAAGATGTACATGACTGGCAAACCATTTACGACAACTACCTTATCTTTGTTCCGCTTTTGGCGTTTCCTGAAGGGCTCTTGAACGGTATGTCTATGGCCATGTTTGCGGTGTTTAAACCGGAATGGATTCGGTATTTTTCCGACCGCGACTACATCTACAACCACTACCGCAAAAAGTAGCACGAAAATCTCGCAGTATTTTTAATTTTTCGTAATAAACATGTGTTGAGATCATGTTTCACCCTTGTTGAAAAGGCTAACCTAGCTTTAACAGATAAAGAGTTGCTTTAAGTGAGGCCTAGAATGGAAATGACAAACGCTCAACGTTTGATCCTATCAAATCAATACTACCTGATGTCCCAAATGGATCCGGACAATGCAAAAAAATACCAGCGTTTGCAAACCATAGTAGAGCGTGGTTATGAACTGCAAATGATAGAATTAAACAAAGATTTTGGCTGCATCACCGATGCTGAGTGCCGTGAAATCATTGAGTTCATGGAAATGTACCACGCAATGCAAGAATCGAATCGCATGTTAAGTGAAAGTGAGAGAAAAGAGGTCGACCAGCGTCGCCTAACTTTCCTAGGCTTCGATATTGCAAGTGAAGCGCAGCAAGTGAACTATGTGCGTTTCCTAATTGAATCCGAAGGTCTATACCCGCAGTTTGACAAAGGCGAACACCACTTCAACAGTCAAATGCCAATGTTAGACAAATACCGTCGAATGCTTACAGCATGGAAAAATTGCCCGCGCCAATACCACCTGTGTGCCACTGAGTTAAGTCAGATATTTAACGCCTAAAAACTGTTAAGGTTTCTATAAAGGGAGCAGACGCTCCCTTTTCTATCTCTTCTACCTAATTTTTGACTTAAGCTTTTAAACCGTAAAACAGACCTTTGCTTTCCCTCCATTGAGTTCCAATTTGCTACTGCTTCAAACCGCACTGCTTCATCGCACTTCACCAGAATTTATCACTAGTGTTTTCTAAATTCGCGCTAGATATGTAATGGCTTACCTCTTTTTTCAGCTTGCTAACATATTGGAAATATCACGTTAGATTCCCATCACATAACGTAAATAAACACATATTTTTTAAGCAAAATTCTAAAAATGCATCTAGGCTTAGATTGAGAAGGAATTTGGAATTCATTGCGGGTTGTTTGTCTTTTTGACAGGTTCAGAGGGGAATTCATTATGAGTATTTTCGACCATTTCCAAGCGCGCTACGAAGCGGCAAAGGATGAAGAGCTCTCATTACAAGAGTTTTTGGCACTATGTAAAGACGACAAGAGTGCCTATGCGAACGCTGCCGAGCGCCTTTTAATGGCGATAGGCGAGCCAGAAGTTATCGATACTGCTCAAGATCCAAGGCTTAGTCGTATTTTCTCTAATCGCGTCATTTCACGCTACGAGACGTTTAAAGATTTCTACGGGATGGAAGACTCAATCGAGCAGATTGTCTCCTACCTTAAACACGCCGCTCAAGGATTAGAAGAGCGCAAGCAAATCCTTTACTTACTCGGCCCTGTAGGTGGTGGTAAGTCGTCTCTCGCAGAAAAACTGAAAGCGCTAATGCAGCAAGTACCAATTTACGTACTTTCCGCAGACGGACAGAGAAGCCCGGTCAATGACCACCCATTCTGTCTTTTTGACGTCAACGAAGACGGTGATTTACTCAAGAATGAGTACGGTATTGAAAAGCGCTACCTAAGATCTATTATGTCACCATGGGCTGCAAAACGTCTGCACGAGTTCGGCGGCGATATTTCTAAGTTTAAGGTCGTAAAAGTGCGTCCTTCTATACTCGACCAACTCGCCGTTGCGAAGACAGAACCCGGCGATGAAAACAATCAGGATATTTCGTCTCTAGTGGGCAAAGTCGATATCAGAATGTTAGAGCACTTCTCACAAGACGATCCAGATGCCTACAGCTATTCGGGAGCACTCTGTAAAGCTAACCAAGGCTTAATGGAGTTTGTAGAGATGTTCAAAGCACCGATCAAAGTGCTTCACCCTTTACTAACCGCTACCCAAGAAGGCAACTTTAACGGTACAGAAGGTCTATCAGCCCTTCCCTTCGACGGTATGATCCTCGCCCACTCAAACGAGTCAGAGTGGCAGGCGTTTAGAAACAATAAAAACAACGAAGCTTTCTTAGATCGCGTTTACATTGTGAAGGTACCTTACTGCTTACGCGTGTCAGAGGAAGTGAAGATTTACCAAAAGCTTCTTGACCACTCAGAACTTTCAAAAGCGCCTTGCTCACCTAGTACACTGGATCTATTGGCACAATTTAGTATTTTGTCTCGACTCAAAGATCCCGAGAACTCCTCCATCTTCTCTAAAATGCGGGTCTACGATGGTGAAACGCTCAAAGACACCGACCCTAAAGCGAAAAGTTACCAAGAGTATCGCGATTACGCCGGAGTGGAAGAAGGCATGTCTGGTCTATCAACGCGTTTCGCATTTAAGATCCTGTCTCGCGTGTTTAACTTCGACCAAACTGAAGTCGCTGCCAACCCTGTACACCTGTTCTATGTTATCGAACAGCAAATTGAACGAGAGCAGTTCCCACAAGAGATGGCAGAGCGCTATCTAGAGTTTGTTAAAGGATACTTAGTACCGAGATACGTTGAGTTTATCGGCAAAGAGATTCAAACCGCTTATCTAGAGTCCTACTCAGAGTATGGACAAAACATCTTTGACCGCTACGTCACCTATGCTGATTTTTGGATACAAGACCAAGAGTACCGCGATCCAGAAACAGGCCAATTGTTCGACCGCGCAGCGCTCAACAACGAACTGGAGAAAATCGAAAAAACTGCGGGTATTAGCAATCCAAAAGACTTTAGGAACGAGATCGTTAACTTCGTGCTTAGAGCAAAAGCCACCAATAACGGCAAAAACCCAGTTTGGACAAGCTATGAGAAGCTTCGTACAGTTATCGAGAAGAAAATGTTCTCCAACACTGAAGAGCTACTGCCTGTCATTTCATTCAATGCCAAAACCTCTTCGGAAGACCAAAAGAAACACGACGACTTTGTCGCGCGTATGATGGAGAAAGGTTACACCGAGAAACAAGTAAGATTGCTGTCTGAGTGGTATTTACGAGTTCGTAAATCTTCTTAACAGCTGGGTGAATACATCAGCCACCAATCGCATCGGCCAGTTATCTGGTCGATGCAAAGGGAACGTGACGGTTTAACAGAGGTGACTTATGGCGCAATTTATCGACAGACGACTGAACGGCAAAAACAAAAGCGCGGTCAATCGCCAGCGTTTTTTACGCCGCCATAAAGAGCAGATCAAAGAGTCTGTGGCGGATGCTGTAAATCGACGCTCCATTACCAACACAGAATCTGGAGAAGATGTCTCTATCCCCCACAAAGACATCAAAGAGCCTTTGTTCCACCAAGGTAAAGGGGGAGTAAAAGAGCGCGTTCATCCCGGCAATGACCAATTTACTAAAGGCGACAAAATTGAACGTCCAAAGGGTGGCCA
Organism: Vibrio sonorensis; assembly: GCF_001854765.1. Taxonomy (GTDB): domain Bacteria; phylum Pseudomonadota; class Gammaproteobacteria; order Enterobacterales; family Vibrionaceae; genus Vibrio; species Vibrio sonorensis. Next base: position 79,563 of record NZ_LJJE01000022.1, on the reverse strand, counting down.
AGGCAGCGGCTCCGGTGAAGGGGAAGCGAGCCCTGATGGTGAAGGACAAGATGAGTTTGTTTTTCAAATATCCAAAGACGAGTATCTGGACATTCTATTTGAGGACTTAGAGTTACCCAACCTAGAAAAAAATCAAATCAACAAAATTACAGAGTGGAAAACCCATCGCGCTGGTTATCAAACCGCAGGTGTACCCGCCAATATCGCCATCGTAAAATCGTTGCAACAGTCTCTTGCCAGACGAACAGCAATGACGGCAGGCAAAAAAAGGATGTTAAACGAACTAGAGGAGGAGTTAGAACGCATCCGCAATATGGAACCCGCTCAGGCACTGGAAGAGAAACGCCTCAAAGAAGAAATTGAAGCGCTGAGAAAGAAAATCAGCAGCGTCCCCTTTATCGATACGTTCGACCTCAGGTTTAAAAACTACGAGCGTCGCCCTATTCCTTCGAGTCAAGCGGTTATGTTCTGCCTTATGGATGTCTCTGGTTCAATGGATCAGGCAACCAAAGACATAGCAAAACGCTTTTACGTCTTGCTGTATCTGTTCCTAACTCGCACTTATGAAAATGTCGAAGTGGTGTTTATTCGCCACCACACCCAAGCTAAAGAAGTTGACGAGCACGAGTTCTTCTACTCTCAAGAGACAGGCGGAACCATTGTGTCGAGTGCTCTGAAACTGATGCACGAAATCGTTGCCGATCGCTATCCCGTTGGAGAGTGGAACATCTATGCCGCTCAAGCCTCCGATGGCGATAACTGGGCAGACGACTCACCACGTTGCCGAGAACTATTGACCAAACAACTACTGCCAAACTGTCAGTACTATTCCTATATCGAGATAACCCGACGCTCGCACCAAACCCTATGGCACGAATACGAAAAACTCGAATCCGACTACAGTAATTTTGCTATGAAGAACATTCGCAGCGTCGAGGACATCTTCCCTGTATTTAGGGAGCTGTTCAAAAAAGAAACTGCATAGGGAGACCGTTATGACGACAAAAAGCAAAACCACCAGCAAGAAAAAGAGCAAGTTGTTGCCAGACGGCCCTGATTGGACCTTTGATCTGCTAGAAAAGTATCACACCGAGATTAAACGGGTCGCAGAACACTATCGATTAGACACATATCCCAACCAAATCGAGGTGATTACTTCCGAGCAGATGATGGATGCCTATTCGAGTATAGGGATGCCAATCAATTACAACCATTGGTCTTTTGGTAAAAAATTTATCCAAACAGAACAGGGATACAAGCATGGTCAAATGGGTTTGGCCTATGAGATTGTAATCAACTCAAACCCGTGTATCGCCTATTTGATGGAAGAGAATACGGTCACCATGCAAGCACTGGTAATGGCTCATGCCTGTTACGGTCACAATTCATTCTTTAAGGGAAACTACCTGTTCCAAACATGGACCGATGCTAGTTCGATTATCGATTACTTACTATTTGCTAAGAAGTACATCAACGACTGCGAGCAAAAGTACGGGGTTACCGAGGTCGAAGAGTTAATCGACTCCTGCCACGCACTAATGAACTACGGAGTCGACAGATACAAACGACCAGAAAAGATCTCGATTGCAGAAGAAAAGGCGCGCCAAGAGGAGAGAGAAGCCTACCTGCAATCGCAAGTTAACGAACTATGGCGAACCGTTCCACAAAGCAAGGTAGTGGATGAAGAAGCCAAGCAGCGATTCCCTGAAGAGCCACAAGAGAACATCCTTTACTTTATCGAGAAACACGCCCCATTGTTGGAGCCGTGGCAACGAGAAATTGTTCGTATCGTACGTAAGATTAGCCAATATTTTTATCCGCAAAAGCAAACCCAAGTAATGAATGAAGGGTGGGCGACGTTCTGGCACTACACAATCCTTAACCACCTGTACGACGAAGGCATAGTATCGGAAAGATTTATACTTGAGTTTTTGCACAGCCATACTGGCGTGGTCGCACAGCCCGCTTATAACAGCCCCTATTTCAGCGGTATCAACCCTTATGCACTGGGTTTTGCCATGTTTAGGGACATAAAGCGCATTTGTGAAGAGCCAACGGATGAAGACAAAGAGTGGTTCCCTGATATCGCAGGGGCAGATTGGTTGGACACTTTGCACTTTGCAATGCGAAACTTTAAGGACGAAAGCTTTATCAGCCAGTATCTCTCACCGAAACTCATGCGTGATTTTAAGCTGTTTTCTATTGTCGATGATGACAGAAAAAATTTCATCGAAGTCACCGCTATCCACGATGATACGGGCTATAGAAGCATTCGAGAAAAACTGGCCGCCCAATACAACTTGAGCAACCTTGAGCCAAATATACAAGTGTTTAACGTCGACGTGCGCGGCGACCGTTCTCTTACTTTGCAGTATATTCCTCAAGATCGAATCCCTCTCGACGAAGGTTACGACGAAGTACTCAAACACCTTTATCGCCTATGGGGTTTTGACGTGATATTAGAAGAAGTTAAAGAGACTGGACGAAGAGAGATACTTGCCACCTGCCCTAAACGCGGCGACTACGACAGCAGCATTTAACTGCAATCTCACCAAAACACAATCACATCGATAAAAACGAGCGACCATCATCGCTCGTTTTTATTCGACGTCAACCATGAGTCAACCAAATGATTAATTTCCTTACTTGTCAGATGGCTATGCATCTGGTAGTTTAGTAATTATGAGCAGAACTTATTCAATGCACACTTCAATGATGAACATGCCTTCTATGCGAATGCTAGAGGGGATGGGCTGCTTATTGTAAATTTTCTACGCATCACCATTCCAAAAATCCCAAACTGGAATGGTTAAAACACCCAACGAGTCACAAATGCCGTTCCAGCACTATTAACTGGAGACATTTATGACGTCAATTATTACTACCCCTATTTTTTATGCCAATGGTGAACCACACCTCGGTCATGCCTATAGCGGAATTATCGGTGACATACTTCATCGATTTGCCAATCTGTACAACCAGCAAAGTCTACTAATTACTGGTACCGATGAGCACGGTCAAAAAATAGCGCAAGCGGCGGAAAAAAATCAGTCCGATATTCATGGTTTTGTCGACAGTAAATCGCGCACCTTCTCAGAGCTATGGCCTATTTTAGATATACACCAAGTGTGTTTATTCGCACCACGGAAGAGCGCCATAAGCACCACGTCAGCCATGTATGGAAAACCTTGTTTAATAGCGATGATATCTATCTCGGTAGCTACAGCGGCGAGTACTGCGTGGGTTGTGAACAATTTTATGCCAAGCGGGACCTCATTGACGAGACTCACTGCCCAATCCATAAACAAGCCGTTCAAACCGTTGAAGAAGAGACCTATCTATTCCGATTAGAAAAGTATCGGCTTAAGTTACTAGACTACTACCAGTCAAACCCAGAAGCGATTACTCCCTCTCACTTCCATCAAAGCGTTATCGCTCAGTTACAAGAAGGCCCGCTTGAGGATCTCTCTGTATCCAGAATAAACAACAAATGGGGGATCCAGGTTCCCAATGACAGTCAACACACTGTCTACGTCTGGATTGACGCCCTGTTTAGTTACCTGACTGCAATGGACCAAGCAGGCTATAAAGCCGCTGCGTTAAGCCATACCAAGCACGTTATCGGTAAAGACATTCTGCAATTCCACGCCATCTACTGGCCTGCGTTTCTGCTAGCCCTCGACCTCCCTTTGCCAGAGCAACTGATCGTACACGGGTGGTGGACAATTGAAGGACATAAGATCTCTAAATCGATTCCAGAGACAACCGTTCATCCCAGTCACTTTAGTGACAGGCTAACCAATGATGGTCTGCGTTATGCCTTGGTCAGACAAAAGCCTTTACACCGCGATGGGAACCTCGCAGTGACTGAACTCAGTGAAGTAATTAACGCGGATTTAGCCAATAACCTCGCCAACTTAGTAAAAAGAAATCACACCTTGCTGCTCAAGCACTTTTCTGGTCAGCTCGATGTCGACCCGGAGACAAGTTTTGACACGGAGTGTTGGGACTTACTAAAACAGAGTGAATCTCAGCTCAAATCCGTAGTGCATAGCTATCGCTCCCATGATTTGTACCAAGTTACGATTGCGTTGCAACAGGTACTCACCACACTAAACAGCTTTTTTCACTCCAGAGCCCCATGGCTCATCAACAAGGGGAAAGATCAACAACATGTCAAAAACACCTGCTATCTAATAAGTAACTTGCTAAGAGAGATCGCTTTTCTCTACTCCCCAATCACACCCGCTTTATCAGGGCGTATATTGTCAGAATTAGGCAATGCGGAAAGCTCCCTCATTACCACCCAATCCGTGGCCTTAAAGGGCGTACATATCACTACGGCAAACAGCCATTTTCAAAGGGTTTAGCCTAAACTCACAGACGCTAAAACTCTGTGATTTAAAAAGCGAAAAGGGAGCTCATGCTCCCTTTCTTTAACTTAGTGACCTAGCGCCCTTCATCCATACTCATGGTTCTGGCTTCAGGCTCCAGCAAAACCGGTATCCCATCTTTGATCGGATAAGCCAGTCTATCGAGTTTGCAAATTAACTCTTGATTCTCTTTGTCATAAGTCAACTTGCCCTTACATACAGGACAAGCCACGATCTCAAGCAGACGATGGTCCATTGTTAGCTATTACCTCTTTTATTCTTCCTATAATGCGCTGGCTATCTTGCGGTGCAAAGCGTGCTGATACTGGCAAGTACCACCAATTACTTTGGCTAAACTCAGCGCATTTAACCGCATCTTTTTCTGTCATAATCAGATGTTCACCTTGCCCAGCAAGCCCCATCAGATCTGACGATTTAAACTCTTTGTGATCAGCAAACCCTTGTTCTACCTTTACATTTGCTCCCAACTTCCTGAGAGTCGCAAAGAACCTAGGTGGGTGTCCTATGCCCGCCATCGCAACTAACCCCGTTAACTCGCTCACGTCTCGACGTTCTCCGGAATTTAAATTGATCGCTTGAGATGGCTGTAAAGTCATCACGCTTCACCAGTGATTTGGTCACCGCCATTGGCTATGATGAAATCTACTTGTCGTAAACGTTCCATCCCTTCCCGAAGAGGCCCCAATGGAAGCAGTTTTTGATTGCCGTATCGACGCTTTCCATCAACCACGGCAATCTCAATATCTCGTTGAAGCGCGTAATGCTGTAGGCCATCATCCGTAATAATGACATCGAGATTAAAATCCGAAAGCGCTTTAACCGCATTGGCTCGAACCGGATCCACGGCAACTGGCACACCCGTTCTACGAGCAATTAAACTAGGTTCATCTCCACATTGCTGCGCTGGTGTCTCTTTATCAACCAGCAAAGGGTAAGCTTCGGCTTTGCCACCATATCCGCGAGAAACCACACCCGGTTTAAAACCTAGAGATTTGAGCTCTTCCACAAGCCAGACGACAACCGGCGTTTTACCGTTACCTCCAGCAGTGATGTTACCAACGACCACGATAGGCACTTCCGCCTTATAACTGGACTTTTCTCCACTTTGATACTGTAGACGTCGCCGCTTGGACAAGTACCCAAACAATAAACTAAGCGGCCACAAAAGTGGCCACAATATCCAAAGCATAGGATGGTTTTGATACCAAATCTTTTCTATCAAGATTGGTCTCCGAATTGAATGCGATGCAACTGAGCATAAGCCCCATCTTTCTCTATCAGAGTTTTGTGAGGCCCGCGTTCGATGACTTCGCCTTCGTCGACAACCAAAATTTCGTCAGCTTCTTCGATGGTGGATAAACGATGCGCGATTACCAATACCGTTTTATCTTTTTGTAATTCATCTAACGCTGCCTGAATCGCTTTTTCAGATTCGGTATCCAGAGCGGACGTTGCTTCATCGAGTATAAGAACAGGGGCATCTCTTAGCAGCGCACGAGCAATAGCAATGCGCTGGCGTTGCCCACCAGATAAACTGGTACCATTTTCGCCAATAACCGTATCTAGGCCTTCATCCATATTGTCGATAAAATCCATGGCATAAGCTAGCCGAGCCGCGTGTTCTATCTGCTCTCGACTGTATTCTTCTTTCGCCGCGTAAGCGATATTGTTAGCGATCGTATCGTTAAACAAGTGAACATTTTGAGACACCAAAGCAAAGTGCATACGCAAGTTTTCTAACCCATAATCGCGAACGTCATGGCCATCTAGCTTTATAGAGCCAGAGTCGACGTCGTAAAAACGAGTGAACAAGTTGGCGATCGTACTCTTACCGGAGCCCGATCGGCCAACAAGCGCTACAGTTTTTCCTCTAGGAATTGAAAAGCTAACGTTTGATAACGCCGGTTTCTCTTTGCCTTCATAAGTAAAGGTCACATTTTCAACATCAATATCGCCATTGACTTTGCTTGGCTTGTGCGTGCCTTTATCTTGCTCGGTTTCCAAATCCATTAAGGCAAACAGAGTTTGGCTGGCAGCCATACCCCGTTGGAAGTCAGAAGTCACATTTGTCAGCGCTTTTAACGGGCGCATCAAACCAAACATCGCCGAGAAAACAACGGTGAATGTACCCGGCGTTAGATCGCTTCGAATGGAGTCAACGCTGGCAAGGAACAACACCGTGACCAGTGCAATAGATGCAATAAGTTGGATAACTGGGTTCGCAATAGCTTGAGCAGCGACCAGCTTCATAGTTTGCTGGCGCATTTGGTTACTCACTGAGTCAAAGCGTTCCCTTTCAACATCTTGACCGCCGTAACTGAGCACAACTTTGTGCCCTTTGAGCATTTGCTCGGCCGAGGAAGTGACATGCCCCATCGCTTCTTGCATATTTTTAGAGATTTTTCTAAAGCGCTTGGAAACCACACCTATGCCCCAAGCCACCAAAGGCGCGACCACAAACAGTACAAGGGATAGCTGCCAACTGTTGTAAAACATCAATACTAACAAGCCGAGGATACTCGCGCCTTCACGGACAATACTAACCAAAGCACGGCTAGTGGCTCCAGCAACTTGCTCTGAGTCATACGTGATTCTCGACAATAAACCACCTGTCGACTCTTTATCAAAGTAAGACACAGGCATATGCATAAACTGGTTAAATATCTTGCGTCGGATTTGCATCACGACATTTCCCGAAACCCAGCTTAAACAATATGTAGAAATGAAACCACTCAAGCCTCGGATGACCATCATGGCAAAAATAATCAATGGAAGAACACGTAGAAAGTTGGATTCAGCATTGCCAAAGCCTTCATCTAACAGAGGTTTCAAAAGGGAAACCATATACGTGTCGGCAACGGCGTTAACAATCAAGGCTACCACTGCAACGGCAAGTCCCGCTTTATAAAGGCGAATATAGGTCCACAGCCTTTTAAACGTCTGCCAAGTGGTTTCGTCGTGATTTTCAGACATAGAGAAGCTTTAAATTATTTGAATAAGCTACCTATTCTACTCCCTTCCTTAGCATCTGCCTATACCAAGTATCACCTTCGAGATTTCTAAGCCCATAAAGGTGTAATCGTTGGCGAAGATATCCACCCTAATCAAACCATTTTTCCCAGTATCCAGCCATAGAGCGCCACTGTTTTTGTATCGCTCAACCACTTCTTGTGCAGGCAAATTCCAACGGCCTCTAAAACGGTTAGAAGAGAGGGCAAACTTCGCCTGAACCCCCTCTACAAACGCGATAGACGACGAAGTTTTACTACCGTGATGAGGGATCACCACAATGTCTGACCTAACAACGCCTTCTCGCAAAAGAAGATATTCCACTAAGGTCGTTATATCACCGGAAAGTAACAAAGTAGGTGACGGCGTTCCAAAACGCACCCGTATAACACACGAATGTGGGTTGTATGCTCTAGCTACGCGTTTAGGCGGCCACAATACATCAAATGACACTTCTTGCCAGCGCCACTCTTGCCCTTTAACGCAGGGGAGCCCTACCCCTAACTGACTAGTGCGCAGCCAGTTGGGATTCCATTGGTTAGTTATTGTAGATAGACCTCCCGCGTGGTCAGAGTCGAAATGGCTAATGATCACACCGTCTAGTGTGTGCACCCCTACTTGCTTGAGATAAGGTGTAATAATCGATTTGGCTACACTTCCATCAGTCCATGCTGCGGCCGTATCGTAAAGCACTGCATGACCATCCTTTCGTATAATGACCGCCAGACCATGACCGACATCTAAAACCTCCACTTGCCAGTTTGGGGCTCGGATACTGCTTAAGGTGAGTAGACTGAGCAGCAAAGCAGCCGCTCTCGATGTAAAGTTGAGGTAAGGCCACAGGACAAACACCATTAAACCAGATAAGAAAAACGCAACCCATGAATGAGAGATAGCAAGCCATCCAAATTCGACCACCTCAAGCGAATAAACAACGGGTTTAAGCGCCATATCTAGCCATTGCCACATTAACTCACTAAGATTTGGAAAGACTGTCCACACCCCTACACTGAGTAAAAGAACAGGAACAACTAAGATACTGAACCAGGGTATCCAAACTAGATTGTAAGCAATGCCAGTGACACTGATACCGCCAAACCACACCAAGGAAAAAGGCATAATAAGTACGGGCACCATGGCAAGCGGAATAAGTTTTCTAAAAGGGGCAGGGTGTGAAAACAGCAGTTCAACCAAGTAAAAAATCAGTGCCACCGCAGCGAAAGAGAGCCAAAACCCCGCCGACAAAGGACTAAACGGGTCCAATAGCAAAACCAAACTGAGCGTCAAAAGCCATTTGAATAGCAAACTCACTTTGGCCTCTAACAAGATAAAGCAGGCCATAAGGCCACACATGAGAAGCGCTCTAAGTGTTGACACCGTAAAGCCAGCTAAAAAGGCATAGCTCAAAGCGAAAAACAGTCCCAACAAAAGAGGAAGATATAGGAACCGTCCGGTGATTCCCATTAGCCAGATCCCCAAAGAACAGCCAATGAAAAACGCCATTCCAATATGCAGTCCTGAAATCACGAAAAGATGGCTTAGGCCTACTTTTCTGAGTCCTTCCTCAAGTTCATTGTTAATAACGTTACGGTCGCCAAACACTAAGCTGATAAGCAAAGGGGTCAGTTTGTTATCTTCAACCACCCTAGACATGGTTTGATACAATTTGCTACGAAAGCCCAAAGATTCAAAAATTATGTAAGAGGTTTTGTCACTAATTTTCGCTTCACCGACAACGCCCTGCGAAAACCAATAGGCTTCTTTGTCAAAACCAACGCCATTAAACCGGCCTATAAGGCGGGCTAATCGCACTTTTGCCCTTACTTTATCACCGGCATATAGACGGTGAGGCGCGATCAATTTGACTTTGCTTTGTTGATACCATGGCAATTTGTGACCATTGATTGATCTAATTAAAACAACCCCTTCAAACCCATGACTTATTTGCTTAAAAAAGCTGTTAACCTCGGCATTTATGGTAATATCCTGTCCGGCCTTAAAAACAGAGTGTGATTTTACTCGAAATAAGTTGCCTTGGATTATGATCACCATTAGTCCTAAGATGATACCTGCACCCCACTTAACTGGAGGTACACGTATCGTGGTCATAATGATAAGTAGAAAGAGCAACACCCAATTCAATGAAGGCAGTGTGGGCCATTTCATGGCGGAAAGGATAACGACGCAAAACGAAGTTAGCGTCCAGTAGTTGAAACAGAGAGTCATAATTCGATGCCAAGAAAGTTTATAAAACGATTTATGCCTGACCACGAGTTGATCAAACGCCAAAAAGCGTTAAAAGTCTTTGGCAATGTGCTTTATAACCCTAACTTGTGGTGTTTAAACCGACGTTCTGCTGCTGGTGCTTTTGCCGTTGGCCTTTTTATGGCATTTGTGCCCCTTCCCAGTCAGATGATAATGTCAGCTGGACTGGCCATTGCATGTGGCGTTAACCTCCCTCTATCGGTTGCATTAGTGTGGATAAGTAACCCAATCACAATGCCTGTCCTATTCTATTTCGCTTATAAAGTCGGCGCGTGGACGATGAACGTTCCGCCACAGGATTTCCACTTTGAGCTCTCATGGGAGTTTATACTCCACCAAATGAACACCATAGGTCCTCCATTCCTACTCGGTTGCCTGATTTGCGGAATCGCATCAGCAATGGTTGGGTACTTCGGTATAAAAGGATTGTGGCGTTATTCCGTTGTTCGAAGTTGGCAGCAAAGAACCACAAAGTAAAAGTTCTTCAATAGGCTTCAAGCAGAATTGAAAGAAAGCTTGCCATAACAACAAGCAAATGGATGAAAATTAGGAAAGCTTAGAATTGAAAAAAGGATCCTGCGATCCTTTTTTCTTTTTGTAGCGTCAACAAACTAAGTAAAGCGACTATTTCGCACTTAGTACTTCTGCTGGGTTGAGCTTGCTTGCTCGCGATGCGGGATACCAAGTCGCAATAAGGCTCAATATTATCGCGGTTAGCGACACCATCAATACATCACTTAACTCAACCTGTGACGGCAAAAAATCCACAAAGTAGATGTCTCCGGACAAAAACTGATGGCCTATTGCTGATTCAAGACTTTTGATCAAAGAGGTCAAGTTCAAAGCGATTAGTACGCCAAAAGCACTTCCCACTAACCCGCCAAAGACACCAGAAAATACACCCTGCCAAACAAAAATCCGTTTGACTAAACCGTCGCTCGCGCCCATGGTTCGCAAGATAGCTATTTCAGACGCTCTGTCCTTCACCGCCATCATTAGAGTAGAGACGATGTTAAAGCAGGCGACACCGATGACCAGCACCATCACTAAGTACATAATGGTGCGAACTAACTGGATATCTCGATAGAGAAAACCGTACTTCTGCTCCCAGCTTCTAACGTACAAGGCCACCGATTGCTGGTTGCCGGCGTCTCTAATGATAGACATAGCGTTGAGAACGTTATCAACTTTAAGGGAAACACCAGTCACACCATCACCAAGCTTGGCGTAGGTCTGTGCATCTTGCAGTGGAATAATCGCTAAGTTGTGGTCAATTTGTCCATTTAGGGTAAGCAGACCGATGACCTTAACTCTTACTCTTTTCGGGGCTTGTACTTTTGTGGTTGAGCTGGTCTGCGGGATCATCAAGGTAAGAAAGTCACCTTGCGCGACATTGAGCAGCTTGGCGACACCAGAACCTAAGACAACACTTCCCTCGCCCGGAACAAAAGCGTGCCAAGCGTCAGAATCAACAAAATCAGTTAAGCTAGAGACCTTTCGCTCTTGCTCAATATCAATACCACGTACTTCAATCGCTTTCAGTTCTCGTCCCTTTTCAGCCAATGCGGTCAGCTTGATATAAGGTGCGGCAGCAAGAATGTTAGCATGAGATTCAGCTTTTTCAGCCACTTGTTGCCAGCTTTGCAATGGGCCTCGGTAGCCTTCGAACTCGCCGTGTGAAATCACGGATAAAACGCGATTGTTAAGTTCGCGTTCAAACCCGTTCATCGCTGACAAACCTATAATGATAACCGCGACACCTACTGCAATACCGATAGTTGAAGAGAGAGAGATAAATGAGACCATTTTATTGCGCTGTTTCGCACGACTAAAGCGACCGCCAATAAACAGGGACAACGAGGAAAACACGTTATGCCTCCTCGACATTAAGCAATAAACCGTCTTGCATATGAAGCTGTCTGTCCATTTTACCCGCAAGCTCTTTGTCATGAGTGACCACTAAAAAGGCCGTATTTGACTCCGCGTTGAGTTCTCGCATTAGTTGATAAATCGACAGAGCGGTTTTGTGGTCTAAATTACCAGTAGGCTCATCCGCTAAAACTAAAGAAGGCTTGTTGACTAAGGCACGTGCGATAGCAACCCTCTGTCTTTCGCCACCAGACAACTCAGCGGGTCGGTGTTGAACTCGGTGCTCCAGACCCACTTTTGCCAGCAACTCACTCGCTTGTTTTTTAGCATCTGCAACTTTACTTCCGCCAATCAGCAACGGCATAGCGACATTTTCCAACGCTGAAAAGTCCGAAAGCAAGTGATGAAATTGATAGACAAAACCTAAATGTTGATTTCTCAATTTGGCTTGTTTGTTCGCTTTTAGCGTAGCTAAATCATGGCCTTGAAACACGACTTGACCGCTAGTGGCTCGATCTAACGCTCCCAAAATATGGAGCAAAGTACTTTTCCCCGAACCAGAAGAACCAATAATCGAAGCCAGCTCTCCCTTCTCTAAGTCAAAACTCACGCCTTTGAGAACCTGAGTTTCAAGACTTCCTTCGCAATAGGTCTTAGCAACATTCTGGCACTGTAAAAGCTTATTCATATCTTAACGCCTCAGCAGGTTGAACCGAGGATGCTCGGTAGGATGGAAACAGTGTCGCTAATAGGCTTAGCAGAATAGCCAGTATGACAACAACAAAAATTTGCATAGGATTGATAACTACCGGGAGTTCCCCCCCACGGCAAAAAGTCGGATCCCCAAAGAGGAAAGTAAGCTGTTGATATTAGAAGATAACACTATACCTAAGCCGCCCCCCACCAAGGCACCAATCACTCCACTACTAGCCCCTTGGACCATAAAAATGGATAGAATTTGTTGATCTGTCATGCCCTGTGTTTTGAGGATCGCCACTTCAGACTGCTTCTCCATCACCACCATTATCAGAGCGGAAATAATGTTAAAAGCGGCCACGCCGACAATCAGTCCCAACATCAAGCCCATCATATTCTTCTCCATGCGAACGGCTTGAAACAACTCACCTCGCTGGACTCGCCAGTCTTGCCACTGCCAACCTTCTGGTAAAACCGATTGGGAAACGTCTGCTACGGAGAATGGGTCGTCAAAGTAGAGTCGCCACCCTGTTGCTTGTCCCGAACGCATCTTTAATAGACGTCCTGCATCTTGAATATGGGTGTAGAGTAACTGTCCATCAACATCGGAACCGGTATTGTAGATGCCGGCAACAGTAAAAAGACGTTGACTGGGAATACGACCTAACGGCGTGTATTGGCTTGCACCCGTCACCATGATTCGAACGGTATCACCAATCGTGATATCCATATCTCGCGCCAACTGGTGGCCGATAAAAACTTGATATTTTCCTGCCTCAAGATGACTGATTCTACCCGCAATAACTTGCTGTTTAATGGGATCATCACTGTTGGGGTCTAAACCGATCAGCAAGCCAGCAGACAACTGACTACTACTTTGAATCACTGCTTCGGTTTGAACAACGGGTTGGACTTGTGTAACCAGAGGCAGCTCTGCAATAAACGCTTTGTCCGCATTCATATCCGTTTTTCCACCTTGCTGGGACACAATAGCTTGGGGCATAACGCCGAGGATACGATTCTTAAGTTGGGACTCAAACCCATTCATCACCGACAAAACAGTCACAAGAGACATCACCCCGATGGTAATGCCTGCGGTCGACATATAAGAGACAAATCGACTAAATTTATCGCCAGAGCGTCCGCGCAAATATCGAAGACCGATAAATGTAGAGACAGGATGGAACATAAAGAAAACCAATAAATTACTATGGCAACTACTCTACCCATTAATGCGGTTGGGTTGTAGCCTAAATTGCCAATTCAAGGTCAAACTCCTGTATTTGTGCGGCAAACAAGCGTTCAAGCTCCACAATACCCTCAGAAAGAGGCTTAGCCCGAGTCAGATTCTGGTATCTGACAAGGACTTGAGTATAATCGAAAGAAAATAAGAGGGAATTATAGCTATGACTGAACAAGAATTTTTTAGTGTTAACCATCAGATGAATGTCAACGTTGAACTACTTGATTCAGATTTCGTCTTTCCTTCTTTCGAACTCTTTACGGGAGAGATCCCAACTTCATTTATCGTCGCAAGCGAATTTACTCAACTGGATCACCTAAACGAACTGGCACACGCGGAACTTAAAACTCACGATTTAAAAAGTGTTGTCACACTGCTAGACAACCAGAACGCCAAATTGAATCTACTGTTGACTTATATGCTGTCGCAGCAAGACATTGCCGAAAATCGTTATCAAACCACCTCATTTGGAGCAAGTCAGTTCAACTGCACTATGCCAGTCTCCTGCCAGATTATGTCAAAGGTTAGAGTTAAGCTCTTCCTTGAGCACCCTGCCGCTGCAATTTATTGCTATGCTCATGTCACCGAATGTGAAGAGAGTGAGCAAGGCTTTTTGGTAACGTTCAAATACGATTTACTTCGCGATGAAGATCAGGACCTATTGATCAAGGCCGCTTTGTATCAACAGCAGAAACTGTTGCGTCAGCGCTCATTGAATCGAGACAAACAATAAGCAATACCATGTCTAATACAGCAATTCTTAATCTGGTTTCTCCAAGTGAAGCTGGAGATAAAAAATTCGTCGGAAACCTAAGTGGGGCGACGTTACCTTTGGCAATCGCTGAGCTATCAGCGGCTTATAAAGGGCACACCTTACTAGCCGTCGCCGATCCCCAGACGGCACTCAAGTTACAGCAAGAAATCGAACAGTTTTCCAGTGAAGAAGTCTGCCTGTTTCCAGATTGGGAAACCTTGCCATACGACAGCTTTTCGCCGCACCAAGAGATCATTTCGGATCGCATTGCCCGTCTGTATCAGTTGCCGACGCTCACCGACGGTATCACTATCGTCCCCGTTAGTACCCTGCTACAACGCCAATCGCCACGCGACTTTTTACTGCAACATACCTTAATGGTAAAAGCAGGTGATCTTTACTCATTAGAAAAGCTGCGTTTACAGTTAGAGAAATCGGGCTATCGTCATGTTGACCAAGTGTTTGGTCCAGGTGAATACGCCAGTCGTGGCTCTATCATTGACCTGTTCCCTATGGGGTCATCTGACCCATTTCGCATCGACTTTTTCGATGACGAAATTGATACCATTCGCACCTTTGACCCCGAAAACCAGCGCTCTATCGACGATGTAGCTGAAATTCGATTGCTACCCGCACACGAATTTCCCACCAGTGAAAGTGCGATAGAAGATTTTCGTATTCGCTGGCGTCAGCAGTTTGAAGCAAGAAGAGAACCAGAATCCGTCTATATGCAAGTGTCTAAAGGCACTTGGCCAGCGGGTATCGAATATTGGCAACCGCTGTTTTTCGAGCAAACAGAAACGCTGTTTGACTACATTCCCGAAAACACTCAGTTACTCGTTGTAGGGGAAATCGAGCCTGCGGTGGACCAGTTTTTAACTGACGTTGAACACCGTTATGAGCAGCGCAAAGTTGACCCATTGCGACCTCTTCTCACACCAGAAACCTTATGGTTAAAGAAAGATCAACTCTTTAGCCAGTTTAAAAATATGCCACAAGTGGTATTGAGCGCAGAAGCCGTTGCGAAAAAAGCAGGTCGCCTCAATGTTGACGTGAGTCCGCTGCCCAACATTGCCGTCGCCCATCAAAACAAAGAACCGATGGCCGCTCTGCGTCAATTTTGTGAGGGCTTTACAGGTAAAGTGGTATTCTCTGTAGAATCCGAAGGCCGACGAGAAGCACTATTGGAACTGCTTCAGCCAGTCAAACTGCGTCCTGTAGAAGCAGACAACTTGGCGACCGCGCTGGAGAGTGATGAACGCTTCAGCTTAATCCTAGGAGCTAGTGAACACGGGTTTGTCGGTAGAGGCGATAGCTACGCCCTGATATGCGAAAGCGACTTGCTCGGCGATAGAGTTATCCAACGCAGACGCAAAGATCGAAAAACAACCAACAGCGATGCGGTAATCCGCAACCTCGCTGAGTTAAAGCCGGGACAACCTGTTGTACACATTGATCATGGCATTGGTCGATACATCGGGCTGCAAACATTAGAAGCAGGGGGAATGACCACAGAGTATGTCACCCTTGAATATCAAAATGACGCCAAGCTTTATGTACCTGTCGCCTCATTAAACCTTATCAGCCGATATTCAGGTGGTGCAGAAGAGAGCGCCCCTCTGCATAAGCTAGGTGGTGAAGCTTGGGCAAAAGCTCGTAAAAGAGCAGCGGAGAAGGTTCGCGATGTCGCAGCAGAGCTGCTAGATGTCTATGCCAAGCGAGAGCTTAAGCCCGGCCATAAATTCGAACTCGACCGCGGCCAGTACGCGACATTTAAATCTGGCTTCCCATTTGAAGAAACCGACGACCAATCCAATGCCATAAACGCGGTGCTATCTGATATGTGTCAGGCAAAAGCCATGGATCGCCTAGTGTGTGGCGACGTCGGCTTTGGTAAAACCGAAGTGGCAATGCGAGCAGCTTTCCTATCGACAGACAACGGAAAACAGGTCGCGGTTTTGGTGCCGACCACCCTACTGGCCCAGCAACATTTTGAGAACTTCCGAGATCGATTTGCAAACCTGCCGATCCGCGTTGAAGTACTCTCCCGCTT
The DNA here is from genome assembly GCF_001854765.1 of Vibrio sonorensis. GTDB lineage: Bacteria > Pseudomonadota > Gammaproteobacteria > Enterobacterales > Vibrionaceae > Vibrio > Vibrio sonorensis. The sequence goes on along the minus strand of NZ_LJJE01000022.1, from coordinate 63,280 downwards.
TAAAACGGCTAAAGAGCAAAAACAAGTCATTCAAGACATTGAAGATGGCAAAGTCGATATTCTCGTCGGAACCCACAAGCTACTTTCCAACGACATAAAGTTCAAAGATCTAGGCCTGTTGGTTGTCGATGAAGAGCATAGATTTGGGGTTCGACAAAAAGAGAAGATCAAAGCGCTACGCGCCGACGTAGATATACTGACTCTCACGGCAACGCCGATACCGCGAACCCTCAACATGGCAATGAGCGGGATGCGCGATCTTTCCATAATTGCCACGCCACCAGCGCGAAGACTATCGATAAAAACTTTCGTCAGACAACGGGAAGACAGCGTAATAAAAGAGGCCGTCTTGCGCGAAATCATGCGTGGTGGCCAAGTTTACTTCCTCCACAATCAGGTGGAGACCATAGAAAAAGTTGCTGCGGATCTGGAAAAGCTGATACCAGAAGCGCGAGTGACCGTTGCTCATGGTCAAATGCGCGAAAGAGAGCTAGAGCGTATCATGAACGATTTCTACCACCAGAGATTTAACCTCTTGGTGTGTACTACGATCATAGAAACGGGTATTGATGTACCGACGGCAAATACCATAATTATGGACAGAGCAGATAACTTAGGCCTTGCCCAGTTACACCAACTGCGCGGTCGCGTTGGTCGTTCCCATCACCAAGCCTATGCTTATTTGCTCACTCCGCATCCCAAAGCCATCACAAAAGACGCTGTTAAAAGATTAGATGCTATTGCCTCTCTGGAAGACCTTGGTGCAGGATTTACTCTCGCCACACATGACTTAGAGATACGCGGCGCTGGAGAACTTTTGGGCGATGAGCAAAGTGGTCAAATTCAATCGGTGGGTTTCACTCTCTATATGGAAATGCTTGAGCAAGCGGTTGAAGCCCTCAAAGAAGGAAAAGAACCATCCTTGGACGAACTACTACGAGAGCAAACGGAAGTAGAAATGCGATTGCCAGCACTACTGCCAGATGACTATATACCAGACATCAACACCCGTTTGTCTATGTACAAGCAAATCGCTAGTGTTCGTGATAGCGGTGAACTCAATGAGCTAAAAGTAGAGCTCATTGACCGCTTTGGACTATTGCCCGATGCGACCAAAAATCTATTATCAGTGTCCGAGCTAAAACTCGACGCTGGACAGATAAAAGTTCGCAAGATTGAAGCCCATGACAAAGGTGGCTTTATCGAGTTCTATCCAAACGCTGACATAAATCCGGCTTTTCTCGTTAAACTGTTGCAATCACAGCCACAAAAATTTTCCCTAGAAGGGCCAACTAAGTTTAAGTTTGCGGTACCATTGGTCGATAGAAGAAAGCGCATTCAATTTGTATCTGATATGCTAGGCGAGTTTAAAAACAACCTGTTACCCGCTTCTTAACCATAGTAAAACGGTGAATAACACCAAAATGGAGTTTTAATGAAAAAACTGATCCCACTGCTGCTGTTAGTAATTGCATGGCCAACATGGGCACAGCGACAGTTTGATGTTGAAGTGATCATTTTCAAAAGAGCAGTCGACGCTGAGCAAACCTCTGAATCATGGCCAAACTCAGTGGAAGCGATCAATCTTGATAAAACAGGATATATGTCCGACTCTAACTACCGTAAGAAAAAAGGGGTAAGCCTGCTTTCAGCATCAAGTTATGAGTTAAAAGAAGAAGCGGAAAAGTTACGCCGTCACGCTGGTTTTGAAGTATTAATGCATACGGCTTGGCGACAGGGAGACCAAGGCCGTTTCTCCGCACCATCTTTTCGTATTCGCGCTGGACGAGATTTCTCTAAACAATTTCACCCAGACGGCACACAAATAAGTGGTGACACCGTTGTCCCGCTTGATGGACAACTAACAGAGCAAAACGTACCTAGCCCAATCTACGAGTTGGATGGAAAACTCCAGATCTACGTTGAGCACTACCTTTACGCCGACGTCGTGTTGGATCTCAAAGCACCAAGCGTTCGAAAAATCACACTAGAAGACAAGCCATTAGAGTTTGAGACTCGAACTGATTTGGGCAGTGACGACAACAGCCAAAACATCCAAGTAGGCATGATGGAAGATGTGACTCCAGAGGTGACAGTCGAGTCTTTTCTCAAGCATTATCGCATGGACCAAAAGCGTCGAATGCGCAGCTCAGAAACTCATTTCCTAGATCACCCTCTACTCGGAATGATTATTCAAGTACGACGTGTCAATAACTAAAACTCGTTTCAAAGGCTGCCATCGGCAGCCTTATATTTCCAATTACTAGATAAACCCCATTTGTCGATTATCATAAAGACTACCTACTTTTGATTCCCTAGTAAGGCGAATATGAGCCTGACTATCAAATTATTACCCAACGACTCACTCTCGGACTGATTGAAGAAAGTGATACAGCAAACTTGCAAGACCTAATCACTCAAAGCCCGTCACTGCACGACTGGGTTGACTGGTGCCGCGAAGACTTTACCCTCAAAGAAGCAGAGCGATTCATTCTCGCCACCAGACTCAATTGGGTAAAAGCTCAGGCTTACGGCTTTGGTATTTTCGACCGAAAGCACGGCAATAAATTAATCGGTATGGTGGCGATTAATGAGCTCTACCACACCTTCAACATGGCCAGTTTAGGCTATTGGTTGGGTGATGAGCACCAAAACCAAGGCTATGCCAAAGAAGCGTTAGACGCCCTTATCGAGTTTTGCTTCAGCATGTTGAAACTGACCAGACTAGAAATCGTTTGTGACCCCGACAACCTTCCAAGCCAGAAGTTAGCAATCGCTTGTGGGGCACAGTTTGAAACGATGGCAAAAAACCGATATTTACACCATGGCATCCCTAAACTGGGAATGGTTTACTCCATCGTTCCAGAACAGTAACTGGCCAGTGCTTATTTAAGTGCACCCTCGACAACGCATTGACTCTTTTGTCTGATCTCACACCACACCTGTAAAGTTTTACGTATCTCCGTTCGCCATTTGATACTCGACGTTTCCGCATTTGATATTGGTAGTTATCCATTCGCTTTATGATCCAGTTCGGTTTGTGGTCAAAAAGACATGGAGTAGCAAAATGGCGAAACCCGCAACAGCTTTTTCTCTTTCCCCTATCACTCTTGCCATTCTTTTTTCTGGACAAGTAAGTGCCGAAGTTCCGACTCTCGAAACCCAAGTCGTTACAGCGCGACACTGGGAAGAACCGAGTTCCAAGGTTCCCGCTAGCATTTCGCAGATTGAGCTAGACGCGAGAAAAGACGACATCACTAAAATTGAGAAGCGAGTTAGCAATGTTCGCGTAGAACACTCTTCCGTTCAAACCAGAATCGCCATAAGGGGAAGTTCAGGTTACGACACAAGCCTGCAGCAACCGGTGGGCTATTACCTCAACGACGTCGCCTTACCTCTGGGAGCGACTCAGTTACCAGTGATGGTTAATGTAGAGCCCATCGAAGTGATTAAGGGCCCCCAAGGCGATCTCTACGGGCGACATTCCGAAGCCGGAGTGGTAAAAGTTCGCCAGCAATCTCTCAATTGGCAACCCAGTTTAGAAGTCGGGCTAATGATGGGGTATACCCAAGGTGCGAACGGAAGACAGATGGCAAACAGCGTTATAGTCGCTGCTGAAAATACTCTTGTCGAAGACGTTTTAGCCGCTTCACTAGCACTTAAGATAGACAGAGGAGATGGGCCCAATCACAACTTAGCTAACGATGCCAAAGATGGAGGAAGGCACAACAATGTGTCTGGTAACATCGCTTTCGAGCTTGCTGCCAATGACACGACGGATATTCTGCTTCGCAGCTACACAAGTGACCAAGAGCTGGGTAAGGCACGTTTGCGCTATCTAACCGGACCTGCGGCAACCGACCGGCAAGTAACAAACCACAATACAAAGAGTGTTGAAAATAGAGATTCAGATATACACTCCCTCAGAATCGACCATGAGATCGGCGATATAGAGTTGACATCAATTACTGGAACAACGAGGTTTGATCGAGGGTTCACCACTGATCTCGATTTAACACCTGCCCCAGTGCCTGCGACCCTGATGGATATGAAAGACAGAATGTGGTCCCAAGAACTGCGACTGAGTAACCATCTTTCAGTTGATCAAAGCGGGCGTTGGCTAGCGGGCGTCTATTTCTATCAACAAGACACCGATGTTGATTTCACCCTAGGCGGTACACCAATGATGCCAAGAACTCAACGGGTGACCGGAATTGATCAACGCGGCGGAGCTGGATTTGGCCAACTTGAGTGGCAGTTTGTCAATAATTGGTTTTTCACTTCAGGCTTGCGCTACGAGCGCATCAATAAAACGGGTGAACAAGCACTTATGAGGCAAATGAACCACCGTTACAGTTCTGATTTAGACCAAAGTATCTGGCTTCCCAAGCTCAGTCTGAGCTATCAAGGGGAAAGCCACACAGCGTACGCCACAATTGCAAAAGGATACTTGCCCGGCGGATTTAACTACGCGTCGGCGCGCAGCTTATCATCCTTTACCTACAATGAAGAAAGAAGTACTAACCTAGAGATCGGATACAAAACACAACTGGTCAATAACAAACTCAACTTAACAAGCGCCCTTTTCCACATTCGCACTAAAGATAAGCAGATTACCGATATCTTGCCGGGATTTGAGCAGACCATTAGTAACGCCGCTCAAACAACATCCTATGGAGTAGAGCTCACGGCGGATTATCAGTGGCACTCCAACTTAAACACCTATATCTCTATCGGCACGATGGAAGCGAAAGCGGATGACTATCAACAGAACGTCTTTAATGGCTCTCGCTTTGTTGTCAATAACTTGTCTGGAAACCGTCTACCGCTAGCGCCTAAGTACACCTATTCACTTGGTATCGATTATCAACCCAAGTCGGGATGGTTTGCATCATTAAACGCCTCAGGTAGCAGCAAGTACTATTTCGATGTGGCAAACACGCTGGAACACCCTAAGTACCTAACGTTCGACGCCTCTACTGGTTACAAAACCCAAAACGTTACGTTAGCAGTGCATTTAGAGAATTTGTTTGATGAAGAGCGATACAGTCGCGCAGTCCGCACACCTTCAGGTGCGGTCGTCGAAGACAGTCACGAGCGTTTCATTGGCGCCTCATTAACCATGAATTGGTAATAATATGAATTTCTGCGAACAGAAAACCTTACTTGATACCTTGCATCGTTCCCTTGAGTGGCCCTTAGTCGAGCTTGCGATGAAAAGAGGCGTTTTTGACTTGTTATCAGAGCCTGAAAACGCCAACTATATCGCTCAGCAATTGGAGTGGGATCCACAAAAAACTGCATTGTTTTTAAACGGGCTTTGCAGTTTGAACCTGATAGAAAAAGCCGACGAAAAGTACCAGCTAAAAGAAGGCTACCAAGCCTTCTTACTCTCCTCATCTGCCACATCAATGGTGCCAACTCTTCTTCATCTAACTCGAGTTAAAACCATTACCAGTAGCCAGTTAGAGCAAGTGTTGAGCAGAAAACCAACAAGCGTACCTGAGACGCGTTTTGATAAAGCGGAGTTCTGGCAAGAATCCGTCCGTAACTTACGTTCATTTCATCGCAGTTGCGGCACCGAGTTTATGGCAGAGATCTTGTCTCATCTTCCAGAATGGGGACGAGTAAAAAACGCACTAGAGATTGGAGCGGGTTCAGAAACCTTAGCAAATCACCTCACTAACATTCACTCTGGACTCACTGCCCATATCTTTGATTTACCACCTGTTATTGCCCAAATCGCCCCTCGAACTGCTGATAACTCACGGGTCGTACTTCACCAAGGAGACTACAACATTGCCAATTTACCCAAGGGGTTTGATCTTATCTTTTCCTCAATGTCGCTCTATTACGCTAATGATCTCAACACATTAATAAGGCAAATTAATCAATCTCTGGTAGACGGTGGCATATTTGTTAGCTTACATGAAGGGCTTCAGGAGCAAAGAACCCAGCCTAGGCATCACGTGATTGGACGCCTGCTGCCCAGCTTAAATGGCAACGATGTGTCGTTTGATCAGGGTAACATTGCCAATGCTATGTTAGAGGCTGGCTTTCGACGAGTAAAAAGCCGAAGTATCGACACCCCCTTTGGGTCAATGGAACTAGATATCGCTTACAAGTAAGAAGGGCACCATATGAATTTGCCGTTACCGCTATTAAGTGCACTAATTATCAATGGTGCTGGACACGCTTTTTTTGCCATCAGTTTGCCCGCTATCGGCCGCTCGTCTGCCATTAGCGACAGTCAAATTGCCGTGATCCTAAGTTTACCTGCTATTGCAATGATTCTTTCTGCTCCAGTATGGGGTTGGTTTGCGATCGCGTGGGAAGAAAACACGCCCTCAATATTGGACTGTTTTTTTCGGCCCTCACTTCTCTAGTGATCGGGCTGCTCGTCAACCTTACTTCTGTTTTAACACCAGCCTTGTTGGCGAGTTTACTACTTTGTCTTCGGCTAATTCACGGCGCCTGAGTGGAGGCCTAAAACCAGCGACACAAGCCATAGTTGCCGACACAACACCAGTACGTCAACGCCTTCAGGGCATGGGGTTAATGGGAGCAAGTTTCGGTGCTGGAACCATTATAGGTGGTTTAATTGCCATCTTATCCGGTAGTACATTTTTAAGTGAGAGTTACATCGGCCTTGCACTATTGATGTTCGGTTCTGCTGTTTGGGTCGTCGTGTCGGTGCCAGAGTCCCGAGACAGCGAAGAGAAAAGCGTTGCTTTTACCAAACTCTTCCCTGCGCTGCCCTATCTTTTTGCCACCATTAGCGCTTTAACTATGTATGGCGCCTTACAACCAATCACCAGTTGGGTGCTGCAAGACTTACTATTACTGCCACCTCATCAAGCGATTCGTTTTACAGGCGTGATCATGATGTCCAGTATGTTCGCTATGGTAGCTTGCCAACTTGTGCTGTTAAAAGTGAGATTCAATTTTTACGCTATTAAAACAATGGGAGCCCTAGTGACAACGACGGCTCTATTAGTAAGCGCGAGTTGCGATTCACTGTGGCACTTGATTGCCTCAATGACAGTACTCGGCATGGGATTAGGGCTGTTTTTACCCGCCAATCTCGCCCTGCTCAGCCTAACAACAGATCACCATCAGCAAGGAAGACTGGGCGGATTAAACGGAATGTGTCAGGGGATAGGATTGGCCATAGGACCTGTGGTAGGCAACTTCCTTTATCAGATGTGGTATCCACTGCCCTATTTTCTGTTTGCCACACTGTTTGCACTGCTTGCTTTCCACGGACACAAAAGTGCGCGAACAATCGAGCAGTCTTACTAACCCTTACTTCGAAATTCTGACGGTGTTTGCCCAAAATGAGTTTTAAAGGACTGAGTAAAGTGACTTGTACTGCTGAAACCGCAGTTTAACGCGATATCGGTGACAGACTGAGCCTGATTACTTAAATAGTGTTTTGCTCTCTCCAACCGTTGACGTCGAAGCCATTCAAACACTGTCATTCCGAACTCAGCTTTAAATACACGGTTGAGTCGCGTATGGCTCATGCCGACCTCTTTCGCTAACGCCTCTAAGGATGGTGGATGTGCCAGATTTTTGGATAAGATCTCTATCACTTTATCCAAATCACTGCTCGCACTTTTGCAAGTTGGCAAATGATTTGGGGCCAACCAGTTTGCGATGAGCTCTAGCGCTCTTGCTTCAGCCATTAAACGGTCGCTCGCCGAAAGCATAGGATTGCGAACGAGTTCTGAGATCCAGCGATCGGGTTCTTGCTGAAATCCCAACCTTGTCATCTCGCTAGAATTACCGTATTGATATGGGGACTCTATCGAGTGAAAAGCTTGTTCAATACGCGCTGTTGCGTATTTTACCACCGTCATTTTCGAAACTTTGCCAGCGGTCGTTTTGCGTATCAGCTCATCGTTACAAGTGTTGAAAATCCATACATCGCCCGGACGAACGATGCAGTTAATGCCCGCAGTGACAAATGTAAACTCACTGACCCCTTCAACACCGAAAACAAGAAGCGTGGTTGGGTGACGATAGGTGATTTTGGATTCATAGTCTTGTTCAAACAGACAGTGACTGACCGTACAACTTATGTCCTTGCCAATATGGGCGGAAAGAAACTCAGATTGTTGCTCCAAAGTCGGTAGAGTGCGCACGCACCACTTGCCCTTCTCTTCTTCGGAGCACTCTAAAAGCTTGTGATCAATTTTCCACTGAGAGTCGGTGTCGCAACCCATAGTTTCTCTTCCCTATTCCACTCGCTTATAATTTTATTGATAACAATTATCATTTACAACCAATTTCATTCACGGTGAGTAAACTACAAGCGAGCAACTAGTGGCATCTTTTTAGGGAATAGTAAGAAAAGTGTCTGCTTCTTAGCGCAAATACATCGAGTCGTTACTTTGAACGGCGGCTCGCTATTGCATGCTTTAACCAAGTACCTAGCGCTATTAGCAACAAGCAAAAATAAGCCGAGGTAAGTGAACTTTTGACTACCGTACTCATACTGGCAAAAGCCGCAACGGAGCTCGCTATGTCAGGAAAAGTGTTTATCATAGCGATGACACTCAAGTTCTCTAGATAGTCAAAAATACCAGCAAACAGCGGTAGTAAGACGACCCAACGCCACTGCGATTGTTCGCTAGCAAACTTTTGGATAACCCATGCAAATAGCATCGCGTAACCAATCGCAAAAAGCCCCGGATATGCAAAATCTAGTGGCATATGTACCCATAGGTAAGCTTGCCTACCCGCTTCTCCCAATGAACCAATCAAAGTGACGGCATGTTGATAGTCGTATCCGGTAGGTGACATATCAAAAAGCACGCTCTCGGTGGTATAGGTAAGCACGTGAGGAAGGCTGTAAGATAAGATGGCGCCGTAAACCAGATTGGTGATGACAAACATCAAGAAAACGTTTCTACCGCTAGAAATGTTGAAAATCCATTTAATAAAACTACTCACTTTGGTTCCTTATCCATTTTGGTTTATTTATTAGCAGACCAAGACTTGAATACACATATTGTTACATAAGGTTTAAGTGGCTTTTTAGAATTAAATCAAGTTTTTATATCATCTCGCAGTGACCAGCCACACCCCAATTGCTTAATAGCTTTTATAAGTTGACGAATTTACTGTAATCATAGAAAAGCCCCACACGGCAAATGGCACGTATGGGGCGATTGAGTCGTTTTAACTTCTAAGCGAGTTTAAAATAAGAAAGCTTGTCTTTTAGGTGTTCAACCGATGCCGTCATATCACTCGCCTCTGAAGCGAGTGTTTTGCCCGCGTCATTGATTTCATGTACCGCCATGTGTATCGAGCTAACATTATCGCTCATATCATGGGCAACCGTACTTTGCTGTTCAGACGCCGCAGCAATCTGTGACACCATATCACTGGCATCATTAAGCTCTGAAACCATTGAGTCTAAAGTCTGTTTGGTCGCAGTTGTGCTTTCCACACAGTGAGTGACGTTATCGTTGTTTTTATCCATTATCTGAAGGACGTCTTCAGACATTTTGAGCAACTCATCAATGGTTATCTGAACCTGATTGGTCGACTCTTTTGTTCGGTTAGCCAAGCTTCTCACTTCGTCTGCAACGACCGCGAAGCCCCTTCCTTGTTCACCTGCTCGCGCTGCCTCAATCGCAGCATTGAGCGCTAGTAAATTTGTCTGCTCCGAAACGTCGTTAATAACCCCTACTACCGCGCTAATTTTGTCGACGCCTTTCTTCAACTCAGCCATCAAATCGCTGGTTTGACCTATAGAGACAGAAATAGCAGTAACATCATCTAGGTTTTCATTCATCGACTTACTACTGCGGTATGCCTCTGATGATGTGCCATTTGTTTTTGTCGCGCTCTGTTCCGCATTGGTCGCCACGTCACTGATCGTCGCCGACATTTCATTCATAGCAGTCGATAGCTGTTCTAAGTGGGAGTTTTGCAGTGAAATACGGTCGGCGGTCTGAACCGTTACTGCCGCTATGTTGCTTGACAACATGGTAGCTTCTTCAGCGGTTGACTTTGCTGACAGAAGGGTTTCACGGATCTTACTTTGCATCGCATCAAGTTCACTGTACAACTGCCCGATCTCATCGCTACGACTTTGAACAAAGTTGTTGGTAAAATCACCGCCACCAATAGATTTCACGTTTTCCAACAAAGCCTCTAAGGGCGTGGTAATACTTTTTCGTACTGCCCAGCTCACCGCCATTAGTGCACCGACAGCAAATAAAGAAATGATAACCTGACGAATAATACTTTCGTAAAACTCATCTTGGATATCAGATACCAACATGCCAGATCCAATAATCCAGTCCCACTCTTTTACGTAAGTGACATAAGATATCTTGTCTAACAACTCGTCTTCTGGTGACAGCCAAGAGTAATCGAGAAAACCCGAGCCAGGGCCAAGCGCTATCTCCGACATCTGTTTCCAGTGGAGTTTGCCATGCCCATCTCGGACCTTACTCATATAGGCGCCAACTCTGTCCGGCCTTAACGGGTGCATCACTAATCGGTCACTAGAGTCTGTCACCCAAAAATAGTTATCACCTTCGTAACGAATATCCTGCAACAGTGATAATGCGTCGCGTCTTGCTTTGTCTAAGGATAACGAATCGTTCTTTTTAAAGTGGCTCACTGCCGAAATAGCGGTTTCTACTTGGTGCTGTAGCTTCAGTTTTCTTTCTTCTATGCGCTCTTCTTTTTGTATATATAGATTGATCATGCTGATCATAATAATCAGCAACGATGAAATTATTATAAGCGCATTTAAATTTGCCCGAATAGACAATTTACCCATAGCCAAAATCTCCACATTATTAGAACGTTTGAAACAACTTATTCACAATACTGCAATCCTAATCGGATATCTTCACTGGACTTTTGTTAGTATTAGGTTATTTAAATCAAGCAAAGGAATTAATTTATAGCAAAAAAGTATTATATAAAACAAACAAATTTATCAAGCTTAAACGAATAAAATATACAGTATGAAATAGTGCAAGCTAAAAACACCTCCATATACAGTTTATCGATCGGTATATTCAGTCATTAAGCTGGGCTAATTTTGAATATTAATCATAATCTTATACATACAAAGACATTTTCAACCCTTCAAGAAAGAAAATACAAAAACATATAAAACTCAGATTTACATAGAATTTTTTACTAAATTTACGGCTTACTTCTAATAACTATTGTAAGTAATTAGAAACCTAGAACATATACTGAAACCAATTACTAATAATACGACTTGTTATTTCATCAAGTTAATAAAACAACTTAATAAGGATAGATATAAACATCAAATTCACATTACTTTTTTAAAGAACTAACCCAATAAAGAATGCGTAAGATAAAGGGCTTGATATCAAGCTTCATACCAATCAAAATGTCACATCAATCGAAATAATGACCAATAGATATGTGTGAAATATTTGCTCATCAACCTAAAGAGAACTACCAGTTTTCAACTCGCTCTATTCGAATTGATGGACACGTCACCAGTGTAAAACTTGAAGCAAGCTTCTGGCAGATACTAGAAGAAATTGCCCAGAGCCAAGATATGAGTGTTCCTCGTTTTATTTCTTCAGTATATAAAGAAGCCCTTGAACACAACGGTGAAGTCAACAATTTCGCCTCGTTGTTACGCTGCGCATGTCTGCTCTATGCCAAGCAACCGACACAGACCCTCAATGCAGCCAAACAGGGAAACTTCTAACCAAACAATGACCGCTGTCGTACTCACGTACTACCAATTTTGCTATTGGAAGAGTTAGTTTATCAAGCTAAACACAGGAGTACGTATGACCAAAATGATTCACAGCATGATCAGAGTGCTAGATTTAGAAACTTCAATTGATTTTTATCGCAAAGCACTGGAAGTAGAGGTCGCTAATCAGTATGTTTTTGAAGGGTTTAGTCTGACTTATCTCGCTAATGAGAAAACAGGTTTTGAACTAGAGTTAACCCACAACCACGGTCAGACCGAAGCGTACGACCACGGAAATGCTTACGGTCACCTTGCTGTTAGTGTTGAAGATATTGAAAATGCTCGCGCAAGACTTATAAGCCTAGGTATCCAAGGGACTGAAATTAAAACTTTTCATCACCAAGATGTGCCCTTAGCGACCTTCTTTTTTATTACCGATCCAGACGGTTACAAAATCGAATTTATACAGCGCGCAGGTCGCTTTAAATAACTCACTGCCCGCGGCGAAACCATCTAGAATCTACTGACATAAAAAAGCCCACTATTGAGTGGGCTTAGTCGCATTTGAAAGGACGCTTGGGCGATTAGTGGAGTTTAAGATTAGGTCTTAATACTCGGTTAATTCGTCCCATTAGGATGATAAGTCCTGTTTTGAACATGCCGTGAAGAGCCATCTGGTGCAAGCGGTAGAGTGAGATATACACCACTCGTGCGATACGACCTTCAACCATCATAGACCCTTTGGTCAAGTTGCCCATTAAGCTTCCCACTGTCGAGAAACGACTCAGAGAAACCAGTGAACCTTTGTCTTTGTAAACGTAAGGCTTTAGCTCGCGGCCATTCAACTTAGCAACAATATTACTGTAAGCACAGCTCGCCATTTGGTGTGCTGCTTGAGCTCGTGGTGGCACAAAAGTACCGTCTGCTTGAGTACATTGTGCTAGATCGCCAATTACAAAAATGTTTTCATCACGGGTGGTTTGCAGCGTATCGTTTACCACTAGCTGATTGATACGGTTCGTTTCCAAACCGGCAATGTCCTTAATAAAATCTGGTGCTTTAATGCCTGCCGCCCAAACCATGATTTGCGCAGGGATCTTGTCACCGTCTTTTGTCATCAAGCCATCTTCATCCGCTTGAGTAACCATAGTAGCGGTGCGAACGTTTACACCAAGCTTGGTAAGTTCGCTATGCGCCGCACTGGAAATACGTGGAGGAAGTGCCGGAAGAATACGCTCACCCGCTTCAACAAGGTTTACGTTAAGTTTGCTTGAATCAAGATCGCCAAAACCATAAGTGCGTAGCTCTTTTACGGCATTGTGTAGCTCAGCAGAAAGCTCTACCCCAGTTGCACCAGCCCCGACAATAGCGATATCTACGCTACCTTGGCCGTTTTTCGCATGAAGTTTGAGGAACTCATTGTTCATATTGGTGCGGAAACGGTGCGCTTGCTCTGGGCTGTCTAGGAAAATACAGTTTTCTTTGACACCCGGCGTATTGAAATCGTTCGACGTTGAGCCAATAGCCATTACTAAAACATCGTATTCCAACTCACGGGTTGGCATCAACAACTCACCGTTATCATCGCGAAGCTCGTGCAATGTAATCACTTTGCGTTCGCGATCAATGGTTTCTAATCCACCGAGTTGGAAATCAAAGTAATGATTCTTGGCATGGGCGCGGTAACTCAGTGCATCGACCCCCTCGTCCAAAGAACCTGTCGCCACTTCGTGAAGCAATGGTTTCCACAAATGGCTGGACTTGCGATCGACCAAAGTTACTTTTGCACGTCCTTTTCGGCCTAATGTTCGGCCTAGTTTGGTGACAAGCTCTAGTCCGCCTGCACCGCCGCCTACTACGATAATACGTGTCACAACAGCTTTCCTCTAAATTTAACTAAACTGGACGTCGGCCCGATCCACAATCAAACCGACTAAATTCTTTTTTGCCATTTTTGGCGAGCTATAGAGGTAGTGCGCCTGTTATCCACGATTGGATGCTAGATTCAGTGTAATGCCGGTGTTTATCCGGAAAATATGGGCAAGTTCTGCTCTTGCTCTCAATTTTTTTTGATATTTATCAAATAATTTATAGGTCTTTCATTATATAGAGCAAATTTTCAGGTGCAACAAAATAATGTCTAGATCACACTATTTGGGTAACGTTTGCGCTTTATAAACATTTTGTCATAAAAAACGGCACCCATATGGTGCCGCTTATCACTTGTGACTGATGTATTTTAACTCTCTTTAAAGTGCTTCATCTTCTGCAAGTGCTGGGAGATCTTTTTAAACTTGTGTGTCTGCACTTCATCCCAAACCACTTCGTAGTATGGTTCCAACGCAGACGCCGTTTTACTGTTGTCGTGAACTTCATCACTGCGAGATAACACCACAAGGCAACGATCCTTGTTTTTTACCCTAAACTCTTCAACGCATTTAGTGGCGATATCTTCGTACTCTTCGGGTCGATCAATACGCCCTTGCATATTCAGTTCAGGATGCAAATTGGGGTTAAAAATCACCTGTTTAATACCGCACAAGAAACCTATCCTTTCTGACCAGTACCCGCCTAATCCAACACCACAAATAATTGGGTTTTCATCGTCGGATTGCTCAATAACTTTGTGGACTTCTTTGAGTAGGTGTTGCATGTCGTGTTTAGGGTGAAGAGTACTGTAGTTAATAAATCGCACGTCATCATCTATAAACTGCAACTGCAGTACTTTTTCGTGGTTACCCGGGCTTGTGCTGTCAAAGCCGTGTAAGTAGATAATCATAGAGTCTCCCCATCCTTGAGTGCCCAAAGCGATAACAAACATTACTTTCTTTGGGCTTTTGTTTTAATCTACCACGAAGGCTAAGGTTTTAAAGGGGTGATAAAAAATTATCTCTGAAACGCTTAAAAACAGTGATCTTAGCTGCAAAATGAAGACGCCAATTTCTCTGCTTGGCGTAAAAAATCTTCCTCTCCCCAAAGCTGGTACGCCAGCAAATACCAAAGCATCGCCATCATAGTTGCTCTGGGTTTCCACGCGAGCACACCTTCAACCCAGTCGTCGACCCCTTCAACTTCTCTCAACTGGCAATACCGATAGACAGACTCCAAAGGGTTTTCTTCATAGATGTCGATACTTAACGTCAAGTCCAGTCGCGGATCAGCAATCGCAGAGTATTCCCAGTCGATTACGCGTTTCCCCATCTCGGTATCAACCATGTTGTATCCCGCCAAATCAAAATGGCACAAACAGTGCCCAACATCGGCCAAATTAGGGGCGTGACGCCATTTTTGGTATATCTCTACATAAGGATCAAGCTTGAGGTGGTTTTCTATCAACATCCAATAGTGATCCACTCTCGCGGTGTAATTAAAAGCGGCCACAGGCACTTTTTGGGTATCGATGTTATGAATACGCGTCATGACTTTGAGCAGGGAGTCAAAGGCGAGGTTATCGGTTAACGACTCCCCTTCAATCCACTCTACTAGTAGGCCGCGATCATTGATATGCAAGGCTTTGGGGCCGATAGTGGTCGACTCAATCGCTTTGAGTATTTGGTACTCTTGAAAGCGCGAGATAGAGAATGACTTAGTAATTGAGGTTGCGGGGCGCCAAACATAAGATTGGTTATCCGCAGCATGATTTTCCAACAACGGTTGGTCAACCCCCCAGTTAAAGTTTGTGCATATTCTGGGGGCACTGAGAAAAAAGGTTCTAATGACGTTAAGGAGTCATCGAGTAGCTTCGCTTCTTGCCAGCTTAATCTCGCCATAGAACACCTCTTTCAACCTAAAAACCGAGAAGGCTTTTCGACTCTTGTTTGCGGATCTCTGTTTCATCAGCCCACTCAATGAGGCCAGTTTCTAGATCCATCAAACGCATGGTCATTTTGTAGTAAACGTCTTTGTCACTACCCGCATTTTTGGCAATACTTGCTAGGTTTCCATACAGCATGTACTGAGCGCCAACCATTTTGCCAAACTGAATGGCGGTGCTTTGGTCGACAAGCTCGTCGTTGTTTTGGAACTTAAGTTGGTCGCGAACTGACTCTACTTTACTCATATCAACAAAGCGAAACTTACCCGAGTTCAGCATTTTAGTGCTGATACTGTCAGTCACGGACTCAGTATCAATATGTTCGCTGGTTTTATTTTTGATGCGGTCAACAAATACGATTGGACGAGAATCGCGAGTAATAGCCGCAACCGAACCGGAAACAAGCATGCTATCAACCATCTCGTGTGCAATTTTCTGTAAATCCGTTGAACCAAAGTCGATAGTTGTGGTTTCAACCGCCTGCGCATCACCATAACTCACTTTGTTTGAACAACCGCCCAAGACAACCGCTAAGCCTATTAATGCAATCGCACTTTTTTTCATCATTATTGGTTCCTCAATTACCAGCTTTTCTCCGCGTAATTGACTTTGCATAAACAATGCCGTTTCAAAGCCAACACGCCAAAATATACCAGTTCAAGATTTCTAACCCGAACCGGGCATTATGTTGTTATTGATCGTTTTCGCGAATTTGAATGCGAAACTGTTTACCGTTAGGGTTTAAAGAGACCTCAGACAGAGCAACACTTTCCTCGCCACGAATGATCGCTTGTTTCCACGGTGCCAACTTTGTATTGACTTCTAAACCTTGTTCGTCATACCAGTAGAATCGATACTGAATGTGTTGGTCGCTTTTGTAGAGACTTGTCAAACGAACGACACCACGAGCGTGCCCATCAACATCGACCGTCGCGATATCGTCAATATTTAAACGACTACCAAGAACGTTGTCACCAAAGTGAACCGTCTGAGAAGCTCCGTCAACTCGAAGCCCTGCCGTGTTTTTAGAGCACCCAACAACAGCCAATACTGCCACAAGCGCTATTAACCATTTTTTCATTACAATCTTCCCAACTGTTTATGCCAAATCGTGGCATTTCCACCCTGACGGGATATCCATACTAGAGCGGTGCGACCTTCAGTCACGTTAAACTGATACTCTTGACCGTCTACTATTAGCGTTTGCACGCCGCTATTTACAATACTACTTGCACTTAACGCCACTCTCGGCAAAGTTTGCCAACTTCTCGTGTCCGGCTGTTCGGTTAAAGTGTTCCAAACGTTAAACAAGAGATTGCCAACGTTTTCTTCTTTATTGGCCGTTTCTTTGCGAATGCGATCTTTCGCCACTACTCGTAGAACTTGTCGAACGACCATACTAGGCATTCTTTCACTTAACCCTTGCTGAGCCATTAGATCTACATCGACCAGTTTATCGCTAACTAAAGCCTCACCGTTGAGAAACAGCGACGAATACGGCACGTGGGTCGTGTTTCGATAATAGGGCAACGCAAGAGAATACAAGGCGCTGTTACCTTGACTGTCATAAACAGGTAAAGAAACCTTCCACCCTTGTAAGGCTTCTACTACCCCTTGTTCTTCAAGAACAATAACTTTCGCATCACCGCCTGAGATGGCTTTTGACTCGCCGTAACGGCTTTGTAGTTTAGCCAAGTCTTCTTGCATACCCAGACGCCGTGCCACACGCATAGTGCCATCGATGACTTCAGCATTGTTCGGTGATACGGCTAACGCACGGCGATAGTCAACATACGCGGCATTTAAATCACCATCGGTCTCGTACAATAGGGCTGATAAATAAAGTAGATAACCATTTTGAACGGCTTGAAGCGTTTTACCTGCATCTGGATAGTTGGATAACACACTTCCCATATTAGGAGCTATGCCGCTAATTTTTAACTCTTCTTCTGCCGCTGCCAGTGATTCCTCTCGCTCTTTTTTCGCCTTTTCTTGGACTTGATTTGCACGTCTCATTTCAATAAGCGCACCTTGCAAATCATTGTTTTTGAGGTAGTTCAATCCTAGGTAGAGATGCAAAAAACCTAGTTCATAATCCGCTGGATAATAGGTACTTAAGTTGTCGTTAATCGCTAAAGCCCCAACACTGGTCAAGCTTTCAGAAACTGAAATGACCGCGAGATCTTGCTGCTGTCTCACTGCTTGATCACTTTGAGAAAGGTAATCAAAGCTTCCTTGATAATCCTTGTTGAGGAAGCTCACTCTGCCCTTTTCAAAATTATCGAGTATTTCTCCCCCCACGGAGTCATTTAACGCGTCTTGAGCTCGCTGGTACTCACCTGCTTGTAATTCCTGATAGACCTTGGCATTTTGTGCAGAATAATGGCTGAAAAGATTGCCAGCAGACAAATTCGCACACCCTGCAAAAACAACCGAGCTAAACGCCACTAAAACGACCCTAAATGCTAAGTGCACTCCAAACTCCATTCTAGTTATTATCTTTATTGCTAAATAAGGTGCTTATCCGTTTAGTTAAGCACCTTAAATTGGTTGGTATTCCTTATACTCTTGGGACAAGAAAACCGTTAGAGGGTTCAAACAACTTAGCCGATATGAATTGGACCTAAAGGCTTACCCCCAAGAAGGTGAAGGTGGATATGGTACACTTCTTGTCCACCGTGAGAGTTGCAATTTATAATCAAGCGGTAGCCATCTTCTGCGACCCCTTCTTCTTTTGCCAGTTTCTTTGCGACCGTAATCATTCGGCCCAATGCCAGCTCGTGTTCCGCCTCTACATCGTTAACCGTAGGGATAAGTACATTAGGGATAATGAGCAGATGGACTGGAGCTCTTGGATTGATATCGCGAAACGCGGTTACCAAGTCATCCTGATAAACCACGTCGGCGTCAATTTCTTTGCGAATAATTTTACTGAAAATGGTTTCTTCAGCCATGAAACACTCCCTTTTTGCGCAATTGAATGATGTTGCGTTCGAGTATGCGTCATGAAGCACAAAACCTCAATAAAAAACAGTGTTCACTTAACAATATCGTCAAGAGTATGGTAACGGACGGGAATTTTTGTATTGTCCGTCATAAAACGTGTGTCTCTTCCTCAATACATTAGTCTCGTTTTTGGTACTTTTAGACATGAGGGTCGTTATATTTTTTAGGGAGAGGTTTATGAAAGGTTCAGTGATAAGGCGCATGTACGCCGGATTTGCACTGATCATCATAACGTTTGCAATTACAACTTTTATGATGATGCGAGGAATGGAGCAGATACACAACAATTTTGAAACTGTATCGAACACTTCACTCCCGCTAGTGTCATTGTCCAACCAAACCAGCGTAAAGCTGCTTACGGCGGACAAATATTTTAAAGATTTTTTGACCACACAAAGCCAAGATAGAATGAAAGTAAGGCGCGCAGAATTTGCAGAAGCGCACAAAGAGTTTATCGAGGCACTGACTGCTCTAGAAGTCGCATCGCAACAACATCCAGAGTTGGTGGAGCAATTTGCCCAGCTAAAAGAGATGGAAGCACGCTACTTTTCTGAAGCAGAACAGGCGATGGACAACTATCAGGCTATGTTTTCTGCTCAGGAGAAAGTCGCAGCCTCTACACGTAGTTTCCAGCGCACACACCAAGAACTCAGTGTTGGTATGAAAGAAGTCGTCGACGGCTCTGACAACATTGCAGTTAAAGTCATGGCCGAAAGCTACTTCGTCAAGCTTAAAGACGCAGAAGTGATCACCTCAGATGCCCTTGCTAGCAGCGACTCTGAGTTTGTATCTAAAGCGGTAATGAAAAACAAAAAGGCTGTCACACATTTAACCTACGCATACCGCGGGCTAACGGCTCAAATGCCAGAGCTAAAAGAGTCCTTTGACAAAGCAGTGAATCAGTTCACTATCGATATTGGTAAAAATGGCGGCGTGCTCGATCAGCACAACGATATTTACAAGCGCGAGCCGCATTGTACGAAAACATCAGCAACTTAACTCAGGAAGTTGATACCGCAATGACCATGCTATTTGGCTTTAGTCAGGTAGCAAAAGACGGCCTACTCGTTTCACTTGAAGAAGCGGGTGAAGTGTATGATCAAGGCGTAGTCCGCGCTGTAGTAATCGGTTTTGTTGTCGTGCTGTTAGCGGGAGGCATCGGATACCACATTGCCAAGAGTGTACGCGACCCTCTAACACGCATTCTGGCCACCTTAGAAAGTCTCACTAAAGGTGACATGACTGAACGTATCGAAATTCGTTACAACAACGAGTTCAGCCAACTGAGTCGTCACATCAATACGTTGGCCGACAGCCTGCACAATATACTCCTAGAGTTAAATGAAGCATCAGATGAACTGACCGCTACAGCAAACTCCAATGAGTCCACTTCAGGTGACGCGCGCAAGCAACTCAGTCAGCAGCGCACACAGACAGCCAACGTGGCTACAGCAATGACAGAGATGTCACACTCCGTGCAGGAAGTCGCGCAAAGTGCACAAAGCTCTCAGCGTATGGTGGAACAGGTTGAAACCGCTTCCCAAGAAGGCCGAAAAGTGATGAACAGCAACATCACGACTATCAACCAGCTTGAAAGCCGTTTAAACGAATCGGTAGACGCGGTAAAAGAGCTGCAAAAGATGAGTGGTCACATAGGTTCAATTTTGGACGTGATTCGAAACATCGCAGAGCAAACCAACTTGCTCGCACTTAATGCCGCCATCGAAGCGGCTCGTGCAGGAGAACAGGGCCGAGGTTTTGCTGTAGTAGCTGATGAAGTTCGCGTCCTCGCGCAGCGAACCACGGATTCGACATCCGAAATCGAAAATATGATCAGCAACCTGCAATCTAGCTCTAGCAGTGCAAACAATATGATTGAGAGCTGTATGGCAGAGATGACCATGTCGGTTGAACAAGCGTCCAATGCCAACAGTGCTATGGAGGAGATCCAAGCCTTGATAATGGAGATCAGTCATATGAGTGGTCACATTTCTCAAGCGGCGGCTGAGCAAAGTGAAACCAGCACCTCAATTGCGCAAAACATTGAAGAGATAAACCTAATCGCCGACACGAGTTATAAGGCGATGGAAGCGATAGCTAACACCAGTAGTAATTTAACCGCTCTCGCCAGCCAACAAGGTGAACTTGTACATCGATTCAAGCTATAAAATTGAGTTAAATCATGTTAAGGGGCGACTTTTTACAAGTCGCCCTTGTTTTTTTCCTTCAATATCTTCATATAGATGAATACCTAAGGCATTTTTGTATGCCTAGGTGCATGGCTTGCTCCCCTTTTAATTCCCATTATCCGCAAGCCAAACATGAGGATAATTTATGGCAGTTCATGTTGGCATTATCGACCAAGATCCCATTCGATTGGTAACTCCTTTGTTAGACAATCGAACCATCAGTAACCACATCGTGTTTATTGGTGTCGACGAACAGGAAGAGATGTACCTGCGACTTCACTCAGTTTTGGCTCAGCGCGGGATCACTTCTGAGTATTTCAAAATACCAAATGTCGCGAATACCTCCGAAATCAAAAAAGCCATTCAAGTACTGGCCGAAGATTTGAAGGCCCGCGGACATCACGTAAAACTCAACGCCAGTTGTGGATTGCGACATCGCTTGTTGTCGGTTTATGAAGTTTTCCGTACTTTTCACTGGCCTATCTTCGTTGTCGAACCAAACAGTGATCGCTTGTGTTGGCTTTATCCAGATGGAAGAGAAGACACTCAGGTACAAGACCATATCACGGTAGCCGATTACCTCACCGTATTTGGAGCTCGCGGAGAGTTTAATGAAAATGAACTGCCACCTCAGTTAGACCAAAAGCTTTATGAGCTAGGTGAAAGATGGGCAGGCAACGCCTTAGAGCTGGGCCCGGGATTGGCCACGCTCAACTACTTGGCGACCACGTGTCGCAAAGAACAGTGTTTGGATGTAAGACTATCAGACAAGCAGCAAGGATACCGCGAACTCAATATGCTATTGACCGACCTTGTAGAGGCGGAAATCGCAACATACGAAGACGGTGTACTAACCTTTGCCAACGAAGATGCGAGGCGATTCTCCAACGGCGAATGGCTAGAAACGTTAGTGCACAGCACAGTACGACAGATCCAAAAAGAGCTTCCGACCATCCAAGACCACTCGTTAAATGTTCAGGTGTATCGTCAACTTGGAGACAGAGAGGTGCGCAACGAACTCGATGTCGCCAGCGTCGCCAACAACAAGCTTCATATCATTGAATGTAAGACCAAGGGAATGAGAGACGATGGGGATGATACCCTATACAAGCTAGAATCGCTTAGAGACCTACTAGGGGGCTTACAGGCTCGTGCAATGTTAGTGAGCTTTCGTCCGCTAAGATATAACGATATCACCCGTGCAGAAGATTTAGGTTTGGCCCTAATTGGCCCAGATGAGCTGAAAGACTTAAAAGCTCACTTGACCAAATGGTACAAAGAGGCCGGCGGCCGAGAAGAACTGCAAGCTCTCTAAAACGCAAAAAAACAAAGCCAGCACTTAGCTGGCTTTTTCGTTCATCTAGAATAGTGACTTAACTGTCGTCTTCAGTAAAGCTAGTTGGAAGCGTCGTCTTCATTTGATTCCAAATGTGCGCACTTTCCATACCGTAGTGTCTAACGACGATCAGGATCTGTTCTCGATTGCCTTCTTGACACACTTCCAATAGCTGACGATAAAAATTTAACGCCAGATCGCGCGCTTCAGGATTCGAGAAGTAGTAGCTACCCACTCGATCATACAGCTTTTTCAGACCATTAAAGATAAGACCATAAATCTGGTTACCCGAATGGAAAGCTAACCGTTGAAACAACATATAGTCGTAATAGTTAAACGTTTTAGCGATAAGCGCTGACTGACGTTTCGCCTCGTCCTTTTCACCATCGTCTTTCACGTGCTGCTGAATTTTTTCCGCATACGGCGATGTCTGCATAAAGTCATCCCATGAGTCGGCAGCAATTAGCGCCTCGCAAGATTCAATCACGTTGGTGATTGTTCTTTCTGCATTTTCCTTATTGGCCTTAAATGCGTAACGCATAAAGATAGGGCTGATGTTAGTACGAGCCGCCAGCAAATCTTCTACGATAGAAGTTGCGTTACCAGCATCCAGAGTCATTAAGGTATCGAGGATATGAAGACCCGAAGTTTCCATAAACTGATTCACTTTCGTCGGTTTGCCGTGTTGAATCGTCAACCAACCGTCACGAGCCAAGCGTTGTAAAACTTCGCGTAGGGTTGTGCGGGTAACACCAATTAATTCAGAGAGCTCGCGTTCTGCGGGTAAAATAGAACCGGGAGGGAAGCGCCCTTTCCAAATACTCTCAATAATGTATTTTTCTGCAAAACCTGCCGGGCTCTTTGCCTTGATGACCATTAATTATTTGTCCAGTTGTTACTTTTTAGGGTCGGATGAACTCATCATACCACTAGTTTGCAACTATCGGAAACTTACCTAAAGGAAACTTG
Source organism: Vibrio sonorensis (assembly GCF_001854765.1). Taxonomy (GTDB): domain Bacteria; phylum Pseudomonadota; class Gammaproteobacteria; order Enterobacterales; family Vibrionaceae; genus Vibrio; species Vibrio sonorensis. The sequence goes on along the minus strand of NZ_LJJE01000022.1, from coordinate 40,250 downwards.
TGACAATTTCATGATAGAGCAACTACTCTAATTTATTTTCAAATGAAAAGAAGATGGGTAGATCGGCCTAGTGTAAGAAATCCATCTTTTTACATTTTGTAAACACCAAAGCACCCTTACGACTAAAGGATTATAGACCTAATTGTTAATATCAAAAATGCAAAATTAGATTACTTATTTCATAAAATTATCACTACAAAACCACTGCCTGAAATCGATATCCCTCCCCGCTGCCACTGAATTCTTGTTTTCACAACTATTAATTAGCACTAACGTAACTTTGATCGCGTTTTTGACCAAAATCCCACTGAGCATTTTATCATTACCGACTTTGTTATTGACTAATAATATTCGAAGAGTAGAGTGGCGAGCCAAGTAAAGGAGTGCTTGTCGATTTCAGGGAGTGACTTGGCAAGACTGCATCTCGTCTATGTTGTTTTTCTAAGTCACTGTTGTCGCTTAATCTGTGCGGATTTCCGCCTTTTTCTGCATCAAGCACATGCTGTGTCTTAACAAAACAACACAAGAGTAAAGTTCCATGCCGATGTCACTCGGAAATGCATTTATCAAGAATTTTTTAGGTAAAGCCCCAGATTGGTACAAAGTTGCCATAATTGCCTTTTTAGCCATAAACCCCTTCGTCTTCTTTTTTGTCAGTCCCTTCGCGGCAGGATGGCTGTTAGTAGCTGAGTTTATCTTCACTCTTGCTATGGCACTAAAGTGCTACCCACTTCAACCAGGTGGCTTACTTGCCATTCAGGCAGTAGCGATTGGGATGACGAGCGCAGACAAGGTAAAACATGAGCTTGTGGCGAACATTGAGGTTCTGCTTCTGCTGATATTTATGGTAGCGGGCATTTACTTCATGAAACAGCTTCTGCTGTTCATTTTCACCAAAATTCTACTTGGAATTCGCTCTAAAGCTGCGTTATCTGTTGCTTTCTGCTTCGCCGCCGCATTTCTATCTGCTTTCCTCGATGCTTTAACGGTAATCGCGGTTGTTATTAGCGTAGCGGTCGGCTTCTACGCTATCTATCACAAGGTGGCTTCGGGCAAAGTTTCCAATGCCTCTCACGACCATACCCAAGACGAACACCTATCAGAACTCACCCGTGATGACTTGGAAAACTACCGAGCTTTCCTTCGTTCTCTATTGATGCACGCTGGTGTAGGTACTGCGCTTGGCGGAGTAACCACTATGGTGGGTGAGCCTCAAAACTTAATCATTGCCGATCAAGCGGGCTGGCTGTTTGGCGAGTTTATTGTTCGCATGGCGCCGGTAACCTTACCTGTATTCATCTGTGGCCTAATTACTTGTGCCTTAGTAGAGAAATTCAAGGTGTTTGGTTACGGTGCTCAGTTGCCTGACAACGTTCGTAAGATCCTAGTCGATTTCGATAACGAAGAACGTCAAAACCGCACCAACCAAGACGTAGCGAAACTATGGGTACAAGGCCTTATCGCTGTTTGGTTGATTGTTGGTTTGGCACTTCACTTGGCGGCTGTCGGTTTAATCGGCCTTTCCGTCATCGTATTAGCGACATCGTTTACCGGCGTTATTGAGGAGCATTCACTAGGAAAAGCATTTGAAGAAGCGCTGCCTTTTACTGCACTACTGGCTGTTTTCTTCTCAATCGTAGCGGTAATCATCGACCAAGATCTGTTTAAGCCCGTCATTGATGCGGTTCTGCATGTAGAAGATAAAGGTACCCAGCTCGCCTTGTTCTACATCGCCAACGGATTACTTTCCATGGTATCTGACAACGTGTTTGTCGGAACGGTGTATATCAATGAAGTAAAAACGGCCCTGGTCAATGGGCTGATTACTCGCGATCAATTTGACCTTCTCGCTGTCGCTATCAATACCGGTACTAACTTGCCTTCTGTTGCTACCCCTAATGGTCAGGCTGCATTCCTATTCTTGTTGACGTCTGCCCTAGCGCCACTGATTCGACTTTCATACGGTCGCATGGTGATAATGGCGCTGCCTTACACCATTGTGTTAGCCACGGTCGGTATGTTTGGCATCGTCTTCTTAGTCGAGCCAATGACAGCGTTTTTCTACGAAGCGGGATGGATTTCTCATCATGTCGCAGATGCGGCCGGACACGCGGTTTCTAGCGGTCATTAAAAAAAACGGTTGCCTGTGAAACTTATAACCAGTAAAAAGCTCTGAGTATTCAGAGCTTTTTTCTTTTAAGGATTTTGAAGTGACTTTTTTATCTGCTCTTAACGCCTTTTCGCAGCGCCGCTTATCTTGGTGGTTACTGCTGGGTTTTGTCGTGTTTTTTGAAATCGCTGCGCTTTACTTTCAGCACGTAATGATGCTCGCACCTTGCGTGATGTGTATCTATGAACGCATCGCCATGTTTGGTGTGGGTGCAGCCGCTCTGATTGGTGTTATCGCCCCTGACAACACTGTTGTTCGCTGGGCAGGCCTATTAGTTTGGGGGCTAGCCTCATACAAAGGACTGATGCTGTCTCTTGAACACGTTGAGTACCAGTTTAACCCTTCTCCATTTTATACTTGCGACCTATTTGTCAACTTCCCTGAGTGGGCGCCGCTGAATGAATGGGCACCTTGGCTATTTGAAGCCTATGGCGATTGCAGCAAAATTGTTTGGCAGTTTTTAACCCTCTCCATGCCTCAGTGGTTAGTGGTAATTTTTGCTGGCAACCTCGTTGCCTTAGCAGTCATTATGATCGCTCAGTTGTTTAAGCCAAAAGCTTAAATCCCTTTACAAAAATGAAAAAACCGGCTGTTCACACACAAGCCGGTTTTTTGTTCCCTTTTCAAACGCTTTTGATCAGTTCATATCTCTGTTAGGGGCCGGAGCGAGTACTTCTCGATTACCGTTGTGCCCCGGCGCACTTACAATGCCCTGTGCTTCAAGCTGCTCGACAATCCTAGCAGCTCGGTTGTAACCAATCTTAAATCGACGCTGAACACCAGAGACTGAACCTCTACGGCTCTCTACAACGTGTTCTACCACTTGATCGAACAGTGGGTCCATCTCTTCATCAGTTTCGGCCTTTTCACCTGGTAACAGGGTTTCTGGACCTTGGTCGCCACTGGTGATTTCAGTAATGTAGTTCGGTTTACCTCTTGCCTTCCAGTTGTTCACTACGGCGTGCACATCGTCATCCGATGCAAACGCACCGTGAACGCGAACCGTGTGACTAGAGCCAGGCGGCAAATACAACATATCACCCATCCCCAATAGGGATTCGGCCCCACCTTGATCTAGGATGGTACGAGAATCAGTTTTAGTCGAAACGGTAAAGGCGACGCGAGTTGGGATATTCGCTTTAATCAAACCAGTTATAACATCCACAGACGGTCGCTGCGTTGCCAGGATCAAGTGAATCCCCGCGGCTCGTGCCTTTTGCGCTAAGCGCGCGATTAGCTCTTCTACTTTTTTGCCGACCACCATCATAAGATCAGCAAACTCATCAACCACCACCACAATATATGCAACGTCTCCAGCAGAGGTGCTTCTTCATCCATACTGTCGCCCGGTTGCCATAGAGGATCGTGGATAGGGTGTCCCGCCTCAGCAGCCATTTTCAGCTTGTCGTTATACCCTTTGATGTTTCGGACGCCAAGTACTGACATCAGTTTGTATCGGCGCTCCATCTCACCTACACACCATCGAAGGGCGTTGGAAGCATCTTTCATATCGGTCACCACTTCCGATAGCAAATGAGGTATACCCTCATAGACGGAAAGCTCAAGCATTTTGGGGTCGATCATAATGAAGCGAACTTCTTCTGGCGTCGCTTTGTACAGCATACTTAGAATCATTACGTTCACACCAACCGACTTACCTGAGCCCGTGGTACCAGCCACCAGCACATGGGGCATTTTTGACAGATCTGCCACGACCGCTTCACCCGCGATGTCTTGCCCTAGCACAACGGTAGTTGGCGATTTAGCGTCGATAAACTGAGGACTGTTAATTACATCTGACAGATAAACGGTTTGCCTACTCATATTGGGTAGTTCTAGCCCAACATAAGGCTTGCCCGGAATGACTTCTACCACTCGTACTGCCATGGCAGAAAGCGAACGTGCTAGGTCCATAGAAAGCCCGGAGATACGGCTTACTTTTACCCCAGGTGCCAAGTCAAGCTCAAAGCGTGTAATAACTGGCCCCGGGAAAATCCCGACCACTGACGCAGTGATCTTGTAATCAGCCAGTTTAGATTCCACCAGACGGGCAATCTCTTCCAAAGCATCCCTATCTATAAAGTTGTCACGTTTCTCTGGGTGGTAAAGAAGCTCAAGGGTTGGCATTGGATCGGTTGGTACTGGTAGGTCTGCTTCTTTCTGAACCAAAAACGGGTTCTGCTTGGCAGCCTCAGTGGCTTGTGCTTGTGCAACAAGCTCTTGGAAGGCTTCAACGTCTTGATCCTGTTTTTGGTCGTCGACAGGCTCTATCTCATCCGTCGACTCTAAAGTTGGAGTCACTTGGTCTTTGTCTTCCAAGTCTTGAGAAATACTCTCTAACTCTGCCATATCAATTGCAGGTGTCGCTGGCACTTCGTCGGTTTCCACCTGCCAAGGTAAATCTTGTTCTATTTGCGCGGGGGTATCGTTAGCTTCAGGCTCTAGAACGTCTTGCTCTGCAAACTCTCTTGTTGGTGCTTCTTCTCTTGCAAAATCATCGTGCTCTTTAGCCTCTTCTTCTAGTTCTGCAATCGTTGAAGTTAACTGGCGCGTGCGCTCTTCAACGGGTTCCACCAAACTTTCAATCGGCTCTTGTTCCACTTCACGGCTGGCCATTAGTGGGTCGACAACGTCTTCATCCTCAGCGGCTTGAGACTGAGGTACGTGTATTTGATAGTGTTTTTGCTTTTCCTGCGAGGCCGCATCATCGGAAAGCGTCGGTTGCTCCTGTTCCGCTAACGGTTCCATTAATTCTGGCTTAAGGGTTTGCGCTTTTTCTCCGCGAACGGCATTAAATAGCCAGACCAACGCCGCTATCACACCACTGCCTATCCACTCGACAATAGAAAGCCATGAAATACCAGTGAGCAAAGTAAAGCCAGCTCCCCACAAAAAGAGTAAAACCAGTGTCGTACCCAAGACGTTTAAGGTTGGCAGTGCGAGACTGGTCAACACATCACCAATCACCCCGCCAGAAGAGAAGTACCATATATCGTCAAAGTTGATATCCGCCAAGCCACAGCTTGTCAGGATTAAAATTGTTAAACCGAGAAGACGTGTACCCCAAAGCATAAAATCTATCGGTTCATCATGATTGCGCTTTCTTAACATTACCCACGCGGTAACCGTTAACACTGCTGGTATGATGTAAGCCAGTGAACCAAACACAAAAAACAGCGTGTCCGCCATCCAAGCACCTGCCCAGCCTGCGCTGTTTTCAATTTGCGCTCCCCAAGCGGTCTGCGACCACGAAGGGTCAGCCGGATTAAAGCTGAACAACGCGATAGACAGGAATACCGAGCTACACACGATAAGAATCAAGGTGCACTCTTTAAGACGCTGGGGACCGTTTAAACGGGAGCTATCGTTAGTCGCTCCTGTTTTAATGACGGTTTCTATTTTGTCCCGGTTCTCTTTGAACATAACCAACTTACTATCTGAAAAGAAAAAAATAGCCCGGACGACTATGCCGTACGGACTATCGATTTAACCATAACAGGTCACAAAACCCAATTACTGAACGTCAGAATATCGAAAAGGATTCAATACTTGACGAAATATTAACGAGTTTGATCACTAACTGGTTTGTTTGCTTCACTTCTTCCATTACTACGTAAGTACGAGTGTCGTTAACACCCGGAAGACGAAGCAGCGTATCACCCAGTAACTTACGATATGCGCTCATATCGGATACACGAGTTTTTAACAAGTAGTCGAAATCACCTGAAACTAGGTGACATTCTTGTATATCGTCCAACTTTTGCACTGCTGCGTTAAACTGTTCAAATACGTCTGGTGCACCGCGGTTTAGGGTAATTTCCACAAAAACCAATAGTGAAGCATCAAGGTACTGAGGATTGAGCAACGCTGTGTAGCCCGTTATGTATCCTTGGCGCTCTAATCGACGCACACGCTCAAGACACGGTGTCGGCGAAAGGCCTACGCGCTTAGAGAGTTCAACGTTTGAAATACGACCATCTTTCTGCAATTCGTTAAGAATATTGCGGTCAATACGGTCAAGATCCTTGGACGGCTTCTTATTGTTGTCTGCCATTTTTTATTCCACCTTTTTACTTCCTTGCAAATAAATATACTACAACTTTTTAATATTTAGCATCAAATTTTATAACATTACTTCTATACTAGATATTAATTCGACTTAACTACCCTACTATAGTCAATACAACCAAAAAATAACGAGGAGTCAGGATGATCATTGGCGTACCTAAGGAAATTAAAAACCATGAGTACCGCGTTGGCATGATCCCAGCAAGCGTTCGCGAACTAGTATCACAAGGCCACGAAGTATTTGTCGAAACCCAAGCGGGTTCCGGCATTGGCTTTTCAGACGATGATTACATCGCTGTAGGCGCATCCATTCTTCCTACTGCTGCTGACGTATTTACGAAAGCAGATATGATTGTAAAGGTCAAAGAACCTCAAGCTGTCGAACGAGCAATGCTCCGTGAGGGACAAATATTATTTACGTATTTGCACCTAGCACCAGATTTTCCACAAACTGAAGAGCTTATCAAGAGCAAAGCTGTCTGCATAGCATATGAGACTGTAACAGATAATATGGGTCGCTTGCCACTATTAGCTCCAATGTCTGAGGTTGCGGGCAGAATGTCTATCCAAGCAGGCGCACAAACTCTAGAGAAATCTAAAGGTGGCCGTGGCCTACTTCTTGGCGGTGTACCGGGCGTTGAGCCAGCAAAAGTTGTTGTTATCGGCGGCGGTGTTGTCGGCGCAAATGCAGCTCGCATGGCTGTTGGCCTTCGTGCAGACGTTACCATCCTAGACCGCAACGTTGACACTCTTCGCCGTTTAGATGAAGAGTTCCAAGGTCGTGCTAAAGTGGTTTACTCAACAGAAGACGCCATCGAAAAGCACGTCACTGAAGCCGATTTGGTTATCGGTGCCGTTCTTATTCCGGGTGCTGCTGCTCCTAAGCTTGTTACAAAACAACACCTAGCGAAGATGAAAGCCGGCGCGGCAGTTGTGGACGTAGCGATCGACCAAGGCGGCTGCTTCGAAACATCTAAAGCGACAACTCACGCAGAACCAACCTACATCGTTGATGATGTAGTTCACTACTGCGTAGCGAACATGCCAGGTGCTGTGGCTCGCACTTCCACGTTTGCATTAAACAATGCAACGCTGCCATACATCATCAAACTTGCTAACCAAGGTTACCGCGAAGCGCTACTTGCTGATGAGGCTTCCTAGACGGCCTAAACGTTATTCACGGTAAAGTAACCTGTAAAGAAGTTGCCGAGTCTTTTGATTTAGAATATGTCGATCCAAAAAGCGCGATTAACATGTTTAACTAAATGAGTTAAACCTCTCGTTTTTAAGGCTCACTTAAGTGAGCCTTTTTTGTTCCCCGCCAACACCCTGTTTACACCTTCTCATTTTGTTATGACAGTAAGGACATGACGCAAATCAAATCAAGTTGATTTAAACGCTTTGCCCTTGTGTTACCTATTGCCTAGGCACTTATTCCCACCTACAATCCGTTTCGATAAATCTCAATGGAGTAATGCCCCTCCGGCGCTGACACGTTTCGGCACTGGGACTGAACGAAAACACAACACAAACCAACGAAACTCATTCGACCTTGTAGTCGAACTTTTAACAACAACACTTTTTGAAGTGGGGTTGCGTGTGGATTGTGTATGGTGGTTCAGTTAGGCATTCTACCCTTCCCCAAGTATACCTCGCCTGTTCCGCCATCTCGTTCATATCACTCCATTTCTCTATTGGAGGATTTATGCTTATTTCTGCACAACAGAAAAAGGCACTGGCCAGTTTTCTTACCCAGCTAGGCCTAACCGAAAGTATTCATACAAATCGCGATAAACAGAAGAAAAGAGATCAGTTATTGGGCTATATAGAAGTGATCCATAGCCAACTGCGCAAGTATTCGAAAAAGCGACCAGTGCAAATCGTGGAATGTGGTGCGGGTAACTGCCTACTGAGTTTCACCATTGCCCATTTTTATACAGAAATTGAACCGCGTCCCTTTAGTATCCTATGTATTGACCGCAATAAAGCGCTAATGGATAAGAACGCTCAGCGCGCCGCAACGCTTGGTTTTGACACCATGACTTTTCAAACCTGTGACATTATTGACGCCAGTGTCGATTTCCAGCCGACATTAGTATGTTCTCTGCACGCCTGTGATACTGCAACGGATCAAACGTTAGCCATAGGTATTGAGTCTGGAGCAAAACACATTTTGTCTGTCTCTTGCTGTCAGCATAGTATTCGCAAAACGATGGGCTCGGCAAAAGCAAATTCAGCGATCACAAAGCACCGAGTGTTTAAAGATCGAATGGTACACATGATAGGCGACTCGCTGCGCGCTCTTATATTGGAGCAGCGCGGATTCAAAGTGGATATCATCGAATTTACATCTAGCCACGCGACCGAGAAAAATATAATGGTGAGAGCACATCAAAGGGGTATTACGACAAACCCAAAAAGCGATGATATGTATGTTCAGCTTTCAGCGTATTATCAGATCGAACCTCTCTTAACCACTTATCTATCGCATTCACCTTCAAAATCCTCTGGCAAAGCCGCATAAAAAAGCGCCCTAGTTTGGGCGCTTCCTCTCTATTCTTTAACACTTGATCAGAACCAGCGTTCCAATGCGGTTTTGTCTAATTGACGAAATGCTCGATTGAGAATTTGTGCTAATTCCTTGTAACGAGGTTGCGCTTTTACTGGCTCAAGAGCAAACCCGCTTTCAACAATTTTCTGATGTAACTCTCGATACCAACCTGCTAATGCGGGCGGAAGTTGCGTATTCGCGCGGTTGCCAAGCCACCACATTCCCTGAACAGGAAGACTCAAGGCAAACAGAGCCATAATGGCCGCTTGAGGCATAGCGTCGTAATTATCAAACGCCATTTGGGTCAGTACGCTAATCGCAGCGATAGCAGGCATCACTTTTATGCCAAAACGAGTCGCTTTAATAATGCGCTGTTCTGGAAAAAGTGGGTTAAGTTCTTTACGCATAGGCCAGACGTTCATGTACTTCTGACCATCCTTTAAGCTATGGACGATTCCAGCGTTATTACTCATACTTCTCTCTCACTTCACTTTTGGGGGCTCGAGAAAACTCAAATTTAGTTGAACAATTCAACTATTCGAGTAAAAAATTGACGAAAGTTAATATTCTTTCAAATTTTTTTTGTTATATTTGTCTATTATCGCTATCCTTTGCGAACCCTCAATCTCATTGTTGCTGTTATTTACAATTTAGGCAACTTTGAGACGGCTTTAGCAAGGATTGCATAAGTCGCCCTTCAGGTAAAGTGGCGTCTCTCTATACGGAATTTACAGTTTTTTTGACCAAGGTTAGTACGCACCCCTAGTGAGTTCGACTATCCTTGTGATTAATTTTCATACTTACTGATTTTTTTATCAGACAATTAACAGGTAGTCACACATGTCTAAGCTAGTTTTAGTTTTAAACTGCGGTAGTTCTTCACTAAAGTTCGCTATTGTTGATGCAGAAAACGGCGATGAGCATCTAACAGGTCTTGCGGAATGTCTTCACCTTCCAGAAGCGCGCATCAAGTGGAAACTTGATGGCAAACACGAAGCGCAACTAGGTAACGGTGCCGCTCACGATGAAGCTCTTTCTTTTATCGTAGAAACTATCCTTGCATCTAAACCAGAACTAGCTGAACAACTAAGTGCTATCGGTCACCGCGTTGTTCACGGCGGCGAGAAATTCACTCAATCTGTACTGATCGACGACGCTGTTCTTAAAGGTATCGAAGATTGCGCGACACTAGCGCCTCTTCACAACCCAGCAGCAATCATCGGTATTAAAGCAGCGCAAAAAGCGTTCCCGGGCCTACCAATGTCTGCAGTATTTGACACGGCATTCCACCAGTCTATGCCTGAAGAAGCATACCTATATGCGCTTCCTTACAAGCTGTACAAAGAAAACGGTATCCGTCGCTACGGCATGCACGGTACTTCTCACCTGTTTATCGCTCGCGAAGCTGCAGAGCGTCTAGGCAAGCCAGCGGATGAAGTTAACATCATCAACTGCCACCTAGGAAACGGTGCATCTGTATGTGCAATTAAAAACGGTAAGTCTGTAGACACTTCAATGGGTCTAACTCCACTAGAAGGCCTAGTAATGGGTACTCGTTGTGGTGACATTGATCCAGCAATCATCTTCCACCTGCACGATGCTCTTGGCTACTCTGTAGAAGAGATCAACACTATGTTGACTAAAGAGTCTGGTCTAGCTGGTCTAACTGAAGTTACTTCTGACTGTCGTTTCGTTGAAGACAACTACGGTGAAAAAGAAGAAGCGACTCGCGCGATGGACGTTTTCTGCCATCGTCTAGCTAAGTACGTAGCTGGCTACACTGCTACTCTTGAAGGTCGCCTAGACGCTATCGTGTTCACTGGTGGTATCGGTGAAAACTCTGGCCCTATCCGCGAGATGGTTCTTAACCGTCTTGGCGTATTCGGTATTGAAGTCGATGGCGAAGCGAACCTTAAAGCGCGTTTTGGCGGTGAAGGCACTATCACTACAGCAGACAGCCGCTTCCCAGCTCTAGTCATCTCGACTAACGAAGAGCTTGTGATTGCAGAAGATACAGCACGCCTAGCTGGTCTTTAATTTGCTTTAGGCTGGCTAGATTGCCAGCCTAATTTTTATGAAAGGACTCAACTACTGAGCGAGAGGTTCGCTTCGGAAGTTGAGTTTTGTTCCAATAGCTGAAGGTATTTTACCTATGTCTCGTACAATTATGCTTATCCCTGCGAGCGCTGGCGTCGGTTTGACCAGTGTGAGCATGGGTGTTCTAGCGCGATGGAGCGTCAAGGTGTTAAGGTTTCTTTCTACAAACCTATTGCGCAACCTCGCAGCGGTGAAGAACAACCCGATCTGACTTCAACTATCGTTTCTGTCAACAGCGATATGAAGATCGGAGAACCTGTTTCTATGTCTGTTGCCGAGAACCTGATCGGCGCTGACAACATGGACGAGTTACTAGAAACCATCGTTGAACGTTACAACCAGATCAATAAAGGTTCTGAAGTCACGCTTATCGAAGGTCTAGTTCCTACTCGCAAGCACCCATTTGCCAACCAAGTCAACGCTGAAATCGCTGCGACACTAGGTGCAGAAATCGTACTTGTTGCCACTCCGGGCACTGACAACCCAGCTCAGCTTAAAGAGCGTATTGAGGTCGCGTGCTCAAACTTTGGTGGCACCAAAAACAAGAACATTTCTGGTGTTATCATTAACAAGCTCAATGCGCCTGTTGATGAAGCGGGTCGCACTCGCCCTGATCTATCAGAAATCTTCGACGATGCTGATACAGCCACGCAGAACACACTAGAAGTAATGCAGATTTTCAACTCTAGTCCAATCCGCGTTTTGGGTTGTGTGCCTTGGAGTATTGATCTGATTGCAACTCGTGCTATCGATATGGCTAAGCACCTCAATGCTGAAGTTATCAACGAAGGTGATATCAATACCCGTCGTATTAAGAGCATCACTTTCTGTGCGCGTTCACTCCCTCACATGATTGAGCACTTCCGCCCAGGTTCACTGCTTGTAACTTCGGCTGACCGCCCTGATGTTATTGTTGCCGCTTCTCTAGCTGCGATGAACGGTGTTGAAATCGGTGCAATCTTACTTACTGGTGGCTACGATATGCCAGCAGAAATTGAAAACTTGTGTAAACCAGCCTTTGATACTGGTCTACCAATTTTCAAAGCTCAAGGTAACACTTGGCAAACTTCTCTGAACCTTCAAAGCTTCAGCCTAGAAGTTCCAGCTGACGACAAACATCGTATCGAGTTTGTCAACGAACACGTAGCAAGCCACATCGACGGTAACTGGATCGACTCTCTTACTCAAGGTGCGAACGTTAACCGTCGTCTGAGCCCACCAGCATTCCGTTACCAGCTAACAGAATTCGCTCGTCGCGCTGGCAAGCGTATCGTTCTTCCTGAAGGCGATGAACCACGCACGGTAAAAGCGGCTGCAATCTGTGCAGAACGCGGTATTGCGGAATGTGTTCTTTTGGGTAACCCAGACGAAATCCGCCGCATTGCAGAGCAACAAGGTGTCACTCTAGGTACTGGTATCGAAATTATCGATCCAATCGCCGTACGTGAAAAATACGTTGCGCGCCTAGTTGAACTTCGCAAGAACAAAGGTATGACGGAAGTTGTCGCTCGTGAACAGCTAGAGGACACTGTGGTACTGGGTACTATGATGCTTGAACGTGAAGAAGTTGACGGTCTAGTGTCTGGTGCAGTACACACCACTGCGAACACCATTCGCCCACCGCTACAGATCATCAAGACAGCGCCAAGTGCATCACTTGTCTCTTCGATCTTCTTTATGTTGCTACCTGACCAAGTACTGGTTTACGGTGACTGTGCAATCAACCCAGATCCTAACGCAGAGCAGTTAGCTGAAATCGCAATTCAATCAGCAGATTCTGCAACTGCATTTGGTATCGACCCGCGTGTTGCTATGATCTCTTACTCTACCGGTGAATCCGGTCAAGGTGCAGATGTAGATAAAGTGCGTGAAGCAACGCGTATCGCTAAAGAGAAACGACCTGATCTTGTTATCGACGGTCCTCTTCAATACGATGCAGCGATCATGGAAAACGTGGCCGCTTCTAAAGCACCTAACTCTCCGGTGGCGGGTAAAGCAACAGTATTCGTATTCCCAGATCTAAACACGGGTAACACGACATACAAAGCGGTTCAACGTAGTGCTGACCTAGTTTCTATCGGTCCAATGCTTCAAGGTATGCGCAAGCCAGTAAACGACTTGTCTCGTGGCGCGCTGGTAGACGACATTGTTTACACTATCGCTTTAACGGCTATTCAAGCAGGCCAAGAGCAGCAATAAGCCTTTAAAATGAAAAGTAAACCGCAGTCATTAGGCTGCGGTTTTTTTATGCTGCTAGACTTATAGATAAACTTATCATCGTAGGCTTCCTGATGTCGTTTTATCTAGATGATGGTCATACCCATCTTCAAATGCATGTGGTCAAGGCAACCAGTCTTTTATTGGCACTCGTTGCTGGCGGATTTACCTTGGTCAACTTTTTCGTGTGGGACGAGCTATTATTTGGATTTATCGACTTAGCTTACTGTCTGGTTTGCATCTACATCTATAGCAAAATTCAAGAGAATGACTACAAGAAGTGGTATGCCTCATTGCTCATTTTTGGTTTGAGCTTTATTATTCTGTTTAGTTTAGCAGTGGCCCAAACCTTTACGGTTATTATCTTTTGGTCGTTTTGCTTCCCTCCAATCTATCACATACTTTTTAATCGCTATCTAGGCGCTCTGTTTTCAGCGATCTATCTGATCATTAGTATTTTGCTTATCGTTGACTATCAGAATCCGATACGCGGAATGCAACACTCTGTCTTCAACTATATCCTGCCCTACACCGTGATATGGGCGATTTCTTTTGTTTATGAAGACATACGAACCACAATTCTTAAAAAGTTCCGTCAGGCGGCTCTGAGCGACTCTCTAACCGGAGCAAAAAATCGATTGGCGTTGGAAAGTGATTTCAACTCTGGTCGTTACTTAGGGCAACCGCACTATTTGCTCCATATTGACCTAGACCACTTCAAAGCCATCAATGATACCTACGGCCATGCCATCGGGGACAAAGTTCTGCGTGAAGTGGTCAGTTTGATGCAGCAAGTGGTCGGCAACCAACAGGTCTACAGGATCGGTGGAGAGGAGTTTTGCTTAGTCTATTCTGCCTACACGGTTACTGAGGCCTATCACGTCGCCGAAGAGATCCGAAAAACCATTGCAGACAATCAGATAGACGTTGCCGATGACACGATTAAAGTGACCATGAGTGGCGGCTTGCACCGATTGGCTCAGAATGTGCTCAACAGCCAAATAGATCCTACCCTCAGCCAAACAGATACTGCCCTGTACCAAGCAAAAGACGAGGGTAGGAATCGAATACTTATTGTGTAATGGCGTCGCGGCCGTGGTCTGAAGTCAAGTCGAGCTCGGGTCCAACCGGAACTACCTGAGTGGGATTAATACCCGTGTGGCTAAAGTAGTAGTGGCGTTTAATGTGGTAAAAGTCTGTCGTTTCGGCAATACCGTCCACCTGATACAACTCTTTTAGGTAGCCTTGGATATTGGCGTAGTCAGTAATGCGCTTTTTATTGCACTTAAAGTGACCAACATAAACGGCATCAAAACGGATTAGAGTGGTAAACAAGCGCCAATCCGCTTCGGTGATCTGATTACCCGCTAAGTAGCGACTAGTAGCCAAGTGAGCATCAATCTTATCCAGCGCGGAAAACAGAGATTCATACGCTTGCTCATACGCTTCTTGCGTAGTGGCAAACCCGCAGCGATACACGCCATTGTTGATGTTAGGATAGATAAATTCATTCCACTCATCGACGCGAGATTGCAGAGCATGGGGGTAGTAGTCGTCGCGATTACCTGTCAAATCATTAAACTCTGAGTTAAACATGCGAATGATTTCTGAAGACTCATTGCTAACAATCGTGTTGGTTTTTTTGTCCCACAGGACAGGAACCGTCACGCGACCAGTATAATCAGGTTTAGCCTGAGTATAGATTTGATGCATACGCGTATGACCAAACAGCGGCTCTGGTAAGCCTAGCTCCCAACCTTCGCCAAGCATATCGGGGCAAACTACTGTTACGTCAATATGCTTTTCCAAACCTTTTAAATGACGGAATATGAGCGTGCGGTGTGCCCATGGACAGGCAAGAGAAACGTAAAGGTGGTAACGCCCTGATTCAGGTTGAAATTGCGCGTCAGGCAGGTTTCGAATCCAGTTGCGAAAGCCAGCGTCTTCGCGAACAAATTTGCCACCACTAGACTTAGTGTCGTACCAGACGTCGTGCCATACACCTTCTACTAATTTACCCATGATGATCCCCTCTCGCGTATTACTCTATTTGTTACTCGCTTTCGAGCTTTGATAACCAAAGTATATCGATTGGCAATAATCAGATAAGTAGGGAGTTTTGCTAGTCTTATTCAAATTATTTGAACGACTAAACCTGATTACGTGGAACAATACATAAATAAAAAAAGCGCGACCCTTTTCAGAAGCCGCGCTTAAGCCCGTCACAGGCTGAATGACTTAAACATTCACATGTAGACAAGATACGGCGTGAACGTCATCACCCTGAATTCGCGGCTTCTCTTGAGCACACGATTCGGTTGCCATAGGGCAACGCGTACGGAATACACAGCCCGACGGTGGGTTAATTGGTGATGGTAAATCGCCTTCTAACATCTCAATGGTCTTTTTGCGCTCGATATTCGGATCAGGAATAGGCACAGCGGACATCAAGGCGCGTGTGTATGGGTGCTTAGGTTCGGCAAACAAGGCTTCAGCTTCACCCATTTCTACCGCGTTACCTAAGTACATTACCAATACGCGATCAGAGATATGTTTTACCACTGAAAGGTCATGGGCAATAAAGACTAGCGACAGACCCAGTTCTTTTTGAATCTCTTTCAGTAGGTTTACCACCTGAGCCTGAATCGATACGTCTAGCGCCGATACTGGCTCGTCACAGATGATCATTTTAGGACGAAGAATCAAAGCACGAGCAATACCAATACGCTGGCACTGACCACCAGAGAACTCATGAGGATAACGGTTGATGACGTTTGGAAGCAGACCAACTTTAGCCATCATCTCTTTAACTCTCGAGCGCACTTCGTCTTTGCTCAGTTCTGGATAGAAGGTTTTCAGCGGCTCAGCAATGATATCGCCCACTGTCATACGCGGGTTAAGCGATGCAAGAGGATCTTGGAAAATCATCTGCATATCTTTGCGAGTTTCGCGACGTTGAACCTCTTCCATCTTAGTGACGTCTTGGCCTAGCCATACAACTTCACCATCAGTCGCTTCAACAAGGCCGATGATAGCGCGAGCAAACGTTGATTTACCGCAACCCGACTCACCTACAACGCCCAAAGTTTCACCTTCGTATAGACGGATGTTAACGCCGTCTACCGCTTTTAGGTTGGATGGCTTAGTCCAAGGCCAAGCCGATTTTGCCGCAATGCTAAAGTGTACTTTGAGATCTTTAACATCCAAGATTACTTTTTTATCGGTACTCATTTGGTCCAAGCCTCCCAATCAGAAAAACAAGCACGTTGACGACCTTCTCCAAACGGAGTAAGGATCGGTGCTTCACTCTTACAGCGATCCGTCACACGGTGACAGCGCTCCTGATAAGGACAGCCCGGTGGCAAACGCAATAGGTTTGGTGGGTTGCCTGGGATAGTTGGAAGGATTTCCCCTTCCGTATCCAAACGCGGGATTGCTTTTAGCAGACCTTCTGCATATGGATGGCTAGGATTGTAGAAAATTTCATCTACGGTGCCGTATTCCATTGTGCGACCCGCGTACATAACCAACACTTTGTCACATGAACCAGCGACCACCCCTAGATCATGGGTAATCATAATGATTGCCGTATTGAATTCGTCTTTTAGCTCGTTCAACAAATCCATGATCTGAGCTTGAACGGTTACGTCCAGCGCAGTAGTCGGTTCATCAGCGATAAGGAGTTTAGGACGGCATAGCAGCGCCATTGCAATCATAACGCGCTGACGCATACCGCCTGAAAACTCGTGCGGATACATAGTGATACGCTTGCGGGCTTCTGGAATTTTTACCGCTTCAAGCATGCGCACGGACTCTTCAAAAGCTTCCGCTTTGCCCAAGCCTTTGTGCAGCATTAACACTTCCATTAGCTGATCGCTTACCTTCATATAAGGGTTAAGCGAAGTCATTGGGTCTTGGAAAATCATCGCAATTTGTTCGGCGCGAACTCGGTTTAGCTCTTTTTCTTTGAGGTTAAGGATCTCTTTACCTTCAAATTTAGCGCTACCTGAGATCTTACCGTTTTTGGCGAGAAGACCCATTAGTGCGAATACGGTTTGGGATTTACCCGAACCAGATTCACCCACAATACCTAATGTCTCACCTTGATTAAGTGAGAAGTTTAAATCGTTTACTGCGGTGACGATACCATCTTGCGTGGTAAATTCGACCCTCAGATCTTTGACATCTAATAAGCTCATCATTGCTTCCTTAATCTTTTTAAAGATTTAATTTTTTATATTCTTTTTATTATCTGTCTTTAGGGTCAAGCGCATCGCGCATACCATCGCCGACATAGTTGAAGCAGAACAGGGTAACTACCATAAATATAGCTGGGAATGCCAGCTGCCAAATGGCAACTTCCATGGTCTGAGCACCTTCTTGAAGAAGCGCGCCCCAACTTGTCATTGGCTCTTGAACACCAAGACCGAGGAAAGATAGGAAGGATTCAATCAGAATCATACTCGGGATTAGTAGGGTTGAGTAAACCGCAACAATACCCAAAACGTTTGGCACGATATGGCGAGTAATGATATTCCATTTACTTACACCACAAACGTGTGCCGCTTCGATAAATTCTTTACTGCGCAGACTTAAGGTCTGCCCTCGAACAATACGCGCCATATCAAGCCACGCTATCGCACCGATAGCAACGAAGATAAGGACGATGTTTCGACCAAAGAAGGTTACTAGTACGATCACTAGGAACATAAATGGTACAGCGTAAAGAATTTCGAGGATACGCATCATAATGCGGTCAGTACGACCACCGATAAAGCCAGAGGCTGCACCGTAAAGCGTACCGATGATCACCGCGACAAAGGCACCCATTACACCCACCATTAGGGAGATACGGCCACCAATTAATGTACGTACATAAAGGTCGCGACCTAAGCTGTCCGTACCAAACCAGTGTGAAGCACTAGGCGCGGCATGCATAGCATACCAGTCAGTTTCGTCGTAGGTGTATTGTGCAAGCATTGGTAAAAGAATTACCGCAAGGGTCATCACAAACAGGATGCACAAACTTACCATCGCTGCTTTGTTGCGCATAAATCGAATACGCGCATCTTGCCAAAGGCTACGACCTTCGATTTCTAGGTTCTGGGAAAACTTCTCAACCGCTTCCAGATTCTCTTTTTTCGTTAACATAACCACACTTCCTTGTTAGTAGCGAATCTTAGGATCAATCATCGCAAGCAAGATATCGACGATCGCGTTGAAAAGGATAAATAGGAAACCAATCAGTATGGTGACACCCATTACCAGTGAATAGTCTCGGTTAAAGGCTGCATTTACAAACAGCTTACCGATGCCCGGCAGGCCAAAGATGGTCTCGATAACAACCGAACCAGTAATGATACCCACGAATGCTGGCCCCATATAGGAAACCACAGGTAGCAGAGCTGGCTTAAGCGCGTGCTTAATTACGATGTAACGGTAGCTCAAACCTTTTGCTCTGGCCGTGCGGATAAAGTTACTGTTTAACGTTTCAATCATCGAACCACGAGTGATACGCGCAAAGGTTGCGACATAAAGCAGCGACATACCAATAACAGGTAAGAACAAGTATTTAAACGAACCGTCGAGCCAGCCACCGGCGGGGAACCAACCCAAGGATATCGAGAATATGTAGATCAGTGTTGGGGCAAGCACAAAAGACGGCAGAACAACCCCCAACATGGCGGTAGACATTATGGTGTAGTCTATCCATGTGTTCTGCTTCAAGGCCGCTATGGTTCCGACCGTGACCCCCATCAGTACCGTAAAGATAAAGGCGATAAAGCAACCTTAGCCGATACAGGTAAAGCAACGGCGATAAGCTCGTTAACACTGTAGTCGAGGTACTTGAACGAAGGACCGAAGTCACCTTTCATTACGTTAAGTAAGTAGGTGAAGTACTGTTCAGATACTGGTTTATCCAAACCGTATTTAGCTTCGATGTTCGCCATAACTTCTGGCGGTAATGGACGCTCTGTCGAAAACGGGTTACCCGGTGCAAAGCGCATGAGAAAGAAAGATACCGTGATCAATACCAACATGGTTGGAATTGCTTCTAATATCCGTTTAGCGATGAATTTAAGCATAAACTCACTCTTTCAGTCTGTGACATTTAAAAATACAGGCAGACGCTGCACGCAAAATTGCGTGCAGTGTCTGTATTATTTATTGTTTTATCAGCTTAGTTGATTACTCAGCTTTCATATAAAGATCTTTAGAGAAGATCTTTTCTTCTGGGTTGTTCGCTGGGAAGCCACCCACTTTAGGAGATAGTAGACGTGCTTTAACGTACTGGTAGATAGGCGCTAGTGGCATATCTTTCGCTAGCAACTGTTCTGCTTCTAGGTAAAGCTTAGTACGCTCTTCTTCAGAAGTAGATGTCAGTGCTTTCGCCATGATCGCGTCGTATTCAGCGCTATCATAGTGGATACCGCCAGTGGTGTTGTTACTCTTCATAAGAGTTAGGAACGAAGAAGCTTCGTTGTAGTCACCACACCAACCAGCACGAGCAACTTCGAAGTTACCTGAGTCTTTCGTTGATAGGTAAGTCTTCCACTCTTGGTTTTCTAGAGTAACGTCAAGACCTAGTGTCTTCTTCCACATTGAACCTAGTGCTACAGCAATTTTCTTGTGGTTTTCAGACGTGTTGTAAAGCAGAGTGAACTTCAGTGGGTTATCTTTACCGAAGCCCGCTTCTTCAAGAAGCTTAGCTGCCTGCGCATCACGCTCAGCCTGAGAAAGTTTACCGTATTCTGGCGTTTCTGGGTTGAAGCCCGCGGTAATTTCAGGAGTTAGGAAGTAAGCAGGTTTCTGGCCTTGACCTAGGATCGCATCAGATACGATGTTACGGTCAATCGCGTAAGAGATAGCTTTACGAACTCGTACATCGTCAAACGGCTTTTTCTTAGTGTTGAAGATGTAGTAGTAAGTACATAGGTTACCAACGATAGATAGCGACTCTGGGTGTTCACTCTTAAGACGCTTGTAGTGCTCGTTTGGCAGCTCGTAAGTAAAGTCAATTTCACCAGCTAGGAAGCGGTTCATTTCAGCGACTTGGTTTTCGATAGGTAGGAAAGTTACCTTGTTCAACGTAGTGTTTTCGTTGTCCCAGTACTTTTCGTTACGCTTAAGTACTAGACGCTCGTTCACTACCCAGTTGTCAACAACGTAAGCACCGTTACCAACAAAGTTACCTGGCTTAGTCCACTGATCGCCATGCTTCTCAACTGTTGCTTGGTGTACAGGTTTAACCGTAGTGTGGCCCATCATCATTACGAAGTAAGGAACCGCTGATTCTAGGTCGATCTGTAGAGTGTGATCGTCAATCGCTTTCACACCTAATGTTTCTTTATCAGCTTCACCCGCGATGATCGCTTTAGCATTCTTCATCTTCGAGTACTCTAGGTACCACGAGTATGGAGAAGCAGTAGCAGGATCAACAGCACGCTTAAAGCTGAAAACAAAGTCGTGCGCTGTTACTGGGTCGCCGTTTGACCAGATAGCGTCTTTGCGAAGGTGGAATGTAAAGCTTGTGTTGTCTGTTGTTTCCCAATGCGTAGCAACACCTGGAATAGTATTACCATCAGCATCTTGGTTAACTAGACCTTCCAAAAGGTCACGAATAACGTGAGATTCAGATACACCCTGTGACTTGTGTGGGTCGATAGTTGCAACTTCGGCACCATTACCGCGCACTAGCTCTTGAACTTCTGCTAGCTTGTTTGAAGATTCTTCTTTTTTAGCTTCAGGTTGAGGTGCTGGTTGAGTTGCTTGTTTTTCTGCCGGTTTGTCACCACATCCGGCTAAAGCAAGTGACAGGCCCGCACCCATAAGAAGAGCGCGTGTAATCTTGTTTTTGTACATGCGTAAAACTCCAAGTTTTTATTTTGCATCCATGACTTCCTTGTGAGGCACTAGAACGGAAAGTGCGATCATGTGCTAATTAAAGCGAACTCGTGCAAAAACTAAGCACAAAAGTCTAAATCCTCACAAAGATTGCGGCACACATTAGCAATCATCGAATTAATTTGCCATAAAAATGTACCAAAAAATAGGATTCCACTAGGGAATCCATATCGATCTGGTATAATTATCTAATGTTTGATAAACTTCTAGTTCATTCAATTAAGATAACTCTGGCCGATAGGCCGAAGTCCCAAATCCTCTAATAAGACACTTTTTCGTAGCATCTTATGCTGAGTATTGTGCGAAAAAATTAACATCTGTTATGCCGACTAGCTAACGTTTAACCACTTTGTTCTGCTAAACCGTAGAAAATTGTGAACGTCATCACCACATCATATATACAAGAGTATTAGAACTATCAGTTAGATTTAACATGAGTGATGTAGCGGTTTGGTTAACAACCCAGCACTGTCTCAAAGTTTGTAAAGTATGATTTACGGGTTAGTATACCTACTTTTGCTAACGCACTTTTTGATCTGATTAGGTATTAATCAATTAAATACCTGTCACAAAAATCATTGCGCTATTCACTCATTTCCCATCGTAAACAACTGCCTAATTACCGACCGTTCTGCCGCATCTTCTCTTTTAGATTAGCGGCGAGCGAAAGCAGCTAACCAATCCGAAAAAAATAAACGTACACTTTGAGAAAGCGTCAATAAGAGATGTTTAGTTAATGTAGCTAGCAGAATCGATAATCTTAGCGACGCCGCCAACTTTTACGCTTTGAATAGCTTTGCCGTCTGACTCAAGGTTGACAAATATTGCAGAGGTCTCCCCCATTGCTCTACCCTGTTCAAAAGTAAACTGGTTGCCAATTTCTGGTATAAAGCGCCATAGGTAACAAGCCAACGCACCGCTTGCACTGCCCGTGGCACACTCTTCATCAATTCCAAACGCTGGCGCAAAGTTGCGGCAACTGGCTGTCGCTGTGTTTTCTTCGTTATTGAGTTCAAATACGTGAAAACCAATCGCGTTATACCGTTTACTGACCACCGCGACCTTATCCATATTAGGCGTTAGCCTATCAAGCACCCCCTTGGGAACAGGTACAATAATATCTGCAAGGCCCGTGCTGATCTTTTCTACTGGTAAATCGGTCTGATCAATCAGAGCCGTCTCTATTCCCAAGGCATCGGCGACTTCACTAGAAGGGATACTTCCAAAAAACTCTGGCGTAGTCTGATCCATAACGACGTAGCATCCTTTACGGACACACCCAACTCTCCAGCTTTAGTGCGCTGAACGTATAACCCGTCATTGATGACCTGTTGCTGAGACAAAACGGAAAAAACAGCGAGTGTCGCGTGACCGCAAAAGTCCACTTCTTCTGTTGGTGTAAAGAAGGTGACATGGAAGTCTACTTTAGGATCAGCACTCACAAACGCGGTTTCGGAATATCCAACTTTCGCTGCGATCACCTGCTTTTGCTGATCGGTTAACCTGTCAGCATTTAAGACCACGCCAGCCCCGTTACCTCCGGATTCGTTATCTACAAATGAGAGAACTCGATAAACCTTAACTTCCATTGTTTCACACCATCAGTTTGCTAATGGTGTGAATATATCTAACTCAATGACAGATAGATAGCGATGATGGCTTGAGTGAATCCAAATGACGTTTCTTTAAGCAGTCATAAGCTGGTTAGCTTGATATTTTATCCGCGCAACAATGGCATCTAACCCTTGTGTACGACTTGGAGTGAGGTGAGATTTTAAGTCTAGCGACGTAAACCATTCCTCTATATCAAATGCTAAAATCTGTTCGGCGGTTTTTTCGTTATAAGCAATTGCGAGTAAAGCCAGTAACCCACTAACAATAGCCGCATCACTAAACGCGTAAAACCTAACGACTCTGTCTCCGGTGTTCTCACTGAGATTGAGCCATACTTGACTTTGACAGCCGCGCACTTTGTGCTCGTCCGTCAACTGTTCTTCTGGGTAGCTTTCTAGCCTTTCACCTAGCTCTATCAGGTAGAGGTACCTCTCTTCCCAATCCTTACAACGTTGAAAATTTTTGGTTAGTTTTTCAGGTGTCATACTCTACCTCAATAGTTGACTGATGCGATTTAACCCAAACACCAGTGCATCAATATCTTGGCTATTGTTATACATGGCAATAGACGGTCGGCAGACCGCAGACACGTTAAGTTTGTTCAGCAGTGGCATGGCGCAGTGATGTCCAGTTCGAATGGCGATACCGTAGCGATCTAAGAAAGCTCCCACATCAAAAGCGTGGTGCTGACTTAAGTTGAACGAAGCGACACCCGCGCGTTTTTCTGGCTCCCCGTACAGCGTCAGATCTTTTACTTCACTAAGCTGATGTACCATGTACTCCATCAAACGGTCTTCGTAGTCGGCAATCGCTGCTACGCCAATATTGTTGATATAAGCGATCGCCTCTCCAAGACCTAGAATACCTGCCACATTGGGCGTGCCAGCTTCAAAGCGCCACGGTGCATCCCCATAGGAAGTCCCCGTGGGTAACTTGACCTGATCGATCATCGCACCGCCCCCTTCCCAAGGGAGCATTTCAGCTAAGTGTTGCGACTTGCTGTATAGAACACCAACGCCGGTCGGACCGTAGAGTTTATGAGCTGAAAAAACGAAAAAATCACATCCGAGCTCTTCAACATCGATTGGTTGATGGACGACCGACTGAGCGCCATCCACCAGAACAGGAACCCCAAGCTTATGAGCTAGCTCGATGTATTGCTTGACCGGGTTTACCGTGCCGAGCACATTGGAAACCTGCGTAACAGCAAGGAGCTTAGTTCGCGGATTGATCAGTTTTTCCAACTCTTGAAGTTCGAGCTCACCTTTGTCGTTGATTGGCCAAACGCGAATGGTTAAATTGCGCGATTCCGCCAACATTTGCCAAGGAACCAAATTGGCGTGATGCTCCATTTCGGTAACGATAATCTCGTCACCCTTAGTCACTTTTGAACGCAAAAAGCTGTTGGCAACCAAGTTAATCGACTCTGTTGTCCCCTTGGTAAACAGAATCGATTCTGAGTTTTTCGCGCCGAGAAAGTTCGCCACACTGGCTCTCGCCGTTTCTAGATCATCAGTCGCTTTCATGCTCATGAAATGTGCGCCTCGATGAACCGTTGCGTACTCCTCCGTATAGAAGCGCGTCATTCTATCTATCACACACTGAGGAGTTTGAGCCGTTGCTGCTGAATCTAAGTACACTAAGTCGCGGCCATAAACTTGCGTTTGTAACGCTGGAAAATCCGAACGCCAAGGGTTATCAGCGATATCGATAACACTCATAGCTTTGGCTCCGGATGAACAAGTTGTCCAATGCGATTTTCCACATAATTGCGTACATAATCGTTACTGATCTTCTCTGCCACTTGCCCTGCAAATGCAAACGTCAGCATTTTTTCAGCCTTACTGCGCTTAATACCACGCGCCTGCATATAGCCAATTTGATCTTTGTCTAATTGCCCAGTGGTTGCACCGTGGCTACATTTGACGTCATCGGCATAGATTTCAAGTTGGGGCTTTGAGTTAACCTGCGCTTTGCGGCCCAATATCAGATTGTGGCTATCCATTTGACCATCGGTTTTAATCGCACCTTCATCAACGTAAATCATGCCGTCAAACACTCCGTTACTGCTGTCTCTAGCAATGACTTTGTGAAGCTGTTCGCTGGTACAATGCGGGAACTGGTGCCTCAGATAAGTTCTAGAATCGAACACTTGCTCCCCTTGGGGTAAAGCAAGACTGTTCATTTCAACTCGACCATTTTCGTCTTTAAACAGGCTGCTGGTTTTATGGCGAATAATTCCGCCATCAAACATCATTACGGTTGAGTTAGCATAACCATCTCTTTCTACCGCGATATCATTGTGGCCAAAGTGGTGTTGAAGCTCACCTTCTTCGATCAACTTGGTGTGCTCTAGCCTTGCACAGTGTTCCACTTGCATGGTAAAGCGAGAAAAACTCGTGCCTCCGCCTTGGCTTAGCGAAACATGGTGCTCAATGACTTCACACTCTGACAACCTGCCAATACTCAAATGGTGTCGATAGCTGCACACTTCGCCGTGGCCACCTGAGTTGATATGGAATAGATATATCGGCTTATCGACCGTATAGCCCTGTTCGACTTCAATAAATACACCTGCCGTTGCCGTGGCATCAGCCAGTAAAGATATCGCTTCGGCGTTGACCGAGGTCGCAAGCTCAAAACTCTCTACATCCGTAATCGCATTCAGAGGAGTTACTTTTACTTTCGGGATCCAATCTGAAGCGCGCAACAAAAAGTGGCCATCGAAGAACACTAAACGATAGCAGTCAAGCCCAAGGCTCAACCCCTCATAAGAGAGGTTTTCAAAACACTGATTAGAGGCCGAGCAAAACGGAAGCTCAACAAACTTATCCAGTGACGTGTATTTCCAGTCTTCGTGTTTTTTATGAGGGAAACCAAGCTTAACAGCCTGTTGCCACTGTCTAAGCTGCCATGGTTGCTGCTGTACCAACGGCTGCAATAAATCCATTGGCTTTGGTACGTTATTCACCAGTGATCCAGCCATAGCCTTTCTCCTCAAGAGTTTTAGCCAAGGTATGGTCGCCAGATTTCACTATCTTACCCTTGTATAAAACGTGAACGTAATCCGGCTTGATGTAGTCCAGAATTCTTTGATAGTGCGTGACCATGATAAAGGCACGCTTATCATCTCTCAGGGCATTAACACCTTCAGAAACCGCTTTAAGAGCGTCGATATCTAGCCCTGAATCTGTCTCGTCCAAAATGCATAGATCTGGTGAAAGCACCGCCATTTGCAGAATGTCATTACGTTTCTTTTCGCCACCGGAGAAACCTTCATTTACCGAACGTTCCAATAGGTCTACTGGCATCTTTAGCAAGTTTGCTTTTTCTTCCAATAAGTCTTCAAAATCGAAGCGGTCGATTTCTTTTTCACCGCGATACTCACGAATACCGTTCAACGCCGTTTTCAAAAAGAGCTTGTTACTCACGCCAGGGATCTCAACTGGGTATTGAAACGCGAGAAATACGCCCTCACCTGCTCGTTCGTCGGCATCCAACTCGATTAGATCTGAACCTTTAAAGGTGATCTCTCCCTGTTTGACTTCATAGTCTTCTTTGCCTGCAAGCGTTGCCGACAATGTACTTTTTCCTGAGCCATTTGGCCCCATAATCGCATGAACTTCACCCGGTTTAATCGAAAGGTTAATTCCGCGTAAAATTGGAGTATCTTCTACACTTACGTGTAGGTCTTTAATTTCTAACATGTTTTATCCCACACTGTGTTCTAGGCTGATTGACAATAGTTTTTGAGCTTCCACCGCAAATTCCAACGGTAGTTCCGAGAACACATCTTTACAAAATCCGTTAACAATCATTGAGATTGCATCATCTTCACTGATGCCGCGCTGAACGCAGTAAAAGAGTTGGTCTTCGCCAATTCTCGACGTCGTCGCTTCGTGCTCAATTTGAGCCGTCGGGTTCTTCACTTCAACGTAAGGGAAAGTGTGTGCACCACAGTCTGCACCGATCAACATCGAGTCGCATTGGGTAAAGTTTCGAGCCCCTTCCGCTCCCGGTAGCACCTTAACCAAGCCGCGATAACTGTTTTGGCTTTCACCAGCAGAGATCCCCTTTGAGATGATGGTAGAACGAGTGTTCTTTCCGATGTGGATCATCTTAGTGCCCGTATCTGCCTGCTGGCTTCCACTGGTAAGTGCAACTGAGAAAAATTCCCCAACCGAATGATTGCCTTTAAGGATCACACTTGGGTACTTCCAAGTAATAGCAGAACCCGTTTCTGACTGCGTCCAAGACATTTTGCTAAAGTCCCCTTCGCAGACGGCTCGTTTCGTGACGAAGTTAAGTATTCCGCCTTCCGTTCCCGCTTCACCGGAGAACCAGTTTTGAACCGTCGAGTACTTAACTTCTGCATGCTTATGAACAATCACCTCAACCACTGCAGCGTGCAATTGATAGCTGTCTCGCACTGGCGCTGAACACCCTTCGATATAGCTGACGTATGCGCCTTCATCCGCCACTAAAATAGTGCGTTCAAACTGGCCAGTTTTGGCTTGGTTAATACGGAAATAAGTAGAGAGTTCTCGCGGACAACGCACGCCCGGTGGCACGTATACGAAGGTACCGTCGGAAGCCACTGCCGCATTAAGGGCCGCGAAAAAGTTGTCGTCTGCCGGAACCACTGTGCCTAGATATTTCTGAACTAGCTCTGGATGTTCTTGAATCGCTTCGCTAAATGAGCAGAAAATGATGCCTTGTTCCGCCAGTTCTTCTCGATATGTTGTGGTGACAGAAACTGAATCGAAGATAGCGTCAACAGCAATGTTTGCGCCTTCGCGAACCGGAACCCCCAGTTGCTCAAAGGCTTTTTCTACTTCTGAAGTGAGGTACTCGTTGGAGCCGTCATTGGACTCCTCACCTTCACATTTTTCACAGCTCGGAGCGGAATAATAGCTATAGCTCTGATAGTCCAAGCTCGGGTAATCCGCTTTTAACCAGTGTGGCTCTTCCATCTGCTGCCATTTTCTAAAGGCATCAAGTCGGAACTCTAACATCCACTCTGGTTCATTTCTCTTGGCAGAAATCGCTCTCACTACCTCTTCAGTGATCCCCACGGATAGTGTGTCACTAGAAACCTCGGTGTAGAAACCTTCTTTGTAACTGCCTCTTTGCAGAACCTCTTCTACTTCCGCTTGCACTTCAACCGCACACATTTAGTTACACTCCAAAGCTTTCACCGCAACCGCATAAATTTTTTACGTTTGGGTTGTGGTAAACAAAAGATTGATTCAGTCCTTCACGCACAAAGTCCACTTCCGTGCCATCCACCATGGGCATAGCCTTTAAAGCGACATAAAACGTGGTATCAAAAGACTGATATGAGAGGGCATCTGCATCAGGTGTTTCAACCAACTTCACGTCATAGGCAAAGCCCGTGCAACCAGATGGCTTAACATCAATTAAAAAGTGCTGTGACCCTTTTGTAAGTTGATTGATTCTGGCGGCTGCCGCTTCAGTTAACTTGACTCCTTTCCACTCCATATCGTGTACCGATATTTCTGTGGAACCTAACGCTTGATCGCTCATAAACGACCCTCATAATTGAAATTCACAAAGGAATGATATTCATTATCATTTGCAATTCAACCATAAAGTTAAAGGGGTTTATTAGAACTTGATTACTTCGACACAAAGCGAGGCGAGAGGCTCGTGCTACAGCATCTCTGCCTAAAATAACGAGAAAGGTATTTAATGAAATGAATTAGGTTAATTTTATAGCGCTTTGCTATATTTTTCGCTTAGTCGGAAACACCTAAAAACAGTTGAAGAGTTTTTGTCAGTTCCACTTCTAAGTCGCTTTTATCGATAACAAAATCAGCGCCCAAAATTGAAGCGGTTTTTAACGTTGTATCAGAGCTTGCTTGCCGATATCCACCCGACATAACGACCACCATCATATCTTTGTATTTTTTTCTGATACGCTTGGTAAGTTCATACCCGTCCATCTCTGGCATGAATACATCCGTCATAACAAGATCGATGGGCTGGCTATCAAGAACACTCTCTGCCTCGCGACCCGATTCGCATAGGTGTACATTAACTCTGTCAGCAAACTGCTGAGAGACAAGTTGTTGTGCAAAAGCCAGCACCGATTTTGAATCATCAACAATTAGTAGTTCCATGCTCTATACCCAAGGAGAAACTCATCCAAAAAGTTTAGGACAATAAAAACCTAATTGCATACTAGCAAACTGAACTCCACCCTTATACGATATCCGGCATCTCGAAACCGCCTCCACGCCAACAACTTAAAATCAGTACTGGTTGGTCAGAGGCTTTAATTGAATGAACAACATTGGGTAAATGGTGGATATACTCCCCTGCGTGTTTCCAAGAGCCTTTGGCTCCATCGGCTTTCCACCAAACTTTTCCCGCTAGAACAAAATAGAGTTCTTCCGGTTGATGCTTATGCGCTGGATACTCAGTGTTGGCATCCAGTAACATTACTTCCATCAATCCTTGTTCAAATATTAAGGGACCGTTGGCGTCAGCAATCGGAAACCATGCCACTTTGTTATAAAAATCTTCACCAAAGTCTTCGATTTTGTATGGCTGTCGCCACTGCTGCCGAGGAGCGTTACTGACAATCGTCTCTACCAAAGCTTGTGTATGGCTAGATGCGCTTCCTACGTGGGATAGACAATCACAGATATCGAGCCAACTTGGTGACAAAGGTTGAATACTCAGCTTTTCTACACTTGGAAAACTGTTAAAAAAAGATAAGCAAGTATCGTCACCTACCTGATTTAACAAGTGTAGCGCCTGCTGGTAGGTACTATTCATGTTTCAATCCATTAAAAAGCACATCAAAAAACAGGCGGCTTTGACTTTCCAACTCTTCCATCGTTTTGACTGAGTGCTTTACGCCGGTGATCCCAGATAGGATTAATTGCGCTAGCTGCTCTTGATTCACGTTTAGCGCCGATAGGTTCAACTCGTTGCAAGCTTTGCCTTGTTCTAATAGTGCCACCAGATGCTCAAACAGCCACCTGCGTATCTCGTCCATTTCTTCTGGTGCCAAGGACTCCGCGAGTGGGATCAGTTCGTGCCCTTTGGGCGTAGTTAACGTTGGTGTTAGCACCACTTTTTCAAAAGCGATCAGCCCCTCTGTTAAACGAGTAAAAGGCTTTGCGTACTCTCAAACTGCGCCATCGCCGAAGATTTTGCCTTTGAAAACACATCGACCAAAAGACCGTGAAAAACCGCTGCTTTGTTTTTGTAGTACTGATATACCGCAGGACGAGATAAACCCGCCTCATCAGCGATGTCCTGCATAGTGGTTTTCTTGTAGCCATATTGACCAAACACCGCCACCGCTGCCGACATTATCCGTAGTTGAGTTTCTTGAGCTTGCATTCATCGCTCCATTTATTGCTTTCAATACATCTTGACATATTTTACAAAAAACGTCACCCTGACAATATATACACAAAATGTCAGAACGTAACTAAGGAATCAAGCATGAATAACTTTGAGGCAAGTCACTCGTTACATTCCAATCTTAAAGACCCTGAAAACACCGTAATTGTGGTCACTGGGATCAGTGGGTTTTTAGGCAGTCACATCGCGAAACAACTGCTCGCTATGGGCTACCAAGTACGCGGGACGCTGCGTTCGATGAAGCGAGCCGCAGATATACAAGCACTTATCATCCAAAATGGGATACAAGATAAAAATCGCCTATCCTTCCATGAAGCTGACTTACTCAACGACCGAGGCTGGGAGAACGCCGTCAAAGGCGCTGACTACGTTATTCATGCCGCTTCACCATTTCTTACTTATGTACCAAAAAGCGAAGACGAAGTGATCAAGCCAGCAGTTGAAGGAACCAAACGCGTTTTGCAGGCTGCCGTCAAAGCTGGCGTAAAACGTGTGGTGTTGACTTCTTCAATTGCAGCAGTGATCTACGGTGATGGACAAAGCCCATATAATGAATCGCATTGGACTGGAAACGACCCTAAAAAAGTCACACCCTATTACAAGTCCAAAACTTTGGCCGAGCAGTTCGCATGGAACTTTGCAAAAGAAAACAATCTCGAACTTTCAGTGATCAACCCCGGCGCGATCCTTGGTCCTGTTTTAGAGAAAGACTATGGCACCTCTGCAGAGATCGTCGTTAAGTTGCTAAAAGGCGAGTTTATTGGCCTTCCAAATATCGGGTTCGCTATGGTGGATGTTAGAGACGTTGCGGAACTTCATATTCGCGCACTGTTTCACCCCAAAGCCGCAGGTGAACGATTTATTGCAGCCGCTGATTTTAAATGGTTTAGCGAAGTCGCAGAAACACTTCGCAAAGGCTATCCCGAGTACGACAAAGCCATTCCTAAACGCAACTTGCCAAGCTGGCTAGTGAAGCTAGTAAGCCGTTTTGACCCTGCAATAAAAACCGTTGTAAAAGACTTAGATAACGAACGTAGAGTAAGCAATCACAAAGCGAGAAGTACATTAGGTTGGCAACCTAGAAGTAGCGAAGAAGCAATACTTGCTACCGCTGAAAGTGTTTTAGAACAAGGCATCGTCTAATCGTAACGAGTACTAAGGAAATCTAATGAATACGTTTCACAAAACTTCGTTTGTTTTATTCTCTATCATCGCCTTGTTGATGATAGCGACAGGAGCAACCTATCTCACCGCGCCAACCATCATGCCTTATCACCTCGCGGCGATGGAAACCACTTGGCAAGGTTTGTCTCAAGGGATGCAAAACATGTCGGTTAACTTTATGAAGTCGGTATCGGCTGGATTCCTCTCTTCAGGGCTTGCTGTACTCATTCTATTAGCCGTGCCTTTTAGAAAAGGAGAAACTTGGTCTGTATTTGCTATTTTCGCGCTTGTTCTTACACAAGTGGGGATTATTGCGACTCGGACTTATGACGTCAGTGTCAATACGATGGCTAATCCACCTCTGTTCCCTCTACTTGCGGTATTAGTTCTCGCCGTGATCGGATTTGTGTTAGCGCTATTTAAGAAACCAACACTGCGGTAAGAGACCTAAGTCAAAAGCGCCGCATTCGCGGCGCTTATGGTTATCACTTGTTACAATCGGCAGCGACCCATTAAAAGAGTCGTATTCTGTATTGATATTTCAAAGACACGTTGTTTTCTAAGTAATGATATTTTGAGCCAGATTTATCCGCAGAAATTAGATCCCCGTTTAAGCTAATAATGTGATTGCCATAACTTGCTTCAAAGTATACGCCACCAGTAATCGCATATCCCGAGTGATCGATCCTATCTCTTTCTCCCACTCTGGAATGTTCTGTGTTCGTAATCACAAACTCACCTTCGTGGCTCTGATATCCCAACCCTAATCCCGCTCCCAATCGATATTGCCAACTTTGCGAGTGGCCTTTACCAAATTGGTAATAAAGAATTGGTGTTAAATAAAATGATCTTCCTCGGATTGAAGTGTTCATACCATCAACCTGATAGCCATTACCGAATGAGTGATCACTCGATTGCTTATCTAGCTTGATACAAAAAAGTCGGCCGAAAAAGTAATCCCCCAATTGGAATCATGACCTAAATAAAACGGATCCGTCCGCAAAGAAACATATGGGGATATACTGATGCCACCTGATTGAAACTCAGCAACATCAATAGATGAACTATCTTCCGTGATAGTAAGGGTACGATGCCCAAAGGCAGGGCCTACCAATAATTCAACAGCGTAATTCTTTGTTGAAAAACTGCAGAGCACTAATCCAAAAACAACTCGACGAATCATGATAAATACAGTGTTTTAACCAACATAAAAACATATGCAATCATACCAATAAAAGAGATTGTAAAATAGAAGTAAATTGCTGAATTATAAATATAATTTTTACGCCTACTTACCCTTTTTTGATTTAAAAAAGCGCTCGTAAAGAGCGCAAAGGTATTAAGTCAATTAAAATACGATGGTTCCAAGCAAGTGAGTGGATAACACGTCGAATAAAATCACTCACCCGCTTGGAACAATTAATAAACTACTTGTCTCTATAGTTTTAGGTAAGGGCAACTAAAGCTAATATTTTGATTTTATGCTTATCCTAGTGGCCTCGCCAAAAGCAGCGAAACCTTGCTAATTCAGTGACTAACTACACAAAAAAAGCGCCCCTTATGGAGCGCAAAAGCATTTATTAGTTAGAGAAAATTAATGGTCGTCAGCTGCGATAAAGCAACCATCGTCATTGCACTTCAAAGCAAACTTACGACCTATTTAGACTAACTCACCCAGCCATCAAAAATTAAGAGCAATAAGTATAACCTACTAAAAAATATGCTATTTCAAAAAAAACCGCACTCTAAGAGTGCGGTAAAGCTCAACCAATATTTAGGCAATTAAGGAGTATGATAGGTGCTCCGAACACCGAGCTGGTTATTCAACCTAAGAAAGCGACAATCCGTTATCTGTTGCGAAGTGCTTCGGAGCAAATAAACAATAACGACCAGCGCTCTTTAAAAGAACGGCATAACTTTTTTTTGATTTGCCCAGATGCAGTAAACAAAGGGGCTTTTTATACCCAATATGTTCGTCTCGCAAGCCCTAAATTCTCTCTTTATTTCAATATTAATCTCGGTTGAATAAAGTCAATAAAAGCCGAAATTCTCTTAGAAACAGAAGAAGATTTATAATACACCGCGCTCACCTGCTCTCGACTTGTATTGGTCACTTTATCTTTCTCAAGTAGACTTACTAATTGTCCGTTTTTTAAATCATTTTTCACCATAAATCCCGATAGGCACGCAATTCCATTTCCAGCCAAAACAAGCTGACGCACGGTTTCGCCACTGCTTGAAATAATCTCAGGTTCGCCCATTTCGAACCCTTTTAATGGCCATTGGTTAAGTGCCTTCGCTCCAGAAAAACCAATCAAACTGTGACTTTTTAAATCTGAAACCACCTTGGGTACGCCTCTTTTACTGATGTAACTCGGCGACGCAACAATATGCAATGGGCTACTTCCTAGAGGCCTTGCGTGCAATGTGGAGTCTGGAGATTGACCAATTCTAATTGCAATATCCGTTCGTTTTTCCAATAGATCTACAAAGCCTTCGTTAGACGTTATATCCAGTTGAATATCGGGATAGGCTTTTTTAAAAGGCTGAACGAGTTTCACCAACTGATGCAAAACAAATGGGCTAGCCGCGTCTACTCGAAGGCGACCTTTAGGTAATTGATCTTTAGTAATAATATCCTCTTCCGCTTTTTGAAGCTGACTCAAACCCATCCTTACTGCCTCAACAAATTGGCGACCTTCTTCGGTAACTTCGACTCGTCTGGTCGTTCGATTTAGCAGTGTTGCTCCTAATTGCGATTCAACTTTATTTACTGCTCGTGACACTCTGGCAACTTGAATACCCATGCTCTCAGCCGCAGCAGAGAACCCGCCACTGTCAACCACCGCTAGTAGGATTTCGAGTTCATCCGAACGCGTTAGCATTTATTCTCTCCCCCAACCCCATCCGATTACCCACATTTATAACAAAAGTAATTTGTAATAAACACTATTTATCACAACAAACAGCTCACCAATAATATTCGCAACGCAAGCCTATACCCTTATGCGGCTTGCTGAAAATATGGATTAATTAAAAGAGAAATTGCTATGCCTATAGCCCTATTCGCGCTAACTCTAAGCGCCTTTGCGATTGGAACCACCGAGTTTGTCATTGTTGGATTAATTCCCACCATGGCCAGCGACTTAAACGTTTCCCTACCCTCTGCTGGACTATTAGTGAGTCTATACGCTTTGGGGGTCGCCGTTGGCGCTCCCGTTTTAACAGCAGTAACAAGCAAGTGGAAACGAAAACACGTTTTACTCTCGGTTATGATCTTGTTTGTGCTGGGAAATCTTCTGGCATGGCAGGCACCAAACTACAACACTCTCATTATTGCACGAGTGCTAACTGGCTTAGCTCACGGTGTATTTTTCTCTATAGGCTCAACCATTGCGACCAGTTTAGTTAGCAAAGAAAAGTCTGCCAGCGCCATTGC
Source organism: Vibrio sonorensis (assembly GCF_001854765.1). Classification (GTDB taxonomy): domain Bacteria; phylum Pseudomonadota; class Gammaproteobacteria; order Enterobacterales; family Vibrionaceae; genus Vibrio; species Vibrio sonorensis. The sequence goes on along the minus strand of NZ_LJJE01000022.1, from coordinate 5,624 downwards.
TATCATGTTTACTGGCCTAACGGTTGCCCTCGTTACGGGTGTACCTCTCGGCACATGGATAGGACAAACATTTGGCTGGCAAACCACCTTTTTAGTGGTTTCCGTATTGGGCATACTCGCTTTGATAGGAAGCGCCTTTCTTGTTCCTAGTAATTTAAAGCAACCACCAGCAAGTAAACTGTCATCACAACTCAAGGTGCTCACACACCCACGCTTACTCTTGGTGTACGCAATTACCGCCTTGGGGTACGGGGGAACATTTACTGCTTTTACATTTTTAGCACCTATATTGGAATCGGTCTCTGGGTTTGGTGCCAATGCCATAAGCTTGATTATGTTGGTTTATGGCGTATCTGTTGCATTTGGCAACTTATGGGGCGGTAAGATGGCCGATTCTATGGGACCGATTAAATCTTTGACCCTAATATTTACTGGCCTGATTGCAGTTTTATTGATGTTTACTGTTACTGCATTTAACCCAGTTGCTACTATTGCGACCGTCCTCATATGGGGAGCCTTTGCCTTCGGCAATGTCCCGGCGCTACAGGTTTATGTGGTCAAGCTAGCCGAAAAATATACCCCTAACGCGGTTGATGTGGCATCGGGCCTTAACATAGCCGCCTTTAATGTGGGTATTGCATTTGGCTCTTGGACTGGCGGTTTGATCGTTGAACACTCTGGATTGATGCAGACCCCATGGGTCGGCGCATTTGTCGTCTTATTCGCACTACTCTTAACCAGAATTAGCGGATGGCTGGAAAAGCGTAATCAAAGATACGCGACTACGTACTAAAATCTTGAGTGAAGCAGTCTAAGACATACGACCTCTTGTGAATCAGCATTTGGCCACTTAAGCCTATTAAAGTCTCAAAAACCGCTCATTAGAGCGGTTTTGCTTACCGGTTTCATTTACGAATCGTTGTTACAGTTATGCTAAAGCGGGCAAAATTGCTTTCTACCTATCCCCTGAACCACTGATGCCAATCCAGTGTGGTAAGTGCCCTCTATCACTTCTCTCTCACACTCTGTTAAGAGAATAAAACTCAGCATTTTCAACTCTTCTGTCAATGTTTCTCTCGTTTGCATAGTATCGGGATTATTCCCTCCTCCCGTACCATACTTAATTTGTTCGGGCGTATAGGACTCTGTGAGAAAAACGCCACCAACCTTTAAACCTAACTCTACTCTTCTCAACACCGACGCGCGCTGCTCTGAACTCAAAGGACAAAAGATAGAGACAATGCCATCCCATTGGTTCCAGCCAATGTCAAAATCGACCAAATCTGAATGAATAAAATTGATGTCTACGCCGTTGTGTTTGGCAAGCAACCGAGCTTTTTCTAGACCGACCATAGAGCAATCGACCGCGGTAACCTCGTAACCGAGTTTGGCAAGATAAACAGCGTTGCGCCCTTCCCCCTCTGCCAAACTTAAGATTTTCCCTTTGGGAAGATGATTGGCGTGTTTTCTAAGAAAGTCATTGGGCTCCACGCCATAAACATAGTCAGTCGAGCGGTACACTTCATCCCACATACTTTATTCCTATCAAGTAAAACAAAATCTGAATAATTGGGATGCTACAACTTAAAGTCGACTTTAGGTCAAGATTGATAAAGGGTGATTCTTTAAAGTCGAGAAAGACACTGCCTACCTTCATTATCCTATGCCTATTAACAGTCTCAAAATACGGAAGATATTCCCCCAGAGCCTTTAAGTGGTACTAGTTTTAATTGAAACAGAACACGACGTGAGACTTTAATCCCTAATAGTTAAACAATTATTATGCAATATTATCAATTAACCCGCTAATCACTGTTGAGTCAATATTACGGTCAAAAAGTGTTACATCAACACATGAAAATAAATATCATTATTGATACGAATGGAATAATATTCAAAAAGATACTGGACAACATAAAAAATCAAACATTTTCATTCAGATTTTTCAATTATATAAAAATTAAAATTGTTAATAAGCAATGTTTCAAACACGTTAAATAAACAATAATTAAAATCCAAATTCTTATAAAGAATCAGTCATAAATTCAAGACCAAAAATTAGATAAGGACTACTAAAGTCGTTATCTTAAAATATATTTTTAATTAGGATGATAATCAATTACCCAAGGAGTATTTATGAACCACTCACGTTTTGTTGGTGCAGTAGTTTTAGCGGTTGCACTAAGTGCATGTGGAGGCGGAAGTGGAGGCGGTGATAACACAACCTCTAATCAAAACGTACAAACGCAAAGTAATACCGAGCCGACATCCCCTCAAAACGGCATCTACTATAACTCTGACAGATTTGCGGTAGCTTTAGTGGATAAAGACGCAGCTAACAATGGTCTTTTCGTCATAGACTACCCCAAAGAGTCTCTGTTTCACGGTAAAACAATTACTGTTGGAAGTAATACTATTGAAACCTCAGGCATATACTTCAACGCTGGCCGCCTAACTATAAGGTCTGGTGGCAATCCAACAAAAGCAACTTTCACGGCACAAGGCCTTGAATATGATGTTGGCTCGTTAGCCTCTTTTGATGCAAGCTCATATACAGGCCTTAAAAAAGCGGGGGCGAGTATTGCTATGAATGAGCTTGTAGGAACATTTACAGGTGGCACCAGCGGAGGTGATCAAATCCAGATCGACAGTGCAGGTAATATCACATTAACCCTGAGCAACGGTTGCACCTTTGACAATGCAGTAATTAGCAGAACGAAAGACTATTACTATTCCGCTACTTCAGTTACTGGAACGGGTTGTCCTATCACATCTGATAATGGTAACAATTTCACGTTAAAATTGTTCACTGTCAAACACCAATCTGCAGACTATATTTTTGCTGTTGCCTACAATGCGACTTTGAGTGGCTGGACCGTCATTAAAAAATAAATTTTTAACCAACACAAAAACCGCTCGCTTATTCCGAGCGGTTTTTGGTTCTACTTTTAAAACTCAATGCCTTACAGCACGTCGCCACACACCAATAAATACGCATAGGATCAAGCCCAAATAACCAAAACTTCCCGACGACGTATTTTTGATTATACTATCGCTTGGTGCTGGATTGGGTTGAGGGGTATTTTCCTCAATAGGTTTTACTTCTGGTGCTTCTGGCTCTACTTTCTTGGTTCTAAGGCGAATATCATCTGAAGACGCTCCATTAATAGGTATCAGTTTTACGGACACGATTTTAGTTTCGCTTTCACACGTTGCGTTGTGCTCAATACTTTTGTATCCATCCGGACACATCAGGCCGTCGCCGCAATAATTCCCGCATTGTTTATATCGTTGGCGTCGATGATACGAAACTTATTATGATGTCCAGCAAGTGTTCCGTCGTTAGTCAGATCATCTAACCACCATGCTTGATTTTTAAAAATATCACTTCGGGCACCAATAATTCCCGTAGCGTCATGTGGGTAAATGAACCCTCTTTTTAAACGTTCTGTTCCATTTATTTCCGGTTTATCATTAAAGTCAATATTACCGACAATCTCGTTGAAATCGTTTATGGCGTGTATTTTCCCACCAGCTCCATCGAAGAAAATCCCCTCGGATAAATACGACGCGGTAATCGGAAGTTGTGACGCATTCGCCACCCACAGTCGATTGTTTAGTGAACCACTTTGTGAAGTCACATCAGCATCGGCCAACTGTCCATCGTAATTTCCTCGTTTGCTGCTTCCGACGACAATAAGATGGCGATTAATATCCGTTGCAATTGAGTGAGTGTATAAGTATCCGTTTGTATTAAGCTGAGTGCCTTCAATCGCTTGAACGGACCAACCATTTATTTCTCCCCCAAGATCAAACGTGGGCATAAATACCGCAGCTTCTTGATGTAAGTTGGTTGAATCAACGCGACTGTAATAACCAGCTAACACTGGGCTATCCATATTGGATGAATCCAACGTCGCCGCCCTAACACTTGCTTGGCTCGACTGTGCCCTGTTGTAGCATTGGTTACTTTTGATACAGTAACTGCCCCAATATTTGTTACGTCCCAGACTACAGCTTGATTATTAAACGTTAAGTTCTGACACTGTGGCTTGGTATGAGGGTCGGAAACAGTGTCGCAATCATATTTGTTGCCGTAAATCGAAAATGCCGATGAGCCAACTACATATGTCTTCCCGTTATATTCAAATGCATCATATGCTCGTGTAACGCCCATAGTATCTAGCGGTTGAGCAGTAACAATTGGCTCTAGTGCATAGGTCCCATAGAAACCTCGACTCATGTACTGTCTAGCGTAATTATTCATTCCCGTATGCATGTAACCGCTACTAGAACTACCAATTAATTCGTTTTTTACTTTATTAATTAACACTTCATTAGTCCCAGAAATATTGCCTGAGACTTCACTTATAATAGATACTCCATTAGTCGCGGAAGCCTTATTGTTATTAGTACTAACATTAAAATTTGAATGCCAAGTGTAAGAATTAACAAACCTATTCGCGCCACCAGAACCTTGAGTCCCTAGATAACGATTGTCTGCCCACTCTTGACAGTTGGAATATTTCAAATTCAATTGACAGTAAGATAAATATTGTTCGCTATTTGTTGTATGGCCATATAACTTAAATCGACTGTCATCTAAAAATGGGAATTCGTTTGATAGCCAACTTGCTCCCTCCCCAATTCGCCCATAAGAAGCAAAAATTGGTTCTATTGCGGAACAGTCCTCCTTAAAACAATCCGTAACGGTGGTTAACTCTGCCACTGCACTAGCGTAGTTCTCATTGTCACGCTCACTCATTACCTCTATCTGATAGATGGCGGCATTAACAGGACGCGTCACCATTAATATCAAAAAACAAGACAAATAAAACACGCCATACTTTATTTTCATACAAATCCACTTAACAAACTACAAACCAAAAAACGAGTAATAATATTATATTTGGAAAAAATTTAAAACCATTTTATAAAGTAATTAATCTGTAAAATCAAACGAATATCAATTGGTGTAAGAAATTTTACCTCTCGTTATTTTTAATAATAAATCCGACCTCCCATCAATGTCGAAACTATCAATTAATCAGCCTTTATTACTCTTCTCTAAGATACTATTTCTAATAATGTTTATTTTTATTATTAGATTTAATTTAAAATTTTGGATATTCAATTTCCATTTGTAGCATTGTTCCTAAAGACTATTTTTTTATGCCCTTTATATAAGATTTACAAAAATAAAAAATTCTCTCATAGCATGCTGCAACTACAAAAGGAGTTTTTATGTATCGTGTTTTTTTATTGGGCCCAGTATTTTTAACTTTATTACTTAGTGGATGTGGTGGTGGAGGAGGTGAAGAGGAGTCGGGTCAGAACTCTTCCCCTCAAAGTCAAGCAACAACGAACAGCCCAAAAGATGGTATCTACATCAACGAAGCAGACTTTGTTGTTGCGTTAGTAGACACCGAAATATCCACAAGTGGTTTGATCGTATTGGACAACAATTCTAGTTCTGTCTTTCGAGCTAAAACTATTACCGTTGGAAACAACACTATTGAAACCTCTGGTATCTTTTACAACTCGACAGGAATGACGCTCAATTCAGGTGGCAACCCGACAACTGCTACCTTTACTTCTGAAGGGCTAAATTATGATGTGGGATT
>NZ_LJJE01000021.1 GCF_001854765.1 Vibrio sonorensis | reverse complement strand
AGCTTTTGACGTCTGATTTTACTTAGCCGCCAGGGGTGCGTATCATACGCCTTGTAGTTTAAGAGTCAAGTAGTAATTCATACTTTTCTTACTCTACAACCCTAACACTTTGTGAGTTAACTCTCACTCCGTGTCGGTGAGGCGGCATTATAGAGACCTGACTATGGATGACAAGCGTTTTTTTAATAAAAAATTCTGTTTGTTCAAAAAGGAATCAAATCGCTAAAATTAGAATAAAATTTCAACATTTGAGTCATGTCACATCAATACGTTGGAAAATAAACATGCTTATACGTAAGATCCGTGTGTCTATTTTGTTAATACCAGACACATTCTTTTTCGACCTAAAAAGTTGTATTGCAATATGAGTTCAAACAAACTGATTTTTATAACTGTCGCCATCGCCGCTGTAGGCGGAGCGATATTCTCGCAGCTTGCCATTTCTCCGGCTGTTGCTTTCGTTATTGGTGTTGTTGCTGCATCCTTTGCGTTCCATTTTTCAAGCAAAGCGCCACTTACTAATCCATCGAGCCAAGTGGCAACCAAAACCTTGTATGTTGGTAACCTGCCATATAAAGCTAATGAAACCCACGTTAAGGAGTTATTTGGTAAACACGCGGAAGTCTTTGCTGTTCGCTTAATGAAAGATAAGCGTACCGGCAAGCGTCGTGGTTTTGGCTTTGTTGTCGTTGCTGCCAGCGATGTAAAAGCAGCCATAAATGGACTAAATGAAAAGGACTACATGCAAAGAACGCTAAAAGTTCGCGTTGCTAACGATCCTAAATCTCCGTCTGAAAGACTGAATAGGATTAAAGTTCATTACTGAAAGCGCTCTATTTAGGGCGCTTTCTTCTTTTGGCCTTAATGTAGCAAATACTTCTCTTTTTCCTAGTTTGGTTGGCACTACCGAGTTAACCAGCGACTCTACTCTTCTTGCTATCGCTTCTCCTGAGTCCACCAGCTGCACCTTGGAACCAAGGATTTCTCCGATCTCTTCTCTAATCAGTGGAAAATGCGTACAGCCCAGTACCGCGACATCTACTTTACCTTTAATTGGTGTCAGTATGGTGCTGAGTTCTGTTAGGCACACGGTTTTCCCGCGCAACTTATCTTCTGCTATATCGACTAAACGCGTTGAGCCCAACATTTCTACTGGTTTACTCTTTGAGAAGTTGCGTATCAGTTCTTGGGTATATTCTCGGGTGATTGTTGCTGGTGTTGCTATTAACCCTACCGCTTGGCTAGAAATGCTGGAAGCGGGTTTGATTGCCGGTACCACACCTACCACCGGAATAGATAGGTTTTTCCGCAATGTTGGTAACACGACGGTACTTGCTGTATTACAAGCTATAACAACCAAGTCTATCTGATGCCGCTCTACCATTTGAGTAACAATACTGTTCACTCGCGCTAGTAATGTATCGTGCGCGAGTTCCCCATATGGGTAGGCTTTATTGTCGAAGATGTAGAAGTAATCAATCGATGGCAGACGTTTCTCTATCTCTTGAAAAACAGAAAAGCCACCAACTCCTGAATCAAAGATTAACACTCTTGTCATTTTCTAGCTTGCTATACCCCAATGGAATCTGGGCAAATCATACTCTTTGATTTTATTTTGGCAATATCTTCGCGGTGTATCTTTGGTGTGTAAACCTCTCTCCTGTTTCTTGACTGGTAAGCGCTAACTCTATTTTTGCTGAGTAACTTCGAGTCTCGCAAACCAAGGTATGAAACTCTCCATTTTCTCCACAAGGATCAATGTCCGAAGGTAGTGAAGCGAGATAGTTATTGTTATACCATTTGCCACAGTAGCTTGGTGCTAAGGAGTGTCCGTCGGTCGTCACCACCAAGGTTTTAATCTGCCTTTCTATTATCTCCTCGCTTAACGACTGGCTCGACTCTCCCAACAGTGGAAATACGCATTCCCAACCTTGAGGTTCAATGAAGCTGCGTCGGTACTCTTCAATTCCGTTACAAAACATATCGCCAAACGCCACGGCTTCTATTTCTAAACGGCTCTGCTTTAATGCATTAATAATACTTGATTGGTAAACTTCGTTACTTGGAAAGGATTGGGGCAGTTCGATTTTGATAAGGGGCAATCCCAATAACTCTGCTTGCATATCTAATACTGGCAGAGGCGTGGCTTGAAAAGGCACTTCATCTGAAACGTATGTGGTGTAGAGTCCAATAACTTCATAATCGTTGCTTTCCATTAACCTTTCTAAGGTCAGTGTCGAATCTTTACCACTAGACCAGCTTATGATGACTCGTTTTTTCATATTTTCTTCACTACATATACTGAAAAACCGCCCGAAGGCGGTTTTGAGGTTTAGAACTGGTAAGTTAGGTTTAGATAATAACGTCGGCTAGGTGCAGTATAGGTTTTAGCCGTCTCATAATTTTCGTCTGTTAAGTTTTCAACTCGGCCACGAACAACAAACTCTGGCGTAACCCAGTAACCAAGCGCGAAATCCCAAAGGCTTACTGAAGGTAAAATATTGTCAGCGACATAAGTTTCGTTAGGGTTACCTAAGCGTTCACCGAGGTACGTGAAGTTCAAATTGAAATCAAAATTTTCATAAGACGCACTTGCCAACCATTTGAAATTTTCATCAGCGCGCTTGGCCAGCTTATTACCATTTGAGTCTTTGTGATCTTTAAACTCCGCGATAACTGTATGATCAATAAATGAAGTAGAGAAATCTAACGCAATTTCTACCCCTCTAATTTCAGCATCTACGTTACGCGTATACCAGCGAGGCGTTCCTTCAAACCAAATAATCAAGTTATCGACTTGATTGTCATAACCAGTCACTTCAATATCAAACCAATTATATTGAGCAGAAAAACCTATCTCTTTGCTATCTGCTTCTTCTGGTTGTAAATCTGGATTATCAGTCAAATCACTATAGCTTGGAGCCTTAAATGATGTGCCAATGCTCGCGTGCAATTGATGGTTGTCATTCACGTGGTACAAACCACCAACAGACCACGTTGTATAGTCATCATACTCGTCGTGTTTATCGTTCCGGATGCTAGCGTTCAAACGCAAGCTATCAAAAGCAGCATCAAGTGACGTATATAAACCAAAAGTATCACGAGATTTACCCGCTAACTTGCCTGTCCCCCAACCAATTGCACCGTCTTTCAACTCTTCTTTCCTAAAGTCAACACCACCACCAACAGAGAACGTCTCGTTGACTTTGTATAAGTTTAGAAACTGAGCATTGTAAAAATCGATATCTTTTTTGGTACTAGGTGAGTTTTTACCCTGACTTTCTGCATAATTGATATTTTCGATGGATTGATAGTTCAGTCGAAAAATTGAGCTAAGCGAGTCACCGTTATAGCCAGCTTCACCTGTTAAACTAAGGTTCTCATCTCCACCAAGACTTTTTCCTGAGCGACTATACTCAACGAGGTTATCGAACCAGCGCAAAGAGACCAAGCTATAAAAATCATTATTTAGCGGTTTACGGAATGACAAGTGTATATTTTGGTTCTCGTTACCAAAGTTCATACCTGTCGCAGGTCTTCTAATATCGTAACCTTCGGTCTCTTCATATCCGCCAGCAAATGAGAAAACGCTACCATTATCACCTGTTGTTTGGAAACTAAAGTTCCCTTCTCTAAACTGCTCAGAACCCGCCCCCAATGAAACTGATGATTCATCTACACTTTCCGATGAAATAGTAATAATGTTTATCACACCACCAATGGCATCGGAGCCGTAAAGTGCGGCACCTGGACCACGAATAACTTCAATTCTTTCAATGAGATTTAGAGGTACGTGGTTAAACGCACTTCCACCAGCCGCCGTTTCTATTCGGACACCATCGACAAGAAATAGCGTTTGGTCACTATTGGTTCCTCTAAGGAATACGGAAGCATTGTGGCCTCGGCCACCATTTTGTGCCACTTCGACTCCGGGAGCCGACTTTAAAACATCAAGAATGGATTTCGCCTGAGAGGCTTCAATATCCTGCTTAGAAATCACTGTTGTTGAAGCAATTACCTCACTAAGAGGTTGCTCAAAACGGTTAGCCGTTACTACGACGGTTTCCGTTTCTGTTGCGGCTTGTTGAGCGTGTGCAATAGATGCATAAGGAAGGAGCGATGCCGTCACCGCCACTGCTAGAAAAGACTTTCTCATTTTTTAATATCCTAAATCGCGTTAATCCTACTGAACACGCGCATTAGCGTTTCGTTCAGTGGCTGGCAGGTATTCGGACTCAAGAGCAAGGAGCTTAGCTCCACCTATTACTCGACTTCCCATTGTTTCCAACAGTGTCCATTGAGTGTTCGTTCTCTTTTACCGCTGCGCGTCAGTTCTGGAGTCTCACCAGATTCCCTTTTCAGCCATCTATACATCTAAATGGCACCAGCTTGGCCGCAATACTATGAGGCTATTGATAAATTGTCTAGTAAGAATTCGTATAAGCTATATTTTTATAGTGACTTAAACGCTAAATCGCAGCACAGGGGTGGACATGTGGGGAGGATTGAATAAAATCTGCGCTCCTTGTTTCGTTCCAGCATCACAAAAGGTAATTAAATGGCCACGCTAGATGTAAACCCTCAGCAGTACCAAGCTCAGTTGCAAGAGAAAGTCTCTCGTCTGACCGATATGTTTTCAGACTACCAAGCACCTGAACTGGAAGTATTCGAATCCCAAGAGCAACACTATCGAATGCGTGCTGAATTTCGCGTGTGGCATGAAGGCGAAGATCTTTTCTACATCATGTTCAACCAAGAGACTCGTGAAAAATATCGCGTTGATCAATTCCCCGCCGCTAGCCGTTTAATCAATGACTTGATGCCACTCTTGGTAGAAGCGGTAAAAGGCAACGATTCTCTGCGAAGAAAACTGTTCCAAGTCGACTTCTTGTCTACCCTAAGCGGTGAGATCCTAGTTTCCCTTTTGTATCACCGCCAGTTAGACGAAGAATGGACAAAGCAGGCAAAGCTACTTAAACAACGCCTCAACGATGAGGGTTTTAACCTTAATATCATTGGTCGTGCGCGAAAGATGAAAATTGTCCTCGACCGTGATTACGTGATTGAAAAGCTAGATGTGAATGGTCAGAGTTATCTCTATCAGCAAGTCGAAAACAGCTTCACGCAACCAAACGGTAAAGTAGCGGAGAAGATGCTTGAATGGGCTATTGATTGTACCCAAGACAGCGAAGGTGATCTTCTGGAGCTCTACTGCGGCAACGGTAATTTCTCTTTGGCGTTGGCGCAGAACTTTAACCGTGTATTGGCTACTGAGCTCGCCAACCATCAGTAGATTCTGCCCAATACAATATTGCGGCGAACAATATCGACAATGTGCAAATCATCCGTATGTCAGCAGAAGAATTTACCCAAGCAATGGAAGGGAAGCGAGAGTTTAGACGCCTAAAAGATGCTGGTGTTGATTTAACGAGTTATAACTGCAACACCATCTTTGTCGATCCACCTCGCGCAGGTATGGATGATGATACGTGCCGCATGGTGCAAGGTTATGAACGCATTCTTTATATTTCCTGCAACCCAGAAACACTGAAGAGCAACCTCGATATTTTAGGCAAAACTCACAATATCACTAGATTTGCACTCTTTGACCAGTTCCCTTATACCCACCACATGGAAGCCGGTGTATTACTGGAAAGGAAATAAGCCTCAATACGAGATAAAGAAAACGAGCCATTCGGCTCGTTTTTTTATTCTGCGGATTCTTCTGTTTTACTCTGCTCTGCACTCGCCTTAGTAAAGTAGCCCAATTTTTTACCCACCCACAGCATCAACAATAGCGATACAATGATGGCAAAAATACTGGACCCAGACTCGGGGTACTGTGCTTTCAGAAATGCTGAGTGACCTAATGCTCCAACAAAGAAGCACGCTAAGCCAATCAATGGGATATCTTCTGATACCGGATTTTTTAGGTACTCCTGGTACAAGGACTGAACCGCCAATACAAGAGCTATCACTGGAAAAATAGAGAAAGAGACTTCACTCATCGTAATCCAAGAGAGAAGAGAGTCACTACACATACCGGCAATAAGCGCCAGTATCAGCGTTTTTTTCTCAGAACCAGTATGTAGGGTATTATTTTCGTTCGACATTAATCAATTCCACCTTTTAATCGATTCCGTTCACGTTCTTTACGGTACCAATATGCCCCTTTGGCGATCATCCGTAACTGCATTATTAATCTCTCGGCCAGCTCATCGCGTTCACGTCTTTCTAAATCTAACGCTTCCGCTCCAGAGCTAAACACCAAAGTCACCGACGCTTCTGCTTGAATATAAGCTTCATCTCGGCTGACTCCAGTAGACATAAGATATTCTGTCAACTCTGCCACAAAGTGTTGTATTTCTCTGGCAACCGCAGCTCGAAATTCAAAAGAGGTACCTGAACGTTCGCGCAATAATAAGCGAAAAACGTTAGGACTACTTTCAATGAACTCCATAAAAGTCTCGACAGAGGTGCGAATCACGCTGCCTTCCTTCACGATTCTCTGACGAGCTTGACGCATCAATTGACGAAGCAGTAAACCTCCTTCATCAACCATAGTTAATCCTAGTTCATCCATATCTTTAAAGTGTCGATAAAACGAAGTAGGCGCGATTCCCGCTTCTCTCGCAACTTCACGTAAACTCAGATTAGAGAAACTACGATCCGCACTCAGTTGACTGAATGCGGCATCAATTAATGAACGTCGAGTCTTTTCTTTTTGCTGTGCTCGAATTCCCATGGACTTCATACAACGATTTCTGTTTCAGATTTTGGTGTACGCTTAATATAACCCGATTTCATATTTGAGATAAGCGTTAACCTATGGTCCGGACATTAAAACGTCTACGTTAAATTTTGCAAACGGTATCGTTTGGTTTGGAGACATTTAACGTCACATCACCACAGTTCGATACATTCTGCGTGATCACGTCGACTGTCTACAGCAGTTTACGTTTACCCTGTGGATAAATGCGTTAAAATCTCGCTAAAGCAATGTTAAAGCAATATAACAAGGAAAATACCTATGGCCCAAAACAACCACTTTGATGTCATCGTAATAGGTAGTGGCCCCGGCGGAGAAGGGGCAGCGATGGGATTGACCAAAGCGGGACTGAATGTAGCCATTATTGAAAAGGAAAGCAGTGTCGGTGGTGGTTGTACCCATTGGGGAACTATACCGTCAAAAGCTTTACGTCATGCGGTCAGCCGTATCATTGAGTTCAATAACAACCCTCTATTCTGCAAGAATAATACTAGCCTCCACTCCACTTTTTCCAACATTCTTGGCCACGCAAAAACCGTCATTGATAAGCAAACTCGCTTGAGACAGGGTTTTTACGACCGAAACGAGTGCGAGTTGTTGTTTGGCACTGCTCACTTTATTGATGCCCATACCGTTGGCGTCACTCAACAAGACGGTACGGTAGATATCTATACTGCAGACAAGTTTGTGATAGCGACCGGATCTCGGCCATACCGCCCTGCCGATGTCAATTTTAATGACGAGCGCATATACGACAGCGATTCTATCCTCAGTTTGGCGCACGATCCTCGCCACATTATCATTTATGGTGCAGGAGTTATCGGCTGTGAGTACGCTTCAATATTCCGAGGTCTTGGTGTGAAAACCGATCTGATCAATACTCGTGATCGTCTATTGGCATTCCTTGATAACGAAGTATCCGATGCCCTTTCTTATCACTTTTGGAACAGTGGTGTTGTCATTAGAAATGACGAAACCTATGAAAAAATCGAAAGTACTGAAGAAGGCGTTATTATCCACCTTCAATCTGGTAAGAAGATGAAAGCCGATTGCCTGCTATACGCCAATGGCCGAACGGGTAATACAGATGCGCTAAAACTTGAGGCTGTTGGTCTGCAAGCTGACTCTCGCGGTCAGTTAAAAGTGAACACAAACTATCAAACCGATATTGAACACGTCTACGCGGTCGGTGATGTCATTGGCTATCCTAGCCTAGCCAGTGCTGCTTACGACCAAGGTCGATTTGTTGCACAAGCTATCACCCAAGGACAGGCTCAAAACCATCTAATAGAAGATATTCCGACTGGTATTTACACGATTCCGGAAATTAGCTCCGTAGGTAAAACCGAACAAGAGCTGACAGCGGCGAAAGTCCCTTACGAGGTCGGTCGCTCTTCTTTTAAACACTTAGCCCGAGCGCAAATCGCGGGCAAAGACATCGGCAGTTTGAAGATTTTATTCCATCGCGAAACGAAAGAGATTTTGGGTATTCACTGCTTTGGTGAACGTGCAGCAGAAATTATCCACATCGGTCAGGCGATTATGGAACAAAAAGGAGAGGCAAATACCATTGAGTATTTCGTCAACACTACGTTCAACTACCCAACAATGGCAGAAGCGTATCGAGTTGCCGCTTTAAATGGACTGAATCGATTATTTTAACGCTCAGAGCTGATATCTATAAGCCGCCTAGTGCGGCTTAGTTTTTACCAACGGATCTGAACAAGAACCGGAGTTAAGCGAGATTTAACCTTTGGAAATCTTCTAAGCCAACGTTGCCAAAGCTTCCAACGCCCACAGTTTCGATCAAGGGGTGAAAATGTCTTGGCCCATTTGGTCCACGGTAAATAGTGAAGCACTGCGCTGCCAGGATCGTCATATCCATGAGCATATTCACCTGCACCCAGCTTCTGACCAAGTTTGCTGTTAGCAAGATCGCCAGCAAGTACCATACAAGCACTAGCAGAGACAAAGTGACGTCCTAAAGCCTGAATAAAATGGGCGACCTCTTTTTCTTCACAATCGAGTAATGCATACTCACATACTATGAGTACCGGCGTATGCTCGCTGATTGGAAGGCTGTCTAACCACGACAAATCCATCACACTGCCGCATCGGTGCAGATAGCGTTCACTTTTGTGGAAAAGCTTTTCACGCCAAAGTAAGTTTTCCGTGATATCGAGTTCAAGCCAATGGCAGCGACCATTGTCTACTCGATAAAAACGCGTGTCTAACCCAGCACCAACGTTAATTATCCATCCATCGGGATAACGTTCAATGAACTTATTAACTTGCTGGTCGCATAAGCGAGTTAGGGTGGCATGCAAAAGCTGCTTCTGGTCGGTATCCCCAGATAAGCATTCCGGTGCCAATTGGCATTGTTGACAAGCGCGAGCGGCAATAGGGTCATAAACCAGCCCCCCATCGACTAAACTCTCGCGGCTTCGATACCAGAGAGGTTTCAATAAGTTAGCTGGAATCTGGTAGCGACTCGATAAAACCTTCGGTGAAGTGGCCATTATCATCTTCCTTCTAATACAGAACAAAGATGATAATGAATATCACTTAGATTGACAAGTCATAGGATCAATTGAGGTAAAGTTCTTACATCCAATCAGTATTGCGGATAATACCAACCGCAAGTCCTTCGATACTTAAGTGCTGACAAGTAAGGTCAACTTTGATCGGCTCAAACTCTTCATTTTCAGCATGCAGAAGCACTGTTGCCCCTTTGCGTTCAAGGCGTTTCACTGTTACATCGTCGTCAACACGTGCAACGACCACTTGCCCATCACGTACATCTTGAGTCTTGTGCACCGCAAGTAGATCGCCATCCATAATACCGATATCTTTCATACTCTCACCATTTACACGAAGCAAAAAGTCCGCTTGTGGTTTGAACATAGAAGGGTCGACTTGATAGTGCGTTTCTACATGCTCCTGAGCCAAAATAGGCTCACCTGCCGCGACCTGACCGATTAACGGCAAGCCTTCCTCATCATTCGCCGCATCAAGAAGAATGCGGATCCCGCGAGAAGCACCTGGAATAATTTCAATGGCTTGTTTACGAGCTAGTGCTTTTAAGTGTTCCTCAGCGGCATTAGCAGAACGAAAGCCAAGTTCACGTGCAATTTCAGCACGGGTAGGTGGCATTCCGGTATCATCAATTTTGCTCTTGATGAGATCAAATACTTGTTGTTGGCGTGGCGTCAACGGCTTCATAGAGTCACCTGTCTTTTTATACAGTTAACTGGTAGTATATACAGTAAGTATGTAATTGAAAAGACTATCGATGGATTTTTAACTACTTACCTATTTTTGCTCTTATCAACCCTAGATGAAGACGATCTCGATCCAAATATATCCACATAGAAAAATCGCCAACATCACTGCTGCCGAGCCCATATCTTTTGCCCTACCAGACAATGGGTGGTGCGCTTTGCTAACTCGGTCGACAACCGCTTCGATGGCACTGTTCACTAACTCTATCATCCACACCAGTACCACACTGCCAATCAGAAGACTTCTCTCGATCGACGTAACCTCAAGCAGCAGTGCGATAAAAATCATCAAAATGCCTACCAACACTTCTTCTTTAAAGGCCGGCTCTGTTTTAAACGCGACCTTTAAACCTTGCAGAGAGTAACGTGTAGCTTTCTTTATTCGTTTGATTCCATGTGTTGTTTTTTGTGACACAGTCCTATCCATTTTATTCTTTGAGTGAATCAATTCGCGATAAATTGACGTTTTCGTGTGCAATAATCAGTAAAAGGTTAGACCAGTTTCTGCTATGCTTGCTGGCTGAAAATTTCTGCCTTTCGTCATCGATTTTGACGTAAGGCGCAATACTCTAATTGAGGCTAAGAACCTTATGTCTTCTGGACAATCGCTTTTACACTCACTATTTAAACTGCCGATGTCGGTATTGGTAAAAGGAACAACCATTCCCACCAACCCAATTGACGACCACGGCATCGATGTAAAAAAGCCTATTATTTACGCACTGCCGTTTCGCTCAAATGTTGATCTAATTACTCTGCAAAAACAAGTAATCAAGGCGGGTTTACCAGACCCACTTGAGCCAGTCGAGATCAATGGAAAAAGCTTCAATCGCTTTGTCTTTACTTCTTCGCGTGCAACCATTATGGAAAACGATTCCGATGCGCCAAGCGAGTCTATCGCTCTCTTCTCAGAGCTACTTCACCTGCACAATCTAGATTCAGAGTTAGACGTTCAAGTCATTCCTACAACCGTGCTTTGGGGACGTAAGCCCGGTAAAGAAGAGCGTCACAAGCCTTATCTGCAAGCAATGAATGGTCCCCAAAAGTTAAAATCGCTTTTGCTATCGGGCCGCGATTGTCTTGTCAGAGTAAGTCCTGTTGTGTCATTGAGATATATGGCGGACTCTCACGGAACGGACTCCACTATTGCGCATAAACTCGCGCGAGTTGCTCGCATCCATTTTTCCCGCCAAAAGCTTGCGGCCTCTGGTCCAGATTTACCCAACCGCGAAGTACTGTTTTCTCGACTAATGAAGTCAAAGGCGATCGAAAAAGCGATTGCTGACGAATCGAGCAGTAAAAATATTTCTATCGAAAAAGCACGTAAAGAAGCTCATGCCATTATGGACGAGGTGGCCGCTGATTTTTCTTACTCTTTAATTAAGAGTGGTGATCGCGTATTGGGTTGGTTGTGGAATCGCATCTATCAAGGCTTGAACATCAACAACGCAGCCGTCGTTCGCAAGCTTGCTCAAGATGGTCACGAGATTGTTTATGTCCCATGCCACCGCAGCCACATGGACTATTTGTTACTCTCTTATGTTCTCTATCACGAAGGAATGGTACCGCCGCATATCGCCGCGGGTATTAATCTAAACTTTTTCCCTGCAGGGCCAATCTTTAGACGTGGTGGTGCCTTCTTTATTCGTCGTAGCTTTAAAGGTAATAAACTCTACTCGACCATATTCCGCGAGTATTTGGCAGAACTTTTCGCAAAAGGCTATTCTGTTGAATACTTCAGCGAAGGTGGGCGTTCGCGTACTGGTCGATTACTTCAGGCCAAAACCGGCATGTTGGCTATGACCATTCAAGCCATGCTGCGCGGATTAAATCGCCCCGTCACCTTAGTGCCTGTATACATAGGCTATGAACACGTAATGGAAGTGGGAACATATGCCAAAGAGCTGCGTGGCAAGCGAAAAGAGAAAGAAAACGCCAGTCTTGTACTTCGCACCATTCGCAAGCTCCGCAACTTCGGTCAAGGCTATGTAAACTTTGGTGAACCCATTCCTCTTAATCATTTCTTAAATGAAAAAGCACCGGAATGGACACAAGATATCGACCCAATGGGGACAAGCAAACCGCAATGGTTGAATCCAGTCGTCAATGAGTTAGCGAGCAAGATGATGACTCACATTAACGATGCGGCGGCGGCCAATGCGTTAACTTTGTCAGCGACAGCATTGCTGGCATCTCGGCAGCGGGCTCTTTCCAAAGATAACCTGATTGGCCAAATAGAGTGTTACCTTAAACTCTTGCGTAATGTCCCATACTCAGAGACCTATACCTGTCCTACTCAGAGTGCGGAGCAACTCGTCGAACATGCTATTTCACTTGATAAGTTTGTCATCGAATCAGATTCAATGGGTGAAGTGGTTTCACTGGATCGCAACCAATCAATATTGATGACTTATTATCGCAACAATATTATTCATTTGTTGGCTTTGCTTCATTGATCGCTCAAATGTTAATTCGCCATCAATCTCTTACTCGTGATGAGCTCCAACAAAAAGCAGCGTTGATTTACCCGTTCTTACAGCGAGAGCTTTTCTTGAGTATTGAACAAGATAGCTTAACCGATCGAGTCGATAGCTATATCAGTGAATTAGCGGAACAGGAACTGATTGAGCTAAACGGCGATGTGGTCAGTATTAAGCAAACCAACACTCAAACTCTCATGTTGTTAGGCAGAACCATCGCTGAAACACTGCAGCGTTATTCGATTGCCCTCAACCTACTCGCCGAATACCCCGAGTTGGGAAAAACTGATGTTGAACAGCGAAGTCAAGACATAGCTCAGCGCCTCGGTCGACTGCACGGCATCAATGCGCCTGAGTTTTTCGATAAAGGCGTATTCTCAGCCATGTTTGCTACTTTGAAGCAGCAAGGATATCTGGACCAAGACGGTAATGTTCATCATGAGAAAACACAGTGCCTCGCCGATTTGTTATTTGAGTTGTTGCATCCAGAAATAAAACTCACCATCCAAGAGAGTATCTGTCAGAGCAGCGAGTCAGAATAAATGTTAATTACAAAAAGGCATCCAATTGGATGCCTTTTTTATACGTGTACGTCTACCAACAAACTGTTTACCAATAAGTAATAAACAACCCAAGGGTAATCGCCATCCCCACATAGTTGTTGTTAAGGAAAGCCTGAAAGCAGTTCGGCCGTTCGCGATGACGGATTAAATGTTGCTGAAAGACAAACAGTGCTGCGGCGACAAGAACACTCCAGTAAAAAGCCGCTCCAAGTTGATACCATTGCCCTAAACCTATAAACATAGCCAAGGTGACAAATTGCAGTAGACCAATAATCAGTTTGTCATTTCTGCCAAACAGTATCGCCGTGGATTTTACGCCAACTTTTAAATCGTCGTCCCTATCGACCATGGCATACATGGTGTCATAAGCGATTGTCCAAAGAACGTTAATCACAAAAACAAACCACACCGCTGATGCGAGTTCATTTGCTTGAGCAGCCCAAGCCATTGGAATCGACCAGCTAAACGCCAAGCCCAAAAACAGCTGAGGTAAGTGCGTAAATCGCTTCATAAATGGATAGATAAAGGCCAACACTATCCCCACTAAAGAGAGCTGGACAGTCAGTGTGTTCATACTCAACACCAAAGCAAATGAAACCACCGCCAAAATCAGAAACAGAGCAATGGCTTCTTTTGGTGTCACCCTACCAGAAGGGATAGGCCTTTGATTGGTGCGCTTTACATGCCCATCTACTTTGCGATCCGCAAAGTCATTAATTACGCAGCCTGCCGAGCGCATGAGTATTACGCCAGCGATAAACACCAAGGTAACTTTAAGATCTGGGATCCCTTGGGCAGCCAATAACAAGGCCCAAAGCGTTGGCCAAAGGAGTAACAGCCAGCCAATAGGTTTATTCATTCGAGTTAATTGCCAAAACGCTTCTACTTTTGCCAAAGACATCTAACGGCACTCCTTCGAATAAATCGGCGAAGCGGCAAAAAAAGTTCAGCGACTAACATCGGTTTGTTATTCATCCAAAGACGAGAGCGACGTGCAAGCAAATAGCCATCAGGTGTTTCAACCACCCCTACTTGTAGCGCATCACGCTCTACATTCTCGGTGCTAAATACCGTTAACCCCAAAGGTATATTCCCCTGTTGTGTCAAATCAAAGGATTGACCTGATAAAGATGACTTGGGTATGAGTGTTCGTCCTAATACCCAAGGAGTGTCATCCCCTTTTAGTACCACTTTTCTCAGTAAACAAGACTCTTCACTCAATAATGCTATTTCAGCTTTGTTTAGCCTCTCTGCTTTTACCGTGCGATTGTGTAAAAGATCGACTGTAAGCTTTTGGCAGTTTGCACTCAATAAACGTGATAACGAGCCCTGTTCTAATAACCACCCTTTGGCATATTCTGAGAGAAAGCTAAACTTATCAGGCTCTTGCCAATTAATTTTTCGTAAAGCAGATAAATAAAGCGAAGTTGAATCATTCATACTAGTATTCAATAAAAAGCCGTATCGTCGTAAAATAGAGCAACGACTCTGGCCTAAAAGCCGTGTTAATATGCTGAAAGCATTTTTATTACATATAGATGCTCTATTGTAACAAGACTGAGGCGATTCGAATATCGCGATTAAAAGAAAGAAAAGACAGAAATATGTTTAAACGTTACCTAGTCCAAATAATTACCATCCTGAGCATCTTGCTAAGCACGTCAGTTTTTGCAGAAGAAGAGACTGGCCCTCAGCTTGCTTACTTCACGCTGGAGCCAGATCTTACTACCAACTTCTATACCAAAGGCAAAAAGCTTGGCTATATCCAAGTCCGTATCGACATTATGGTTGCCAGCGACAAAGACCTATCGATTATTGAGTTACACCAGCCTCTCATCCGAGACGCGGTCATCGAGCTTTTGGGGAAACAATCAGAAGATACCATCACCTCCCTTGCCGGTAGGGAAGACTTGCGAAAAGTTTTGGTAGAACAGCTAAACTCGACGCTGTTACCTGAAACAGGAAAAACCGTTATTGCCGACCTATTGTTTACCAAGTACTTGTATCAGTAAAAAAGTAAAACGACCAGGTAAGAAAAAGCAGCATCAGGCTGCTTTTTTATTGAACTTGTTTGCATCCAATAGCCCCATTGCGACGCCACAAAGTAAGCCAACTAGATGAGCTGTATTAGCAATGGCCATAAAAGGTTGAACAAAACCCAACACCAACCAAACCAACATAAATCCGACGATAGGTTTAGATAAACCTAGGCCGAGCTTTGGTGCGTAGTAGCCAAGCATCCAAAGATATCCGACAAGAGCATAAACCACGCCGGAAAGGCCGCCAAAGTTGGCACCTTCTACCCAGTATTGACCCAAACCAGAGGTTGCAGCCGAAAAGAGAAACAGTGATAAAAGCTTACCTGCCCCTAGCTTTTTCTCTACATCACCGCCTAATTGCCACCACCACAGTACATTAAAGGCAATATGTATGACTGAAAAGTGAAGGAAGGCATGGGTAAACCAACGCCACAATTGCCATTGTTGACTAGCGTGTGCGGGAAAGTGAAGAGTGGCAAAAACTTCTGACTGCACACCTAACTGCAACAATGCAAACACAACAATGCATAGCCCCATAACAGTCAGGTTAGTAAACCCGCTTTCTCAGATATCAAAGCCCACCAATTAGTAGAACCATAATTGAACACTTTAGGTCGAGTCTCAGCCATTTCCCACGAAGCACTGCGGTATTTGGCTGCCATTGGATCCGACAAAAATTGCTCAAGCTCGGCCAGGACTTCAACTTCGTGTTGAGGGTCAAAAAGCCACAATGCGAACATCCCCTCCCCTTCGGGCATCATTTGTATTTCAATACCTCGACAAGCCATATAGTCAATAAAAGCTTGTGCCAACCGAGGGTTGTTCAGGCTGGTTATTCGCTGCATAGTTATCCTTGTTGAATAGGAAGCTCCGCTCGGTGCCAAGCCTCAAAACCACCATCGACACTATATACGGTTTCAAAACCTTGGTTAACCAGATATTGGGCGGCACCTTGGCTACTGATCCCGTGGTAGCACATAACGAAAATAGGGTCTTCAAACTCCGCTTCTTCCATAAAAGCCACAATCGTATCGTTGGTCAGGTGCTTAGCGCCTGTCGCGTGAGCAACAGCAAAAGATTGAGGATCGCGGATATCGACTAAATGCGTGTTCTCTTCCTGTAATTTTTGATGCGCATCGGCGACTGCGATGTGTTTAAACTGGTCCATTTTTACTTTCTCTTCATTGCTACTTGTTTTTTGACCATTGTAACCTATCCAGTGCGCAACAAGTACTCGCTAACTTTAGGGTTATCCACTTCTGATCAACTCCTAATCAACTGTGGATAAATCTGTGAATTGCGTTGATAAAGTATTTCATTTGTAATTGATCCACTATATGTAGTGATGATCTTGATCTATCTGTGTGTAAATCAACAACTATCCCCAAAGAAGAATCGGCTATGAACCCTTATTTCAACGTGATTTCTGACAGCTGGCAAAGAAATTCCCCACAGAGTTACCCACAGGCAAATTGCACCAGATTGATCCCTATAACGAAAAAAACCGAGATCATTTTGATCTCGGTTTTTTAGTATTTGATTGAGGATTAGCGTTTAAAAGTCGCCAACAGCAAGCTTAAGCTTTTTCATCGCGTTCTTTTCAAGTTGTCGAATACGCTCCGCAGAAACACCATAAGTTTCTGCCAGCTCCTGAAGGGTAGCCTTAGTTTCATCTAGCCAACGAGAACGGACAATATGCTGACTGCGCTCATCAAGAGTGGACAAAGCCATGCTCAAACGGTTGTTCGTGTGCGCTTCCCAGTTCTGAGCTTCTAGGTTTTCTGCGACATCTGATGCTTTGTCTTCAAGGTAAAACATCGGTGCAGAGTAGGAAACTCCTGTATCGTCATCATCCGTTGGCATTTCAAATGCCGCGTCCTGCGCAGCAAGGCGAGACTCCATTTCACGTACTTCTGACGGTTCTACACCCAATTCTTTTGCAACGGTTTCCACTTCACCATTGTTAAACCAGCCAAGGCGCTTCTTCGACTTACGCAAGTTAAAGAAGAGTTTACGCTGCGCTTTGGTTGTCGCGATTTTTACAATACGCCAGTTTCTTAAAACGTACTCATGGATTTCGGCTTTGATCCAGTGAACAGCAAATGAAACCAATCTAACACCAACCTCTGGGTTAAAGCGTTTCACTGCTTTCATGAGGCCAATATTGCCCTCTTGAATTAGGTCAGCCATAGGTAGCCCGTAACCGGAATAACCTCTAGCCACATGGACTACAAAACGCAGATGAGAAAGAATCAGCCCTTTTGCTGCTTCAATTTCACCATTGTAATGAAGACGTTCAGCCAGCCCGCGTTCTTCTTCAGCGCTCAGCATTGGGTAGCTGTTCACTGAACGAATATAGCTGTCTAAACTGTCTTGTGTGACAACCGCCATTGGATATGCTTGGTTTGCCATTCCATTCCTCATCAGTTCTGATCTGGATTTTATTTTTTAGCCGATCAATCTTGAACCCAAATTGCATAGGTTTCAAGCAGGGATCAGTCATTATCCACAAACTTTTTCGACTTACAAGTAAAAAAGTATACGGTGGCGTGTACTTTTCCACTTTTAGTAGGACAACTCAGATTTATACTGGTTCAATTTCTCTTAAGTGCCTCTGAGCAGAGACTTTGGCTGCTAAGCTGCCAAGGAAAATCCCTAACATCAACAGCAATAGAGATTCATCCCAACTCAAACCAATGAGTCGGAACTGACTGTCATAAAGACTGGCAAGCTTTTCTACGCTTATATTGAGAAGAATAGTAATTAACGCCGTCACAACCCAAGCACTCAAAGCCCCCAAAAGTCCAAACCACATTCCAGAGTACAAATACGGGCGTAAAATAAAACTATCGGTCGCTCCGATAAGTTTCATCGTTTGAATCTCATCTTTATTGGCAAGAACATTAAACCTAAGCGTATTACCCACAATCAAGAATACTGATCCTAACATCAGGATAGAAAGAGCAATCACAATCGTTGTAACTAAGGTGCGAATCGCATCTAGGCGAGTCAACCAATCTTCGTCCAGACGAACATCAGTGATGACCTCTTGCTCATTTAAGCTTTTTGCCAATGCCTTAATTAGTGTCTGATCATCTTGAGCAGGTGTGATAACGAGCACTCCGGGTAAAGAGTAGTCATCTAATAGTGATAGCGCTTGGTCAAATCCAGAGTATTGGCTTAAATCATCGAGGCCTTGTTGTGGAGAGATATACTCCACGGTCTCAACTTCGGACATGCTTTCCAATTGGTCTTTCAAAACCATTGCACGCGCATCAGGAGTATCTTCTTGAAGGTATGCGCTAACCTGAGCGGGACTTGTGACATTTTCAGAAGCAGCTGAAACGTTTTTTCCCAACAAGTACAAACACGCGGGTAAAGCCAACGCCATACAGATAACCGCAAGCGTGAGTAGGTTGCCCAGAGGTCGAGTCCAAAGCTGAGAAAATGACATCTTGGCTTGATTGATATGAACTTTTAAGAAGTTGTCTCGCTTCGCTTGATTATTATGACGCTTTTTATTGGTGCGTTTATTTCGCGTATTAGTGGCCATAGTCTTCTACCTCGCTGAGAAAACCTTGGTTGAGCTCTAGGTGACGATATTGAGGACGCGTGTTAACCAACCCAATATCATGGGTAGCCAGAAGTATGGTGACACCCGCTCGATTGAACTCTTCAAACAACTTTAGTACGCGGTTAGATAACTCTGGATCTAGGTTACCTGTGGGTTCATCGGCCAGTAATAGAGTAGGACGGTTAACCACGGCTCTTGCTATACCAACACGCTGCTGCTCACCCCCCGATAACTGACTTGGCAAGCATTTGGCTTTATCTAACAAACCCGTTTTATCAAGCGCAGCACCGACGCGGCGCTTGATTTCACTTTCTGAGATAGCCTCAATTCGCATTGGCAAAGCCACGTTGTCGTAGACCGTTCGATCCATCAAAAGACGATGATCTTGAAACACAATCCCGATATTACGGCGCAGGAAAGGGATATCCTTCGCCGGAATTCGCGTTATATCGTGATCGTTAAAACAGATGCGCCCATCACTTGGTCTTTCGATGGCACAAATCAGTTTTAATAAGGTACTTTTTCCCGCACCAGAGTGTCCGCCTAAAAAGGCCATCTCACCTCTGCGTAGGTGAAAATCCACCTTTTGTAGGGCTTGTCTTCCACCACGGTACGCCTTACTGACTTGCTGAAACTTTATCACCCAACCTTCCTCTTAAACGGGGCTGATATTTTGCCGGATTAATTACTCTTCTCTACTAAATAGGGCATCAATAAACTCCTGAGTCTCAAATGGTCTCAGGTCATCAATACCTTCACCAACACCAATATAACGAATTGGTATTTGGAATTGATCAGCAATAGCAAAGATAACACCACCTTTTGCGGTACCGTCTAGCTTAGTGAGTGTGATACCCGTTAATGGCGCGACTTCACTGAACAGTTTTGCCTGACTGATTGCATTTTGCCCTGTCCCTGCATCGAGAGTGAGCATGATTTCATGAGGCGCTGAATCGTCTATCTTTTTCATTACGCGAACAATTTTACGCAACTCTTCCATTAAATTGCTCTTGTTCTGCAATCGTCCGGCGGTATCGGCGATAACCACATCGACACCCCGAGCTTTTGCCGCTTCAATGGCATCGTAAATAACAGACGCACTATCGGCACCCGTATGTTGCGCTATCACTGGGACGCTATTGCGTTCACCCCAAACTTGCAATTGTTCAACCGCAGCCGCTCTAAAGGTATCCCCCGCTGCTAACATGACCTTCTTACCTTCCGACTGGAACTTTTTCGCAAGCTTGCCAATAGTGGTTGTTTTACCAACACCATTCACACCGACCATAAGAATGACGTAGGGCGTTTTCTCAGTATCAACCACCAGCGGTTGCTCTACAGTGGATAAAATTTCCGCCATTTCCTCTTTGAGCAAACCATACAGTGCTTCACCATCTTTTAAGTCGCGGCGTGAAGATTTTTCCGTTAAGTTCTCGATAATTTTAACCGTGGTATCCATACCAACGTCAGCAATAAGAAGCTGCTCTTCTAACTCTTCAAACAGGTCATCATCGATTTTTTTGCCTTGAAACAGACCAAAGAAACCAGCACCGATGTTAGCTTTAGTTCTTGCCAAACCTCTTTTAAGGCGTGCAAAAAAGCTTTCGGTCGGCTTTTGTTGTTCTTCGACTCTTGCTACTGGTTCAGGTTGGCTTTCTGCTTCTGCTTCTGCTTCTGCTTCTGCTTCTGCTTCTGCTTCTTCAGTGTTTTCGTTTGCGACAGCATCCGCTACCACTGATTGCTCTATTTCTTCTGCTGTTTCTTCAGATCCTTGAACGACTTCTTGTTCGAGCTCTTGGTTTTGTTCTGCTTTTGACTGGTCTTCTTCACCGAAACCTAACCACGAAAGTAATCCGCGCTTTTTTCTTTCCGTCATCTGGTGATGTCCTAGATATCCTAAACTGTGTAATAAGTCTTATCCCACCTTATACCGTGAGATCAATAATAGAGCCAGAGCGATAATCACAAACCACCACAATCAAGCATGTATCTATACTTGAAATGGGTATAAACTCTGACTTTAAAATATGGCTATTCCTGGCGTTTTAACCAGAACGACTGGATATAGTATCACTTTATTAGCGGTCAAAAAATCTATGGTAAGACGTCGCCATCAAAACACATCACAAAAAAAGCCATCCAATGGGCATATTCGCATAATAAGCGGACTTTGGAGGGGACGAAAGCTACCCGTTCACCATGCAGAAGGACTCCGCCCAACCACAGACAGAGTTAAAGAGACGCTGTTTAACTGGTTAGCACAAGACATTCCCCATGCACGCTGTTTAGATCTTTTTGCAGGGTCGGGCGGGCTCGGTTTTGAAGCCGCATCACGCCAAGCAAAAATAGTCACCATGTTAGAGCTAAACGCGGATGCTCATAAGCAGTTGCAACAAAACATCAAGGCGCTGAATACCTCCCAAATAGAGGCATTAAATCAAAATACTCTGGATTTTCTTTCGCGAGAAGGCACACCCTATGACATTGTCTTTATTGACCCTCCATTTAGAAAAGGGTTACTTGAAGAGGTCATTCAACTACTCGAAAAAAACCAATGGCTGGCCAAAGATGCCATGATTTATATTGAAACCGAGAAAGAACTTGTCCTTCCAGAAATGCCAAGCCAATGGCATCTACATAGAGAGAAAACCGCTGGGCAAGTTGCTTATCGACTATATGAAAGGACGTGATAATGAAGATTGTAATCTGGCTTGGAAAAGCTCTGTTTGCTGGTGTTTGGTTAGTGTTGCTCTATAACATTATTCAGCCTTTTGCCGGCAATGCCGCTGTTGCGCTTTATATCTTTACCGCGTGTTTGTTCTTTATGCACGGTATTCAGATGCTCATGTTTGTGAAGGTATTTGGGCAAAAAATAAACATGACGACTTGGGAAAAGTGGTCGATATTGGTCTTTGGCGTCTTTTCTCTGCTCCATATCAGAAACAAGTACTTAAAAGAAGAAAACGCCACATAATGTGGCGTTTTGCTTTTCTAACTTAGATAGCCCTTAACGCCATCGAGGAACATCTGCGTCGAGATCATAACCAGCAATAGTCCCATCAGCCTTTCTATCGCTTTTAGGCCTCTCTCACCAAGAATTCGGTGGAAGAATCCATAGAACATCAATATAAAAAATGTTGCTCCCCAAGCTATCAACACCGCTGCCGATAGCTCTAGCATGCGCTCTGGATGCTGCGTTGATAACAAAAGCAAAGCGGCAATAACCGATGGCCCTGCAATCATTGGTATCGCCATTGGTACAATAAATGGCTCTTCACCGGCCGCCAGTCCAGTTATGCTTCCCGCACTAGGAAAGATCATCTTGATAGCAATAATAAACAGGATAATACCGCCAGAAATACTGAGCGTTTCCGGTTGTACATGCAAGAATCCCAAAATGCTTTGCCCTGCAAACAGGAATAACATCAAGATCAGAAGAGCAAAAAACAGCTCCCTAATCAATGTCTTACGGCGACGCTTAGGATCTAAATGCTTTAAAATAGATAAAACAATTGGCAGATTGCCTAGCGGGTCCATGATAAGGAATAACATGGTTGCCGCTGAGATAATATCCATGAAAATCACCTTCGCTGACAAGAATGCGCGAAGTATATACCCAACTCACTATAGGATGCTAGACAGCACTATAAACCGAGAGGACAAATGCCAAGCTAAATGTTTTAGTGATTACAGACTCGGGCTGCGTTTAGTGCCCATTTTCCCTCTGCTTCGACTATTTTTTGTCGATTGACAAAGAAACTAAACAAAGTGTCAAAGTCCAAATCACTTAATGAACAAGTATGAAATAACGCGTCAGCCCCAAACTCCTCAAGCACTTTGGCAGTAAGGTCGTCTTTTGTCATAGGTGACTCTTGAAGAAGGTTTAATACGCTATGAGCGTGGATACGATTAGCCATGGTTTTCTCTCTTTCCTACTAATAGCCACACTTTAAGTTTGTTTGAGAAACGATTTATTGATTTTAGATAATCAATGATGCAGTTATCAGAGCCTGAGCGGCCAAATGAAGATACGCACTGTAGTACCGTCTAATCGAAACTTTTCGGCCGTAGTCTTCTACCGCAAACTGAAGAGCAGCAAAAGCTAAGCACAATGTACCCAGAAAGCCGGTACCAGCTTGCCAACTTGCTTCTAGCAACCAAATTTCACCAGCTGCCCAATTGAGTTGTATCAGTATGATCCCCATCGTAATAACTGGAAAAACAAGCCGATCTAACTTAGGAAGTAATAGGAAAAAAGCCACTATCGCACTGCCAAGTAACAAAGCGGGAAGCCACCAGATAATATCACCGGACAATTGCATCCAAAACGACTTACTAAAGCACAACTGAGCGACAATAAGAGCAGTAAAACTGAATTTGGAATGTTTCTTTAATAGATAGCCCGCTTCTGCAATGAGAGAAATAAGTAAGCCACCGACAACCCAGTACCTGGCATTGGTCATCTCATTGGAGAACACCAATAACCACATCAGCATCAGACAAGTCAGCGTTTTAAACAGTAGCGATTTTTTACTGTTACCATCTTGTTGGGCGGTAACACCTATATAGCCTGATAGAGCAACAGACAACAAGCTCCACATGAGCGCACCTCTTCAAACATTCGCCGCCAGTTTAGGATGGTGACTAAAGATGTCCAGACACAATGAATAAAATTTGGATCTTGATAATAGTTAATTTTGTATCGTACAAAATAGTAACACTGTCATTTTGTTGTCATTTCATTACCCTTGTTTACCGTACCCCACATTTAGGAAACTAAACCAATCCTTCACATAAACCTCCATTAATTGACAGTTTAACTTTATAAAAATCATGAAAAAACGGCCAAAAAAGCACATAGGTTTTTGTTCAAAGTTAAAATAAAACCATTTAATAACATAAGGTTACAAACTTAATTCACAAAAACAACAGTACGAGAAAATTTTAAAAACCCAACTCCATTCTTGATAATTAAACAGCAATTAAAACCTCATCCACACCTACAAGTGAGAACCAATATCATTTAAACCCAAACAACCACACAAGCAAAATCCATTTTATCTTAAAAACAACACTAAAAAACTCAAAGCCCCTATAATAGCAATGTCAACTTTTAACCAATTGAAAACCACAAAAATTAGCCAACAAAAACAACAACTTAACCCCACCATAACTTACAAACCAGATGAGAGACACGAAATTACAAAACAAAAAATGACACTAAATTGACAAGAATTGACATCAATACACATAGAAAAGTTGATTTTTTAGCACCTACAAATAATAAACTTGATCAAACAATCAAAAGTTTGCTAAAGTAAGTGCAAGTTCAAAATTAATACAGAGGAGCAGCGTAATGATCACATCTTCACAAGTGCAGGGATTAGTAATGATTGCAGTGGTTGTCGGCCTAATGACGCTGCCAATGCTGTACTAAAGATCAAAAAAGGGACGCAAAAGCGTCCCTTTTTGTTTCAAAACTAAACAGGGTATAACTAAGGGAAATGCCGGCTCAGTACATCCCAATGAGCGTAGTAAAAAAACAGTGCAGCAGTAGTGATTAACATCATCAGCATTACCGCTGTCCTCCATATAAAGCGCCCACTCCTCGGCGTTAACTCCTTCTCACACTCATCGCAGACCCCTGAAAAATCTTGAGTGTTATCGAGTTTAAAGTCCTCTTCGTGAACCACTTTATTGCGGATAGTCGCTATATATCTGAGCTTAGCGATGACATCATGAGGCAAACGTTCCTCACAGCTAGTAATTAGCTGGTGTAATCCCTTTCCTTCAGCGTGATATTGCATCCTAAGTAGCTTTTCTATCTTGCGGGTGCGTAGTACCACTTTTTCAATATCTGACATGACTACCTCCATCCCTTTAAAGTTTAGGGGGTGAATTCTCATTCTTCTATATTCTAAGTGTAAATTCGACCTTTTTCGTGTCAATTTGTGTAAAGCAATCAACAGTTAACACTGAGTCTAGTAACGTGAAGCACGTCGAAGTTTCGACTTCAGTGGATAAAAACCACGCAAACAGAATGCCAAGTAACAGCAAGACCCAGACAAAATCGCTAGAATATAGGGCGAATTAACGGAGAGACCTCATGCCAGTAACTTACTTCTTAGCTTTAGTATTTCTTGCACTCGCTGCAGGGTGGTTAGCAGTAAAGTTTTATCGTCAGCACACACTAGGTGAAAACGCACCTGAGCAAAAGGTTGAAGTCACCATTCTCGACAAGCAAGCCATTGAAGTTGAAGACGCAAAACCGGGACAAGATGATCAGGAGTATTGGATATACGTTCAACGCGGAAGATTAGGCCCTAAACGCGAATTCCAAGTCGGTATACACTACTTTAATGCACTGAACCCCGGAGATAAGGGAGAGCTCACTTATCAAGGTGATAAGTTCCTGCATTTTGCGATGAAACGCTAAGGCAACAACCATTTAAGCCCTTTCTGGCGTGCGATCCCCACACTCAGCAATAGCGCGCCAGCACCACTGACAACGACCCATACCGGTATCACCCACATAGGGTGTCCTTGATACCATCCAAACGTCTTCATTGGCCATAGAAAAATCGGGTGTAGTAAATAAATGCCCAAGCTATGTCGGCTAATCAGTTCAACCCAAACAGACCAACGCCCTTTCACCTTGCCGCTAACGAACCGACATAAAATAAATACGGCAGTCGCAACAACGACAACATTAAACGTTTTGTAGGATAACCAGCGACCTACGGTGTACTCGCCATGCTCATGACTCAATAAAACCACCATAACCACAGTAACAGTAACCGACAGCAAGCCTAATATGGTCGACAGTAAAGCGGTCGAAGTAGTCACTTCCAATCTTTGATAAAGCAAATATCCGAGAGGTAAGTAGCCACTGTACAGCCACATCTGGTTACTCCAGAGACCATCTATACCGAGCAAGTACAAGAGACTCGTGACCAGCCAAATAGCAACATATGCCTTAAGCACCTGTTCTTGGTTTTGCTTCACCATATAGTGGAAAAAAGGCACTAAAAAATAGAGTGGGATAAAGTAATAGAAGAAGCCCAAATGGTAATAAGTTGCGTGTTCGTGACTAGACATCAGTTTTTTTGTCGCGAGCGCTGAATCATAGCCTTGTGCACTTAAACCTGAGAACAACGCATAAAACAGTGACCATATTATAAAGGGTATCAATACTTTAAAGAGACGCCGCTTTAAGTAATAAGAGAGTTGAAAGGGGCGAGGATCATTGAGAAGCAAAGCACCGGAGATAAGAATAAAAACAGGTACTGCCCAGCGGCTTGCACCATTTACTGCAATGGCCGTGTTCCATTCATTAAAAGGGATCACTCCAAACTCCTGCCGATAAGGGGCCAATACATGTATGGCGATGACAGCGACGGCGGCAACACACCTCATAAGGTCAAAAGCCAACTCTCTCTGATTCATCTCGCTCCCCTACACAATACCGATAAACGCTAAATCAATGAAAGTATTACTATACCAATAAAAAGGCTGACCGCACCTTGCGCAAGTCAGCGTTAAGTCATAATAGGGCTTACTGAGTAACAGCCTGAGATTTTCTTTTTGGTAATCGAACAGAGATCAGTGTGGTGATGGCGAGAAAGGCAAACGAAACCCAAAGGCAAGCGGCAAACCCTGCTACTTGGAAAATCCAGCCGGAAAGTATGGTGCCAATCAAGCGCCCCATAGCATTTGCCATGTAATAAAAACCTACATCCAACGACACGCCATCGCCTTTGGCGTAACTCACAATCAAATAAGAGTGCAATGATGAGTTAACGGCAAATATAGCACCAAAGATCATCAGCCCCCCTACTATCACGAGTTCAGGTTGCCATTGGATCTGAACGCCATAAGCGATCACGCCAGTGACCAATGCGAGCAATCCCGCCCAGAATAGCGCAGCTTTGCCATCGGGGACTTTGCCTTCAGATTTACCGGTAATTTTGGGAGCAAAGCCTTGAACAAAGCCATAAGCAATAACCCAACAAGCAAGAAAGCCGCCAACCCATAGGTGTTCCCACCCAAATACGCTGCCTAAATAGATAGGCAGTGCGACGACAAACCACACGTCACGAGCGCCAAATAGAAACATACGCGCGGCGGACAGAATATTAATAGAAGGAGACTTAGAAAAGATCTGCTTGAACTTAGGCTTGCTCTTCGCCTTACCCATACCGCTATCTAAGCCGATTAAGCTGCCTATAAGTACTAAACTCAATACACTTGCCATCAACACCATGGCATATTTAAAGCCGACCGTGGTCAGCAGTAATCCGCCCACAAAAAAGCCCACACCTTTGAGTGCATTCTTAGAGCCAGTTAAAATCGCAACCCACTTATACAAGGCACCTTGCTTTTCATCCGGAACTAACGTCTTAATTGAGCTTTTTGCACTCATCTTGTTGAGGTCTTTTGCGATACCAGACAATGCCTGAGCTGCCATCACCCAAGGTATAGTCAGCCAAACATCTGGAACGGTCAGCATTCCCAACGCAAGGATCTGCATCGCTAGCCCAAGGTTCATGGTTTTGTTGAGCCCTAACCTTGCACCTAGCCAACCTCCAACCAAGTTAGTAACAACACCAAAAAACTCATAAAAGAGGAAAAGGGATGCGATCTCTAAGGTGGAGTACCCCAAATCGTGAAAATAGAGCACCACCAGCATGCGCAGTGCACCATCGGTTACAGTGAAATTCCAGTAGTTAAACGTGACCAGCATATACTGGCGAACGTTGCGATTAAGACTGGCAAACATAACTTACCCTAACTAAAAGAGCTTTTGACCTATCGTAGGCCAAAAGCTAAATTTGCTACGCATTCGCGACTTGCTTGATGTAATCAACCTGTACTTGCTTGGTAAACGCGCCCGGTCTAAGCGCTTGCACTTTCGAGATGATCTCTTCCAGTTGCCAACCTTTCTCTAACAGAAAGTGCGCCGCTAGCAAGCCCGTTCGACCCGAACCTCCCATACAGTGCATGGCAACTTTCTGGCCTTGTTCAATGGCTTGATGTAGAGAAGTACTCGCCGATTCCCATCGCTGTGAGAAGTCTTGGTCTGGAGCGCAGTCATCTTCGATCACTAGGTGGTACCACTGCATCCCTAACGCTTGTACTTTATAACCCAGTTCACTCACGCCTTTATTGTCCATTTCTTGCGAGGAAATCGCCGTCACTAATGTCGATACACACTCGGCTTTTAGTTGAGCGAGAGAAGTATCGAGGTCCACACCTTTTGTACCCGGGCAAGGCGTCAATACTAAGCCACCTCTCTCCAGAGGTAACTGCCAAATTGGATGTTGGTTTTCTTGTGTCATTACGCTTGTCCCACCTTTAGCACTAACTCGGCTGTACGTGTGGCATACCCCATTTCATTGTCATACCAAGCATAGATTTTCACCATGCGAGAGCCGACAACCATAGTGGATTGTGCATCAACTATCGTTGAGCGTTGGTCACCTTTGTAATCAATAGAAACTAATGGTCGCGCTTCAAAACCCAAAATGCCTTTTAGCTCACCTTCCGATGCTTCTTTTAGCAATTGGTTTACTTCTTCTGCCGTCGTGTCTTTCTTTACATCAAAGATAATGTCCGTCAAAGAAGCATTCGCCAACGGAACGCGTACCGCATGGCCATTAATCTTGCCTTTTAGCTCGGGAAAGATTTCAACGATAGCCGTTGCTGAACCTGTTGTCGTTGGTATCAGACTCATGCCACAAGCACGTGCGCGACGAAGGTCTTTGTGAGGCGCATCTAAAATGGTCTGCGTATTGGTAAGGTCATGAATAGTCGTGAATGAAGATTGCTCGATACCGAGTTTCTCGTGAATCACTTTCACTACCGGGGCAATACAGTTGGTAGTACAAGATGCCGCTGTTACGATTCGATGCTTCTCTGGGTTGAAGATACTGTCGTTCACCCCTACCACTATGTTTGCTACTTCATCTTCTTTAACAGGTGCAGACACCACAACGCGTTTGACACCTTGCTCAAGATATTTGTTTAAGAAACTTGTTTTGCGGTGCACACCTGTTGCTTCAATAACCACATCACAGCCTGACCAATCAATCGCATCGATGTTCTTTTCTTGTCTGCATACGATCTTTTGGTCTCCGATGACTAATAGACCATCTTGACCAGCGACTTCGTGGTGCCAGCGACCCTGTACCGAATCAAATTCCAGCAAATGCGCCAGTGTTTTCGCGTCACCGGCTACATCATTTATCTGTACAAATTCTAGTTCTGGCCAGTCAAATGCCGCGCGCATTGCTAGTCGACCAATGCGTCCAAAACCGTTAATACCTACTTTAATTGTCATGACGTGCTCTCTCTATTGGCAACAGACAGGACGAGACTTCATCTCGCTCAATCTCTCTAAATCACTCTGGTACTCTGTTTTTAAACAGTTTGAAGCAACCAGATCATCTATCATTTTTTTCATCCATCCCGGTAGGCTGTTAGACAAGCGGTAAAACACCCACTGACCTTGTCGAACATCCACTAAAATCCCCTGTGATCTTAACTGTGCAAGATGACGAGAAATTTTCGGTTGGCTTTCATTAAGTGCCTGAGTCAGTTCAGCCACACAAAGGCAATCTTCCCTGACGATTAACATTAAAAGTCGCACTCTGGTCTCATCTGAAAGCACTTTAAAAAACTGGTGTGGAAGCATTAGATACATACTCATATATGGATATGCGTATATGTTTATCTATTTTCGATTGAAATAGCAATAGGTGAGGAGTTAATGTCACAAAACTTTCATCTACGACAAGAGGTCAGCTAAGTAAGCAGAGTGCAGATAAAGTCGTGTTCGGCTGGAAAGAAAAATCATTGTCTGCACTCGATTGAGCGCAGCGCAAGAGTATTAACTTTTGGCGGTTGCGAGAAGCGCGCCACAGCCAACAAACATGGAACCAAATACCTTATTGATTCGACTCATCATGTTTTCTGAGCGAATAAATCGCCCCATCTGAGCAGCAAGGCTGGTGTACCCAACCATAACAATGGTATCAATCACAACCGTGGTAACACCCAAAATGAAAAACTGAATAAGCTGTGGCTGTGATGGGTTAATAAACTGAGGGAATAGAGCGACAAGAAAAACGATCGATTTGGGGTTTGTTAAGTTAATCAGCGTCGCATTGCGCATCAGTTGCCAAGAAGATAACTGGTTTTGCTCAATGTCTGCGGTAAGATCAGAGCGGTCACGCCACTTTTGAACACCTAACCAAATCAGGTAAACCACCCCTACCCATTTAATAATGGTAAACGCCAAAGCCGATTGCGCCACCAGTGCTCCGATACCAGCACCGACAAGAACAATATGTATCGAGAGCCCAAGCTGTAATCCTGCGACCGCAGCCAAAGACTTTTTAGCGCCATAGCTAAGCCCATTACTGATTGAGTTCACCGTTCCTGAGCCTGGAGCCAAACTAAACACTATGGCAGTGAGCACATAAGCAAACCAAACATGCATATCCATGGAATTTCTCCTCGACTTCACGACTATTGGCTATGATAATCTCAAAGAGTGATATCACTTAGCCACAAAACAATAATATGAACGCATCCAGCGATACGGTAGCTCCCTCTTATACTCAAGAGGCGGATTTTGAGCAAGTCATCAATACCAAGATTTCTCTCTTCTGGCAAGAACGAGAGCAAGGTTACATCAAATCGAAAGATAAAAAGCAGCTGTTTTGGGTAAAAATGACGGCGAAACACCACACGCGTGCCATCTTTGTCGTTAATGGCAGGATAGAGAGTTGTTGGAAGTATCAGGAGCTCTTTTACGACCTATTTCAACAAGGCTATGACATATACTCTTTTGACCATAGGGGCCAAGGCCTTTCTGAACGGCTAATTGAAGACAAAGAGATGGGCTATGTGGATGAGTTTGATGATTATGTGAATGATATGGCTCAAATGGTCGAACATTTTCAGCTCGAACGCTACCAAGATAGCTACCTGTTGGCGCATTCAATGGGGGGCACAATAGCCACTCGATACCTTCAAACTCGCAGTAGCACACCTTTTAGCGCCATTTCTCTCAGTGCTCCAATGTTTGGTGTTTCGATGCCGTGGTATTTTAGACCGGTTGCACTACCTCTCAGCCAAATAATGAGTGCACTCTACTCTCAGCCAACCTATGCTCCCGGGTATCAAGCCTATTACCCAAAGCCGTTTGAGATTAACCCTCTTAGTCAAAGCAAAGCGCGCTACTCTTGGTTTCGCGACTTGTATGAACAGATGCCAGAGTTAAAAATCGGAGGCCCATCCACACACTGGGTTTGGCAGGGATTAATGGCAGCAAAACAGTGCATTCAACTGAGCCGCCAAATCAAGATTCCATTGCTGTTGCTGCAAGCGAGTAACGAAGCCATTGTATCCAATGAGGCTCAATCTAGGTTTATCAAAAAACTGGCTAAAACCAATCCAAATTGCGCGATGAAAGTCATTTCCGGCTCTAAACATGAAGTGTTGTTTGAAAAAGATGTTTATCGAAACAGTGCAATTCAAAGTACGCTAGATTTCTTCTGCCAACACCATAAATAATTGTGATTTATACACTGTTTAAAAAACAGGAAATCAATGTGGTGTTTTTTTACCCTCTTTTCTCCCCTTTAGTTGAAGTAAAATAGCTTTCGCAAACTCGAAGTGTTGTAGTTTGCCAATAGTCCGACAACGAGGGTGATATGACCGACGTACAACTTAAAAGTCCTTTCCGTATTGTAGCTTCTGATCTCGATGGCACTTTGCTTGCGCCGAACCACCAACTGACAACTTTTTCTAAGCAGACTCTCAAAGAGCTGCACGAAAAAGGCTATACCTTTATCTTTGCTACTGGTCGTCATCACGTCGACGTTGCTGGTATCCGAGAAATCGTGGGTATTCCTGCTTACATGATTACTTCTAATGGAGCGCGCGTCCACGATACCAAAGACCAATTACTCTATAGTCAAAACGTACCTACCGACTTAGTTCAGCAGGTTGTGGATGTTGTAAAGCACGATGACAACTTATTCATCCACTTATACCAAGACGATGCTTGGCTATTAAACAAGGAAGATGAGTTCCTACGTGATTTCCACGGTGATTCTGGTTTCACTTACACCGTATTTAATGCCAACAAAACACCAAATACTGGTATTGCTAAAATCTTCTTTACCAACCCAGATCAAGACCACGAACAGTTGGTAAAATACGAAGAGCTTTTGAATGAGCGTTTTGGCGATAAGCTAAACATCTCTTTCTCTACCCCGTGGTGTTTAGAAGTGATGGCCGCGGAAGTATCTAAAGGCGAAGCCCTGCAAGCCGTGGCTGAAACTTTAGGTCTTGGTTTAAAAGACTGCATTGCCTTTGGCGATGGCATGAATGATTATGAAATGCTAAAAATGGCAGGAAAAGGCATTGTTATGGGTTCTTCTCATGACAAGGTTAAACAAGCGCTTCCTGAAAATGAAGTGATAGGCAGCAATGCCGATGATGCCGTTGCACACTACTTGCACGAGCACCTGTTCTAAGTAAAAGCAGAACTTATCGATTGAAAAAAGGCTACCTCTGGTAGCCTTTCTTATAGACAAGTTATCGCGTTTCTTTATCGAGGATCGCCTGCCACTCGCTTTCACTTACCGGCATTATCGACAGTCGATTACCTCTTTTCACTAATGGCATTTCCGCGAGCTCTGGCATCGCTTTCATCACTGCCAAAGGAATAAGTCGCTTGGTTTTCCTAACGAACTCAATATCCACCATAACCCATCTGGGGTTTTCAGGGTCCGACTTAGGATCGAAATACTCACTGTTTGGGTCCAAAGCGAAATGATCCGGGTAGGCTTCTTTGGTCACTTTCGCAATGCCCGCAACACCCACTTGTTTGCAAGAAGAGTGGTAGATCAAAACCAAGTCTCCTTCTTTTACTAAATCTCGCATCATATTTCTCGCTTGGTAGTTTCTAACCCCTTCCCAGCAAGAACTGCCTTGCACTCTCAGAGTATCAATGGAAAACGTGTCAGGTTCGGTTTTAAAAAGCCAATATGCCATAATAACGTCCAGTCTCTATTTCATCTGGATGGTATAGCATGAAGCTTCTCGGAAACCTAATGGTTCTCTCTTCTCTGGCATTAATTCAAGCGTGTGGCTCGTCTCCTACTCCCGCTTCTAGCAACACAATCTCACTGACGGAAGCTAATACCACCTCGATCCCCACGTTTATTATCAGAGGGGAGGTGACGCTAGGTCATGAAGTCAGAGCCATCACGCCCTGTAATAGTCATCAACAATACTGGATAGATCTTCCCAAAGACCGCTTTCAGCAAGCCTTAAACTTAGTTCAACAACCTTATCAACCACTTTACGGCGAGTTAATTGGATACCTTCAACCACCGAGTAATGGCGGCTTTGGAGCCGATTACCACGCCCGCTTTGTTGTGACACAAGTGAACCACTTAAGTACCGAAAACCCTCAAAGGTGTACACAAAAAGAAAAACCACCCGAGCATTTGGTAATGAACCTTTTTGGTCTGCGCACTTTTCCAGTCAATCAGTACAATTTTCACCACTGGGTGAAGAGTCCGTAGCACTCGATATAATCAGCTCGCGCTTTACTCCGAGTGAACGCGTCTATCAGTTAAGTGAAGGCTCACTAACCTTATCGGCTCAGAGCTGTAAAGACTCAATGAGCGATTCTCTCTTTGGATGGCGCTCTGTTCTCAACCTGAAGGGCACAAGCTATAAAGGGTGTGCAAGTCTATCAAACCTAGATGCCACGCAATCATGGGCTGGCCGCTATTTGGCAAAATCGACTAAGCAAAACAACTTTAGTGTCGATATGCAGTTAAATTCCGACCACACTGCTACAACGACATATGTTTACGATAACGGTAAGAGTGAAACCAGAGAACACGGTTATTGGCAGCAGCTCAATAACAATCAAGTACAAGTGGTAATGACTCACCACCAGCAGCAATACTTAATCTCTGAGCGCATTTTTACCCGAAATAATGACAAGCTTACGGCGGACAAAGAGAAGATTTCCGGCAAGCTGTATACCATAGCTCAAGGTCTTACCTTGTATCGCTCCGACGCTCGGCCAGAAACATCCGTTGCTGTTGATACAAAGATCCAAGTGCCGTCGAGCAATGAGTTCAATCACCAGGTTGACCAAGCCGTGCGAAGCTTCTTTCAACAAAACCGTTTGCCTTTTGACAACTCTCGATACCGTTGGTTGACCTATGATCTCAATGGCGATAACGCCCATGAGCTCTTGGTTGAACTCAACTGGTGCGGTAGTGGTGGTTGCACAGTATTGGTTTTCGAGAATAGCAATAACAACTGGGTATTCAACAGTCGTATTACTTTAGTCAGAACACCAATCGAAGTGAGCGTAAACAAGAGTATGGGTTGGCGTCATTTGATTGTTAACGTAAGCGGCGGTGGCGCAGAGCCTGCGCGCCATCAATTACATTACCAAGGCAATCAATATCCAATCAATCCGAGTACTGCTCCATTGGCAAAAGATCCTGATATAGACGCGCTCTTATTTTCTGACGTGGTTTCTCCATACCAAAAAGGAATTGATCTGCAATGAGCTGCCCTAAGTGCCAGTTAAAACATCAGTGTATTTGCCCAGAGATCCCTAGTATAAAGTCGACATTGGCGATTGCTATGTTAACCCATAGCAATGAACTGCAAAGAGACACAAACACTGGCCGCTGGGTGGTCGATGCTCTCTCTTCATGCCAAATGCATATTTGGGATAGAGTGAAGCCACCTCAGGCGCTTATCCAGCAAATTAAAGATCCTAATTACGCGCCCTACCTTGTTTTTCCTTCAGAAAAATATCTTGTGCCACAACAAGCGATCAAGCTCGCCAACGAGGAAAGCCAACAACCTCTATTTATTATCCTTGATGGTACGTGGCAAGAGGCGGGCAAGATGTATCGCAAGAGCCCTTGGCTACAGAGCCTTCCCGTTGTTGTTGTAGAAAATACGCCGAAATCTCAGTATCAACTTAGACGGAACCAGCAAGACGGGAATCTTTGCACTCTAGAGGTTGCCGCTTGCTTGCTCGAAGCAAATCTCGACACACGAGATTCCAAACAGCTCAATGAGTTTCTGCGACAATACACACTCGCGTTTAAGGCTGACAAAAGTGGTCACGCGCTAAAGAAGTAGTAACTGTGACAGTTCAGTGATTTCAATATGAGGAACAAGTGTCGCCCTCTCCTGACGGAGACACTTTTGGTGATCGTTAATCCAACATGCCTGATAGCCCCTGTCCACCGCACCTTTTACATCACTAATCAGGTGATCTCCCACATGTAAAATCTGTTTGGCAGGAAGCCCCAAATGTTGGGCCGCTTTTGTGAATAGATCGGGCAAAGGTTTCGCGGGGCCATCTGGGCCAGCTTTCAAAACACAAGAGAAATACGTTTCTAGACCAATTTTTTTAACGTCAACATTGCCATTCGTAATAGCAACTAAGGGGTACTTGTTTGCTAACGCGCGCATCACTTTATGAGTGGAATCTGGCACATCCACTCGATTGCGCCATTTTAATACCTCTACCATCGCTTCCTCGGCGACTCGCACAGCTTTGGCATCGCTATAACCCAGTTGGCGAAAACCCTCTTCTAGATACTTTTGTCGCCACGCCGATAAGTTATGGATAAGGCTTTGATTATCTATCGCCACCTGCTTTTTCAAGCTCTGCCACCAAGTATGGTCTTTTTGGAAATAAATAGGGTGATGCTTTGCAAACCACGATTGCAGTTCTTTCTCTAACCGAAGAATGACTGGCCAGTTGTCGTAAAGAGTATCGTCCAAATCAAACGTCATCGCTCTAATTGGACCTATTGCGCGATAATACTTCATTCGTCGTCCTTCTCTTTATCTTTACCCTTGCCTTTTTTCGCTCTCGGATGCGCTTGGTCATACACTTCAGCTAGGTGTTGAAAGTCCAAGTGAGTGTAGATTTGAGTCGTTGAAATGTTCTCGTGGCCGAGCAGTTCTTGAACGGCTCGGAGGTTGTTACTCGACTCTAAAACATGGGTAGCAAAAGAGTGCCTCAATTTATGTGGACTAATGTGGCTGGCAACCGCCTGTTTTTGACCCCACTCAGACATCCTCTTTTGCACACTGCGGTGAGAAATTCGAGTTCCCAACTTAGAAACAAATAACGCTGGTTCGTCGCTTTTAGCCATTAAAGAACGTACTTTGACCCACTTTTCAACCCACTCTTTGGCTTTTCCAGAGAAGGGAACTTTACGCTCTTTGTTGCCTTTACCGATGACTCTTATCTCTTCTGACCACAGCTCAACATTACTGACATCAATGCTTACCAGCTCTGCCAACCGCAAACCCGTGCCATACATTAACTCCATCATAGCTCGATCACGCACTGCTAGTGGGTCATCTTCGTTGACTTCTAAGAGTTGACCAACTTCATCAACATCCAAGTTTTTGGGTAGCGGTCTTTGCTTGCGAGGGGCAGACACCCCCTTTGCTGGGTTTGCCACAAGGACATGCTTGTAAACAAGAAAGTCGAAAAAGCTACGCAAAGTCGATAGTCGTGTCGCAATACTGCTGGACTTCATTCCTTCGCGCATACCTTTACTCGCCAATTGCCTAACCCAAGCGGCGTCGACCTGTTCCCAACGAGATAGCCCCATTTGAGAAAGGTGTAGCGCCATGGTTTCTAGCTGTTGACGATAGTTGCGTTGAGTGTGAAGACTCAGCCCTTTTTCGTTGTTTAGATACTGATAAAAGAGCTGAAGGTGTTCTTCAAAGCCTTTAGGCAAGTGGGCTGGAGCATCGCTCTTCATGATTCACCTGCCAAGGTAGAGTCGAGACTAAATGAGAGAGTACCAACGCCAGATGACGCAGGAATAAGGTATCCATACTAGGCTGGAAATGACCACCATCTTCGCTCGAAAACGCCAATAGCCCTTGGAAACCACCGCGATTTAAGGTCAGCAACACATAGGAGCCCATTTCTGGTGTTTCGTTGTACTCCCCAAACAAATTATCTCTATCGACTTTTCTCATTCGTCCCAAATAGCATCACGCCCATTAAAAGAACGAGTGACAAACTGTCGAGCATATTCAGTATTGAGAACATAAGGTTCTGGCGCGTTTTCTGACAAGCGAACGTGTGCTTTCAAGCCAAGTTGCATCGCCTTATCTTCAATCATTTCCACCACTTCACTTAGAGAGTCACAACTTAGTATTCTCTCTTGAACATCCATAAATTCATGGAAAGTCCTATCGTTGCTAGCGGCCAATGACATCAAAGCGGTAATTTCTTCTTCCAATTCTTCAATGCGCTGTCTTTGACGGTTTAGTTGAACGTGAACTAGAGAGACCGCACCTTGCTCTTGATTGGGCAAAGCTAAGCGATCCACCAGCTCTCGACGACTCAAAAAATAATCAGGGTTGTCTCTCAAATACTCTGCCACCGCCTCTGCGGTTAACTCGTCTGCGACAACTTCGGTTAGCTGTTCTTCTCTATTCATAACCTAACAGCTCAACTGGCCATCAAAAACATGGGTTGCTGGGCCGGTCATGTAGAGAGGAGTACCTTCTCCCTTCCAGCGGATCTTGAGTGTCCCTCCGGGAAGGTGCACCGCAACACTTTCATCCAGTAAGCCCTGTAAAATACCAACCGCAACTGCGCCACATGCGCCGCTACCGCAAGCTTGAGTTTCACCAGCACCACGCTCGTAAACTCTGAGTTTCACTTCATTGCGGCTCACGACCTGCATAAAGCCAGCGTTAACACGCTCAGGGAAGCGTTCATGAGATTCTAGTAGCGGACCAAGCGTATCTACATCCGCAGTATCAACATCGTCGACAACGGTTACTACATGCGGGTTGCCCATGCTTACTGCTCCACAGAACAAGGTCTTATCGTCGGCGCGAAGAATATACGTTTTTTCTTGCTGCTTAGCTCGAAAAGGAATTTTGCCAGGCTCAAACTCGGGTTCACCCATGTTTACCGTCACCTGATCATCTTCTTCGATGTTCAGGATCATCTTGCCCTTTTTGGTACTTACTGAAATGCTGAACTTATTAGTCAAACCTTTCATTCGCACAAAACGAGCAAAACAGCGAGCACCATTACCACACTGCTCAAC
Source organism: Vibrio sonorensis (assembly GCF_001854765.1). Lineage (GTDB taxonomy): Bacteria > Pseudomonadota > Gammaproteobacteria > Enterobacterales > Vibrionaceae > Vibrio > Vibrio sonorensis. The sequence continues at coordinate 9,613 of NZ_LJJE01000021.1, read as the reverse complement.
TTCACTTCCGTCTGCATTAAAAATGCGGTAGTGAAAATCGGTTTCTGGATCATAAGGCGCTTCAACCACAAGCAGTTGGTCAAAGCCCACCCCAGTGTGCCGATCCGCCAAACGACGGATCAGTTCTGGTGAGAAAAATACGTTTTGGGTAATGCAGTCAACGACCATAAAGTCATTACCCAATCCGTGCATTTTTGAAAAATGGAAATGCATAAGTTAGCTATTACTCCGGTAGTACGCTTTCCAGCTCCCACAGGCGATTGACAGTCTCTCGCTGACGAACCAAGTGAGATTGTTCGCCATCTACAATCACTTCCGCAGCTCGTGCGCGAGTGTTGTAGTTAGAAGACATTACGAACCCGTACGCGCCTGCAGAACGAATGACCAACAGATCGCTTTGCTTTATGTTCAGTTTGCGATCTTTACCTAAGCAGTCACCCGTTTCACAAATTGGGCCTACTAGGTCATACGTTTCCCCTTCGCCTTCACGTTGAACAACAGGCACAATATCTTGCCATGCTTGGTATAAGGCTGGACGCATAAGATCGTTCATCGCGGCATCGATAATAGCGAAGTTCTTGTGTTCGGTGTGTTTTAGAAACTCTACCTTTGTCAAAAGAACACCGGCGTTGGCGGAAATCGCTCGACCCGGTTCAAAGATCAATTCTAGGTATTGATGGTTAGTCAAACGACCAAGTAGTGCTTTCGCATAATCCGAAGGGGCTGGTGGTGTTTCGTCGTTGTAGACCACACCTAAACCACCACCGACATCAAGGTGTTCGATTTCGATACCCTGCTCTTTTAAATCGTCTATCAGTGCTAGAAGTCGATCCGTGGCGTCAATAAAGGGTTCAATATCCGTTAACTGCGAACCTATATGGCAATCAATGCCTTTGACCTTTAGGTTTTCTAAGCTGCTTGCGAACTTGTATACCGCAGGCGCTCTATCAAAGGCGATACCAAACTTGTTATCACGCAGTCCTGTTGAAATATAAGGGTGGGTATTCGCATCAACATCGGGATTAATACGCAATGAAATCGGCGCGACAACGCCTAACTCACCTGCGACTTGGTTTAATAACTCCAACTCTGGTTCTGACTCAACGTTAAAGCACTTGATACCAAGCTCCAATGCACGCTTCATTTCGTCTGATGTCTTACCGACACCCGAGAAAACGACCTTAGCTGGATCACCACCAGCAGCCAGCACTCTTTCTAGCTCGCCGCCAGATACAATATCGAAGCCAGAGCCGAGTCTCGCAAGGTATTTAGTACACCTAGGTTCGAGTTCGCTTTAACCGCATAACAAACCAAATGTGGGTGCTCACCAACAGACTTATCAAATGCATGCCAGTGACGCTCTAAAGTTGCACGTGAGTAGACGTATAGTGGCGTGCCGTATTGCTCCGCCAACTTAGTTAGGGGAAGGCCTTCAGCCCAAAGCTGGCCATCATCCTGATAGTTGAAGTAATCCAAAATTGATTCCCTTAAATGCGATGGTTATTTACTGTGACGACTGCTCATTTTGAGGTGCATCTTCTGGCATGTAAAGTGGGCCCGTTTGTCCACACCCTGCCAATCCCAATATTGAAAATATAAATAGTGTTGCAATGATTTTTTTCATGAGTCTATTCGTGATTATTCTTTCAATGCCCCCTATAATCGCACCACACTCAGGAAAAGCAATAGGATAGATGGGATGAACGACACTGAATTTCACCAATTAGTCGATATTCAACTGCAAACCATAGAAGAAGCCATAGATGACTCAGGCGCAGACATCGATTTTGAAACAACTGGTAACGTTATGACTTTGGATTTTGAAGACCGCAGTCAAATCATTATCAACCGCCAAGAACCTATGCATGAGATATGGTTAGCATCAAAGTCTGGTGGTTTTCACTTTAAGCTAGTTGATGGCGAATGGACGTGTTCTAAAACCGGACTGATCTTCTTCGATATGGTCAAACAAGAATGTGAAAAGCACGCCAACGAAGACATTGACTGGCAATAAAAAAGAGCACTTAGTGCTCTTTTATCTTTTTACGCGTTAACCACGCGCGTCGTCTTTACCGAGTTAGCACATTCACTGCGATATGGAACGATATAAGAGTGGCCATCTTCTGGGTGCACTATCTGGTAAAACTGAGGCAAGTTAAAGTTAATGATTTTACCACTCACGTCGCTTTCATCGTGAACGGATGTGTAGAAACTATTCACACTCGTAATCATTTCATCTTTTTCACCACTAAACTGGTGGTAAACTTCAACATTGTTGGCTTCGTCCAACACATAAATATTAAAGCCCTGCTCGTCATCTTCGAAGAAGAATTGAATCAAACCTTCACTTGCAAAGCTGTCTACCACTTCTGGCATCTGATAGTCCTGCTCTTTATCCAGCATGAGCAAAGGTGAACCTTTCAGTTTGTTGGTTGAAATACTTCGATAAAAATCGACTGAGTTTTCGAGTTTCTGTACTGACACACCGCGACGTTCAAAAAACAGACCGTATGTCTGATGACCAATTCGAAGTGCTTTAAAGCGACGACGTTTCTCTTGTTCAATGGGTTTCAATCTTAGGTCTATACACTCAGCGAGTAACTGATAAACCATATTGCGCATCACGCCTCGCATGTTTTTGCTGTAGCAGAACACGTCCACGGACTCTGGTGGGATCGCATCTTGATGCATTTTGCTAAGTACGGTTTTCAATGCGTCTAACATCGCAGTCTCACCCTTAAAGTGCAGGGTACGGACTTCGTGCCAAGAGTTCCGATAAACCAGATCTACACTGCCCACTAAACACTTTTGGTGCGGGCCAAAACTGAAAATATCGGTGTTCTTTAGATCTATCTTTTGCGTTTTACCATCAAGCTCTGAGGTTGGATCATTCTCAAAGTTAATGAACATTGCCAACTGGCTTATCTCACATGGGCTAGCCAGGGCTTGCATCGTTGGACGACGCTTACGCAATGAGAAGGTGTTGCGCAAATCACTCACCATTTGATAGAACTTATCGATATCGAGGTGCGCATCTCGAATCACCGAGTTAAGGCGAGTAGACTCAGTAATCAAACCGTTAAAGAATGCCCAAGCAACCAACTTGCTCAGATATTCATTATGTTCAAGACTTGGTTGCCCAACCAAGCGATGAGCGGTTAATGGCTGCTTATATAAGTACCAACCGGGTTTGTTGGTTCTGCCGGGACGAACTTCAATAAATGACAGGTCAGGCTCGTGCAAATCTGGAGAGATCTGAGGGTTTAGCAGCGTTACTTTACCCGGCAACACTTCAAACGCAGCATAGAGCTTACGCGCTAGAATACTAATATCTTGCGGACTGATAGCCGAGGTAATGTCGTTGCGGCGAGCAAATTGAATCAGGTTGCGATAACTCAGCATCAAAGCGTCAAGCAAAGAGTGGTGAACAACTTTGACCTGCTCAACTTTCCAGTTTCGTCTGTCATCAAGCTCGCGAATAACGTCGTCGCTCCAGTTCCAAGACTTGATCATGTCTTGTAAAGCTTCGCGGCGCCACGCTACCGATCCTGTCCCCGGTTCTCTTGAGAGCTTTTCATGAGTTTTCAGGTAGAAACAGCGACGAACAAGATCTAAACGCGTGTGGTCATTGATACGCTGTAAGTAACGAGTCACTTTCTCAAGCATCAAGTAGTATGCATCCATACCATAGAGATCAGGCTCGTGAGCAAAAAAGCGACGCTTAGTATCTAAACTAAGTAACTGCGTATGTGGATACTCCCACGAATAGGCTTCTAGCAAGATGGCTTTTAATACCGACTTATAAGGCGAATCGATGCTCTTATAAAGTTGCCACAAATTAGAACCAAAGTATTCTTCCGCGGGAATGCGATCAAGCTGACCAAAATCGATCCACTCGCAGCAGTTTATTTGGCCCTGTGCGCATAGCTCTTTCACGTAATCGTCGTAACACTCTTCCATTTCTGGCGGCACAATTTGCCATAAGAGTCTTTGGCCTGCCAGACGCACCGCAGAACGATAGAACTCATCGAGTAGAAGCAAGTGCTGAGAAGAACCACAGTTATCACCCGTCATCTCTTCAGAGCGATTGGTGCGGAAGCGGTCTTCGTCCATCAAGAAAAAATTAGCTTCAACACCTTGGGTTTGCGCCCATTCAGTAATAAGCAAACACTTGTTGGTCAGAGACTCGCGATCTTCGCTATTCATGGAAGGGGCGATACATACCCATATATCCAGATCAGAAGAGGTACTCTGGCCGATAGAAGAAGTACTACCCATAGTATACAAACCGAGAATAGCGGCTTCACAAGGGGACTGAAGCTGTTCACCAATCGTCAACTCAGTATCTTTGATAAACTGTTGCTGAGTATCCGTCAGTTCATCATCTAACCCATACACACCATAGGGCACTGGATTTGCGTAGTAGCCTGGAATAACGGGATGATTGAAGTGAAGAAGGGCAGGAATCAGTTGGAATACACGTTGACTCTGTAAATCCATAAGCGCCAGCGCACGCGCTCTGCGTTGCTGGTTAAGACCGTCTAATCTTTGAACTAAAGTCTCAGTGTAAGCCTGCAAGGTATGTTCCTTGAATAGTAAACCTAGTTAAGTGCCTGACTATATTTCGTGCTAAAGCACTATCAAAACGTGATCAATTTAACACTTTTCTTTCCATTGGTAAAGAAATGTACGATCCAATCGACATCAGGTTCTTTTTTCTTATTGTTGCGACATAGTGTGGTACGTAACTCTACTTTCTAATAATAGCCTATTTTACAAACGAGACACCCATCACACTATTTTAATGGTTTTGTGCTAATGCCTATTCTATTTATCATCGAGCGAATCTATCTATAAGACTTTAACGGCGACAATGGTAGGATGAGACATCTAAATATCACTACGCTAGAAGAACCATGGCTGAAAATACTCCAATTCGTATCGCAACAAGAAAAAGTCCACTTGCGCTTTGGCAAGCCCATTATGTAAAGGATGCTTTACAAGCTGCTCATCCCGGATTAGAGGTCGAGCTGGTTACCATGGTAACCAAAGGCGACATCATTTTAGATACTCCGCTAGCTAAAGTGGGTGGCAAAGGCTTATTTGTGAAAGAACTAGAAGTTGCCATGTTAGAAAATCGAGCCGATCTCGCCGTTCACTCGATGAAAGATGTACCCGTCGATTTTCCAGAAGGCTTAGGACTGGTCACCATTTGTGAGCGTGAAGACCCTCGCGACGCATTTGTGTCTAATCAATACACAAGTATCGACGAGCTTCCTCAAGGCGCAATTGTGGGTACGTGTAGCTTGCGCCGCCAATGTCAATTGCAATCCTACCGCCCAGATATTCAGATCAAAGAGCTTCGCGGCAATGTGGGCACTCGCTTATCTAAGCTGGATGCTGGTGAGTACGATGCCATTATTCTTGCTGCGGCAGGATTGAAACGCCTCAAATTGGAAGAACGTATACAAAGTTTTATTGAACCAGAGCAGTCTCTTCCAGCGGTTGGACAAGGTGCCGTAGGTATCGAGTGCCGAACTGACGACCAGCGCTTGCTTGAATTACTCGCCCCACTCAATCACGACGACACTGCGGACAGAGTAAAGTGTGAGAGAGCGATGAACCTAACCTTGGAAGGCGGTTGCCAGGTTCCCATTGGCAGTTATGCATTACTTGAGGGTGAAGACATATGGCTCAGAGCCTTGGTTGGAGAACCTGACGGCAGCAAAATTGTACGTGGCGAAATTCGCGGCCCTCGCACTGATGCAGAGAAGTTAGGTATTGAGTTAGCCAATCAACTACTAAACCAAGGTGCGAAAGAGATCCTAGAAAAACTGTACTGCGAACACGAGTAATAGCAATGGTAGTGTTGGTCACTCGCCCAAATGTCGAAGGTCATGAACTATGCATGATGCTCAACGAAAGTGGTATTGCGAGTTTGCACCACCCGCTGATAAACATCGAACCCAGTTCAAAGATAACTGGGCTCGATCGCGCATTACAACGCGCTGACATTGTTATAGCCGTTAGCCAACATGCAGTTAGTTATGCACATCAATATCTTCAAGAACACGCTTTAAACTGGCCAAAAACCAGTCACTATCTTGCCGTGGGTCAAAAAACCGCACAGTTATTAAGCAAGTTAAGTCAACAGAAAGTAAACTATCCGTCGCAAAGTGATAGCGAACATTTACTTGAATTGGATGAACTACAAAACGTTGCTCATCAAAAAATTGTGATACTGCGTGGTAATAGCGGCCGAGAGTTAATTTATCAAACGCTCGATAAGCGTATGGCTGACGTCAGTTACGTCGAAACTTACACACGGCAACACTTAGATTTCAATTCTGATAGCAAGGTGATTCAGTGGCAAGAAGCCAAGGTGTCACACCTAGTGGTGACCAGTAGCGATCAGTTAACACACTTCCTCTCACAGTTAACTTCAGCGCAAATCCACTGGATACAAACATTACAGCTATATGTTCCTAGCGAACGTATAGCCCGTCAGGCCAAAGCATTGGGGTTTGTTTACATTACCAATGTGGGTTCTGCAACCAACAAAGAACTACTGGCTGCTCTCCGGCTAAACAAACAGGACGATTAGCGATGACAAACAAAAGCAAAAAAGACGAAAAAGAAACAAGCCAAGAAGCAACAGAAAGCAAAGTTGCTCAAGATGCTGCGCTTGAAGTAGACGCTGCTGAACCAATTAAAGCCGAGGAAACACCGCTAAGCTCTAAAGATTCTAAAGATTCTAAAGATTCTAAAGATTCTAAAGATTCTAAAGATTCTAAAGATTCTAAAGATTCTAAAGAAAGTATTAAAACTGAGTCTGATGACGAGTTAAACAAAATATCTAACAAAAAAGCCACTGCTCAAGTAAAAGCACAGGCTCCAGCTAAAAAAACAGATAGAAAAGGCGTAAAAGTCGCTACCATAGCTATCATTCTTTCCATTGTTCTGTCTGGTGGTTTAGCTTTCCATATTCAACAAAAAGATGCCCAGTACCAAGCACAAATCAAAGCGCTCACTTCCCAGCTTGAGCAAACTCGATCACAGGTACAAAGCGAGTTGTCAGAAACGAAAAAACACGTATTCAACCAAGCAGAACAAGTAACACTAAAAACTGCAACAGCATTAAAGCAGCAGCAACAAAGCATCGAAAGCTTACAAGTGGCTGTTGCAGACGTAAAAGGCCGCAGACCTAACGACTGGCTTCTCGCAGAAGCAGACTACTTAGTGAAACTCGCCGGCCGTAAACTCTTCTTAGAGCACGATGTCTCGAGCGCAACAAGCTTAATGGAAAGTGCCGACCAACGCATTGCAGCATTAAACGACCCAAGTTTAGTGCCACTTCGTCAATCGATGGCAAACGACATAGTGAAACTTAAATCCGTACCATTAATCGATAGAGACGGATTAGTACTTAGGCTGACATCACTGCAGCAACAAGTAGATGGGTTACCCCTCGCAAATGCTATTTTGCCAGAAGCACAAGTCATAGAAGAGCGTATCGTCTCCGATAATATCGACGATTGGAAGGCCAACTTAAAAACGTCTTTAAAAGATTTTTCCGAAAACTTTATCACTTTTCGCAGCCGTGATGGCAACGTAATTCCATTGCTATCACCCGAGCAACATTTCTTTCTGAAAGAAAACTTAAAAGCGAAGATTGAAACAGCAATTAAAGCCGTTTATGTCGAACAACAGGAAATCTATACAACGGCATTAACAACCGCCGATTCTTGGTCGAACTCGTTCTTCAATATCGATGACAATACCGTAGCAGAGTTTAATAAGGCACTACAGTCACTATCGAAACAAACTATCCAAGTCGACTATCCAGTTAAACTAGAAACTCAGCAGTTACTTTCAGACGTGATACGTGAGCGTTTAAGACGCGAAGTTACAACATTCGTAACGGAGGAGAAGTAATGTTTAGATTTGTCTTCCTATTTGTTGTATTAGGGGCGGGGCTGTTTGCCGGGACTCAGTTCGCCGGTCATCAAGGCTACGTATTGATCAACGTTGCCAATAAAACCATCGAAATGAGTGTAACTACGCTGGTTGTATTCGTTATTGCAGCTCTAGCGGGATTGTTTGCTCTAGAATATCTGATTAAAAAAGCACTATCAGCTAGCTCAGCAACTTGGAACTGGTTTAGTGTTCGTAAGATGAGACGCTCTCGTCGATACACTAACGAAGGGATCATTAAGCTACTTGAAGGTGATTTTAAGCTGGCAGAGAAGAAAGTCACTAAGTGGGCTAAACATCACGATATGCCATTGCTGTGTTATTTAGTTGCATCTGAGGCCGCCCAAGGACAAGGTAATAAAGAACTACGCGATAAGTACCTAGCACTTGCCTCAGAACAAGAGAATTCAGAATTGGCTGTTGAGCTAACAAGGGCCAAGCAGCAGGTAAGAGAGTGCCTCTACAGCGAAGCATTTGATACGCTTACGACTCTTAAGCACAACCACGCGAACAACGCCATTCTGCTCAACTTACTTAAAACTGTCTACATAGAGCTTAAACTGTGGCAGCCACTGATCGATGTATTACCACAATTGCTCAAAACAAAGTGTATCGATAAAGATGAAAAACAACGACTCATGCAACTTGCCCAATGTGGATTACTGGAAGACATTGCGCTTCAGCAAGGCAGTGAAGGTCTCATAAAGCATTGGAATGGTTTACCAAGAGCAGTGAAAAAAGACACGCATCTGGTCACTTGTTTTGCCAAGCAGCTTATTGCTAGGAACGCTGACCACGAAGCGTTTACCATCGTAAAAGAGACACTAAAAAAACACCCTAACGCCGAGTTATATCAACTACTTACAAAATTAAAAGTGAGTGATACACACCCTGTCGTTACTTTGCTAGAAAACACACTGCGCAAAGACGGGAACAATGCTGAAGCACATAGTGCCATTGGACAGTTAAAACTGCGTAACTCGGAGTGGACAGAAGCTCAGCAGCATTTAGAAAAAGCACTCTCGCTACGCTCAAGCGTGTCAGATTACGCCTCATTGGCTGATGCTTTAGAAAAGCAAAACTTATCAAAGGCAGCAAGCGAAGTCTCCCGTAAGGCGCTAAGTCTCGCGCAACAATAAGGCAAATCCATCAACATAGGCCAGCTATTAAAGCTGGCTTTTTTGTCCACTTAAAATTCACCCCTATTCCGTTACTGTTTAGACAAACCAGTAAAAGGAAGCCACTGTGAATAGAACCACCATCTATGCAATATTGACAAGTGCAAGCCTGAGCGCAACCCTACCAGCACAAGCTAACTTTGATAATGGCAAGCTGAACTACCAACAACTGTGCATGTCGTGCCACGGCGAAAAAGGGCAAGGCAATGGAAAACTCGCGAAAACACTTTCTAAACCACCTTCGAACATGAACCAAGCCCTGAGTACTTGGTACACAAGTGATAACGATCTTGAACTAACGGTTTTAAGCGGAGAAGGCACGATGCCTGCTTGGCGATCTCAACTGACACCTCAAGACGTCAAAGAGATATTTGCGTATCTGCGAACAATTAACTTGGATAAGGTCATATTAGACAACCAGAATTTTTCTAGACAAACCTTAGCAAAAGAATAAGTGTCTG
>NZ_LJJE01000020.1 GCF_001854765.1 Vibrio sonorensis | reverse complement strand
AAAGTATACGGCGGTGAAGCGAAAGATTTCGCAGCTATCGATAACGCTCCAGAAGAGCGTGAGCGCGGTATCACAATCGCTACTTCTCACGTAGAGTACGACACTCCAACACGTCACTACGCACACGTAGACTGCCCAGGACACGCTGACTATGTTAAAAACATGATCACTGGTGCTGCGCAAATGGACGGTGGTATCCTTGTAGTTGCTGCGACTGATGGTCCAATGCCTCAGACTCGTGAGCACATCCTACTAGGCCGTCAGGTTGGTATCCCATACATCATCGTATTCATGAACAAATGTGACATGGTTGATGATGAAGAGCTACTAGAACTAGTAGAAATGGAAGTTCGTGAACTTCTTTCTGAGTACGAATTCCCAGGTGATGACCTACCAGTTATCCAAGGTTCTGCTCTAGGCGCTCTAAACGGCGAAAAACAGTGGGAAGACAAGATCGTTGAACTAGCAGAAGCTCTAGATTCTTACATCCCAGAGCCAGAGCGTGCAATCGATCAGCCATTCCTAATGCCAATCGAAGACGTATTCTCAATCCAAGGTCGTGGTACAGTAGTAACTGGCCGTATCGAGCGCGGTATCCTAACAGTAGGTGACGAAGTTGAGATCGTAGGTATTAAAGACACAACTGTAACAACGTGTACAGGTGTTGAGATGTTCCGTAAGCTTCTAGACGAAGGTCGTGCGGGTGAGAACGTTGGTGCACTACTACGTGGTACTAAGCGTGACGAAGTAGAGCGTGGTCAAGTACTAGCAGCTCCAGCTTCAATCAACCCACACACTAAGTTCGAGTCAGAAGTATACGTACTGTCTAAAGATGAAGGTGGTCGTCACACTCCATTCTTCAAAGGCTACCGTCCACAGTTCTACTTCCGTACAACTGACGTAACTGGTAACATCGAGCTACCAGAAGGCGTAGAAATGGTAATGCCAGGTGATAACATCCAGATGACTGTAGAGCTAATCGCTCCAATCGCGATGGACGAAGGTCTACGCTTCGCTATCCGTGAAGGTGGCCGTACAGTTGGTGCTGGTGTTGTTGC
>NZ_LJJE01000019.1 GCF_001854765.1 Vibrio sonorensis | reverse complement strand
CTTTAAGCTTTCAAATGTTGGTTTTTCAGTACTCAATTGTACTGTTAATACGAATACTAAAAGTACAGTACCAAGGCCTAATAAGCCTAACAGTGGAATTGAAGAGTTAATTGCCGACCCTGCCGCAGTGACAACAAACGTAATTATGGCTGTAAAAACTACTAGTTGTTCAAATGTCTTAGCTGATGATTCTTTAGAAATCTCAATTGCCTCTTTTTGATAGGTGTCGGCAATCGATTGTATACGTGAGGTTACTACATTCATATTGTCATGTAGATGTATTGCGTCCATTAACATGTTCCATAGTTCTGTCGACTTTATGAAAGGTAGGTAATCGCTCATTCTATCTAGGACTTTTTTTGCATTCAGATCGTCATTACGTTCTCGATATTTTATATATAACGTTCTTTCTGAGTTAAATACAGACCAAACTACTTCATTTTCATCACTTTCATTTGTATGTTTAACGTATTCTTTATAAAGTTCAATACCTAGTTCAAAATCATCAGTTGTTGATTTTTCTTCTGTAAGTAAATGAGCATAGGTATTTAATAACTCAACATTGTTGGGATATTTTTTTATTAATGACTCTAGATTACTACGTTGTATTTTTCCAAAGGATGGAGAACTAGCAGTAAGTTCGATTTTTAAATACTCTAATGGTTCAATAGTGTCAGAGTTTGCTTTTGCTATTTCAATGTTAAGTGAATTTAAAAGGCTCGATATGTTTGGTTTTTCAGATACGTCCTCAAACAGTAGCCACCATTTTTGGGTGGATTTCCAATGCCAAGCTTTTTTATTGTATGGACCAAGCAGTTTGAAATCTTCAATTAAATCTAAAAAGAGTTTCTCTGATAGGTCGAGGTTTTTCTCATTGGATAGTTCTTCTAGTGTTTTCCCAATTCGTTCTAAGAGTTCTTTATCTTTTTTCATTTTACTGTTTGCTACCGATTTGCTTATCTTATCGAAAATTTGGGTATTTAAGTTTCTGGGGTCATTATGAAAGTTGATGATTTTGGCGAATTATGCCATTTGTTGTGTATGTTTTAAAGAGTTAGGACTTCCATCCCGTACTTCTTATCGGGGCGAATAGTCTACTGGACTTCTAAAAGGTGAGAGTAGACTCGTTCACATCTAATAGATGAGCTTTGTTCGATAAGTAGTGCGATTTTACAAGGGTCATATCGACGTTCTGAGCCAATTCGGATCAAAGTATGATGCCCTTCTAATGATTCATTTACATACTTGTCGCGTTGCTGTCGGCTTTTCCACTTATGAGTTGAGTCGTCCAATTCAATAACCGCAAGCACCATCGATTCTCTATCTGTAATCACAAAGTCCATTCGTTTAGCCCATGTACGCGAGTTGTTTTTAAAATCCTTTGGTTGTATTAAAGCCATAAGTGAAACCTGACAATGCACGACATATTCACTGGGCAGTATTTCTAGTAGCGTGGCGTATAGATTTTGCTCATTTTTGGTGCAAAGGTGTGACTTTTTTTTATGTTCTACTTCTGGTGTGCTTTTTGGGGATGGTGATTGCAATGAATTTACTATTTTGTTCCGAGTGTTAGTTCTTGTTTGACGTTGAATTTTACGTTTGGTTGGCAAGTTTTTTTCATCTTTATGGTGTTTCCCAAACAACTTTATATAAACATAGAATGCACAGAACAAAGTAAATAACTCAAACATTTTTGATTCCATAAGATTGTAGTTGTTTAACTTTATTCTATACATCGGAAGCCAATGCAATGTGTTTTATTAGTGGAATTTTAAAAAACGGCCACGACTCATAAAATAGTAGTCTTTATAATGACCTTTAACTCTTTTCTAACCTTCTCTTTTAGCTCAGAACGAAACAGGGCAGGCGATCGATTTCGTGGTGTACGACGAAGACGGCCAAGTAACCCAATGCGCTTAAGCGCAAAGACGAAATGGATCAGGCCAGGCACGAAGCAAAAGTATCGCGGCTTAAGTCCGGTGATGAGAAAGCCGCCGATCTCGATATGGTCAGCATTAAAGAGCGCGGGCTTAAAGACGAGTTCATCATGTTGGTGGTGTTTATACCATTGATTTTGTCATTCATACCCGATTACGCCCACTATGTAGAAGCTGGCTTTCAGGCGCTAAAACACGTCCCCGAATACTATTGGTACATCGTGGCCGCTGTGGTGATCGATACCTTTGGGTTTCGCTCCATGGTGCGCTATTTACTCGAGTACTTCTCTTTCAAAATCAAGGGTAGGTGAGGGCTATGGCAGAGTCGTTCGTCATTGCGCTGATCACCGGCCTCGTCTCGAGCGCTGGCACCATTGCCGCGCTCAAAACCGACATCAACTGGATCAAGAAAGTCCAACAGGACCAGGAAACACGCATCCGAAAACTAGAGGAACACAACCATGGCTAAAACAGGACTAAAGCGAAATGGCCGCCTAAAAAAAGGCTACCGATTTACCAAAGGTGGCCGAGTCGTAAAGGCAAAAACTACGGGAAAAAAGTGTAGGCGTAGAAAGACTTAATTCGAACGGTATCCCTTTAAAATCAATGCTATAAGTGTGATTGTTGGGGGTTTCATATCTGCAGCTATTAGGGTATACAAATACTGAAAATTTTACGTGAGATGTAGATATGGAACAAAAGGAATATCAAGCTAACTTTGATGAAAAAAAACTTGAGGCAGTTGCAGCTAGCGCGAAAGCATTGGTTGATGCCGGTCTTGTTGAAAATACTAAGCTAAGAGAGACAACAATTCCAACGCGAATGTTAAATATTGCTTTAAGAAAACTTCACGACACGGGAAGCTCTTCACGAGGGACAGGTAAGTTTGAAGGTCATCCGCTTTGGTCAAAAGAAGCAGAAAAAATTGCAGCACAACTAAACTACAAAAAGGGTAAGTATCGTAAATACCTAGCTCATGAACATATGGTTCCTGTAAACGTTGTTTGCGATAAGTTACTGGGTATTGAAAAAGATAAGCCTTTAGACGACTTTTATAAAGTTATAAGAGAGTTTAGTGCTGTGGCTATAGTGTCAAAAGAAGAGGATAAACTCCTTGATAAGTTCAAAAACGACATGCCAGATAAATGGAAAAGTGACGTGTTTGCGCGTTATCGCGCAGTTGGCCTTTTTGATTCCTTAAAAACAATAGATGAAAGTTGGAAACAAAAGCCCTGACACTTCGCCGGATGTCAGGGCAGGGCTCTACACCGAGCCAAGATTAAGAGAGTAGGTTAGTTAACGGGTACGCTACCCCAAAGCAAACCAATATCGGTGCCGGTTCTCGCCATGGCGCCGAGAATGTACGTTTGACCGTTATAGTCAATAGAGATAAAGCGCGCTTCGTAGTCCGTACCATTTAAGCCAGGATCCGCACATCCAGAGGCCACGACATTTTCCCCAGAATAGTAATAGCCTTTAACCATCGTTAACTGACCATTGATAGTGCAGCTCGGACCTCCACCATTGATAGTGAAACTACCATTGGCATCAAACGCCCAACTCGAGCCATTATCAGGAGAAGTATGTGTACCGGCTAGTTCACTCATCGATTTGCTAGCATTGGTTTTGTCAAAGCTATAAACCAAATTGCTGTTATTGAGAGTACCCGTAACCCTGGCTTGAGAACCATCAAAGGTCACCGTAAGTTCAAGATCTTGATCAATTTGAATGCTATTGGCAGTTGCGTATAGCAAGCCTCTGGTATTTAACGTGTTACCATCCACTTCGTGGGTATGAGAATAAGCGATTTCACTGTTTACATAGTCTCCAATGAGAATACCGGCTTCACTAGCCTCAGAATCTACAACCATGACGACTAAATCATCACTGTTGATGTAGATACCGTCTTTCTCATAAATGGTAACTTGATCTTCGCTAGATTGGGGCACAGCGTCGGAATTATCTGCAGACGAATCACCTCCACCTCCGCCACCACAACCTATCAAGACCAAAGAACCAAACAAACAACCAATCTTCCAATTTTTCATTAATAAAGCTCCCGTGAGTTACAAAAAGAAGCTCAGTAAACAATGCGGAGAAATATTAAACAGATTAATGATTTCTATGTGTGAACGGCTGTGAGAAAGGTAATTGTGGCGTACAGATCTAAACTTTAAAAAGGTTTTTACCGTATTGTTTTCTAGGAATAAGGTTGCTGTTGTTAGCAAAACTCACGGGGAGTATCGTAACTCTGACCGAACTGATGAGGTAAAAAAGAGCACGTTAGTACCAAACATTAACGTGCTCTCAATAGATTAATTGTTATCACTTACACCTAAACATAGCCCGATAACCGCAGTCACGGCTTGGAATCCACGCGACATCCTTGCTGCGGCGATTACCGCGAAATGGGTTAGAGAGCACTCTAGCTCGATGCCTGGGCGGATTCTCGATTGGGCCGTACTTATCGATCAACGCATAGTATTGATCTTTCATATACACCCAAGATTCCAGCTCACCAATGCCAAATTCACGGCCAGACGGCGTGATAATGGCGGTTCTGCGCATACAGACTCGATATCCATCAAAACGGATATCCGGCGGCAAATAACCACGAGCCACCACATAGAGTAGCTTTTCGGCACACGGATTCACGCGGCTTTCGCCACGGAGCCAGCGACGAACGGTGCGTTCGTTAACGTGAAGAAATTCGGCAAGTTTAAGATAGCTGCCTTGAAACTCATCGCGAATAACTTCCTGTATGGTTGTAATTTTTATCATGTTGTTGCTCCTGCAGGATAAAAACGACCAATCAGCGGCTGAGCGATAAAATGATTTTTGAAGTAGCGTCACGTCAAAAATTAAAAACACGACTGATAGGTCGTTGGCCAAATCAAAAATAGACACGCCATTTTTGATACCTTGTCCCCAAAGCCTCAAAATAAACCGACACCACAAAAGGTCGGCGACAACCGCAACTTTTAAACAAGACACTCAGCATAGGCACAAGCTGCCAACATTTAACACAATGCTCAATACAACAAGCTGAAACTAATACAAAAATAAAACTGAAAACGACAAAAAACGGATTTTAGCGTAACGATGATAATTCAGCTATCTTGGTGCGTATTAT
>NZ_LJJE01000018.1 GCF_001854765.1 Vibrio sonorensis | reverse complement strand
ACTCTCAGAGAGGGAAAATAATATGGCTAGTTTTGCAAAAATTACCAAATCTACAAATCTTCAAAACCTTGTTAAACCAAGAGTTATTTTAGAATGTCGCCGTTTTGCGCCCGTTGATAAAAGATGGACAGTTATTTGTGAAAATGGCTGGCCTATGGATCGCCCTGTTTCTGTATCTCGCTTTGTGTCTCGCGCAAAAGCAAGGGATATAGCATTAAGCTTTTTACATGAAATGACTATTTAACGGGGAAGTTCAGCATGAAAAAACTATTAGTTTTAGTTGAGGTCACGGGTTCAACTACAGAAGATACAAACCATATCAATACCGACTTTACAGATCACTACATCTCGCTGTTTGACTCAGAGCAGTTGGCTACTGAGGCCGTTAAAATCGCTATTGAACATGAAATTGATCAAGAGTGCGACACTATCGAAGATGACGTATTTGTAGAAATGCCGTATCAATCTCATATAGCTGAGAAGTACGAACGTGCAATTGAGTATTCGTTCAGAGAATTCAAAAACGGTCAGCCAGACGAAATAAGTGTAATTATTGGTTTGAGTCACGAGAAGTAGGGAAAAGATGGAAGTTTACGTTGCTAGCGAAGCCTTGGAATGTATAGCTGAAAGCATAGTTTACATGCGCTCAGACTTGTCAGAGTTTTATACAAAAGGCCACATGTACGAAGTCCTAAAGGTTGATGATGGAATTGTACACATCATCGATCATGAAGGTTTTGACTACGTTTTTGCTCAAGAGGATGTATCTCAGTTTTTCAAGAAGACGAGCTACCAGTTTCCGCTTGAGACAACTAAGCATTAAACGAGGGAAAATCAGAACAGTGAAACATTTCGAACTATTCTACATAGCGGGAAACCCCGAAACCCGCAGTAAGGTAACAAGTGATAGCGCTAACCCAATGACCAAGAAGAAAGCGATTGAAGCGGCTGAAAGACTTAGTGGTAACGGCTGGCGCTGCTGGGTGGTAAATGCTCGCACTAATGAACGTGTGTTCGAATCTGGTACTGAAATTACCTATCAAGGCAAATCCGTTTCCGAGTTCAAAAGCGCCAAAAAGAAACTGATCGATAATGCGGTTGGGTTCAACGAATACGAAAACATCACTACATGGGATGAGTTGCAAAAGGCCGCATGTTTTGAACATGAACAAGCATCTTTTAGGGCGAGTCAATTGGATGAGGTTGTAAACGCTGCGTCTTACGCAGTGGAAGACAATTAGAAACAGGAAAAGATCGTGAAGTATAAGTTAATAATGCCAGCCCTAGATTCGTACGCTGTCAATCACAAAGTGGAAATAAACAGCAATGATGTAACTTCGCAGGGAACACAAACAAGCATCGCAGAACCGTCAGGGGTTATCTATATCGAGCTTGATAGGGATTATGAAGATCCAAACCTCTATTTACCAATAACTCCGATTGAGTTGGAAGATGAGAACGGAGAGCGATTTGTCCCTGAGTTTGGTGGCGGTAAACCAACGGTAAACGGTAATAAATTGAAGATCTCTTTCATAAAATTGCGTTAACAGGGGAGAAGGGGTATGAATGCAGTAATGCTAGGAAATGTAGTAATAAAAGTGGCTTGGATAGTAGCTACCGTTTTTTTTGATTAGCAACGAACATCACTACTGGGCTGTTGCAACTTTCATCGGAGCTCTTATCTCTGGATATGAGTGGCAAAAAATCCCAGCGAAAACTAACAAAACGGATGAAAACCCGACTTAGGAAACAATGAGGAAAGTCGAATCATGCGCTTAACCGTCAAAAGCATCGTTGCTCAAGCAGCCCAAAAGACAGGCGTTAAACAAGAATATATTGAACTGATGAAAGCGAGTGAAGGATATTTCTGGTGCGGGAAAGCTGGCGCAACGTTTAGTGAGTCGCTTGCCTATAACCGTCTTTCTGATGTCAGCATGGAACGCTGGATTGAAGATTTTGAGCACCGTGTCAATGAGGTTATGTCTGGTTTAGGAATGAGTGAATATGCCCATTTTAATGACTATATCGAGTCAATTGATTGGAATGTTGAATTTGAATAAACAGGGAAACCACACTTCCATCGCGACAACCAAACAGAGAAACAAGTCACATTGAGTAAAAAGCCCCTTTACGGGGCTTTAATTATTCAATTTTCAGTGAAAATTAACCGATGTTATCAGGGCGTTTTTTTGCGGACTTAACTTTTTCAGATAAAGCTTTGCTGGTATCGCCTTTTAGCCACTCTTTGAGATCATCAAAGTTGATTTCAGTAATTGCACCAATCCCCTGCCAACCTTCATCATAAGCGGACAAGTAATTTAGACGCGCACTGTCTTCATTATCAAAACATAGCATTACTTTATGTTCATCAAACTCTAGCGTTTTCGGGTTTATCTGGTCGATAACAAAAACTCTATCACTCATGATGCTATCACCGATAAAACAATCTACCTTATCGCCGTCTGCCCCTGTTGTTTTCGCTATGTCACCGTAATGGCAAGGAAGAACGTTAGCCCACTCCGTACCGTCCTCAGACTTTCCAGAACGTGTCGAATCTTTTGGATTTTCAATGATGATAGTTAAGCCGTTGAGGGTAAAACTCGCTTTTTTGTAGTTACCTACCTCTTTTTGGGCTTGCGTGGGTTCTGGCAAATCGTTTTCAATGCTGGTGGCAGCACTAGCCGCAGCCTGATTAATTTCCCGCCCTTTGCTTTCTGGCGTCTCTTCTTGCATCCCTTGCTCATCCATGTTGACACTTAGAGCTGTTCTAAGGTCGCCTAAGCAGATTTTAGTGAAATCACTAGCCTTAGCGTAAATTGAATCAAACAGACTCACCACATTGTCTGGAAGCGGCTCTAGGTTGACCAATCGAATAGCTTCTTCCATTAGTTCGTTATGCTTTTGATCTATCATACGGCTTTGTCCAGTTCTTTTAGTTTTGCTAATAAGCGGGGTTCAATGAATTCATGCTCTCCTAGCATGTAAGCACAGAAGGTTTCTGCAAAAAATTCTTTGTGGTTGGTCTTGGCATATTCGCTCATTACCATCGCCCACCCTTTATTGTAAGCTTCACGCACTAACGTATCTAAGCCGTCGACGTCTGATGACAAGTGCAGCTTATGCCCCATTTCGTGATAAGCCGTCCCTTTAAAGTCCGTTGAAACGCTCCAGCGCCACGCTTTTAACTCTTGCGACTTCTCTTTGACTTCATCGCTAACGCGCTTATGCTCCATGATACGAGCTTTAGCTTTGTCTAACCCTGCATTATACATTTCGTTCGCCTTGGCCTTTTGCGCCTTTATTGAGTTAGGCGTAATTGAAACAGGGATTACGATGCCGTCTGGTCTTTTCTCGCCAAAAAAAGAGCGTCCGTAATGGTATGTAGCATTTGCGTTTCTGCTCATCTTTGAGCCTCTAAACGGCGACTTACTAGCATTTCCAAAAAAACCAAGCGTTTCCATGTCAAAGCGATCTGTCACATCTAGCATTGCTTCTGCCGCCTCGTTACACACTTCTAAGTTGGCATTTTTGGACACGCCAAAACCGCTAAATATTTTGTGTTTAAACTTACTGGCAAAGTCCGCAAAATTAGAGGCTGGCTCAAACAAGGTTTTAATATAACTCTTGGCTTTACCTTCAATCACTTTGAGCAATTTCACCATGCGATTTAGGGCGGCGCTTCTTTTATCACTTGGATAGTATTTAAACGTCATTAAAGTAGTGCTTAGCTCTTTTTCTGCTACTGGCTTAGTTAGCATCTTTGCTTACCTCTAATCGTGCTTCTATGGCTTCAGCAATTAGATCTGTAGCCTTGTTGAACTCTTTTCCGTGGTAATGCCACCACATACCTTTTTCAAAATACTTTGAAATCTCACTAATTTTCTCTGCCGCCTCTTCGACAATGAAACCACCAGCCGAAAGAGCATTTAACGTTTTTAAGTGCCGCTTTAGCTCTTCTGGGTGTTCAGGTTCTTCTGTTGAGGGGCTTTCTTGGATCGGCTCTTGTGGTTGAAAACTGTCTATTTTGGCCTTTAAGCCCGTAAAACGTTTCTCGGCGGCTAATTTCTCCGCTTCTAGCTGAGATTTTCTGCTAGCTAACTCAGCGTTTTCACTTTCCATTTCTGAAATGGAGAATAGAGTGTTAGTTAACGACTCTTGTAAACGCTCAAGCTCTTCTTGCTTATCTGCAAACTCTTTGCGCGCGGCCATAGCTTTAACCAGATTAGCTTTAAACTTGGCGCTATTTTTTTCTAACAGATTGGATAGTGCTTGCGTGGTTTGAGCAAGAGAAATGTCTCGACCTTGATTGGGTGCGACCTTATGCGTGATGTCTCGCTTGTTAAGCAGGAACCTAAACGCTATCAGCGTATCATCATTAGTTATTTTTAATGGGTCTTCATCTGGCGCATAGAAGATAATGGATACACTTTGCCCGTCGCTGCATGGAATTTGCGCGGTCATAACGGCAAACATTCCCGCTTTTCTAGGCTTGGAAAGCAATACGCCCACCTGTTCTACTGATTGGCCACCGTCGTCATAGAATTCAGCTTTTTGCCCCGCTTTGATACCTGTTCCTGATAGTGCTTTGTTTAATGATCGCATAAAAGCCGCCATCGTTTTGCTTAGCTTAGTCTTGGTCGATGTTACTGCTGACAACAGAATATCGTCATATATTGGAAATTCACTAAGGTAGGTTGAGTCTATTTCTTCAAACTTAACAGGCTCTAACTCTAGCGCTTTATCTGAAGAACCCTTATCGAAGTTAACGCCAGCGTGACGAGGGAAAGTAATGGTTATCATTAGGCCGCCACTCCTTGCTTATCCAGTTGGCTTGTAAGATCTTTTATCTCGGATTTGAGCTTAGCAATGACATCTCGAAGTTGATTAATATCGCCGCGCAGTGAGTCATTCTCGCTAGTTAAGGAATTGAGCTTTTTTTCTGCTATTTCCAGATCGGCTTTAGCTTTCGCTATTAGCTCATCCAGTTCAGCCACTCTAGCCGCTTGCGTTCTTGACGCTGGTGTTTTATTTGGCTTGTCGGTATCTATTTTGGTGAGCTTTTTCGCTAGTGACTTATCAAACGCCGTCTGACCACGCACAAATATATTATGCAGACTCTTGGCTAGGAGCTTGTCGGTATCGGATTTGACTGGCGCAGCTCTGCCGTTGACTTTTGCGGTGATGACGTCGCCCTTTTCACCTATTTGCAACTCAGCTCTCTGACCGTTTAAAAAGAACAGTGTCGCCTTTTTGGTTTTCTCACCGTCTTTTTTGATCACTCGGTTTGTAGCCGTGACGCCGCTTACTTCAGATCCGGTTTTTTTTAAGAGCAGGATAAAGGACTTCAACCCACTTTCATTGAAGTTATCAAAATTAAAGACGTGATAAGTCTTTCGGTTTTTAGCGTGGATCATAACGTAAACTCTTTCGTTATCTTTTGAGTGACTGGGAAAAGCGCAAAAAAGAGGTTTATCGGATGGCGGTCTTGTTTTACCTCTACCACAAGCTGCCATTTACCAGCCTTGATAAGCTTCTTGTCTATTAGAAGCGTTTCTTTGTTACGGCCTTTCTTACTTGTTGACATCGAGCGCGACTTGCCAGTAATGACGACTTTCGGATCGTCCGTGTTTTGCAAGTAATACTCGATCCGATAATTACGCAATTGGTTCGAGTTGACTTTAGAATCAAAGGCCACAGAAAACTTTTTGTAGCCTAGATAATTAGCGTGAAGCCCTAAGCCCGTTAGTTTAATTTTGCTTCTACCGCCAATAGCGCGACTTATCAAAAAAAAGCACAATACGACAAGTGCCCACCCCAATAGAGAAAAGTGTTGGATAATCTCAGGCATAGCCACCTACTTGTTCTTTAATGAATAACGTTCAAACAACTTGGCCTTTATCTTTTCGATTGAGTCACTGGCTCTATAAGCAGAAACTAAAATAGCCCCGCATATCAGCGCCTCGTGAAATTCGCGCCAAGTACCAAAATACATAACCGCTAAACCCACAACGCAAGAAACGGACACTTCAGCAAAAAGAAACAACCAGCCCCGTTTGATTCGGTCGTCCTTGCAACCTTGTAGATAAGCAGACATGCCACTCAACAAAGACAAAGCTATAGCCGTCGATGTCATGCTTATATCTAAAAGCAAAGCTTTCTCCTTGAGAGGTAAATTAATATCAGTCTATGATAATTGGAGATACAAAAAAGCCAGATAGAAACAGTAAAAAATACCAATAAAAACAAAGCCGCCAACATGGGCGACTTAGTGAAAGGTATTCAAAGATAGATTAAGCAGCGGGCGGCACTGTCGGCCAATCAACGACAAAAGCTTGAATTTTTTTTACGGTTACTGATTTTGAAGCCTTAAGCGCATCAAGTTCCGACTTTAATTGTCTTTGACGTGCATGTATTTCAAAGCCCTTGCTTAATATGGCGCTTTGAATCGCTTTTAGCGTGGTTAAGCTAAAAGGCTTAATGTCTCGGTTGTCGGCACTAGTCCAAAACTCAGGTGCAAAATCAGCGGCCAGATAGCTTTGAATTTTCGTGCGACTCGCAGGGTCGGCGTCATAAGCCACACCGTCAACTGTAACCGTTGCGCTTTGCTTTGCCTCTTCTCTGTCACGCCATGTATTAATGTCGGAATACTTGAGCTGATACGCTTCCTCAAGAGTTGGTGGTTTGACGTAATCACAAGGCAGAATAAGCCCTTCCTTTTCTGCTTTATCTACACCTTTTTCGTACCAAAAACGATGACGTTTAGGAATCGTTTCACTTGCCCCCGTCTCGCAACCTATTGTTCTTACAGTGGTTTTTTTAGCATCTGTATATTGATATGTTTTTTCCATATTTAAACCTCCTAGAGCTCTGCATCAAGCGATACCGTCATTCCGTTAACAAAACAGTCACTTGTTTCTGTGCCTTTGGTTATAGAAACAATAACCTCAGATTTTGTTAGCGCCTGAATTTCAACAGCTGCCGCACGATGGATCACGGTATGCGTGGATGTAACTGCTGGCAAGGCTCTCAACTCTACAGGAAGCATCATAGGATGATGTATGATAACCCCTGCGGATTGAAACCCTCTAACTTCGGTGATGTTATGGTATTGATAGAACCGTTGACACTTAGCTAAATTTATCGTTGGAAAATCTGGCACAAACCTTGTCGCCTGATCGCCAAGTTCTAATTGCAATCCTGTTGTTTTGTATGAGCCTGCATTTGAGGTTGTCGCCTTTAATCCGACATAAAGGCCGTGCTTTACATCATCGGGTAAAGAGGGCATAACGACAGACTTGCGGCCACTGGCTAGGTCGGCCACTTGCTCACTAAAGAACAAGACAGAAGCGGTTGACCAATCATCTTTAGCAGAGGTGTGATAGGCGACAACTTCTAACTTATCAATGCCTATCACATCATAAAGCTCAAAGCTGAATGTTACATTTTCTCCAGCCGACTGCGCTGATAATGCCGCCTCAATACGCTGACCAAAAAACATTTCTCCCGCACTAGTTTTGGAAAGATAGCAACCTTGCAAGTAACCTTTAGGCACGTCACTCACATCTTTTAATGAAGCTGATACGCCATCAATACGCCATCTGTCTGCGGAAAAACCATCTTTCCCAGCATTTCCCCTTTGGAACTCAGACAGACAACCATTAATCAGTAGGTTTTTGCCGGAATACATTTCAGGACACCAATCAGCCCTATTTCGATTTCTTGAACTTATCACGGTGTTTCCTTATAGTTCGGCGTCAGCATAGTAAATAGCCCCTTGCCTTCTGAAGCGACCAGAAGAAGTAATAGCGCCGCGCTCGACAAACCCATGGCGAGACACATTAAAGTCAGTGTGACTACAGTTAAAATAAACACCCTGACTAAAGAAACCCATAGCGGGAAGATTGCGCATAGTTACGGGAAATGATTTCATCCCTACCAAGGCAGCATTAACACCATGTATAAGAATGTCCAGCTGAGCTATATCAGAGTCACGCGAGCGTCCTGAGATTTGTGAAAGATGGGTTTCGCTCATGATGCTACCTCAGTTTTTGGTGAGCTGGTGGATTGCAATAGTTTTTCAGCCTCCTCAGCGGGGCTTAGGGGGCGTTTTGTTTTACTATCTGTCGCGTAGGTCTTAGATATGTCATTCACGCTATAGAAGTCGCTTAGAGCGTCATATGAGGCGTAATCTCGAAGCGCCTCTTTGTAGCTTGTCCATGCTTCTTTTGTGAAAGTGGCGCGTGAACTTCCTTCGTTATGAAGTGTGATTTGAACACTGGCTTTTGATTCAGAGCTTAACTCGCTCTTTGACCACATGTATTCACTGCGGTTGTGCGCCTGACGCTCCAGTTCGACATCGACTTTCCAATCTTGTAGCGCGTCGTCCCATTGTTCAAATTCAGAAACGGACTCCTTAAGAGTAAAGCCTGTCTTTATTGTGCCCACATAATCAATTTCAGAAGGCTCTTTAGTCTTTGTGCAATACGCTGTCTTGCCACGATGATCGTCAAAGGCGTCCCACCCTTCGCCGTTAAACACTAACGCTTTGCCTTCAGGCACGTTTTGGGGTAGAGGAATGTCAGTAGCAAAAGCCGGTATTAAGTAACCTTTACCCTCTGGATTAGGCTCGGCTTTGGTCTGACATAAAAAGACCTTGGTTACTCGGTCGTAATGATTGATTAGCATAAGTATTATCTCTTGTATCTAAGCCAAGGAACTAAAGGCATGTTGACACCACGGTTTTCGTGGGCAGTAGGGACGACCAGAGAGGCATCAAACTCATGATAAGAACGAACACCTTCGGAGCCTATAGGGACAAGACCACCGCCCGATTTCAGCCTAAATGCTCCCGTGCTGATACCGCTAGGTAATCCGCCGCCGTCATATGGGCGACTTGTGCCTTTAATGTTACGAATTGCATCTCCCTGAAATTCTCCCATTTTTCGATTTGGGTCGAGCCCTCGACCTTCATCTAAAGCCCTAAAATGCACGCCGCGCATGTCCATATTTTGAAACTCATTAGAGACAACCCAAGTTACTACCGTGTCATTAGTAACGTCAGTTCCGGCGGTTGTGCCTGATTTTGTGGCCTTGTAAATAGTGCCGTTGGCAATCGATTTTCTAAGCTCGCCAAGCAATACAAGCTCGCCAGCCTCCCATTGCTGGGTGTAGGTTGAGCCGAATTTCTCGTAAAGCTGGGGGTACTCAGTCATTTTAAGCGGGTAGCCGTTAGGTTTTATGTATTTCCCTTCGGGGTGCTGTTCGTGCGCCAACCAGATAACTGAACCAACTTCATTTAACCCAGCAGTGCGCGTATCGAGTTCATCAATGTTCTCTTTAACATTTTTACCTGTTAGAGAGTTGTTGGTATTGGTCGCGTTTATCTGGTGGTCAATACCTTCGAATAACTGCACTTCTGCTTCAGAAAGCAAATACCAGTCTTGAGGGTTATCAAGCGGTTTAGCAAGTAACACCTCATTGGTTAAAGAGGAAATGCTATAGTCAACGGTTGGTTGCTGACGGACACCGCCGATTTGGAGATAGTAAGCTTTAGCAAGATCGTTATTTAAACCATTGGCAGGCAAAGAAACCGCGCCGCGCTCCGCTTTTCCGCTCCACTCTTTGCGAGTAAGCGACACGTCTTGCAGCTGGTCGACAAAGCGCCATGCTTTTATTTGAACAACATCATCATGACGTTTAGTTGGTTGATGCAACGTAATGGTTTTGCCATCTGTAGCGGTGAAATCATTACTGCATAGCTGAGCGCCATTTAAGTATATGTCGACATAGCCGACATGATAATCAACATGAAAAACAGACGTGCCTTTGGCTGGCTTAGATTCATAGGAATCAAACACCGATTTAGGTACTGGCCTTTCCCCAAACCCTGACGAAATTTCCCAGTTATCGCTTTGCGCATCGTAGTTAAATGTTAGGCGAGCGCCATCAACGTTAATTAGATAATAAGGCTCACCGTTCACCGTCGTAGCGCCTTGAGCAATAACTTTGACGGGGTATTTAAATGCACTGCCGCTTCGAACGTCTCCAACAATATGCTCATTGCCTTCTGAGGCGTCGGCCTTGCCCTGCAAAGTCACCGTTACTGTTTTTTTAACGGCTGTCGTGTTCACTAAGCAGCCTTCGCCAGCCCCTAGCAAGGTATCGACGTTTACGGTCTTTAAGGTTGACCCTCCGCCTCCCACGCCGTGCCATTTCCTGTCGCGACTGTACTCAATTCGGCGCTTTTCAGGATTCCAGCGCTCAAGCCCGTCGGGTGGGTTGTTATCATCAGAACTAAACGGCACAATCATTGCGCCTTGATCGGCGGTTTTTCTAACAAAGTTACGATCGGACTCATTACGGGAATACGCCCCCGCAATGTTAGCGTCTACTCGCACATCGGTAATTAAGTGCTCTGGTAACAATTTAGGCGCCGCCGCTGGGAGCAACACTCTAAACAGTGCGACATGATGAGGCTTAACCTCTGCGGTAGGAATGAGCTTTAGCGTTGCTGCATCTACTAACGAGTCAGTGTCGACTTGCTTTGTAACCACGCCATAAGCAAAGAACGCTTCAACAACAGCGGTCAAATCTTGATCTCGCGCAACAGTTAAAGTAATAGGCTTTTGCTGGTGGACGGTTAATTGATACTCGCCACTTGCAGTTTGCGCCACCAGCGTATTGCGCCCTGAAGCATCCCCCACCGTTACTGTATCAACGCCAGAAATAACAGGCTCAAACCCTGCGTAAATACCAACGGGCTTGATGTTTTTCCAGTGTCTATTGAGCGCAGCGGATGAAAACTTTTCACCATACTGAATGTCAGTGATTAGTGCGTGCTCGTTGGTGTTACCCGTACTAATATACCCGTCAAACTTTTCTTGCATTACGCGTCCCCTATCTCAATTTCTGCGTGCAAGTTAATGTCGCGATTGGGGCTGGTGTACACGGGAGCAAACAGAAAGACGATGGCGACGTTTCCTTTGTCGTCTAACTGGTAAAGCGTGGTCAGCATTTTACTGCCTGTAGTGGGCATCATTGATTTAGGGAAAGTGGCCGACAGCAAAATTTTATTGTTAATAACACTTTTGTTGGGCTTGTTTCTAAACACTTCACCTTGAATTTGCGAAACGTCATGAGGGATAGGCTCAAAAATCACATCACCCTGACCGTCGATACTTACAAATCCCGTACCCCAAACAATGTCGCCAAGTTTAAAAAACGGAGCATCAGCAATAGAAGATTTTGCCCTTTCGGTGTAGTAAATGGTTTGAATTCGGGCTTTCTCTACAGGTGTAGAAATCATGCGCTTAGACCTCGATTAAAGTAATGTTCAGCATCTAGTGGACATGAATCCAGATCAAGGCAATCCATCCGATACGAGGAAGGATGCTCAATGATGGGATTTTCATTTGGCAAGTGATAGGTTTCAGCTTGCACACTGTTGCTGGTGGTGATGGCTTCCTTAGCTTCTCTAAGGCGCTCTAACTGATCAGTGATTTCTGAAGCGGTTAATCTGGCGATTTCATACGCTTCTTTAATGGACACAAAAATAGTAAATATCTGCCCATCAAATACGATGTGCGTCGGAACCAGCGGGATCACAACTTCGTCTAAGCTTTTTTGAAATTGAGCTATCAGCTCTTCAGCCTTGGCAATGTCGCCGCCTGCCTCTTCGTAAAAATCAGCAATGGGCGATTCAATCACCCCGCGACTAACCCTGATCCACTTGGTAATTTCTGGGTGCAGTTGCTTACCGCTTTCGGTTACAAATAAACTGCCATAGGGGTGCGCTGTAAAGTCTTCTGGCGCATATAGCCTTTGCCACCTTACCCGTTTATTTCCAAACTCTCGAAGGAGCGTTTTACTCAGTGGGTAAAGCGTGTTTTTGTAGTGAATCTCGTCGGTTCGCTGCTGAATGATGAGCGGCTTATTTACATCATCGAACTGGCCGAAGCTCATAAATGAGCCCATCTCATCCAATCGGATATTGAGATCGGCCTCGTTCATTTCAAAAAGATTAGACAAGGAGCGCGCACGGATAAGCAAAGGCTCGATCACCTTTTCACTAATAGCATTTAAGGCATTGGCTAAATCAAACCAGCCTTTGCTTTGCTCTCTTAGTGTTTTTGTTAGCTTTCCCTTTAACATGCGCGTACCAATAAAAAATCATTCAATCTATGATATTTGCAGATGCAAAAATAACCTAACGGCTGATAACGATCTGACTTTTGGATAAGTCTAAAAACCTAAACGTATCAATAGGCACACTGACGTCGAGATCTTCACTTGTAATGATGTTAAAAGAATCCAGAATTTTGAGCTTATCCACTGCTCGCCAAATGTCGTCATGCGTGGTCTTTCCTTGATGGATGGCGTTTCTTTCCGTAAAGACAGACAAGGCGAGATTGAGCGCCTTTTCAACCTCTGAAACTTTTTTACTCGATAGAATTTTGCCTTTTAGCGTCAAGGTGTATTTGTGCAATTTAGGCTCTACGTGAACGTGTTGCTTTTCAAAGGCAATATCATCCAACTGAGAGCAAAGGTGCTCAATGCCACTTTTGGTTTCAAGGCTGGTTTGTTTTGGGTGAAAAACGCAGACATAGATTTTATTGATATGCTCCGGCTTTGCCGTGCCTACCATTTTTTCTTGCTCTTGCTCACCCCACACGCTGACAAACGTCGAGCCGCGCATATTCCCCCTGAAGAAAAAAGCGTAATCATTGTCCCACACCGTGCTGTTGTCATACATTGGGTGGTATTGAGCATTCATACGAATACTTTCGGTATCCTCTCGCTCTGTTCCTACCAGCATTGTGCTTTTTGCCACAAAACTCACGGCCTCGCTGACCTCCGCATCTAAACAAGTTAACTCTTGCCCAGCGGGTAAAGAACTAAAACCTTCTGTGGTTATGTATTCAATATCAATGATAGAGCCAATTTCGGGGATCATGCCCGATACGTGACCGTCACCGAACCTAATGCCCGTTTCTTCGGTGGCCGTACAAAATTCCACATACACTTTGTCGTCTTTGGTGACATTTCTAAACAGGTAGCAACTTTCCCACTTATCACGATTACCTGTAACGGGGTGCGTAATGTACACCTCAAAGCTCGCTAGGCGGCGAGAAATGCCGCGATCAAGTAGTACAGTTAAATACTTGTCGAGTGACCTAACCTCAAAGGATTGGCTTGCTCTTTCGCCCTGAATGACTTCAATTTCAACCGTAGAGTGAGGCTCGATAATGACCGCATCGACAATTAGATAGTTGAGGTTGTTATCTGGAGAAATGAAATTTTGCATCTCACTAATGTCTATTCGTGAATCGGTGTTATTCGTGGCCGTGATAACGTGCCTGCTTGCTTGTCGCTTGTGGGGAACATATCCCCTATCTTGAGCGTGGGCGCGAATAGATGAAGGGCGATTAGCTTGTGAAATATGCCCCTCCATCAATCTAATTTCCATCGCTTGTTGTGCTCGATAAAAAAGCTGCGTGATGAAGTTGATTAGGTACTCATAGATTTCACCGCCTTTAAAGCGCGACCAAAAAGTAGAAGACGAAAGATAGTTATCAGCAAACTCTTTGATTTTATCAAACCGCATTTCCAAACCCTTTTAATGATTTTTTTGGTGTTGCGCCTTTTTTGGTTACGAGGGTAATCAAAGCGGCGTCGGTATCAATTTGCTCCACTAAAATGTCTCTAATAGAGATGTGCGGCAAATCTCTTTTTAAGTCAGCTAATACATCCATTGTGATGTCTGCCTGAAGGTTTTCATCTAAAGGCTCGTGGCGAAATTTAGCAAAGGGATTACCCCACCAAGGCTTACCCCATACTTGTCCTTGAGGTGTATTTAACCAAAATCTAACTTGCTCGCCTTCGGACTGAGCATCATCAAACACCACCAGCTCACCATCTTCTGTCTCAAGCAAATGTGAAAACTCCATTCCCATGCGAATAACCTTTTTTAACGACTCTGATTTGAATTAGCTTTTAATTAATCGCATAACCTTTTTTAAACAGACCATAAGGCCATAAGGCCATAAGGTTACATACAAAAAAACGACAAACGTCATTACAATGGAATAACCCACACCGCCAACCATTGAGTGAATTTGTTGCATTTTTTCTTTTGATAACTCTACCTTTTCCATTCGTTCCGCTTTGGCTCTATCGCTACCAAAATGCTTGATAACGGTATCTACCGAATAGAACAAAGCCGCCATCAAAAGACCAACGGCAAAGTGTGCAGAAAACGTGTACGAGAAAGAATATATTTCCATGAGTATTAACCTCTAGTTGTTGGTTTAGCCTTGCTATCTAAGATCCATAGCGATTAGGCGTAATTCAGGATCGCTAAGTCCTGTAGGTATTGTTTTATCTGGTGATTTGTTTTCAGAGTTAGGAAGCGCGCCGCTTTGTGCTGGCATGTTTGGCGCGGCGGTTCGCCTTGGGGTCGCAGCGCCATTTGATGAGCCGATTTTCTCAAGGGTTTTAAAGAAATGCGCTGGCAAATGCGCCGTAACGTTGATTGGCTTGTCGCTTTCATCCTTTTCCGACAAAAGACCAGAGCCTTGAGAATTAGCACCTTCACGCTGATCTTCCTCAATCTTTTCTTGACCGATAGCTAGCACCGTGCCTTGACCAACCAAGCTTGTTTTGGCGGGTGAATTTTCACTGAAAATTACGTCACTGTTAGAGCTTGATGAATAGCTGTTAATACTGGTTGCATTAGCAGCTTCTAAAGGTTCATCTTTCTTTTTCGCCACAGCCATTAAAGGCGAATCTGCCTCTTGCGCCCCTGAATCATCAGAGCCAAACCAATCAAATAGACTGCCGCCTAGAGAGCGGCCTATCATGTCGCCACCAAACCCGCCGACGATGCCGCCAATGATGCCGCCGATAGCCGTGCCGACAACGG
>NZ_LJJE01000017.1 GCF_001854765.1 Vibrio sonorensis | reverse complement strand
GAATCTTACGACTCGTTGGTCACTTCGTTTCATTGAAACCTAATTTGAAGCTATTGCTTCTAATTGGATTATCATCAACGAGTGCCCACACAGATTGATAGGTTTACATTGTTAAAGAGCGTTCTTCTTTGTGACCTAAGTCACTTGGGAAGAGGCGGCCATTCTAACGAGATAACTGAGAGTGTCAAACACTTTTTCAAATTTATTTCATTTTTCTTACTGGCCTGCTAACTGGCTTGTTTTACTTTAGAAAACCTTGCCGTGTCAGCGAGGTGGCATTATAGAGATCACCATCACATTGGCAAGTACTATTTAAGAAAAAATGGAAAAATAACGTCTAACAGGCGAAACTTCACTCAAAGGCTTATTTATCCCTATTTAGTCAAAGCTATCAAACAGGTTATCCACAGAGTTGTTAAATTTGAGCCGAAATTTAAGCATAGTACAAAGCAGAAAAGCCGCACCTGCGACTTTTCTTTACTATAGCTTTTAAGAAAGTTTAGATACCTGAACCATCTTGCTCGTTATCTTCTTCGTGAAGGCCACATTCTCTTTTTAGGCCGAAGAAACGCGTTTCTTCTTCTTTCATACCTGGTTCCCACTTACGTGTAGTATGAGTATCACCTACGGATAAGTAACCTTCATCCCATAGTGGGTGGTAAGTTAAACCATGTTGTTCGAGGTAGTAATGCACCTCTTTATTTGTCCAATCTAAAACGGGTAAAAATTTGAATACGCCATTTTGAATGGAAAGAATAGGCAAGCCAGCTCGTGATTCTGACTGTTCTCGTCTTAAACCTGAAAACCAAGTTCCTACATTCAGCTCATCCAGTGCGCGACGCATTGGTTCAACTTTGTTGAGTTTGTTGTATTGCTTGATCCCTTCGACACCTTGCTCCCACAGTTTTCCGTAACGAGCTTCTTGCCACTGAGGGCTCTCTTTTGCTCGGTACACTTTTAGGTTGAGTGATAGCTTGTCTTTAAGCTCATCAATAAATCGATAAGTTTCATCAAACAAATAGCCGGTATCTGTCAAAACAACAGGAATATCTGGTTTCTGTTCGGTAACAAGGTGCAACATTAGAGCGGCTTGTATACCGAAACTCGACGATATGATGTGTGTACCTTCTAGGTTTTCAAGCGCCCATTTTACGCGCTCTTGCGCTGTGAGTGATTCAAGCTCTACATTGATTTCCGCAAGGCGTAGACTTTGCTGCGCCTTGGTCAATGTTTTAAGCTCTTCTAACTCCAAGCGCGAAGCGATGGAATTAAGCATAGAAATCCCTCTTTGAGATGATCACTTCTTCAATAATCCCAGCTCGAATGGTGAAATCACCAAATCCTTCGCCGGATTCTCTTTCATTGGCCCAACGTTCAACAAGCGAGTCAATCTCTTGTAGGATTTGCTGTTCAGTAATGTTCTCTTTGTACATCTTAGGAACTCTAGTACCTGAACGATTACCTCCTAGGTGCAAGTTGTAACGGCCAGGAGCTTTGCCGACTAAGCCAATTTCTGCCAGCATCGCTCGACCACAGCCATTTGGACACCCAGTGACTCTCAAAATGATGTTGTCATCTTTTGGTAAATCATGCTTTTCTAGAATGCCTTCTACGTCTGTAACAAACTCCGGTAAGAAACGTTCTGCTTCTGCCATCGCTAGCGGACAGGTTGGGAACGCAACACAAGCCATTGAGTTCTTGCGCTGTTCACTAACTCCGTCATCAATCAAGCCGTGATCTCGAGCGATTTTCTCAATCTTAGCTTTGTTAGTCTTACTCACACCCGCAATGATTAGGTTTTGGTTCGCAGTCATGCGGAAGTCGCCTTTGTGGATTTTAGCGATTTCTGCAACACCACTCTTAAGTGGTTTACCTGGGTAATCTAACAAACGGCCGTTTTCGATAAACAGGGTAAGGTGGTGTTTACCATCGATTCCTTCAACCCAACCGATACGGTCTCCTCGCCCAGTAAACTCATAAGGACGGCTATCAGCGAACTTAACGCCTGCGCGCTTTTCAACTTCGGCTTTAAACACATCTATACCAACGCGGTCTAATGTGTACTTAGTTTTTGCATTCTTACGATTTGAGCGATTGCCCCAATCGCGTTGGGTCGTGACTACTGCTGCGGCTACGTCTAATGTTTTGTCTGCTGGGATAAATCCAAAATCATCAGCTCGTCGTGGGTAGGTCGCGGTATCGCCATGTGTCATTGCTAGACCACCACCGACTAATACGTTAAAGCCCACCAGCTTTCCATCTTCCGCAATCGCAACAAAGTTCAAATCATTGGCATGCACATCCACATCATTTTGTGGAGGGATCACTACCGTTGTTTTGAATTTGCGTGGCAAGTAGTTACTGCCTAAAATTGGTTCTTTATCTGTTGTTTCTAATTTTTCACCATCTAACCAAATTTCGGCGTAAGCCCGTGTTTTGGGCAGTAGGTGTTCACTGATCTTCTTCGCCCACTCATACGCTTCTTGATGGAACTTTGACTCTACTGGGTTACTAGTACATAAGACGTTACGGTTAACATCACCTGCAGTAGCAATACCATCAATGCCAATTTTATTTAGCGTTTGGTGCATAAACTTAATGTTGGGCTTAAGCACACCGTGGAACTGGAATGTTTGTCGGGTTGTTAGACGAATACTTCCATACGAGGTGTTCTCTGATGCAAATTTATCAATTGCCAACCACTGAGTTGGGGTTATTACCCCACCCGGCATGCGTGCGCGGAACATCACATTGTGCAGTGGTTCTAGTTTCTGCTTAGCTCGTTCGTTACGGAAATCTCGATCGTCCTGCTGATACATCCCGTGGAATCGAATCAACTGGAAATTATCGCCATTAAATCCACCTGTTATACGATCTTTGAGATCTGTCTCAATGGTGCCGCGTAAAAAGTTACTTTCTCGTTTTAGGCGCTCGTTATCAGATAGAGGTCCTAATACTTCACCCAATACTTCTTGTTTGTCGCTCATTAGTACACATCCCTTTGATAACGTTTTGCTTTGCGAAGGTTGTTGATAAATTCTTCTGCATCATCGCGTGACATTTTTCCTTGTTGCTCTGCCACTTCGACTAGTGCTTCGTGAACATCTTTAGCCATACGTGTTGCATCCCCACACACATAGAGGTATGCGCCTTCTTGTATCCACTGCCACACTTGCTCTGCTTGCTCTAGAATGCGGTGTTGAACGTAAACTTTTTCATGCTGATCGCGGCTGAATGCCACATCAAGCGATCCAAAATGCCTTGCTTAAGGTACTTTTGCCATTCAACTTGATAGAGGAAGTCTTGCGTGAAAGTTCGATCGCCAAAGAACAACCAGTTTTTGCCTTCCGCATCTCGGTTGTCACGCTCTTGGATAAAGCTTCTGAACGGTGCGATACCAGTACCTGGTCCAATCATGATCACTGGTGTGTTGTCATCTTCAGGTAATTTGAAGTTGTTGTTGTTCTCAACAAACACTTTGACTTCACCACCTTCTTCTAGGCGATGTGATAGGAAGCTTGAAGCGCCACCAAAACGTTTTTCTTCACCTTGGCCATACTCTACAACACCAACGGTTAAATGAACTTCTTCATCGACTTCAGTTTGGCTAGATGCAATAGAATACAAGCGTGGAGTAAGACGGCGCAGTAAACCTACGAGCTCTTCTGCTGATAGCTTGGTTTTCTTCTCCGACAGTACATCGATAACCTGTGTGTTGCCTGCGTATTCGCGCAGTTTGTCTTTTTCTTCCACCAGCTTTTGAAGCTTTTTGCTGCCTGACAGTACTGAGAATTTCTCTACCAACTGAGGGTTAGATGCTGTAATTTCATATTTACTTACGAGGGCGCTGTGAACGGAGAGACTCTCGCCATCTACTTCTACACTCTCTACACCAGACAAACCTACTTTCGCAAGAATCGCATTCGCGAGGTCTGAGCTATTTTCAAACCAAACGCCTAATGCATCACCTGGCTGATAAGTAATTCCAGACTCATCTAGATCGATTTCGATATGGCGAACATCTTTGCCAGAATCACGCCCCGTAATTTTTTGGCTGGTTAATAGCGTTGCCGTGTATGGGTTTTGTTTCGTGTATTGTGAGTGCCCCGCTGCCGCTTGTCCCACCGGTAGTTGAACAACTTCCGCTTCATTACCGGCTGATAACGCTTCTTTTACCTTAGCTAGCGCGTTTGCACGCCACTCGGCTGCTGGTGCTTCGTAATCAACATCACAATCAATTCGGTCGATAAATGAAGTTGCACCGAGTTTAGACAAGTACTCGTCAAAGTCTTTACCTGTTTGACAGAAGAACTCATAACTTGAATCACCAAGGCCTATCACACCGTATTGCAAGTTGGGTAGCTTCGGAGCTTTCTTTGATTGCAAGAATTCATGCAATTCGATGGCGTTATCAGGTGCTTCACCTTCGCCATTCGTCGAGGCAACCACGATGACATGCGTTTCTTTCGCAAGGTTTTTACCTTTGTAATCACTCGCATCAAAAAGTTGTACTTCGATACCTTGCTGCTTGGCTTCTTGTTCTAATGCTTCCGCAACACCTTTAGCGTTACCTGTTTGCGAGGCAAATATAATACTTAGCTTGCCCGCAGGTTTTGCTGCCACTGCCGCTGCAGCTTGATTAATTGGGGCAGATGCTGCCGCAGGCTGAGAATTAGCTAATCCCCAAAAATAACCACTCACCCAAGCGATTTGCTGAGGTGAAAGTTCCGATACTGTTTGTTGTAGTTGACCAAATTGTTGGTCATTCAGTGGGCTTGCCAGTCCGGCAAGCTCTGGTGGCGTAGTGTTAGACGACACTTTCTTTTGAGAAGACATAGTCACGACATCCCTATTCATTGCGTGACGATAGATTAACCACTCTCTCTAATAACAAGAAAGAATAGAAGAGAATGTTTTATAACATTTGGGATTAAAAAAACGCTTTTCTGATTAAACGTCTTCCACTCTCACCTGTTTAAAGCCTACCGCCATAGCTGATTTTGACGCTTGGTCGAGGTCTATATAGTGGCACTCTTCACCATGTGCATCTGTAAGCAATACGAAGCCACCCCTTGCGTGACGGAACTCTACGATCCAACTCCCTTCTTCTGCTGACGGCTCAATAATGGCTTCCACTAATTGGTTATCTCGGTAAAGACTTCTTAGTTCGTTAATCGTCATAAGATTCCATTCCCAATGCTCTTCCGAAGGTGATTTCGGTACAAATATTTCAAAACGAATGTCATAAAGGCATAACTTCGCTTAATAAAGCATGGACTAAGAAACGAAAAAGTGACAAATAGTTGATGGTTCTATAAAGAAGAAAAGAAGGGAAACGCTACGATTGAGCTTCGTTAGTATCAATGAGTGCTGTGAGTCTTAGTAACGCCATTCACCGCCTAAAAACCATCCATTTACAAAGACATAGGCAATATCTTTGCTCGGTGTCGGATTACTAAATTCTAAATCAATTACCCTGTACCCCCCTCTTAAAGCAAGAGTACTTTTATCCAGGTTGACCAAATACTGCATACCTGCCAACACATCGGCGCTTTTTATCCCTTTGCTATTACCGAAGTCAAACTGACCGATGATATCTAAATTTGTTTTAGGCACATAAATTTCAGCGTAGGCATACCAGTTATGAGTCAGCTCATCAAAGTCCAAACGAGTATTGCCGTTGTCTTTATCTAAATAGTGGCTGTTTTGATAGCTTGTTAATGTCAGTCCGGCATCGAAAGTCATCAGCTCCCGATCCAATAGATTGTAGTAAAAGGTAAAGTCGTACTTATCAAACGCAGTGTATTTTGCCTCCACCCAAGTGGAACGAACACTGACATGAGGAACAAAGCGGAGATCTTGCTCGATAGCGGCGTAAATAACGGGGGAGCCTCCATTATCTCGGTGCACATTGTCTACTTTCGTTTCAGCAAACCAAAAGTCAGCACCCACTTTTCCATTCCAAGACATTTCTGCCCTAGCGAATGTGGCGCTTAACAAAGTAACTGCTGACATTGAAGCTAATAGTGCGAATCTAACCATTTTATATCGCTCCCTGTTTTTTCACTGCTTTGAAAAACAAAAGTGAAAGAAATAGTAGCACAATATGCACATAGGTTAATCGCTAATTAAGTTCTCTTAACGAGCGCTGTGCACTACGTTCTTAAAGAACCAGATACCAACTGCGATTACAATTAGCCAAGGAATTAATTTTAGCACTGCGCCAGCCATACCCAATAGCAACATGACCAATAGTGCCAAGCCTGTTGCTGCAAATACTGTGAACATAGTAAGCCCAGTAACGAGTAGAGTCGCAACAAAAACCAGTACAAAGATCAGTTCTAACATAGTTTATCTCCTTTTTTATCTTTTGGAGATATTGCAGAAAGCTTGCCAACTTTCTCCACCCACATAAATCACTGATTTAATTAAAAATAATTAAACCTCAGTACTATAAAAACAAAAACGCCTCTTCAAGAGAGGCGAAATTAACCATGTTAATGGTATTTTTTACACACCCAGCTCTTTCGGAATTTTGGCCAGTGCAGTTTCGACCACTTCAATACCAGATCCCGGCTTGTGGGCATTTTCACTTATATATCTACGCCACTGTCTTGCACCAGGCATATTCTGGAATAACCCCAGCATATGGCGAGTAATATGACCTAAGTATGCTCCCTTTGAAAGTTGCTCTTCGATATAGGGATACATCGCTTTCACAACATCACTGCGTTTAACAACTGGCTTCTCTTTACCAAAGATACGCTGATCAACCTCTGCTAGAATATATGGGTTTTGATAGCTTCGCGACCAACCATCACGCCATCAAGGTGGTTCAAGTGCTGCAAAGATTCATCCAGTGTTTTTACACCACCATTTACCGCAATACTTAGGTGAGAGAAATCGTTCTTCAACTGATACGCGCGTGGATAATCCAAAGGTGGGATTTCTCGATTCTCTTTCGGACTCAAACCCGACAACCACGCTTTTCTCGCATGGATCGTAAATTGCTCACAGCCGCCTTTTTCAGACACTATCGTCACGAAATCTGTCAGAAACTCGTAAGAGTCTTGATCATCAATACCTATGCGGGTTTTCACTGTTACCGGTACATCTACCACTTCACGCATCGCTGCAACACAATCCGCCACCAGCTGTGGTTCCGCCATAAGGCAAGCACCAAATCGGCCATTCTGAACTCGATCAGAGGGACAACCCACGTTAAGGTTAATCTCGTCATAACCACGCTCTTGAGCAAGCTTTGCACATATTGCTAAATCTTGGGGGTTTGACCCACCAAGCTGCAAAGCAACTGGATGCTCTTCTTGATTGTACGCTAGGAAATCCCCCTTTCCATGAATGATCGCACCGGTCGTTACCATCTCGGTATACAGTAGGGTTTCATTCGTCAGTAACCTGTGGAAGTAACGACAATGTCTATCCGTCCAATCGAGCATAGGAGCGATGGAAAAACGGTTAGCGGCGTATTTCTGGGTGATGTCAGTGGTGGTCATGGTTTATCTCAATATTCATACTTTTTTAATGCTGTTCAAAAGTACAGCGAATTACCTAGAATGGCGTCTAATTCCTTTTAGCAGTCCCCCTATAGTCTCCCTAAAAGAGTAGGACGAATGGCAAGCTACTATATAGAAACTCGAAAGCTCAAAAATGGTGAATCCCGATTCAAGGTAACAATAGTCGTAAAAAAATCTTCGCGCATTATACACAGGGAATGCAAAACTCTAAAAAAGAAAGCACTCGCCAAGTCCTATGGTCTAAAAAGAGTGGCCGAACTAGAGGCCGAAGGTGCACTTAATCAAAAGAAAACAGTCTCCCTAGGAGAACTGCTCGATATGTTTATGAGTGACAGAGATTTATGGGCGAATACCGGACGAACCAAACGTTATGTGATTCAGCTTTTACGCGACTGCGATATTGCGAACATTGATTCAAACAGCCTTAAAACGAGTGATCTCATTGAGCATTGTAGAAATCGTAAATCTACAGGGGCTGGCGGTGCCACTATTTATCATGATGTGGCTTATCTGCGTTCGGTGATGAAGAAAGCAAAACCGGTATTCAATATCGCTGCAAACTACCAAGTGTTTGAAGAAGCGGTACCCGTTCTTATCGATATGAGACTAATAGGCAAAAGCCAAAAACGAACGCGACGACCCACGACCATTGAATTAGAAAAGCTTCGAAAGGGGTTGGAAAAACGGCAAAGCTTCCGGCCAAACGGTCCAACTCGTATTCCTTTTGTCGACATTCTAGAGTTCAGCATTCTTACTTGTATGCGTATTGGTGAGGTGTGCTCCATTCGTTGGGATGACTTAGATAAGGAGAATAAAACAGTAGTCGTTAGAGATAGAAAGGATCCACGGAAAAAAGCCGGTAATCATATGTTGGTGCCTTTACTAGGTGAATCTTTTGATATTGCGGTAACACAACCGAAGCGTGGTGAGCGAATTTTCCCATTTAACCCGCGCAGCGTAAGTACTGGGTTTCAAAGAGTCCGCAATGAATTAGGAATCCAAGATCTACGGTATCACGACTTGAGACGAGAAGGTGCAAGTCGGCTATTTGAGAAAGGTTACTCTAGTGAAGAGGTAGCGCAGGTGACTGGCCACAGGAATTTGAATGTGCTTTGGCAGGTATACACGCAATTGTTCCCGCATAAGTTGCATGAAAAGCAAGCTGGCAAAAATTAGAAGCCGAATCAAATTTAACAAAAACTTAACGTAAATTTTGATTACTTACTAGACATATCGAACAAAATGCTATCATTATATTGTTGTGGCGCTTTATTTTGTCTGGTAGCATCCATACCCGGCTGAAGCGTCACCCCTGAAAGTGTTTATTTGAACGCTGAGGAGAGGGGGATATGAAATGGAGTCTAACTATGGGTAATTTAATTAGAATGATTCTGGGTTTACCTAGCGCAAAGAAAGAAGGTAAAACGCAGAACTATCTGATAAAGCCTAAAATGAAAAACCCAGATTTAGTTGTGATGGATTACAACTCGTTTAGGGCCAGTAGTAAAGTAAAAGCACAAGTCAAAGCTGCAAAACAAGCTGTCCGAAGGACGTGACTTAACAAAAACATTCGAGAGGTGCATTCAGCACCTCTTTTTGTGTGTGATTGATAGGAAATCAACATGCCTAAACCATTTTCTCTCCTATTCGTTCTAGTTTTGTGTATGGCAGGATACTACCTACTAAATAGTATTCATCGATATCACTATTTTCTAAAAAGAAGTAATGGCTACCACACATTCTTGATATCTGCGATAGCTGGCTTTTCGGTTTGCGGGTTGTCGGTTGTTGTCTACGCTATTTTTGACTTGATCTTATGCTTACTAAGTAGGAGCTTTTCTTTAGGAGATTTCGTTTTAAATGAAATATTAAACCTAAATTCATCACATATAGGTGCAACCCTTTTTGACCTATGTGCAATTTCAGTAGCGATATGCATAGCAACTCCACTGATCACATACAGATTCGACCCCGATTACAAAGATTACGTGTTTTTGGAAGAGTTCGCAGAAGATGGAGAAAGTCCAGAGTTTAATCAGTTGTTCTTTCGTTCATACGAATTTGCATTACCAATTTTATTCACTATGTCGGATAGGAAAGTGTACATAGGATATGTCACTGAAATATATGCAAAACCTTTTAATGACGTCCATATTCTTCCGTTGTTAAGTGGGTATCGTGAAAGCTCAACACTAAAACTGAACCTTGTAACACCATATAAAGATATTCTTCACGATGTCGAAGACGAAACAATCAAAGAGGTCAATTTAGAAGCATTTACCGTAACTCTTCCACTGAGAGAGATTGTTCATGCCCATTTGCATGACCTCGAAAAATATCCAGACTTCAAGAAAGCTGAAAAAAATGCTGATTTTACTCAAGGAGACTCATACTACTTCAGTAACGATGTGTAATAACTGAGCTTGCAATAAAGTTAAGAAGTCAAAATATTACGAACTAGTTTTAGGTTTCTTGCTAAAACAACCGACACACATTATTCTTGCCGTCTAGGTCAGACACCGATTTTACAAGATGATGTTTGACCTCTCCTTTGTACGACAACAAATAGACTTTTCTATCCATGTACGCGCCAACTACGTAGTGATTTTTTGGAATGGTGCAAGCCACTTCTAAGCCTTCGTCTTCGGTACATAGACCAGTGATATACAGTATCTTTAGTCGTTGTAGGCCGATGATGTTATCGGCATCTAAAAAACCCACCAAAAGGCATTCGTTTGGTGTCACCATTTTTGAGTAACACACAAATTAGGCCATCACAC
>NZ_LJJE01000016.1 GCF_001854765.1 Vibrio sonorensis | reverse complement strand
GACCTTTCCCCGAGATTAATACCACTGTCTCGATGAAGTTTCTTATGTTTACGCCGCTTGGTTGGCATAATCAACGGGCGATATATCATTTAGAGAGCTATGTGGTCGAATATGGTTGTAGTGTTCTCGCCATAAATTTATTTCGTACCTTGCTTCATCCAGAGTACGGAACCAATGCTGATTGAGACACTCATTTCTAAACTTGCCGTTTAAGCTTTCTACGAATGCATTTTGAGTCGGTTTTCCCGGTTGTATAAAGGCTAATGTTACCGACGTTGTCTTAGACCAAAAGAACATCGCTTTACTGGTAAATTCTGGGCCACTATCGCAAACAATACGGTCAGGCTTATCGCGCACCTCTATCAGTTGAGTCAAAAAGCGAGTGACCTGCTGTCCACTGATGGAACCTGAGACAAGCTGACCGATCACTTCTCGTGAATAGTCATCAACGACGTTGAGAACACGAAAGCGTCTTCCATTACCTAACTGGTCAGAGACAAAGTCCATTGACCAACGCTGATTCAATCTGGTTGGAACCTCCATGACCAACCGAGGGCGATGGCGCTTTTTCCGTTTCTTGGTTCTGACTTGCAGCCCTTCTTCTGTGTAAAGGCGATACGTGTGCTTCTTATTCACAACTAAGCCTCTGCCTTTAGCAAGCCATGAAGCATCAGATAGCTGTAGCGAGAGTATTGGGCTGCGAGTTCTTTCAAACGCTCACGCACACCCATATCTGACGCGGTTTTAGGATGGTATCGAAACGCCGTTCGACTCAAACACGCAAGCTTACAGGCCGCTCTTTCACTTAGCTGGTGAGCCTCGATTAAGTGGCGAACCATCAGCTTTCGAGAAGATGGCGTTACCACTTTTTTGAGACGACGTCCTTCATCGCTTCCACTTCAAGTAGCTTCTCAGCGAGCAGTTTCTTGAGCTTGTTGTTTTCAGATTCTAACTCTCTTAGGCGTTTTGCTTCGTTCACTTCCACCCCTGCAAATTTGCTGCGCCAGTTGTAAAACGTGCCCGAAGATATCCCCATATCCCGACAAATGTCGTCCACCTTAACGCCAGCCTCATGCTGCTTTATTG
>NZ_LJJE01000015.1 GCF_001854765.1 Vibrio sonorensis | reverse complement strand
GACGGGGAACATTCGCCAAATCTGCCACCTCTTTTGCGTCAAGACCTACGCTATCGCGGCAGTATGCTGAAAAGGCTTCTTTCTCTGTGGTTTGTGTCATATCTTCCTCTATGTGCGTATATCACTCACAGTTAACCACAGTGTGCGTTATTCGCTCAATACAGTCAAGTAATAGCCCCGCAGGAAAAGAGAGTGCGGAGCGCGAACGAAGCACCAAGCCGCCCGACTCGGTTAACCATTTGCACCCCACTCAATCGGCGCGGTTAGTTAATCCATGTAACTTGATAAATCCCACTCCCCCTTTCCTGCTAAGCTAAAGCCCAACTATCAACGATCGACAACTCTAAAATTCAAAATGCCATGTCAGCTATAGCTAGCATACTTGCCGTATCTGTTTCTATTAACCGCAACGTCGTTTCAAGTGACTTATTCCCAAGCATTAGATGAATGGTAGGAACATCAACCCCATACCGCTTAAGCCTTACTGCAAACGTGCGTCTGCCGCTTAGAATGCTCGGTTGCTCGATACCAGAATCAGCCAACAGTCGTTTAATGTGATTATTTAAAGCATTGCAGTGATAGCTTGTGTTACCTCTATCGGTTGTTCTACGTTTGATTTTGAAGTGATCGCCATTTCTTCGCTTAAAGAAAGGTTCATCAGGAGAAAAACCGCTGTACTGGTCAGGGTGATCACCGTCCTTTGGCCGCTTCTCAACGTAGCTTTTTATGAGGTTTTGCAGTTTGATGTTAGATAGGTAAAAGTCTCGGCTCACATCGCCTTTAACAGCAAAGCTCTTTGCTAGCTGCCCGTTCTTCTTAACAATGTCTTGAACCTGTATTCGACAAATCTCTAGTGTTGTCATTCCGCTACCCAAGAAGAACCCCATTAGGCAAGCATTAAGCTCTGGTTCTGGCGTTTGGGTAATGACTTTGAAGATCCAAGTTTTTTCTTTGTCCTCGATGAGCGTTGGTAGTGCCATGTATGTAATTCCCTGTTTCACATAAAGAAACACACACGCTAGCAGCGGATAGTTCAGAAATCAGTGATCTAAATACTGGTATCTTTAACTTTGGGGGAAAACTGGTAACCGAAAATATCCAGAACAGCGAAGTTCACATTATTGGTACCGTGATTGTCGGTGGCCAGAGACTTGGGCTGGATGTCACTGCTGTTGTTGTAAAGCAGGTCAAATGCGTAGTGCCCTTCGTATTCATTGGCCGATATTACCGTCGTATTCAAAGGTACATGATTTGACACCAACGTCATGGCCGAAACCCCTTTTCCTTTACGGAAATATTTTGCTGAGTACCTGGTTTTGAATGTATTAATACGGCACGCATGCTTCTGCCCATCAATACTGCCAAACGGGGCGGATTCATTGATGGTGTAATGGCGGAAAATGGGAAGTCTTGCGAGGGCATTCGAAATCAGATCATTGGCTGCCCCTGTTGTTTCTGGTCTGATGTAGCTGTCATTGACAGCCCGCAGTATACCGATACTTCTGTCTGATGAAGAGGCAAGGCGGTGCAGGCCGTAGTTTGCTCCGTTCCCAAAGATACAGGCAATCAGGTCGTGACTTCTCGCTTCAGTATTTCTTTTTCTCAATGAGAGGCTCTCAAGATCTGCCAGAGCGTGCTCAATCGAATTGGAGAGCCGGGCAACCCCTGTTTTTTCTATAAGAGACGATTTTTCCTTTTCCCACACGTCTGCAGGGATGAGATCATCTTCAAGCCGCTTGTTACGCTCACTCTCACTAACATACACCTTACCGCTTTCTATCATTCCGGCAAT
This sequence comes from Vibrio sonorensis, assembly GCF_001854765.1. Classification (GTDB taxonomy): domain Bacteria; phylum Pseudomonadota; class Gammaproteobacteria; order Enterobacterales; family Vibrionaceae; genus Vibrio; species Vibrio sonorensis. Next base: position 11,765 of record NZ_LJJE01000015.1, on the reverse strand, counting down.
TTTACGGTAAAGGTAAAATTCAAACCTGACGTGGTTGGCCTCTCCATCATTAACGAGGTGTTCCAAATCATTGTGCGTCACCAGCCTAAGATCCATCGACGTTAGTTTCTTGTTGGTAAGCAACTCTTCCCTGGCATTTGAAATTTGCACACTCAACGCGGGCTGGGCTACCTCACATTCTATGTCGAGTGCCAGAAACAGCTTCCTAAGGCTGCCAGCGGTCTTGCGTGACTGGCTGTCAGTGTATTACCATTGATATTCTGCCCGGTTAAAACGGCCGTCAACCAAGTGGGCACTGACCAGCAACATATCTTCTGGGGACATCGCGGAAAAAGCCGTTTTTCTTATCTCACCGAACGCCGCGTTGTCACTGATGCTGTCATCGGTAAAGTACCTGAGAATGTTCCCGGCAGATTTAAGTGTGTCTTGAATGATGTCCAGCTCTTTGGAAACACGCGATTTTGCGGATTCTATCCGAGACTCGTGATGCTTTCTGACCAGATAACTAAAGCTCGATACCAGCCGATCATTGGCTTCCCGGTAACGGTAGAAAATATAGCCGGAGAGACAGGCGACGGCTTTGTTCTTGTTTTAGTAAGCTAAACCCGAGAACAGAGAGCGTTCGTGACACCATCTGTGCCCTCGTGCCCTTGGAGGCAGTCCAATCCCACCTTGGTAGATCGAGTTTGAAGGTGTTGCAGATATACCGTGCATCTACTTCTACATCGCACAGCCGAAAACGAGGTATCACCGGCTTTGCCCGGAAATACCCGATAAGGAAGATCATGTATATTTTTGTTTCGGGTTTGAGTAGTCCGTTGACAATATTGAGTAGGCTGTCATCGAGAGAAAAATACTCTTCGCGCTCAGCTTGGCTTAATACCGGCAGCCGATAGAGCTCTTCAATTTCGTCGGCCGTCAGGAGTTGTATCCGCTTGCCTGTACTACCAATCATGTATGCTTGTTATCCTTAATAATAATTCTTGAGAAAACGAGGCGAATTTTTCACGTTCTGTCGGTATAGAGAGGTTTTTGCAAGGTAGTCTTACTTCCTCAGGTAGCTATAGAGAGTCTCGCGGCTGATACCGTACTCTTTGGCCAGAGTGGATCTCACTTCTCCGGCATTCGCCCGTACCTTGAGCTCTGCGATCTGTGCTTCATCCAGCGCTCGCTTTCTTCCCCGGTATTTTCCCTGTCTCTTGGCTATTTCGATCCCTTCTTTTTGCCGCTCCTTGAGAAGGGCACGCTCAAACTCTGCAAACGCCCCCATAACTGAGAGCAGAAGCTGGGACATCGGGGAGTCATTGTTGGTGAATGTGAGTTGCTCTTTGCAAAACTGGATATCGATTCCCTTCGATGTCAGGTTCCTGACTAGGGTTCGAAGGTCATCGAGGTTTCTTGCGAGGCGATCCATGCTATGGACAATGATGGTGTCGCCTTCTCGGGCGAACTGGAGCATTTCTTCGAGTTGTGGTCTTTCAATGCTCTTTCCGGAAGCCCTGTCGATAAAAGTTCTGTCCGTGGCAATTCCATCAAGCTGACGATCTGGGTTCTGGTCAAATGAACTGACCCGGATATATCCAATTCTCTGTCCTATCACGGTTTTCCCTCCTCAACATGTCAAGATAAGATCTTAAAGGTGCCTGGTCTTGTGTCAATATTCAAGAAAAAGCACCCTAATCTGACATATTTCTTATTGCCTGCCTGACGTCAATATGGGGTATACCTTATGTTGACTGGGTGTTGTGAAGCACAACAAGATTTACTATGATTAACTTTGAATCACAGTGATTAGGATTACATCATGAATACCAAGGTTGTCACTGCACATGTTCCTTTACAGCTAGCTGATAAAGTTGATGAGTTAGCGCAACGTCTCGAACGCTCTAAAGCCTGGGTTGTCAAACAGGCTCTGGCGGATTGGATCGTCATGGAAGAAGAGCGTCATAAACTGACACTGGAAGCGTTGGCTGACGTTGACAATGGCCGGGTTACTGATCACCAGTCTGTTAAGGCCTGGGCTGAAAGTTTAGGGAGTGAGTCTCCCACGGACGTGCCAAGGTAATGAAAATAAAATGGACCAGTAAAGCCCTTTCCGATTTAAGCCGACTCTATGAATTCCTTGCCGCCGCAGATACCAGTGCGGCGGCAAAGACAGTTCGCTCATTGACCAGTGCGCCTGACATATTGTCAGATCAGCCAAGACTGGGGGAGCGGCTTGATGCTTTTGAGCCCAGGGAAGTTCGCAGGCTCTTGGTTGGCAACTATGAAATGCGATATGAAATACAGGAATATACCCTGTATGTGCTTCGTATCTGGCATACCCGAGAGAAGCGCTAAACCACTCGATAAAGCAAGTAACTCACCTTTTGACCCATGCAAGGAGCATTATGTCTCAACAACCTCTTCCTTCGTTTGATGGAAAGACACTCACTGAGGAACAGTGCAACATCTTGGAGAAAGCATCATCAGGCCAAAGCCTTATAATAAATGCGTTTGCCGGAACCGGGAAAACTTTCACGCTTCGCGCACTGGCATCCAAGCCGTTATCTGACAAGAAAGGTCTTTATCTCGCTTTCAACAGAAAGATTGTTGACGATGCTACAACCGCATTTCCTGAGAGCGTTGAGTGTAGAACCATTCACTCGCTTGCATACAGAAATGTTGGTGTGAAGTACGCGAGGGCTGGCCGTATGAAGCAATTCCTTAATGCATCGATACTGTGCGATAAGATATTAAAAGGCAGCCCAGATTTATTCGGCGTGCCGCCTATCCGCGTATGCAGTATGATTCTTTCGGGAATAGAAACATACTGCCACTCTGCCGATACAGAAATCACGCGCCAACACCTGAACGGCATTAATTTCGCAGGTGTAGATGCAGAGCGTGTCGGTGAACTCAGAGAAACCCTGCTGTACTTTATAAATGCAGTGTGGGAGCTTCTCAACAATTCTGCCAGCGACCTCCCGATCACCCCTTCTGTATATCTGAAACTTTGGGCACTGAAGGAGCCTCAGCTGAAGTACGACTATATCCTTGTAGATGAAGCTCAGGATCAAAATCCAGTTGTCATCGATTTGCTATCCAGGCAGTCTCATTTACAGCAGATTTGGGTGGGCGATAAATATCAGCAGATTTATGGATTCAGAGGGGCACAGAATGCGCTAGAGACCATTGATATTGAGACCCGTTGCTCTCTCACGCAGTCCTACAGGTACGGTGAAGAGATTGCAAAGTATTGCAACAGTCTTCTCAGCTTTCATTTCGGAGACAATACAGATATAAAAGGCTTTCCGGGAATAAAGTCAGCTCTTTCTGATGAGTTTGAACCCGATGCGGTTATTTGTCGGTCGAATTTTGCAGTTGTCGCCGAGGTGGCATACCAAACCTATATCGAGAAGAAGAAAGTATCTGTCAACGCAGATGTACGAGCCTTGAGTAGTGACCTGAAAGAGGCACAGAAACTCTTCGATGGTCGGCGTTCAAAGCACCCTGACTTCATTCCATTCAAGGATTGGTTTGAGGTTGTCAATTTCTCCAAGACAGATGAGGGTGTCCACCTAAGGACAATGGTAAACCTCGTGGAGCAGTACTCTATTCCTTTGCTCCTCGATCTCTTGTACCGGGTGCAGTCAATAACAGAAGCACACGCAGATATCGTAGTGACGACTGCTCACCAAGCGAAAGGAAGAGAGTGGGATATTGTCAGGCTAGCGGACGATTTCAGAGGCCAGGGACACAGTAAATACAGTGAGGAAGAAGGCCGCTTACTGTATGTGGCGGCAACACGAGCAAAGAATGTTCTCGATATATCTGATTGCTTGGCTGCGGCACTACCCACACCTGAGGTCTTAACCCCAGAATACACTACAGAGTAAGTAGAATATGCCATTCATCGGACATGACACGGAAAACAACAGGCGGGTAAACATTCTGGATTATGACTCTCCGAGAGAGTCATTCAAGAGAGGGCAGATTATCTGCCGCTACTGTAAAGAAGAAATGGTCATTCGGGGAAACTCGCACTCCAGTGTCCCGAAAATTCACTTTATGCACCTGTCCAATGAATGCAAGAGTGAATATAAGCATCACCCAGAGAGTCCAGAGCACCTGTACTTTAAAGAGCTACTGGCTAAAGACTTAGCCAAAGATCTGAAAGAGTACCAAAGTGCAAAAGTGGAGATTGAGTGTCCTGTTGACTCAATCAAAAGGATCATTGATGTGGCTTTCATCTTCCCCAATGGCTGGGTTGTGGCCCACGAAGTTCAGTTAAGTGCAATCACGCCTGAAGAGCTAGAGGAAAGAACGAATGACTATCGACGTGCAGGAATCGATGTTTCTTGGTGGCTTGGCTAAAAAGCAGATACCGGCAAGAATCGGCAGTGGTGCTACGAGAACCTTGGCGAATGCCACTCCATTGATTACGAGAAGTTGGTTCAGCATACGTCCGAAAGATAAAATGGTTAGATATGGCTCTAGGGAGCCCCTGCTGTACAGTTCACTTTGGTGGAGTGCCTCGTCGGACTGGTCAGGTGAACTCTCATACCCGATCATTCCGGCAAATAAAGAAAGGGCACCCAATCAAGCAATGCTTCCACATACGCTTGCTCATAGGCTACTTTTTAATACACTCCTTTGCTGGGCAATAGATACGCCCCTGCCCAAATCTAGGCTCTTAAAGGGAATAGGATCACCGAATATTGAAGGGATTTTGAAATAAGGGGCTATATGTCAGCAATACAAATTAAAGTGGATGGTGATCAGGTATCACTCATTTATGAAGAAAAAAACGGTGAAAACATCGCTAGGAGACTGAACCAACTCAAGGACGCTTTAGGTGTTACTTGGTATGGCGTGGCGGCGGTTTTTGGTTTAAAGCCAACTGAGGCTAGTGTAAGGCTCTTTAAGCGTTGGGCGCGAGATCCAAGCGCGGCAAGTTATCAAGAAATGCCAGAGAGCCAATGGAAATACTTGTTAACTCTCACAGAGGGGCAAGAAGTTATTAAACGCCAGGACTAGGGTTTATTGTGGCTCTTTAGAGTGGTTCATATTGGCGTGGCTCATTTAACTTGCTTGTTTATCTTAATGAGCTATTGTTAGTGGGTAGGCTCGTATGGGTATACTCATATTAGCCAATGTGATGGAAGTTAAGTGATTGGGCTAATATCGGGGTCTGAAGCCCAATGGGACGAAAACGTACGCTAAGCAAAATCATCTTGAGCTGACTGCTGCTTGAGCGGACGTAATTCACCGTTTAACACCTGTTCGGCCAATGTAAATGAGTAATGTCCCAACATATTTACATGCTTATGGCTTCGTGGTGATAGCCTTGCAATTTCTTCATCTTTTAGCGTTTCACCTTGCCGTTCTACGTGCTCTAATGCAGCTTGCATATAGATGGTATTCCACAGTGCAACGGCATTAGTTACCAAACCAAGCCAACCCAATTGATCCTCTTGCCCTTCTCGGTAACGTTTGCGGATTTCTCCCCGTTGATCATGGCAAATAACTCTGGCAACAGCATGACGACTTTCGCCTCGGTTTAGTTGGGTTAGAATTCGGCGTAGATAGTCTTCATCATCGATGTAATTCAATAAATATAATGTCTTATTGATACGACCTGCTTCGATAATGGCTTGGGCCAGACTTGATGGGCGGTCACTTTTGAGTAATGACCGAATCAGTTCTGATGCCTGCACTTTCCCCAGTTTAAGAGAGCCTGCAATACGCATCATGTCATCCCAATGAAGCTCTATTTTTTGTGGATTTCCGCAGCTTCGTGCTAACTCATTGAGTACGCCGTAACCCGCTTCTTTATCTACGCGCCAAAATACCAATTCACCTGCATCGGCTAAGCGTGGCGAAAATTGATAGCCCAACAACCAAAACAAGCCAAATATCATATCACTGGCTCCGGCAGTATCAGTCATGATTTCAAAGGGGTTTAATCCGGTTTGCTGTTCCAGTAATCCTTCCAATACGAATATGGAGTCTCGTAGTGTTCCCAGTATAACGATTCCGTGAAATCCAAAAAACTGATCGGAGACGAAGTTATACCATGTGATACCACGGCTGGAGCCAAAGTATTTTCGGTTCGCTCCTGAGTTGACAGTTCTTATCGGTGTGATAAATCGCATCTCGTCAGCAGAGGCTACTTCACCCCCCCCAATGCTTAGCTAACGCCAGAGTAGACTGAAAATCGACGAGTTTCGCGTGGGCTTTTACTAACGTTACAGCTCGTAAGTAGTTTTGCTTAACCCAACTGAGTCGGTGTCTGGTTAAGGCGGGGATATGAGATTTTATCAGTGGCTCCAACCCGATATTGCAAGCTTCGGACAGTAACACAGCACAGGTACTTACCGTTAAATCATTGGCACGTGCGTTAGATTCGCTAAAATGAGTGAATTCATCGACAAAGCCAGTATGAGCATTGATTTCAAGTAGTAGCTCTGTGAGATCTACAGCAGGAAGTAACGCCTCAACTTGTTTGGATAATCCCTGTAAGCTTGGAGGGTTATCCAGTCTATCAATGTTTGTGATGGTCAACGGAGGTCATTTCCCCGATATATCAATATCCACCGAATCCTTATCGTCGAAATTTGCGGCAACCTGATGATAGGTTACATCCAGTTGCCTGACTAACGTATCGATGGCTTCCTTTGCGTTTAGCGGATGTCCCAATGATCGACAGATCTGAATTCGGTTTGATTGCCATTCTTGACCCTGCAAAAGTTTGGCTCTCGGGTCGACCCAGCGATAGCTGTTTTCGACATACATATCTCGTCGTCGCAAACTGTCCTGTAATTTATCCAAAAAAACACAGTGTGTAACCTCGTTTAGTCACCCGACCATCTTTGTCGAATACCAATCGCTTCCTCGGATTAGATACGATATCCATTGGAGCATCATCAAGAATTTGTTTTTTTGAGTCGAGTAGCTGCGCTAAGTACTGGTGAACTTCAAGCGTCTTGTCTCCCGCAGGAGCGGCGGAAAATTCGATATCACGGAGCCGTTTTGGTAGAAAACGCCGAACTCGTCCGTACTGTTCAACCATCTCTTCATGAAAATTGTCATCATAAGGTCGGGCTAACTCGTGTACGGTAGAAATAGATTGCGCCAGCTTGTCCCGTGAAAACTTAGCAAAGATTGACGGACGTAACGACTCATCATCTAAGTTGTCGTCTAACAGCAAAGCACAAACTTTGGCTAAAGCTAGTGCAGATTTATCTAAATCTTTTAGAGTACGAAGACGCTTTTTCTGTCCTAATTTCTTCGCTTCGCCAGCGATGTTGGTAATCAAAAGATCCAGTACATCCAATGCTTCATCTAATGCAATAATTTCATAGGCTTTTACAAAAGCCACGAGTATCGCAGTACGTTTAGTCTCCGGCATACGGCCTATTTTGTATGCCGAGATCATTCCAGCATGGCGGGCAATAGGCTTAAACCGGACGGGAGGAATACCAGTAAAATCCAGTTCAGTTATTCCATAGGTTTGAAGTGCTTTGTAACGTTCAATGGCCTCATTAAATGCAGGGCCGCTGACATTGACCGGCCCCTTACGAAAGCGGTCGAAGTGTGATGTTCTGGCTGTTTCAGGAATTTGTAGTAAGGATCCAACCTAGCTTGCTGCTCCAAATTTGGGAGACTGGATAGTTGCTGCCACAATCGGCTTTCTGCTCGCTCTCTGATTTGTGAAATCAAGCGCGTTAACGTTGATGCACCTGGCAAAAGGATTTTGTGTTGGACCAGCCATCCGGTAGCTAAATCATACAGTAAACTCGGACGTTCATTACTGATCCAACTCCGGCTAGAGAGAAGGCGGGATAACCGGAATGACCACGGCCAAACAAACTCACGATAACCATATTGATTGCGGATCAGCGCGGTATGCTCGCGGCGTGTGGTTTCGCGCTGAGAATAGTCAGACAAAATATCAATATTGGTTATATTCAGTTGCCTTGCGACAATTGCGACAAACCATTGGGCATTCGTTGGGACTTGACATAAATCGATTAATAAAGTGCCAAGAAAGCGAACACAACCTAATTGCAGGGCGACTCCAAATCGATTGTGTTCACTACGTCTTTGTGTCATAAAAGCTCAGTCAGCCTCGTCCAAATGGAAGTACCGCGCCAATTGAACATCATTCGGCTCCCCATTAAATTGCCCGTAACTATTTTTTGTTCAGTGGTTAAAAAATCTACGGGCATAGCCAGAACCTCTTATTGGTTGCGCAAACTCAAATCAGTGACGTATTGTTTTCCTATTCCCGGCATGTAGCCATGAAAAACTTTAATAAATATCTGGATGAAAATGCCGTAATGGTTCCATTTGCTGATGAAGAATACGGATTATGTAAACACCATGGGGCTGTGGGCGATAAAAAATAGCATGTTTATGGTGATCGTGGCGGTGAAGCCCTTCGGCAATTTCCGAGCACTCGTAACCCATCAAAGGTTGCTCTGCAAGCGTTAGCAAAACGTCATGTATGCTGCCTGTATAAGCATCCGCTTGCTCTATACCAAAGTTCAACAGGGTGTATTCAAAGATATGCTCAAAGTCTTCTGCGGCAAGGTTGGAAAGTTTATACATTGTGTTTCTGCTTTACTTTAGCAGCAATGTCATGAAGTGATAATGAGCATTGACCACTCTGCTCTCCTGCTTCAATCGCCATTTTTAACGCCGTGGTTTGTTTCTCTTGCCTTTCGAGTAGCCGCAATGCAGAACGAACCACTTCGCTTGTTGAGCCATAGCGACCAGTCGCTATGAGTTGGCCGACAAACTCATCTAGCTGAGATCCAATCGTAACACTAGTTGTGCGTGACATATTTCCACCTACATGTGTGAATAATTAACACACCAATAATAGGTGAACTAAAATTCAAAATCAAATCACGATCTTCGTATGACAATGAAGTGTACCTTTAATGTACTTAGTGTAATTATACGTAAAAATAAATGTATAATGCACTGAACTAATTAAACCAATGTAAAGTCCCGATTTCAGAAACTGAAATTCTCCGCTCCAAAAGAGAAGAAATCTGGTATCTTCTGCTCTCGGTCAACGGCTGATAATTCATGGTAGTACTGCTTGTTTCTTTGGCGAGAAGAGTGTACCACTTTCAGCAGTTGGCTTCCTCTTCTACACCTTTCCATGAATGTCGTACTTATTATCTGAAATCGGGAGTAACCATTCATCGTATAGCCCTATTTAAAATAGAAATTCCTAATTCCATGTTATCAGGGTCCGAAAATTTCCAAAATTTACCCAATGTTAAGGTGAAATTTAGGAGTTACTGGCTAGCCTTATTCGCACATACTCTTCAATATCGCTGATCACTTCTTTTGGCATACGCGCAAACTCCAAAGTCGTTTTTCTGCCATCAGCGCTTACCTTTAACCGAGCGTAGGTATTCTTTTCGCTAAACTGGGCTAAATCTTGTGTTACAGGCGTAGATTTTGGCTTTACGGCCAACAGCTCATTAATCTTAGTTTCGTAGTGTGCCAGCAGATCGGCTTGAATAAGTTCAACATCAGAGCTGTTGGTTTCGAACGCTGCGATTTCTTGGGTAACGAACTCGCCTACCGAACGACCTAGTTTTGATAGGTTTCGTTCCACTCTACCAAGTTTCATATAGTAGGTGGTTGGGATGCCTTGGCAATCAGGGAACGATTCAATCAACTGCTGATTTAGTAACGCAGCATTCACCTTTTTTCTAATGGTTTCAGTGCTTACTCCAAACTCTTCGGCCAATCGCTCAAGATCACTGGCATCAATGGCATTTTCCTTGGCAAATTTTAGGTACTTTGTGCCCACTTCACGCCATGAAAACAGTTTCACTTTTTGAGTAAGCTGCACATATGCCAAGATATCTTTGGCGCTTGGCAGTTCATCCAACACCCATAAAGGTAAATCCGTTTCAGCGTGAATAGCACAAAAACGCCGACGACTTGCGTCAAAGAGTTCGTATAGTCCTGTTTCCTTGTTGAAGTAGGCGACACCTTCTTGTTTAACACCTTCTTCAAGTACTTCACTGTAAATATCTCTTACGGCATCAAGTGTTAAGGATTCTTGGTCACGTAGGTTCAGGTGATGAGCAACAGTTGTAGTCTCTACCTCAGAGGCAGGAACCACAACATGTCGCGCAGTGTACGTATTTTTACCAAACATAATGGCTTTGGTCATGGATGAAAGTGTCAAGCCAGAGCCTACAGATAAACTACCTTTTTTAATGTCAACTGTTCGTTTCATTATTTACCTACCTTGCGGCTAACTGAATGAGTTCGTTTTTGAACTGTTTGTAGAATAACTTTACTGAATCAACAGCAATATCGAATTGGGTTTTCGTACAAATCTCTTCGCTCTTTTTAATATCAAGTACTGTACGGCCAGTTGCCGCAGTCGCAGTAAACGCATCGCTATGCGCTATCGTCGCAGTCATGAGCTTGTGACGTACTGAACGCATAAGCTTTTGGAAAGTGTCGTATTCCGGCTTGCTTGATTCTTGGTAGTTTACTGCTGCTACTTTGTACCATTGTAAGTTTTCGCCTTGTGATGGGAGCATACTCAATCGCTCAGCTAGGTTGCTCATAAAGTTGGTTGTTGAAGCGTAATCGTAGTAACGAGGTGTTACTGGCACCAATAGCATTTCGGCAGCTTCAAGAGCTGACCAAGTTATAGGACTATCTTGGGGAGGCATATCACCGTAAATGATATCGAACTCTTCTTTTAGTACAGGGAGTACCACATTAGAGAACTTTCTCAGCAGACGCTCCTGGTTTTTTTCGTCCAATTGCCAATACGTATCCACGAATCGTTCATCGCTCGGGAACGCAGTGATCACGGATAGGTTAGCCAAATGTGTAGAAAAAGCACATTCTTTGATAATGGTTTCTAGGGTGTACCCATTAGCGAGCAGGGCGTTCACGGCATTACCTTCATTGTCCGGTTCGAACTCTGCGAGAAGAATGTCCGTCATCGTCACGTAAATACTGTTATCCGCGACACGCATCGTGCCTTGTCCTGCTGACCCTTGGGGATCTAAATCAATGACTAAAACACGCGCATTCAGATTAAGATCGAGTGCTGTTGAAGTTGCCAACGCAAGTGTCGTGCTCGACTTTCCCGTACCTCCCTTGTGGTTTGCGATAAGGATTAGTTTACCATCGTGATGATCGCGATACTTAGGCACCCCGAAGTATTCCATCAATACATGTACTTGCTCATTTGTGTAAAGATGTTGTACTCCTTGTGATGTATGCTCACCAATTATCCCCATTTCTACTGCTTCAGCTAATTTCTTGGCAAAGGTAGGTTTAGTGGTTCCAAGTTGCTTGATCACCTGAGTTTTATTCAGACTATGGTTGTAGATTAAACGGTCTACACCATCAACCAAATCTTCATCGGTAACGTTGACACGCAGTTGTGATTTTAGAGCCTCTTCTAATGTCGATTGCTCTTTGTTCATATTAATAGCTGTATGGCGAATAGATTCTATTAGTTCCGTCATCCGTTGTTTCCTGATTATCACGCTTGCACCAAGGATAACAGCAACTTTACCATCGTAAAGTAAATTAAGATAAATATGGTAAATTTGCGGCCGCCTAATTGGTGAACAAGGGCCCTTGTTTTCTTTGGACAATATGGATGAGGCTATGTATAACGGGCATCTCAAGCCATTTTCAATTTGGGGATATCTAACCAACTAGAACAGCATACATTGTACTGGTAGTTGCGCATCTCGTTTAATAACACCCGAATT
>NZ_LJJE01000014.1 GCF_001854765.1 Vibrio sonorensis | reverse complement strand
AGAAAAGAGCGCAAGCCTCAAGATGGTCCAAGTGAAGCAGAAGTGCGTGTCTATCAGGAGTTGTTAACCACACAAGTGGAAGATGAGACGACGGCGACTATTGAAAAACGCGAACACAGCATTGAGAGCGAAACTTGTCCAGTTGAATCCGTCCATACGCTGGGCAAAGCCATTCATGTGGTTCAGGGACGTTATTTGTTGATGGCGGATAAGAACAGCAGTTGCTTGGTCTCTCTCGCCAAAGCCGAACATTTACGGTCGCTAGGCCAACTGGATACGTCGGCATCGCCGTTAAAAGGCCAGCCTTTGTTAGTGCCTTTGTCACTTAAGTTAGAAGCCGAGTTGATTGAGTCAGCGCAGCGAGAAAAGGTGGCTTTAGAGAGATTGGGCATTGACCTTAAGTTGCGCAATAAGCAAAGCTTAATGGTGATGGCTGTGCCTCAGCCCCTTCGCCAGCAAAACCTCCAACTTTTGTTGCCAGATCTGTTATCTTACTTGGCTTCTTTACAGTCGCCCGTTCTTGATGGAACACTAGCGCTATGGTTAAGCACTCGCATTGCAGAAGTAAAAAACGACTACACTTTGTCGGAAGCGATACAGATTATTTCAGAGCTTGAGCAACTATGGCATGGCGAACTACCCTTAGATGATAAAACTTTCGTAACTTCGGTAGACTTTTCCGCTTCAATTGCGGCGTTACAATTATGACAGAACAACTTCCTTTAGCACTGTTTCTTATGGGGCCAACTGCATCAGGCAAAACGGATCTCGCCATAAGGCTAAGACAAAAATTTCCCGTAGAGATCATTTCAGTAGACTCTGCGCTTATCTACCGTGGAATGGACATTGGTACAGCAAAGCCGGATGAAAGAGAGTTGGCGCTGGCTCCTCATCGACTCATCGACATATTAGATCCGGCAGAAGCGTATTCTGCCGCTGATTTTAGGCGTGACGCATTGAATGCGATGCAGGACATTGTTTCATCTGGAAAAATACCGTTACTTGTTGGCGGAACTATGCTCTACTACAAGGCCTTGCTTGAGGGTTTGTCACCACTTCCGGCTGCAAATCCAGAAATAAGACAACAAATTGAGCAAGAGGCATTGACTCAGGGCTGGAACGTGCTGCACGATCAGCTTAAGGAGTTTGATCCCATATCTGCTGAACGTATTCACCCTAATGATCCGCAAAGATTATCTAGGGCGATAGAAGTGTATCGGATATCGGGTAAATCTCTTACTGAGTTGACGCAAACGAAAGGTGAAAGTCTGCCTTATCGAGTCAAGCAGTTTGCAATAGCGCCCAAGGAAAGGGCGGAACTGCATCGTCGGATTGAACTCCGTTTTGAAAAAATGGTCGAAAATGGGTTCGAAGAAGAAATGCGTGCATTGTATGCGCGAGAAGATCTTCATCCAGATCTGCCTTCAATTCGATGTGTGGGTTATCGACAGATGTGGGATTATTTGGATGGGAATTGCACAAGAGATGAAGCGATTTATCGCGGAGTTTGTGCAACCCGCCAGTTGGCCAAGCGACAGATCACCTGGTTACGCAGCTGGGATGATTTAACTTGGTTAGATAGTGAGAACATTGAACAATCGGTAGAAACTGTTTCAAATGCGATAGCATCTGAAGGTTTTAGCTGTGTATAATGTGATCGCTTTTGCGTGAATTACCCTGTTAAGGATCTGTTACTTGAAATTTGATCGCAAAACCTCCATAACAAGTAGCAACGGGGTGTTTTTTTATTCGTTTAGCTCAGATGCAACGGCCGCACCATAAGCAGCGAACCACTAGCTAAATAACTAAAACAAAATTACAAATAAGGAAAATAAAATGGCTAAGGGGCAATCTCTACAAGACCCATTCTTAAACGCGCTACGTCGTGAGCGTATTCCAGTTTCAATCTACCTTGTAAACGGCATTAAGCTGCAAGGTCAGATCGAGTCTTTTGATCAGTTCGTAATCTTGCTGAAAAACACAGTAAATCAAATGGTATATAAGCATGCGATTTCTACTGTTGTTCCTGCACGTCCGGTAAGTCACCACAGTGGCGACCGTCCGCAGTCAGCAGATCGTCCACAAGAGAAATCTGAAGATTAATAAATCGAGTAATACCGTAAGGAGTTGATTGCTTGTTTGACCGTTATGAAACCGGTGAGCGAGCCGTACTTGTTCATATCAACTTCACGCAAGAAGGGGAATGGGAGGATCTCAGCGAGTTTGAAATGCTGGTTTCCTCTGCTGGCGTATCGACGTTGCAAGTAGTTACAGGCAGCCGTCAATCGCCACACCCCAAGTATTATGTCGGAGAGGGAAAGGCTCAAGAGATCGCACAAGCTGTGCAGGTCGCTGGGGCTGATATTGTGATTTTTAATCACGCCCTCTCTCCTGCCCAGGAACGCAACCTCGAACAACTGTGTAAGTGCCGAGTATTAGACCGAACAGGTCTGATATTAGATATCTTTGCACAGCGAGCCCGCACCCACGAAGGTAAGCTGCAAGTGGAACTTGCTCAGCTGCGCCATATTTCTACACGTCTTATCCGTGGATGGACCCACCTAGAAAGACAAAAAGGCGGTATCGGTCTACGTGGCCCAGGTGAGACTCAGTTAGAAACTGACCGACGTTTATTGCGTGATCGTATCAAGGCGATACTTAGACGACTGGTTAAAGTTGCTAAGCAGCGCGAACAAGGGCGAAGAGCTAGAAGCAGAGCAGAGATCCCAACAATCTCGTTAGTAGCTATACCAATGCCGGTAAGTCGACTCTGTTCAACCGAATTACAGAGGCCGGAGTGTACGCAGCTGATCAGTTGTTTGCTACTTTGGACCCTACTTTACGTAAAATAGAATTGTCGGATGTTGGTCCGGCGATATTGGCGGATACAGTTGGATTTATTCGTCATCTGCCACATGACCTAGTGGCGGCGTTCAAAGCGACGTTACAAGAAACCCAAGAAGCTGACATTTTGTTACATGTTGTCGATGCCAGTGACGAGCGGTTTCGTGAGAATATTCAAGCGGTTCATGACGTGCTGCAAGAAATTGATGCGGATGAAGTTCCGTCTCTCGTCGTGATGAACAAAATTGATAATATGGAAGACCAACGTCCTCGTATTGAACGAGATGATGAGGGTGTACCTGTAGCGGTTTGGGTCTCTGCGATGGAAGGTTTAGGTATTGAGCTTCTGTTTGAAGCGTTAACCGAGCGCCTTGCTAGCCAGATGGTTCAATATACGCTTCAGATCCCCCCGCAGCATCAAGGGCGATTCCGTAGCACATTCTTCCAAATGAAGTGTATTCAACGTGAAGAATATGATCAGGATGGCAACTTGTTGATAGATATCCGCATGCAACAAGTAGATTGGTCTAGACTTGAAAAAAGAGAAGGGGCAGTTTTACGTGACTTTATAGTTACTTAAATGACTGCTACAGTATAACGTCATATCTAATGATGGAGCTTTCTAATGGCGTGGAATGAGCCTGGTAATAACAACGGCAACAATGGCCGCGATAATGACCCTTGGGGTAATAATGATCGCGGCAACAAAGGTGGTCGTGATCAAGGACCGCCAGACTTAGACGAAGTGTTTAATAAACTGAGTCAGAAACTGGGTGGAAAGTTTGGTGGAAAAGGTGGGAAAGGACCTTCAATTGGAGGCGGTGGTGCGATCGGTATCGGTCTGCTCGCAGCTATCTTAGTTGTTGTTTGGTTCGTATCCGGCTTTTACACCATCGGTGAAGCAGAGCGCGGTGTAGTATTGCGCCTGGGTAAGTACGACCGAGTGGTCGATCCGGGCCTAAACTGGCGTCCTCGCTTTATTGATGAAGTAACACCAGTTAATGTTCAAGCAATTCGTTCTTTGCGTTCTTCTGGTCTGATGCTAACAAAAGATGAAAACGTAGTGACGGTTGCAATGGACGTTCAGTACCGTGTAGCTGATCCTTACAAATATTTGTTCCGCGTAACCAATGCGGACGACAGCTTGCGTCAGGCGACAGATTCAGCCCTTCGCGCTGTAATTGGTGATTCGTTGATGGATGGCATCTTGACCAGCGGTCGTCAGCAAATTCGTCAAAGCACCCAAGAAACCCTAAATACCATCGTTGATGGTTATGACATGGGCTTGGTCATCGTAGATGTGAACTTCCAGTCTGCGCGTCCTCCGGAGCAGGTAAAAGATGCGTTTGATGATGCTATCGCAGCTCGAGAGGATGAAGAGCGTTTTATCCGTGAAGCAGAAGCTTACAAAAACGAAATTCTTCCAAAAGCAACAGGTCGAGCTGAGCGTCTGAAGAAAGAAGCTCAGGGTTACAGCGAGCGAGTGGTGAACGAAGCACTCGGTCAAGTGGCTCAGTTTGAAAAGCTGCTACCTGAGTATCAGGCAGCGCCAGAAGTTACTCGTAATCGTCTCTATCTAGACACAATGGAAGAAGTGTACTCAAGTACTTCAAAAGTCCTGATCGATTCTGAATCTAGCGGTAACTTACTGTACTTGCCAATTGATAAACTCGCGGGTGAAGGCAAAGCGCCGACAAAACGCAAGCTACAATCTTCATCGGCTTATGACCAGATTGAATTGGAATCACAGCGTGAAGATGCGCAGACAGATTCAACTAACCGCTCAACCGGCACTCGTCAAGGGAGATACTAAGAATGCGTAAGTTATTGATCCCTTTATTAATCGTTGCCCTAGTGGTGGTAGGTATGTCGGTATTTATTATCGACGAAGGTGAACGTGGTATCGTTATTCGTTTTGGTCGAGTACTAAAAGATAACAACGATGCGTCTCGTATCTATGAGCCGGGTTTACACTTCAAAATGCCAATGTTTGACCGTGTGAAAACACTGGATGCGAAAATCCAAACGATGGATGGACGTGCGGACCGTTTTGTAACGTCTGAGAAAAAAGACGTTATTATCGATTCCTACGTTAAGTGGCGTATCGAAGATTTTGGTCAGTACTACCTTGCAACTGGTGGTGGTAACCGTCTAACCGCAGAAGCACTTCTGGAACGTAAAGTAACAGATGTTCTCCGTGCAGAAATCGGTTCTCGCGAAATCAAACAGATTGTATCTGGTCCACGTAACGAAGTCGTTACTCCAGAAGTGATTGATGGCGAAGAGCTTTCTACCGAAGCAGTAAGAGCGCTTGAAGTAGATGGTGAACGTGACAAAATCATGGAAGAAGTACTGAACGATACTCGTGGTAGCGCAATGGCTGACCTTGGTGTTCGCATCGTTGATTTCCGAATGAAGAAAATCAACCTACCGGACGAAATCAGTGAGTCAATCTACCGTCGTATGCGTGCGGAACGTGAGTCAGTGGCTCGTAAGCACCGTTCACAAGGTCGTGAAAAAGCAGAAGTTATCCGTGCACAAGCAGAGCTAGAAGTCGCTAAGATCCTAGCAGAAGCTGACCGTACTGCTCGAGTGACTCGAGGTGAAGCAGATGCACAATCTGCAAATATCTACTCTGATGCTTACAACAAAGACCCTGAGTTCTTTGGTTTCCTACGTTCACTTCGTGCGTATGAAAAATCCTTCAGCGACAAGAGCGATATCCTAGTATTGGATCCGAAGAGTGACTTCTTCCAGTACATGAATAACGCTAACGGCGCAGAAAAGTAAGATTGAGATAAATCTATGCTATAAAGCTCCTTTCTAGGAGCCTTTTTTATTGGTGGCAATAATGTCAGATTCGATTTGGTTAGCGATAGGACTTGTTTTGATCGTTGAAGGTTTAGGGCCGTTACTCGCTCCCAATGGTTGGAGAAATATGGTAGCCCAGCTCAGTCAGCAGCCCGATAACGATCTGCGTAGGATAGGCGGATGTTTGGTCGTAGCGGGCAGTGTTATCGCTTATTTCTTTGCTTAGCGAGCTTTTAGTAATGAGGTGGCGGCGTTTCTTCCGAAGGATCGGCGAGATTTGACTTGTCCATGCTCTTCATCTTTCCAACCACATATTTCATTTGATCTTGCATCTTAGAGATCACTAATTGTTGCTGGCTAAGCGCATCGTTCAGTTCTTCAATGGTCTGTTCTTGAAAGGCCAATTGGCATTCTAGATCATTGATGCGCTGTTCAAGTTCGGCCGTGTTTTTATCGGTCATGATTAATCTTCTATATCCCAAGCCTGAGCGATACCAGCAGAAGTGCCAGTGATCAGTCTATTCTGGTTATCAATAGCGGCATCATACACGACTGCTCTAGGAGGGCGAGTATCTTTTAACGGTTTTGCTTCAAAACCGTGTAAGCGCTTACCCGTTGACGTATCCCAAACCATAATTCGACTTGATGGCGTTCCGGTTAATAGCAAACTGCCGTCGTCAGAAAATCTTGCCGTTGAGAAAATAAGTTGTCTCGACCAGCTTTTCAGTGAGGTCATTTCCTCGCCAGATTTTAAATCCCATATTACGGCTTGGTTTCCGCCATCCGAAGTAAAGGCATAAAGTCCATCGCGATGAAGTGCAACGCGATTGACTCGCTGTTCGTGTTCAAAGGTACGCAATACTAATCCCGTTGTGGTATCCCATAAGTAGGCTTTGTAGTCGTTGCCACCGGATAGTGCGAATCGTCCGTTGGAAGAAAGTGCAACCGTATTGACTTTTTCACGGTGAGCTAGGAACTCTAAACGACGACCGGTGACTAAGTTTACATAGATGGCTTTGCCGTTAGAGAGCCCAAGTAGAACTTGCTCACCGTTGCTGGATATATCGACATCTCGGATCAAACCGTCGGAAATAGACCACAATCCTTCTGCTTGTGTCCAAGCAAGATCCCAAACGGCAAAGTTGATTTGGCTGGCGGTCACAGCAAAGCGACCGTTGTCAGAAATACGGATGCGAGAGACGGCGTTGGCCTGAGGATCTTGTTCACCTAACTCGGCAAGCATTTTGTTTTCGTAAAGGTCCCATAGAACTAAATGGTGCTCTTTCGAATAGATAAGGGCGAATCGAGCATCTCGACTCAATGCAAAAGCGCTTGTTCCTTGGTTCTCAAGTTCCCAGTTCTGCAGGTCGCCACTGGTATAAAAGCAGCCATTTAACAGAAGTATGACAAGGGCAACGACAATATTGTGAGAAATTATCCGCATCAAATCTAAATATCCGCTGGTCAAGGTTACTTGGAAGAGTATATTGGTTATATTGGTATAACATGCTTGTGTACACCAGTCTTTCTTAACGAATTGTGCACAAAGACAAAATCGCGTACCTGAGTTACCTCAAAATAGAGGTACTGAACCTATTATTTTGAAGTCACTTGGCTATAAGTCCTTTAATTGGAGAATTGAATGAAATCTATATTTAAAGTGTCACTGCTTGCGGCAACCGTAATGCTAGCAGTTGGCTGTCAAAAAGAAGAAGAACCTAAAGTAGAGCAACAACCAGAGCAGCAGGTTCAAGCTGAAGCAGCAAAAGCGGTTCACTTTAATAGCGAAGATGATAAAGCGGCTTATGCCATCGGTGTATCATTTGCCAACTACTTGAGCTCTAGTTTAGACAAGCCAAAAGAAATTGGAATTGAACTCAACAAAGAACTAGTGCTTAAAGGCATCGAAGATGTTTTTAAAGAAACGGCAGCACTTACAGAAGAAGAGACTCGCGCAGCCCTAGAAGGCCTAGACAAGCGTGTGGCTGAAACCATGCAAAAGCAGGCGACTGAAAAAGCACAAGCGAGCCTAAAAGCTGGTGAAGAGTTCCGCAGCCAGTTTGAAGCACTAGAAGGCGTAACTAAGACAGAGAGCGGCCTTCTTTATCAAGTTTTAGTTCCTGCTGAAGGTGAAACACCAAAAGAATCAGACACGGTACAAGTACACTACAAAGGTACTTTGATTGACGGTACCAAGTTCGATAGTTCTTACGACCGCGATGAGCCAGCAACCTTCCCACTCGATCGCGTGATTGCTGGTTGGACCGAGGGCGTACAGCTAATGCCAGTCGGTTCTAAGTTTAAGTTTGTTATCCCGCCAGATCTTGCATACGGTGACCGCGATACGGCAACGATTCCAGCAAACTCGACGCTTGTTTTTGAAGTTGAACTACTGAAGATTGAAACCACGCAGTAACGACTTAGCGCAGAAACTAAGAGCCTGACCAAGTGTCAGGCTTTTTTAGTTTTGTAGTGTAAGACTTATCTCGCAAAGCGGTGTCTATTTGAACAAATCACGACTAAATTTTTTGTTCTAAATCACTAGTCAGCAAGTTTGATAAGGTGCGCTTCAAAATTTCTGATAAACTTACCTCTATTTGTTGATATAACGCTCTAAGGCGATAAAAGTGACCACTACAGATACAATCAATGCAGACAGCTTGCTCGAGATGGAATCGGTCCATGTAATGCCGTTTTCCGAGCATGACAAAATTATCCTTAAATCTTATGAAGCCGTTGTAGATGGCATCGCTAGCCTGATTGGCCCGTTTTGTGAAATTGTTCTTCACTCATTAGAAGACTTAAATACATCAGCGATCAAAATAGCCAACGGTGAAAACACGGGGCGTCAAGTAGGGTCACCGATCACCGATATGGCGCTTAAGATGCTGAAAGATATCGAAGGATCTGAGCGCAACTTCTCTCGCTCATATTTCACCAGAGCCAAAGGCGGCGTGTTGATGAAGTCGATTACCGTAGCGATTCGCAATGGTGATGACCGCGTGATTGGCCTTCTATGTATCAACGTCAATCTAGATGCACCGTTCTCTCAAGTTTTGCAATCTTTTATGCCAACGGAAGAGGCAAAAGAAGCGGCTTCGTCGGTAAACTTTGCTAGTGATGTCGAAGAGCTGGTGGACCAAACGGTTGAGCGCACAATCGAAGAAATCAATGCTGATAAGTCAGTTTCAAACAATACTAAGAACCGTCAAATCGTGATGGAGCTTTATGACAAAGGTATCTTCGATATTAAAGACGCCATCAATCGCGTTGCCGACCGTTTAAATATATCTAAACACACGGTGTACCTATACATTCGTCAGCGTAAAACTGAGGACGAAGAAAAGTGAGTGGTGAAAGCCAACTGACTTATACTCTGGTAGTGAACGGCGGTGTTTATGGCAGACAATCCTCAAAAACCGCTTATCAATTTGCTACGGCTCTTATTCAACAAGGGCACAAATTAGTTAGTGTGTTTTTTTATCAAGATGGTGTTACCAATGGAAGCCAGCTTACCGTGCCTGCCAACGATGAGTTCGATCTAAACAAAGCCTGGCGAACTCTTGCTGAACAAAACAAGGTTCAGTTGGAAACTTGCGTTGCCGCAGCCTTGCGCCGTGGTATCGTCAGTGAGCAAGAAGCCAGCCAACACGGATTGCCACAAAGCAGCTTAAGCGACGGCTTTCACCAAGCTGGCTTAGGTAGCCTTGCACAGGCCCTGCTTAGCCAAGACAGAGTGATTCAGTTTTGAGTACCTTGACCTTTCTTTTTCGACACTCTCCTCATAACAACGCTTCAGGGCGAGAAGGGGTTGATGCCTTGTTAGCCGCATCGGCTTACAGTGAAGATATACAAGTCTTGTTTGTTGGTGATGGGGTTTACCAATTGCTTCACGGGCAAGATACCAGCGAGATACTAAGTAAAGACTATGCTCCGATGCTTAAATTGTTTGATCTCTACGACATCGAGCAGGTGTTTGCCTGTTCACATTCATTGAAAGAGCGCGGATTGCTCCAAGCCGATCTGGTCATTGATGTACCAATTATCTCTTTACAAGAGATACAGGACAAACTTCAATCGACAAGTAAAGTACTCACATTTTAGAGATGCCCTATGCTTCATATCGTAAAAACACTTCAGGCGCTAGAAGACGCCAGTCAATACAGTGGCGCAAATGATGAGTGGCTTCTGATAGAAGAGGCAGTCTATGCAGCGAATCCTCTACATCGCGATTTTCACTTTTTAAAAGAGAAGCAAGTCTCTGTATTAGAAGCCGATGTGGTGGCTAGGGGGATGAATAACCGCCTTAGCCCATCAGTAACATTGGTCGATTACAGTGGTTTTGTGCGCCTTACTGCTGCTCACCCACAAACCCTTACCTGGGACTAGTTGTTTTCTTCAACGCTTATTCTTGTCCCAGAAAGTAAAAAAGATCTGTATATTTCTTGACACACCTCTCACCGCTGAATAGAATTTTGCGTCCCTAATTGCCAATGGCATTTGGGGCTAGATTTTTCACAAAGCTTACTTTAAGTAAATCAGGAGCTAGTTAATGGCAACTATTAACCAGTTGGTACGTAAGCCTCGCGTGAAGCAAGTTGCTAAAAGCAACGTGCCAGCGCTAGAAGCGTGCCCACAAAAACGTGGTGTATGTACACGTGTTTACACTACTACACCTAAAAAACCTAACTCAGCACTTCGTAAAGTTTGTCGTGTACGTCTGACAAACGGCTTCGAAGTGACTTCATACATCGGCGGTGAAGGTCACAACCTTCAGGAGCACTCGGTTGTTCTTATCCGCGGTGGTCGTGTTAAAGACCTTCCAGGTGTTCGCTACCACACTGTTCGTGGTGCACTTGACTGTGCAGGCGTTAATGACCGTAAACAGGGTCGTTCTAAGTACGGTGTGAAGCGTCCTAAGTCTTAATGGATTCCGTTAAGTAAGGCCAAACACTAAATTATTTTTAATTTTTGAAGAAACTGAAAAGTTTTGGATAACCTGAAGAAGACAACGGAGAATATCCATGCCACGTCGTCGCGTTATTGGTCAGCGTAAGATCCTTCCAGATCCAAAGTTCAAATCTGAACTGCTGGCAAAATTCGTTAACATCCTTATGGTTGACGGAAAGAAATCTACTGCAGAGAAAATTGTTTACACTGCACTAGACACTATGGCTGAGAAGTCTGGTAAAGACCACTTAGCTGTTTTTGAAGAAGCTCTTGAAAATGTTCGCCCAGCGGTAGAGGTTAAATCTCGCCGTGTAGGTGGTTCAACTTACCAAGTTCCTGTAGAAGTACGTCCGGTTCGCCGTAACGCACTTGCTATGCGTTGGTTGGTTGAAGCTGCGCGTAAGCGTGGTGAAAAATCTATGGCTGCACGCCTAGCTGCTGAAATGCTAGATGCGGCAGACAACAAAGGTACTGCTGTTAAGAAACGTGAAGACGTTCACCGTATGGCAGATGCAAACAAAGCGTTTGCTCATTACCGTTGGTAATAGACCTACTGTGCTGCGAGGCTCTCTCGCAGCACTTTTCTATTTTCTAAGGTATACCTTAGCAAGAGGATACAATCGTGGCTCGTAAAACTCCTATTGAGCGCTACCGCAACATTGGTATCGTTGCTCACGTAGATGCAGGTAAAACAACCACTTCTGAGCGTATTCTGTTCTACACTGGCCTTTCTCACAAAATCGGCGAAGTTCACGATGGTGCAGCTACCATGGACTGGATGGAGCAGGAGCAGGAACGTGGTATCACTATCACATCCGCTGCGACTACGACATTCTGGCGTGGTATGGAAGCACAGTTCCAAGATCATCGCATCAACATTATCGACACCCCAGGACACGTTGACTTTACTATCGAAGTAGAGCGTTCATTGCGTGTACTTGATGGTGCAGTTGTTGTGTTCTGTGGCTCATCTGGTGTTGAACCTCAGTCTGAAACAGTATGGCGTCAAGCAGATAAGTATCATGTTCCACGCATGGTGTTTGTAAACAAGATGGACCGTGCAGGCGCAGACTTCCTACGCGTTGTTGACCAAATTAAAGATCGTCTTGGTGCGAACCCTGTTCCAATCCAACTCAACATTGGTGCGGAAGAAGAGTTCAAAGGTGTCATCGACCTTATCAAGATGAAAGCGATCAACTGGAACGAAGAAGACATGGGTATGACATTTGCCTATGAAGACATTCCAGCTGACATGCAAGAGCTTGCCGAAGAATACCGCAACAACCTTGTTGAAGCGGCTGCAGAAGCAACAGAAGAGCTGATGGACAAATACCTTGAAGAAGGTGAACTGTCTGAAGCAGAAATCAAACAGGGTCTTCGTACTCGTACACTAAACAACGAAATCGTACTTGCTGCATGTGGTAGTGCGTTTAAAAACAAAGGTGTACAAGCGGTATTGGATGCTGTGGTTGAGTTCTTACCATCTCCTGTTGATGTTCCAGCTATCAAGGGTGTTGACGAAAATGAGAAAGAGGTTGAGCGTCACGCAGACGACAACGAACCTTTCTCAGCATTGGCGTTTAAGATTGCGACCGACCCATTTGTAGGCACACTGACATTCATGCGTGTGTATTCAGGTGTGGTTAACTCAGGTGATTCTGTTTACAACTCAGTGAAACAGAAGAAAGAGCGTTTCGGTCGTATCGTACAGATGCACTCAAACAAGCGTGAAGAAGTAAAAGAAGTTCGCGCGGGTGATATTGCTGCTGCAATTGGTCTGAAAGACGTAACCACGGGTGACACTCTATGTGACCAGAACCACAAGGTGATTCTGGAACGCATGGAATTCCCTGATCCAGTTATTCAGATCGCAGTAGAGCCTCGCTCTAAGGCAGACCAAGAAAAAATGGGTATCGCACTAGGTAAACTGGCTGCAGAAGATCCATCTTTCCGCGTCGAAACGGATGACGAAACAGGTCAGACTCTGATCTCTGGTATGGGTGAGCTTCACCTCGATATCATCGTCGACCGAATGAAACGCGAGTTCAGCGTTAACTGTAACGTTGGTAAGCCTCAGGTCGCCTACCGTGAGACCATTCGTGGTACCACGGAAGCGGAAGGCAAATTTGTTCGTCAATCTGGTGGCCGCGGTCAATATGGTCACGTATGGATTAAACTGGAACCAGCAGAGTTTGGTGAAGGTTTTGTCTTCGTGGATGAGATTGTTGGTGGTGTTATTCCTAAGGAATACATCAGTCGGTAGCGAAAGGTATCGAAGAGCAGATGAACAGTGGTGTTCTAGCTGGTTACCCAGTACTAGATGTAAAAGCAACACTGTTTGATGGCTCGTTCCACGATGTTGACTCAAGCGAAATGGCGTTTAAGATCGCCGGTTCGATGGCATTCAGGAAAGGTGCGCTGGAAGCCCAGCCAGTTATTCTTGAGCCAATGATGAAGGTTGAAGTAACCACTCCGGAAGACTGGATGGGTGATGTTGTTGGTGATCTTAACCGTCGCCGCGGCATTATCGAAGGTATGGATGAGGGCAACGCTGGTCTTAAGATCATCCGTGCTCAAGTTCCACTTTCAGAGATGTTTGGTTATGCAACCGACCTGCGTTCTGCAACTCAGGGGCGTGCTTCTTACTCTATGGAGTTTAATGAGTACGCTGAAGTACCTAAGAACTTTGCAGATGCAATCATTGCAGAACGCGGTTATTAATCGGGGAAAGCAGATCGAAAAAGTAGCTTACTTTTTTTAAAGATCATGCAGACCAAATATTGCGCTGGCGAACGTTGGCGCATAAAATAGCAAATTCTGGCGCGCCGTGAACAATTCTTTTTGCGGCGAATCATAACTAGGAAGGAACACGATCGTGTCTAAAGAAAAATTTGAACGTACTAAACCGCACGTTAACGTTGGTACTATCGGCCACGTTGACCACGGTAAAACAACTCTAACTGCAGCTATCTGTACTACTCTAGCT
>NZ_LJJE01000013.1 GCF_001854765.1 Vibrio sonorensis | reverse complement strand
CTCTGGCTCTGGCTCTGGCTCTGGCTCTGGCTCTGCAAGTTTGTTGTCAGTCTCTAGAGAGTCAAGCTCTTCGGCCTCTTCATCGAGGTTAAATTCTTCTAAAAGTGGGTCCGCCTCTGGAGCCGCATCTAGCATATCGTCGATAAAGTCATCGCTGGAGAACTCTCCGACAGGCTCTAACTCTTCTTCAACGTCGGTCTCTTGCTCTATCTCTTGCGCTGATTCTTCCGCTTGTTTTTCGATATCCATCAACTCTTCAAACAAGTCGGTTCCATCATCACTCAGACCAGCCGATGGAGCGCCATCTTCATTTTCTGACTCTTCAATAAGTTCGTCTAGAAGCTCGGTACTTTCTTGATCAAGCTCGATAGTCTCGTCTGGAATATCACCAGCCACTTCTTCAAGGAGTTGGTCAAGTTCCGCAGCATCGGTTATTTCGTCCGTCTCGGCGGCCGCTGTTTCATCCAGCAATTCATCAAGTAGTTCGGTACTATCTTCGGCAATATCTAGCGATTCGCTTTGCTCTGGCGCATCACCTAAAAACTCATCTAACGTTTCTGTAGAGTCTGGCTCAGGCGCTAACTCGTTAACGTTTTCATCAAGTAAATCGTCAAGTAGGTCGGTGCTATCTTCATCAAGAGCGACTTTCTCATCTTCAACCGTATTAGAAGCCGAGTCTTGTTCTGTTTCCTGTAATAGCTCATCGAGCAGTTCGGTACTATTTTCGTCTACATCGATATCGTCACTTTCAATAACTTCGTCGAGCAACGCAGTTTCATCAAGAGCGTTTGCTTCGAGTTGGTCTAGATCAGCTTGTGCTTCTACTTGGGCGAACAGATCATCTATTTCGCTGTCACTCGCCAAGTTAGGTTCCGGGTCGTCTGAACTTAAATCAAAGTCTTCTTCCGCACTTTCGTCGGATGCTTCGCTGAGCAGATCATCAAGCAGCGATTGATCGAGTTCATCGCTATCCAAGCTTTCGGATTCTTCGTCACCGGCTAGTAGTTCATCAAAGTCTTCCTGAGAAATACCTTCATCGGCGAGGTCAAAGTCAGAAGATTCGGTTTCGCCATCGTCGATAACCACTTCGTCAAGCGCGCGTTCCATCTCTTCAAGGCCAAGCGCTTTTTCTTCACCATCAACGCTGATGCCACTGCTACTCCCCAGTTCAGAAAGGTCTGAATCCAATTCACCATCTTCGCCAATACCAGCAAACGGATCTTCCCCATCTTCCCCTTCTAAGTTGAAGTCGAGGTCGCTGTCATCCAAATCGGCAAATACGTCATTGTCGTCGGGAATCTCATCATCGTCGTCTAGAATGCTCTCGTCACCAAATAGCTCTTCTTTCTCTTCGTCGGAATCTCCAAACAGGTCATCGTTGAGAAGGAGGTCATCATCAACCTCTTCGTTGATAGTATCTGCCACTACCGGAGGTGATTGCTGCTCAACTTTCTGTTCTACTGGTGCAGAATCTGATTTGCGCTACCCAACAGCAGTACTAGGATCAAGCCAATCAAAAGGCCGGGGATGACCGCCAGTGCTGCAACAAGCCATGTATTGGAAAACAGCATATCGAGTTCACTCGGGGCCAGCTTTTGTTCTTCCGCTAGTCGCGCTCTCTCTTCCTCAAGAAGTTTTTCAACTTCACTTTTAATTCGAGATTCATCACCGAGTTCATCTTTGAGCACATCGACCTCAGACTGCACATCGGCCAACATTAGACGCAACTTATGGTTTTTTTCTTCTAGCGCAAGCAAATCTGACTCGGAACTTTCCAGTTGACGCTCTAGAGATGTGACTTGTTTCTTCTTCTCTCCTTGCGCAATTTCTTTCAGATCTGAGTTAGCAGTCTTTGGTGCGGGTTGCGGATCCGCTTCTGGTTTCACAACCTCTGTTTTATTCGGTGTTTGCTCTACAGCTGGGCCGATAGGCACGGTAGGCTGGTTGAGCTCTATTCCATCAAGGCGTGCTTGATGTAATTCCATGACTCTAATCGCTTCTGCGGTTGTCACGCTGCGAACTTGAACCAAAGAAGGAATGCGCAAAGCGCTCCCCGGTATCAACTCATGAATATTCTGCTGTTCAAAAGCTTGTGGGTTCAGTTGATAAATTGCTAAAAGAGTTTGCTGAACTGTAACGGAATTTGCTGGTCGCAGTCGGCTCGCAATCGACCATAGGGTTTCTTGCTCAGTCGTTGGCCCATAAAATTGAGACGGCTGATTTGAAGGTGCAAAGCTTCTTACAGAGGGATCGGAATACTGAGGCGATGATTGTATCTCGCCATTAGGTCCCTTGAGGCGAATCGTTTCTGCACTAACGATAGAAGTCTGAGTCACGGCTACCAGTGCAATAGGCAGTAGCAGCCGTGTTAAAAGTCGACGCATATAAGGCTCAGCTATGTGCTTTAATAATTTTTAAAAACGGTGATCTGTTAAATATATCGGATAAAGTAGGCAAAACTATAGGGAGTGAGCTAAAAAATGTGTGTCATGCGTAATAATCGCAGTAATCTCACACAAAAATCGCCCCTTTAGTTAGACCCTGACTAAAAAAGAATCGATAAAGAAAGCCCCGACAATGCGGGGCTGTGAAGATTATCAGTAGTAATCGCGAATCAAAACTTCGGCAATTTGGACCGCATTGGTCGCCGCGCCTTTGCGAACATTGTCCGCAACAACCCAAAGATTGATACCGCTGTGGTGACTTATATCGTTGCGAATTCGACCCACCATAACCGTGTCTTTTCCACCTGCATCGCGAACTTGAGTTGGGAAATCTTCACCGTGGAAGACCTCTACACCTTCAGTTTGATCTAGCAAGTTGATCACTTCCTGAGCGTCAATTGGCGAACGAGTTTCTATGTGCACTGCTTCGGCATGACCATAAAAAACTGGAACGCGGACACAAGTTGGGTTAACCGCAATATTTGGATCATTAAAGATTTTCTGAGTTTCCCACACCATTTTCATTTCTTCTTTGGTGTAACCGTTGTCCATAAACTTATCTATTTGAGGAATACAGTTAAATGCAATTTGTTGGGAGAACTGCTCTGGTTCAGCGGGTCGACCATTTAGCAACTTGGCGGTTTGCCCTGCTAACTCATCAATGCCCGACTTTCCAGCACCAGATACCGACTGATAAGTGGAGACGTTAATACGTTCAATTCCTACTGCATCGTGAATTGGTTTTAACGCCACCAGCATTTGAATAGTCGAACAGTTGGGATTTGCGATGATGTTTCTATTGCGAAATTCAGCAATTGCTTCTGGATTAACTTCTGGAACTACAAGCGGGACATCGTAGTCATAGCGGAAGTGCGAGGTGTTATCGATAACAACAACCCCTGCATCAGCGGCAATAGGAGCCCACTTCTCAGACAGCTCGCCACCTGCGGAAAAGAGGCCGATATGAGCTTGAGACCAATCAAACTCTTCTACGTCTTGAACCACTACTGTTTTACCGTTAACGCGAACGGTTTTCCCAGCGCTGCGCTCACTCGCTAACAAGAAAATCTCACCAATCGGAAACTTGCGCTCTTGCAAAACTTCAACAATGGTTTCACCTACTGCACCTGTCGCGCCTAAAACGGCAATATTAAATTCTTGGCTCATTACACAACCTCAATTTGAAAACCTAAACTCGCCAATGGCGACAGATTGCAATTTTCTGTGCCAACGACTTTAATTGCACTGTACTCTCTGCGGTCCCAGTACTGTTTGCGCATTTTATCAAATGCACCTTCTTTGTGTATTTCTCTTCGGAACAAGGCATCGTCTCTTCGTACATCATAGATCAACTGCGTCATCGTATGCAGCACGGCTTCATCCCACTCTCTATCCAGTTCTATGGTCGGTATTGGAGCTGTTGGTAGTAACTCTGATGCCCTTGCTACCAGCGGCTTACCTAAAAACTCACAGTAACTATTGAAAATCATGGTTGTACCGCGAGCCTTGCCTTCTAACCCATACCCAGCGACATGTGGCGTAGCAAAAGCGAGATAAGGCAGCAGTTCCATATCCACTTGGGGTTCAAACTCAAACACGTCTAACGCAGCGACAAAACCATCTTCTTGTTTTAGTCTCGCTTTTAAGGCTGAGTTATCAACGATGGGCCCACGCGCGGCGTTTATCAATATTTGATCACTGCGAAGTGAATTCAATCTATCACTGTCAATCAAATGATAGGTTGGATGGTCACCGTTTTTAACAATCGGCGTATGCAGCGTAATAACATCCGCCTCCTCTAGCAGCGTGTTAAGCGGTGTAAATTCGCGCTTGTCACCCTGCTGCTCTTTAGGGGGATCATTGATTAAGACTTTGACGCCAATGCCTTTTAGGCAGCTCTCTAAATAACTACCGACTTGCCCTGCACCGATAATACCAACGGTTTTCTCAAAAATTGAAAAACCGTGTTGCTGAGCGAGCACCATGATGACGCTGACAACATACTCCGCCACGCCGACCTTGTTGCAACCAGGAGCGGCGGTAAAATAGATCCCACGCTCTTTCAACAACGCTTGATCCACATGGTCCATACCCGCGGTCGCTGTGCCGACGAACTTCAGTTTATTCGCCTTACTCAGTAAATCTGCATTCACTTTTGTCACTGAGCGAATCATCAAACCGTCAACGTCTACCAAGTCGTCCGCGGTTAAGTCACGACCTGACTTTAACACCACTTCGCCAAGCTGACTGAACAACTGCTCAGCGTAAGGCATATTTTCATCAATTAAAATCTTCACCTGGTAACAGTCCCGATTTACCAATAATGGGGTGATTGTGCAGAAAAGCGTGACTTGTGTCGAGTGGAAGTAAAGAGAAACAAAGAAAAATGCCCGGCAAATGCCGGGCAATGTTCCAGAACAAAAGGATCCTGTCCCGCTCTCCTTGGGACAGAGTCTGCGTCTGTTCGATCAGCTATGCTGATCAGCTCTGGAAACTGGTCTACCGTTTTGCGGCTAAGATCAGTTGTTAGCCTTGGTACTTCTTAATGACTAGTGTTGCGTTTGTACCACCAAACCCAAAGCTGTTAGACATAACTGTATTCAGTTCTGCGTCGCGAGTTTCTGTCACGATATCAAGACCTTGCGCAGCTTCATCTAGGTTTTCAACGTTGATGCTTGGCGCAATAAAGTTGTTTTCCAACATCAAAGTAGAGTAAATCGCTTCGTGCACACCCGCAGCACCAAGTGCGTGGCCTGTCATTGCTTTTGTCGCAGAAATTGCTGGATTGCTATCAGCAAAAACTTCTTGAATCGCGCCTAGCTCTTTAACATCACCTACTGGTGTAGAAGTACCGTGCGTGTTGATGTAGTCGATAGACTCTGCATCTTGCATCGCCATCTTCATACAGCGAATTGCACCTTCACCTGATGGCGCTACCATGTCGTAGCCGTCAGACGTTGCACCGTAACCGATAATTTCACCGTAAATCTTAGCACCACGTGCAAGCGCGTGCTCAAGCTCTTCGATAACCATCATGCCGCCACCGCCAGAGATAACAAAACCATCGCGGTCTGCATCGTAAGTGCGCGAAGCTTTTTCAGGTTGCTCATTGTACTTAGTAGACAACGCACCCATCGCATCAAACATCATGGTTAATGACCAGTCTAACTCTTCACCACCACCGGCAAACACTACGTCTTGTTTACCAAGCTGGATAAGCTCCATCGCGTGGCCAATACAGTGCGCTGACGTAGCACAAGCTGAACTCATAGAGTAGTTCACACCGCGAATTTTAAATGGTGTAGCAAGACAAGCCGATACTGTAGAAGACATTGTGCGAGGTACCATGTAAGGACCAACGCGCTTCACGCCTTTGTTGCGCAGAATATCTACCGCATTAACTTGGTTTAGAGAAGAAGCACCGCCAGATCCCGCAACAATACCTGTGCGTTCGTTTGATACCTGTTCTTCGGTCAAACCTGAATCTTCGATGGCTTCTTGCATAGATAGGTATGCATAAGCTGCCGCATCACCCATAAAGCGCATCTGTTTACGATCAATGTGCTCAGCGGGTGTAATTTTTAGATCACCCCAAACTTGAGAACGCAGTCCTTGCTCTTTGAACTGTTCTGATGCGTTAATGCCAGATTTTCCTGCTTTCAGAGACGCTAGTACTTCTTCGACGTTGTTACCGATACTCGAAACAATACCCATACCGGTGATGACGACTCGTTTCATTATGACATTCCTATAATTCTAAATTCCGCTAGATAATAACCAAGATAGCCATCAAAAGTGGTCAGCTTTCCCAGAAATCCGTACAATCCTCACTAGTTTACCGTCTATTTTTTAGAAATCAGCCTTTATGACCTCAATTAAAAACGCCAAACTCGACTGGAACGAATCTGGTACACCGGTTTCCGATCAGTTTGATGATGTCTATTTCTCTAACGTAAATGGACTAGAAGAAACTCGCTACGTTTTTCTTACCCAGAATCATCTTCCCGAAAGATGGCAAAATTATGACCAAAGACGTTTTGTTATCGCTGAAACCGGATTTGGAACGGGTTTAAACTTTTTAGCCGCGTGGCAGTGGTTTGAACAGTTTAGACAAGAACACCCGCAAGCTCCATTGCAAGAGCTACACTTTATCAGTTTCGAAAAATATCCACTAAGCGCTGATGACCTTGCTAAAGCACATCAATCTTGGCCAGAGTTATCCCAATACGCCGAACAGCTGCAAGAGCACTATCCATTGCCGTGCCCGAGTGTCATCGCATTGTTTTAGCCGACGGAAAAGTCACTCTAGACCTCTGGTTTGGTGATATAAAAGATTCAATGCCAACGGTGCCTAACCCTGAGCAAGGAACGGTTGACGCTTGGTTTTTAGATGGCTTTGCACCAAGTAAAAATCCCGAGATGTGGAATCAAAACTTGTTCGACGGCATGGCCCGGTTGGCAAAGCA
Source organism: Vibrio sonorensis (assembly GCF_001854765.1). Lineage (GTDB taxonomy): Bacteria > Pseudomonadota > Gammaproteobacteria > Enterobacterales > Vibrionaceae > Vibrio > Vibrio sonorensis. The sequence continues at coordinate 97,860 of NZ_LJJE01000013.1, read as the reverse complement.
AAACTGTACTTGCGCAACCTTCACTGCGGCAGGCTTTGTAAGGCGTGGGCTAATCGAAGCTGGTTTCGAAATGAAAAAGGTCAAAGGCTTTGGTACAAAGCGAGATATGATTGCTGGTACGGTAGTTGACAAAAAGCCCACTACCAATATAAAGCCTTGGTACTTTAGGCCAAACGCTACGGCCACCGACGATATCGCCATTATTGGCGGAGGCATCGCAAGTGCCGCATTAGCCAAAGCACTCACCGAACGCGGGCTAAAACCAACGCTTTATTGCAAAGATGAAAAGCCCGCTCAAGGAGCTTCTGGAAATCGGCAAGGTGCGGTTTACCCCTTGCTAAATGGCGACCATTCTGGTGTCTCTAGAATGTTTGCCCCCGCCTTTCTTTACGCGCGACAGTTTGTTGAAAAAGCGGCGAGACAGCTTGAATTTGATCATGACTGGTGTGGTGTGACTCAGTTAATGTGGGATGAAAAGTCCCAAGTTAAACTCAATAAAATGATCGAAGGCAACTTCCCAACCGGACTTATTCGCGCACTCTCTGCAGAGCAAACTCAGCAAACCATCGGACTTCCCATCGACGTCGGCAGTGTCAGTTATCCGCTAGGTGGTTGGTTGTGTCCTGCTCAACTCACGCAAAGTCTACTCAATGATCTAGAGCAAAACCTAAAATTGGTCAGCCATTACAGGTGTGAAGTGCTCTCTTTAGATTGGAATGACAAAGAACAACACTGGGTTCTAGAAACCTCTAAAGGCCAGTTTACGCATAAAACGGTGGTGGTGGCCAATGGTCACGAGTTTAGCAAGTTGGCCCCTTGCCAAGATGTCCCCCTAGGGCAAGTAAAAGGTCAAGTAAGCCATATCCCAACGACAGATCGTCTCTCTGAACTAAAAACGGTTCTTTGTTACGACGGTTATATGACACCGTGTAACCCCAAGAACCAACACCACTGTATCGGCGCAAGTTACGACAGAGATAACCTAGATACCGAGTTTGATCCGTTTGCTCAGCAGGACAATGGTGAAAAACTCACACGCTGCCTACCTAGAGCGGAGTGGGCCAATGATGTGGACACCAGCGGAAACCAATCCAGACAGGGCATTCGCTGTGTTAGCCGAGACCATTTGCCATTTGTGGGATCCGTCGGTCAGTTAGCAGAAACCAAAGCTCTCTATCAAGATTTGGTGAAGCAAAGTGAATCGTCCGCAGAGAAGGTTCCGGTTTACCCAAACCTATTCTGTCTCTTGGGGCTGGGCTCACGTGGTTTGAGTTCTGCTCCATTATTGGCTGAAGTGTTAGCATCTCAAATTTGTGGGGATGCTTTGCCTTTACCCACTGATGTGTTGGAACAGCTGCACCCTAGTCGAATGTGGGTGAAAAAGTTGCGCAAGGGAAAAATGGTCGACTAGGTCAAAGCTTAAAAGCCTCGTATTGCGAGGCTTTTTAGTTCTTAAGGGTTAAGCTAAGAGGGAAACAGCTTGCTTAACTTGCTCTTCTATCTCTGCGTTGGTTAACCTTCCATTGTCCAAATCAAAAGTATCGTAAAAGCTTGGCACTGAAACCGAGGCTTTTACGTCACCACCAAAATAGGGTGCTGAAGTGGTCGCTTGAGCAAGAACGGTTTTCGCGCCGCCGGGACCAGGGGATGTCGAAAGGTAAACCGCTGGCTTGTTTTGATAAACTTCGCGGTTAATTCTCGTTGCCCAATCAAATAAGTTCTTATACGCCGCTGGATAGGAACCATTGTGCTCTGCAAACGAAATGATCAATGCATCCGCCTGTTCAATATCGCGAAGAAAAGCTTCGGCACCTTCTGCCTTGCCAATCTCTTTCTCTGTATCCTCACTGAAAAGCGGGACAGAGTAATCTTTGATATCCAATACCTTAATTTCCGCATTCGGAAGTAAGTTAGCGGCATAGGTAGCTAGGGTTTTATTAATTGAAGTAGAGCTGGTCGATGCTCCAAATGCGATTACTTTCATGATTCTGTCCTTTCTCTCAGTGGGTAAGAACAGATTAAGCGCTATCGGTAGCAGCAACAATATTGATTGTTTTATGGAGTTATTCGAAAATTTTGAACAAAAAAGGCTGGCGTGATGCCAGCCCTGTTTCAGTTCATTACGCGTGGTTGAGCAGTTCTGTCCACAAGTCATTGACGATAGTTCGGTCTGCTGGCGTCAACTCAGCTCTTGCTTCTTCTAAACTCGCTTCGATACGACGCTTAAAGTCGTCGATATCATCAACACCTTCTTCTTCGCACGATGCAGCCGACAGAGAGATATGTCCGCGCAGGTAACCACCAGCAAACAGTTCATCGTCAGACGCAGATTCAATACGGGCGTCAATAAGCTCAAGTAGCTTTTCTTCAAATTCAATAATCATGGATTTCTCTTTTTATTCCACTTTAAAATCACTAATTTGTGGTGCTGGCATAGAGTAATAGTCACACAGTGCTTGGGAGAGCGCCTGTACACGTGAAGGCATACCTACCTCTAATATCTTGGCCACTTCATCTCGAACTTTGCTCATAAAAGCCAAGCGATCAGGCTCAAAATCGCCGTGTAGGTTGTCACAACTCACATTAAAAGGGAAGCCAGCGCTTTTGGAAAGTATCCACTCAAAAGCTTGCGGGCGTACTTCAACCTTTTCGAACTCAGCTTGGGTGTCTTCATCGCGACCATCAGGCTCATACCAATAACCAAAATCTTCCAGTAACCGCCTCTCTTTTCCCGCTACGAGCCAATGTGCGATCTCGTGTAATGCCGACGCATAGAAACCGCGTGCAAAAATAATCCGGTGATAAGAAATCTCGCTATTAGCCGGTAAATAAATAGGTTCATCACCACCGAGCACTAGCTTAGTGTTGAATTCAGAAAAAAAGGTTTTCTCAAATAGATTAATTAGATCGGAATAATGATGGGCCATGATTGCTTAGTCGAGTTCAAACGCCGCAAGATTTTCGCATGTTTCCCGTCGCAATTGAATAGAGAAATTTTGCTGCCCGCGATCATCGAAGGCTCTCATTAGATTTTTTAATTGAAGAATCCTTTTCTCCAATACAATTTCTCATTCGTCATCTCAGTCGCCAATCACTACACTTGTCACCCACCAATAGCGAACGCCATTCGCTTTGAATTTCACTCAGTAAAAGACAACCATGCTACTCACTACTCTTTATATTGTCGGTATTACCGCAGAAGCCATGACAGGAGCACTCAGTGCTGGAAAACGAAATATGGATTGGTTTGGCGTGATGCTCGTCGCCAGTGCCACCGCAATAGGTGGAGGAACCGTCAGGGATATTTTACTCGGTCACTACCCAATCGGGTGGGTTAAAAAACCTGAGTTTTTAGTCATCACTTGTATCGCTGGTGTGATTACCACTGTTATAGCAAGGTGGATAATCAAGCTAAAAGGTGTGTTTATTAGGCTCGACGCCTTGGGCTTAATTGTGTTTAGTATTATCGGGACTAAGGTCGCTCTCTCAATGGGACATCACGTGATTATTTGTGTTGTGGCAGCGATTGTAACTGGCGTATTTGGAGGCTTGCTACGGGACTTAATTTGCCGTCAAACTCCCTTAGTTCTCCATCAAGAACTGTACGCATCGGTTGCATTAACGGCTTCTACACTCTATCTAACCTTGCTATGGCTTAACATACCAGAGTTACCGGCAACCATATCAACCTTAATTACTGGTTATTTACTGAGAATGGCCGCGGTGAGATTTAACTGGCGATTACCCAGATTCCAGCTTGAATCGGAATCATCAGTACATTAATGAAAAAACCCACCTAGCGGTGGGTTCTATATCATATCTTCGGCGTTTCTGTTGTCACACCGTGGTTTTGTCCTCGGTGTCGCAATAAGTGGTCCATTACCACTATCGCTAACATAGCTTCTGCAATAGGAACGGCGCGTATACCGACGCACGGATCGTGACGCCCTTTAGTGATCAACTCCGTAGATTCACCTTCGCGTGTAATGGTCTCACCGGGAACCGTGATACTGGATGTCGGTTTCAGAGCAATATTAGCAACGATATCTTGACCGGTTGAAATACCACCTAAAATCCCACCGGCATGATTGCTGCCAAAGCCTTCTGGCGATAGGGTATCGCGGTGTTCACTGCCTTTTTGATTAACCACGTCAAAGCCGTCGCCAATCTCTACACCTTTAACGGCATTGATGCTCATTAGGGAGTGGGCAATATCTGCGTCTAAGCGGTCGAAAACCGGTTCTCCAAGACCGACGGGAACGTTCGTTGCGACGACCTGTATTTTGGCACCAATCGAGTCGCCCTCTTTTTTCAGCGCGCGGATTAGCTGGTCAAATGCATCGACTTTATCGACATCTGGACAGAAAAAAGCGTTCTTCTCGATTTCTTGCCAATCCACTTTGTCGATAGAGACATCGCCCATTTGCGATAGGTAAGCACGGATTTCGATACCAAATTCTTGCTTGAGATATTTCTTGGCAATAGCACCAGCAGCGACACGCATAGCGGTTTCTCGAGCTGACGAACGGCCGCCACCTCGATAATCCCTAACGCCGTATTTTTGATGGTAGGTATAATCCGCGTGACCAGGACGAAACTTATCTTTGATCTCTGAGTAATCTTTAGAGCGCTGATCGGTATTTTCGATCAGTAATCCGATAGAGGTTCCGGTTGTTTGTCCTTCAAACACACCGGATAGGATTTTCACCTCATCCGGTTCGCGTCTTTGCGTTGTATAACGCGAAGTGCCTGGGCGACGACGGTCTAAATCGGTTTGCAGATCCGCCTCACTGATTTCTAGTCCCGGAGGCATCCGTCTACGATACATCCTAGTGCGATACCGTGACTTTCCCCGAATGTGGTTACTCGGAAATGTTGTCCGATACTGTTTCCTGCCATTACTTCCTCAATATATCAGTTGAACTTGTTCAACTGCTGTCTGCTATTGTTCGTGATTTCATAGTCGCTTTATTATCATTTGATGTAAAGACCCAAATCACTTTTATTTGGCATAAAAAAATCGAGCAGTTATGCTCGATTTTTGACTATTCATTCACTCAATCTTTGTACAGTGAAAACTCTTCTGCGCAATCAACTAGCTGCTGTCGAGTCAACATAAACACGCCGTGGCCACCGTTTTCAAACTCTAGCCAAGTGAACGGGATCTCAGGATACTGCTCCATCATGTGTACCATTGAGTTACCCACTTCACAAACCAATATGCCGCTATCAGTCAGATAGTCTGGCGCGTTTGCCAAAATTCGTCTTACCAACTTAAGTCCATCGGTGCCCGCCGCTAAACCGAGTTCTGGTTCATGCGTAAACTCTTCAGGCAAGCTGTTCATATCTTCTTCATCCACATAAGGTGGATTTGTCACTATGATGTTGTACTTGTCTTTTGGTAAGTCGCGGAAAAGGTCTGAGCGAAGTGGGAATACTTGCTGCTCCATCCCGTGATCTTGAATGTTCTGCTCAGCCACTTCTAGCGCATCGGTTGAAATATCCACCGCATCCACTTCCGCGTATGGGAAAGCGTGAGCACACGCAATAGCGATGCAACCACTACCAGTACAAAGATCCATAATGCGAGTCGCTCTTCAACTAACCAAGGCTGGAATTCTGCCTGGATCAACTCGCCAATTGGTGAACGAGGTACGAGTACGCGTTCATCAACAAAAAATTCCAAACCACAGAACCAAGCTTTGTTCGTCAAGTAAGCCGTTGGGGTTCGTTCATTAATGCGTTTAACCACGCGCTCGACTATTTTTAGTCTCTCGCTACTCGTCAGGCGCGAATTTAAAACATGTGGAGGCACATCAATGGGTAGATAAAGCGTCGGCAGGATCAATTGAACCGCTTCATCCCACGCATTATCGGTGCCGTGACCATAAAAAAGTCCCGCGGCATTAAACCGACTCACCGTCCAGCGAATCATATCCTGAAGGGTGTGAAGCTCGGAAACGGCTTCTTCTACAAAAATCTTATCCAAAATTGCCTCCAAAAAGCGCTACAATACTGCCAGTTGTATTGAAATACGTTGTGTTAACCCAATGAGCAAAAAAGACACCGACCTTGATGACGAGTTCGCCCTTTTTAGGGATGCAGTACAAGGCGTAAAAAAGTTGCAACAGGATACCATAGTCCAGCAACCAAAAAAAAACAGTAAGCAAAAAGAAATCACTCGCACTGCCCGTGAAGCGAGTGATACTGAGTTCTATTTCTCCGATGAGTTCGTTCCACTGCTCAGCGAAGAAGGGCCGACCCGTTACGCTCGTGATGACGTTTCACATTACGAAGTCAAGCGACTGCGCCGCGGGGTTTACGTCCCTGATGTATTTCTTGATATGCATGGCATGACACAAAAAGAGGCCAAAAGAGAACTTGGGGCAATGATCGCTCATTGTGTTAAGAACGATGTGCACTGTGCATGTGTTCAACACGGTATTGGTAAACATATTCTCAAGCAAAAAGCACCACTTTGGTTGGCTCAGCACCCAGACGTGATGGCCTTTCACCAAGCACCTTTAGAGTTTGGCGGCGATGGTGCACTACTGGTTCTACTGTCAATTCCGGAAAAGTAGCGGGGCTACTGGCGTAAATCTGGTGGGATCGGCAGATCTTCGGATTTGAGGTTGGGACGTTGCCCTCCGCGTTTGCGGTACTGCTTAAGCTGGAACACATAAGCCAGAACTTGAGCCACAGCGGTAAACAAACCGTCGGGGATCTCTTGCTCTAGTTCTGTTGAGTGATACAGGGAACGAGCAAGTGGCGGGGCAGGAACGACATAAATACCGTGTTCTCTCGCTACTTCCCGAATCTTCATTGCCATATGATCCGTACCCTTGGCCACCACGACCGGAGCTTTGTCCTGATCTTGCTTGTACCTTAGCGCTACTGAAAAGTGCTCAGGGTTGGTGATCACAACATCCGCCGACGGCACTTCCGCCATCATACGTCTTTGAGCCGCTTCCCTTTGCAACATGCGAATACGACCTTTGACCTCCGGCTTACCTTCGGTCTCTTTGTACTCGTCTTTGACTTCTTGTTTGGTCATTTTTAACTGGTCGGCGTGTTGCCATATTTGGAACGGTATATCTATCGCCACGACTATCAGCAAGGTACAACTAATAAGAAGGATAAATTCCAGCAAGATATCTAAAGCGTGAAAAATGTTCTGCGGGTAGACATCCATGCTCAATTGGAACAGATCGCCTTTTGCCGCATTGATTAGATAGAACGCGGTTCCCGAAACCAGTGCAACTTTGAGTATCGATTTAACTAGCTCAACCCAACTTTGCAAGCCAACCATTCGCTTTAGGCCACTGAGCGGGTTCATCTTTGACCATTTGGGCATCGCAGCTTCAACAGAGAAGCTGATGCCACCAACTCCAGCGGCCCCAAGCATGGCGGCAATAAACAGAGTCACTAGGATTAATAACAAGGGGATAAGTAAGCTGCCAAGGGAGCCAAGGCCAATATCATAGAGTTTGCCGATGTCGAATATCTCTTCTCGGCTAAGAGAAAAGAGACGCCCCATCATAGTGTAGAGTGCACGGGCTAAGGTTTCGCCAAACCACATAAGTGCAACGGCTCCCACTACCAATACAGAAACGGATGCGAGTTCTTTCGATCTGGCCACCTGCCCTTTTTCACGTGCTTGTTGCAACCGTTTGGGGGTGGCCTCTTCTGTGCGTTCCTGACCGTCCGATTCTGCCATCTCGCCTCCTAGCAGTTCAGCCTAATAAAACGACAAACCTGTTGTTCACCTTGAATCCAGAACAATTCATAGTGACTAAACAAACCGCCAATAATATACCAGCAGAGCAATAAACCTACGAGTAATGCAAAAGCGAAGCCAAGAGAAAAGATGTTTAACTGAGGTGCGGCACGCGTCATTACACCAAATGATAAGTTAATAGTGAGCAGCGCGATAATACCCGATAAGGACATGCTTAGTGCCACTTTGAACATTATACCCATCCAAAGAGCTAACTCTCTAAAATCAACCGTATTAAGCGCTCCTGAGCCCACTGGCAAAGTAGTAAAGCTCATCACTACCAGTTGGATCATCTTTAGATGACCATCCGTTGCCAAAAAGAACATAGTCGCCAACAACATAAACAGTTGACCAAGCAAAGGGGTGTTTTGTCCATTGGCCGGATCGACCATAGACGCAAAACCCAAACTCGATTGCATACCCAATATTTGTCCAAGTATCACAAAGGTTTGGATCATAAACTGAGTCACCGTGCCCATGGCGACACCAATAATAATTTGCTCCATCAAAATCATGAAGCCCTCGAACGAGAGAAGCTCTATCGTATCTGGTACGGCGGGAAGCATAGGCATTACCGCAAGCGTAATCGCTAAGCCTAAATAGAGTCGAACACGGGTAGAAACAAAGCGAGCGCCGGTGACTGACATCACCATCAACATGGCGGCAATACGAGTATAAGGCCAAAAATAATTAGCCATCCAATCCAGAATTACGCTGGTAGGATACTCCATAATTACCCCTAGTAGAGAACTTGCGGCAGTCGCTCAACCATGGAGAAAAAGAACTCCATTAAGAGTTGAGTCATCCAGTGAGCAAAGATCATTAGCGCCAACAAGGTAACAATCAAACGAGGTAAGAAACTTAATGTTTGTTCGTTGATAGAGGTCGCCGCTTGAAAGATAGCAACCACTAGACCAATCAGCAGACTGGGGATAATAATGGCGCTTACCATTATCAACACCATCCACAGTGCATCTCGGAAAAGCTCTACAAACATCTCAGGTGTCATTAGAAGCCCTCCCCGCTACAAAGCAAAACTGCCGGCCAAAGTGGATAGAATCAAGTTCCATCCATCGACAAGAACAAACAGCATCAATTTAAACGGCAGAGAAACGATCATCGGCGAAAGCATCATCATACCCATAGCCATCAATACCGAGGCCACCACCAGGTCAATAATCAAAAAAGGTAAAAACAGCATAAAACCAATCTGGAATGCCGTTTTTAACTCTGAAGTGATAAAGGCGGGGATCAATACCGCCATTGAGACATCTTCTGGGTTCTGCGCATCTGAGCCAGAAATATTGACGAAGGTTTCTAAGTCTTTAACCCGAGTTTGCTTGAGCATAAAGTCTTTCATTGGGACTTGAGCAGCGTCGAACGCTTGCCTCGCCGAAATCTGTTCATTAAGATACGGTTGGACAGCGTCTTCGTTTATCTTGCTCAAAACAGGAGACATAATAAAAAACGTCAAAAAGATAGCAATACCGACAATAACTTGGTTAGACGGCGTTTGTTGCAAACCCATCGCCTGTCGCAAGATAGACATCACCACCACAATACGCGTAAATGACGTCATCAGAATAACCATAGCCGGCAAGAAGCCTAACATGGTCATCAGGGCAAGAATTTGCAAGTTGATGGAATAGTCTTCACTGCCATCGGGGTTAGCAGTCATAGTGAACGCCGGAATACCGCCACTTCCACCCACGACAGCTCCCGTAGATATGGTTCGGCTCGCCCCCGCCTCTTTTTCCATCGCGCTAACAGTGACAGATTGTCCCGCCGCTGGATTTTCGGGTAGAGACGTGTCTAACTCTTGTTGAGCAAACACCGTAGAAGACATCAACAGACACAAGGACAAAAAGAGTACCTTGGCTAAATCACTTATTCTTGTCATGCTTTTTAATGAGCTGAGTCAATTGACTGGCAAATGGACTGGTCTCCAGCTCCTCCTGAGTCAGGTTCTTTTCCAATTTCGATATCAATTGTATAGATTGCTGGGTGACACCGACCAAAAACTGCTCTTCGCCAGCTTGAACAATCATAATGCGCTCACGTGTTCCAACTGGGATTTGCCTCACCACATTGAGACCTTTTTGCTGGGCAAAACTCGGTACGCGCATTCGCTTTAACAACCAAGCTAGGCCGAGTATTAAGATAACAACGAACAAAAGCGACCCAAAAGTGGTCGCCCAGTCTAAGTGGCCTGTCGGAGAAGTGGCCGAAGCAAGTGTTGGCAACATTGCCAAAATTAACGCTAAGCGTCTCATTGGCTACCTTAGCTTCTTAATCCGTTCTGTTTGGCTGATCACATCAGTGAGACGAATACCAAACTTGTCGTTGACCACAACAACTTCGCCGTGTGCGATCAAAGTACCGTTGACTAATACGTCTAACGACTCGCCCGCCAAACGCTCCAGTTCAACAACTGAACCTTGGTTCAACTGTAGTAGGTTGCGGATACTAATTTGAGAACGGCCAACTTCCATCGAAATGGTAACCGGAATATCTAAGATAGTATCGAGCTTGCGCCTTTCGTCTTCTGAGATAGGAGAAGACGTATCTTGTAGCTCATCAAGCTGAGCAGACATCACCTCGTCGACGTCAACCATGGGTGCATCCGGATCTTCACCTAACGCAGCAGCCCATTCGTCCGCCAGTTTTTGGTCGTCACTTGGTTCCATACTTTTTACTCTACTTTAACTGTCGCTTAATCTTCTATTTCTCCGTCATCTTCCTCTAACTCGGAGATGACGTCTTTGCCCAAGAATGCAATATCAGTTTTAACTACATCCGGACGCTTAATTTCTTCTGATACCTGAACTGCTAAATGCTCGCCTGACTTACCCATTTTCACTCTATAGGTGGGCAGTTCTTCGACAAACATAGTGGCGTTTTCAGGCATAGTAATTGGGATGATGTCACCTGCTTGAAGCTCCATCAAATCTCTTAAAGAAAGATCTTGTTCGAGCAAGTTAACACGGAAGTTAACAGGCACATCCATGATTTCTTCGCGAAGTGCCGTGCTCCAGCGCACGTCTGTTTCCATCTTATCTGATTGCACACCTGCATCGAGAAGTTCTCGAATAGGTTCAACCATGGAATAAGGCATAACAACGTGGAAATCACCGCCACCACCATCGACTTCGATGTGGAACGAACTCACCACGATCACTTCTGTTGGGCTGACAATGTTTGCCATACTCGGGTTAACTTCAGAATCGAGGTATTCAAACTCGACACCCATAACCGGTGACCAAGCTTCTTTGTAATCCTCAAATACTATCTTCAGCAACAGCTGAACAATACGACGTTCAGTTGGGGTGAACTCACGACCCTCAATTCGAGCGTGGAAACGACCATCACCACCAAAGAAGTTTTCAACCAAAATAAAGACGAGACGTGCTTCCATGGTAACAAGCGCCGTGCCTTTTAAAGGCCTAAAGCGAACCATGTTTAAGCTGGTTGGTACGTACAGAGTATTTTGGTATTCACCAAACTTCATCATCTGCACACCGTTGATCGACACTTCTGCAGTTTTTCGAAGCATATTAAATAGGCTAATGCGCAAGTGACGCGCAAAACGCTCGTTAATCAGCTCCAGAGTCGGCATTCGACCACGAACGATGCGGTCTTGAGAAGAGAAATCGAACTCCACCGCACCGGGCGCGGAGCTTACTTCCTCTTCTTCAACGTCATCAACGTCGTCCACACCGTGAAGGAGCGCGTCAATTTCATCTTGGCTTAATAGATCGGTCACTGCTCACCTACTGAATTACAAAGTCTGTAAATAACACTCGTTCGATCACTGGTTGTCCAACTGCCCGAGTTAGACTCGCTTTAATATCTTCTGTCGCTTTATCTCTTAACTCAACGCGGCCATTTGCTGTTCTGAGCTGTTCAACCGTAGCTGAGGCAAATGTGCTAAGTAATGAACTCTCAACTAATGGAGAGTGATAGCGCGCTAGGTTTTCATTTTCCGTTCCGCGAACCATCAACTGCACTTTAATCTGCACCATGCGATCGCGTTCATCACCCGTGACATTAAACAAGAAAGGCTGAGCAATGTTTACATAAGAAACGGGGTCAGTCGGAACCATCATCTCTTGTTGAACTTCTTCTGACTCTTCAGTGTCATCCGAGCCTAATAGGAAAAAAGCTGCACCTCCGCCTACTGCAAGCAGAACGACTACCGCAATAATAATTATCAGCAGTTTGCTTTTGCCTTTGGGAGCTTCAGATTCTACTTCTTCATCTGCCATGATTACTTTCTCTAATTGTTCCGTTTATTCTGCCTAAGTGCAGTTGTGCTATCTAAGTGCACATTACCGCTGACGCTTATTTTCAACATAGACTTACTAGGTTTTCAAATCAACGCTCTGTCAGAATTTCAATAAATTCTTATTGAAACCGCACCTTAGGTCACTTTGCTATACAGTTTAAGCGTAATAACTGATTCCATCACGCTTTGTCGCAACATTCAAATCAAGTTTGACGTCCGCTTCAAGGTTTTCTTCATTCCCTGCGGTCTGATTGCCTATCCCCTGACCACTTTTGCCTTGTTCATCACCCGCGTATCGGTTTTGCTGTTGGCCTTGCGCCTGCTGCTGAACTGAAGTGTCTCCAAGTTGAACACCTTGCTGAGACAACATTTCTCGAAGCCTTGGCATAGATTGTTCAATCACATCCCTCGCTTGCTGGTTTGCAACCGTAAAGTGAACCGTCGCGTTGTCACCACCGATGTTCATACGGATCTGCATACGGCCTAGCTCTGGTGGGTCAAGTCGAATATCTATATTTTTGAGATTTTTAGACATCATCATTTGAACGCGTTCGGCTAACTGTTCACCAGCAATATCACTTCGCGTCATTTGCAAAGGAGTTTGGGCTATAGCTTGTTCAACTCGTCCTTGAACACTATTCTGAGCCGTTTGACCGGTAACTTGGGAAAGCTGCTGGGCAAAATTTGCTTCCGCGGCTGATTGCACACCGCTCGATTTATTCTCGGCGCTGGTCATTTTTCCTAGGCCGGCTGCTGCCTTCATACCCATTGCGGCTTGAAGCATCGCTTTTTCACTAGCGGCAGTAGAAGCGGGATTAAAAGCAGGCATCGCCTGTGCCACCGAGAAATCATTCATTTGAGCGATCATAGGGTTAGCCTTGTCAGCAACTGGCATCCCTTGTGCCATCAAACTCGCTTGCTGAGAAGACGCTACCGCCTGCTGTACGGATTGAGCAACGGGGGCTTGCGGTATCTTTTGTTTTCCTTCAGCCACCAAAAGTTCTGGGTCTTGCTCAACGTCACCATTTGACCACGGGATCGCTGCTGCAACCACACCTGCCGCTGCCACTCCCGCCGCAGTGCCTGAAGCAGCCACTGAACTTGCAACACCTGCTTCAGTTGCGCTCTGAGCTATCGCAGGAGTTGCCACTGCCGCTCCTACCGCTTGAACAACCGGAGTGTCACTTTCATCGACTGGTGCTTTGATTTCTGAGTCCGTTGATTTTTCAGTTACCAGCGCAGCCTGTTCAGCATCGGAAGCTTCTATAGATTGGGCTTTGACTTGAGTAGAATCGCCTTGCACCACCTTTTGCTCACCAACTGCTTCGCCTTCGGGTAGCGCATCTTGATTAGACGCTACAACTGCCGCAGAAGCTCCCGCAGCCCCGCCTGCCAACGCCGCTTTAGTATCCTTGGACTCACCCTCAGAAGCGGCTTGCTCGGCCAATTTAGGTGTTTTTGCCTCTTCTTTTTGTACAAAAGGTTTAGCCGCATCCGGAACTTCGACCTCTTTACTGACAGCTTTAGTCGCGACTTTTTCACTTTCTACTAAAGGTTGCTCTCCACCTTCAACTTTGGCTACTTTGGCTACCTTGGCTACATCTTCTTCACTCAGTGCTTGTTGAGTCGAAGTTTTTGCATTTGCAGCCACAGCCTCTTCACCATCTTTAGACTTCGGCGTCTGGTCTCCGGTGAGCTTTTCTTGCTCCTGAGGCAACGCATTGCCGTCTTTTGGCTGGAGCGCTTTGCTAGATTCGTTTAATCGACCGAGTAGTTCTTCGTTTTCTGAAATCAGTTTTTTCGCATCATCTGGTTCTCCATCTTCAGAACCTTTTGCTTTGACGGCGGGATTATCACCGTCTGTTGTCGCTACTTTCACTTCGTCGCCGGTGTCATCTGTGCTGACAACTTCACCTTCTTCAGACACTTCTCCGTCACCGACTTTGAGCAGTGCGTCTGTGCTCTCTGCACTGACTTTTACCGCCTCACCCTCGCTATCAGCTTCCGTACTACCTTGCGCTTTCTCAGGCGAGGATTCACCTTTAATAAGCGCGGCTAGCTTAGCAAAAAAACCACCCGATTCTTCTGCTTCGCTAATTTCATTACCCTCTGGAATAACCTCACTACCTGAGACCGAGGCTACTTTGCTGCTTTCATTGGACGGAGATAAATTAATGTTCATACAGGCGTCACTCATTTAGGCAGGTGGCAAGCATTCACCACATGTTGTTTGATAAAGTTGTTGTTAACCTAATGTGCAAAAAGTGCGCCAAGTATAATTAAGGAAAGGAGGTTAGATGGGTTTACGACGACTAAACTGAATAGTGGATAGCTCATCAAGCTCTTTTTGCTCACGCGCATCAGCCAGTTTCTGTTTTTCAGTGCGCTTTTTTTCCATTAGCCATTCATAAGAACGTCTCTGTTTTCGAATGTCGAGCCAGTGCTGTTCGCAGTTCTCCACTTGGTCCTTAAAATGGTCTTCTGCTTGCTTTTGCTTGGAAAGGGTTTCATCTAATGTAGTAAGAAATCGATTTAGGTGAGTATATTCGCTTGCAGTCAGTCCTGATTTTCCTCTTTCCACCAACTGATTGCAGTAATCTAACCGATACTGTTCAATCTGCTTTAGTTGCGTATAGTAATCTTCAAGCTCACTGCGCGCTTTGTTTAACGCCAATACTGCTTGGTGCTCCTGATCTTGTGACTGCTCTAATAAGAACTCTAAAGCGTTTTCCATAATCTACTAATCACTTTGCAGCATCTGGCCTAGCATGTTTACGCACATTTCATAGGGAACACTTTCTTTCATTCCTTGTTGCAAATACGCGTCTAGCTTAGGCTTAATTGTAAACGCCCCGTCAATGGCGGGGTCTGAGCCTGGCTTATAAGCACCGATTGAAACCAAGTCTTGATTTTTACGGCAGACAGAGAGTACTTGTCGTACCGCTTTTGACATCAACATATGCTCTTCACTAGTGATCTGTGGCATAACACGACTAACGGACTTCTCAACGTCAATAGCCGGATAGTGGCCCGCATCGGCAAGCTCACGGGAGAGCACCACATGACCATCCAATATTGCTCGGGAGGCATCAGCAATAGGATCTTGTAGATCATCACCTTCTGTTAGAACAGTAAAAAATGCCGTAATCGAGCCCTGATTTTCGTCGCCATTACCCGCTCGCTCAACAAGCGCTGGAAGCTTAGCAAATACGGAGGGTGGATAACCTTTAGTGGCAGGAGGTTCGCCTACAGATAGCGCTATTTCGCGTTGAGCCTGAGCAAAACGCGTTAGTGAGTCCATCAAAAGTAGTACGTCTAAACCTTGGTCTCTAAAATACTCCGCAATAGTTAACGCGGTTTGGCAACCTTTTAGACGCATCAAAGGAGACGAGTCAGCAGGTGCTGCTACCACCACGGAACGCTGTCTACCATCTACGCCCAATATCTCTTCGATAAATTCTTTAACTTCTCGACCACGCTCACCAATTAAGCCAACAACCACGACTTGAGCTGTCGTTCCTCGCGTCATCATTCCCAAGGTAACGGATTTACCCACACCAGAACCTGCAAATAAACCAATACGCTGTCCTTTACCCACCGTTAACATGCCATTGATCGCTTTAATACCCACATCTAAAGGCTCTGAAATGGGCTTTCGCGCAAGGGGGTTAATTGGCTCTGCGTTAAATGAGGCACGTTTTTCCGTATAGATAGGTCCAAGTCCATCAAGGGGGTTACCTACACCATCAATTACCCGTCCAAGCAGTTCCATACCAACTGGTAGGCCTGCTTCTCCAGTAATTGGAGTGACTTTGGCACCGGGAAGAATGCCGCTAATCTGCTCACTTGGCATCAAAAATAGGCTGTCGCCAGAAAAACCGACCACCTCGGCATCTATGGCGCCGTGCATAGTTTCGACCTTGCACTGGCTACCAACTGGTGCTCTGCAGCCTGTCGCTTCCAATGTCAGTCCTACCACGCGCACCAATCGGCCGGAAGCAACTGGCCGACAGGTTAGCCCTTGAGTTTTGTACTGTCCTAATCTCTGGGCCAGCTCTAACATTACTCGCCACCTTGATGTCGGTTAACACCACAAAAGCTCTGTAGAACGGTGCGAATGCGATCTTCTATGCGATAGTCGACCTTCGACTCTCCCGCTTCGATTTGAACATCTGCGCGGTTAAGCGCTGGTTCACCAACCAAGGTCCAGTTTCTAAACGAAAGTTGCTCATCACCGTAGGACGAGCGTATGATTTCTACGTCATCGGGGTGGAGTTTCAGGGTGATCTGGTGACCTGAGATCGGCAGAGCCTCTACCGACTCTTTAATCGTATCGAGAATGACTTGTGGATTGGTTTGCGCCTCGACGTGAATCACTTCTCTCGTTAAGGTCAGAACCATGTCTACTAACTGCTTTTCAACCTGAGCATTCATTAACTCTAAGGGTTGGGCAAACTGGTTGGCGAGGTTAATAAAGGTGTTTACCTGTTCTTGAATAAACTCTTGGCCCGCGGCAACACCTTCTAGCTTACCTGACTCCAAGCCTTCGGCATGACCTTCTTCAAGACCCTGTTGCTTACCTTTTTCATAACCTTGCTTAAAACCAGCTTCTTGGCCTTGTAGCATACCTTCTTGATAGGCCTGCTGCTTGATCAGCTCTATTTCTTCTTCCGTCAGCTCTTTAGGCGCTTCTTCCGTTTGCGTCTCTTCAAACGTCGGCATCCAACCCGGATCGTAGTTAAGCGCCGTTTCTTTCGCTTGCTGATTGGTTTCATCGGTATAATCTGGCAGCCCCCAGCGCTGTGCATCTTCCACTGTCACTTCTTCACTGGGTCTTAAAAAGCCGCGTTTTCGTTCTGTCGTCATACCAATCTCAATCTTTACTGTTCTATTAAAATCAAGGTTTGATTACAAGAACTCGTCTGCACCACCAGACAACATGAGTTCTCCGTTGTCGGCCATTCGTCTTGCAATGGCAAGCACTTCTTTTTGCGCTGCTTCCACATCGGAAACCTTGATTGGAGGCATAGCTTCCAAATCGTCTTTCATCATCTCAGCTGCGCGTTTAGACATGTTCTTGAATATCTTATCTCGCAAGCCATCATCGGCACCTTTAAGCGCACGCTGCAAGACATCTTGTGGCACATCGCGAAGCAGCTTCTGAATACCTTGATCGTCCACTTCGATAAGGTTTTCGAATACGAACATAAGATCTTGGATCTGCGTCGCCATATCTTCGTCTTGATCTCGGATTTGCTCCATCAAGACGCCTTCGACGTTGTTGTCCATGTAGTTCATAATCTCCGCAGCCGCTTTCAGGCCACCAATCTTGGCTGCTTGTGCACCCGCCTGACCAGCAAACTGCTTCTCCATGATTTCGTTTAGCTCGGCTAGTGCCGAAGGCTGAACCTCTTCTAGGTTGGCAATTCGCATCATAAGGTCGAGGCGATCGCGCTCGGCAAACTGAGATAAAATTTCCGCAGACTGATCTGGCTCTAAGTAAGAGAGTACAATGGTTTGAATCTGAGGGTGCTCGTTGATTATGATACTGGCAACCTGACGTGGATCCATCCATTTCAGTGAATCCAAACCTTTGGAACCAGTACCCAATAGGATTTGGTCAACCAAGTTGTTCGCTTTGTCTTCACCAAGAGCCGCGACTAGGGCATTGCGCATAAAGTCTTCACTGCCCATACCAATATTGGTGTATTTCTGAATGTCTTCTAGAAAAGCACGGTGAACGGCACCCACTTTGTCTTGACTAAGATCTGCCGCTCGTGCCATTGCACTACCGACGCGCTGAACTTGCTTTGGTTCTAAGTGGCGAATGATGCCCGCGGCATCTTCCTCATTTAGACTGAGCAATAAGATAGCCGCTTTCTCTTCACCGGGAATCGCTGAAATATCGACGGTGGATTCAATAACCTCACCGCCCTCTTCTTTCGGTACAATATCGTTAGGCATCTTCCACCCAATTCTTCACTACTTGAGCTGCGAGTTCTGGTTCGTTCGCCACTAGGGCACGGACCGCCTTCAGCACGTCTTCATCTTTATGTAGATTTGGCAAGTCGATAGTGGAGCCAAACTCGAACAGCTCGCCGCCATCCATGTCTCCACCGATAAGACTTGTTTCTCCATCTACCCCAATAGGCAATCCATCTGGACCGTACAGTTGATCTTCGTCCTCATCCGTAGCTGGGTTGAGCAATTTCTTCATCGCAGGGCGAACCAGTACGAGGACAACGACAATAATGACTATGGCACTTGCAAACCAACGAATCCAATCGTTGAAGTTTGGATGCTCCCAAATGGGCACTTCCGCAATCTGTTCAACTTCTGGCTCAGCAAACTGCATGCTAAGTACATTGAGCAGATCACCTCTTAATTCATCAAAGCCAACCGCGCCGACCAATACTTGGCGGATTGAGTTTAGCTCCGCATCTGTTAAAGGTTGATAGGTCGTTTCCCCTGTTTCAGGATTTGTGATCGCTCGATTCTTAATGGCTACTGCAACGGTTTGTCTGTTAACCACGCCTGTTTGACGACGTTCATGACTGATCGTTGTATCAAGTTCGTAGTTACGAGTCGCTTCTTTGTGCACTGAACCTTGGCCCATCAAACTGCCGTCTTTCATTTGCGCCACATCTTGTGGAATAGAAGCATCGGCTGGAGGTTGATTACTCAACGCTCCCGGTACGCCAGCCACGACGTTACCGTTATTATAGTCTTCTAATGTGTACTCGCTTCGGGTTGACGGTGTATTGGGGTCAAAAGATTTACGGGTCTGCTCAACAGCACTGAAATCAAGCTGAATATCGACTTGAGCCGTGTAGTTACCAAAACCCAAAATAGGGATCAATACTGAGTCAATTTTGTCTCTAAGCGCTTGTTCTTGTTTGCGCTCCAGTTCGTGTTCTTTACGTCGTGCTGCTGACGCTGGATCTTGAGAACCTGAGCTCAACAAGCGACCGTGTTGATCCGTCACTGTAATTTTGCTCGGTTTCATTCCCGGAACAGCACTCGCCACCATGTCTACAACCGAATCCACTTCTTCTTGCTTAAGTGTAGTTCCAGTGCGAAGAGTTAAAAAGACGGATGCTGACGCTTCTTGGTTGTGGCGAACAAATACACTCTGCTTTGGAAGAGCGAGCAATACTCGTGCTTTGCGCACTTGCTTCATCTCTTCGATAGCTTTTGAAAGTTGACGTTCTCGGCTTAGCTTTAAACGCTCTTGTTCTAGACGCTGAGATACACCAAAACCCATGTCTTGAAGTAGGATTTCATCGCCAGCTTGACGCTCTTGGTTTAGCCCAGCCCGAACCATATTAAGTTTCAAACTGTTATAGTCGCTGGTTGGTACGTGGATGGTATTACCTTCCAGTTTATATTCTTGCTTTTGCTGATCTAGATAATCGAGAACGGGGATGAGTTCTTCGGTATCATAAGCACCTAATGGACGCATTTCGGGCTCTTTTACCCAAAAAAACAGCATCACGATTAGTGCCACACAGATTGAAATTGAGAGTACCAGTACCACTTGACGCAATAGGTCTAAATCGCCCACTGCAAAATCGAGTTTGCTACTGCTTTTCTCATCGATATCTGGATTCTGCGTATCTAGATCGACCTCTGGTGAAGAAGAAACAAGTGCTCCGCCATCAGTAGGAGTATCAGTTACTGCCAGATCGGTTGATTGATTTTGCTCTGCCACTGGAGTTACCTAAATTATACCGGCATGTTCATCAGTTCTTTGTACGCTTCTACAAGCTTGTTGCGCACCTGAATGGTTGCTTCAAAAGCAACGCTCGATTTGTTTCTTGCAATCATTACGTCGGAAAGTGAAACGTCTTGATCACCGCGGTCAAAGCGCATTTGGAGATCACTTGAGGTTTTTGACAAGCTGTTTACGTTGTTGATGGCTTTGCTGAGCATATCGCCAAAATCAGCACCAACTTTCTGGCCTGTCGCTGCAGGTTGGGAGTTTGTTGCTTCAAGCATCATCGCTTGCATCTCACCCTGAAATCCATCAACTCTCATCATAACCTCTGATGTCAACACTTTGACTTTTGCTATTTACGTATACTTAATGCTGCAAAGAGTATGCCATTTTAAGGCAACTATTTTTCCGATAAATATTGGATGCTATGCAAACAAAAAACGAGCAGATTATTCTACTCGCTTTTCTTATTCTTTTCAGTTTATTAACTAGGTATTTCTATACCAGCATCACGCATCTTAGCCAATTTATAGCGCAAAGTGCGTGGACTAATGCCTAGTTTCTCTGCCATCTCTTTCCGTCGCCCGTGACATTCCGCCATGGTCTCCAAAATTATGGCGTATTCTTGGTCTCTTAAATCACTACCCAACCCATTACCTGTTGCGCTGCCAATCACGCTTTTTGCGTCATTCACTTCAGCCAATGGTTTGACGGTTGGCTCTGCAACATCATTTGATTCAACCATCTTTTGTAGGCTCGATGCATCCTGCCAATCTAACCCTTCAAGAAGAATATGTTCACCGTCGATATGACCATTTTCACTCAGAATCAATGCTCTCTGAACCACATTGTCCAGCTCGCGAACGTTTCCGGGCCAGGTATAACTCATCAACTTGCTGAGTGCTGATTCACTGACTTTAGGAACAGGCAGGCCTAGTTTCTGACAATGCCTCTCTACAAGGTGCTGGGCCAGAGGCTGGATGTCACCTTTGCGCTCACATAGTGCTGGCCAAGCGATTGGGAATACATTGAGACGATAGTACAAATCTTCTCTGAACTCGCCTTCTTGTACATACTGTTTGAGATCTCGGTTACTGGTGGCAAGTACTCGTACGTCCAGCTTGATGCTTTTACGACTTCCTAAGCGTTCTACTTCTCTCTCTTGCAGAACTCGCAGTAACTTGGCCTGTAGATTGAGATCCATTTCACTGATCTCATCGAGTAGAATGGTCCCGCCTTGGGCTTGTTCAAATTTACCCGGACACGCCTGTACAGCTCCGGTAAATGCCCCTTTCTCGTAACCAAACAGAGTCGCTTCTAACATATTATCTGGGATTGCAGCACAGTTGATGGCGACAAATGGCCCGTCTTTGCGGTTTGATGCGTTGTGGATGTAACGAGACATCACTTCTTTACCTGAACCACTAGGGCCAAGCACCATTACATTGGCATCCGTTTTAGCCACTTTATCGGCCAAGGCTAGCAGCTTAAGGCTTTTTTCATCGGCGACCACAGCATCGCCGTTGTCATCTGATTTCACTGGTGCATAACGACTCACCATATTAAGCAAAACTTCCGGTGCAAATGGCTTTGCCATGTAATCTATTGCACCATCTTTCATGGCAGAAACTGCATCTTCAATGTTGGCGTAAGCGGTCATTAACAACACGGGAAGATTCGGCCAGTGCTGTTTGATGTTCCTCAGTAAGGCTAAACCGCCCATTCCCGCCATCTGAACGTCAGATACAACAATATCGACTTGGTTGGTTTTGAGCTTAACTAGAGCGTCTTCGGCGCTGTCCGCTTCCAGCCATTCATAACCAGCTAAAGCTAGCGTATCGACTAAGGCTTCGCGCAAACCTTCATCATCTTCAACTATTAAGACTTTGCTTTGAGCCATAACTAATCTCCAGTCATTTTATTTTGCTCGTCAGAGGCGTGTCGCTCCAACGGAATACACATGGTGAAACAGGCACCATCCCCCGGATTTGAAATCAATTCTAATTGCCCATCATGAGCTCGGCACACCATCTGAACGACCGCTAAACCAAGGCCAGTACCTTGTGAGCGAGTAGTAAAGAAGGGTTCCATAATTTTGCTTTGCAGTTCGGCTGGTACTCCTGGGCCACTGTCTTGTACCGATATTTTTAGTTGATCGTTTACTGGCCTAAAAAAGACGTCCAGTTGCGACTCTTTACCCGCAATCTGAATGGCATTCATAACTAGGTTACTCAAGGCTGATGCCAGTGCATTGGCATTGCCCATTAACTCGGTTTCAGCCCCTTCAACTTCTAAAAAGTAGTCGATGTTATTGCTTTTAATTGCGGTTTCCACCATAGGTGAAAACTCGGCAACCAGATCAGAGATCGCAAAGCGATTAATGACTTTGTTGTCGCCGCCTTTGGCAAAGAGCAGCATATCATTTACTTGCTTTTCGAGGTCGTACAACCTGTCCATTAACTTAGTTTGAAAGCGATCTCTTGTCGCTGGGGCAAGGTTAGGGGCAGCGAGGTTTGACGCGTACAACATCGCACTTGAAAGTGGCGTTCTTACTTGGTGTGCAAGTGAGGCAACCATTCTTCCCAACGAAGAGAGGCGTTGTAAATCGCTCACCCTTGATTGCAGTAGACGCGTCTCCGTTAAGTCAGTGATCAGTATCAACTGCCCTGTCGAAGACGCTGAAATGGCCAATCGCACTTTTCGACCATTTCTCAAGGAAATTTCGTGCCCGTCATCCTCACGAGGAGCAAATGCGGCCTGAATAATCGAAAACCATTTTTCACCAACCAACGAGAGCTCCAATAGACGTTGCGCCTCTGGGTTGGCTTCGATCACCGTCCCCTGAGTATCAAGCAAGATCACGCCTGCAGGCATCACATCCAACACCTGTTGATATCTCTCTACTTGCTGCTCAAGCGAACCTAGCTGGCTCTCTTGGTTTTCGTTTTTTGTTGCCTGCATGTCGTTATTCTGCCAATAAAACTACAAAAGTCTGTCATACAAAATGCATGCCAGACTTTTTTGTTTATTTTTCAACAATTTATGTGCAGGTCAGTTTTTTGACAGCCTATTAACGCTGTAAGTTGTACTTGCGCATCTTCTCGACCAGTGTGGTTCGCCGCATGCCCAACATATCTGCAGCTCTCGCTACCACTCCATCTTGAGCTTCAAGCGCTTGGTTGATCATGTTGACTTCCAATTCTGCCAGCAACTCTTTGAGATTCACGCCTTCTGGAGGCAAAGACTGTGGTGAATTACTGTGCTCAGTAAAAGGTTCTGCTTCTTCAAAACTAAAGCTGTCAGAGAAAATATCCTGTAGTGCATCTCGCTCCAACTCTTCCACTGATGCTTGATCGTGAAATTCAGGATGAAATTCAGGAATATCCGTATAGCGATACTTAGTCGGCAGGTGATTTACATCAACTAAGCTGTTGGGATAAAGAATGATCATGCGCTCTACTAGGTTTGCTAGTTCGCGTACATTACCCGGCCAACCGTGCTCCATCAAAGAGTTGATTGACCTTGGTGTGAAGGCGATAGGTTGCGCACCTTCCGACTCCATACGGGTCATTAACTCTTGCAGCAATAGGGGAATGTCTTCTTTGCGATCTTTTAACGCCGGCATTTCAATCGGGAAAACATTCAAGCGGTAGTACAAATCTTCGCGAAAAGACTCGTCTGTTATCATGTTTTCTAAGTTGCGGTGCGTCGCCGCAATCACGCGGACGTCCACTTTAATCGTGCTGTTGCCACCAACGCGTTCAAAACAGCGCTCTTGAAGTACACGCAATAGCTTAACTTGCATCGGCATTGGCATATCGCCAATTTCATCTAAAAATAGTGTGCCGCCTTGAGCGAGTTCAAATCGACCTTTTCTAGAAGTAATCGCTCCGGTAAACGCCCCTTTTTCGTGTCCAAAAAGCTCGCTTTCCAAAAGATCTGGTGGGATTGCACCACAGTTAATGGGTACAAAAGGGCCGTTGCGACGCGCAGAGTGATAGTGGATATTTCTCGCGACAACTTCTTTACCGGTGCCGGACTCACCTAATATCAATACGTTTGCTTCTGTTGTGGAAACTTGTTCGATCAAGTGACGAACTTCTTTGATACCAAGACTCTGACCCACTAAGCTGCGGAAAAGGGTATTCTTTCGAGAGGTCGCACCGAGGTTAACCCCCTTTTTACCGAGAAAATCTTTACAGTGGCGAAGGGCTTCACTCAATTGAGGATAATTGAGTGGATACTCTAATTCTCCCACATAGTTAGGGAGCTCTTCGACTGGATACTGGTGTTTACCAGCGATCAGGAGAGGTACATGATTTGCACTGGCCAGCTTTTCTCTTAGTTCTGGCGTGAACTTGTCGCCGTCTAATGAACCTACGATACAACCAGCCCATACTCCAGCCCAATCAATTCCTTTGATTTGAGCAGAAGAAACGGCCTCACACTGTTCCCCAACAAATTCCAATATGTTGCTTAGATTGGTGCGCGCATTCACGTCATCTTCAATCACAAGCAGTTTTGCTAAACCTTGCATAGGTGAGATTGATTGCCTTTTTTGAAACGTTGCTGTCGATAAATATCCATACTTGTCCAAACCTAACTATAGGCTTCGCTCAGCGGATAGACAATTTATAAATATCAACAACAAAAGAAGCCACTCGGCGTTTAGTGGCTTCTATTCTATTTGATAATAAAAATAAGGCAACCAAGCAATTACTTGATGTGATATTACACCCAATCCTTTGTTTTTATTGGTTCAAATCCTTTCAAACACTTGACTGTAATTGATTACATTCCGACATCCGATGCTGTAAGGTTGTGATATTCCTGAGGAATTTGGTCCCAAGCAGACTTGATTTCTCTAATAATATCAATCACATCATCTATTGCTTGAGTGTCATTTTGGTGGTTAGCAGCCGTAATTTGCGTGACCATAAACTCATAAAGTTGGTCCAAATTTTTTGCAATATCGCCACCATCGTCCATGGATAGACAACTACGCAAGCTGATAATGATGTCGAGAGCCTTACCTAATCGCTCTCCTTTCATAGGGATATTTCCCTGCTCCATCGCAGCTTTACCTTGAATAAGGCGCTCTATTGCTCCTGCCATTAGCATTTGAACAATCTTATGCGGGGAGGCAGCACTGAGTTGGCTATCTACCGATACCTTCTTGTAAGCCTGTAAAGAACCGCGCATAACTTTCCTCTTTGATTATAAAAACTTCTTGTATTGCTGAACGGATTTGTTGCCATGTCGGAGCTTACTCAGCTCCTTTCCAAACGCTTGTGTTTGGGCTTGCATCTGCTCAGCAATGAGCTGGGTGTCCCGTATAGCGGTTTGCCACTGCTCACTCTCGGCAAACTCTGGACACTCTTTTATTGAGTTTAGTAGAGTTTGCAATATCTGTTCCCTTCTATCGACCAAGAGAACAATTTCTTCAGGATTTATCGAATCTGAAGCAAGGTGTGATTTGATTACGTGATCCACCTCACTCAATAATGCGATTTCTGTACACCATTTATCCGCCGAGAGCATTCATCATCCCCGCGAGCTGTGACTGCATTTTGCTCGTCGCGTCTTGCATCGCCGTAAATTTGGCATGTGTCCGTTTTTCTAGACTTTCCATGCGGCGATCTAGTGCCGCTTGGTCGTCTTGAAGGCGATAATTTCTCTCAGTCAAACTTTGCTCTCTGGTACGGATTGATCCCGTCACACCTGTCATGGTGTGAATGGCATCCTCGACCTTTTTCGCAAAGCCTTGGTTTCCACCAAAGAAATCACCCAACTTGTTGAAGTTATTGTTTAACTGACGATCTAACATATCGTAGTTAATTTCTAAATTACCCTGACGAGTAGTGGTAATACCAAACTCGGTCAGTGTTTTTAAATCTTGAGGCGCGGGTTCTACAACAGATGAAAACACTGACTTTAATCGCGAATCAGCACTGCGAACAATACTGTCGCCAGAGAGTGGCCCAGCTTGACCCGTTCTAGGATCTACCCCCGCCAGCTCTTTACTGACTTGAAAAAACTGATTGTAGGCTGCGACAAACTGCTCAATGTCTTCTCGGACACCGGGCCTGTCGTATTCAATATCAATTTCAGACGAAGGTTGGTCCTTGTCAGTGCGTCCTTTCAAGGTCAGATCAACACCCTCTATCGCTTCTTCAATAATGTTGTTGTTACTGGATAGTTGAGCCACACCATCCAACAGAACTTTGGCATCTTGAGCGGCTTGAACTTCCGTCATACCGCGATAGGAATCAAAGGCCTCTTGAGCCGATTTTAAATCCGCCTGAGCCTTGTCCACGCGCTCCATGTAAGCACGTTCGTCAGGTGTAAGACGCGCGCGTTCCATCTCTTTAGCTTGCTCTGGCGTTATTTCGCCGCTTGCCAGCGCTAACTCTATCGACTCTTGCTCATTGGCAAGTTTTGCTTCTAATGCTTGCTGAGCTTCTTTGGGAGTCACATAAGAGTCTGTCAACGTACCTGAAGCGGTATTGGACCAACCGGGTACATCCGGTGATTTTTCTAGCGCTTTTGCATCCAGCTCCGGTTCTGGTTCCCAATACGAATCTAACAGGGTACCTGACGCGGTTTCTGACCAACCGGGGATGCGTTCTTCGGGTTTTAAAAATTTAGTGGCTTCAACACCGGCTGCGGCAGCCGCGGCGACGGCCGCTTGTGATATTTCATTTCCCGGTGTGACATCTTTGGCCGCATTCGGATCGACACCACTGGCCGCTTGTTTGGCTTGTACCGAAATCTCTTGATCGACAAGTTTTGCCGCTTCGATGTTTTTCTCAGCGATTTTGTCGGCAAGAGCTTGCTCCTCTTCGGTTAGAGGACTGAGAAGATCTTGTGCCGCCGCTCTGGCGTTTTCTAGATCTCTCACCCTTTGCTCTAGGGTTTTGTATTCGAGTTTTCGCAGTGGATCGCCCTGTTTGGCATCCACGGAAATACTGACATCGTTCTCTTCACCAGAAATACTGGAAGCGACGATTAGACGAGGTCCCGCCACATCATTGATAACAGAGGCGCGAACTCCAGGATTTGATTTGCTGTTATTGATACCTCGGACGATATCAACCAAGTTTGAATTTGCAGTTACGTCGGTGGTAAAGGATTTATCACCGAGCGAAATCTGCAGCTTGCCAGGGCCAAATTTAGCATCTTTGTCTACGACATCCGACGCTATTTTATGACTCTGAGCAAGCTGCAACACATCGATAGCGTATCTACCAGCGATAGCTTCTGTTGTTGCCGTCGCGGTTACAACATTCTCATTAGTCGTTTCGACAGATCGGGCGGCAAACGCCTTCTCCTGACGAAACTTCGTCATAAGATTTTTCATCGTATCCAGCGACTCTCTGAGTCGCCCATAGGCACTAATACTGGAATCAATTTTGATCTGCTCATTCTCGATGCGTTGCTGTTTAGGCACGCGCTCCGCATCGACAATTTTGCTGACCACAGAATTGATATCCATGCCAGTATTCATACCCAAAGGGCCAAAACTCATCCAATCACCTCAAAACGTGTTTACACCCTATCGTTCACCAAGCCTGAAGAATATCTGGCTGTTTGAGCTCTAAGGCGTCGCAAGATTTCTAACATCTCCTCGTCGGGTATCTGGCGAATTATATCACCAGTACTCGCTTCATAGATGGTCACAACATCTCGACCGGCTTCTTCATCCACTCGGAAAGACAATCCCGTATTGATAGAAGAGATAAAATCATTCATCTGTTCTACCATTCTTTGCCTTTCCTCCCTGTTAAGCTGCTCTCGTTCTTTTGCAAGTTCAATCGCTTTTTCTACAGTCTGAGTGGACTTTTTGCTTACCTCTGATGCCTGACTGTCCCGTATCTCATTAGAGGCGGGCTTTGCAGCTTGCTGTTCTGAAGCAATTTTAGTGCCACTTTGTGAGCCGTAAGGCTGGATGTTCGATGTGTAGGATGGTATCTCCATAACAATCTCCCTTCCACCTTATAGGTCAGTAATAGTTACATTACTCTTCCCAATAAGCTCCAATCGAACCTATCGATTAACCTAATAAGCTAAGAGCTGCCGATGGTGACTGCTTCGCCTGCGCCAGAACAGAAGTACTCGCCTGTTGTAGGATCTGAGACTTAGTCATCTGGGTCGTTTCTTTGGCGTAGTCAGTATCTAGAATACGGCTACGAGACGAGTTAACGTTCTCGTTGATGTTATCTAGATTGTTGATTGCATGTCCAAAACGGTTTTGGAATGCACCCAACTCGGCACGTTGACTGTCGACGGCTTTTAAAGCGCCATCGAGAACGGAGACCGACATCTGAGCTCCCGCTACAGACGATACGTCGATATCTGCGACCGTTCTATTTTGCGCTGTACCGAAGCCAATATCAGAACCTAAGCCTCCAGAGATACTAATCTCACCGTCGACTTGCTGGCTCGAACCAAACAGCTGCAGCTTACCTCCTTCACCAACAGAAGCCTTAATGTCTTGACTTTGACCGTTGATGTAAGTGGCAAGCTGTTCAATATCATCGCCTACTTTCGCATTAATGGTCAGTTCTTGCGCCTGTCCATTAACATCATTATAGCCCAATACTATATCTGTCGTGCCTTCAGCCACACGCCAATCGGCCGATTTGCCTGTTTCTGCAACATAAGCAACGCCACCCATTTCGGCAGTATCCGAACGCATGCTGCCCATCGTCAATTGTACCGCTTCACCAGAACCAGCACCGATTTGGAAAGAACGGCTACCAAACTGACCGTTTAGCAGTTTATTACCACCAAAAGAAGTGGTTTCTGCAATACGGTTAAGTTCGTCATTCAGTGCGGTCACCTCTTCTTGAATCGCTTGACGCTCGGAGCTTGAGTTCGAGCCATTGGCGGATTGCAAAGAAAGATCACGCATACGTTGAAGAATGTTGGTTGTCTCGTTCATCGCACCTTCTGCGGTTTGAGCAATCGAGATACCGTCATTCGCGTTTTTGACAGCCATGTCCAAGCCACGGCTCTGTGAAGTTAGTCGGTTGGATATTTGCAGACCTGCAGCGTCATCTCGGGCACTGTTAATTTTGTAACCCGACGACAACCGCTCCATCGACTTCTGCATACCGTCAGCAGCGTTATTTAGGTAACGCTGTGCGGTCATCGCCGACACATTGGTATTGACGTTTATTGCCATAATTGATCTCCTTTGGCATCTAAGGCGACGCGTCATCGTGTCTCTCACCTCACTTTGACGCATCTCATTTCTCTCAGTCCTTTAACGGCTAAGGGAAAATAAGCTTTAGGAAAAAATTAATTTTTTTCTAATTCACTGAAAAAACGTGATTTTTTGTGACGCAAATATTGCTTTTTTGTAACTTACCGAACGCGAGACATAAAAAAATCCAGCCGAAGCTGGATTTTTTCTTACTTTTTAACTTTAGCCTAAAAGACTTAGTGCAGAGTTTGGCGCTTGTTTTGCCTGTGCCAATACTGAGCTTGATGCTTGAGAAAGAATTTGGCTCTTCGTTAGTGCCGTTGTCTCTTTCGCAAAGTCAGTGTCTTTGATTCGGCTCTTAGATGAGTTAACGTTTTCGTTAATGTTGTCCAAGTTGCTGATTGCGTGGCTGAATCGGTTTTGGAATGCACCCAGCTCAGCACGGTGGCTATCTACATAGTTAAGTGCAGTATCGATAATAGCAACCGACTCTTGAGCACCACCTACTGTTCTTACGTCGATAGTGTCTACTGTCATCGCTTTAGCTTCGCCCATGCTTAGCTCACCAGCTAGACTGCCACCGAAAGCTACTGCGCTGTCGACTTTGTTTGAGCCTGCAAATACTTGTAGCTGACCATCTTCGTTTACTGAAGCTTTCACCAAGTCGGTTTGACCATTGATGTAAGTTGCCAGTTCTTCGATATCATCACCGACTTTCGCGCTGATGTTAATGGTTTCTTCTACGCCGTCTTTTGGTGTCAGTGTAATTGCTAGTTCGTTAGAACCAGCTTGAACAGACCAGTTTTTGTCTTTACCGTTGGCTGCAACATAGCTGTCTCCCCCCATACCTGCGTTATCAGAACGCATGTTGTTTAGAGTTAGCATTACTGCTTCACCATTATCCGCACCAATCTGCATTGATTTAGTAGTGAAAGTACCGTTTAGAAGCTTGTTACCACCAAATGATGTGGTTTCTGCGATACGGTTAAGCTCATCGTTAAGCGCGGTGATCTCTTCTTGAATCGCCGTACGCTCTGAACTTGAGTTAGAACCGTTAGCACTTTGCAAAGATAGGTCACGCATACGTTGTAGTATGTTCGTGGTCTCATTCATCGCACCTTCAGCGGTTTGAGCGATAGAGATACCGTCATTTGCATTGCGTACTGCTACGTCCAAGCCTCGGCTTTGTACGTTTAAACGGTTAGAAATTTGTAGACCAGCTGCGTCGTCTTTTGCGCTGTTGATCTTAAACCCTGATGACAGACGCTCCATAGATGTTTGCTGTGCGTTGTTAGCGCTGTTTAGGTAACGCTGTGCTGTCATCGCTGATACGTTAGTGTTTACATTCACTGCCATGATGGTGTCTCCAATTGATTTTCCGATGTTTCCGGTTTCCGACGTCTCGGAAAACCAAGTAGTTCTCTCAAAAGTTACTTCTTTTAACGGCACCTAATCCAAAACCTTTAGAAAAAAGTTTAGTTTTTTTAGAAAAAAATAACTTTGGGCCTATAGACGTGATGAGTTGGCCAAAAAATACAAATAATAAAATTTTTTATTAAAGATTTGGCTTTTACTGTCGAAAGTGGCGTTTTAAAAAATAGAAGGCAAAGCCCTGTGCAACTGGGCTCTTAACTTAGTAAAGTCAGTGCGAGGTTCGGTTGTTTTTTCGCCTGAGCCAAAATAGACGTACTCACTTGTTGCAAAATTTGTTGCTTAATAAGTTGAGTCGTTTCTTTGGCGTAGTCGGTATCTTTGATACGGCTATTTGAGTCAGCGAGATTCTCATGCACATTATCTAGATTAGAAATGGCGTGCGTAAATCGGTTTTGCATCGCCCCGAGTTCTGAACGATGGCTATCCACGTACTTTAATGCTGTATCAATGACTGAAATTGAACGCTGCGCTCCGCCAACACTAGATATATCGAGATTGTCTACCGCCTCGTAACCAGAAAGGTTCATCTGCAATGTGCTGGCTAAGTTACCTGAGAACGAAATGGTTCCAGACGTATTTTTACCCGCCATAAAGATCTGCAACTGTCCGTTTTCATTAACAGAAGCACTGACTTTATCCGTTTGACCATTGATGTAAGTAGCAAGCTCTTCAATATCATCACCAATCTTGGCTTTGATTTGAATGGTATCTTGTTGCCCACTGGCGTCAGTGTATTGCATCACCAAAGTTTGATTACCTTGGCCAACCTTCCAACTATCATCAGCCATTGCCGAAGCAATATAACTAAATCCACCCATATCTAGGCTGTCGGAACGCATGTTCTTTAGGGAAACCTGAACGGCTTCACCTGAACTGGCGCCGATCTGGAACGACGACTCTCCAAAACTACCATTGAGTAGTTTTCGACCACCAAAAGAGGTAGTTTCAGCAATTCTGTTCAATTCATCGTTTAAAGCCGCCATTTCTTCCTGCAAAGCTTGTCTCTCTGCTTTGCTATTGGAACCGTTGGCTGACTGAATAGACAAATCTCTCATTCGTTGCAATAGGCTGGTGGTTTCTTGCATGGCGCCTTCTGCTGTTTGCATAATGGAAATACCATCGTTGGCATTTCTTACCGCAACATCTAGACCCCGCATTTGAGATTCTAATCGATTAGAAATCTGTAAACCTGCCGCATCATCTTTTGCACTGTTAATACGATTCCCTGAAGACAAACGCTCCAGAGATTGATTCAGTTGATGGGTAGCGTTGTTTAGGTAACGCTGCGCCGTCATCGCTGAAACATTGGTATTGACGGTAATGGTCATGAATCAATGGGCTCCTATTTGCTTACTCTCAGTATATCGACCAATTAAGGCGCTTCTTTAACAAAAAAAACGAGCCTAATTGGCTCGTTTTTCTATTTGCTTAACTACCGGTTATCTAACAGATAGCTCGCTGAGCATTGTCGTCGATGGTGCAAAGAAATATGCCCCAGTAACGGCTTGAGTAAATCGCAGCAGTTGGTCTGTTTTTCCATCCGTCACACCATACATACTCTCCAGCATCACTTTGAAATTGTTCAAGGTGTTACAGTAGGCAATAAACAACAGACCGTGTTCGCCAGACGCACTGCCATAGGGCAAGCTATGCCTTACAATTTTTAGTCCAACCCCTTCTTGTTTGATATCGACTCGTCCAACATGAGAGGCGGCCGGTACATCATCCAACTCGATGGAGTCAGGCTTTGTCCGTCCTACAACTTTTTCCTGCGCCGAAACATTAAGACGGTTCCATGCCGGTAAATTGTGAATAAACCTCTGTACCATGACATAACTACCACCAGCGTGCTCACCCTCTGAAATCACCGCGACGTCTGCGCGTTTTTCGTTTTTTGGGTTTTCCGTACCATCGACAAAATCGGTCATGTCCCGAGAATCTAGATAGCGATATCCGTAGGTTTCGTCCACAACGTCTACGTATTCTGAAATCTCTTCTAACAACTTGCGCAGTACATAGAAGTGAAGATCGTGGCGATTTGAATGACAGTGAAGCAACACATCAACTTCGCTCGCTGGCGCATGGGTGCTCCCCTCTCCCAAAGGAGAAAATGGTTCTAATTCATTTGGCATAGTCTGGTCCAACTGTTGCCAAAATGAGTGGCTGAACGCAATACTAATTGTTAAATCCGCTTCTTTTTGGGACTGATTTAGCTCTGATACGAGTTCGGGTAGTTTCTTTAGAGCATCCAAAACCGATTGAGCTTGGCGGTTAACTTTAAGTAATGAGTAGAGAGCAAAAGGCCCCGCTTCAGGCAAAATTGCACTTTGAGTTTGCGACATAATTATTTCTCACATTGTTGTTTTTATTACCCGATAGGATACGGGCCATGGACACAGTGTAGACCTAAATTATGAAATCGCTTTGACTGGGATCATTTCTCCCACTGTGGAATTTGGAAGCAAGTTCGTACTGTTTTACTCTTACACACATAAAGAATAAACCAGCCTAATAATAGAAGTGTAACGCTATTCAGCCAATGAAATTGACCATGACTGAGCACCACATTGTATATCCCGTGAGTAAGCTGAAGTATAGCGACCAGTAAGGTAACAGGTTTGCCCCATGACACGACATAGTTGAGCCATTTTCTGTCTGGCTGTCGCAAACTGATACTCCACATAAGTGCCACACTTGGCACTCCCATAGCGATCCCAAAATAAAGCAAGTCATAAGTTGGGTATAACATGGTCAGCAGTTTACTACCGTGCTCGCGACTGACCCCTGCGATAATAAAGATCACCCAATCTTTGGCGAGTAACATCCATCCCAGCCACAGCCAAATAGGCGCTTTTAAAAAGCCATTTTTATCATACTGATCGATTGAATACCGCAAAGAAACGCTTCCACTACACACGCTGAATATTCATTACATGGGGTTAATGGCAACCTTAATCAAGAAGACGAGGACGACTTTCTTTTAAGAAGTAATAGAGAGAGTAAAGCGATACCCGCCATGAGTAAAAAGGGGATACCCCACAATAGAAGATTATTCGCTGACATTTTAGGTTGATAGAGAACAAACTCGCCATAACGAGCAACGAGAAACTCGCTGACTTGTTGATCACTTCTTCCCTGATTTACTTGTTGATAGACCAATAACCTTAAATCCATTGCGACGGGAGAGTTCGATTCTAATAAATTTTGATTCTGACATTGAGGACATCGCAACTGTTTGGCAAGGTTGATCGCTCTTTGCTCCGTTTTGGAATCGATAAAGTCAAAGCTTGCCAGCTGCTTTTCAACTTCGCTGTTCGATTCAACAAAGATCACTTCATTAGAAGCCGTTACGGAAAAATTCATCGCAATCACACACAGTAAGATGAGTCGCATGAACTTCATGATTTATCACTATTAAAGTAGGGTTTAAAATGAGATAACCACACTTTTCTGGTCAATCTACCCGTGTGTTTTAGAACAATTTTTCCTTTACTATCAACCAAGTAAGACTCAGGGGTTCCAAGAACACCCAAATCAATTGAAAAATCTCCCTTAGGATCAAAAATAGTCCAAATGTAAGGGTCGCCACGCTGAGATAAATAACGCCGCGCTTGTTGCTTACTGTCCCGATAGTTAAGCCCTACCACTGGGATCCCTTCGCTTGATAACTGATTGATAAAAGGATGCTCCTCTATACAGATCCCACACCAAGAGGCCCAAACGTTGACGATATGGTACGGATGCGCGCTCCAATCGGCTTGCTGGGGATCTCGCTGATCAAGCATGAGGAAACTTCGAGTAGGAAACTGTTTTACCACCGAGTTGTTAGGCAGTTTTTTCTGGTTCATCAATCCGAAAAGGATCAACGTCAAAATGGTGATTACCACGACAACAAACAGCTTGAAACTAGATGTTTTTAACAAATTCTCCCCCTTTTCTCTCATGTCTAATGCTGCGAACAAAAGGTACCAAACCAGAAGTTACAATTAGCAACCCACCAATCCAAAGCCAAATTATATAAGCATTGTACTGTATGGTTATCGAGTACTGCCCTGCTGCGAGCTTTTCACCTAAGTTGACATAATAGTCACCGTGCCAGTATCGCTTAATTGCCGGTTCACTCATCGTCATTACTCTAACGTTATAGTGCCGCTTTTCCGGATAAAGCCAAAACCTTTGCTTGCCACTTTGTGACCAACTCAAGGTGACTTTCTCAGCTGTGTAGTTGCCCCCAATCAACCAATCTGATTCCAGGTAAACAATCTCCCAATGAGAAAAGTCTATGCTCTGCCCTAACTCAATCTTTCTATTGACCTGAAAAGAATGCTGAGCATTCATGACTGCCGATATCGCGACCACAACGATGCCAAAGTGGGCAAGTAAAGCAGTGTGATTGACCCCACCAATCTTCCACCAATACCAAAAGTGGGTCACTGACACCCAACTACCTGCTATCCAATACAAAATAGGCCACAAGCGAATCTCATCAACTTGAATCCAATACAATAATCCCCCAGTGATCACTGAGACGACTAACATAACAGCTGTTGATAGAGGCGTGCTCGGCCTATGGGTATTCGGTTTAAGCAATGGCGCAAAACCTAGAACAAGTAATCCTAGCAATGTGAGTGGGGTAAAAATCGCGTTAAAGTAAGGCGCTCCGACAGAAACACTAAATGGAGAAACGTAGCTATAAAAAAGTGGATAGAAGGTCCCAAGTGCAACGGTAATAAGGGCCGTTACCAAAATGCAACAAGCAATAACACCTAGCAAAACGTACTTGCTTTGGAGCAGTAAACTAGCGCTTGTAATTTGATCTAATCGGCGCCCTAATAGCAGCAAACCACCAATTAAGAATATCGCCAAAATAAGCAATAAAAACACTCCTATACTCGGGTCTGAAGCAAAGGCATGTACTGATGTAATCAGTCCTGAACGAACAATAAAAGTCCCTAAGATGCTTAAACAGAACGTGGTCACGGCAAAAACAAATGTAGTGAGCTTGAGCGCCTTACCCACTCGCATAACGAACTGGGCATGAAGAAGTAAAGTACCGGATAGCCAAGGTAACAAGGAAGCATTTTCTACGGGGTCCCAAAACCACCACCCTCCCCAACCCAACTCTTTGTATGCCCACCATGCACCAATCAGTATTCCCGCAGTTAAAAACAGCCAAGAACTGACTGACCAAAATCTCGACCAGTAAACCCAACTCTCATCGACTTTATCTTGCATCAAAGCCGCAATTGCAAAAGCTAAAACCGTGGAATATCCGATATAGCCAAGGTAAAGCAGTGGTGGATGTAAGATTAAGCCTAGATCCTGAAGCATTGGATTGAGATCTCGCCCCTGCGAGACATACTGCGACGAAAACTCAAAAGGGTTAGAGGCAAAAATCGTAAACCACGCAAAACAGGCGATCATTAAGTTCATAACCCAAACCACATCGCTTCGAAAGCGCACTGGCGATTTGAGCTTGTAATCAACCAATGCAGCCCAACTACTCAAAGTAAATAGCCAAAAGAGCATAGAGCCTTGATGTCCACCCCATACTGCTGCGAGCTTATAAAAGTCTGGTAAAAAAGTGTTCGAGTTGAGAGCAACATATTCGATTTCAAATCTGTCCCCTAAAAACGCAGTTGCGAGTATCAATAGAGCACAAGATGAAAGAGCAAAGTTCAACCGAGCCACTGGGAAAACAACAGCGCCTTTGCAAAAGGTAAGTCGAAAAAAACAAAGCACACTGCTAACCGTCGACAACAGAGCGACAGTTAGCAGTATTATGGTACCGGCTCCCCCAAACCACATCGCTTAAACGACCGTCATTTGACCAGCGTAAAGAATAAAGGTGCGTAACATCAATACTCCCCCCATACTCAATCCAGTCACCACAAATATATAACCAC
Organism: Vibrio sonorensis; assembly: GCF_001854765.1. Classification (GTDB taxonomy): domain Bacteria; phylum Pseudomonadota; class Gammaproteobacteria; order Enterobacterales; family Vibrionaceae; genus Vibrio; species Vibrio sonorensis. Next base: position 61,533 of record NZ_LJJE01000013.1, on the reverse strand, counting down.
TAGAATGCTTTAAACGCTCGGGAGCAATGGTGTTTAGTGTCAGTGGTAGTAGCATTCCCAGTAGAATCACTCCGTACCAGAACCAATCCGCCCAAAAACCACCAGTCAGTGCATTCCAAGCGGCAACTTCATTTTGTCCGCCACTGAAAATGAGCCCAGTGAAAAAAGTCACTAGTACAAATAGTTCAAACAACACGACAGGACGTTCAACTCCATGAATCCAGCTTATGCTTGGGCTACTGGCTGACTCTTTGAATACCAATACAGCAAAAAGAAGACAAGCTGCAGCACCAGAGGACAAACTAGAAAACAAGAATAAGATTGGCAAAACAGGATTGTTAAGCATGGGGTAGGTTTTTAATGCGGACAGTAAGAAACCCGTATAAGCCGCCAATATAATTGCCATTAAGGCCAATACTACTTCTATTGTATTATTGAACCTTCCAAACTTTATTAGCAATTGATTTATAAAAGAAAACTTACCTCCTAGCCAATTATTAATTGCACTCCTAAAAATCACTCCAATCCATATAAACAAAACCAACATATAAATCTGGAATAAAATAACCCCCATGGACATAACGGATGTCGGGTTGTAATAAATCATAATTTTCCAAAACTCTAATGGCTTAGTTAAATGAAAGACCAATATCAATAAACCCGATATTATTCCAAAAGGAGCAAGCCACGCCGTTGCTTTAATGACACCGTTATCTGCTGGATCTCCCTCTATTACTCGGCGATTTAAATATATAGCAATCATTACGGCACCGGCCGACATTCCCGCTAAAAATAAGTACACCGCAATAATCCAGTCCCAAACCAATGAGTCAAAATGAAAAGCGGATTCTATGCCATTCATATTTAAGCCTCCCCTGAACTATGTGGAATTTTAAATAGCTTAGGTTTAGTGCCGAGATGTTTTTTGTCTCGGTAGAAGCTATTTGTTGCTAACACCTTATTGATTTCGCTACTTGGGTCGTTAAGATCCCCAAAAATCAGCGCTTGAGTAGGACAAGAATCCACACATGCGGGAAGTTTTCCTCGTGCCAAGTTTGTATCTCGACAGAAGTTGCACTTGTCAGCTGACTTATCAACGGGATTAAAGAAACGCACCTGATATGGGCAGGCAGCAATGCAGTACCCACAACCGACACATTTGTTTTTGTGGATATCAACGATACCAGTTGTTTCATCTTTGTACGCGGCACCGGTAGGACAAACATAGACACACGGCGGATTATCACAGTGCTGACACGATATGCGCTGGAAGCGATAACTGATCTCTGGATATTCACCAACAGGTTCGCTTTGAGTGATCTCTAACCGACTAACCCCTTCAGGAACCTTATTTACTTCTCGGCATGCTTCAGTGCAGGCACTACATCCGATGCAAGAGGTTTCATCATGCACCATGCCGTAACTTATCGCGCTGACTTGCTGCGACGCGAGAGCCCTTTTACTACTCAGCACCGCGGTACCAGCAACTCCAGTAGTCATAATCAAAGCCCCAGAGCCAAGTAAAAAGTTTCGTCTAGAACAACTCATACTAGTCCCCTCCCTTAAGCTGATTAAAGTCTGAGTGGCAGTCGACACATAACTGTATTTTTTCCTTATGGTCTAAACTGAGTACCTTGCCCTTATTTCCGTGAACATCGTGGCAGTTTGAGCACGTCAGGTTGTCGGCATGAACATCATGGGTCCAACTGTCTTCCTGAAGGTATTGAGGCTGATGACAATCTGTACATAATTGATTGGCTTTGAGAACTTCTTCAGGTGTTAAGAAGGTTTTGTTACTGCCATGCTCAGACTGAGCTGACGAATATTTGATAACCTGAGGAGCACCTTCTCGGTGATCGGGGCCAATGTTGTTGTGGCATTCAGTGCAAGTGAGCTCACGCTGCAAAATCTTTTGGGATCCTTCACCGTGAGATTGCAATAAGGTTTCTTTCGCATCCTTATGGCATTGCGTACATTTATAGTCCTTGTCGCGGATTGGGGTAACGACATGCCGATCCTCTTGTTCTCTTTGCTTAGAGATATTCGAATCAGAAACGACATGGAGAGAATAACCATAGAGGCAAAATGCTAGAATAATTTTTAGCATTATGACTATGGCCAATTTTATCTTGCCCATATTATCCTTTCCTTAAAACAGGTTGATATTAAACCCGTTATCATTTGAATTGGTTCAGCATAAAAATGCTAAACAATTTCAATTCTCAATTGGAAAGCCACAACGCTATCAATTTAAATATTACGTATTTAAATAACTAAGTCGTACAAAATTCGATAAACTTCCAGATCTAAATCACCAAAATAAAAATGAACTATTACAACTTAAAAATGGTAATAGTTTTCATTAACAAAAACACACTCTACACATACCACTAAAGAGGTATTAACATCCTATTATGACAGAGATCACTTCCGTAAATTGATCTTAAACAAACCAAAATAAGTTACGAATTTTCATCGTGTTTTAAGTCTTTATTATAAATACTAGTTTCTCCAATTCTCTATTTGGAATTAGTCAGTTCACAACGCTGCCAATAACAAACAGAATATGGAGATAGCACTGTGAAAAAAATGCACTGGATACACACTTCCAATGCCGCATTCATATGTTTGGTGAGCGCCTTAGTCGGTTTCGCCAGCTTTGCTGCATCTGAAGAAAATACAATCATAGATACAAGAAACGATGCTTATCAAAATGACCACCCAGATCAATATCAGTCTTGGAAGCAAACAGAAGATAGCGTAGAAATCGAAGATGCTCTTGCTGAAGATCCCAACATGGTTATTCTCTGGGCCGGGTATGGGTTTGCAAAAGACTACAACAAAGCTAGAGGCCACTTTTATGCTCTAGATGATGTACGTCAAACCTTGAGAACTGGAGCCCCAAAAGATGGTGAATCAGGCCCGATGCCGATGGCGTGTTGGAGCTGTAAAAGCCCAGATGTTGCAAGAGTCATTGACGAGCGAGGAGAAGATGGTTACTTCGAGGGAAAATGGTCTCGGCTAGGGGATCATATTTCTAACCCTATCGGGTGTGCCGACTGCACGATACGAGAAGTGAGAAGTTCAAAAATGGCGAACCTGAACTAGCGCTCACAAGACCTTATGTAGAACGCGCTTTCTCAGTAATAGGCAAAGATTTTGAAAATCAATCTAGGCTTGAGCAACAAGCGTCTGTTTGCGCTCAATGCCATGTCGAGTACTACTTTACTGGACCGACAAAAGCTGTAAAGTTTCCTTGGGATATGGGTACGACCGTCGACGATATGGAACGCTACTACGACGCGTTAAACTTCAAAGACTGGACTCATAAAATCTCCAAAGCCCCAATGCTAAAAGCCCAGCACCCCGGCTGGGAAACGTGGCGCGATGGTATTCACGGCAAAAACAAAGTGGTCTGTGTCGACTGCCATATGCCGAAAATCACAAAAGAAGACGGAACGGTTTACACCGACCACAAGGTTGGCAATCCATTTGACCGATTTGAAGATACTTGTGCTCAGTGCCATACCCAAAGTAAAGAGCAACTAAGGAACATCGTCTCAAGCCGAAAAGCGCAAGTCTTAAACATGAAGCTAACCGCGGAGAAACAGATAGTCGCCGCACACTTTGAAGCTGGTGCCGCTTGGGAAGCTGGAGCGACTGACGATGAGATGAAAGACATTTTGCAAGATATCAGGCATGCTCAGTGGCGTTGGGATTACGCCATCGCCTCACACGGCGTTCACATGCATGCTCCTGAAATTGCCTTAGAAGTTTTGGGGACGGCAGTCGACCGTGCTGCGAACGCGAGAACCAAACTTGTTCGTCTACTTGCCACCAAAGGAATTGTCGATCCCATTGCCATTCCCGACATTTCAACCAAAGCAAAAGCACAGCAGGCACTTGGTATGGATATGGAGACAATGAACAAGGATAAAAAACATTTCTTAGAGACCGTCGTTCCAGACTGGGACAAAGCGGCTGAAAAAAGAGAGGCGACTTACCCTTAGTTGCTACCCTTAGTTGCCAATTTGAGCCTCTCCTTTCGAGGGGCTCAATATTTCTGATCACATCTAACCAGACATACTTTTGGCTTGTGCTAGCCTTTTTATAATGTTCGCTCTATCGAAATCGGTTCGCCCTGAATCTAAGATCTGAAACCAAACTTGTGCGGCTTTTTCAAAGCGCAAACTCACGTAGTGATCGCTTGCGATAAGATTTAAACTCGCGGGGTGAGTGCTGTCTAGTTCTAGAGCATTCGAGAGAAGGCGCTGAACCTCTCGATTCATCGATTGCCCGCTGTCGTAATAGAGTGCTGTCGCTTTAGACGCGTACAAGTTGGCAGTTGGTCGGTCACTCAATCTCAACGCATACTCAAAACACGTCGATGCCGAAGAAAACTCTTGTGACGCCAAATAACCTTGGCCCAACTCATACCAAAGATCCCATTGATTTGGGTCGTCTTTGATTAGCTGTTGCAGATCTTGCATCGACGTGTCTATGTTCTGGGCACTCACATCGTTATTGAGTTTTTCTGGTGGTAAGTCGATAGTAAGATAAGCCAAAGGGATCAGGGCGACAAAAGTAAAACCCATCAATATCACTAGATGCTTTAGTGGCACTTTCATCTTCCACAAGCAGACAGTGACGGCCAAACAGACAAACAAGGCCAATCCCAAAATGTCACTCATCGCAATTCCTTGGTCACACTTACATTTTTTGCCAGTATATCGTGGTACGCTATAGCTATTATTGATCCAAGCAGCGTAATTTTGATGAAGAATAAATCAACGCCCTCTCCTCAGACTCAACAAGAGGCAATGAAAATAGCTAAGGCCACCCAAAAGCCAGGCCAAACAAAAGAGCAGACCAAGCTGATTGCCCAAGGTATAGAAAAGGGCATCGCTTTATACAAAAAGCAACAGAAACAAAAATCCAGAGATGCAGATAAAGCGAAAAAGAGAGCGCAAAAAGCCAAGCAAAGTAATGCGCCAGTGGTCAATGACACGGTGTCTGAGCCAGTAGAAATCGTTAACCACAAACGTTCACTGTTGCCTTGGGGGCTATTGATTGCAAGCTGGATAGGTTTTGCGGTCTATTTAATACAGGGATAAATATGAACAAGTCGGCACTAGTTTTATTCTCATCCATCGGACTTTTGGCCGGTTGCACCAGTCCAGAAGTGGTACTTAAACCATCTTCTAACCAGATTGAAATTAGAATCGACCAACAGTTTGATCCCGATTCGTGCCAATGGATGGGCGATGTCACAGGAAGCGTTGGCCATTGGTACAACTACCTGTTTTATCCCAACGATGTCATGATTCGCGGCGCGATAAACGACTTGAGAAACAATGCGGCAACCCTTGGGGCAGACACGGTTTACGCCAAGTCCATGCAAGATTTTGCTACGTCGATGAGCTTATTTGGCGTGGCTTATAAGTGCCGATAGTAGAGTTGTAAAATGAAAGAAGCCAGCAAAGCTGGCTTTTTTTAGAATCCGAGTGTAGCGGCAATATCTGATTCGCGCTCAAGAACCCAACTGCTGTCAAAAGGTCCCCAGTCAGAAAGCTGATAATAACCGTCATTGTGTCTACGGCCATCTTGGACAAACATCAGTTCTATACCGATACCTGGTAATGCTTTGATCACGTCTTGAATGGTACGACGTGGCCAACCCGTTTTTTCGATCAGTTTAGGGACATTAGGCCTTTCGAGACTTTCCACCAATAAGGCTAGATACAATCGTCTCGCAAAAACAGGACTCAATTCCATTGATACCTCCTATATTCTACTGAAACCATTATTTCTTTTTTGACGTGAAATTTGTTGCGTTTGATCAATAACTCGCCATTCCTGCGTACGGAAAAGGTATTTTTTTCTCAGTTCGAAATATTCACGGGGTCGTTTTTTGTCTCTCAGGTCGCTCCCGAGAGGATCTAAAAACCTAGGTATTAATGTCGCGATCGCATTAAATGTAGTAACTCATACTCGATCTCACACATCCGTGGTGAGTCACGACTAAATCGCACAATCGACCTAACTATTACCATCACTCACAAATGGACATATTTGCTTGAAACTAAGGCCTTTATACTTATCTATTCAGGCGTCTTAGCTTGTATTAATACACCTGATTGAATATCAAATATCACTAAAATTCCTCTAGTGCTGTTTTGTCTCCCGCTACTGCTAGTTTCTCCATTTAGTCGCAAATGGTTTTCATTTACATTACTGCCATCTCACATCATCCAGTCATTAGGGGGGACTCTAGGTGAACAATAAAGCAATACTAGCAGCCGCTATTTTAGGAACACTTGCTTATGGACAAACCGCCGCCGCACCGCACGCGGTCGAAACGGTTATTGTGCAAGCTGCTCGTGTAGAAAAAGACATGAAAGATATTCCGCAAAGCATGGACTATCTCTCTGCTGAGGATATTGAAAAGCACCGTTACAAGACCGTAGCGGATGCGATTAAGTCTGTCGCAAACATTGTGTTACCAGAGCTACCGGGAGATTACAGTTACATTCAAGTGCGTGGATTGCCACGTCACTTAGAGCAAACTAACGTGCCAATTTACGTTGATGGTGTACCGCAGACCAGCTTATATGGCCTCAACTTACTGTTGAAAGACGTTGAATCGATTGAGTTTTTGCGTGGACCCCAAGGTAACACTTATGGCAGTAATGCTCGTGACGGTATCATTGTTATAACCACCAAAAAGCAGGGTAATGACCCCTCTGCATCTTTTGAGTTAGGTGTTGCTAACTACGATCAACAAAGCGGAACGGTTGCTGCGGGTACAGCGCTAATTGAAGACGTGTTGACTGCGAAAATGACGCTAGATTACTTAACTAGAGATGGTTTTGTTGAAAATACTCACCTTAACAAATCGGTCGATCCTAAAGAGCAACGTTCGGCCATGTTAAGTCTGCATTGGACTCCAAGCAGTGACTGGACAGCGAATCTCTACCTTGACCATACCACAATAGAAAGTGGCGTATATCCTTATGTGAAAGATGATCCAAAAACCGAGCGTGGAGATGATCTGAAATCGGCGACCGATATCGAAGGCTTGTTCGATCAAACCTCAAAAGGTGCCGCGTTGAATGTTACATGGACAGGGTTAGAAAATTGGCGACTTAGCTCAGTCACGGGGATTCGTAAAATCGATACTTTTGGCCGTTTTGATGCGACTTAGTGGTAACACCTCCCGCTGGTTCTGCTTATTATGATAACTATATTCGTGAAAAAGATACCTTCCAAGAACTGCGTTTAAATTCGAACTTAGGTGCGTTACCTGTTGATTGGACATTTGGTGCAGCGTTTTATCGCTCTCAAGAAGATAACAATAACTTCATTGAGATGGCGGCAAACAAAATGCAGGTCAACAAGGCCGCTGGTAAGTATACACGAGATACTTACACTGCTTATATGGATGCCAGTTGGCGTTTTGCGCCGACATGGACACTAAAAGCAGGCGCACGTTACACCAAAGAAGATTTCCATATCGACTCTCAGTTCTACAACATGCAACGTTTACCATTTGAAACACAGGGCAGCTACCAGAAAGACTATTCTGAGTTCTTACCTAACTTCGCAATCAGTAAAGATTTTGGCAAAGATCACACCGTATATGCTAGCTATGGTGAGGGCATGTTAAGTGGTGGAGGTACATGGATTGCGGAAGCGAGTGACAGCTCGGGCTACTTAGGGCATGGCTTACCTTATGACCCAGAGACCAGTGAAGTGTACGAGCTAGGTTATAAGAGCTATTGGAATGATCGTACTATCGTCGCCGGTATTAACGTGTTCGATATGCGTGTGAATAACCTGCAATACGCTTATCAAGACCCGACTACAGGGGCGAATATGATTGCACCAATTAAAGAGGTACGCTCACGTGGTATTGAAGGCTCAATCAGCGCACTCATTAATGATGTGTGGGAAGCGGCGCTGAGATTTGGTTTCAATGATGCCAAGGTCACCCAAGTGGATGGTTATACGGGAGCGAGCTACTCTGAAGGCGCACGCATTCCATTTGCACCGGAGCATACCGTCAATGTTGAAGCCACTTATTACGGTGAAATTAGTGATAACTGGAGGTTTACTCCAAACCTCGGTGTTGGCTTCTATGGTGAAATGGCACTAGATAAGCAAGGTAACAACTTCCAAGACTCTTACTTTGTGGTTGATGCCAATGTTCGATTCAATTATCGAGACGACTTTGAAATTCGACTCTGGGGCGTCAATGTAACCGACGAGCGATATAAAACCTTTTCCGTTAATTGGGGTGGAATGGGCTTGAGCAATTATGGTGACCCAATGCGATTTGGTGTCGATTTAAGCGCTAACTTCTAATCATAAGGGCTTTCATCATTCGATTTGAAAGCCCGATTTCTTTCCAGTGGTAAGCATGGCTTATCACTGCTGTTTTTATTTCTATTTGGAGGAAAGGATGTCTTCGTCATCTTCCCCCTCGGCGTTGCCTTGGCTACTGCAATTTTGTTATCAACATCGATGGATTTTGATTTGTTCCGTCTGCTTGGCAGCGATTGCAGCGACGCTTTCTCTTGCGCCCTACTATTTTGTCTATTTGATTGCTGACAGCCTTCTTACTCAAGTGACTGACCAACAAGCTATTTGGTGGTTTACCAGCTTAGCCTTAGCAGCGATGTTATTGCGTTATGGCTGTTTACTCTTATCTACCTATTTAGCCCATTCCAGCGCCTTTCATGTTCAGTATCAGATTAGGACGCGCTTGTTTCGGCACATGAGCCGCATTCCGCTAGGTTATTTTAATCAAACCAGCAGCGGCGAGATAAAGAAGGTGTTGGCAGAAGATATCGACAGAGTGGAAGTGTTTATTGCTCATCAGTTAGCGGATCTTGTGACAGCGCTGTTTGTGCCTTTAACCACTTTTGTATTGCTCTGTTTTATAGATTATCGCATGGCGCTATTTGCGCTAATTCCAATTCCTCTTGCTGCCATTAGCCAAGCGATGATGTTTCGTGGTTACAAAGAGAAAGCCCAGCAATACCACCATAATCTGGAGCAGCTCAACATTGCGGTGACGGAGTTCGCCCGAGCGATGCCCGTGATTCGTTTATTTGCCATGCAGCAAACTCGCCATGCTAAGTTGGAGAAAGGCTTAGCTCAGCATCGACAAGATTTAGCTAAATGGATAAAAGAGGCGGCTTGGCCAATGGCTTCGTTCAAAGCTTTTCTTAACAGTGGCTTAGCGGTGTTAGTTCCGATTGGTCTCTATTTTTGGCACGAAGGTTCGTTGACCATTGCCCAGTTCATTATCTGTTTGTTGCTTGGTGTAGGAATGTTGGAGCCGCTGTTTAATCTAACCTTACTGAGTACCTATCTGGGGCAAGTTTTTGAAGGCGTCGGGCGATTAATCAAGATTGAGCAATTGCCGCAAGAATCAGTGGTCACACAAGCTAATGATTCTAATCACTCGGCTTCTAAGCCTAAGGTAAGTCATCATCAGGTACGGTTCGAACAAGTCAGTTTTCATTATCCAGAAACAAACGAACCAGCACTGAAAAAAATTAGTTTTGAACTCAAGCCCCATACCGTGACTGCGATTGTCGGTGGTTCAGGGGCGGGTAAGTCGACCTTGATTCATCTATTAGCCAGAATGTTGCACCCAAGTAGTGGTCAAATTTATCTTGATGATCAGCCATTAAGTGATTATACAGAGGCGCAGTTGATGGATTATATGTCGTTGGTTTTTCAAGATTCGCATCTTTTTAAGCTGACCATCCGAGACAACATCACTATGGGTAACCCGTACTCATTTCAGCAAATAGAAGCGGCATCGAAAGCGGCCAACGCTCATCAGTTTATTGAACAATTGCCCCAAGGCTATGACACGCAATTGAGTAATGGTGTCTCACTGAGCGGCGGGCAAAAACAGCGTATCGCAATTGCAAGGGCAATGCTAAAAGATGCGCCGATTCTAGTGTTGGATGAGCCGACGGCGCATGCAGATGCGACCAATCAAAAACTGATTCAATCCGCTATTCGCGAGTTAGCACAAGGTAAAACAGTCGTCGTGATTGCGCACCAGCTTTCTACAGTGGTCAATGCCGATCAAATTTTAGTGCTTAACGATGGGTTATTGGTTGAGTGTGGATCGCACCAGCAATTGTTAGAGCAACAGGGACAATACGCCCAGTTATGGAACACGCAACAAATCGCTAAGCAATGGAAAATAAAGCCGTCGCAAATGGTAGAGCAACAACCGGAGGCGCAACATGCTTAAACGTTATCAACAGTTAACGGGGGTTTCGCTGCGCCCAATAGTGGTCAATACCCTTTGGGTCGCATTGGATGCATTGTTTGCGCTTGTGCCTTATCTATTGGTTTTTCAGTTGTTATCGGTACTCATTGCTGACAACCAACTGCCCGAAACTTGGCCTAATTATTGTTTAGCCATTGCGGTTTGTGTGCTGGCACGCATGGTGATGATTCGTATCGCTAACCTCAAACAAAGTTACTTAGCGACGCTCGTTGGGGAAAAGACCCGAAATGGTTTGTTGAGCAAGTTAACTAACATTCCGATGGGCCGCTTACTAAGCATCGACCTTGGTACATTGAACAACACATTGCTTAAAGATGTTGATAATGTCGAGCACGCTTTTTCCCATGTCGTGAGTCATTTGATGGCCGTACTTAGCACTTTAAGCGTGATTCTTCTCGGTTTAGCCTATTTTGATTGGCGTCTAGCGCTTAGCATGGCGGCAGGCATTCCATTGGCATGTGGCGCATTCGGTTGGTTAAACAAAGCGTCTTTAACCAGTAAAGCGCAGTTGTACCAAGCAGGAGATGAGTTAACGGACACTATTTTTGATTACATCTCAGGTATTAAAGTTTTGCGAGCTCATGGCTGCGCTGGTGGAGAGATTTTATCGCTAGATGAGAAGTCAAAATCCGCACGAGATGCGCATCTCGCCTTTGAAAAACGTGCAACATTAGCCCCTGCCGCATTCATTGTGTTAGCTGAATCAGGCTTTGCTTTGCTGATCAGTTTGGGCATTTACTGGGTACTTGATGGGCAAGTTACCGTGTCCGTTCTGTTGTTGTTTTTACTGCTTTCAACACAGTTTTATCGTCCAATCATGCAGGCGGGAATTTTGATTTCTCAGTGGCAGTTCTTCCAGTCAGCGATGGATCGTATCGCAGGTGTCTTAGCTGAGCCTAACCTTGATTACATTACTGATACTTCCTCTAAGCAGAGCTTGAACAATGGTTCAACGCTATTCTCGGGAGTAGAGCTAACCAACGTCAGTTTTGCATATCAGCAGCAACAAGTACTCAGCCAAGTCAGTTTTGCGGTTAAGCCGAATACGGTTACTGCGATTGTTGGGGCATCAGGCTCGGGTAAATCAACCTTGATTCATCTACTCGCAAGATTTTGGGATGTGCAATCAGGGCAAATATTGCTATCAGGGCAACCAATTAATAGCTTAAACCAAACTCAGATAGCTCAGTTGGTCAGTGTAGTATTTCAGCAAGTGTACTTATTTGATGACAGCATATTGAATAATCTGACGATGGGGAATCAATCTATTTCCACTGATGAGATTGAGCGCTGCTGTCAGATGGCATCGTGCTGGGAGTTTATTCAATCTTTACCGCAGGGCTTGCATACCCAAGTTGGCGAAGGTGGGACTAAGCTTTCTGGTGGCGAAAAGCAGCGAATTTCCATCGCTCGCGCATTGTTAAAACAATCGCCATTAATACTGCTGGATGAAGCGACCGCAGCGTTGGATGCGGAGAACGAACTCAAAGTGAAGCAAGCAGTTGGTCATTTGGTTGAAAACAAGACCGTGATAATGGTGGCGCATAACTTATCGAGTATCACTCATGTGGATCAAATTGTTGTGATGAACAACGGGAAGGTTGAAGCGGTAGGTCAACACGAGGCGCTATTATCTGGCTGCGAAACATACCAAACACTGTGGCGTGATCATCAGTCTTCGACCAGTTGGTGTTTGTAATTCAGGGTTCGTTATTGAGTTAAGCGAAGGGCTCATTATTGGAGATTAGCCGTGCGATAAGCCGTTTATGAAGCATAGCCATTTGGCTTCAAATCTATCTATACGTACCGTAAAGATGACAATTCTTATGGGTAGTGCGTGATATTGCTTGAAATTAATTGATAATTATTCTCATTTATTATAGTTTTCAGCTCATCTATTGATTTAACTATCAGGCATGGAGAGCTGACTATGGAGCTTGTTGACATTGATACTACACCGTTTCGTATGTACGACATTCTCGATTGCGCCCAAGATGATCAATTGGCTCAGTTTGCTACCTCTAAAGTCACCTTAGAAGAAAGTGTATGCGAGGGCGCTGGTTATATTTTTGATTTAGCTGAGGGGATGTCGGTTACTTTGAGTGACGTGACGTTCAAAGCACCTACTCGTTTCAAAGAGCAAGCACAAGACTTCTATGGTGCTTGCTTAATCTTACAAGGTGAAATGGACTTAGTGGTTCCAGAGCAAACGAAGGCGATCACCATTACCCGAGAAAAAGCCTTGTTCTTTGTGTGTCAGAGTGGAGAGTTTGAGTTTCACTATAATGATAATCGCACCAAGTTCTTAAATTTTTGCGTGCCGAAAGCCTTGTATGAATCTTTGATTGGCGCAAATGTCGACCCTGATAATGTATGTAATAAATACGATCTTGTATCTGTAACTGCGCCTATGGTGAAAGTGGTAGATGATATTTTCCGCTCTAAGTTGAGTAAATCTGCCAATAACTTTTACCTACAAGGTAAGGTTATGGAGCTATTAGCCATTCTCTACCACAACCTGACTCACCCAGTGAAACAGTGTGACGGCATGACATCTCGTGATATGGATTGTATTCAAGATGCTGCTCGAATCATTGAAGAACATATGCAAGAGCCGCCTTCACTGCAAGACCTAGCTCGCCAAGTAGGCATCAATGACAACAAGCTAAAGCGTAACTTTAAATTGGTGTTTGGCGATACCGTATATGGCTTTTTGTATAGCAAACGCATGGCCAAAGCCAGCGAACTGTTGGCGGAAGGGGAGCTATCAGTACAAGAGGTTGCCAATAAGGTTGGTTTCAAACACGTTGGTCATTTCTCTAAGAAATTCAAAGAGCAGTACGCTTGCAGCCCAAAAGACTATCGTCGCAAGTCAGTTGCTATGGGGTAACAATATTCTTTGTCGCAGGATATATGCTACTTGGCTTGAGTAACTCTCTAAGTTGAAATAAAGCTACGTCAAGTGACTAAAACTCTCCCTCAGCTGTGTCGTCAGGGTTTTATTAATACGTAATATGAGTCTCTTTATTTGCTCAAAGTAATGAAATAAGGATACGGTTCATGCACGCTGAATGGACATCTACTTCGTCAAATCAAACCTCAAATTCTGCCTTTTTCTGTTTCGTCGCTGGTTGCCGATATTGGTTACTTGCATGCGTATTGGTGAATTTGGCGGCTAGTTTGTATTTAGTTTCTCAGAAAGATGAAATCACTAGTTGGCTATTGCAGGAACCGCTATACATGTGGGGGGCAGTGATAGCAACCATAATGCTATTAATGTGGTGGCTGTGTCGTAGCTTGTTGATCACGTTAATTACTATGTTAGTTTGCGCCGTCGGTATGTTTTCAACTTTAATTGTGTTCAGTCAACTTGGAATGCCACTGTTTAGTGCATTGCAAATTGTGTTGTTAGCTATCGCAGTATCGGTGACCAGTGCAGTTCATTTTTCTGTTAGCCAAACGTCACTGCTGATCGTGAGCCCTTCAGCGAACATCCTCAGATCTAACTTGGGTTCAATCGTGTTAGTGACCATTTGGACGGCTGCGCTAATTTTGCTGATTGGGCAATTCATTGGTTCCAGCTTTGCGATAGCAAGTGTGGCGGTAATCTTTTTCACTCAGGGGTTATTGTTGTTGCTGCTGCTGGCCTTTGCTCCTTCTTTCACCCCAAAAGAGGCTGGGCGTGATTGGCTCGACAAAGGATTGAGCAAAACGATACAACGCATACTAGCGAGACCTAAGTTATATTCAATAGGGTTTATTGTCGTTACATTGCTGATGGTCGGTGGATTGATTATGTTGACCTTCACTCATGATGCCATGAACTCTGCCCCAGTATCTTGGCCATCATTGCTGTTCGCTGGTGTTTTATTATGTGGTTTGATTAAGGGGCAAGGTAAAGGGTTTATCTCTTCGTTAATGTGGATTTTGCTTGTGTTGACGATGACACTTGGTGCGACTTTAGGGTCGCTAGCCATGGCGATGATGCCGTTTACCGCAGGTTTAATCGGGTTTGCACCTGTGCTGATTTACCTAATCGTTGATGCGGTGATACAAATTTTGCATCCAATAAAGCTGAGCCATCAATTTTCCTCATCCAATACTAACAAAGATCGCATCACCGAAATTTCGAAAAAATTTGTGTCTACATCTAGATCATTAGTTATATCAAATACCATTGTTGCCAGCGCATTTTCTTTGCTTGTAATGGCTAATCATGGGGATCTACTCACTTTCGGCTTGTTAATTGGTACTGCTATTTCTTGGTCTATTATGTCGGTATTGATTTTATTGCCCGCTATTTATTTGCCTGTTGAGTAGGTAGAATGGAGTCATCCTAGTCGGTTAAAGACAGTCTACGGTAAGGAATTTCAACGTTTCCTTACCGGAACAGGCGCGGCTTATTCTACGTCAGAATAAGTGTCTGCCTGACCTAACTCCTGCCCTACAACTTAAAGTCGAGTGTTAATTAAACACTTTTAGGCTGTTTTCGCTATTTCAGATACCCTCATCCTACGAAATGCCTAAGTTGACCTGATTTGGGATTGAACTAGCGCGTGATGGGTCAGTGTCATTAATTATGGCTGAGCAAATGATGTGATTATTCTAGGTTTAAATAGTGAACATAGCGCCTTGTCTCCTTGAGCTAAAGCGAATGTAACGGTAAGCTGTTTTCTTCTCAGAACACCTATATTCATGGATTTATTACTATGACCACTATCATGTATGGCATACCAAACTGCGATACCATAAAAAAAGCGAGAAAATGGCTTGAAAATGCCGGTATCAGCTTCGAATTCCACGATTATCGCAAGCAAGGTATCAACCAAGAGATGGTAAGCACTTTTTGCCAACACTTGGGTTGGGAGGCGGTGTTAAACAAACGCGGCACTACATACAGACAACTGACTCAAGAGCAAAAAGACGGTTTAAATGCGTCTAATGCAGTGACGTTATTGGTCGAAAATCCGGCTATGATTAAACGTCCAATCTTAGTGGTCAACGATCAATATTTCATCGGATTTAAAGCCGAACAGTACCAAGAAATTTTTAGTTAAATAAAGGAAATCAAGGATGACAGATAGCCCAGTTCTGGCTCTCGCAAAAGACTTAATCAGTCGCCAATCGGTCACACCAGAAGATGCTGGATGTCAGGAAGTAATGATTAATCGACTCAAAGCACTTGGCTTTGAGGTGGAAGTCATGGTTTTTGAAGACACCACAAACTTTTGGGCACGCCGAGGCACACAAGCCCCCCTGTTTGCTTTAGCAGGTCACACTGATGTGGTACCGGCTGGCCCAATAGAGCAATGGCATACGCCTCCGTTCGAACCCACCGTTATTGACGGCCACCTTCACGGCCGCGGTGCGGCTGATATGAAAGGTTCTTTGGCGTGCATGGTCGTTGCTGTAGAGCGCTTTATCGCTAATCACCCTGACCACAAAGGCTCCATCGCTTTCCTTATTACTTCAGATGAAGAAGGTCCTTTTATCAATGGTACCACTCGTGTGGTCGACACCTTAATGGATCGCAATGAGATCATCGACATGTGTATTGTTGGTGAACCATCCAGCACACATGCTGTAGGTGATGTGATTAAAAATGGCCGTCGAGGCTCCATCACTGGTGATTTAAGGGTAAATGGAACTCAAGGTCACGTGGCCTACCCTCACTTGGCAAACAATCCTGTCCATCAGGCCTTGCCCGCCTTGGCAGAACTAGCGGCAACAAAATGGGATGAAGGAAATGAGTACTTCCCGCCTACCAGTTTCCAAATCCCGAACCTTAGTTCTGGCACTGGTGCATCCAATGTTATTCCGGGTGAGTTCGACGTGCAGTTTAACTTCCGATTCAGCACCGAGCTGACTGACACTGAAATCAAACGTCGAGTTCACTCAACATTAGATGCTCACGGATTGGATTACGATCTTAAGTGGACGCTAAGTGGCCATCCGTTTTTGACCGACAAGGGGGACCTACTTGATGCCGTCGTTAAAGCCGTAAGTGATGTTAACCACAAAGAACCTGAGTTACTGACTACTGGCGGGACATCTGACGGTCGATTTATCGCTCGTATGGGCGCGCAAGTAGTAGAACTCGGTCCTATCAATGCCACCATTCACAAAGTCAACGAGTGTGTCAGCGTTGCAGACTTAGAGAAGCTCACTGACATGTATGAAAAAACGCTAGAGAACGCACTAACGTGATCATGAGCTCTGAAGCGTTAACTGGATTAACGGAAAGTCATCTGTCCAATGTTTTGATTGGACAGAAACATTTTTTAATCCATTCAGATATACAGCGCGATCTGCTCGCGCTGTATAGCGCGGCTTGTGAGGCAGGGTTCAACTTTCACATTGCCAGTGGTTTTCGCAGTTTTGAACGGCAAAAGACCATCTGGAACAACAAGTTTCGCGGTATTAGTCCAATTTTAAGCAAAGAGAGCCAGCCGCTAGATCCCGACTCATTGTCCGAAATAGAAAAAGTTAACGCAATTCTTCGTTGGTCAGCCTTGCCGGGAGGCAGTAGGCACCATTGGGGAACTGACTTTGACATCTACGATAGAGATGCCATTGCACAAGGTGAAACACTGCAACTTGAGCCATGGGAATATTTATCTGGCATCAAGCCTCTTTTTATCAGTGGTTAAAGGCAAACTTAGCCGATTATGGATTCTTCTTCCCCTACTCTATCGACAAGGGTGGAGTCGCCCCAGAACCTTGGCATATCAGCCATAGGCAAGTCGCCAATGAGTGCTTGACGCAACTTTCGCTCACCTACCTTGAACAAGAGCTCAGTAAAAATCCGATTTTGGGACAAGGGCCAGTGATGGCTAACCTAGAGTCGATCTACAATCAATACATTACCAATATTACTTCGGAGTAGTGATGGCTGATTTCTTAACTAACCCTTGGGTCGTCATCGTGATCGTAATAAGCGTGATGATTGGTAATCTTAGCGCGCTGAAATACGTGATCAATATGAGATCAAAAGCGATGAAAAAAGCCATTGAAGCCCAAAAGAAAAAGAAAGAACAGGGAAAGGACGATTGGGATGACGACTGGGACAAAGACGACTGGAAAAAATAAGGACAAGTACCACTTGTCCTTATTTGCTTTTACACTTGCTACTTAATGTGGTCCCACGACAAATTTGATACCAATCGACAGCTATCACAACGAAAGTGGAAAACATCGTGAAGCGGTTCATCTAACAACCATTCTCCACCGCATTTAGGACACTTCCTATCGCGCTCTGATTGCAAACTTTCTCCTCCAACACGATACAAGTAATAGTAGGTCGGTATTTTGCTCAGATATTCGATTCTGCCTCTCAAATCCCAACCGCGGCGAAACAACACACTGTCTGTATCACAGATCTCGTGCAACGCGGCATGCTCTGCTCGACAAGCTCCTGCCATTTGCAGTTCATCACACGCTTGCCATTCTGTTTGCCACTTAACAACCGCTTTGTGGTCACCATTTAAAGTGGGTTCATTTCGGTAAAGAGGGATCGGCAACAAGGTTTCACCGCTTCTCAGTGGCGAACATGTATGCACATAAGTGGTGTAAAGAACTTGCCAGCTAGGCGTTTCTTCTTCTGCTGCTTGTTCCGAGTTTAAGTCGCGACCAAGTAAACGTACTTTCGGTGTAAGCAGACTCGCATCGGCAAGGCGATGAATACAGACCTTCACAAAATCTGAGTGATAGTTAGGATGCAAGCTGTCTTCTTCGGGACAAACCGCGCGAACAAAAAACTCACCATCGCCCATGACAATGGGAAACTCTCGTCCTAATACTTGACCGTTATATCTCAAAGCATCCATAAGGCCATTAATGGCTTTGTCGACTGCGCTCACGGTCGTGTTATCAAAGCACTCAAACTGCAGCTCTACAACAAACATGACTACACCACTGGCTCTAACTTGTTCAAAAACTCCACGACATCTTCGGCTAATATATCTCTTTTATCTGTACCTAAGCGTTCGAGAATCACATTGCCGGTAAGGTTGCAAATGGAGATCACATCCATTTCAGCGTCTGTTGCGGCGATAAAAACCGTAGGTTTGAGTTTCAATCGGCGCTGTGTCACTAAGTGGCCCAAAATGTTCTCTTGCAGACGAGCGTAGTCATCATCACTCCACACTTGGAGTAAGGTAAGTTCATTACCATCCCAAGTCGCATCCATATCAGCGCTGTACTGACAGCCATAAAAAGATTTTATATCTTGGTGAAGCGTTAGTTCGATAGCGGTTTCGACATTTTCAAAATCTGCCATCTGCTCTCTGGTGTACGCTTGCCACTCAACACCTTGCTCACTCTTGTTTTCTACACACGGTGAAACCAGGTCCATCAGCTCTTCACTGATGGGTAAAGAGCCCTTGGTCTCTTTGTGGGCGTCGACAAATCTTTGGCTAAAATGGGCGAGTGCCTGTCGGACACTATCAGACATGGGGGATTCTCCAGTTGAATGATTCTCTTAAAGGGCGTATCTCTTAATGACAGCCCGTGAGGGATTGCGTAAAATTCTCGTTATTCTAATCGAAATTACCACAAAGTATGAGCAAATATTCTGACGCTAAAGAGCTTGCGGGCCTGACACTGGGTAAAAAAACTGAGTACGCCAACCAATATCAGCCTGAGTTGCTGCAACCTGTTCCGCGCAGTTTAAACCGCGACGATCTTGAACTTGGTAAAACGCTTCCTTTTCAAGGTTGCGATATTTGGACGCTTTACGAACTTTCATGGCTCAATAGTAAAGGACTTCCACAGGTTGCTGTTGGGGAAGTATCTATACCCGCCACCAGCCCTAACTTGATTGAGTCGAAATCATTTAAACTCTACCTCAATAGCTATAATCAGACACGCTTTGAAAACTGGCAAGAGGTGGAAAAGACTCTGATCCAAGATTTGTCTCATTGCGCAGGTGAACAGGTCGAAGTGGTAATCAAACCCGTTACTGCCTATACAAATCAACCGATAGTAACCATGGCTGGTGAGTGTATCGACGATCAAGATATTGAAATTGATAGCTATGATTTCGATGCAAGTTTACTTGAAGATGCCGTTGGCGAAGAGCGAGTAGAAGAGTCATTGCATAGCCATTTGTTAAAGTCTAACTGCTTAATCACCAATCAACCTGATTGGGGCAGCGTCGAAATTCACTATAAAGGTCAACAAATTAACCGCGAAGCTCTGTTACGCTATCTGGTATCATTTCGCGAGCATAATGAATTTCACGAACAGTGCGTAGAGCGAATTTTTACCGATATTACCAAGTTCTGTGCACCGGAAGAATTGACAGTTTACGCGCGTTATACCCGTCGCGGTGGACTAGATATCAACCCTTATCGCTCAAATCAACAGGCGTCTCCAAGCACAATCATCGAATGGCTCGCCAATAAGGAATAAGATAAGAATGCTTAACTTGCGTTGGGATAAATGGATTGCGGCTTGTTTGATATTGATTTGTCAATCGGCTCTGGCGGATCACAAGGTCTATTCATCCCCCATACTGAATGAAGCCAACAACCTAGTCGATATTGTGCCTCAGCAATCTCGCCAATTGGCGACCAACTTTCTTACCCAGCGCAGGTTAAGTGAGCAAACCGAGAAAAGTCCATCTTCTATTTCCAGAGATGAAGCCGATGCTCGAATTCGCACTCCGGGGGGAACAATCGATGCAATGCGAATCCTTGCCCAAGCAGAATTCAACCTTGGCAATCAGATCATTGCGCTTACGCAATTGGAAAACGCAGCGCAATTAGCAGAAAAACACCAACTTCCTTATTTGAAAATGGAAGTTCAGTTGCTTGCGATTAGACTGTTATGGCAAATGGACAACCGACATGAACAGGCAAAGCAAAAGCTACTGCGCCTAGAACACAGCCTCAGCGAGTACCGAAACCAAGAGCAGCTTGCACCTCAATTGAGATACGAGATTGAAATGCTCAGAGCAGACATTGCATCAAAAGAGGGGAACCGAGCGCTCGCCGACGAAATTTATGCCGAGCAAGGCAAATACGTTTTTACTGTTAATGCGGTTAAAAACACCATTGACTACCATATTTCAGTGGGAACACATCTGCTAAACAACAAGAGCTACAACCTCTCACTATCTGAACTATTGACCGCTTATTGGATGGCAATTGAGGATAACTCCGGCGCTCAACTGGCCAAAATCAATAGTTTGCTGGGCCAACTCTTTTACGAACGACGCGTTTTGGATAAAGCCAATGACCACTTATCGCAAGCGGCAGACTTTTACGACAACTACGAAAAGTCTCCGGTTTTACCCACGATTCTCAAACGCATGGGCGATATTTACTACTATCAGGGCAAATATAATCTCGCGCTCGTACACTATTTTAACGCCATTGATCACGAACGAATTCAAAACAACTTAAGTCATATTATTGAACTAAGAGTTGCTCTAGCCTCTACTTACTTACAGCTAGTGAACTTTCCACTTGCTCAGCAGTACTTGGACAAAGCCAAAGAGCTACTGGAATATACAGATATCCCAGAGCTAAAAGCTCGAACTCTACTATTGGAAAGTGGTTTGGCTTACTATCAAGAGTCACCACAACAGGTCATCGACCTCGCACTACAGGCTCTAGAGCTTTCGCAACAAGTCAACTCACTGACGGTTCAAAAAAGAGCGTATCAGCTTTTGTATCTTGGCTACGAGTTAGACAAACAATACAAAAAAGCGCTTGGCTACCTCAAGCAATACAATGCCATGGCGAACATAGAGCAACAGCAGCTCGATTCAATTAGTGAAGACGCCTTTCGCCAGCAAAAAGAGTTTGTCGAACAAACACTTCACTTAGTTGGCCAAAAACAGCAACTGGACAACATTGAAAGTGAGTTCCACAAGTTTCAAAAAATAGCCTTTACACTATTTTTGGTCTGTACTCTGCTATTTATGTTTCTCTTGCGACGAGGCCATGTTGTCCGCCTTCAAAAAGAAGAAATAGATGAGCTGAACGACGACTTATACACCCATTCTCGATCAGGGTTAAAGAACCTGCGCATGTTAAACGCCAAGTTGCCCGCCTCTTTAGAAGAGAGCAGCCACAAGTTTGAAAAGTGGCACGTTGGCGAACTTATTCACGAACCACTGAATGATCGTTTGCGCTTTGTGATGATCGACGTACCCTTTTTGCGCAATATGTACCTGCAATATGGCTATGCAGAAGGGTTAAAACTTGAAAAAGCGTTTGGTGATTTTTTGCAAAGCAAGATCCAAGCTCCAGCCCGTATTTATCACTTTTCTGATGCCAACCTGCTCTATATAGAGGCGAGTAACGAGCAAAATGCCTCGCCTGAGTATCTCTACGAAAAAGTACAGCAGTGGTTGATGGAGTTCGAACCCGATCGCCGACTCAATCGAATTGTTCGTATTGGCATGGCCGATTACCCGTTCCTGCCAAGAGCGTATACGGCAATCAACGACAAAGAGCTGGTCGATATTTTGTTGATGTCCACCAGTGCCGCTCGAACCTTAAGTATGAAAGAACACGCAAGCCAATGGGTATACTTAAAAGCCATAGAGAACGCTCCTGCAGCGAGTTTGGCCACTGGAAACATTCGCAAAGCGTGTAAGCACTCAATAAGTCAAGGTCTAATAAAAGTTCATTCTTCTTATAAGAATGAGGAGAGCATCAAAAAACTATTAAAAGATGACTAAAAGAACGCCGTTCAGGTCGAGTATAACGTGACGTTGTCATTTTATTTGATATTATCGAGTGATTAGTAGATAGGATCCTATTTGATCCCAGAGTTGTATAGTTATTTCCCATGGGCGTTCTCGAGCAAGATATTCAGTCTCAGCTGCACAATCTAAAGTCTCAATTAGAACAACTTCGTTTGACACAAAGAGACTCCTCGTTCAAGTTTAAACGAGAGCAAAAAGTTCTGAAGCGATTAATTGCCTCTTTGAGCAACGCCTGTGTTAGTGACGATCCTCGTTTAGAAGCAGGCTTATTAGAGCTTCGTAAAGCAGTAGAACAACAGATAGATGTCAGCGCGCTCATTCCACAAATAGCGGTGTTAGAACGTCTACTAAAACAACAGAGTATGGCTATGGAAAATCAAACGCTGCATCTTGATTCTCAGATCAAGCACAGCGGTGAAACGCTCCTGCGTATCACTGGCCTGCCCGCGAAGATAAAGCGGGATCTGAGAGATCTACTTAGCTATTCGGGTAACCTTGAGTCCCCGATTACAGAGCAAGCCATGCGTTTACTCGCTATCTACGAACGCTCTATCAAAATTATCACCTCCAATCCCGACACCGATCTCGATGAAATTAACAGCAGTGCAGATAAAGAGCTTCTTTCGCGCTTAAGTGACGAACTGCAGCACCTGATAACCGAACTCGACTTCGAAGGAGAATCTGGAGATTTACTCAGTGATATCAGAGCAAAACTGCTGCTCGGCGTCAGTACTCAAGTACTCTTAGAGCTGACCCTACAGACGCTCAAGTTGGTGATCGATGGCACTCAGTTTGAACGCAAAACCTCTGAGCAATTTTTAGAACAATTGAACTCATCACTCTCCACCAGCTTAAAAGGCTCGGTTCAAAATACCGACCAGAGCCAGACCTATTTTGAACACCGACGCGAAATCAACCACGAGCTGAGCACGCTTGTTACAGGTAGCCGACAAACCATTGAGCACGCGGTTACTTTGGAAGGGGTTCAGGAAAGTATGGAACCTATCCTTGAAAAGCTTTCTTCATTAAGTGAACGGCTGCACCACGCAGAGCAGCGAGAACAAGCGCTGATTGAGCGAATGGCTTACGGCAACGATCAGCTTGAAGCCTTGTTTGAGGTGACACAAGACTATCGACGTCGACTAGAAGACCAAGCGCAACGCATGTTGCTTGACCCGTTGACCAAGGTTTACAACCGCACCGCATTTAACGATCGTTTGGAGTTGGAGTATCGTCGCTGGATACGTTCGCAAAACAACTTACGCGTTGTAATGCTAGATATTGATGGGTTTAAAAAGATCAATGATAGCTTTGGCTATACCGCTGGTGATAAAGCCCTAAAAATTATCGCCAGAACCATCAAAAAGCAGATCACTGAAACCGATACACTCGCTCGTTTCTCTGGAGAAGAGTTTGTTCTCTTGCTGCCAGAGCACTCCGATACGGCTTGTTTTGAACTGATTCAGACGGTTCAAAGACAAGTGTCAAAACTGCCTTTTAAGTTCCGAGATAAGCAACTCACTATTACGCTGTCAGCGTCAAGCACCGAATTTAAAGAGTCCGACACGCCGGAAGAAGTGTTAGAACGTTTAAACCTGATGTTAAGAGAAGCCAAATCCATGGGTCCCAACCAGCTTATCTGGAAATAGTCCCCTTCCCTTCTAGTTCCGTTAAAATTGATTCAATAATATCAATCAGTTATGTTTGTCTATTCGACTAGATCTGCTAGTCTTAAACATGCGTCTTAACAAAAGTGGCCACACTAGAGTATTAGTCTGCCTACCCTATTGCTAAGAATAACTATAATCATCCCTCACAGGATAAGGAGGTCTGCATGATCACTCACATTAGTCCTGCTGGCAGTATGGATCTGCTTTCTCAACTAGAAGTTGAACGCCTTAAAAAAACGGCAACCAGTGATCTCTATCAGTTGTACCGAAACTGTACATTAGCGGTACTCAACTCTGGTAGCCATACCGATAACTCCAAAGAGTTACTCGACAAGTACAAATCATTTGATGTGAATGTCGTCAGGCGCGAACGCGGTATCAAACTCGAACTGAGTAATCCGCCAGAGCACGCCTTCGTCGATGGGCAAATCATTAAAGGTATTCAAGAGCATTTATTCTCAGTGCTACGCGACATTGTGTACGTAAACATGCACCTTGCAGACAACCAGAGGTTGAACTTGACCAATGCCGTGCACATTACCAACCTCGTATTTGGTATCTTGAGAAATGCAGGAACATTGACACCCGGTATTGAGCCAAACCTCGTCGTTTGTTGGGGAGGACACTCCATAAACCCTACCGAGTATCAGTACACCCGTGAAGTGGGTAATGAACTTGGCCTACGAGAGCTCAATATCTGCACTGGCTGTGGACCCGGTGCAATGGAAGGCCCAATGAAAGGGGCGGCAATTGGTCATGCGAAACAGCGTTATTTTGAGCAAAGGTATCTAGGTCTTACTGAGCCATCAATTATTGCGGCAGAGCCACCCAACCCAATTGTGAATGAACTGGTGATCATGCCCGATATCGAAAAGCGCTTGGAAGCGTTTGTTCGCATGGCACATGGTATTGTGATATTCCCAGGTGGCCCTGGTACTGCAGAAGAGCTGCTCTACATTCTCGGTATCATGATGCATCCAGACAACGCAGACCAGCCATTGCCAATTGTGCTTACTGGCCCTAAAGAAAGCGAGGCATACTTCCGTTCTATCGACACCTTTATTGCAGATACACTGGGCGAAAAAGCGCAAAACCTGTATGAAATCGTGATCGACAACCCAGCAAAAGTTGCACAAATTATGAAGCGCAGCATGGCGGACGTGCGTCAACACCGCAAAGACACGGGGGACGCCTATAGCTTTAACTGGTCGCTTAAAATCGAGCCCGAATTCCAGCTTCCGTTCGACCCCACCCATGAAAATATGGCGAGCCTTGATCTGCATATGAATCAAAGAGCTGAGAACTTAGCAGCGTCGTTAAGACAAGCCTTCTCTGGAATTGTTGCCGGTAATGTCAAAGCAGAAGGCATACTAGAAATTGAGCGAAACGGGCCATTTATTCTCGATGGTGATGTCGAGTTAATGAAAAAAATGGACAAGCTTCTCGCTGATTTTGTTGCCCAAGACAGAATGAAACTACCGGGTGGAAGTGCATATGTTCCCTGCTACAAAATTGCGTCTAGAGACTAATATCCACATCCATTACAATAGGGGGCTCAGCCCCCTATTTTATTGATTCTATTATGTCTATACATCTGGTCATTATCGATGCGCTCAATCTCATTCGCAGAGTTCACTCTGTCCAACCCGATGCGAACGACATTCAAAGAACGATAGAGACCACATCTCGCACACTAAATAAGATCATTAACGAGGCCAAACCCACCCATATCGTTGCCGTATTTGACCACCATCTGCAAGAGCGCGGATGGCGGGCGGAAATATTACCCGAGTACAAGCAAAACCGAAAACCAATGCCAGAGCCTTTGCTTAACGGCTTAGAGAGTATTCAAGATGCGTGGTGGGAACTTGGCATTGATTCACTGTTATCAGAAGGGGATGAGGCAGATGATCTAGTGGCAACATTGGCGGTTAAAGTGGCTCAGCACCAAGAGAAAGTCACTATCATTTCCACCGATAAAGGTTATTGCCAACTGCTTTCCCCCACTTTGCAAATTCGAGACTATTTCCAACATCGTTGGCTAGATGAACCCTTCATTGAAAAAGAGTTTGGTGTGAAACCCGATCAACTTGCCGACTATTGGGGCTTAACTGGGGTAAGTAGCAGTCAAGTGCCGGGAGTTCCGGGAATTGGCCCTAAAGCAGCCAAAGAAATACTCACCCAATTTAAAGACATAGAATCCGCGTTTGTCTCGCAAGATTTAGCAGAGAAGTATCGCAAAAAACTGGACGAGCACATCGAGTCAGCGCGTGTTTGCAAACGAGTTTCGGCATTAAAAACCGACATCGAACTAGGATTTAACTTACAGGATTTGAGATTTGGTAACTAGCCGCTCATCGGTTCGCGTCCCTTTTAAAATCCTTCACTAGGAACGATTCGCTATGGCGAAAAGCAGAGCAAAAGTACTTCGTTATGATTCGGTAGAGGTTGCCACCGTTTTTGATACTGAACACCAGTTATTAGAAAACATTCAATCGGGACAACTCGATCAAGCCTTATTGCTTTGGCAAAGCAGTGAAGAGACGCTGGTATTACCTTCAGGAAGTAAATGGCAACAATCAAAATCTTTAAAAAGATCGCTACGTGATATTGGTTGGAACCTCTACACCAGAAAAACTGGAGGCGCACCCGTTCCACAAACCAGAGGTGTTATCAATGTTTCCTATATGTACGCCCTACCCGAGCAAAAAGAGTATTCTGTGTCCGAAGCATACGAACATTTTTGCGATATTTTAAGTGCGTTTTTCCAATACTATGGCATTGAGGTAAAAACGCACGAAACACCGGGAAGCTATTGTGATGGTAAATACAACTTAAACATCAACCAGAAAAAAGTGGTAGGGACTGCTCAGCGGGTCGTATTGAGAAAAGGTGGGGGTAAAGTGGTTTTGGCTCAGGCTTGTATACTGGTTGACACCAACCCAGAACAGCTAGTTTCTCCTGTCAACCTCTGCTATCAAAACCTCCAAATGCCTGACAAAGTTGTCGCTCAGGTACATACAAACTTGTTTGACCATACAGCCAGTCGACCAACTGTCTCGCAACTCTTTCAAGTGCTGTTTAACTGCTTTGTCGACGCACAAAAGCAAGCAAGTGATCAGTAAAAGTCACACTGCTACTGCACAAAAAAACAAAGGCTCCTAATTTGGAGCCTTTATTATTAATGGGGAGAGATATTGGACAGGCACTGAATATGTACCGTGATCTCCTCGCGGTCATGATATAGGTGTTTGGCTTGAAGGCGATATTTTACCTTGTTCTCTTTCAAGAAAATTTTCAGGTTTTCTATGTCTTCCAACACTTCGTCGTAGCGACCTTTCATCGGCAACTTAAGGTTAAAGATCGCCTCTTTCGCCCAGCCGCTGATGATCCACTCACCCATAAGCTGAGCAACTCGCGATGGTTTCTCTACCATATCGCAGATAAGCCATGTGACATTCTTACGCGCTGGTTCAAACTTAAAACCGTCTTCTTGATGATGTTTTACCTGACCGGTTTCCATCAAGCTATCCGCCATCATGCCATTGTCAACCGCGTGGACAAACATAGAGCGTTTGACAAGCTGATAGGTCCAACCTCCCGGACACGCACCCAAATCCACACCCCACATACCTGCAGCAAGGCGTTCATCCCACTCTTCTCGTGGTATAAACACGTGAAACGCTTCTTCAAGCTTAAGAGTAGAGCGACTCGGCGCATCGGACGGAAACTTCAGTCTGGGGATCCCCATAAAAATGGAGAGTTGTTCTTAGGCAAGGAGTAGCCAACAAAACAGTGGCCTGGGGCGGTAAAACAGATGTGGAGCACTGGTTTTTTCGCGTGCTCTTTCTTCAGTAACACACCCTTACCCCTAAGCGCTTGGCGCATAGGAACCGTAAACTTTCGGCAAAACTTAAGCAGCTCTTTCGCTTCGTTTGTATCCGGTGTTTCGATGCGAATATCACCACACACTGGGAAGTTTTCTTGCTCGCTTAACGCATCTAAAATGGGAGAGATCCGATCTTCACGCGGTAAATCTTCTAACTCATTCGAGATAGCGAACATCTGTCGTGCGAAAATCAGCGACTTAAAATCAATCTTCTCGATAAGTGATTGAGCATCTCCCTCTTGATAACATTCGAACAGAACAAATCCGGTGTTATTTTTAAGGCGTGGGAAACCGAAGATTTCCAGCTCGTTTGCGCGATCTTGAATTTCTCCTGCACACTCTTTTTCAAAACCAGAGCGACAATAGAGCATGACTTGTTTCACTTATCTACCTCGTTAATTTGCAGTGCTGCGAAAGCAAATAGCCCCCAGCCCAACATAAAGCTTAGACCACCTAATGGCGTAATTGGTCCAAACCACTTGATCCCAGTTAGTGCGAGCGCGTATAGGCTGCCACTAAAACAAAAGACGCCGATGATAAAGCAAATAGCACTAAAGAAGAAATACTTTTGTGCTTTGTAACTTTGCGTGTGCATCAGCAAAACGGCACAAATTATCAAACCAATGCCATGAATAAACTGGTAGTGGACACCAGTGTTAAAGACATCGAGCAAATAAGGGGACAACACCTTTTTTAAACCGTGCGCTGCAAAGGCACCCAGCCCGACACCTGTCCCTAAAAGTAAGGCACCTATAGATAGTAAATACTTACTCTTCACGATAGACCTCGAATATAAACGCGGTGAGTTTCTCTACCGCGAGAGCAATATTGTCCTCTTCGGTGTATCCAGAGCTTTTTCTCGGTTTGAAGCTATGGTCTCCATCGGGGATAAACACCGTTCGAACCTGCTCAGAAAAAGAAAAATCGTCAAACTCTTCTCTCTTGCCAAAAGTATCCCGTTCACCTTGTAAGATCAGACACGGCTTTGAAATTTCGGCAAGGTGCTCGCCTTTGTATTTTTCTGGTTTTCCCGGTGGGTGGAAAGGAAAACCCAAACAGGCAACTCCATTCACTTGCGTGTGTTGACTAAGAAGACTTGCCATACGACCACCCATCGATTTACCGCCTATAATTATTTGGCCGTCAAATTCTTCAATCAGTTGCGAATAGGCCTCTAACAACTTAGGAGCGCGATCTGGTGGACGCTTTTTCCCATCGATTGCTCTTTGCACCATGTAGGGAAAGTTGAATCGAATCACTTTAATACCATTAGCCGCTAACCCCAGCGCAACCGCCTCCATAAACGCATGGTCCATTCCGGCACCAGCACCGTGAGCAAAAACAAATATTGGTCCGTTGTCGGGACCATTGATTAAACGATTAGTCATCGAGTAGCTCCTCTTGCTCACTTTGTGCTTTCGCTAGCATCCAATCTCTGAAAGTCGCAATCCGGCCCATATCGGCTTGTTTGTCATGACACACAACGTAAAACGCGTTCTTTGACACTAACACTTCATCAAAAGGAGCAATAAGACGACCCGCTTCGATTTCGGGTTGTGCTAACACATTGTTACCCAAGGCGACACCTTGTCCATGAGCGGCGGCTTGAAGGACCATTGTTGAGTGACTAAAGATAGGGCCGTGATTGACATTGACTCCACTAACCTCATGCTGCTTGGAAAACTGTTTCCAATCTTTTCTGGAAGTGTCATGAAGTAACGTATGGTGTGCCAAATCAGTTAAAGATTCTAATGGTTTATTTCCGAGCAAAAGCGACGGCGCACACAAAGGGACTAAATATTCTTGATACAGTTTGTCGGCTCTAAGCCCTGCCCAGTTTCCTCGGCCATAGTAAATGGCAACATCGACATCATCGGTCAAAGAGCCTTCGTCCATGTCCACCGCTTTGATTCTTACGTCGATGTCCGGCTCTTGTTGATTAAAATCAGCTAACCGAGGCACCAGCCATTGAATAGCAAAGCTTGGCGGTAAACTAATCGTCAAAGCACCTTTCTCACTGCGTTCTAATACTTTGTCGGTAGCTTCTGCTAGTGAAGTGAAAATATCTTTTATATCAAGGAAGTAGCTCTGGCCTTCTTCGGTAAGTAACAGAGAACGATTTCTACGTCGAAAAAGCTTTAAACCCAAAAACTCTTCCAACGCTTTGATCTGGTGACTTACTGCCGCTTGGGTAACGAACAGCTCTTCCGCTGCCCGAGTAAAGCTCAAGTGACGTGCAGCAGCTTCGAATACTTTTAATGAATTTAACGGAGGCAATCTTCTGGACATGTCAGCCCTCAAAAAATAATAGATTAGTTTTTTTAATCTGAAACATTATAAAATGTCGATTGCCTCTCGGCCAGAGAAATTCTATATTTCTTCCCGCAACGCTAGCCTGAACGGCTTGGTTCCTTTACGAATCAATTGGCTTAGTTGTTGCGATGTTGTGTTTGCATACTCGTAATTCGAGTAAGGTAGGTTTCTACCAAGGTTTTGTTTCTCTTATCCAGCAGCAAAACTCATACTTCCTGTATTTATTTTTTTGACCTGTCTGTCAAATTGTTTAACACCGCCTTTGGGCGGTGTTTTTTTATGTCTAAAACCCTACAAACGAGTCTCTTCCGGCAATAAAAAACGCTCCCGAAGGAGCGTTTTTTCTATGGTCTGTATACCTTGACGTTACTGAACCCTTGTTCTTGTAGATAGAGCGCTTGTAAGCGGCTCATCACACCACGGTCACAGTAAAGTAAGTATTCCTTACCTTGATCCAAATCGCCAAACTGAGTGCCTAACTTGTAAAAAGGAATGTGTTTCACATCAACACCGTCGATTTCTAACGGGTTGTCTTCCTCTTCTTCTGGGCTGCGTATATCCAACACTACCGCGTGCTCAGCAACGGCTTGTACTTGCTCAACTTCAGGCGCGGCTTCTTCAGACTCTTTAGCTATATCTCGAATATCCATTAAACGGGCGTCGCGAATGACCTGCTCTAGGATATCAAAATCAAACTTCTCTTCTTCTGCGTCTAGCTTGCCTTTTATCGCTTTGACAGTTGGTTTCTTAGAGATAACTCCACAGTACTCAGGCATTGTCTTGGCAAAGTCTTCCGTACCAATATCACGAGCCAGATTGATAATGTCTTCTTTATCCCAGTTAATGAGAGGGCGCAGGATAAGGGTATCGGTCACGTTGTCGATGTGACGCAAGTTAGTCAGGGTTTGGCTAGAGACCTGACCTAATGCCTCACCGGTGACCAATGCTTGAATACCAAATTTTTCTGCGATCATACCCGCTGCACGCATAAACATACGCTTGAGAATCACGCCCATTTGACCGTCATCTACCTTTTCTAAGATCTCTGCGACGACCGGTTCAAAGTCGACGGAGATAAAGCGAACTTTAGCCGACGAACCATATTTGTTCCAAAGGTAGTGGGATACTTGCTTAACACCGATTTCGTGCGCTGGGCCACCTAAGTTAAAGAAACAGTAGTGCACCTTTGAACCGCGCTTAATATGCAGGTAACTAGAAACACCGGAGTCAAACCCACCAGAAATAAGGCTAAGTACATCTTCTTGGGTTCCAAGCGGGAAACCGCCCAAACCTTTGTGACGGGCAATTACTTGGTTTAGTATTTCGCCGACCACTTCAACCTTTACGGTTACATCAGGTTTTTGCAGTTTGACACTCGCGCTTTCAACCGCTTGATTAAGACCACCGCCAACGTAACGCTCTAGCTCAATAGAAGTGAAGTCGTGTTTGCCACGACGCTTAGCACGCACAACAAAAGTTTTGCCTTCAATAAGCGGACCACTGCGTTTAAGCACCTGTTCGAAAATATCGTGTAGATCGGTAAACTCAGACTGCTCGACTTCCAGTACGTGATGTATACCCGGTGTCTGAGTCAAGATTTCTAACGTCTCTTGATAATACGCATCCGTTGGCGCTGTCACTTCGATGTGGTCACGGCGGTTAAACACCGCTACTGACTGTGTGCGACGCTTGACGATATTGCGAATATTGCATTCAAGTATTCTAGTAAAGCGCTTACGCACCGACTCGCTTTTAACAAAAATTTCTGGATGTGGCTTTACAATAAATTTCATACTTAACTTCACAATTTAAATGGCTGTTACTGCACTTGCCTTTAATTATAACGACTAATCCTACGGTCAAAGATCGTTACTACAACAGGCACCGTCTAAGGGCGCAAGATTATACATGATGATAACCATATAAAAAAGGCGAGCTTTTACGCTCGCCTTTTTGCTAATGATCTTGTTATTGCTGAGCTGAAGGTATTTCTTCACTGTACAATGGCTCACCTTGCATGATACTGATTTCCACGCGACGGTTTCTAGAGCGTTGTGTTTCCGTGTCGTTCGGTCCAATTGGATCGGTATCCGCCATACCTCGCACTCTTAATCTCTGATGATCAAAGCCGCGAACTCGTTCCATCTCTTGAGCAACCGATACCGCTCGTTGCGCAGAGAGATCCCAGTTTGAACGATACAGTTCAGAGTCGATGCGCTGATTATCTGTATGACCAGATACCCTTACAATACCGGGAACGTCTTTGACCAAATCGGCAATCTGACGGACGAGTGGCCTAAACTTAGGCTGTAGGAAGGCGGAACCTTCTGGGAAAGCACCTTTCTCTCTAATCCGAATAACAATTTGTTGACCGAGATTTTCAACCTCAATTGCGCCTTGGTCAATTTCGCGCTCTAGCGCTTTTTTAATCGTTTCTAGAACTGTTTCTAACTCTTCAGACATAGATTCAGACTGCTGCTGATTTTTGTCTGATTCTGCATTTTGGTTATTCTGAGTCGAGGTTTCCGGTGATTGTCCACCAGTCATTTGACCTTGATCTCGTCGAGTACCACCCGCTCGATCAGACTCCCCTTCGTGGAACTCTAGAGTCTGCTGTGTAATATCAATGGTTTGCTGCATGATAACGTCAATCGGTGTCGGCTCAGGTCGCCCCGGACGAAACTCCTGAGCAATAATACTCGTCCCCTTGGGGATATCCTTCACTTCTAAACGATTTTGAACACCAAACGCGAACTTCATTGAACCCGCGATCTGTTTAAACTTCAGTACATCCATCTCTGAGAACGACAACAGAAGTACAAAGAAACACATTAGAAGCGCCATCAAGTCTGCAAAAGTACCCATCCAAGCGGGAAGGCCGGGAGGTGGACATTTACACTTGTTATCATCATCCATAGCCGCTTCCTTACTCGTTATCTACGTCCAGAGCACGTTTACCCTCGTTGAGATAGTTTTTCAGGTAGCTATCAATAACACGTGGATTTTGACCGTCTTGAATAGCGAGAACCCCATCCATAATTAACCTGCGGTTTAATGTTTCTTGTTCACGACGAAGAGAAAGCTTATCCGCGATAGGGAAGAACACCATGTTCGCTAGAATCGCACCGTATAGCGTTGTAAGAAGGGCTACCGCCATTGCAGGACCGATGGCTTTCGGGTCGTCCATATTGGAAAGCATGGCTACCAGACCAACAAGGGTACCAATCATTCCCATTGCCGGTGCCACGTCACCATAAGCTCTAAATACACCAGAGCCGTGTTCGTGTCTTTCATCAGTAAGCGAGATGTCTTTTTGAAGGGCTGCGCGAACGACATCTGCATCGTGTCCATCGACGAGAAGATCGATACCTTTTTGCATAAAACTGTTGGTTATTTCCATCTCTTCTAAAGCGAGGAAACCACCTTTACGCGCCGCATCCGCCATCTCAACAATCTTCGCTATGAGGTCTTCTGGATCATCGGCTTTAAACATAAATGCTTTACCAGCAATTTTCGCCGCTCCGAAAAATTGTCCCATGGTGAATTTCATCAACACCACGAAGGTGGAACCACCTACAACAATCAATATCGACGTGACGTCGATGAACATCATAATGCTTCCGCCAAGTACCATCGCCATGATGACGAACGCGAAACCACCAATCAGTCCTAACAGCGTTGCTAAATCCACAAAGCACTCCTCATGCCATTAATAAGCTTCTACCGAATTATATCGGCAACTTGCTAAGATCTTTAATGATTTATTAACTCAATAGTGACCCTTCTTCATACTAGACTAAAATAACGCAAGCTTGAGTGCACTAGATTCAATTATTGACATGACCGCGTTAACTCAATTTTTATAACAATTTTACCCCCATAAATTTGACCATCATCGGTTGCTGGGGTAACTTTCGTGCATCTTTCTCTATACAGACTGCTTATGGCCACCAAAAAACCTGAAAATATGACGTTTGAAGCCACCATCGAAGAGCTTGATACCTTGGTGGAACAGTTAGAACACGGAGATCTGGCTTTAGACGATGCTTTGAAAAAGTTTGAGCGAGGCATTGCCTTGGCTAGATCCGGCCAGACCAAGTTAACAGATGCTGAGCAACGTGTAGCGATTTTACTGAACAATGACGATGAGTCTCCTCTTAGTAACTTTGATGCATCTTCTGAACAATAACGACGAGAATTTCCTTTTATGCGTGAGGCATTAACCTCTTATCAACAGCGTAATAGTGAGCAATTAGAGCACTGGTTAAGTCAGTTGCCTCATCAACAACAGCCACTCGTTCACGCCATGCGTTATGGCCTTTTATTAGGCGGGAAAAGAGCAAGACCATTTTTAGTTTATGCGACGGGTACCCTGTTTGGCGTCAGTGAAGAGCATCTGGATACTCCAGCAAGTGCTGTCGAGTGTATTCACGCCTACTCTCTTATTCACGATGATCTTCCAGCATGGATG
Source organism: Vibrio sonorensis (assembly GCF_001854765.1). GTDB lineage: Bacteria > Pseudomonadota > Gammaproteobacteria > Enterobacterales > Vibrionaceae > Vibrio > Vibrio sonorensis. The sequence continues at coordinate 27,153 of NZ_LJJE01000013.1, read as the reverse complement.
ACGATGAGCTAAGACGAGGACAGGCCACTTGTCATATTGAGTTTGATGAAGCCACCGCTATTTTGACGGGCGATGCCTTGCAAACTCTCGCATTTTCCATACTTGCCGAAGGCACTCTAAATCCAGATGCAGAAAAGTATCGTATAAAAATGGTACAGGTACTTGCTTCTGCCTCGGGGGCACAGGGCATGTGTATGGGACAAGCATTGGATTTAGCCGCAGAGAATCGTAACGTTTCATTAACAGAGTTAGAGCAAATTCACCGTAATAAAACGGGAGCCCTAATAAAATGTGCGGTGGTTTTGGGGGCATTGGCTGCTGGCGAAAAAGGAGTGAAATACCTTTTCCAGCTAGAACAGTATGCAGATGCGGTCGGCCTTGCTTTTCAAGTGCAAGATGACATTTTAGATATCATTAGTGACACCGAAACCCTAGGTAAACCACAAGGCTCTGATCAAGAGTTGAACAAAAGCACCTATCCCGCTCTACTGGGGCTGGACGGAGCGATAGATAAAGCCAATACTCTATTGCAAGAGGCACTTCACGCCTTAGAAGCAATCCCTTACAATACACAAACTTTAGAAGAGTTCGCCCGATATGTCATCGAGCGCAAGAACTAACACTATAAGCGCGCATATATATGACTCTTGATATTGCTAAATATCCAACACTGGCTCTGGCAGATACGCCGGAGGACCTTCGTAGCCTTCCAAAAGAAGCGCTCATCAAGCTATGTGATGAATTACGTACTTACCTACTTAACTCAGTAAGCCAATCAAGTGGACACCTTGCCTCTGGTTTGGGTACCGTTGAATTGACAGTCGCTCTGCACTACGTCTTTAACACGCCTTTCGATCAACTGATTTGGGATGTGGGCCATCAAGCTATCCACACAAGATACTGACGGGCCGCCGCGAGCAAATGTCTACCATTCGACAGAAAGACGGTTTGCACCCCTTCCCTTGGCGTGAGGAGAGCGAGTACGACACTTTGTCTGTCGGTCACTCATCGACTTCCATCAGTGCCGCTCTTGGTATGGCAATAAGTGCCGAAAAAGAAGGGAAAGACCGAAAAATTATCAGTGTAATTGGCGATGGCGCCATTACTGCAGGAATGGCGTTCGAAGCCATGAACCACGCTGGTGATGTTCACCCTGACATGCTTGTCATACTTAACGACAATGAAATGTCCATTTCGGAAAACGTCGGTGCGCTGAACAACCACCTTGCCCAAGTACTGTCTGGCAGCTTGTATACATCCATTCGCGAAGGTGGAAAAAAAGTGCTCTCTGGCGTACCGCCGATCAAAGAGTTGGTTCGCCGTACTGAAGAACATTTAAAAGGCATGGTGGTTCCCGGAACGCTGTTTGAAGAGCTGGGCTTTAACTACATTGGCCCTATCGACGGTCACGATGTCAACGAACTGGTCAAAACACTGAAGAACATGCGCGAGCTGAAAGGTCCGCAGTTCTTGCACATTATGACCAAAAAAGGCAAAGGTTATGAACCTGCCGAAAAAGACCCCATCGGCTATCACGGCGTACCTAAGTTCGACCCAAACCACAGTTCATTACCAAAAAGCGCAAGCTCTAAGCCTACGTTTTCTAAAATTTTTGGTGACTTCCTTTGCGATATGGCAGCGCAAGATCCCAAACTGATGGCGATTACGCCAGCTATGCGTGAAGGCTCTGGCATGGTGCGTTTCTCGAAAGAGTACCCCTCTCAATATTTTGACGTGGCAATCGCCGAGCAACACGCTGTCACACTGGCGACCGGAATGGCAATCAGTGGTGATCATCCTATCGTCGCCATTTATTCCACTTTCTTGCAGCGTGGCTATGACCAGCTTATTCACGACGTAGCAATCATGGACCTCCCTGTTATGTTCGCTATTGACCGTGCCGGAATTGTGGGCGCAGATGGTCAAACTCACCAAGCGCCTTTGACCTCAGCTTTATGCGCTGTATACCAAACATGGTAATCATGGCGCCGAGTGATGAGAATGAGTGTCGTCAGATGCTCTATACTGGTCACCAACACCAAGGTCCTAGTGCTGTTCGATATCCGAGAGGCAGTGGTATGGGCACTGAGATTGAATCGGCATTTACCGAACTCGCGATAGGTAAAGGACGCATTTTACGCCAAGGTGAAAACGTCGCTATTTTAAACTTTGGTACCTTGCTGCCGAATGCTTTAGAAGCCGCAGAGAAGCTCAACGCAACGGTAGCAGATATGCGCTTTGTTAAACCACTCGATACGGAGTTGCTCGCTGAACTTGCATCGTCTCACGATACGCTAGTCACTCTGGAAGAAAATGCCATTGCAGGTGGCGCAGGTGCTGGTGTTATCGAACACCTTATGAAGACTAAGCAGATCAAACCAGTGCTTAATCTTGGCCTACCAGACAAGTTTATCGCTCAAGGCACTCAAGATGAGATGCATCAAGAGTTAGGGCTTGATGCCGCAGGCATTGAACGCTCTATCCTGAGCTATTTAGCAAAGTAACACACCAAGATTCAACGTCCCTCTTTACAGAGGGACCCCTTCCTTCTAAAAGTTTCTTTTTAGACAGATCACAATGAGAATTTTTCTATCGCGACTCACCTTTAGCAACACGGTTTCTCGACTTAACTAAGATCTTGTCTTACCAAAAATAAACTTTACAATACCAGCAAACTTTTCTGGCGTGTATTTATGAAATTTAGGCATGATATTAATGGTTTAAGAGCCATTGCTGTGATTGCAGTTGCTCTGTTCCACTTCAGTCCCGAAGTCCTTCCCGGAGGTTTTGCTGGAGTTGACGTTTTTTTCGTCATTTCGGGCTATTTGATGACAGCCATCATCGTCAGGGGATTAGAAAATAATGAGCTTTCTCTGATCAAGTTTTACGTAGCTAGAGCCAATCGAATAATCCCTGCACTCGCCGTTCTATGTCTAGCCCTTCTCGTATTTGGTTGGTTCTATTTAACACCGATAGACTACAAAATTCTCGGGAAACACATTACTGGAAGTCTCGGTTTCTTCTCTAACGTAATCTACTTAAAAGAGTCTGGTTATTTCGATACATCTGCCTATAGTAAGTGGCTTCTACACACTTGGTCATTATCAGTAGAGTGGCAATTCTACATATTGTACCCTCTCATTTTGCTTGCTCTAAGTCGATTATTTGGTCTTCACACGACAAAAAAACTGATTGTCGCATTTACGATACTGCTTTTTTCGGTCAGTGCCTTCGCTACATTCAAATGGAGCGATGAGTCCTACTACCTTCTCCCAACAAGAGCCTGGGAAATGATGATGGGGGGAATAGCTTACCTCTACCCACTCAATTTCAACCGAAGAAAAAGCCAAATCGCCGAAGCCTTAGGTTTGCTATTAATATTGGCAGCCTATTTTGTTGTGTCTAGCGATACACCTTGGCCAGGGTATTTAGCCATTTTACCTGTCGCTGGTACCTTTTTAGTGATCATCGCCAATAGGCAAGATAGCTTTTTGACAAACAACCAACTATCCCAGTATGTGGGACTTTGGTCGTATTCTATCTATTTGTGGCACTGGCCAGTGGTCGTTCTTTTTCATTACTTGAACGTACAAAGTTCAGTAGCTTTAGGAATGCTAATTTCCTTGCTTTTAGGTTTTGCTAGCCATAAATACGTAGAAACAATCAAATGGGAAAATACACTTAACTGGAAAAAAGCATTAGTCATTAAGCCCTTGATCGCTGCCGTTTTAGTCCTAGTAATCAGTACAGTGTTGACCAAAATCGTCAATGTCCAAAGCAGCCGTTACTCTGAAGAAGTTTTAACCATTTTAAATGAATCTGAAAACATAAATCCCAGAAGACAAGAGTGCCATGTCAGCGAGGGGACAGTCCCGCAGTGTAAGTACGGCTCGGGAGAAGTTAAAGCGATTGTCTTAGGCGATAGCCATGCTCAAGGTATCGTTCGAAGTGTTGAAAAATCCCTGTCAAAGGAGTCATCCGTGCTGGACTGGACAATGTCTGGATGCCGGACAGTTCAGGGGATATACAACATAAGAAGTGGAAGTAAAGATACTTCTTGTGGCGACTTCATTGAGTTTGCACTAACTGAGGTAAAAAACTACCCTAATGTCCCAGTAATCATCTCAAATCGATTTAATGCTCTATTATTTGGTGTGAACGAAAAGAGCTCTAATCGAGTCACAGAACTTATCTCAAGTAATAATCTTGAAGCGAAATTTGGCGAAGCTTACACAAAATCGATGTCAACAGCCTTTATCGATACCTTGTGCCGTTTTTCAAAAACAAACCCTATTTACCTTTTGGAGCAAACTCCTGAGCTAGCCCTAAATGTCCCTCAAACGATGGCAAGAGAGTACATAAAAGGCAACGCCAGTTATAGGGTCAAAATCGATAAAGCAACCTACAACAAAAGAAATGAAGCTTTTTCAAAAATCATGAATAGCCTTCAAAAACAATGTGGCGTCACTATCGTGTCTGTTCAAGACAAGTATTGCGATGAGTTGTATTGCTATGGTGACCATAAAGGCAGACCCATGTTTTTTGACGATGATCACCTGAGTGAGTTCGGAGCCTCGTTCCTTATTCCTTCGTTTAAGCAGATATTGGCAGAATAGAAAGTGTGCCAAATACCTTAAGAGTTTGGCCAGGCAAACTCAGTCAGCAAACTTTGCCAAATCTCGTCAAAGCCCGCTTTGATCGTCAAAGGTTGCTCAGTATATGGGTGAACAAGTGTCAGTTCGCTGGCGTGCAGCAATAGTCTTCTCGCATCGTAATGCTCTCTGAACAGACGGTTATGTTTACCATCACCATGAGTGGTATCACCGACGATAGGGTGCCTCAAATGCGCCATATGGCGCCGTAGTTGATGTTTTCGACCTGTCAGTGGCTTAAGCTCCATTAAGCAGTAGCGGCTTGTTGGAAAGCGGCCTGTTGAATGTGGCACTTCTACTTTTGCCAGAGGACGATAATCTGTCACTGCTTCCTGTGGCTCTTTGTCTTCGCTGGCAAACTTATCGGCGACTTTGTCCAACTCAACTTTTAACGCGTAATCCAGTCGACCAGCCTCTTCTATCCAACCACGGACGATAGCATGGTAGGTTTTGTTTATGGTTTTACCCGCAAACATCGGCATTACCTCTGAGGCTACCTCTGAGGATAAGGCAAAAAGCAGTACTCCCGATGTCGGGCGATCTAATCGGTGAAGAGGGAAAACGTGTTGCCCTATTTGGTCTCGGAGTGTTTGCATAACAAACTGAGTTTCATGCTTATCCAGCCAGCTTCGATGCACTAGCATACCTGCAGGTTTATTGACGGCAACAAAATAGTCGTCTCGATAAAGGATTTCCAGCTCTACTGACATAACTTATCTATCTCTTTTATCGTGGCGATAACATCACTCAAATTCGGTAACTCTTTCCAGCATTCTTCAAAGTATGGGGCGATAGAAAAACCGTTCGGTATTTGGCCCTTTTCCTCCGTTAATACTTGCATCTTAGGAATAAAAATCCACTGTAACCATTGCTCCGGAGACAAGCGGTCTAAGGAAAAAGGTTCTGGACTGTTAAGTTGCTCTTCAGTGGGTTCTTTGCTTTCCCATAATCCGTTTTCTTGAAGTTGAATAGACAGTTTTCTCAACAAGTCACTTAGTTTGGTCATGATTCTGGTCGTTGCCCCTTGAAATTGGCCGCTAGGATACCATTTATATAGCGAGATTGGCGAAAACTACGTGCTCGCCTCGCTCTGTAAAAATTCAAACCTGCAGGATACGCGCTTTATGGACACCATTCATACCCTAACTCAGCTTCTTAAAAACAGCGGCTGTGATTTTCAGATCGTCGATTTAGGTAGAAGAATTGTACCCATTTCTACCGCATCATTTGCGGATATAGAAGCTGGGAAAAAGCCGTATCCCTACCCTGTTCAACGCAAGGCTCATATGGGGATCGCCTACTGGAACCAAGAGAAGCAACCTTGGATCTGGTTCCTAAAATTCGATCTTGATGAGAGAGGCCTGTTAAAACCAGCCGATATTGGTCAATTTTTAAAGTATGTTATCGAAGCCATGGGTACTCGCCTGAGCGATGACATGGATGAAGATACTCAGCAAAAGCTAGCCAACAATCCATATACCTACAAACCTGCCGAAGATAAGTTGGCGGTCTTTAACAGTCAAATACGAGCACAATTGGATTTACCCACCAGCCAGTACTACGAACACGCTCAACACTACTTTCAAGGTGGCTTAGGTTGGCAAAACTGGCAGACTGTTGGCTTGCAGGGGATCAGTGATATTGTCGCTAGACTCAGCATTGATCAAAACGGTATTCTACTTCGCAAAGCTATTACAAACTTGCCTAATGAACCACTATATGCACTTTTAGGTTGCCTAGAGCACGCTCGTCTACCAGAAAAGCTGGCACACCGTATCGCCGAATTAGTGCAACAGGAGGTCGACAGCAAAGACCCAGATCTCTTTTTGCTGTCCGCCTTAATTCGCAGCTTGGGCGGCAGTGAAATAAGTGTCAGCCATCACCTCGTCAGCCAAATTCTGAAAAGCCCAAGGTTGAGCCACCAAGAGGTACTGATTGGTATTGCCGGCCGTGTTTGGACAACACTGGCAGAGCCTAAATTGGCGGAACAATTTCTAATCCGACTCGCTCAAACAGGTAATCAAACTCTTTTCAATCAGTTGTTCGCGGACTTGGTTATGCTTCCTGAACTTAGAATGGTATTGCTGCCTTTACTGCACTCAGATGCTTCAAGTGAACTGAGCAGCGCTCTCATTGGTTTGCAAAAAGCAGCCAAGGGATAAAACCATGATCGGAGATTTGTTTGCCATCCTCGGTTTAACGCTTTTCTGCGCGCTTTTTTGGCAGCAGAGACGGCAATCTGAAATCGCCAAGCGCACTATCTTAAGAAAGTGTGAACATTTGGAGTTACAGTTGGTCAGCGTGGCCTTAAAGGGTCATCGTTTTCGGCTGCCTGACGGAAAGTGGCGCTGGCATACTCGCTATCAGTTTGAGTTTTCTTCACTCGGCGACGATTGCTACCAAGGAGAACTGATTATGTACGGCTTTGTATCCGGTCAGTTTGATATTCCACCACATCGCATGTAGTGGTAGACAAGTCGCCTACCCTTTAAACGACATCGAATTGAAACTTATAAAATGGTCCAAAGCTGTCAGAGCTTTCTCCTACTTGCTCAAACGCTAAGGCCTTCAACAGGCGTATAGAAGCTTGGTGATGCGTATTGGACGTAGCAACGACCTTATTCAACTTTAGGTCTTTCACGGCTTTGGGGAAATAGGCCTTTAGAGCTTCTTTGGCAAATCCCTGTCCCCAATACGCTTTATCAAAGATATAGCCCAACTCCGGCTCGGTAGAGAGATTACAAATAAACACATGCCCCATGTAATCCCTCGTTCGGCCATCGAGAACCGCCATGCAATGAAGATCAACGTCGTGCAACACTCTTTGAAAAAGCTGTTTTGCAGACGCCACCGTATGAGGCCCGTTCATTTCTGCGCGGTTTTTTACGCAGCAGTTGAGCATTAGAAAATCTGACTGTAAAGAGTCATGGTAAGGAACCAATATGGTTCTTTGAGTAACAATGGTCACATCACGTCCTTGCGATAAATCCATCGCAGATAAAACAAGCCGAGAAAGTAAACTAAGCCAACAATCGAGTTATTGATCCAAGTATATTTTTATAGGTATAGAGGAAATTATTAATGAGATTTGTTACACGGAGCCAAGGAAGACACGCCGCCAGCTTTACCTTCAAACTTGGACCACAAGACATATCGGGATAAGAAAAGCCCCGATACTTAGTACCGGGGCTCTGGTCTTACTCGCAGCAATCCAGCTACAGATTCGTGCTCCATGCATCGTCCATAACAGTTGCCAAATCCTTCAGCCTTTCCCGTCCATCGCTATCCTAGCGGTGTCCACATCATCCTGACTGCTAACCTTCCCAGTTAGCACACTTCACTTGTTCCCTGAGCGGTGTCCTTGGTACATCCTGTACAAATCCAGCCTGTCCATAAGGGGTTCCCATACTCTCCTTGTTTACCAAACGTCCTGTTGGTAAAAAGCCGTCCAAGCTTGTCCTGTAATCCTTTGGATAAACATCCCGTTTATCTCAGTCTTCCTGACTTCACATCCTTGATGCTTTCCTGTTCCGTGTCAGTATCCTTCCGACAGATTTAATCTACTCCTATCTTTTTAATGTCACAACCAGCGTACGATAAATCAGTTTTAGGCAAGCAATACACACAAAATAGTTTTTTATTAAAAATCAGAAAGATAACTCCACAAAGTAAATTGGTTTTGCCTATAGGCTACACGTTTTCTCACATCAAATGTGAGAGATCTCTTACGTCACACACCCGTTTTTGCTATTTTCAGTTTATCTCTATTTAATTTTGAACATTGGAAGTCATATTATGCTTACTCAGGATGTCACCCAAGAACTAGAACGCGTGTTCCAAGAGCTGACAAACCAAGGAAAAGAGCCAACAGTCGCACTCGTTAGAGCTCGATTGAGTTCACCTATCCCAATGCCAGCAATCATCGCGTCTTTAAAGCGCTGGAAAAGCACCAAAAAAGTACCGAGGGTTGAAATAGCACAAGCTAGTGAGGAGCAAACCGTTGAAACTCTACAAAAGCAAATAGATGCCCTAACCTTGCGCGTAGAGCAGCTTGAAAGGCAACTTAATAAGTCTTGAAACAAAAAAAGGATGGCCAATGGCCATCCTTTCGCTGACTTAAATGGTGTTATTACCAACCCGTTACTTCGCGCAGACCTTTACCGATATCTGCTAGGCTTTTCACTGTTTTAACACCTGCCGCTTCTAGAGCTGCGAACTTGTCTTCTGCTGTACCTTTACCACCAGAGATAATCGCGCCAGCATGACCCATACGCTTGCCTGGAGGAGCAGTAACACCAGCAATGTAAGAGACAACAGGCTTAGTCACGTTCTCTTTGATAAACGCCGCTGCTTCTTCTTCCGCTGTACCACCAATTTCACCAATCATGACAATGGCTTCTGTCTCTGGATCATCTTGGAACAGTTTTAGGATATCGATAAAGTTTGAACCTGGAATTGGGTCACCACCGATACCAACACACGTTGATTGTCCAAACCCTTCGTCAGTGGTTTGCTTAACCGCTTCGTAAGTTAGTGTACCAGAACGAGATACAATACCTACTTTACCTTTCTTGTGGATATGACCCGGCATGATACCGATCTTACACTCGTCTGGAGTGATTAGACCTGGACAGTTTGGACCGATCATACGAGCGCCCGTTTCTTCCAGTTTGACTTTTACATCGATCATATCCGTTGTTGGGATACCTTCAGTGATGGTTACGATAAGTTCGATACCCGCGTCAATGGCTTCCAGGATAGCATCTTTACAGAAAGGTGCTGGAACGTAGATAACCGTCGCCGTTGCGCCAGTTGCTTCAACAGCTTCGCGTACCGTGTTAAATACAGGAAGACCAAGGTGGGTTTGACCACCTTTACCCGGTGATACGCCACCAACCATTTGCGTTCCGTATGCAATCGCCTGCTCTGAGTGGAAAGTACCCTGTCCACCAGTGAAGCCCTGACAAATTACTTTGGTGTCTTTATTAATTAGTACAGACATTATTTGCCCTCCGCAGCAGCAACGACTTTCTGAGCTGCGTCAGTTAATGACTCAGCTGCAATGATATCAACATCAGAATTAGCAAGTACTTCACGACCTACGTCAGCATTGGTACCTTCAAGACGTACAACCACTGGTACGTTTACACCAACTTCTTTAACCGCACCGATGATACCTTCAGCGATCATGTCACAACGCACGATACCACCAAAGATGTTAACCAGTACTGCTTTCACATTGTCGTCCGATAGGATGATCTTAAATGCTTCAGCAACGCGCTCTTTCGTAGCGCCGCCACCTACATCGAGGAAGTTAGCTGCTTGCCGCCGTGCAAGTTAACAATGTCCATCGTACCCATTGCTAGACCCGCACCGTTAACCATACAGCCTACGTTTCCATCAAGTGCAACGTAGTTTAGCTCCCACTGAGCAGCGTGTGCTTCACGCTCATCTTCTTGAGATGGATCGTGCATTTCGCGCAGCTTAGGCTGGCGGTATAGAGCATTGGAATCGATGTTGATCTTGCCATCAAGACATAGAAGGTTACCTTCACCAGTAATGACTAGTGGGTTAATTTCTAGTAGAGCAAGGTCATACTGAGAGAACATGTTGCCAAGACCCATAAAGATCTTAACAAATTGTTTGATTTGGTCACCTTCAAGACCAAGCTTAAACGCGAGCTCGCGGCCTTGGTATGACTGAGGACCAACGAGTGGATCAATCGCTGCTTTATGGATAAGCTCAGGTGTCTCTTCTGCCACCTTTTCGATTTCAACACCACCTTCCGTTGAAGCCATAAATACGATTTTGCGCGTTGCGCGATCTACCACCGCACCTAGGTACAATTCGTTAGCAATGTTTGAAGCTTCTTCAACGAGAATTTTAGTAACTGGCTGACCATTTGCGTCAGTCTGGTAAGTTACCAGATTCTTACCTAACCACTTCTGAGCGAACTCTTTAACACCGTCTTTAGTGTCGTGTAGTTCTACACCGCCCGCTTTACCACGTCCACCTGCGTGAACCTGACATTTTACAACTTTCTTTTCAGTGCTGATACGACCGGCGGCTTCGAAAGCCTCTTGAGGTGTATCACATGCGTAGCCTTCCGGCACCGGCAAACCGAATTCGGCAAACAGCTGTTTGGCTTGGTATTCATGCAAATTCATTGTTTTATTCCGTATGTTTATCCCTTTGGGGATTTATTATTTCCATAAAGCGACGACACTAGGTGTCGAGCGATACGTCTGTAGGGTGCTTCTCAAATTAAACTAGCAAAATAGTAGTCTAAATGAAGGCCAGACGCTGAGCCAGTCTAGCCTCTGAATTTATAGACGTCTACACTTCCGTGCAGACGTCTTCGGAAGTGCTTATTAAACGTCCAACAATAGACGAGCAGGATCTTCCAATAGCTCTTTAATTGTCACTAGGAAACCTACCGACTCGCGACCATCGATCAAACGGTGGTCATAAGAAAGAGCAAGATACATCATAGGTAGAATTTCTACCTTACCATCCACAGCCATTGGACGTTCTTGAATTTTGTGCATTCCAAGAATGGCCGATTGTGGTGGGTTGATGATTGGAGTAGACATCAAAGAACCAAATACACCACCGTTAGTGATAGTGAAGTTACCGCCCATCAGTTCGTCAACAGTCAGTTTGCCGTCACGACCTTTAATGGCCAATTCTTTAATACCTTTTTCGATATCAGCCATTCCTAGTGTATCGCAGTCCTTAAGTACTGGAGTCACCAAACCGCGTGGCGTAGATACCGCCATGCTGATATCAAAGTAGTTGTGGTAAACAATATCATCACCATCAATAGAAGCGTTGACTTCAGGGTAACGTTTTAGTGCTTCTGTCACTGCTTTTACGTAGAAAGACATAAAGCCTAGACGAATACCGTGACGCTCTTCGAACTGGTCTTTGTACTGCTTGCGAAGATCCATAATTGGCTTCATGTTAACTTCGTTGAAGGTCGTCAACATAGCCGTGTTGTTCTTCGCTTCAAGCAGGCGATTAGCAACGGTTTTACGCAGACGTGTCATAGGTACGCGTTTTTGGCTGCGCGCAGCCGCTGGTGCTTCTGCAACAGGTGCCGGAGCTTCTGCTTTAGGTTCAGCTTTCGCATTAGCGATGTGAGCTTCAATATCTTCACGCGTGATACGGCCACCAACACCAGTGCCTTTCACTTGTGAAGCTTCAAGGCCGTGTTCACCTAGAAGGCGACGAACCGCTGGACTTAACGCATCATTCGTTTCTTCAGTAAGCGCCGCTTTGTGGCGCTTATCTGGCGATGCTTCGCTTTCCGCAGGCGCATCTTTGGTTGGCTCACCAGCAACAGCACCAGGCTTTAGACGTGCAATAAGCTGCTTAGAAAGAACGGTCGCCCCTTCTTCCTCTACGATTGCTTCCAAAACACCTGCTTCTGGCGCTGGGACTTCCAATACAACTTTGTCAGTTTCAATATCAACCAGAACTTCGTCGCGCTCTACAGCGTCGCCCGGTTGCTTGTGCCATGTCGCGACAGTAGCGTCCGCAACGGATTCAGGTAAATCTGGAACCAGAATTTCAATTGTCATATCTGTTTCTTCCTTTTACTTCTAGTTCTTAATCTAGGGTCAGAGCGTCTTCAATTAACGCTTTCTGTTGTTTCAAGTGTACAGACATGTAACCTACTGCCGGTGAAGCAGAGGCCGGGCGGCCTGTATATTTAAGATCAGCACCGGCAGGGATAGCTGCGCGGAAATTGTGTTGACTGCTGTACCAAGCACCCTGATTCTGGGGCTCTTCCTGACACCAAGCAAAATCAACCACATTAGTGTATTGCGCAATAGCGGCTTTGACTTCTTCCAGCGGGAATGGGTACAACTGCTCTATACGCACTATTGCCACATCTTCTTGCTCATTGTTGCGGCGTTGCTCTAGCAGATCGAAGTAAACCTTACCTGAACAGAACACAACGCGTTTCACTTTCGCTGGGTCTAGGCTGTCGACTTCCGGAATCGCTGGCTGGAACGTACCTTCCGACAACTCTTCTAAAGTAGACGTACACAACGGGTGACGTAACAATGACTTAGGAGACATCACAATCAGTGGGCGACGCATCGGACGCACAACCTGACGGCGAATCATGTGATAAACCTGCGCTGGAGTAGACGGGACGACTACCTGCATATTTTGCTCAGCACACAACTGTAGATAACGTTCTAAACGAGCCGATGAGTGCTCTGGCCCCTGACCTTCATAACCGTGTGGTAAAAGCATAGTCAGACCACATAAACGCGCCCATTTTTGCTCACCAGACGAGATAAATTGGTCAATAACCACCTGTGCTCCGTTGGCAAAATCACCAAACTGGGCTTCCCAGATCGTTAAGCCACTTGGTTCAGCTGTCGCGTAACCGTATTCGAACGCCAGTACCGCCTCTTCAGACAACACTGAATCAAAGACTTCAAAAGGACCTTGCTTATCGTGAATATTTGCCAATGGAATATACGTACTCGCATCGGTCTGATTGTGCAGTACTGAGTGACGGTGAAAGAAGGTACCACGTCCAGAATCCTGACCAGAAATACGAATGCGTTTACCGTCATCTAGCAAAGTCGCATATGCCAAGGTTTCAGCCATACCCCAATCAACCGCTTTTTCGCCAGTCATCATAGCGGCACGGTCGTTATAGAGTTTGTTTACTCGACTTTGCAACTTGTGGCTATCTGGGTATTGCCCGAGACGCTGACCCAATTCAACCAAGCGTTTGGTATCAAAGGTCGAATCCCATTCAGTATCCCAATCATGGCCCAAGTATGGGGACCAATCGACCGAATGTAGAGCCATTGGACGCCACTCTTTAACTACCACTTCACCGTGATCGAGCGCATCGCGATATTCATTGACTAGTTGTGTGGCCAGTTCAATATCGCACTCGTTGCGGTCAATTAGTACATCAGCGTATAGCTTACGCGGTGTTGGGTGTTTCTTGATCTTTTGATACATCAACGGCTGAGTTGCATTTGGCTCATCAGCTTCGTTGTGACCGTGGCGGCGGTAGCACACCAAATCAATAACAACATCGCGTTTAAACTCGTTGCGATAATCCAAAGCAATACGAGTAACAAAAGCCACGGCTTCTGGATCGTCAGCATTCACGTGGAAAATTGGTGCCTGTACCATCTTAGCAATATCGGTACAGTACATTGTAGAGCGGGTATCGGTCGGGTTAGAGGTAGTAAATCCGACTTGGTTGTTAACAACAATTCGAACTGTACCACCGACACAGAATCCACGCGCAAGAGACATGTTAAAGGTTTCTGCTACCACACCTTGACCTGCAATCGCAGAGTCCCCGTGAATGGTAATTGGTAGAACCTTGTCTCCATTTTCATCGCCAAGTCGGTCTTGGCGAGCACGTACAGAACCGATAACCACTGGATTAACGATTTCTAGGTGAGACGGGTTAAATGCCAATGCCAAGTGAACATCACCACCTGGTGTGGCGAAGTCAGCAGAAAAACCTTGGTGATACTTAACATCGCCTGTACCCCAAGTTTCATCGTGTTTTCCGGCAAACTCGTCAAACAGATCTTGAGGTTTTTTACCCAGAACGTTAACCAACATGTTCAGTCGGCCACGGTGAGCCATTCCAACCACCACTTCACGCATACCGCTCGCACCCGCGTGGCGAATAAGCTCTTTGGTCATTGGGATTAGTGCATCACCACCTTCTAGGGAGAAACGCTTAGCGCCCGGGAATTTAGCCCCTAAGTAACGCTCAAGGCCTTCGGCAGCCGTTAGCTCCTCTAGAAAAGCACGCTTCTCTTCTTTGTTGAATGATGGAGTACCGCTAACAGATTCAAGGCGCTGCTGGATCCAACGTTTTTGTTCTGTGTCCGTCATGTGCATGTATTCAGCACCGATTGAACCACAGTACGTTTTCTTCAGAGCAGTGTAGATATCTTTCAGTTGCATGGTCTCTTGGCCAACCGCCAGAGAACCTACGTTGAAGGTTTCTTCGAAATCATCTTCGGTAAGATTGTGGAATGCGGGGTCGAGTTCTGCCACAGGTGGACGAACCCATAATCCTAAAGGATCAAGTTCGGCAGCTTCGTGACCGCGGAAGCGGTACGCGTTGATTAGCTGTAGAACTTTTACTTGCTTAGCATCGACATCTGGATCACTAACTTGGACATTGTAATGCTTAGTTTCTTGAGCGAGTCGTCGGAAGTAGTCGCGGACGCGCGAATGCGGTTGTTCAGCCGCAGTATCAGAGTGCCTAGGCAACTCATCAAATACACGTTTCCACTCCTCACTTACCAGATCGGGATCACTTAGATACAGTTCGTAGAGTTCTTCTACGTAAGTTGCATTGGCGCCAGCAAGTGTGAAGACTCGAGCCATGCCTTCATCACGCCGTTGTGCATATTTTCCCTTAACCAGTAGTTTTCACGTTTGCTTCGGTCTTATGCCGAGCTCTTGCTTGAAACCGGCTCCCCCATATTGGATTCGCCGGCAATTTTTATTCAATGTTAAACCGAGCGATTTACCAACATAGTCTTGATATGACCAATGGCTTTCGTCGGGTTTAATCCCTTAGGACAAACACTTACACAATTCATGATGCCATGGCAACGAAAAACGCTAAATGCATCGTCTAAATCTGATAAACGTTCATCTGTTGCCGTATCTCGGCTGTCAATCAGCCAGCGATAAGCAGCAAGAAGGCCTGCAGGACCAATGAATTTATCTGGATTCCACCAGAATGAAGGACAAGACGTTGTACAACATGCACACATGATACATTCGTACAAACCGTCCAGATGAGCACGCTCGTCTGGTGATTGCAGGTTCTCACGCGATGGAGGTAGGGCATCATCGTCGATTAAGAACGGTTTCACCTTGGCGTAGTTGTCGTAGAACTGAGTCATGTCAACAATCAGGTCACGAACAACTGGCAAGCCGGAAGAGGACGTATCACAATTTGGTCGCCTTTCAGCGCAGACAAAGGAGTGATACACGCCAAACCGTTTTTGCCGTTCATATTTAGACCGTCAGAACCACATACACCTTCGCGGCAAGAACGACGGAACGCGATAGAAGGGTCTTGCTCTTTCAAAAGAATAAGAGCATCGAGCACCATCATATCTGAACCTTCGTCCACCTCAAGGATGTAGTCTTTCATGTAAGGCTTTTTATCTACATCTGGATTGTAGCGGTACAAAGAGAAGTTAAGTTTCATTTTTCTATCCTCCCTTAGTATGTACGTACTTTCGGTGGGAAAGCTTCACGATGAACAGGCGTCATGTTTACATCGCGCTTGGTCATCTGTTCAGTTTCCGGATTGTAGATAGAGTGACATAGCCAGTTCTCATCATCGCGATCTGGGAAGTCGAATCGCGCGTGAGCACCACGGCTTTCAGTGCGGTAATTTGCCGCTACTGCTGTCGAGAATGCGGTTTCCATTAGGTTATCAAGCTCCAAACACTCAATGCGTTGAGTGTTGAACTCTGTAGACTTATCTGCAAGGTGTGCATCTTTCAGACGTTCACGGATAACCTTGAGTTCCTCTAGACCAGTGGCCATTGCATCACCTTCACGGAACACCGAGAAGCTGTTTTGCATACAGCTTTGAAGATCTTTACGGATTTGGACAGGGTCTTCACCACCCGTGCTGTTTTCCCAGCGCATGGTTCGAGCTAGAGAAGCTTCGATATCCGATTCTGTCGCAGGGCGTGCTTCAGCTTGAGCCGCTAGCGTTTCGCCAAGGTGCAAGCCTGTTGCACGGCCAAACACAACAAGGTCAAGAAGGGAGTTGCCACCTAAACGGTTTGCGCCGTGTACCGATACAGAGGCAATTTCACCACATGCGTATAGGCCTTGTACTTCTTGATCCGTGCCGTCGGCAAGCTGTTTGATAGCCTGACCTGAAACCTGAGTTGGAACCCCACCCATCATATAGTGACAAGTTGGAATCACTGGGATCGGCTCTTTCACTGGATCGACGTGCGCAAACGTTCGTGACAGTTCACAAATGCCCGGTAGTCGAGATTCCAATACTTCTTTGCCAAGATGATCCATTTTCAGCTTGATATGTGGGCCCCACGGACCGTCACAACCGCGACCTTCGCGAATTTCAATCATCATTGAACGCGCAACAACATCGCGACCCGCAAGGTCTTTAGCATTTGGTGCATAACGCTCCATAAAGCGCTCGCCGTCTTTGTTTAGAAGGTAACCACCTTCACCACGACAGCCCTCTGTTACCAGAACACCCGCGCCAGCAATACCCGTTGGGTGGAACTGCCACATCTCCATATCTTGCATTGGTACTCCAGCGCGCAGTGCCATACCAACACCATCACCAGTGTTGATGTGTGCGTTAGTCGTCGAAGCGTAAATACGACCAGCACCGCCAGTTGCCAGAATGGTTGCTTTAGACTTGAAGTAACAGATTTCACCCGTTTCCATGCAAATTGCAGTACAACCCATGATGGCACCATCTTGGTTTTTCACCATATCGAGGGCATACCACTCTGAGAAAATTGTGGTTTTGTACTTTACGTTTTGCTGATAAAGGGTGTGAAGCAGAGCGTGCCCTGTACGGTCAGCCGCAGCTGCGGTACGCGCCGCTTGCTCGCCACCAAACTCTTTAGACTGACCGCCAAATGGACGCTGGTAAATGGTGCCATTGTCGAAACGAGAAAATGGCAGACCCATTTTTTCAAGTTCAATCACTGACTCAGGACCATTTTTACACATGTATTCGATCGCGTTTTGGTCACCGATATAATCAGAACCTTTGACCGTATCGTACATGTGCCATTGCCAATTATCTTTATGAGAATTGCCCAAGGCTACGGTAATACCCCCTTGAGCAGAAACCGTATGAGAACGGGTAGGAAAAACTTTTGAAAGCAAAGCACAAGATAAGCCTTGCTCAGAAATTTGCAGTGCGGCACGCATGCCTGCACCACCTGCGCCGATTACTACGGCATCAAATTCGCGAACTGGAATAGACACTTACGCACCCCACAAAATAAACAGACCAGAGAAGAAGTAACCCAACAGAAGTGCAATAGCAGCTAACTGAAGAGTTCCGCGCAACAAGGTGGGCTTAATGTAGTCAGTAAATACCTGCCACATACCGATCCATGCATGGATAAGCACAGATGCTAAGGCAAGCATAGTAAAGACTTTGGTAAAGTTGCCACCGAAGAACTGGGTCCAAGATACGTAAGAGATGTCAGTGAACGCACAAAAGCTCACCAAATAAACAGTGTATAGGGTCATGATGATGGCCGTGGCACGAATCAACAAGAAATCATGCACCCCATTACGGCCGAATGAAGAAATATGCTTTACCATACCATTACCCCCGCCAGTACAGAGAATACTGCTGTCACCGCAATGGCAACTTTTGCACTCGAAGCACCTGACTCAAGCTCTTCAAAATGACCTAAGTCCATCATCAAGTGGCGAATGCCAAGGACGATGTGATAGGCCAAAGCGGTCAGGATGCCCCACATAACAAACTTCACCAAGAAGCTATCGACGATGTCGGCTGCTTGTATAAAGCCTGCTGGAGAGGACAAGGAAATGGACAATAACCACAGCAAAATTCCGACGCCAACAAGCGTAATCACCCCCGATACACGGTGTAGGATGGATACGATTGCAGTGATCGGAAAGCTTATGGTCTGTAAATCTAAATTAACAGGTCTTGACTTTCTATCTTTCACGGGCTTGCTCACTCAGCTCCATTGAGCATTTATAGTTATGAATGTAAATTTGGCTGCTAACCTACAAAAGTTAACATTTATTTAACAATATACAGCCAGATATCGACCCTTTAATTGTAAAACATTTGTTAACAATAAGGCAAAAAAACGACACTTAATATTTGTTTCAAGCCTTGAATTTATAAGGTTTCTTACAAATTTTACAGCGCCACTATACGACTGGCAACATTCTAATACAATTGATGTAACAATTTTTGCTACACAGAACAGATTTTTAACTTTATACGTTTAAAAAATCATAACAAGTGCACACATCAGAGGAGAAGAATTGACTTTGTGACCGAACACACGTAAAAAATTGGCACACAAAACATCCTGGATGGATTAAATAATAAACAAAGGAGATTGTTATGGCGGATAAGAAAGCGACCCTTCACATTGAAGGTCAAGCGCCAATCGAACTGCCGATTATGGACGGGACACTAGGCCCACAGGTAGTCGACGTTCGTAAACTAGGAGCAAATGGATACTTTACTTTTGACCCTGGTTTTCTTGCCACTGCATCTTGTGAATCTCAAATCACCTACATCGATGGTGGTAAAGGTGTTCTTCTGCACCGCGGTTACCCAATCGATCAGTTAGCAAATAACGCTGACTATTTAGAAGTATGCTACATCCTTCTTTACGGTGAAGCCCCAACACGTGAGCAATACGAGAAATTTAAAGTTACTGTCACACGCCATACTATGGTACACGAGCAGATCGCGAGCTTTTTCCACGGCTTCCGTCGAGACGCACACCCAATGGCAGTTATGTGTGGTGTGGTTGGCGCTCTTGCAGCCTTCTACCACGATTCACTAGACATCAATAATGATACACACCGCGAAATCGCAGCTTACCGCCTGCTTTCAAAAATGCCGACTCTGGCAGCGATGTGTTACAAGTACTCAATCGGACAACCGTTCATCTACCCAAGAAATGACCTTAGCTACGCTGAGAACTTCTTGCACATGATGTTCGCAAACCCATGTGAAGATTACGAAGTTAATCCTGTTGTTGCTCGTGCAATGGACAAGATCTTTACTCTTCACGCGGATCACGAACAAAACGCTTCAACGTCTACAGTGCGTCTGGCGGGTTCTTCTGGAGCCAACCCATTTGCGTGTATCGCTGCTGGTATCGCTTCTCTTTGGGGTCCTGCACACGGTGGTGCCAATGAAGCTTGTTTGCGTATGCTTGAAGAAATTGGCAGCGTAGACAACATCCCTGAGTACGTAGCAAAAGCGAAAGACAAAGATGACCCATTCCGTCTAATGGGCTTTGGCCATCGCGTTTACAAAAACTACGACCCACGTGCAACTGTAATGCGCGAAGCGTGTCACGAAGTACTAAGTGAGCTAAACATTCAAGATCCTCTGCTAGACGTTGCTATGGAGCTTGAACGCATTGCCCTTTCTGATGAGTACTTTGTAGAGAAGAAGCTGTACCCGAACGTCGATTTCTACTCGGGCATTATTCTTAAAGCGATTGGTATTCCTGTTTCTATGTTTACCGTTATCTTCGCTATGTCTCGTACTATCGGTTGGATTGCACACTGGAACGAGATGCACAGTGACCCAGCAAACCGTATCGGTCGTCCTCGTCAGTTATACACTGGCCAAGTTCAACGCGAATTTGAGCCTCTTCACGAGCGCGAGTAAACCGTTTAAAACACAAAAAGCGAGCTTAATGCTCGCTTTTTTATTTCTAGTACACCTGAGTTTACACAGGATTATCAATATCGATAAAGGTGACGTCTAAACCGTGTTCATTGGCTAACCATTCACCAAGCGCTTTAATACCGTAACGCTCAGTCGCATGGTGGCCAGCACTAAAGTAGTGAATATCTCTCTCGCGCGCGGTGTAAGTGGTTCTCTCTGAAATTTCACCAGAAATAAACGCATCTAAGCCACGGTTAGCAGCGAGTTCAATAAAGTCTTGACCGCCTCCCGTACACCAACCAACAGTTTCAATTGGCTTATCTTGATTGTCAGGCGTGATATGCAGCGGCTCGCGATTTAGAACGGCAGCGATAGTTTCAGCAAACACCTTGCCTGACACTGGCTGCTTCAGACGCCCGTAAATCGCCACTGACTGCTCGTGGCCTTCTAATCCACCCTCGACTTGAATATCTAACAGCCTTGCCAACTCAGCGTTGTTACCAAGCTCTGGGTGGATATCAAGAGGGAGATGGTAAGCAATTAGGTTGATGTCGTTTTGAATCAAGCTTCGAATTCGCTTGCCTTTCATACCGCGAATTGGCTCAGGTTCACCCTTCCAGAAATAGCCGTGATGGACCAAGATTGCATCGGCATTCAGCTCAATCGCTTTTTCGATTAATGCTTGCGAAGCCGTCACGCCAGTAACCACTTTTTTCACTTCCGACTTCCCTTCCACCTGAAGCCCGTTTGGGCAGTAATCTTTAATCAGATGAGGGGATAACTTTTCATTTAGTCGATTTTCTAATTCAATGATGTTCATTATGACTTCCAATCCTAATTTTCGAGATCGGTTATAGCAATTTCACGTTACAATGTCGAAAACTACGATGCAAAAAGAGGCCGTTAGTGAACTCACTCCAGCGTTTTTACCATTGGATAGCCAACTCTCCCGCGCTGTTGGAAACCACTTATCCAATCACCGACTTTGCACACTTGCCCGTTCCAGCGCTCGAAAGCTCAGTTCGCTACAATGGCAACCCAAGATTGGGCTTTGTCTACCAGCACTTAGTGAATCAAGTTCTTCTCAACTCAAAGCGGTACTCTATTGAGCTGGAAGAAATTCAGCTCAACGACAGTGGCAGAACTCTCGGCGCCATCGATATGATCGTTAAAGATAAAATAACCAATAAGCTAGAGCACTGGGAAGTCGCCATTAAATTTTATTTGCTTCACCAAGGAACTTGGTACGGGCCAAACGCTCACGACCAGTTAGATAAGAAGCTAGAACGCATGTTAAACCACCAACTTAACATGTCGGACTCTAAGCCTTTTGTTGAACAATTTTCCGACTATATTCCAGATGAAAAAAGACTCCTACTACAAGGTCGTCTCTATGTTAATCCGTTCGATAAATCCCCCCTGCCTACCCATTGTAAAGGCTATCAAATTAATCCTTCGCAAATATCAGGGTTTTGGTGTTATCACCGTCAATGGGCGCAGATCGATGAGCCCCTTTATCAATTAGAAAAAGTCGATTGGGCGGCGGGTTCCAAAGAGACTAGCCAACTAATTGACAAACCAACGGGGCGGTTTTGTCACGCCATATCAGAGTCTGGAAAGTTTTGGTTCGTCGTTAATGACCAGTGGCCAAACGACACCAACGCCTAACCAAGTAGAACAGAGCAAAATCAAAACAAAAACTTAAGCGAAAAAAAAGCGACCTTTCGGTCGCTTATTATTCCATTAAGAGAATTTACAATCCTGCTTCGGCAAATACTTGGTTTACAATCTCTTGTGCTTCTTGCTCTAGTTGCTTAAGGTGAGCCTCACCTTTGAAACTTTCACAGTAAATCTTATAGATTTCTTCCGTACCTGACGGACGCGCCGCAAACCAACCATTTTCGGTTGTCACTTTTAGTCCGCCAATAGCAGCACCATTACCTGGAGCGTGAGTTAATCGGGCCGTTATCTTATCTCCAGCCAATGTATCCGCTTTTACCATTTCAGCGGACATCTTCTTAAGAACGTCCTTCTGCGGACCGTTTGCAACGGCTTGTATACGGTTGTATTGCGATTCACCGTGCTTGGCGGCCAACTCTTCATAGTACTCTTGAGGATTCTTTCCCGTTACGGCTGTAATTTCTGCCGCCAGAAGACAAAGCAATATGCCATCTTTATCAGTAGACCAAGGCGTGCCATCTTTACGAAGAAAAGACGCACCAGCACTCTCTTCGCCGCCGAAGCCAAACTTACCGCTATAAAGCCCATCGACAAACCATTTAAAGCCCACGGGAACTTCACACAGTTCGCGACCAAGATCGGCCACAACGCGATCGATAAGCGCACTAGAAACCAGTGTTTTCCCTACGGCAACGTCTTTACCCCACCCCTCGCGGTGACGATAGAGATAATCGATACAAACAGCTAGGAAGTGATTCGGGTTCATCAGGCCTTTTGGCGTAACAATGCCGTGACGGTCGTAGTCAGGATCATTACCAAATGCGAGGTCGTATTCGTCTTTAAGTTCTAGTAAGCCAGCCATCGCATAAGGAGACGAGCAATCCATACGAACCACACCATCTTTATCTAAAGACATAAACTGGAACGATGGATCTATGCTTTCGCTTACCAAGGTCAGATCAAGTTGGTAGGCTTTGCCAATCTGGCGCCAGTAGTCAATACCGCTTCCACCGAGTGGATCAACACCGATTTTTAATCCCGCTTTTTGGATCGCCTGCATATCAATGACATTCACTAGATCATCGATATATGGCTTCACCAAGTCCAACTCTACAAACAACTCACTACTCTTAGCTTGATCGATAGGAAGACGTTTTACACCTTGCAGACCTTCTGCGATTAGGACATTCGCTCTATCTTCGATTGCTTGTGTAAGCTCCCCTTCCGCAGGACCACCGTGAGTTGGGTTGTACTTGATACCGCCATCTTGAGGCGGGTTATGAGAAGGCGTGATGACAATCCCATCCGCTTTATCATCGTGTTTAAGGTTATAAGTGAGAATCGCGTGTGAGATGCCCGGTGTTGGAGTGTAGCCATTTTCTTCTTGAACAATCACTTTCACACCATTTGCGACGAGAACTTCAATAACAGTAGCAAAAGCAGGCTCAGATAAAGCATGGGTATCTTTACCAACATACAGCGGACCTTTGATACCTTTATCCGCTCTTACCTCGGCGATAGCTTGCGCGATAGCTAAAATGTGATGCTCGTTAAAAGTCGATTTATCCGCCGTACCGCGATGGCCAGAAGTTCCGAATGCCACTTTGTGGTCTGGATTAGTTGCTTGAGGTTGCAGCAAGAAATAGTTGGAAACCAGTGCGGGTATATTGTGAAGGTCCTCTTGCAGGGCCTTCTGTCCCGCTCTTGGGTGCATAGCCATTTTGACATCCTTTCTAAATTATTATGGTAAAAGAAAAAGCCCCATAATACTTGATTTGATTCTCGCATTATGAGGCTTCTATTAGATTTCACTATATCGCGTTGGTGACTTTTTCAATTAAATCAAGCGGGAAATTCATTCTCGCCATCAATTGATCCACCATTTGGCGTTTCCTACTGGTATTGTTATTGGTTATTACCCAGAAAGGTGAACCAGGAATTGATTTTGGTTTGGTAGTATTACCACTTTCCAGTAGTGTTTGCTCATTGTCCGCAAAGTAAACGCGCTTTCTACCCTTCACTTGCGTTGCTTCCGAAAAACTACTTGAGTCGATACGGTGTAGAGTGGATAAAACCATCATAAATCGGTCAATGGCTTTCTTAAGGCTAGCGAACTCGTCGGAAATTAATAAAGCACGCATCTCTTTCACGCTATCGACTTGAACGTCTTTAACGGCCTCTTTGCAACAACAATTCCTTTTGTTTGCGGTACGTCCACCGTCTCTACCGGCTGGCCGTCTACATTGAGCAAACGCCTTAGAATGTCCGAAGCACTCTCACCGATGTGCTGGGTTTGGCTGGCAATGTAACGGTAAAGATCCTCATCAACCTCAATTGTTTTCATTCGCTTTTCACAATCTCTATGTTTAAACTCTTGGAGATTATAACGAGTTCTCATCTGATACTCTACGATAAACCAGTCACGAATAAGATAAAATGTCACAACTGCTCAACTACAAGCTCGAAGGGAAAGGCGATACTATCGTCTTGTTGCACGGCCTCTTTGGCAATTTAGATAACCTTGGCCTACTCGCCAGAGATTTTAGAAATGATCATCAAGTGCTAAGTATTGATCTTCGCAACCACGGTCACTCTTTTCATTCCGACAGCCATACTTATTATCAGCAAGCGGATGATGTCATTACTTTGATTAACCATCTTAATATCAAACAGTGCGTTATTATCGGTCACTCTATGGGTGGCAAAGTCGCCATGAAGGTGGCAGAAACTCTACAAGAACGCATCACAAAATTAATTGTTATGGATATGGCACCTGTCACTTACCACGTTCGCCGACATGACAACGTCTTCGCAGGTTTAAAAGCAGTACTAGAAGGCAGGCCTACTTCTCGTTCGCAAGCGATGCAATTAATGGCCAAGCATATTGAAATAGATGGCGTTAGACAGTTTTTGAGTAAATCCCTGTTTAAAGAAGAGGACATATTGGCTTGGCGCTTTAACGTTGAAGCATTAATTAGCAATTATGATGAAATATTAGGATGGGACCCCATATGTCCCACTGCAGTGCCAACACTCTTCTTAAAAGGTGGGGACTCTGACTATCTCACTTCGGATCATCAGTCACTGGTTCAGCAGCAGTTTAGTCAAGCCAAAGCCCACATCATTGCAAATACGGGCCATTGGCTACACGCAGAAAAGCCGCAAGAAGTCATTAGGGCCATCCGTAAGTTTTTATAATCATTACTACTTAAAATCGACATTTAACTGAGACAGAGCCATTTGCGTGTAACAGACTTTGAGCTAGATGCATTAACTTCTTAAGTTAACAATGGTATAGTTCGCGCAAGCAAATTGGCATATAGGGATACCATGCTTTACGACTACATGAACATTCTCGAGTCAATCGGACTTGATTTACTGTTTGCATCTATTTTCTTTTTGATCGGTATGGCGATTAAAGATGTATTAAAAGCAGGGAATGTTCCTCCATTCGGACGTCGCATTGTATGGCTGGTTCTATTCCTAGGCTGCGCTGGATTTATCGCTAAAGGCATTATCCAAATGAGTTGGGAAGCACTGGGTTAGGTTAACTGCCCCGATCCGCCGTCTAAAGATATATTAAAGGTAATCAATCTATGGCAAGTGTAGGTATCTTCTTCGGTAGCGACACAGGTAACACTGAAGCTATTGCAAAGATGATTCAAAAACAACTAGGTAAACAACTGGTTCACGTACAAGATATTGCAAAAAGCAGCAAAGAAGACATTGATAACTTTGATCTGCTTCTGTTAGGTATCCCTACTTGGTATTACGGTGAAGCTCAATGTGACTGGGATGACTTTTTCCCTGAATTAGAGCAGATTGATTTTTCTACCAAGCTTGTTGCTATTTTTGGTTGTGGTGACCAAGAGGATTACGCAGAGTACTTCTGTGATGCGATGGGTACTGTTCGCGATATCGTAGAGGCGAAAGGCGGCACTATCCTAGGTTATACTCCGACAGAAGGCTACGAATTCGAAGCATCTAAAGCGCTTGTTGAAGATGACGACAGCAAATTTGTCGGTTTGTGTATCGATGAAGACCGCCAGCCAGAGTTAACTGATGAGCGCGTTGAAAAATGGTGTAAGCAAGTACACGAAGAAATGTGCTTAGCTGAACTTGAAGATTAATGAAAAAGCCTCCTCACGGAGGTTTTTTTACGCCACCTGTTCGCGGTATTTTGGTTTCTTTCTAACATAAAGTTTACGCTGAACCTCTGAAACTATATTTCCCTCTTCGTCTTTTACATAGGTCATAAACTCTGGAAAGTGTTTCTCTCCGGTGGCGGTGTCTCGCAGTATAGTATCCAGTTGATCTTGGGAAATGATAAAGTCTGCATACAAGTCCGTTTGACCGGGTTTAATAAAGTTAATGCTGGCTTGTTTATCCCAAACGTAATATTCCTCGCCAAGAATTCCCATTAACATAAGAGCGTAAACGGGATCGGTAAGAGAGAAAATACTCCCCCCATATTGAGTTCGGTTCGCATTTTTATTCCACCACCTAAGCTTGAGTTTTACTTTTACTTCTCGAAAGTCGTCGCTTATAGATTCAATGCAAATTCCCGCTCCCCAGAAAGGCGGCCAAATGTTAAGGGCAAATTTTACCCAAGACGGTTTATAAAATTTAGCTATGGTTGGGTTCATTTTGCGCAGCTCATCAATATTTCAGGAATAATGTTAAGCAATTGTAACTGGTCAGACGTGCTAGTACAGTGATATCACACAGTTTTTGCAAAAAAGACTAGTAACCCTTTGAACTTCGTGGTTTATTGTTACCTAATAGTAGCCTATAATCTTTAACTACTACACCCTGTTAATAGCTGAAGATCATCACAGGAAAATCTATGTCAGATAACAACCAAGCGTTAAAGGATGCTGGTCTTAAGGTTACCCTACCGCGCCTTAAGATTTTGGAAGTACTACAGCACCCAGAATGCCAGCACATCAGTGCTGAAGAATTGTATAAGAAACTGATAGATCTTGGCGAAGAGATCGGTCTTGCTACCGTATATCGAGTTCTAAACCAGTTCGATGATGCTGGTATTGTTACCCGTCACCATTTTGAAGGTGGCAAATCAGTTTTTGAACTTTCTACACAACATCACCACGACCACCTCGTGTGTCTAGATTGTGGCGAAGTGATTGAGTTCTCCGATGAAGTCATCGAAGAGCGTCAGAAAGAGATTGCTGCGCAATACAATGTCACTCTAACTAATCACAGCTTGTACCTGTATGGAAAATGCAGCGATAGCTCGTGTAAAGATGACGCTGACGCGCACAAAAAGAAAAAGTAAGTAAACGCTCCTCACTGGAGCGTTTTTTTTGCTTAAAAGCAGTAGACATAAAAAAGCCAGTCTATCGACTGGCTTTTGCTCATCTAAAT
>NZ_LJJE01000012.1 GCF_001854765.1 Vibrio sonorensis | reverse complement strand
TCATGCCAGCAGAAAAACCATCGTTTGTTTTTGCCATTGGCAATGAAGCTACGGGGATCATTAAGTATAAGCATGTTTCAATCATGCTTAAGCACTCCAAAGAAGTAGTAGCAACGTTCTCATTTCATTCATTGCAGTTTGAAAAAGAACCAGTAAACCCAGAGGGACAAGTTTCTTTGATCGACAAAGACGGAAGTTGCACCGGAAGCTTTTTCTTGGGAATTGATAATAGCGATTTTGCTGACCTGAAAATCTTTTCAGATATGCAGGGTTTAACTAATTCGGACAAGTAGGGAAAAGGCATGAAGAACCAAAATAACAACGAGTTAAATCATAGGATCAATGAATGGAAGGTAGAAATACGTAGATGGCTTTGCACGGTATTACCCATAATTCTTATAATTACAACTCTCATTTTTGTCATTAGCTGGTACATCGACCCTCTTTTAATGCTTAGCGCCGCAGTAGGTCTAGTTTGCATGATATTAATTTCGGGACCGCAAACATTTGGCTACCCGAAAAAACCTACTCTTTATGACGTTAAAGCTGATGAGATCTTACGAAAAAAATCATGACTAATAATTAGTGTGATTCATAGAGATGGTTTCAATTCCAAGCGATATCAAGAATTCGATGGTGAATTACTTTGGTGGAGCGCTCCGGTTGTTGATGTAATGACAGCTCGAAAAGAAGCAAAACCTGATATTGGTTTGATGCCACTTATTGGCTTAGGTGCTCAAGTGAATGCTGATTACTACTTGTCGAATGGTCAAGAAGTGGTAGCGAATGATTGGCAAAAAGCTGTAGTAACAATGCAACAATTCATTGGTGTTAATTCGTAGGGAAAATATGTACCTCATACAATCAAGCAATGTCTATAAACAGACAGAACTATCAATCAGTGACAATACCTACCAATGCTCTCCTGTTAAGGGAAATATTGGTACTCTCCCAACTCTGTTCAGTGGTGATGGTTCATTCAACCACGAAGCCAATAGTTATCTTTTTTACCAAAAAGCAGTTAAGGATGCTAAAGACCTTAATCCCTGCGCTCAAGCTCTTTACGCATATTATCAATTCCTTGAAGATAAGAACTTAGCGTGGGATACATTCCCTCCCGTTAAAAGACTAAAACCGACTTATCTTTTTCGCTCTCACCTATTAAAACAAATCAAGAATGGATTGATTACCGCAAAGCGCGTAATTGGGCGACTACTTTTGATGATAGCTATCAGGGGTTAAACCCGCTAAGTAAATTGGTTCTCAATAACCGAGGTCGTAGCTATTCGATGAAGCGTAAAACCCGCATCAACCAAGCGGGTGAGCGAGTGGACTATTCAGCATGTGATGTCCTCGAATTAATGGTTAGAAATATTTATAAAAGAACTGGCCTCAAGGGCTGTAGTAGCCACACTGGGCGTAGATCTTATGGAACTAACATGAATGCTCAAGGGGTTGATTTAAGTGCCATTCAGAGGGCTTTAGGACACTCAGAGCCAAGCATGACAATTGAGTATATAGATGTATCCGACGAACAACTAATGAGTGCTTCAGAAATTGCGTTATGAGTTAGGGTGTAGGACAAGGTGCGCCTGATATGTGGCCTCGTTCCACTCCTTCATTTCAGCCGAGAACCAACCTTGCTGTTTGATAATCGCTTCTAATTGTGGTGCTGATTCTGATTGAATCAGCATCGAGAGAGGCGCGATTTGTTGGTTATCGGTATTAAAACAATGTTCTATGTGATCCCCTAGCATATATAGAATTTCCGGCTCCGGTTCGTTTCCCTCTTCAAACAACCGAGATTCAATTCCATGCTCATCGTACAAATAAGTAAGAAGTGAGTACAATTTTTCCGCTCCCGCCACTTGAGTGTTATTGGCTTTCTCGTTGAGCTGATACAGCCTCAACTCAAGATTGCCATTACGAGTTCGGGCTATGTTGAGCATCAATTTGATGTCTTTTTTGATAGTGGCTAAGTCTTTGTCTTTTGCCTTGGCCTTTAAGAATTTCACCAGTATTTCGTTACGCTTGGCTGTTGGGACAAAACGTGGACTAGCTGATACTTGAAGTAACAAATGAAGCAAGGCATTGGTCACGGTACGGTGTAAACAGTGATAGTACTCAAAATCTTTTTGAATCTGCATAGCGGAATGATTGGTTACAAGGACTGTTGAAATATGGGGGTTTCTTGACCATTTTCAAGCCTAAACGGTTGGAGCAGCTAGAGTGCAGATACGAAAAAGCCCCGTCTAAAGACGAGGCTTTCCGAAACTTGCCTTGCGGCTAAAATTTAAACTTGCCTTGCGGCTGTATGGTTATATTAGGGGTATTTGACGGTGACGTCAATAGGCTTAGTAACACTAATAGTGTCATTAAGCCAATCCCTTAAGCCAATAGCAATCACAACGCCTTTCCTGATTTTATCCAAGGTATCGTCACAAACCTTCTGAGCCTGCAACAAACACTTTTCTTCAGAGTGGTAAAGGTCTTGCAGCCGCCCTCCGTCAATAGTGGTTACAAGGTTACACAAAGCCCAACGATCAACTCCATATGGATAGCGGGGCGTGGTTGGTATATCTGTGTGCTCTAATTTGACATGGAAACCTTGAAACTCTGGTTCTTTCTCTCTTTTTTTTGCTTCTTCCTTGGTTGCGCTAATAGGTACAACAATATAAGCCCCTCGATGCTTACCTATGACAACAACAAGTCTTGTCTTAATAATTTCGTTTGGGATTCGATAGTTATAATCTATAAGAGCCTCATCCCTACGAACGGTAGTACCACCACCTTGTTTCTTGAACTGTCCGAAATTACAGTCATATACATGACCAATACGGACGTTTCCGTTAATCCTTAGTTGAGCCATCTTTTTTTATTGTCCTCTTTGCACTACGTGTAAGGACTTCTCTAGCCCAATCACTGACAGAATCATGATTTTCAGCCGCATGTTTCCACAGCGCTTTATCATCCTCTGTACACCGTATTTCTTGTTTTTTATCTAGAGTAACGTCCTGCTTAGGGCGTCCTCGTTGTCGCTTCTCTGTAGTCATGAGTTTTATTTTGTGTCATGACGTTTTTTAAGTCAAGGTGTTTGCTTTTTATACACCTATATGTATAATAAATGTCATGACATTTAATTATTTAAATCTATATGGAGATTTAGAGATATGAGTGGAAAAGGTAGCTATGTCTTACGAGCATGAAGATGAATGTATTGCAGCAGAGTTAGACCCCAAAGAAGTTAGGCGTATCGCCAAAGGTTTAACTAGATATGCAAAGCAAGCAGGTACTTGAGAAGAAGTTGAAACAATTAATCGATCTTTGAGGGAAAGGTC
The DNA here is from genome assembly GCF_001854765.1 of Vibrio sonorensis. Classification (GTDB taxonomy): domain Bacteria; phylum Pseudomonadota; class Gammaproteobacteria; order Enterobacterales; family Vibrionaceae; genus Vibrio; species Vibrio sonorensis. Next base: position 12,781 of record NZ_LJJE01000012.1, on the reverse strand, counting down.
GTGGCAAAACCATTTAATGCTTATAGTCCGGCGATTACGGCTACAGAAAAAGCCATTAAAGATCGTGAGGCCAAATTGGCTGAGCTTCAAGAAGCCGAAGCCATCTGGTATAGCCAAGCAAAGTCCACGGATTTCTATTATCAACTAGGTCGAGTAGAGGCGGCTATAGATTTAAAAATTGGTGATCAAAAGGCGGCTAACACGAAGCTAAAGAAAATGGTTCGACTAGAGAAGCTAATAAGTAACGTTGGTGAAGATTACGACTCTATTTTAAACAAATGTGATTCGCTGAATAGCGAGATTGATTTACTTAAATCAGTAGCTTCGTTGCTATCGATTAAGTCAATCTCTACCAACCAATCAAATTAAGGTTAGTTCGTTATGGATACCAGTCAAGAATCTCGCTATTTCATTGTAAGCAATAACGATGACGGAATGCACCCAAACGGTTATCACCGTATTTGCGATCTTAAAACTAACGCCATAGTAGGAATCATTGACGATTACGCTATCGCAGAAGGTTTAGTTAAAAAACTGGAAAAAGCAGATCGCTTAGATGCTGAAAATGAACGCTTGGCCAATGCTCTCGATTACATTTACGAAAGTGGCATTTACTTAACCAAGATGTTGTTGATAAAGCGCGTTGGGGGCTAGGTCTGGAAGTCGAAAACGAACAAGAGATCGCGGCTCTAAAGCCTCGATTCAGTTAGAGAGGGAAAATCAGGCTTATGGATATTGAACAAATAAAAGCAAACGCGCCAGAAGATGCAGCGTTTTGGAGTCCGGCAGTTGAACAATATTTTGATTGTCAGTACATGAATTTGGCTTTCAAAGAACAAGGCAAGCTGATCCAAGTTGAACAGCAGTTTCGCGGTGAACTTGTACCGCTTACCAAGTAAGGGAAATTAGGTCTATGGCAGAGCAAGTAGCAGAAGAAAAACCGATTACATACGCCTACATGGGAGAGCGTTTAAATGGTTCAACATTAGTCGCTATGGTTTGCCCTGTTGTCGATGGTGAACCGCTTACAAGCCATTACACGCTATTCAAAAAGCCACGTTCAAAAGCGCGACTTTCTACAGGTTGGATACATTCTGGCACAGGAACTATTGATCCAGATTCTAATGAAATAGATACGGTTTCATTTGCTGACGCTGTTCCCGTTAGACCATACACAATAGATGGTTTTGATAGAGAAATGCTAATACTTGAAAAAGAAGCGCAAACTCAAGCTGCTATGTTCAAGAGAGCAAAAGAGCGACCTTTGAATAGTCATATTGACGAACTTGTAAAGCCAATACGCAAAGCAATGAATAAAACCAACCATGCAGGACGCGCAGCGATTTTAGCAATGGTTATTGAGCGTTTAACTAAATAGCAGGGAAAATAAGTCTTATGGACATTGAAGAAATCAAAGCAAACGCGCCAGAGGATGCAGCGTTTTGGAGTCCGGCAGTTGAGCAATATTTTGATCGCCAGTACATGAATTTGGCTTTCAAAGAGCAAGGCAAGCTGATCCAAGTCGAAAAGCCTTTTCGTGCTGAACTTGTACCATTAACCAAGTAACGAGGGAAAAAACGATGGTTTTTGATTGGATAGAATACTTAGATTCTTGTAAGCACTCAGAGCTTATTGCAGGTAAAACATACTGCGTTAAAACTCTTGATGGTTGTGAGTGTTATGCAAAGTTCGTCGTGTATGAAGGTGGACAAGAAGTCGCATTTATCTCTCTGAGCGACAATCAGCCAATCACGGTGCGTGAGTTCAGACTGATTGATAAAGAAACTGATTTGCAGCCGACTGCTTAGCAACGGGGAAAAGAATGCCGAAACTTAGCCGAGAACGCAGAGAAGCAAGAGTAAAGGTTTTACTTCATGCTGCGGCATGGATTGAAGATCAGGCTACAGGAGCAAGTAGCTCAGAGACTTTCGAAAATGAACCGGAAGATTTCGATCTGCTTTGCTCAGAAGCAGAAAAGCTCGCCAAAAAACTACGACTAGATGCAGAAAAAAGTGAAGCGCGTTTAGTAAATGAAACTTAGAGGGAAATTAGCGTGATTGAAAACATTCGGATTTTCTATTCAACGTTCAGTGCATTGCTTGGTTTTGAAGCTTCGGTGTTGCTGGCTTCAATAAGCGGGTGTCTGCTTATGTTTGTGGGGCTGCGAAAGAAAAGAGCTGTTGTGCTATATAGCCTTGCTGTTTTGTTAAACGCCCTGTTTTGGCCGATTGCTCTATCCTATTTTTAGAGGGGAAAGAATGAAGAAATTAATAATAGCTTTGATGACGACTGTTCTCCTTTCGGGGTGTGATAGCCGTGAAGATGGAATGATTACAGTCCATGAAGCTTATCGTATGAGCGAAGAACTTTTCCCTGCCCCTATTCGTGAAAAGCTAAAAGCGATACTTGAAGACTCTGAGACTTTCGGTATGACCGAATATCAAGAATTAGATTTGGCTATACAGAAAAATTGCGATGGAACGGAATACACATGGCGCGATTACGCGAGTTTGTTGCCTATGAAAATTATCAGTTTTGTTATGCCTACTTGGAATAGCTTTGCTGTAATGAGTAGTCCTGAGATATTACTTGTTAGACAGGTTGATGCGGCAAATACCTGCGTTTTCAATCCATTAACCAAATACATCGAAGAATGAGGGGAAATTAACGTGATTACAGATACTTATATGTATAACGAGAGTTTGACTATTCGCACCAGTGATAATATCGAACGCTACCCACAAAAAACAGCGGATGGTAACGAAATCGTGGTTGTTTATGTTGACGATGTTGAATTCAAAGGCGCGGGTGGTAAATGGTCTAAACAAGGCTTCCGTTGGGCTATTGTAGAGCCTCACTTAACCGAAGATGAAATCAAAAATTGGCTACTCAACAATGGCCTTTCTACCGTTCCGTTTCTTAGGGGGTAAATCAGTCTATGAAAAAGCTAATTACAACAGTGGTTTTAACGTTTATTGCATCGAGCGCGATAGCGAAAACTTCTGACCAAATGAAAGCTTGTATTGTTCAAAATGCAAAGTGGCAGAGTCAGCAAATGGTTGGTGAAAATTCACCAAAGGGAGCAGAAAGAGCAAGTGCTACATTCGACAAGCTACAGCAACTAATGAGTGAGTATGATTTTTCGATGGAACAGGCTATGGATTGTATGAATCAATCGTCAGACATTGCTAAATCGCCAAACAACAGAACTTAGAGGGAAAATCACGATGAAAAACTGGTTTAAAAAACACTATGAAGCGTGGTTGTTATTGCGAGCTGCAAAGATTTTGAACCGCAACGTGGAGCGTTCACCAGTGATTAATCGTCGTGACAATAACTACCTATTTGAAGTCGAGTTCGAACTGAAAGCGATAGCTCAACGCATCAAATCTGAATACAACGAAATCTAGAGGGAAAAGCGTGGAAGATCAAAAACAAATTCAGATAACAGACTACGAATTAAGCCCTAGAACACGCAAAGTATGCGGTCTTTTCATACTGATATTCATCATCGTCGTGACGTTGCGTGGTTTCGGTGTCAACGTTCCAGAAGCCATTAAAGAGTTCGCTTATATGTCGGTAATTCCGTCGGCTCTATTGCTTAACGCGACACGTTTATCAATTTGGGTTAAAAAATAAGGGAAAATGGCGATGTACGATGTAACTATTAGCGCAATGACGGGGTTTGAATTTAAATCAAAAGAAACCTCTTTCAATATTTATTGTGTCACTAAAGACACATACGAAATAATTATAAGTGGTGCTCAAATTCACTTTCCACCTAGCGCAGCAAAGTTAAGTGTTGATGCTAGTTTTGATGCTGAAGACATGAAATCAGCCACTTTCATCGTAAGTTCACGACACCCTAATGGTTTAGTGCGAATGAATCTGAATTTTCCATTAAATGCCGCTAGAAAGCTAAATGAAATGTTTCCACAACTGAATTTGATGTAAAGAGGGAAAAGATAGCTATGTCTTACGAGCATGAAGATGAGTGTATTGCAGCAGAGTTAGACCCCAAAGAAGTTAGGCGTATCGCCAAAGGTTTAACCAGATATGCAAAGCAAGCAGAGGCTTTGGGCTTAACGATTTTCGGTGGTTCGGGTAGTGGCTCACTTCGCATTGATGATGGCAAGGGGCGCTATGAGGCTATTTAGTTGTAGCCGAAATAGAAGGTCGTTTTGATGGTGGTGATGGTGGAACTCATACCGATAGTGATGGGCTATTACGTGGTGAATTCGATTAACGAGGGGAAAGTTATGTCGGACAAAAAAATAATTGCTGGTATCGAGCTAACGAAAGTGAGTGCTGAAGATGCGATAAAGCCTTTGCAAGATTTCCATAATAAGCATCATTCAGTTGACTATGTAGAGCTAGAACCTAATAGCCAAGATAATGGTGTTGATGGTCAGCGTAGAGCCGAAATCAAGAGAAATCAGGAATAGGGGGAAAGTGATTTTTTGGCCAAAGTGCTCGGTCGTTAGACCGAGCCCAGCGAAAGAGCTCGCTGGTTAAATCCACCCAATTACCAATAAAGCGCCAGTGTGAGCTGCTCAGTATTGCTCGCTCTACTGCTTACTATCAACCCATAGGACTCTCTGCTGAAGAGATTGAACTACGCCGCATGATTGACGAAATTCACCTTCAGTATCCGTTCATGGGGAGCAGACGTATTCGAAATGAGTTGGCTAAAAAAGGCCAGAACGTAAATCGTAAACGTGTCGTTCGGCTCATGCGAGACATGGGCATTGGGGCTATTTACCTCAAACCTCGGACAACCCTGGCGAACAAAGCACACAAGGTTTATCCCTACCTTTTGCGTGATATCGAAGTCACTTACCCGAACCAAGCTTGGGCGATTGACATAACGTATATCCCGATGGCTAAGGGATTCCTGTATTTAGTCGCCATTATCGACTGGTATAGCCGAAAGGTGCTGTCTTGGCGGCTATCCAACACGATGGACACGAGCTTTTGTATTGAAGCCCTTGAAGACGCGCTTAAACATTATGGGCCGCCAGATATCTTCAACTCAGATCAAGGCAGTCAGTTTACCAGCACCGAATTCACACAGAAGCTAATCGACCATGGAGTCAGGATAAGTATGGATGGGAAAGGACGCTGGGTCGACAATGTTTTCATCGAGCGATTATGGAGAAGCCTGAAATATGAGGAGGTTTACTTAAAAGCTTACACCACGCCCCGAGAAGCAGAGCTTGAAATCGGTCACTACATGGTGTTTTATAATGAGGAGCGTAACCATCAGGGACTCAATGACCTCACCCCTGATGAAGCCTACTTTGGTAGGCAGAGATACGCTGCATGAGCTGTATCAATCACTTAAGAAGTTAGCTTATGTGTCCAACCATTGGGGTCCACTTCTGTAGGAATAATATTCCTGCCGCGGTTAAACAATTATGTCAACAATTTTTGCTATCTTTACAGCTGTATTACCTAGCGCTTGTATACGATTTTTTAACTCTGCCTGACTGAGGTTTTGCTGTGATGCTCTTAGGACAACCGCCTTCAGTTTCTCATATTCAACAACATTAACCTCTGAATGGACTTGTTGCAGGTCTGAAATTGAAAGCCCTGACAGCCTCGTAAGTTCAGTCCCATATCTACCATTGAATGTTTCTTCTATTACAGCGAAGTCATCGCTAAGTAACTTTTCCAAATCCTCTAAATTGCTCATTTTAATAGCCTTTTATTATTTAACATTTAACTTTTCGATAGCATTTTGAAGCTTTTCCTTTGCACCTTCTACACCACCAATGTCATCTAGTTTTTTCTGACTTTTATTAGTTAGCTCTGCAATTTCATCAGAAGCAGTTGCCAGCTTAGCTGCGATAAAATTACCTACATCAGTTTCAACACCGATCTCACTCAATAATTCATTTTGAGCGTCATGCACTTGAGCAATAGAAGATAGGTGGCCTGTTACAATTGAATTGGCTTGATGAATGGCTAAATATGATCGATTAGTTGAAGCCAATAGCGTCCGTTCCTGATCATTTAAACTATCAAGTAATAGCTTACGTTGCCGCTCAACAGACTGGGTGACTTGGGAAACAAGAATTTCCATTGCACCAATAGCGTCCTCTTGCTGCTTTGAGCTTGCTGATGCAGATAGCCCTATGGAGATCATATTGATAAAAGAAACGCTTCCATTAACTTGTCGAATGCGGTCTTTCTTAATCGCTTCTTTGATGGCATAAGGCATATAGACATCATCTATAAACTCGTTTACATCTGCTCTCATTCGTGAATACAAAATACTTATGGTCTGAACATGAGCTTTATGCATTTTTTCAATATCACGTCCCACTGTTGCCGAAAGCTCTACAGATTGAGTTGGTACTTGAGCACAACCAGCTAGGAGTATAAGGAATGCTGTTAAAAATATGCGCATTTATTAACTTCCATATAATTAAATGATTAATTGCAAGAATGCCGAATGGCTGGTTAAATGTTATTCCAATATGAATGCAATTGCAAAATAGATGGTTGAATATGAGTGCATTAAATAACGTCAGTACGGAAGTAGATAAAAAAACAACTTTATTGGCACTGGACTTACCAAGTTATCGTCAAGCATACAGCGATAGGACAGCTTGGCTAATGGCTGCTTTTTCAGAACTGGCGTATTTACGGTTTAATCCAGCACTACCGAGCAAACTACAAAAGATTGGTTTGGATGAAGCTCTGAAGAGACTTATAGATGAATCAACAACCTCAAATACACTAAAAGCGATATCTATAATAGAAGGTTTGCTATGGGATCATGAGGAGGAAAAAACTAAATTAGTTAATGAACTAAGCACTCTGAATGAGTCAAAATTAGTACAAACCTTTGATACAGAACTAGGTACCCAAGCAATCTTGGTAGAAACACCAATCTCTTACGTACTGGCATTCAGAGGAACGGAGGCCACAAGCCTCAATGATATTAAGTCTGACGCCAAAGCTACGATAATTAAATGCAAAACTTCAGGTAAGGTTCATGAAGGCTTTCATGAAGCTTTTGAATCCGTACAAGAAAAACTCAATGCTGCTCTTAATGAGTTGGCTGAAAGCAAACCTTTATTTATTACGGGTCACAGCCTAGGTGGTGCATTAGCGACAATCGCTGCTAAAAGACTAAAGTTCAAATATGGTATTGCAGCCTGCTACACATTTGGGGCACCAAGAGTGGGTGACAAAGAATGGATTGCTACAATAAAAACACCTATTTATCGCATTGTTAACGCAGCTGACTCCGTGACTATGCTACCACCAAATGGGGTAACAATTGGTGTCCTTAGTACGGGAGTTGGTTTTATCCCATGGATTGGTACCAAGGCTAAAGAATTCTTATTGGAGAAGTTTAGCGGCTATATTCATGGTGGAAATATGCGCTACCTAACAAATTGCAAGAAAGGGGAGTATGAAGATGTGCAATTGCTTTATTCAGTATCTTTCTTGTTCAGGTTAAAAGCAGTCTTGATCGGTAAGCTCCCCTACAAGAAGTTTCTCTCTGACCATTCAATAAGCATATACCGGAAAAAGCTTGAGATTGTCGCACTAAAGCGTAATCAAGGTTTTTAGTTTCAGCTCTAGGACATTCGATACGTGTCAAACTATATCTGGGTTAGATCCTTTTCTGCCCAGATTATTTTCACTCAGACCCAATTTTGTCTACTAACAGCATACGGGCCTAGTTACTCTCGCTGACTTCTAAAGCACACTGTCTAAAAAGTGAGATCAAGTGCATAAAAAACAATATTGTGCGATTACATAATTCTAGTGTAATGACTTATGAGTGGTAGGTTCATCATATGTATTTGAACGCTAAACAAAGCCCATATGCCGAGTGTAAATATTCAAGAGCTAACAAATCATGATGATAACTACTGGCGCGTCGATTGGTTTGGAAACCTATCGCACTTCGATAAAACTGGTAACCGAAGAAGTCAGCCTCTTGTAGATATATACCTTTCAAGACTTCACTCTTCTCCATGGAAAACAAATCTAAACTATAAGTCTGCTACGGCATATAGAGAGCAAAGGAAAGTTACTTTTCCTGTTGAGTACCTTCTCAAGCTACAAATAGGAGATATTTGGAGGCAAGGAGAGTACGTGATGACGCCTGAATACAACACTCTCACAACAGGCCCAGTCCATATATCTAGCCAGAAAACCATCACTTATAGAGCTAGCTACAAAAAAGACGATGGTCATTACCTCATCCCTTTCGACCGCCATCCATACCATGGAAAAGCAACCAACGTTTTTTGTGAAGTTCTCCAGTTAAAGACAGGAACCCAACTTGTATTCCCACATTGGGTACTTTTACAAAGATATTTCTCAAGCTGCCCATTCCTTTTTACACAATTATTTCAATTTGGAATACAACTGGATACCTTATATGACTCAAATAAAAGCAAACTAGACTCAGGGCTTGGCCGAATACATTTAAAAAAGTGGACTTACGATATAGGGGCTTCTGAGATTGCTAGAATTGCATGGGATCTAAATGCCCGTAACGCTTACTCAATGGTGAGTGATCATCTATCTATATGTAAATCAAATCAATGGCCGACAACACCAAAAACCAAATTCCCATTTTCAGATACAACGAATCTCACCGTTAGAGGTAAACACCTCCCTTGTGATAGAGGTACTCCTTCGTTCATCGTATTTGAAATTCTCGATTGCACTGCAAGATACCCATTTGACTCTCTACTTATCGATAGAGATAACCCAGGTTCTCTAAACCGAAGCAGCACCACAGCTAGTAAATCAAAATCAGTATCACACAGATCTCATAAAAAAGTTCCAAGAGCTAGCAGCACACTAAACTTAGCTCCAGCGGAAGAACCTAGTAGCAATTTTGAAAGTTTGAATGTGGCTGCAAGGCCAAGAGCACCGCTATCAGGTTTAGCAGGTAAGCAAATTAGTAAAGTTAAGCGAGGTGCATCAACCTCTAATGAACCCTCTGCAAATGCCATCTATGAAAATATTGAGTCAGGAAATACTGGCCATGGTTGGCAAAGTGGGGATGGTGCACCTATTAGCTTTGTCAGAGATCCAAACACACAAGTACAGCCGAACGGGTATGTCTTTACATTCCCTGTATGCCGACTAACAACATTTAGACAATCACTAGCTCTGCTCAACACAAAAAGTTGGGTTAAAACAATTCGATTCGTTCCTGTTAACCCTAGCTTTGGTAAATCTGAAGGTATTTTTTCTTTCTTTCCCGACACACTAACTAAGTCTGGTCGCAAACGAAAATGGCGCTACATAGGTTATGTAAAAGGAAATGAAAGTACAGATAGTCGATTGAGAAGAGCATTAATCGCCGAAATAGCCACTGATAGCACTAACTTTTATGTAATTGAAATTGAGAGGCGAATTGCTCCAACAACTAATGGGAAGGGGTAGTTGGAACTTGATAACCCTGCAATGTTAATTGCATACCCAGAAAAGGGGCAGCACATCTCTATTGAATCATTAAAAAGCTTGCTAGAACAATGTGCTGAGCAATCTGGCACTTGGCTTCGAAGAGACGAAGTTTATCCAAAGTCCAGTACCCAAAACTATATTGCTAAAACATTAAAGCATCCTAGCAATCAATCGATAACCGATCTGAATCAACATCACATGGAAATCGTAAGGATTATTGAAAGTACCATCAATTTAGCTCGCAAAGGAGAGGAAGTTTTTGACTAGTCGAATTAAACAATTAGTAGCATCGGTCATGGCGAACGTACACGCAAAGCTCGATGTGATGCCATTAGCTGTTGTTAATAGCTTAGAACAAAAATATAAAAATCGTTTAAGTAAACAAGAGCATGAGCATGCATTACATTTAGATGCGCAAGCAAACTTAAATAATGAGCTAAAAGGTGATATTTCAAATCTAAGTAAACAGTTATCTGCTTCTAACGCTCTAAACTCAAGCTACTGCGAACAAATAAAAAGAATAGAAGCCGTAGATAAAAAATATGGGTTCAACCTTAAAGAAATCATCAAAATAGAAGAAGAACGTGGCACGCAAGAACCGAGCTTTCCAGTGGTTCCGCCAAACAAGCTTCCTGTAACTCAAAAACTTATCAATGAATTTAAGGCATTCTGTAAGAAAATTGATGCACAAGAGGAACTAAAAGATAAAAAAGACCAAAACAAGATCTATTTTGATAAATATCAAGAAGCAATTATTTTCTGCGATAACCGAGCTCTACGGGTATTAGCAGGTGCCGGTTCTGGAAAATCAACGGCGTTAATTCTGAGAATAATCTTCTTTAACAAATACCTTCAAATCCCACTCAGTGAACTAACCGTTTGCACATTTACTAAAGAATCTCGCAAGGACTTTATTGAAAAACTCAAACTTAGATTTGAACAATGGGGTGATCCCATTACGGAATATCAAGCAAAATCAACGGTTAGAACGTTTCACTCTCTAGCATATCAAATGCACCTTAAGTTAAATGACAAAAATAAAAAAATACTATTTGACTTTAATAGCCAGAAACCATCGGAAGAAGACAGTGAGGGAGTAGACATAGAAAACCAAATGGAGGTAAACGAGAACCAACTACGTGAAGTATCTACGACTGAAAAACTTCAATTAGAGCTTTATAGAGAGTTAAGCGTATTTAATACAGATTTCAGACATGATCTAAAAAAGTTATACAAAGATAGCTTAAAGACACAGGAACTAAACCCCAAAAGACGTGAGCAATTTAAGTATTACAACGAAGCATTAGATAAACAGTTCACGGAATACTGCTTAGAAAAATGGATAAGCAAACATCGCAGTTGCAATAGTATTATTGAGAAATACCAAAAATTTGGTACAACAAACATTGGACAAATTAATCTAAATTATCAACTCCATTTTCCCAACCTCAATATTAATGCATGCCTTGCAATAAAAGGAAGAGAGTTCAAGAAAGAAGGTGAACCTGTCTTACCAAACACAGATAAAAAACTTTTCTATCTTGCCAATGACAAAGAGACACACTGCTTCATTAACCCAGATAATCACTACAGGCTTATCTACACTGTAGGGCAATTAAAAGCACTTGCGGCTATGGAGGAAGCATCCAGTGAACACGTAAATAGCCCTAAAAATAAGCCTATTCCAGTTTTCCCCTATACTTGTGCTGGTGACTTACATACCGAAGATGATTACGCTCCAAACAGCGCAGCCGCCATACACCGGAGATTCAAAACTCTAATCGATTTTTCATACTCTATTGGCAAACCATTATATAAACTTAGCGATAGTGAACTGACGGTATTTTTCAAAGAACAAAGTGAGAATGACTTACGTTTTTTAAAATTATCACGCACTTTCCATCGTTATTGGGTCGACAAGCTTAATGCCAATAATCTTACTACATTTGACGAAATATTCTTTCAATTAGGCTCCTCCAAAAACCAAGTTTACCGAGAAAATAACGCCTTAAACTTCAATAAATTAAGCCACTTAATGATTGATGAGTTTCAGGATATATCTCCGAACTTAATTAAATTTATAAGTGCTTTAAAGTCACATTTGGTTTCGATTTCGTTAGTAAAAGATGGGTCACTCACTTGTGTTGGCGATGACTATCAGTCTATTTATGGATGGAGAGGTAGCTCAGCAAGCTACATTCTTAACTTTGATGACTGCTTTCATTTTTCTCAAAAGAGTAAAAAACTTAAGCTGGAAAATAACTATCGTAGCGATGGCCTTATCCTTGCGAACGGCCAGCTATTAATTGATAGAATAACAATAAGTTCACAGAAAAAATATAGACCAAAAAGCAAGAGCCTTCCCCACCTTAAAGCTAATTGCTGTTTTTACAAAGGCATTGAAAGAAAAAGATCTTCTGAAATTAATTTTGATGATTGCTTACGGGTTTTAAGAGATGAAGTTAAAAGGTTTAACCCAACCCCAGAAAAACCAATGTACCTCTTAAAAACTTCCCGTTCAGTGTGGAAACAAGGTAATAGTGAGGAATTCAAAGAAACCGTTAATTCGCTCAAAGAACAGGGCATACTCAAGGAACTAACAATACACGGAAGCAAAGGGCTAGAAGCAGAGTGCGTTATATTACTAGGTGATCTTAGGCCCCCTAAAAAACACCCAATAAGGAACGCCCTCTATAAGGCAGCTCAGATAGAAGGCTCCTATGCGAACATGCAAATCGATGAAACTTTAAGAGTAGGGTACGTCGGCATCACAAGGGCGATAAAGTCTTTACATTGGTTTATGAAATCTTCATCTCATGAGTACAATATGCTGCACTTTCTCCTTCGTGAAAAAAGTCCTCTTGGTAATAATGCGTTGACGGAGCCATCAGAGTGTTGAAATTTGGCATAAGCCTTTTTGTGCTATTCGTATAATCATAACCTTCAACGTAGTGATGCCAACTTCTATGATCGTCTACAACAAGTGTTGTTCCTAACACTTGTTGATTGGCAAACTTAGCAAGCTCACTCTTGAAAAGAAATGATTCAGGGTCTTTGGGCCTGCGAAATTGTCGTCTACTTATAATCACCTGTGCATACGCCCCGGGATCTACACTTGCTAACCTAGACATTGCCATCTTATCGGTGGAAATTACTTTTTCTGCTTCAGTAGCAACTCTCTCTAACAAGTATAGCCACTCCACGATATCTCGAGTATCTGGGTTATACCCAATTTTCAAATCTGACGCGAGGATGTCTAAGTTACTTCTTTTCCACCAATCAATAATTTTTGCTTTCAAAGCACATGACTCATCTATTGTCCTGTATTAGCTCT
>NZ_LJJE01000011.1 GCF_001854765.1 Vibrio sonorensis | reverse complement strand
CAGGTCGCCTTTACCAAGGTTTAGGGAATGAAGCGTCACAATGATTCGTGTGACTATGTCATCAACAATAAAACCTAATTAACCATTGCCCTTATATACAACATAGCTAACAAATCAAAAGTCAACTATCCGCTTGGCTCGTAACAGACTTGGCTGTATACCTCTCTACAATCAACTTAAGTTTTCATAAAGAAAATGAAGATATGGGAAGCACCTATCAAAGGCTGATAAAAGGTTGAGATAGATTTATCTTATTATCGCTACTTATTTGCTATCAGTTGGCATAATTCACAAAAAACTGCATTAGTCATTCGAGAGTGAGTATCGTTTTTACTCAAGATGAGTTAACTTATAGGGCGTGAAACAAGAAATGTTTCTATAGATAAACGCGATTTATCTAGAAATAGTATATTATTAATAAAGTCCAATGGTTATGGTGATTAATTTGGACCATCAGCTTATCAAGCAAATAGAAGAGATATGTGCAGCAAGAGGAGTGCGACTGACTCCTCAAAGAAAACGTGTATTTGAACTGATTTGTTCCAGTAAAAAGGCTTCTACGGCGTATGAGATCTTAGAAGATCTGAAACAAAGCGAGCCGCAAGCAAAGCCTCCTACGGTGTACAGAGCTCTGGACTTTTTAATGGAGCAAGGTTTCATTCATCGAGTAGAATCGACGAACAGTTTTATCTCTTGTTGCTCTTGTAATGCTCATAAGCATTACTCACATCTACTAATTTGCGACAACTGTGGCAATGTTATTGAACTGCAAGAGGATAGTTTGGTAGCCTTGTTAGAAAATAATGCCAAAAAACATGGTTTTAAGATTACAAACCATGTAATAGAGTCACATGGAATTTGTCAGTCTTGTTCCTCTGGGACGGCAGAATAAGATATAGAAGAAGATTATGCGCGCTGAATTTGTAAACCCGTTTTTAGCTTCCCTACTAAACGTTCTAAAAACGATGGCTTCATTGGAGTTGAAGCCGCAAAAACCTCGTGTCAAAAAGGATGAAATCGCTCGCGGAGACGTCTCTGGCCTAATTGGTATGGTTGGTAGTCAGACTCGTGGTTCAATGTCGATTACTTTTGATGAGAGCTTAGCACTAGAAATCATGCAGAACATGCTGGGCGAGCGCCCAAATGGATTGAATGACGAAGTCACCGATATGGTCGGTGAAATCACTAACATGGTGACTGGCGGTGCAAAACGTATCTTAGCTGAAAGTGGCTTTGACTTTGATATGGCAACCCCAGTCGTTGTATCAGGCAAAGGGCACACCATTCGCCACAAGTGTGAAGGGTCGATTATTATTATGCCTTTCGCATCTCAATGGGGTAATGCCTTTATCGAAATTTGTTTCGAGTAAAGCACTTCTTCTAAAAGAAAAGCTTCCTTATTAGGAAGCTTTTTTGTTTCTAGCTAATAACACTTCTGGATTTGAGAGCGTCAAGACACTGTGCCACCAACTCCTCAATACTTTTTTCACCTGCTGGCAAGTCGATCTCTGGTTCTAACGGAGCTTCATAGGCCGAGTCTATACCGGTAAAGTTGCGAATTTCTCCCGCTCTGGCTTTCTTATATAGCCCTTTGGGGTCCCTTTGCTCACATACAGAAAGGTCGGCATTCACGAATACTTCAATAAACTCGCCCTCTGGCAACATATCTCTTACTAGCTGTCTCTCAGCTCGATGCGGAGAAATAAATGCCGAAAGAACGATAAGACCAGCATCTGCCATCAACTTGGCAAGCTCGCCAATACGACGAATGTTTTCGCGTCGGTCTTGCTCAGAAAACCCAAGATCACTGCACAGACCGTGACGGACATTATCACCATCGAGAAGGTAGGTGTGATATCCCTGCTTCGCTAGCTCATTTTCAAGTGCTCCCGCTACAGTAGATTTACCCGCACCGGATAATCCTGTAAACCACAACACCGCGGGTTTTTGCTTTTTTAGTTCTGCTCTAAACGTCTTATCGATTGCATGTTGATGCCATACGATATTTTCATCTTTAGCCGACGGGAACGTCATAGTTCAATCCTTTCTTAGTAAGGGAAAAACAACGGAATTAATGTCAGCACCAACACCGAATAAACGATGGAGATAGGGACACCAATTCTTATGTAATCTGTCATTCGGTAATTACCAACGCTGTACACCAGCAGGTTGGTTTGATACCCATAAGGTGAAATAAAGCTAGCACTCGCACCAAAGAGCACTGCCATAATAAAAGGCATGGGGTCAACACCATAACCCAATGCCATGCTATAGCCTATCGGAAAGGCTAATGCGGCCGCAGCATTGTTCGTCACGAGTTCAGTAAGGACTAAGGTGATCAGGTATGTGGCCACCAAAGCCCCAAAGATCCCCCAACCATTGAAGGCTTCTATAAACATCTCACCCATCTTGTTTGACAATCCTGAGGTGATCATCAATTGGGCAATCGTTAGGGCGGAACCAACTATCACTGCAATATCGATTGGAAAGCGTCTTCTCAACTCGCCAAGCTGAACAATACCAGTAATCAGCATGAGCAATAAAAAAACCGCCAAGCCTTTAATAATCGGAACCAGGTTAAATAGCGCAGCTCCAATCACGAGAGCAAACCCCACCAGCACCAGTGTTGACTTGTTTCCATCTAGCTTTGCACTCGAATCGAGGTCATTAACTTGGACAAACTCACGACGGTTAGCATGACGTTGGGATTCAAAATGCTTACCCGGCACGAGTACTAATGTATCTCCCGCTTGAAGACGGATATTGCCTAACCCACCTTCTAGACGCTCATGACCTCGTCGAATGGCAACAACTACAGCATCAAACCTATCCCTAAACTG
Organism: Vibrio sonorensis; assembly: GCF_001854765.1. GTDB lineage: Bacteria > Pseudomonadota > Gammaproteobacteria > Enterobacterales > Vibrionaceae > Vibrio > Vibrio sonorensis. Next base: position 28,650 of record NZ_LJJE01000011.1, on the reverse strand, counting down.
ACTCGATTTCAGGGTTTTATCACATATGCTAGAAGAGGAGCTCACCACCACTTCGACAAAGCTTTGTCCATTTAAGTGATGTTGACCAAAAAGCGTTAAGCCTTGGATCTCTTGTAGGGTAGCCACACTTTCAATATCACCACAAAAGAGCAATCTATCGCGTGCCGACAATACAAAATCGGGGTCGACAGATGGCATGGTTTTTCCGTCGCGGATCACTTCCGCAAGAAAGAGTTTTCTCAATGCTCTTAAGTTGTTTTCTGCAATGCTCTTTCCAACTAACGGAGAGCCGGGTTCTACTCTTGCTTCTAGAAAGTAAGGCAGGTCATCTTGATGGTTCTCTTCATAGCTTGGTAATAGATAGCTCAAAGGGATAAGGACTAATACACCACCTACCAATACGGCTAGACCGATTAAAGTAGGGCTAAAAAAACTTAGGCTTGGCAGTCCTGCATCCTCCACAAAACTGTTGATAATGAGATTTGTCGAAGTGCCAATGAGCGTTAGGGTTCCACCAAAAATCGCCGCATAGGAAAGTGGAATAAGTAGCTTTGAGGGTGCGTATTGCTGGTTGCGCTTTATCGCCCCAATCAGAGATACCACGACGGCAGTATTGTTGGTAAACGAAGAGAGTAAGGCTGTCGAGACCCCGAGTTTTGCCACTACGGTTCCCAAACAGCCTTTAGAAATATTGGCACTGACCCAACTGATCAATCTGGTTTTTTCTAAAGCAGACGAAGCTAAGATCAATAAGATCAGTGTGAGCAGTGACGAGTTAGTAAAGTTAGCAGCAATCGTATTTAGCTCTGCCATTCCCGCCAAAAAGGCGATAAACGCAGCGCTGGCGAAGATAATACTCGGCTTAATACGAGTGGTGATCAAACAGGTGATAATGCCGAGCAATACCGCCAAAACAAATCCCTGTTCCCACATAATTCTTCCCTAACTTCGTCACTATTTTTACAAGCTTATTTGAGTAGCTTGCTGAGATCTTTCGCATCCCAATGTGGGAAATGCTTGCGAATCAAGGCATTCAGCTCGACTTCAAAAGCGCTAAAGTTACCTGTTTCTTCAGCAATTGAGTCTAAACTTTCACGCACTAGGCCAGCACCTACAGTAACGTTGGTCAATCTGTCGATAATGATAAAGCCACCGGTGTCCGAACAGTCTGTGTAACCGTCTAGGGCAACCGACTCTGTCAGTGACCATTCACATAATCCGATGCCGTTTAATGGCAACTCATTGGTATCATGCGTCGACAGATTGTTAATGTCGTACTGGTGACGGAACCCGGTTACACGGCCGACGGTTTTCTTACCCGCCAGCTTGATATCATAGTCACGACCCTCTTTAAGGGGTTGCTCTGTCATCCATACCACGTCTGCCAACAGATGATTCGTTGACTCCACCTGAGCTGATTGCAAAACAATTAGGTCACCTCGGCTGATATCAATCTCATCTTCGAGTGTTAACGTAACCGCCATACCACCATGTGCAACTTCAATATCGCCATCAAAGGTCACAATGCGCGCGACTCTTGATGTTTTCCCAGATGGCAACGCTTTAATTTCATCACCAACTTTTACTTGTCCTGCAGCGATAGTGCCTGCAAAACCACGGAAATCTAGATTTGGACGGTTTACATATTGAACAGGAAAACGGAAATCGCCCGATTCTTTTTCCTGATCCACGTCTACATCTTCTAGGATCTCCAGTAGAGAAGGTCCTTGATACCAGCTCATTTGCTCGCTTAGATCAACGACGTTATCGCCCTCTAGCGCAGAAATCGGGATCAACTGAATATCGATTTCACCGTGCAGGTTCTCCGCAAAATTTAGGTATTCTTCGCGGATCTCTTCATAACGCTCTTGAGAGTAATCAACAAGATCCATCTTATTTACCGCAACTACAAAGTGCTTAAGACCAAGTAAGTTAGAAATAAACGAATGACGACGAGTTTGATCAAGCACTCCCTTACGGGCATCAACTAAGATAACAGCGAGATCACACGTCGACGCACCTGTCGCCATGTTACGAGTGTACTGCTCATGTCCTGGTGTATCCGCGATAATAAATTTGCGCTTCTGCGTTGAGAAATAACGGTAAGCGACGTCAATAGTGATACCCTGTTCGCGCTCAGCTTGAAGGCCGTCAACAAGTAGCGCGAGGTCTGGCTTCTCGCCAGTGGTGCCAACGCGTTGGCTATCCGAATGAACGGCGGCCAATTGATCTTCATAAATTTGCTTAGAATCGTGGAGCAAGCGACCGATTAAAGTACTCTTGCCATCATCGACAGAACCACAAGTCAGGAATCGCAGTAACGATTTATACTGGTGTTGTTTTAGGTAACCTTCGATACCAAGCTCACTCAATTGAGCTTCAACTGCACTGTTCATACTCTATTCCTTGATCCTTAGAAGTAGCCTTGGCGCTTTTTCAGCTCCATTGATCCGGACTGATCGTGGTCGATCGCCCTACCCTGACGCTCACTGGACGTCGCCACCAGCATCTCTTCAATTATTCCCGTTAAGGTATTTGCTTCTGACTCCACCGCACCTGTTAGTGGGTAACAACCTAGCGTTCTAAAACGAACACTCTTCTGTTCGATCTTCTCACCAGGTAGAAGCTTCATGCGATCATCATCCACCATGATCAACATGCCGTCGCGTTCAACGACTGGTCGAACGTCAGAAAGGTAAAGAGGAACAATATCGATATTCTCTAGGTAGATGTATTGCCAGATATCGAGCTCAGTCCAGTTTGACAAAGGAAAGACGCGGATGCTTTCCCCTTTGTTGATCTGGCCGTTGTACGTTCTCCACAACTCGGGACGTTGGTTCTTTGGGTCCCATGTATGGTTCTTGTCGCGGAAAGAATAAACGCGTTCTTTTGCACGTGATTTCTCTTCATCACGTCGTGCGCCACCGAATGCAGCATCAAAACCGTACTTGTCTAAAGCCTGCTTTAGCCCTTGCGTTTTCATGATATCGGTATGTTTAGATGAACCGTGATCAAACGGGTTGATACCAAGCTCTAAACCTTCAGGGTTCTTGTGAACCAAAAGCTCAAATCCGTATTTTTCTGCCGTCGCATCACGGAACTTGATCATCTCTTGGAATTTCCAGTCCGTATCAACGTGAAGTAGAGGAAAAGGGATTTTACCTGGGTAAAAAGCTTTGCGAGCAAGATGTAGCATGACCGATGAGTCTTTACCTATCGAGTACATCATTACTGGGTTATCAAATTCTGCAGCCACTTCACGGATAATATGAATACTTTCCGCTTCAAGCTGCTTTAAATGGGTCAATCGTTCTTGGTCCATCTTAGTGCTTCCTTTGCTGCTCTTATGAGCGAGATTGGCTAATCAATATTGGCAAACTAGGCGTAGCGGCGCTGGCTATCGTCACTGGTTTCTTGTTCGAACCAGTTAAGTGTTTCAGATAGCGCGACCACTTCACCAATCACAATCAGAGAAGGAGATTGCGCATCTTTGGCTAACTCTGAAAGATTGGCTAGTTGCCCTTTGAATATTTTTTGTGTGGCTTGGGTACCACGTTCGATTATGGCGAGCGGTGTATCCGCTGAACGGCCATGTTCAATAAGTTGTTGCTGGATATATTCAGATTTCATTAAGCCCATGTAGATCACTAGGGTTTGATTCCCTCTCGCAAGCGTCGACCAATCCATATTGTCGCTATCCGCTTTTAGATGACCCGTGATAAACATGGCTGACTGAGCGTAATCTCGGTGGGTAAGGGGGATCCCTGCATAGGCTGTTGCACCCGCAGCAGCAGTAATACCGGGAATAACGTGAAAACGAATACCTTTCTCGGCTAGCACCTCAAGCTCTTCACCGCCACGACCAAAGATAAACGGATCGCCACCTTTAATACGTGCAACTCGGTAACCTTGTTGAGCAAAGTCTACCAATAGCTGGTTGGTTTTTTCTTGTGGGACACTGTGGTGGCCAGCACGTTTACCGACACAAACCTGAATCACCTCTTTTGGTAGGAGATCCATAATTTCTTCTGATACTAAATAGTCGTAAAGCACGACATCGGCTTGCTGTAAAAAGCTCAATGCTTGATGGTTAGCAGTTCTGGGTCTCCAGGGCCTGCACCAATCAGTGCCACTTCGCCGGCATTCAGTTGGCTACGACCAACCAATACACCGTTCACGCTGCTGCCTTGTTTATTGGCAACGACTTGCGAACCCTTAAGTGGGAACTGAGAAACTTTGTCCGTAACCGTCATGCTGTGCTTCCTTAATATCGTTATGCAAGCATTATGGCGCGCTCTCTTTATTACATGAAATTCTAAAATTTCATTTTTTATTCGAAATACTGATAAGAAAACCCTATTCGACTGACTCCAAAAGCATTGAATTTGAGAACTCATAGTCAGAACAGCGTGTTGATAGCACTTCAAGTCACATTTTATTGATAGCTGAAATCTTTGTTTCACAACAATTTGTTACATTAAACGATGCGTTCAGCAAACATACTCTGGAGAAAAACAATGACAGTTGCAGTTAAACCGCTCGCAATTGCGGTGCTAGGTGGTCTACTAACCATGGCGAGCGGCGCCATGGCAGACACAATAAAATTAAGAATCATAGAAACCACTGATATCCATACTAATGTCATGGATTACGATTATTACAAAGACAAGCCATCGCAAAAGATTGGTTTAACTCGTGCGGCCACTTTGGTCAAACAGGCACGAAAAGAAGTGATCAATAGTGTGTTGGTAGACAACGGAGATTTAATACAAGGCAGTCCTATGGGGGACTACATGGCCGCTAAAGGTATCGACCTTGGTGAAACCCATCCCGTCTACAAGGCCATGAACCAACTCGGTTACGATGTCGGCAATATTGGTAATCACGAGTTTAACTACGGTTTGGAATTTTTAGCTAAGAGCCTTAAAGGTGCAGACTTTCCGTATATAAGTGCCAATGTTATCAACAGCGCAACGGGCGAACACTACTTTAAGCCCTACTTAATCAAAACCCACACCTTCCAAGATAATGACGGCGACAAGCACCAGCTCAAAGTTGGCTATATAGGGTTTGTCCCCCCTCAAATTATGGTTTGGGATAAAAAAAATCTAGAAGGTAAAGTCACCGCGCAAGATATAAAAGAAACAGCACAAGCGTTAGTACCAAAGATGAAGAGCGAAGGCGCTGATGTGATTATCGCTATCCCTCACTCTGGGATTTCTTCGGATCCCTATAAAAGAGGGGCTGAAAACTCAACATACTACCTTTCCGAAATAGGAGGAATTGATGCTATTGCCTTTGGTCACGCCCATGCCGTTTTCCCCGGAAAAGGATTTGATAGTATTCAAGGTATAGATAATCAGAAAGGCACCATCAATGGCGTGGCTGCTGTCATGCCCGGACGATGGGGAAGTCACGTCGGCGTGATAGACCTTGTACTAAATAAACATGGAAGTCAGTGGCTGGTGACCGATAGCCAATCCGAAGCTCGACCAATTTTTGACAAAAACGAGAAAAAGGCACTGGTTGAACCTGATAAAGGTATCGTCGCAGCCCTTGAACAAGACCACAAAGGTACTCGCGACTTTGTGAATCAACCAATCGGAAGCGCTAATGATGTGATGTACAGCTTTCTTGCACTTGTTCAAGACGATCCAACCGTTCAAATCGTCAACTTAGCTCAGAAAGACTATGTAGAGCGTTTTATTCAAGGCGACCCAGACCTATCCGATATCCCAGTGTTATCGGCGGCAGCTCCTTTTAAAGCGGGTGGCCGTAAAAATGACCCCACTAACTTTACAGAAGTAGAATCCGGGCAACTCACATTCCGCAATGCTGCTGATCTATACCTGTATCCAAATACCTTAACCGCACTCAAAGTGACAGGCCATGAAGTCAAAGAGTGGTTAGAATGCAGTGCTGGCCAGTTTTTACAGATAGACGTAAATAGCAGTAAACCGCAATCATTGATCGATTGGGATGGCTTCCGCACGTACAACTTTGATGTCATTGACGGAGTTGACTATCAAATCGATGTCACTCAACCGGCAAAGTATGATGGCAACTGTAAAGTGATCAACCCAGATTCAGAACGTATCATGGGTTTAACTTATCAAGGTAAACCACTCGATCTAAAGCAAGAGTTTATTATTGCGACTAACAACTACCGAGCTTACAGCAACAAGTTCCCAGGCACTGGCCCCGACTACGTTGCCTTCGACGCACCTGATGAAAACCGCTCGATCCTTGCCTCTTATATTAGTCGAGTCAGCAAAGAGCTGGGCGAAGTTACACCAAGCGCAGATAACAATTGGTCTTTTTTTCCTGTTAAGTCCAACGTAGATTTGGACGTGCGGTTCGAAACATCACCCAGTGAAAAAGCGCAGCAGTTCATAAAAAACAAAGGCCAATACCCGATGGATAAACTGGGTAACGACGATATCGGCTTTGCAATCTACAAAATAGACCTTCGCTAGAGAGTCAGTAAAGAAAAGCAGCGATATGGCGTCACTTCATATTCGCTGCTTTTTTTCTTCAGTCTTCATGATAACCTTAAACCCTTTTCATAAACTCATTGGTACATCATGTCTCCTGACTTTCTTCAGCACCTTAAATCTGAAGGTTTTGCTAAAGGCGAGATTCAAACATTACTCGACGTATCTCAAGAACTCGAGCTACCTACGCGACATATACTGACCCAGCAAGGGGAAGTACCTGAAACATTCTATTTCGTTGTAGAAGGTATTTGTCACGCCTGCTACCTCACCGAAGATGGCAAAGCGTTTAGCAAAGAGTTTTACTGGGAAAAGGACTGGGTTATCGGGTTTGAAAGTTTAATTAAGCAATCACCCTCCCCTTTTCTATTAGAAACGCTCACGGCGTGTCATTTGATCTGCATACCAGTAGAGCAACTAAACCAATGGAAAAATCAAGGGCACCCAATTTACTACAAACTATTGGAAACCCAGCTTCTACACAAAGAAAGTAAAGAGCGCTTTATGCTGTTGTTTACCCCCGAGCAGCGTTACAAGCTGTTCTGCGAGCACTACCCTGAACTGCTTTCTCGGCTAAATGATTATCAAATAGCCGCTTACTTGGGCATCACCCCCATCAGCTTGAGCCGAATAAAAAAAAGAACATAGTTAACAATTGTTAACGCCAGTGACAACTGCACACTGATAGATTTATCAAATCAAAACAAGTCGAAGGACGGGCAATGTTAAAGTGGCAACTAAAGACTTTTGAGCAACTGACAAACTACCAATTGTATGCGCTACTGAAACTGCGCGTTGACGTTTTTGTGGTTGAACAAACTTGCCCCTATCCTGAGTTGGATAACAAAGATACCAGCCAACACGCCCTTCACCTGTTGGGATATCAAGACGAACAACTTGTCGCTTGTGCCAGGATTGTGGCTCCGGGCATGAGTTATTCCAACGCCAGTATTGGCCGAATCGCTACTGCGCAAAACGCACGTGGTCATGGCTTAGGCCATAAGTTGGTGAACAAAGCTATTGATGCGTGTCTAAACCGTTGGCCTGAGCACGACATTGAAATAGGGGCTCAAGAACACCTTAACGGGTTCTACGCAAAACACGGGTTCAAGCAGACTTCAGAAATGTATTTGGAAGACGACATTCCACATATCGATATGAAACTCAGCCGATGAAAGGATTAAACACAAGCAGTGTCGCCATACTATTCCTTGTACTAGGGAACTTTTTTGCATCCTTGTCAGATGTGGCCATCAAATTGCTCGATGGCGGCGTTTCGCCTTGGCAATACGTATTTGTTCGTCAGTGTCTGTCCGCATTAATTCTTTTTCCTTGGTGGTTAAAACTCTCTTCGGATAAGCAAAAATTAACAGGCTTTAAAGTTACACTTGCTCGCTCACAGCTAGTGCTAATTGGCAGCGGCTGTATGATGGTAGCGGTTACGTACTTACCGCTAGCCACGGCCAATGCAGTCATCTATGCTGCACCGCTTCTAATGCTGCCCCTATCTCTTTTTCTTTTAGGTGAGCGACCGACATTGTTAAAAACCATTGCAACATCGATAGGCTTTATAGGCGTATTGATCGTCCTACGGCCTTCTCAATTTCATTGGGCCGCACTATTCGCTTTAGGGACAGCAACAACATTGGCCCTATTTAACATTTTGGTTCGAAAAATTCCCAACGAACAACCCGTGATAGCTACTCTGTTTTGGACAAGTTTACTTTCCCTGCCAATCGCGGGGTTGGGTGCGCTAATGACCTGGCAACCAATGAGTATTAAAGAGTTAGGTTGGATATGCTCAAGCGCCGTTTTAATCTTGAGTTACAATGGGCTAGCCGTCCTCGCCTATAAAAGGGCGCAAGCCACACAAATAGCATTAGCGGAATACAGTGGCTTAGTCTTTGTAGCAATATTCGGTGTGGTGTGGTTTAACGAAATCCCAGACGCTTTCACCATTATAGGCATACTACTCATATTACTGCCCATACTACCTTGGAAGCACCCTAGATACTGGAAAGTTGGTAAGCGACTACTTACTTCTACCAAAACCACCGTCAGAAAGACGGAAGAACATCACTGAGCCGGCGCTTTTTTCTAGTTGGAGGATATCGAGTTTACCATCGTCAGCGAGCTTAAAGCGCACCAGTTGCCCTTTTTTGATTCGGCTTAACGGCTTGTCAGAACCTTCGACAGAAACCAGTGCATTGAGATCGGCCATAGGCAAACCGACATTTCGAAACACCGCCGCTAACGTATCGCCATCTTTGACTTGATACTCTTTCCAAATGTCAGATTTGGGTGAAGTTTGTTGGGCCGTTTGCTGCTCACTTAAACCTTGCGTATTGATATCGATCGCGACTCGCTCGTTTGAAATAGGCTCAGCCTGTTCAGACTCTACGGACGGGAACGGAATCAATAGAACGACCAAGACGACCGGAGCCAAAACCATTAATGCTCGCTGATGAAATTTGGGCAGCTTAGACCACAATGTTATGGCTTGCTGGCGTTTTCGCTCCCAGTCGACACTAGAAAGCTTCCTTTTAATGTCTTCCACATGGTCAACTTGTTTCGTCTTTTTCCTGCGGCGATTCATTCTAACAACCTCTTACCCTCTGACCATCTCAGTATAAAAATGATGCGCACAAGAGTATAGAAAAAAACAGTGTTTTAAGTGATGAACAAGCAAAAATTTCGCACTCAACCCGCAAAAAGGCCGATGTAAGTGATAACAAACCTTTCCAATGAACGCTGAGCATTTAACAACAGCCTGAGACCTGCTATCCTTTCAGACTTTATACACCAAACTAAGAGAGACATTATGTCTGAAGTGAAATTTGAAACTGTAGAGCAAAAAGCAAGCTACGGTATCGGTCTACAAATGGGTCAGCAACTTGCAGGTTCTGGTCTAGAAGGTCTTAACGTTGACGCAATCGCTGCTGGTATCGCCACAGCACTAACAGGTGACATGCCAGCGATTGAAGTAGATGAAATTAACAATGCACTTCAAGAGCTACACACTCGCGCTGAAGCAGTGCGTGCAGAAGCAGCTAAAGCAGCGGCAGCAGATGGTGAAGCATTCCTTAAAGACAACGCTCTACGTCCAGAAGTAACGGTACTTGAGTCAGGTCTACAGTACGAAATCATCACTGAAGGTACTGGTGAAATCCCAACTTCTGACAAGCAAGTACGTGTTCACTACCACGGTGAACTAACAGACGGTACAGTTTTCGATAGCTCTGTATCTCGTGGTCAGCCTGCTGAGTTCCCTGTAACTGGCGTTATCAAGGGTTGGGTAGAAGCATTGCAACTAATGCCTGTGGGCTCTAAATGGAAGCTATACATCCCGCAAGACCTAGCATACGGCGAACGTGGCGCAGGTGCAGCAATTCCTCCATACGCTGCACTAGTATTTGAAGTTGAGCTACTAGCGATTCTTTAATGTAAGCATGAAAGTACAAAACCGGCGATAGCCGGTTTTTTTACATCTCGAATCTTTTATCTCTAAAGAGTGGATTCGAGCAGATACAAAAAAACCGAGCCGAGGCTCGGTTTTTTCGTTATTACGAACTGATTACTCAGCAGCTTCTTCAGCAGCTGGGCGATCAACAAGCTCAATGTAAGCCATTGGAGCTTTATCACCAGCACGGAAGCCAGCTTTTAGGATACGAGTGTAACCGCCTTGGCGGCTAGCGAAACGTGGACCTAGTTCGTTAAATAGTTTTGCAACTACTTCGTTGTCACGAGTACGTGCAAATGCTAGACGACGGTTAGCAACGCTGTCAGTCTTAGCTAGTGTAATCAAAGGCTCAACTACGCGACGTAGCTCTTTTGCTTTTGGCAAAGTAGTCTTGATAACTTCATGACGTACTAGAGAGCTAGCCATATTGCTGAACATCGCTTTGCGATGTGAGCTGTTGCGGTTGAGTTGACGACCACTCTTACGATGGCGCATGACCTAATCCTTCTAACTAATATCGATTAATCTTCAGCGATAGACGCTGGTGGCCAGTTTTCTAGGCGCATACCTAGAGACAGACCACGTGATGCAAGTACGTCTTTAATCTCAGTAAGAGATTTCTTACCAAGGTTAGGCGTTTTAAGAAGCTCAACCTCAGTACGCTGTACAAGATCACCGATGTAGTGAATCGCTTCTGCTTTCAGACAGTTAGCAGAGCGAACTGTTAGTTCAAGATCGTCTACAGGACGCAGTAGGATAGGATCGAACTCTGGCTTCTCTTCCTTCTCCTCAGGTACACGTACATCACGAAGATCTACGAACGCATCCAATTGCTCAGCAAGGATAGTTGCTGCGCGACGGATTGCTTCCTCAGGGTCTAGAGTACCGTTCGTTTCCATATCGATGACCAACTTATCCAAGTCAGTGCGTTGCTCTACACGAGCTGCATCAACAGAATAAGCAATCTTGTCTACAGGGCTGTATGTAGCATCAACCAGTAGACGACCGATTGGACGTTCATCTTCTTCATTATGGATACGAGCCGAAGCCGGAACATAACCACGACCACGTTCAACTTTGATACGCATTGCGATCTCAGCGTTGTCATCCGTTAAGTGACAAATAACGTGTTCAGGGTTAGCGATCTCTACATCACCATCATGGGTGATGTCACCTGCAACCACAGGGCCTGAGCCGGACTTGTTTAGTGTAATGAACACTTCATCTTTGCCTTCGGCAACGCGAACAGCTAAACCTTTAAGGTTTAAAAGAATTTCAAGAATATCTTCCTGAACGCCTTCTTTAGTGCTGTATTCGTGTAGTACGCCTTCAATCTCTACCTCTGTTACGGCACAACCCGGCATAGAAGATAGTAGAATACGGCGAAGTGCATTACCAAGAGTATGGCCAAAACCACGCTCTAATGGCTCAAGAGTTACTTTTGCGTGAGTCGTGCTGATCTGTTCGATGTCAACAAGACGTGGCTTAAGAAATTCTGTTACAGAACCCTGCATTGTGTCCTCTCTTTAGTTTAAACCTTACTTAGAGTAAAGCTCGACGATCAATTGTTCGTTGATGTCAGCAGACAGATCTGAACGCTCAGGCAAACGCTTGAACGTACCTTCCATCTTCCCGCCATCTACTTCAATCCAAGTTGGTTTTTCGCGTTGTTCAGCTACTTCAAGAGCTGCTTTAATACGAGCTTGCGATTTCGCTTTCTCGCGGATAGAAACAACGTCGTTTGCCGCAACTTTGAAAGAAGGAACGTTTACAACTTTACCGTTAACTAGAATAGCTTTGTGGCTAACTAGCTGACGAGCTTCTGAGCGAGTAGCGCCAAAGCCCATACGGTAAACTACGTTATCAAGACGACCTTCAAGAAGCTGAAGTAGGTTTTCACCTGTGTTGCCTTTAAGGCGAGCAGCATCTTTGTAGTAGTTACGGAATTGTTTTTCTAGAACGCCGTACATACGACGAACTTTTTGCTTCTCACGAAGCTGAACGCCATACTCAGATAGACGACCGCGACGAGCGCCGTGTACACCTGGTGCGTTATCAATTTTACACTTGGTATCGATCGCGCGAACACCAGACTTAAGGAATAAGTCAGTGCCTTCACGACGGCTAAGCTTCAGCTTAGGACCCAAATATCTTGCCATGATCTTTCTCCAATTGTCCCAGAAACGTTATACGCGACGTTTCTTAGGTGGACGACAACCGTTATGAGGGATAGGTGTAGCATCAACAATGTTTGTGATGCGGAAACCAGCAGCGTTCAGTGCGCGAACAGTAGATTCACGACCTGGACCTGGACCCTTAACCATAACTTCCAAGTTCTTTAGACCGTATTCTTTAGCCATTTCAGCACAACGCTCTGCAGCAACCTGTGCAGCGAATGGGGTAGACTTACGAGAACCACGGAAACCTGAACCACCTGCAGTAGCCCAAGCTAGTGCGTTACCTTGACGGTCAGTGATGGTCACGATTGTGTTGTTAAAAGAAGCATGGATGTGCGCAACGCCATCAGCAACTTGCTTGCGTACGCGCTTACGAGCGCGAGTTGGTTGTTTAGCCATTGTACTCTACCTTCCCGATTATTTCTTGATCGGCTTACGCGGACCCTTACGGGTGCGAGCATTGGTTTTAGTACGCTGTCCACGTAGTGGTAGACTGCGACGATGACGAAGACCACGGTAACAGCCAAGGTCCATAAGACGCTTGATGTTCATGGAAACTTCACGACGTAGATCACCCTCTACAGTGTACTTAGCTACACCATCACGCAGTTGATCGATCTGCTCTTCAGTTAGTTCACTGATCTTAACATTTTCAGCAATACCTGCTCCAGCTAGGATAGCTTGAGAACGAGTCTTACCGATACCGTAGATCGCTGTTAGAGCGATTACAGCATGTTTCTGATCAGGAATGTTAATGCCTGCTATACGGGCCACTATTCACTCCTAGTACTTTATCAAGAATTAGCCGCAGCAAAGCCCGTTGAGGATACGCTGCGGGATACTACTTCTTTTGCACGCAAAAGGTAGGCCGAGGAATATACTCGACGCTACCTTATATTTCAAGTAAAAATTTCTGCTGCTTAGCCTTGACGCTGCTTGTGTTTTGCTTCGTTGCAAATAACACGAACAACACCGTTACGCTTAATAACTTTGCAGTTACGGCAGATTTTTTTAACGGAAGCACGAACTTTCATTGCTAAACTCCGTAAATGAAATCTGAGTCTACCGCCGAATTAACGGCCATAGCCTTTCAGATTTGCCTTTTTCAACACAGAATCATACTGTTGAGACATCAGATGAGTCTGCACCTGTGCCATAAAGTCCATGATAACAACCACTACGATAAGTAGTGATGTACCGCCGAAGTAGAAACGTACGTTCCACGCGACCATCATGAACTCAGGAATCAGACAGATAAAGGTAATGTAGAGTGCACCACAAAGGGTTAAACGCGTCATTACTTTATCAATGTATTTCGCTGTCTGCTCACCTGGGCGGATACCGGGTACGAATGCACCGGACTTCTTCAGGTTATCTGCTGTTTCACGCGGGTTGAATACCAACGCCGTGTAGAAGAAACAGAAGAAAATAATCGCTGCTGCATAAAGCATTACGTACAGAGGTTGACCTGGGGAAAGAGCCAAAGACACATCAGTTAGCCAACCGAATGTGCTGCTCTCACCGTTCTGACCGAACCACTGAGCTAATGTTCCTGGGAACAGTATAATACTAGATGCAAAAATTGCTGGTATAACACCTGCCATATTTATTTTAAGTGGCAAATGCGTGCTTTGAGCAGCAAAAACTTTACGACCTTGTTGACGCTTCGCATAGTTAACGACGATACGACGTTGACCACGCTCCATGAAAACAACAAAGTAAATAACTGCAAAAGCAAGTACACCAATCAGCAGCAGAAGAAGTACATGCAATTCACCTTGACGCGCTTGCTCGATTGTCTGACCGATTGCCGATGGCAATCCAGCAACGATACCTGCAAAGATAAGTAATGAAATACCATTACCAATTCCGCGCTCAGTAATCTGTTCACCTAACCACATCAGGAACATGGTACCGGTTACTAGACTCACGGTTGCAATAAGCGTAAACATGGTTTGGTTGATAACAACCAGATTGTCGACCATGTTTGGTAGGCCTGTTGCAATACCAATAGCTTGGAATGTTGCAAGTACAAGCGTGCCGTAGCGTGTATATTGGCTGATCTTACGACGGCCTGCTTCACCCTCTTTCTTGAGTTCGGCTAACGCTGGATGAACTACAGTTAGCAATTGGACAACAATCGAAGCCGAAATATACGGCATGATGCCCAATGCTAATATAGATGCACGCTCAAGTGCACCACCGGAGAACATGTTGAACATTTCAACGATGGTGCCTTTTTGCTGTTCGAACAAATCGGCAAGTACAGCAGCGTCAATACCAGGGATCGGCACGAAAGAGCCTGCTCGGAATACTAAAAGTGCACCTATTACGAATAGTAAGCGCGACTTTAGTTCACTTAAGCCGCTCTGAGCACTGCGAAAATCTTGTCCTGGTTTCTTAGCCATCTGTACCTCAATCCTCGAGATTATTCCTCGATTTTACCGCCTGCAGCTTCGATTGCAGCTTTAGCGCCTTTAGTCACGCGTAGACCTTTAACAGTCACTGCTTTGTTAATTTCACCAGATAGAACAACTTTAACAAATTCGATGTTCTTAGTGATAACGTTAGCAGCTTTTAGGCTGTTAAGATCAACTACGTCACCTGTTACCTTCGCTAGCTCAGCTAGACGAACTTCAGCACTCACTAGGCTCTTACGAGAAGTGAAACCGAATTTAGGTAGACGTTGTTTCAGAGGCATTTGACCGCCTTCGAAACCTGGACGAACACTGCCGCCAGAACGTGATTTTTGACCTTTGTGACCACGGCCACCTGTTTTACCAAGGCCAGAACCGATACCGCGACCTACGCGCTTCGCAGAAGGCTTAGAGCCAGCAGCCGGTGATAGAGTATTCAAACGCATTCTGATTACTCCTCAACTTTAACCATGTAGCTAACCTTGTTGATCATACCGCGAACGCACGGAGTATCTTCAAGTTCAACTGTGTGGTTGATTTTACGAAGGCCAAGACCTTTAAGGCACAATTTGTGCTTAGGTAGGCGACCAATTGAGCTTTTAGTTTGAGTTACTTTAATAGTTGCCATGGTGTTCTTACTCCGAAATAGATTCAACAGTTAGACCACGTTTAGCAGCAACCATTTCTGGCGACTTCATGCTGCCCAGAGCGTCAATCGTTGCACGAACGATGTTGATAGGGTTCGTAGAACCGTACGCTTTAGACAATACGTTGTGTACGCCTGCAACTTCAAGTACAGCACGCATCGCACCACCGGCGATAACACCTGTACCTTCTGCAGCTGGCTGCATGTAAACTTTAGAGCCCGAGTGGCGACCTTTAACCGGGTGGAAAAGGGTGCCTTCGTTAAGCGCGATAGTAGTCATGTTACGACGCGCTTTTTCCATTGCTTTTTGAATCGCTGCAGGTACTTCACGAGCTTTGCCGTAACCGAAACCTACGCGACCGTTACCGTCACCAACGACTGTTAGTGCAGTGAAGCTCATGATTCGACCACCTTTAACCGTCTTAGAAACACGGTTAACAGCGATTAGCTTTTCTTGCAAATCATTCGCTTGTTGTTGTTCTTTAGCCATCTTCCAACCCTACCTTAGAATTTCAGACCAGCTTCGCGAGCAGAATCTGCTAGCGCCGCTACTCGACCGTGGTATTGGAAACCAGAACGATCAAATGCTACTGTCGATACGCCTTTCTCAAGCGCACGCTCAGCAATAGCTTTACCTACTGCTTTAGCTGCATCGATGTTACCAGTGTTCTTCACTTGCTCACGGATCGCTTTTTCTACAGTAGAAGCTGCTGCGATAACCTCAGAGCCGTTTGATGCGATAACCTGAGCGTACACGTGACGAGGAGTACGGTGTACTACTAGGCGAGTTGCACCCAGTTCTGCAATCTTACGACGTGCGCGTGTAGCACGACGGATGCGAGATGCTTTCTTATCCATAGTGTTACCTTACTTCTTCTTAGCTTCTTTAGTACGCACATTTTCATCTGCGTAACGAACACCTTTACCTTTGTAAGGCTCAGGCTCACGGTAAGAACGGATGTCTGCCGCCACTTGACCAACAAGCTGCTTGTCACAACCAGTTAGAACAATTTCAGTTTGGCTTGGACATTCAGCTTTAATACCCTCTGGCAACTCGTGCTCAACAGGGTGAGAGAAGCCAAGTGTTAGAGCAACCGCTTTGCCTTTAATAGCAGCACGGTAACCAACACCCTTAAGAGTTAGCTTCTTAGTAAAGCCTTCAGTAACACCCACAACCATGTTGTTAACTAGTGCACGTGCAGTACCTGCTTGTGCCCATGCGTTATCAACACCGTCGCGTGGACCGAAAGTTAGATTGTTTTCTTCCTGAGCTACAACTACTGCGTCGTTAAGAACGCGAGATAGTTCGCCTTTAGCACCTTTTACAGTAACTTCTTGGCCGTTCAGTTTCACCTCTACGCCAGCTGGAATAGCGACAGGTGCTTTAGCAACACGAGACATAATCTACTCCTATTAAGCTACGTAACAGATGATTTCACCACCAAGGCCGGCTTTACGTGCAGCACGGTCAGACATAAGACCTTTGGAAGTTGAAACAACAGCAACACCAAGACCGCCCATTACAGAAGGAAGTTGATCTTTCTTCTTGTAAACGCGTAGACCTGGGCGTGAAACACGCTTCAGTTGCTCGATTACTGGTTTTGCTTGGAAGTACTTAAGAGTCACTTCCAGCTCAGGTTTTACTTCGCTGTCAACAGCGAAATCAGTGATGTAACCTTCAGCTTTTAGTAGTGCAGCAATTGCAACTTTAAGCTTTGAAGAAGGCATTTTAACAGCAACTTTGTTTGCTGCCTGACCGTTACGAATACGGGTCAGCATATCCGAAATCGGATCTTGCATGCTCATATGATTTACTCCAAATGATTAAAAGTGGCAATTACCAGCTAGCCTTACGAAGTCCAGGAATCTCGCCTTTCATGCAAGCTTCGCGAACTTTGATACGGCTTAGACCGAACTTACGTAGGTAACCGTGTGGACGACCAGTTTGGTTACAACGGTTGCGCTGACGTGATGCACTAGAATCACGTGGAAGAGATTGCAGTTTTAGAACCGCATCCCAACGATCTTCTTCAGATGCGTTTACATCGCTGATGATAGCTTTTAGAGCTGCACGCTTTTCAGCTACTTAGCTACTAGCTTTGCACGTTTTGCTTCACGTGCTTTCATTGAGTTTTTAGCCATAACAGTAACCCTTCACCTTACTTACGGAATGGGAAGTTAAAGGCAGCCAGCAGAGCACGGCCTTCCTCATCAGTACCAGCAGACGTCGTAATAGTGATGTCTAGACCGCGTACTCGATCAACTTTATCAAAGTCGATTTCCGGGAAGATGATTTGCTCGCGAACGCCCATGCTGTAGTTACCGCGTCCGTCAAAAGACTTAGCGCTAACACCACGGAAGTCACGTACACGTGGAAGAGCGATTGAAATAAGACGCTCTAGGAAATCCCACATGCGTTCGCCACGCAAGGTTACTTTACAACCGATAGGGTAGCCTTCGCGGATTTTAAAGCCTGCAACAGATTTACGCGCTTTAGTGATAAGTGGCTTTTGACCAGAAATGGTCGCCATATCAGAAGCTGCGTTTTCTAGAAGCTTTTTATCGTTGATTGCTTCACCAACACCCATGTTTAGGGTGATTTTCTCGATTCTAGGGACTTGCATGACGCTTGAGTAACTGAACTGTTTGGTCAGTTCAGCGACTACAGACGACTTGTAGTAATCATGCAGTTTCGCCATAGTTGAACTCCAAATTACTTCTATTAGTTAGAAACGGTTTCGCCGTTAGACTTAAAGAAACGAACTTTCTTACCATCTTCAAAACGGAAACCGATACGGTCTGCTTTACCAGTAGCATCGTTAAAGATAGCCACGTTAGATACATCGATTGCTGCTTCCTGCTCTACGATACCGCCTTGGATACCCATAGCTGGAACAGGTTTCTGATGTTTCTTAACTAGGTTGATACCTTCTACGATAACTTTACCAGTTGTCAGAACCTTAGTTACTTTACCTTTCTTGCCTTTATCTTTTCCAGCAAGAACGATCACTTCGTCGTTACGACGGATTTTAGCTGCCATTGTTTGCCGCTCCTTACAGAACTTCTGGTGCCAGAGATACGATCTTCATAAACTTATCGTTACGAAGTTCGCGTGTTACTGGACCAAAGATACGTGTACCGATAGGTTGCTCAGTAGTGTCGTTCAACAATACACAAGCATTACGGTCGAAGCGAATGACAGAACCGTCAGGACGACGTACGCCTTTACGGGTGCGCACTACTACCGCCTTCAGGACATCACCTTTCTTAACTTTACCGCGAGGAATTGCTTCCTTAACAGTAACTTTGATAACGTCTCCGATATGTGCATAACGGCGGTGAGAGCCACCCAGAACCTTAATACACATTACGCTGCGAGCGCCTGAGTTATCAGCTGCGTCCAGCATACTTTGCATTTGGATCATGTTAATGCTCCGCTAAATATTAAAACTAGACCCATCTCGGGTCGGGCTGCCTCTTTAAAAGGGACGCGAATTGTACCACCCTTTTTTGTGATTGGGTAGTCAAAAAATAAACGGCTCCAAAATAATTTTTTGGAGCCGTTTTTTATAGTCAAGGAAAGATTAAATCTTCGCCTTTTCTACAATCTTAACCAAAGTCCAAGACTTAGTCTTAGACAGTGGACGACACTCTTGGATCTCAACGGTATCGCCTAGGCCACACTCGTTGTTCTCGTCATGTGCGTGTACTTTAGTCGTGCGCTTTACGTACTTGCCGTAAATTGGGTGTTTAACCTTACGCTCGATAGCAACAACGATAGACTTGTCCATCTTGTCGCTAACAACACGACCTAGTTGAGTACGAATTTTGTCGCTCATTATGCGCCTGCCTTCTCAGTCAAAACAGTTTTCACACGTGCGATATCACGGCGTACAGCTTTCAGAGTATGAGTTTGCTGCAGTTGACCAGTTGCAGCTTGCATGCGCAAGTTAAACTGTTCACGTAGCAATTCTAATAGCTCTGCATTAAGCTCTTCAACGCTCTTTTCGCGTAGATCTTGTGCTTTCATCACATCACCTGCTTAGTTACAAATGTAGTTTTGAATGGCAGTTTACGAGCCGCTAGGCGGAACGCTTCACGTGCCAATTCTTCAGGTACACCGTCCATTTCGTACATAACCTTACCAGGTTGGATTTGGGCTACCCAGTACTCAACGTTACCTTTACCCTTACCTTGACGAACTTCAAGTGGTTTTTCTGTGATTGGTTTGTCTGGGAACACACGGATCCAGATTTTACCTTGACGCTTAACGTGACGCGTCATAGCACGACGTGCTGCTTCGATTTGACGAGCAGTTAGACGACCACGGCCTACCGCTTTCAAGCCGAAAGTACCGAAGCTTACATCAGTACCTTTAGCAAGACCACGGTTACGACCAGTCTGAACCTTACGGAACTTAGTACGTTTAGGTTGTAGCATCTGTCGACTCCTTACTTACGGCCTTTGCGCTGCTTCTTAGGCTTGTCGCCTTTTGGCTCTACAGCGTTAGCTGCTGGCATACCGCCTAGAATCTCACCTTTGAAGATCCAAACTTTAATGCCGATTACACCGTATTGGGTGTGAGCCGAAGAAGTTGCGTAATCAATGTCTGCACGTAGAGTGTGTAGAGGCACACGGCCTTCACGGTACCACTCAGAGCGTGCGATTTCAGCGCCGCCTAGACGACCGCTTACTTCCACTTTGATACCTTTAGCACCTAGACGCATTGCATTCTGTACCGCACGCTTCATAGCACGACGGAACATAACACGACGCTCTAGCTGAGACGCGATGCTGTCACCAACAAGTTGCGCATCTAGTTCAGGCTTGCGTACTTCAGCGATGTTGATTTGCGCTGGTACACCTGCGATTTTAGCTACAGCTGCGCGTAGCTTCTCAACGTCTTCACCTTTCTTACCGATTACAACGCCTGGACGAGCAGTGTGAATAGTCACACGGATGCTCTTAGCAGGACGTTCGATAACGATGCGTGACAGAGACGCTTTTTGTAGTTCCTTAGTAAGGAACTGACGTACCTTGAAGTCGCCGTCTAGGTTGTCAGCGAATTCTTTGGTGTTAGCAAACCATGTAGCATTCCAAGGCTTAACGATGCCAAGACGAATACCATTTGGATGTACTTTTTGACCCATTGCTTATCTCCTAGTCTTAAACGTCTGCAACAACAACAGTGATGTGGCTAGAACGCTTCAAGATACGATCCGCGCGGCCTTTAGCACGAGGCATAATACGCTTCATGATAGGGCCTTCATCTACGAAGATTTTAGCGACTGATAGATCGTCGATATCTGCACCTTCGTTGTGCTCCGCATTCGCGATTGCCGATTCAAGAACTTTCTTGATTAGGTCAGCAGCTTTTTTGTTGCTGAACGTCAAGATTTCAAGTGCTTGATCAACGGATTTACCGCGAATTTGATCTGCAACTAAGCGAGCTTTCTGAGGCGAAATGCGAGCAAAGTTATGTTTAGCTAATGCTTCCATCATCTACTCCTTAACGCTTCTTAGCTTTCTTATCCGCAGCGTGACCGCGGTAAGTACGTGTTGGTGCGAATTCGCCCAGTTTGTGACCGATCATTTCATCAGTTACGAATACTGGAACGTGCTGACGACCATTATGGACAGCGATGGTCAAACCGATCATTGTAGGAATGATCATTGAGCGACGGGACCAAGTCTTAATAGGCTTTTTGTCTCCGCTTTCCACCGCTTTCTCTACCTTCTTCAGCAAGTGTAGGTCAATAAATGGACCTTTCTTGAGAGAACGTGGCATGGCTTATCCTCTTAAATAGATTACTTATTACGACGACGTACAATGTACTTGTCAGTGCGTTTGTTCTTACGGGTCTTAAAGCCTTTAGTAGGCATACCCCAAGGAGAAACTGGGTGACGACCACCAGATGTACGGCCTTCACCACCACCGTGTGGGTGGTCTACTGGGTTCATCACAACACCACGAACGGTTGGACGAACACCGCGCCAGCGGTTAGCACCAGCTTTACCTAGTTCACGTAGCATGTGCTCAGCATTACCTACTTCACCGATTGTTGCACGGCCTTCAGATAGTACTTTGCGCATTTCGCCTGAACGTAGACGAATCGTTACGTATGCACCGTCACGAGCAACGATCTGAGCGTAAGCGCCTGCAGAACGTGCTAGCTGACCACCTTTACCAGGTTTTAGCTCAACGTTGTGAACGGTAGAACCTACTGGGATGTTACGCATTGGAAGTGCGTTACCAGCTTTAATAGGTGCATCTGCACCAGACTGGATCGCATCACCTGCTTGAACACCTTTAGGCGCAAGGATGTAACGACGCTCACCGTCTGCGTACAGAACTAGAGCGATGTTTGCGCTACGGTTTGGATCGTATTCTAGACGCTCAACTTTCGCTGGAATGCCATCTTTAGTACGTTTAAAGTCAATTACACGGTAATGATGTTTGTGACCACCACCGATGTGACGTACCGTGATACGACCGTTGTTGTTACGACCGCCGTTCTTAGAGTTTTTCTCTAGAAGAGGTGCGTAAGGCTTACCCTTGTGTAGGTCAGCGTTAACAACTTTAACAACGTGACGACGACCAGCCGAAGTCGGCTTACATTTAACAATAGCCATTATTCAACTACTCCTGTTATTCCGCGCCGCCAACGAAGTCAAGATCTTGACCTTCTTTCAAGGTAACGTACGCTTTCTTAACGTCGCTGCGGCGACCTTGGCGTAGACCTTGACGTTTGGTCTTACCCTTGGTTACAAGAGTATTTACAGACTTAACTTCAACTTCAAATAGCTTTTCTACAGCTGCTTTGATCTCTTTTTTAGTTGCATCAATTGCTACTTTGAAAACGATAGTGTTCGCTTTCTCAGCTGCCATTGTTGCTTTTTCAGAGATGTGCGGTGCACGTAGAACTTTTAGTAGACGCTCTTCAGTGATCATGCCAGCATCTCCTCAACTTGCTTAACTGCTTCTGCAGTCATTAGAACCTTGTCGAACGCGATAAGGCTAACTGGATCAACACCAGCAACATCACGTGCGTCAACTTTGTATAGGTTACGAGCAGCTAAGAACAAGTTCTCGTCTACTTCGCCAGTAACGATAAGTACATCGTTAAGCTCAAGTTCTTTAAGCTTAGCTACTAGCTCTTTTGTTTTTGGTGCTTCTACTGCGAAGTTATCAACAACGATTAGACGCTCTTGACGAACTAGCTCAGATAGAATGCTCTTCATAGCACCACGGTACATTTTCTTGTTTACTTTTTGGCTGTGATCTTGTGGTTTCGCAGCAAAAGTAACACCACCTGTACGCCAGATTGGGCTACGAATTGTACCAGCACGAGCACGGCCAGTACCTTTTTGACGCCATGGTTTAGCACCACCGCCAGAAACTTCTGAACGTGTTTTTTGAGCACGAGTGCCTTGACGAGCACCTGCTGCGTAAGCAACAACTACCTGGTGTACAAGAGCTTCGTTGAACTCACGTCCGAAAGTAGCTTCGGAAACAGTTAGTGCATCAGCACCTTTAACCATCAATTCCATTACTTACTCCTAGACGTTATGCTTTAACAGCTGGTTTAACGATCACGTTACCGCCAGTTGCGCCTGGTACTGCACCTTTAATAAGAAGCAGGTTGCGCTCAGCGTCAACACGTACGATCTCTAGGTTTTGAGTCGTTACACGCTCAGCACCCATGTGACCTGCCATTTTCTTGCCTTTAAACACGCGACCTGGAGTCTGACATTGACCGATAGAACCAGGAGCACGGTGAGACAATGAGTTACCGTGAGTCATATCTTGAGTACGGAAGTTCCAGCGCTTAACAGCACCTTGGAAACCTTTACCCTTAGATGTACCAGTAACGTCTACTTTCTTAGTTTCGTTGAACAGTTCAACAGTTAGTTCAGCACCAACTTCAAACTCTTCGCCGTTTTCTAAACGGAATTCCCAAAGACCGCGGCCAGCTTCAACACCTGCTTTCGCAAAGTGACCAGCTTCTGGCTTAGATACACGGTTAGCTTTCTTAGCACCAGCAGTTACCTGGATTGCTGCGTAGCCATCGTTCTCAAGAGTTTTAACTTGAGAAACACGGTTCGCTTCAACCTCAACAACAGTTACTGGGATAGAAACGCCTTCTTCGGTAAATACGCGGGTCATACCCACTTTACGTCCGACTAGACCAATCATTATTCTAATCTCCCTTAACCTAGGCTAATTTGAACGTCAACGCCCGCTGCTAGGTCTAGACGCATCAGTGCATCAACAGTTTTATCTGTTGGTTCAACGATGTCGATTAGACGTTTGTGAGTACGGATTTCGTACTGATCACGAGCATCTTTGTTAACGTGTGGAGAGATAAGAACAGTGAAACGCTCTTTACGAGTAGGCAGTGGAATAGGACCACGAACCTGTGCGCCGGTACGCTTAGCTGTTTCAACGATTTCCGCAGTTGAAGCGTCGATTAGTTTGTAATCGAAAGCTTTAAGGCGGATACGAATACGTTGGTTCTGCATGAGACAGAGCTCCAATAATTAAAAAATTACACAAACAATATCGCCACTCAAACTCACTTTGGGTGAGAGAATGCCGATTGATTTATGTGAAACCGTAGCATCCAAAATTAGGACGCGTTGTCAGTTAATTTTCTATTAACCAATAGCCACAAAGTGGCAAGCTAATTGTATTAACCGCGAACATAAGCTGAGTTTACATTACCAAGCAAATCGTTAGATTTACCAGCTCCTCGCTGCTCATTGGTTCACAACTGACTAAGTCAGTGCGGCGTATTATACAGATCACAAATTTATCTGCAATAGCTGCTGAAAAAATAAACGCCACTTTCCATAACTGTCTGTTTTAGTAATAGGCTTCTATTGTTTCAATAAGGTGTGTAAGATCAGCCGTGGGCAATTTGTTAATACCCGCAGCAGCTTCTCTTCCCCCACCGGTTTCAAACTGGCTGCAAATGTACCCAGCGCCTTTCTTATTTTCTAAGGGGGCTCGCAATGACACTCGATAGTCGCCATCAGCCGTCTTAGTCAATATTAAGTGGGCCTTAGTTGGATTCTCATTAGCCAACTGGTTGCCATATACCCCGCTGACTCGCCTCGACGCTGCCCCATCGTCTAACGCTACCACTTTTAAAATCTCACTGTTGTGGAGCTGGCACGCTTGCTCTGCCACCAGCATGTCATTGGCAAAAGCCGTTTTTAGTGTGTAATAGGGTGAATCACTATCCTCAATCACATCGAATGGAGAGGTATATTGGGCCAGCTTTTTATACAAGTCGGCTGGATGAAAGTGCAAATCTGCCAGGGTTTCTCCGTAGCCGTTGTAGTTAATCAGTGTGCCTAGCTCCTGCAACTTCAACTTTTGGGGTGTATCTAAGCCGGCTTTGTGAGCGAGAGCGTCGGCGGTGGCGATAAGGTTATCGCCATAAGCCGCAGTAATGGCCCAATGGTGAAACTGGCCTGATAGCAGCTCATCAACGATAAGTGCGGTACAGGTATTGGCTGATAGATCGATATGCGCATTCAAATAGGGCGAGTTGGGGACTTCGCCACTTTGATGATGATCGGCGTAAAAGATTTGGTGCTCTTTCGATAGTAAAACGCTTAGCGCGCTTTGATTCTTCGCCATAGAGATATCTAAAACGGTAATGGTATCTCCTTGTGTCGGAGCAATCTTCTCAATCAATTTGATATCGCGTTTTACACCCGTGACAAGTGTCGACACTTTAGGCTCTTTGAGACGGAGTTGGATGAGAGAAATGATCCCATCCGCATCACCATTGAATATATCGAAGTGCATCCTGCTTCCTATCTTTTACTCTTTTGTAGGAAGTGTATATGAAGTGGCAAACTGCAACTATTCACTGTGGTACTAACTAAGCGTGAATTGCTCTAACACCCTCTTCCAAAAGCACAAGCTGCTCCGCCCCTTGTTTTGTAGCCATTGGCTTAACCACCTCTATCATCTGAAGCATGCCTTGGTGAATTACCTGTTCGGTAATCTTAGATTTAGGCGACATCGCGGACTGATAACCCAACCAGCTTGATGCAATCAAGTGCAGTGTGGTCACTAGCGTTTTCATCTGCGTTTCTGTCACCTCGAGCAAATCTAAATCGACAAAAGCGCGCATGATGTTTATCAGGTTCCCTTGCAGTTTCTCTTGGACCTGAATGTATTCACTGTGAAGCTGGGGATCTCTTTGC
Source organism: Vibrio sonorensis (assembly GCF_001854765.1). Lineage (GTDB taxonomy): Bacteria > Pseudomonadota > Gammaproteobacteria > Enterobacterales > Vibrionaceae > Vibrio > Vibrio sonorensis. The sequence goes on along the minus strand of NZ_LJJE01000011.1, from coordinate 3,232 downwards.
AGTATTTCAGGCAGATTGGCGTAAAAAAAGCGGTATTTCCACATTAGGGTAAAAATTGAGTCGAGATAGTGCTTCAGCAACACTAAGCTCTCGTGTTGACCTTGCAAAGGTGTAAAGCGCTCTAAAAGCTCGTTGGAGTAGAGATTGAAAATCTCGCGGACGATTTCTTGCTTGTTTCGAAAGTGGTAATAGAGGTTGCCTGGGCTAATATCAATATCGGCTGCAATATGATTGGTCGTAATGTTTCTTTCACCTTTTTCGTTAAACAGTAGCAGCGCAGCGTGAACAATTTTTTCGCGAGTTTTCATTGATTGTTATTATCCCTTTTTATAAGTCTAAAGAGTATAACGACTAGTTTACCGAATAAACAAAAAGCGCCTGGTCTAATCAGGCGCTTTTCATCTCGTTACTTTGTTATTTGTGGTATGGCTTGGACAGCTCATGGACCGCTTCCACAAATACTCCTGCATTTTCAGGTGGGACGTCGAGATGAATGCCATGTCCTAGGTTAAACACGTGGCCGGTATTGTCATGACCAAAGCCTTCTAGGATGGTGGCCACTTCTTCTTTAATTCGCTCTGGCTGAGCATATAGCATAGAAGGATCCATATTTCCTTGCAGTGCCACTTTATCTCCAACTCTCGCCTTTGCATCGGCGATATTGATTGTCCAATCTAAACCAACAGCATCACAGCCTGTCGCTGCAATTTGCTCAAGCCACATACCACCATTTTTAGTGAACAAAGTGACGGGTACACGTCGGCCATCATTTTCTCGTATTAGGCCATCAACAATTTTGTGCATGTACTGCAAAGAGAACAAGTTGTAGTCTCGCGGCGTTAATACACCACCCCAAGTATCAAATACCATAACTGATTGCGCACCAGCTTTAATTTGAGCGTTCAAGTACTCGATAACGCTATCAGCCAACTTATCCAACAACGCATGCAAGGTCTGCGGCTCTGCATACATCATTTTTTTAATTTTAGTAAAGGCTTTAGAGCTTCCGCCTTCGACCATGTAAGTTGCCAGAGTCCAAGGGCTACCAGAGAAACCAATCAGTGGAACGTCACCGTTGAGATCTTTGCGGATCTGACGAACGGCATTCATAACATATTGCAGTTCCCCTTCAGGATCTGGTAAACCAATTTTATCAACATCCGCTTTACAGCGAATCGGCTTGTCGAAAACTGGACCTTCTCCAGTTTCAAAGCGAAGACCCAATCCCATCGCGTCTGGGATCGTCAAGATATCAGAAAACAGAATAGCGGCATCGAGTGGAAAACGACGCAGTGGCTGAAGGGTCACTTCTGAAGCAAGCTCTGCGTTGCGGCATAGTGACATGAAGTCGCCAGCAATTGATCTCGTTTCGCGATACTCTGGTAAATAACGGCCTGCTTGGCGCATCATCCATACCGGTGTGTAGTCTACAGGCTCTTTTAGTAGAGCTCTTAAGTAACGGTCATTTTTTAATTCTGTCATTCCGTCTTCCAAAATATTCTGACTTTTTCAAAGGGGTTATTCTAACACTGTTTGGCTCGCAAAAGCGGTATGCTTTGCAACCTAGATCATGTTATTAACTTTTAAACCAGAGCTTAGATTGCTTAGATCTCTGATAGGTGTTAAAAATTTGTTCGCTAGCGAAAACTACAATTATAAAACTGAGTACTCGTGACTCAGCATCTCATAACGACATCTTACTTACCCCCTCCGTCTCGGAGGTTTTTTTTATTTATTTTCAGATATTTGCGACACCGTATACTCAATCAATTCTCTAGCGATCGTACCCTTAGGTGCAAGATCTGGCAGTTGATCAATACTAAACCAGTTTGCGTCTGACAGTTCACTGTAGTCTGGTTTGACTTCACCATTTTTGTAGTCAGCCAAAAAACCCATCATTAGACTTGAAGGAAATGCCCAAGGCTGACTGCCAAAGTAACGAATATTATCGACTTCGATCCCCGTCTCTTCTTTTACCTCTCTCGCGACACATTGTTCCAATGTTTCACCGACCTCGGTAAATCCTGCGATGATGGTGTACATCCCGTTTTTGTGCCTAGGGTGCTGAGCAAGCAGTATTTTATTTTCTTTTCGCACCGCGACGATGATGCAGGGGAATATTCGTGGATAGTGTAGTGTTCTGCAATCGCCACACTGCATCGCAAGCTGATTGTGGTTGAGGCGTGTTCGTCCGCCACATTGAGGGCAAAACCGAATAGTCTGAGTCATATGACTGTATTGTGCGGCCTTGCTCACCAATAAGAAAAGGTCTTGTTCAAAGTGTAAACACTCTCGGATTGAGGACATTTCCAGTTCAACTTCTAATGAAGACTCGTTGATCCAATACACCTTTTTCTGATCATGCTCTCCGATCAAGATGGCCTCTCGACTGTCGATCCCTAGTTCTTCATTACTGCCAAAAGGGATCCTGTTTTCTTTTAACCATATGTCACTTCCCGACATCACACACCAGTACGCCGATTTACTTTGCACTGTGTCATCCTGTTTTAACATATAGTCTCCCGATTACTTGAAGTTCGATCATTTTACTGGCAATCTAAATTCATAAGAGTTTACAAATTTACTGCATCAATACAATAAACTCTTGTAAGGAATAGAGTTTAACACTCTAACAATCGCCTTGTACCCAAGGCTAATAGATCACCGGAGATGTGATCAGATCATGAGGGCATGGTCATGCTAAATAAATTCAAACAAACACAAGAGCAATGGGGTGGCTCCAGTGAAGTCATCGATCATTGGCTGGAAAAGCGACAATTACTCATTGTCGAATTCTGTAAGCTTGCTGATCTTCAACCTTGCTCAACTAAACCCTCTCTTAGCAAATTACCCAGTTCTGGCGAATTACAGCAGTTTTGCCAACACCTTGTCGACTATATTTCTGAAGGTCATTTCAAGATTTACGATATGGTGATGGACAAATGGCGAGCGACTGGGTTTCAGGCAACGGAAGAAATCGATCAAACCTATGGCAGGATCGTACTGACCACTGAGCCATTACTTAACTTTACCGACAAATACGCATCGCTTGATGACGAAACGGTTTCCACTGAAGACTTTGATAGTGATATGTCATTGATCGGGGAGATCATCGAAGTTAGGTTTGAAGTGGAAGACGAGCTCATTCGACTGATCGCAGATAGCCTCGCAGTCCCGCCTGGCGCATAAACACCAATTTAAAAAAACGTTAAACCCAACAAACTACAGACGT
>NZ_LJJE01000010.1 GCF_001854765.1 Vibrio sonorensis | reverse complement strand
GGTCATATGGGGCTTATGACACGAGGGATTGCCACGCAGCAATCCGTATTAAACGAGCCGTGGCTCTTATCCCTCCAAGAGAGGGAGCGGCATTCTGGGAAAGAGGTCATCCGAGAAATTTAGCAGTTGGTTGCCAAAGGCTATATGGTTCGAACAAGCATTGGAAAAAGCGCTATGGCTACCACAAGCACGGCGATGTATCGCGTAAATCAACGATTAGGTGCTTCACTCACGCTTCGAAATTACAACGCACAAGTGGGTGAGAACTACGCCATGGTTAAAGCACTCAACAAGCTATTTGGGTAGGTTAGCCCGAAACCCACTATGTTGTTTAAAAACCGAACTATGTAACTAGGGTCCGCTCTTTCGCCGAATTCGGCAACAAAGCCTCCCTATGTACGTCTGAGTGCTGCTTCATCATGAACTTCGTTTTCTGCGCCACGCTTTTTCACTTTCCACTTACTCTTACTGAAGACTTTGAGGCCCGTCGAATCAATCGCTATATGGCGAATAATCCCTCTAGACCGATTGCGACATTTGACCTGAACCGTCTTCGAGCGTTTACGAATACGGGTGTAGTCAGGGTAGGTCGGCGGAACATCTGTTAGCCAAAGATAGCGTCGACAAAGCCTTAAAGAGCAAGTAAAGACGGAGAGGGTATCCCCTTAATCGTCAAGGCGTATCAATCGCTGCTTCAGTCTACTTGGAGCCTCTCCCATACTTACCGTGATGGGCTTTACACAGCCATGCATCTACGTCTGAATCGTCTGTCTAGAACGTGACCTGCCCCGCCTACCAAGAGCCTTATTGTACCCTGTCCAGTTAATAATCTTCTTATTCGCTTTACCCATGTCACCACAGCTCAAACCATCACGAAGGATCCGATCGCAAGAATTGAAAAAGGTTCAACTGATTTAGGCAACAACGCCAACAGCAGATTTAATATCTCGCCACATATCTATAGCGCTGGGTGTACGATCCCAAACGTTGACACTTAAGCTCTGGACAACGCCATGCTAAATGGTGAGCCCAGCGACTCTGCTGTTTTACGAGGTACACCCTTTAGAATATCCTCATGAGTAAAAGTTAGTTGTTCACCTGCAATGATTTCCATCAGCATCAGTGCTGTATGATATATATCCATAGTTCGACCAATTTTCCCAAAGTCTGCGCTGTTTAATACTTCAGGCGCAATCATCCATTCTGCAACAATGGTGTTATGATCAATTGATTTTTCGAGATTAGCCAAACCGAGGTCTGCGATTTTAAAGGTACCAGAAGGCATTCTTTTATCAACGTTATTTGATAAGAATATATTTTCCAAATGAAGGTCTTTATGAACATACCCGTTGCGATGGATAAAGTCTAAACCATGTAATATATCTCGTGCTATATATGGTAGATGTGCGACACGATCAAAACTACGTTGGTATACCAAACTTCCCAAGGTCGATTTGCACTTTTCAAGTATAATATAAAACGTATCTCTATATTCAAATGCTTGATGAATGAATGTGATATTAGGGTGACGAAGAGTTTTCAAGGAACTAAACTCTTTTTTCCATTCGTACCTAACTTTCTCATAAGTGTTGTCATTTGGGTTAATGACTTTAGCAACCAAACGGTTACCCCATTCATCTGTGCAATCATAAACATCCCCAAAGGAACCACGACCGATTTTCTTTCCTATGTAAAAACTAACACCATTACAATCGATTGTTTGTCCTTCTTTGGGGGGGTGAAATATCGTACCATTTTACCTCTATGTGATCATTTGAAAAGATAATTAAAAGAAAGCCATACAAAGTTACAATCAGATTTTATTACTTCGTGGTTTCGCTGTTCCCTAACACGGATAAAAATGTAACGTTTATGGGGTAGAGCTTAGGATAAATGTTGACCGTTGATATCGGTAGACTTTCTTAAATTAGAAATTATTATTTTCGACATTAGGATAACGAAGAGGCTATTGCGGTTAATTTTTTGGGATGAATTACATCACTAGGCTACGCTAATACGTCTTCCTCTGTCAAACTCCTCAATTCCGTCATCATAGAGAGCACCGCGATAGTAGCACAATGCTTTCGACCTAAAATTTGTCGTGATAACAACTTTTGGATGAACTTTGTTCAGAGCCACAATGTTCAATTGATTTTCTACGCTCGGATTTCTGAGCCAGAATGCGTTTAGTGAGTAAATCACACTCGGTCTGTTAGCCTAAATACGTATAAACGAAGCCACGTCTTAGAACACACGGAACAGCACCTTTCACATGTGCTGAATCGGTCAGTAAAACGATTATCTGTCGCTGCTCGCTCATAAAAGCAACCAATATCTATTCGAACAACGTAGTTTTGAATTTGCGAAGTACAACGACCTCGAAAACATCGTGTAACAATGCTGTATGTTCCAACGCCGTCTCATCGAAGACAATCCCTTCCCTATAGTTTCATAAGAGAATGTTCTAAACCTCCGTCCAACCTAGCTTTCGCAGGTAGCCCAAGTAATGTAAAAAACTATCCTTCAGTATGCCTATTATCAGCTCACAGGTAATCTATGATCTTCTCCGATATTATCAGCAAAAACGTCTCTAAACCCAAAAAAGCTACCAACCCATTTAAATAGTTCACCTATGTGATACGTACTAAATAGTCAGGATGTGTGTCCAGCATCGGTCTAAAATGTCTTAATCAAAATCCTATTAAAAGTTAAAGCCCAAGACAAGAGATATCTGAAATGAATCGTATGAACCAATATCGAAACGTGACTTAGTTCTATCTTCTTTACCAATCCAAGGTATGTACTCTAGTTGCAACCCCAAGTCGAGGTTTTTAGCTACCTCTCGTTCAACTCGACCTCCAACCACGGGTGAAAAACCGTCTAAGCTAAGGTTGCCAACATCCGACTGTTCGTTTCTTTCTAACTGCCAATATCCCGATCCTGCAAAAATATATGTGTCAAGTTCTAATCCTATTTTTTTATGATACTCCAATAAAACAGAAATTGTTTTCTCATTCAAATAAATATCTTTTCCTTCAGTTGATTCTGAAATGTCAAAAAAGTTGTATTCGATTCTTCCGTGAAAATCACTGGTAAGAGGATATGAAAAAAATAAACCATAGCTTTCATCAATTGTTAATTTATCACGATAACTTTTATCATTGACTCCTTTAACTCCTAATTTTACTCCAACTTTACTGCCTGTAAAAAGCTCGGAAGATAAACTATTCTCACTTGAGAACAATGCTAAAACAAAAAAAACAAATAACATAAGTTTCATATTTCTATTTCCAGGTAAATTTATTTTCCTATTTTTATATTAATTCAGACATCAGTGAATTAAGTTTATAGAAATTAATTCATAACTCTTATCTCGTAACAAAAACAATTAACTAGCACCTAATTTTATGAATATTGCATACGAAACATGACAAAGGGTTTCAACCATTAGGACAGTTAAGAATAGAACATTAACTTGGTTTTAGTCATCTTTTTAAAAAAAAATAAAAATTAATTAAAATTTATTTTTATCCTAACGCATGGATCTATATCTGAGGACAGGGCGGGAGCATACTTTGACCAGTTTCTATCCAAAGAATATCTTGGCTC
>NZ_LJJE01000009.1 GCF_001854765.1 Vibrio sonorensis | reverse complement strand
CTAAAAAAAGCCGCTGTGTACTTCGCAAGCCAGTCCGATTGAGGTATGCCTTTATTAAAGCGAATCAGACAATTTGGTCTGTTCGACGCATGTGTAAAGTCTTTGGAATTCACCCAAGTGGTTGTTATTCTTGGCTCAAAAATCCAGATAGTAGACAAGAAAAGCGGCGAAAATACCTTCTCGGACTGATAAAGCAATTTTGGCTGGAGTCAGGCAGTGAGTATGGTTATCGAAAAATCTACAGTGACTTACGAGATGAAGGGGAAATCTGTGGTATTAACCAAGTACATCGTCTAATGAAGCGAAAAGGTATTCAATCGCAAAGAGCTATCGAAAGCCACGCCCCAAAGGTGGC
>NZ_LJJE01000008.1 GCF_001854765.1 Vibrio sonorensis | reverse complement strand
TGAGCTTAGATGGCAAGCCCTTTTTCAAAAAAATTTAAAAAAAACACATTATTGTTGAATATTGAAGCAAAACGATCAAAAAGGAGGCTTTCACCCCCTATATTCACTAGTGTTTATCGGTTTATTTTAAATAAATGCATACGCATCTGCGAACATGTGTTCTGTTTGCGCTTCTTTTTGCTGGGTAAACATTTCTCGCGCAGCTCCTGCCATTTCAAAACGACCTGCTATATAAACATCATAATCAGCCAAAGACTCGAAATCTTCTAAGACTGCCTGCAATACGTTACCGACTTTTCCAGTCCATTGTTGCTGAGCATCTTCTACCACTGGTATGTAGTGAACGTTAGAGTAGCTTTCGGCAATTTTACTCAACTCTTCACTCGCATATAACTGGCTTTGATCACGTGCACCCCAATAAAGATGGATCTCGTTGTTTTTGCTCTGTGCTATACAGTGGTCCAAAATCGAACGAACATAGCTAAAACCGGTTCCACCCGCGATAAGAAGTAATGGCCTTTCACTTTCTTCTCTTATCCACGCGTCACCGTGTGGCGCGTCGATCACAATGTTCCCACCGTCTTTCAATGCTTGCTGCATAGCTTCTACCACTTCTAAAGCATAAGCGTTATGCTCGGCCGCACCAATATGGAGCTCTAATTCACCTTCATGGCGACACGGACTACTCGCTATTGAAAAGGGGCGTTTATCTTTCTCACCCATCACAACCATTAGATATTGGCCTGCCTTAAAGCTAACTGGCGTTTCTGGATGCAATAAGATCTGATAAGTGTTGCTTGCCAATGGCTCTATGGACTTAACTTTACATTGAATTGTCATTTTCTTCCTCTCACTTACTCTTCTAAAGTAAGTAACAAATTACTTTCTGCGAAGGCCTGACAGGCAAACACCCATCCTTGCTCCTGCTCCTTCTCTGTAAGCATGGGTTCAAGGTGATAAGTTACCTTACCTTCAATTTTACGACACAGACAGGCTGCGCATGCTCCTATCTGACAGCGGTTCGGAAACGGTATATTATTGCTGAGCGCAGCTTCCAGAACCGTTTGCCCGCTCTCTACTTTAAAGGTTTTGTATTTTGGCAGCAGAGTAACGGTAAAACTCATTTTATTCCTAACTTGTCCCACATCTGGTCAACAGCAGCAACGACCTGTGGATCTTTTTTAATGGGTGTTCCCCACTCGCGTTGTACTTCACCTTCCAATTTGTTGGTTGCATCAAAACCGATTTTGGAACTTCTACCATTGACGGATGGAAGCTTAACAATATCTCTCGCCGGATCCATACGTGTAGTAATTGCCCAAATGATGTCATTCCAGTCATTAGCGACTACATCATCATCACAGAGAATGGCAAACTTCGCATCTGTATAGTGGGACAATAATGTCCAGATCGCATTTAGGACTGCTTTTGATTCTCCTGCATGAGACTTCTTCATGGTGACAACCACAAAGTCTTGTTGCTTTGCTGTTTCTGGGAACCAAACGTCAACCACTGCTGGATGAGCCAATTTAAAGTTTTCTATGATCTGCTCATCAATACGTTCTAATTGTGCTTTTTCCGTTGTTACAGAACTTTCTAACTCGGCTTCCCACTTAATCGTTGCATCTAAGCCCATCTTAGAACCCAGTCCTACCACAGGCGAAGCAAAGTCTAGTGAGTCTATTGGCGTGTTTTCAATGAGAAGCGTGTCTCGGATTGGGTCCATGTGGTTTGTCATTGCTTTTACGACTTCGCCCCAATCTCTTGCATTTACCGACTCGTCACAGACCACGACAAATTTGGTGTACATAAACTGGCGAAGGAACGACCAAACTCCCATCATTACGCGTTTTGCGTGTCCTGGGTACTGCTTCTTCATCGTCACTACAGCCATTCGATAAGAGCAACCTTCTGGTGGTAGGTAAAAATCAATTATCTCAGGGAACTGCTTCTGAAGTATTGGTACAAACACTTCATTGAGTGCAACTCCTAATACAGCTGGTTCATCTGGCGGACGTCCAGTGTAGGTGCTGTGGTAGATCGGTTCTTTACGCATAGTGATATGAGTAACGGTGAACACATGGTGTTTCTCTTTCTCATTGTAATAACCCGTATGATCTCCATAAGGGCCTTCATCAGCATACTCATTAGGATCTATATACCCTTCTAATACAATCTCTGCACTAGCTGGTACTTCTAGATTGTTGCTCACCGATTTAACCACTTCTGTTTTGCTACCACGCAATAAGCCTGCAAAAGCGTATTCTGAAAGCGTATCCGGTACCGGTGTAACTGCACCTAATATAGTGGCTGGGTCCGCACCAAATGCGACGGACACTGGAAACGGTTCGCCCGGGTTGGTTTCCATCCAGTCACGAAGGTCCAATGCCCCTCCTCGGTGTGCTAACCAGCGCATAATCACTTTGTTCTTGCCGATTTTTTGCTGGCGGTAAATCCCCAGATTCTGGCGCTTTTTGTTTGGTCCTTTGGTGACAGTGAGACCCCATGTTAGGAGGGGTGCAACATCATCTTGCCAACAGCTCATTACTGGTACTTTGTCTAAGTCGACATCTTCTCCCTGCCAAACCACTTCCTGACAGGCTGCTTTGCGAAGTCTCTTAGCTGGCATGTTTAGGACCTGCCTAAATACAGGTATTTTCTCTAGGGCATCTTTAAAACCCTTTGGCGGCTCTGGCTCTTTAAGGTAAGCCAGCAACTTTCCAACTTCACGGAGCTCTTGCACATCACTTCGTCCCATCCCCATCGCGACTCTTTCTGTTGTACCAAAAAGGTTAGTAAGGACGGGCATGTCATAACCAATAGGGTTTTCAAACAGTAGGGCTGGCCCCCCTGCTCGCAATGTGCGATCACTGATTTCTGTCATCTGATAGTGAGGGTCAACCGGATGAGAAATTCGCGTTAATTTTCCTTGTTGCTCTAAGTGAACAATAAAATCTCGTAAGTCCTTAAAACTCATTGGCCTTCTACTGGCTGGTTAAACTGCACGCAGTATACCAAAAAGAGGCATCCTACGATCCTCCTTTTTATTGTGGTTATTTCGCCATATTGTGTTTACGGTTTCATGGCTTGCTGAATGGCAGTAAGGTTTACACTTTGGTTATTTGAGGCCAGTTCACTTAGCCACCCAGAGTAACCTTGCTGAACAAGTGCTTTTGCAACAAATGACGCATCGTCGTTGTTCGACATTCTGGAAATCAAGTAAGTCTTAACCCTGTTCGACATCGGGTGGATTCTTACCAAGTTCACTATTGCATCATTTTTTAAACTGGGATTTTTCGTCGCTGCGATTAACTGTCTTTGAGCAAAATCATCGCCCTGTTTTGCCAGTCGATTCAGCTCTTCTTGGGTAAAGAAGTCCGCTTTCATTAGCCACAGTAGGTTATAGATTTTGTCACTTTCGCTCACTTGAGCAAGTCTCACCATAACTTGTGTCGATGGTAACCAACTCACCACTGGGCTATGAATAAACTGCTCCGTCAACTTAGTCACTGCTTCGGGCGATAAACTATCTAGTTCGCGTATCATTAACTTTTCACGCGCTTGAACTTGTGCTTCTTGACCTGATAACCACTCTTGCAGATCTAGATTGCCCTCTTCTGCTTTGAGGATAAAGTCGAGTGTAGATTGGTCTTGAGTCCATTTTTTGAGTAAACGACTGGCAGTCGCTGGATAATTAAAAGCGGGGACAGTGAACTCGTAACCATCGCCTCGTTCCGTCATTTGATAAGTAGGATGCATGGTTCGCTGAGACTCTACGAATCTCGCCATTTGCGGAGAAAGTATTAGGTCGTGCTGCTCTACTTTATCCAGTAGCAGATACCTCGCAACTTCTTGTTGCGGAAAAGCCAGTCGCTGAAGTGAGAATTGCAACTGATCAATATCTTGTTCTACAAATAGCTGAAGAAGCTCAGCCACTTTTAGTTGAACTTGGTCATCTTGCTTCCACTGCACCACTTCTTCGGATTGCATTTCCTTAGCAACTGCCGATGAAGTAAAAAACAGCAAGGAACAAGCGAGGAGTACTGAAGACAACATTCCTTGTTGCATTTTAACCTCCTGTTAACAATCTCTCTATTCTGAGCTTATCTCATCCATAAAGCAATAAAAAACGCCACCCTTAGGGTGGCGCTTTTTCTTAATCTTTGTTTTATTGTCTACGCATTGCGTCGAAAAACTCATCGTTGGTTTTGGTCATAGCCAACTTATCGATAAGGAATTCCATCGCATCGATTTCGCCCATTGGGTGAACTATCTTACGCAGTATCCACATCTTCTGAAGTTCTTCTGTTTTAGTCAAAAGCTCTTCGCGACGAGTACCAGAACGATTGAAGTCAATTGCTGGGAATACACGTTTTTCTGCGATCTTGCGGTTTAGGTGAATTTCCATGTTACCCGTACCTTTGAACTCTTCGTAGATAACTTCGTCCATCTTAGAACCAGTATCAACAAGAGCAGTAGCGAGAATGGTCAGACTGCCACCTTCTTCAACGTTACGCGCCGCACCAAAGAAACGCTTTGGACGATGCAGAGCATTCGCATCCACACCACCGGTCAGTACTTTACCCGAAGATGGTACTACCGTGTTGTAAGCACGAGCTAAACGAGTGATTGAATCCAATAGAATCACGACGTCTTTTTTGTGCTCGACTAAACGCTTAGCTTTTTCGATCACCATCTCAGCTACTTGAACGTGACGTGATGCTGGTTCGTCAAAGGTAGAAGCTACAACTTCACCTTTCACCAAGCGCTGCATCTCAGTTACTTCTTCTGGACGCTCATCGATAAGCAGAACCATCAACTCACACTCTGGGTGGTTGTACGCAATGCTTTGTGCAATGTTCTGTAGCAACATTGTCTTACCCGCTTTTGGCGGAGCGACAATCAGACCACGCTGGCCTTTACCGATCGGAGACGCTAAGTCTAATACACGTGCAGTGATGTCTTCTGTCGAACCGTTACCACGCTCCATTACCATACGCTCATTAGCGTGAAGCGGCGTTAAGTTTTCAAACAGGATCTTATTACGAGCATTATCTGGCTTGTCGTCGTTAACCGTGTTTACTTTTAACAGTGCAAAGTAACGCTCACCATCTTTTGGCGGACGGATTTTACCGGCAATAGAGTCACCAGTACGCAGGTTAAATCGACGAATTTGACTAGGTGATACGTAGATGTCATCAGGGCCAGCAAGGTAGGAGCTGTCAGCGCTTCGCAGGAAACCAAAGCCGTCTTGAAGAATCTCCAGTACCCCGTCGCCAAATATGTCTTCACCACTTTTAGCGTGTGCTTTGAGGATGGAGAAGATGATGTCTTGTTTTCTAAGGCGAGCCAGGTTTTCAAGTCCTAGGCTTTCACCAAGTTTAACAAGTTCAGACACAGGTCTGTTCTTCAGTTCTGTTAGATTCATTGTGGTGGATGCTTGTTTAGTCAAAATAGGATCTGTTGTTAAGTTAAGATGGATTTGGTCTCAGGATCGACCAAGAAGAGAACACTTGTTTAATTAACGTGCGATAAACTAGCACTAAATAGTAGCCTAGTCCATAAATTGTTGCTGTTCAAAAACAAAACCGTGCATTGGGTAAAAATGCACGGTCTCGTTAGTGTTTGGCTTAAAGGTTAGCGTCTAGAAACTCTTTTAATTGAGTCTTAGAAAGTGCGCCAACTTTCGTTGCTGCCACGTTACCGCCTTTAAACAGTAACAAGGTTGGAATACCGCGGATACCAAATTTAGGTGGAGTACCTGCATTCTGGTCGATATTCAATTTGCCGATAGTGACCTGGCCTGCGTATTCGTCAGCGATTTCATCAAGAATAGGTGCAATCATTTTGCATGGTCCACACCACTCTGCCCAAAAATCAACTAATACAGGGCCAGCAGCGTTAATAACGTCGTTCTCAAAACCGTCGTCCGTCAGCTGCAAAATCTTATCACTCATCTTACACTCCAATGTGTTTTTTCGGACCTGGTTAGATGATAACCAGTAAATAGATGCCCTATTGGAATGTATTTACTTCCGTATTGCAAGTGGAAGCTGATATTCTATAGCAATGAAAAAGACGCATATCACAGAGCAAAAGTTCGCCGATCTGGAGTTACACCCCCAGATTATCAAGGGATTGGAGCAAAAAGGGTTTGAATTTTGTACCCCTATCCAAGCCTTGGCGTTGCCGGTACTGCTCACCGGCCAAGACATAGCAGGCCAGGCCCAAACGGGTACTGGTAAAACCTTAGCGTTTCTTACTGCTACTTTTAATCACCTTTTAACGACGGAAGAACACGAAGGTCGCAAGGCAACTCAGCCTAGAGCCATCATTATGGCGCCGACTCGTGAACTGGCAATTCAGATCTATAACGATGCTGAACCGCTAATTGCAAGCACTGGAATTAAGGCTGCATTGGCTTATGGCGGCGAAAGTTATGAGAAGCAGCTCACAAAATTGGAACAAGGTGTCGATGTACTTATAGGTACAACTGGTCGAATTATCGATTTCTATAAGCAACGCGTATTCAACCTGAACAGCATTCAAGCTGTTGTCCTTGATGAAGCTGACCGTATGTTTGATCTTGGCTTTATCAAAGATATTCGCTTCTTGTTCCGTCGTATGCCAGAACCAAAAGATCGTTTGAATATGCTGTTCTCTGCAACGCTTTCTTATCGAGTTCAAGAACTTGCATTTGAACATATGCACAACCCAGAGCACGTTGTTGTTGAGCCAGAACAAAAAACTGGTCACCGTATCCAAGAAGAACTGTTCTACCCTTCTAACCAAGACAAAATGACTCTTCTGCAAACTCTAGTTGAAGAAGAATGGCCAGATCGCGCAATTGTGTTTGCCAATACTAAGCACAAATGTGAGTCGATATGGGGACACCTAGCGGCAGATGGCCACCGTGTTGGTCTCCTAACTGGTGACGTTCCTCAGAAAAAACGCGAGCGCATTCTTGAACAGTTCACTAGAGGTGAAGTAGATATTCTGGTGGCAACCGACGTTGCGGCTCGTGGTCTACACATCCCGCAGGTCACGCACGTGTTTAACTACGACTTACCTGACGACTGTGAAGATTACGTTCACCGTATCGGCCGTACTGGTCGCGCTGGTGCAAGCGGTCACTCAATTAGCTTTGCTTGTGAAGATTACGCGATCAACCTTCCCGCTATTGAAGAGTACATTGAGCATACGATCCCAGTATCAGACTACGACCCAACAGCCTTGATCGAAGATTTGCCAGCACCACTGCGTATGCGTTCTTCTCGTCAGCAACAACGTCGCACCAATACTGGTGGTTCTCGCAAACCACAGCGTCGTTCTCGCCCACGTCAGAGAAAGGAAGCGTAAACCTGTTATGAACCAAGCTGTCTCTCCGCTTTATGCTGCTATCGACCTCGGGTCGAACAGTTTTCACATGCTCGTTGTGCGTCACATTGATGGCAGCATACAGACAATGGCAAAAATAAAGCGAAAAGTGCGTTTAGCCGCAGGCTTAGATGAAAACAACGCATTGAGTTTAGAAGCGATGCAAAGGGGCTGGGATTGTCTGAGCCTTTTTGCTGAGCGCTTACAAGACATTCCTTCAGAAAACATTCGCATCGTTGGTACGGCTACACTCCGTACTGCCACTAACGCGAATCAGTTTTTGGAAAAAGCGAACCAAATTCTCGGCAAGGAAATCAATGTCATTTCTGGAGAAGAAGAGGCAGCAACCATCTATAAGGGTGTCGCACACACTTCAGGTGGTATCGGCCGCAGGTTGGTGGTCGATATCGGTGGTGCAAGTACAGAGCTAATTATTGGCGAAGGCTTTGACGCAAAGGCCTTGACCAGCCTAAAAATGGGCTGTGTCACGTGGCTAGAGCGCTATTTTAAAGATAGACAGCTTAACCATAATAACTTTGACCATGCAATACAGGCAGCCAAAGAGACACTTCAACCCATATTACAGCAGTACACCGACCTCGGTTGGGACGTGTGCGTTGGTGCTTCCGGAACCGTTCAGGCACTGCAAGAAATTATGCTGGCGCAGGGTATGGATGAAGTGATCACCCTCGCCAAGTTAAAGCGTTTGCAAAAGCAAGCAATGATGGCGGACCACCTTGAAGAGTTAGAAATTGAAGGACTCACCCTAGAGCGAGCATTAGTGTTCCCGAGCGGTCTTTCAATTTTGATCGCTATATTCGAACTGCTTGAAATTGAATCCATGACTTTGGCTGGTGGTGCACTTCGCGAAGGTATGGTTTACGAAATGGTACCAGAGCTTCGCCAAGATGATATTCGCGCACGTACACTGTGCAGTGTTCAAACTCGCTACCAGCTCGACTCCAGTTATGGCGCACAAGTTGCAGCGTTAGCAAACAAGCTACTTGAGCAGTGTGGTGGTGATACTTGGATAAAAGAGTGTCAGGGCGCTATGTTGCTAGAGAGCATTGCTCATCTGCACGAAATTGGCCTCACCATAGATTTCAAGAAAGGCGGCGAGCACAGTGCTTACCTTTTAAGCCACCTCGATTTACCCGGTTATACACGCGCTCAGAAACACTTTATGGCTGAAGTCGCTCGACGTTATCGAGACCAGCTGTCTTCGCTACCTGAGCAATACGCACTTTCTGCGCTCAGTGGTAAACGGGTACTAAGACTGTTAAGGCTGGCCGTACTTCTCACCCATCGCCGGAATCCAGACTTAGAGCCAAGTTTCACTCTTCATGCAGAGGATGACAAGTTAACACTTTGCATCGATAAAGCATGGTTAGTAGCGAACCCACTTACTGCGGCAGAACTGGAAATAGAAGCCCATCGCCAAAGTGATATGGGATGGCCGTTAAGCTTGGTTGAGTAAATCACCGTTCAATAGACGTAAAAAAGCCCGCTGTCGCGGGCTTTTCTTTATGCGGCACCCAAAGGTTTAAACTCTGGATTGACCGATGTGATTTTGCCAATCAAGTAGTTCAGCAAAACACCGTACATAGGGACAAACAGACCTAAGCTGATGAGCAATTTAAAGCCGTAATCCACCAGCGCGATTTCCGTCCAGTGCTCTGCCATAAATGGATCAGGACTTTGATAGAACGCAATAGCAAAGAAGGCGACGGTATCCAGCGCATTACCAATTAGAGTTGAACACGTTGGTGCAATCCACCACTGTTTCATCATTCTCAATCGGTTAAATACGTGAACATCCAAAATCTGTCCCAGCATATACGCCATAAAGCTCGCTACCGCGATACGAGCGACAAACAAGTTAAACTCACTTAAGTGGGCAAAACCTTGGAACTGCCCTTCAAAGAAGATTACCGACAGCAAGTAAGAGACGGCCAATGCCGGAAGCATCACCAAAAAGATGATTTTTCGGGCAAGTTTAGCCCCAAAGATTCGCACCGTAAGGTCGGTTGCCAAAAAGATAAATGGGAAAGTAAAAGCTCCCCAAGTCGTATGCATACCAAAAATGGTGAACGGCAACTGAACGAGGTAGTTACTTGAAGCGATAATAATAAGATGGAAAGAGACGAGCCACAAAAGGGCTTTGCGCATTTGCGCAGGGGTAAAGTTATTCATGCGATACCTTTTTAGTTTGTTTTGGGGGTGAGGGAACCCAAATTGCATCTACAAAACGCAGATACAGACCAACAATGTAAAAATGAAAATTGCTCACTAGAGCGGCGGGCGATTATACAGTAAACCATGCAAGGTGCAATAGATGGAATAATAGCAACCGTTTGCTAGGAAAAACTCTTTAAAATCCACGCTCAAATAGAGAGGCTAAGAAAGCGAGTTCTTCCTGCGAATCATTTTTTGTCAGTGCTTCGATCCAGACACTTTCGCTGTAGTGTTCCGCTTTCAACATTAGCTGCGCACCTTCAAAATCGATAAGCCACGAATAGAGATCCGCATCCCACTGTTTTTCTAACACTTTAGCTGACAGCAATTGAAGGAGTTCATCCGCCAAAGTAGGGAAGTCATCGAAGTTAAAGCTAGGAGTTCGAATCAGTACTCGCGCTTGTTCTTGGTCGTAACTTATCAAACCAAATCTCGTATCAGCCATGATGGGTAATGTGTTCCTGAATCAAATCTAAAAATGGATCGGCGTATTTTTCCAGTTTGCGCTGACCGACACCATTTACGGCAAGCATTTCCCCATATGATGTCGGCAAAATATCGGCCATATCGATCAAGGTGGCGTCACTGAAAACCACATAAGGTGGAATACCATCTTCATCCGCTATCGATTTACGCAGTTTTCGAAGCTTGGCAAAGAGTTTTTTGTCGTAATGCTTGTTAGAAAGTTTATCGGATTTCGCGGCTCTGGCGGCCGTATCCAACCTAGGTACCGCTAACTCCAACTCAACTTCCCCTCTTAGCAGAGGACGAGCTTCTTCTGTTAACTGTAATGTTGAATTTCGAGTGATATTTTGAGTCAGTAACCCTTTGTGAATCAATTGACGGAAAATACTCACCCAATAATCGTGGCTGTTTTCACGACCTAGCCCATAGGTCGAAAGCTTGTCGTGGCCGTGGTCGCGAATTCGAATGTTTTGCATCCCGCGTAAAACTTCCACCACGTAACCGATACCAAAACTTTGGTTCACTCGATAGACACATGAAAGCGCTTTTTGCGCTTGTTCTGTTGCATCAAACCGTTTTGGCGGATCTAAGCATATGTCGCAGTTGCCGCATGGTTCTGCTCGGTACTCACCAAAATAGTTAAGCAAAACCTGACGGCGACAGGTTTGCGCCTCCGCGAATGCCCCCATTGAGTTGAGCTTATGGGACTCCACCTGCTTTTGCGGTCCGTCTTCTTTTTCGTCCAAGATCTTGCGTAGCCATCCCATATCGGCCGGATCGTAAAGCATCATGCTTCTGCTGGCAAACCATCGCGCCCAGCTCTACCCGTCTCCTGATAGTAAGATTCAATATTTCTCGGAATATCAAAGTGAGCAACAAATCGAACGTTAGGTTTGTTAATCCCCATACCAAAAGCAACGGTCGCCACCACAATTTGAATATCGTCTCTTTGAAACGCTTCTTGTACATAGGCACGTTCATCCACCTCCATGCCGGCGTGGTAACCAGCGGCACGTATATGGTTATTGCACAGCTTTTCCGTCAGCATTTCGACTTTTTTGCGACTGCCGCAATAGATAATGCCGCACTGACCTTTGTACTCTTCTAGAAAACGGATAATTTGGGAAACAGGCTTGTGTTTTTCTACCAGGGTGTAGCGTATGTTCGGCCTGTCGAAACTACCCAAATAGACATGCGGTTCAGCAAGTTGGAGACGCTGGGTGATATCGCTACGGGTTGCTTCATCTGCCGTCGCCGTCAATGCCATAACGGGGACATGAGGGAACTGCTGTTTTAGTTGCCCTAACGCAGCGTATTCGGGGCGAAAGTCGTGCCCCCACTGTGAAATACAATGCGCTTCGTCCACGGCAATCATGGTCAAAGGGATATTAGATAGTCTCTCAATAAAGTCGCGCATCAAAACGCGTTCAGGGGAGACATACACTAAACTCAATCCTCCTGAATGCATTCGATTGTAGACGGAAACCAGCGCTTCACGACTCATTGTCGAGTTAACGCATTCGGCGGCTACTCCGTTTGCTTTTAGTTGGTCTACCTGATCTTTCATCAGGGAAATTAGAGGCGAAATGACCAGAGTTAAGCCCCCTCTCACTAAAGCGGGGATCTGGTAACAAAGCGATTTGCCTCCACCGGTCGGCATGATCACAAGAGAGTCTTGTCCTGCGACGGCAGCATCGATGACTTCCTGCTGACCTTCTCTGAATGACTGGTAGCCAAACACCTTTTCTAGTACATCTTGTGATGCGAGTGTTTCTTCTGGTGATTGAGCTAAAAGTGTGGAGGTCATTAATCGGTCTCGAACCGCACCAAAAGGTACGACGTAGTCAGTCAGGTTTATAGAGCGCACATTGTATACTCAACCCGCCTTTCGATGCTAGGTAGAAAGCAAGGCAGTCGCTGGGGTGGTATGCGGTTTATTTTTTGTTCCAAGATGTTTCAAAGTCTGCTCCGCACTCGTTATACTGCGCCTTTGCTCAACACAATATTAATCAGGTCGAACATGGCACCGGAAGAACAACAAAGAGCGCGTCAGGGGATTTTATTTGCCGTAGGCGCTTATAGTATGTGGGGGTTTGCCCCTATCTATTTTAAGGCGATCAACCAAGTCCCAGCTTTAGAAATACTCAGTCATCGCGTTGTTTGGTCTTTTGTGTTGCTGGCCGTTTTACTCTTCTTTGGTCGCTTATGGCGAAATGTTAGAGATGTAATAAAAAACAAAAAGAAGATACTCTATCTCATTGCAACGTCTCTTCTCGTCGGTGCCAATTGGTTGATTTTTATCTGGGCTGTCAATGCTAATCACATGTTAGACGCAAGCTTGGGTTACTACATCAACCCGTTAATCAATGTCATTTTAGGTATGGTTTTCCTAGGGGAAAGGCTGAGAAAAATGCAGTGGGTGGCCGTTGCACTTGCTGCAACTGGCGTGATTATTCAGCTTGTAGCGTTTGGCTCGGTGCCAATTGTCGCTATCGCACTGGCACTCAGTTTCGGTTTCTACGCCTTGTTGAGAAAAAAGGTCAGTTTAGATGCGCAAACAGGCCTGTTTATTGAGACTCTCATTATGCTGCCGGCCGCCGCTATTTACTTACTATGGATTGCTGACTCGCCAACGACGGATTTTGCAACCAACGGTTTCAACCTGAATCTACTTCTGATCGCAGCCGGCGTCATCACCACCTTACCACTGCTGTGTTTTACCGCCGCAGCCACCCGTTTAAAACTTTCCACACTGGGTTTCTTCCAATATATAGGGCCAAGCCTGATGTTTTTACTCGCAGTGCTGGTTTATGGTGAAGCATTTACCATTGATAAAGCCATTACCTTCGCCTTTATTTGGGGGGCCTTGCTGGTATTTAGCACCGATGGCATCAGATATAGCAGAACCCAAAAACTCAAAACCAAACAAGCGAGCAATCAGTGATCGTTTTTTACAAGACAAATCTCTTACAGCCCGTTAAGCTTGATTAAATAATAACCGCACGTACTGATATGGACTCTGTTAGTTATCATAAAACGCCGACTGACGCGATTAACCTAATTACCGCTGACTACACTAAGTTTGCGTTTCAACGTCATTACCACCTCGATTTTCACCTCGGGTTGATTACTGGTGGCCAACAGAAATTCCAATACCAAGGCACTCAGCACCACGTCGGTCACGGACAGATTGTCGTAATGCCTCCTGATGAACTTCACGACGGTCAGTCTTTGCTAGACTCTGGCTATCAAGTTAGAGTTTTCTCCGTTGATCCTCGTTGGTTTACTGATCTTGCCGATCTAAAACGATCCCAAGAGACAATTAACTTTAAAGAGTTAATCGTCACCGATAAGGCGATCTTTTCCGCGCTCCACTCTCTTCATCACGATTTGCAAAGAGACAATATTAGTCAGTTGGCTAAGGACTGTTTGCCGTTCGAAGGGTTTAATCATCTGTTTGAGCGTTTTGGCACAATGCAAAGAGCACAGCGCATCCCCTTGGGGAAACAGTCAATCGACACGCTAAAAGAGTTTCTTTTGTCTAACCTCGATCAGCCAGTTCGGCTTGAACAGCTTTCTAACTTGTGTGATTTAAGCCCCACGCAGTTCCAGCGCCATTTTAAAGCCAAAATGACCATTACCCCATACGCTTGGTTGAGTCGTTTGCGTTTGGAGCAGAGTATGAAATTGCTTAGGGCTGGTATAGGCGGAACAGAAGTCGCCCATCAGGTAGGCTTTTACGATCAATCACACTTTAGCAAAGCGTTTAAGCAATGCTACGGCGTTTCCCCATCGCAAATTAATGGTGCGAACTCATTTTAGTGTCAGTTTTTTACAATCAAATCTGACCTTGAAAGTACAGACTAAAGCCAATGTTAAATCCCTTAGTTTGAATCACCATGAATGAAATCACCATATTGCTTACCCTAGCTAGCGTTCACTTTGTCGCCTTAATGAGCCCCGGCCCTGACTTTGCTCTTGTAGTCCAAAATGCGACTCGCTATGGAAGACAAACGGGATTGTTTATTGCCCTTGGCTTATCTGTCAGTATTTTGCTGCACGCGATCTTCAGTATCACTGGGGTTAGCTTGCTGATCAAAACCCAACCATTGCTCTTTTCTCTGGTCCAGATCGCTGGTGGTAGCTACCTGTTGTATCTAGGGTCGGTGCGTTAAAAAGTGTCTTGACCACTTCGTCGTCCAGCTCATCCACTGCAGATAACTCATCGTTATTACTCAGCAGTCGAAAACAGGCATTTGCCAAAGGATTTGCGACTAACCTACTCAACCCCAAAGCATTGGTCTTCTTTGTCAGTTTGATGTCGACTTTGGTTCCCGCTTCTATGTCTTTCACCGGTAAAGGGGCAGCCTTGGCGATATTGTTTAGCTTGTCTCTTTTCTGGTTCTCTTTCCTCGCTTGGGTGCTTTCGGCACCAAAGCTGCAAAACAAACTGCAATCGATGGCCCACTATATCGATGGCTTATGCGGTGCGGTTTTTAGCTTGTTAGGCGGAACCATCTTGTTCCAATCGCTAAGTCAACTTATTACCCAACTTTGATTGAAGGTTCCATTTCTGAACTAAGTGTATAGACCGATTCGCATTCCACTGCCAATCTAAGCAATAGCCTTCATATACGCCTCACCAAGCTGAGGTAAAAACGATAAGGAAATTGACGATGAAGTGGAATGTGAAAGGGCTTCTCACTGCCCTCATTTTCGTATCAACAAATACGTTAGCTAATCAAGCCGCCGACTCAGTTGTACCCGAACAGAGTAGCGGCTTGAACACCAAACAACTGGTGACCTCCAAAGAGTGGATGGTGACTGCTGCGAACCCATTGGCCACTCAGGCTGGTGCAGATATTCTTGCCCGTGGTGGTAACGCTATTGATGCCATGGTAACAGTCCAGTTAATGCTTGGACTCGTTGAGCCTCAGTCATCCGGTATTGGTGGCGGCGCCTTTCTCGTTTATTGGGATGCTGATAAACGGGATCTCACCACTTTCGATGGTCGAGAAACAGCCCCTCTAGCGGCAACCCCTCGCCTTTTTCAAGATGAAAATGGACAACCACTTAAATTCTATGACGCAGTAGTAGGGGGGCGTTCTGTTGGAACTCCCGGCACAATAAAACTATTGTGGGATACCCATAAAAAATATGGCAAATTGCCTTGGAAGCAACTCTTTAGCCCAGTCATTAAAATTGCGGAGCAAGGGTTTAAAATCAGTCCTCGCCTTGCCACTTTAATTACAAACGATGCAGAACGCCTGAGTCGATTCCCCACCACTCGCTCTTACTTCTTTACTCAAGACGGCACCCCAAAATCAGAGGGCGTGTTACTAAAAAACCCCGAATATGCCAACACGCTTAAAGCCATCGCCCAACAGGGAGACAAAGGCTTTTATCAGGGAGACATAGCACGTGACATTATTGATACAGTGACCAATGCCGAAGGTAATGCAGGTGTCCTCTCCCAACGCGACTTTGACCTTTACCAAACTGTACAGCGCTCACCTATATGTATGCCTTATCAGCAATACGAAGTTTGCGGAATGGGACCTCCAAGTTCCGGCGCTTTGACCGTCAACCAAATACTGGCTATTACTGAACAGTTTGACCTTAAAACTTTGGGGGAAAACAACGCGAAATCGTGGCAAGTGATCGCCGATGCTTCTAGGTTGGCCTTCGCAGATCGCGGCCTTTATATGGCAGATGAAGACTTCGTACCCATGCCAACAAAAGGCTTGATCGATAAAGACTATTTAAAGCAACGAGCCAAACTGATTACGCTTGGACAATCAATCAATAGCGTATCAGCTGGCGAGCCTCCTTGGCATTATTCTCACCAGCAAGCGCAGGATGAATCAATTGAGCTGCCCTCCACCAGCCATTTTAATATTGTCGACCGTGCGGGTAATGTTGTCTCTATGACCACTACCATAGAGAACGCCTTTGGCTCTCGTTTAATGGTTCGAGGGTTCTTACTCAACAATGAGCTAACCGACTTTTCATTCCGCACTCACAAAGATGGTCGCCCTATTGCCAACAGACTAGAACCCGGAAAAAGACCTCGCTCTTCCATGGCCCCCACCATAGTGATGCAAAGTGGGAAGCCATACTTAGCCATTGGCTCTCCTGGAGGAAGCCGAATAATAGGTTATGTCGCGCGGGCACTTATTGCTCATACGCAGTGGGGCATGGATATCCAACAGGCAATCAACCAAGCGCATGTTCTCAGCCGCTTTGGTACTGTCGATGTCGAGCAGGGAACGCAGGCTGAGCAGTTCGCTCCACAGCTTGAAGAGATGGGATTTAAGGTCAATGTGCGCGACTTAAACTCTGGATTACAAGCGATAAGGATCACGGAACAGGGGCTAGAAGGTGCTGCTGATCCTAGAAGAGAGGGCTTAGCCATTGGTCAATAGCAAGGCGATTAACAGCATTTATCTTTAATAAAAACAATCTGTTAATGGTAAATCAACAAGGAGTAGACACCTGAAACAACAGATAATCAGGTATTTCTGATCGATTTGTGCGAGATCTCTTACAAGAGAGTGAGCTAATATAGATTCGTACTAACGATATATGCATAACGAGAAATATAAGCTATTGAAAAATAAGGGTTGGTTCGTTTTTTATGCACTTTTCTTGCTAGGAAATCGATTTCATTGCATTGCGGTAAGATCCAGAATCCGTAATATAACCCTTGTCGGAAGGATTCTGACACGGAACAGGAAATTACCACGGACTAGGTAATCTTCAGGAAGAAGATTCGGTTATTCAGGATGAATAGTCGGCACGGAAAGCAAACAGGACATTGAACGGACGCAATAGTAACCAGGATGGTTGCTACTAAGGATGGGAAATGGACTCCTCTGGACGAGGCAAGGACTGGACATCAGGATGATGTCATGGACACCGCTCAGGGAACAAGTGATGAGAGCTAACGTGGATTGTTAGCAGACCAGGATAAGGTCAAGGACACCGCTAGGATGGCGATGAAAGGACTACGCTGAAGGAACACAGCGCACTTATCAAGGATTCGATGCATGGAGCACTTTTAGTAGCCGGATTGCTGCGAGTAAGACTATAACCGACGGGCTTTGCCCTCGGGGTTTTTCTTTATCTAAAACCATAAAAAACCGGACAAGGCCCGGCTCTTTACCACTTATATCTTATCTTATAGCTGTTCCAACTTAGCGTAAGCTGTGACCAACCATTTTATTCCTTCGCCATTAAACGCGACCTGAACACGACTTTGCGGACCACTTCCTTCAAAGTTGATGATTGTCCCTTCACCAAACTTAGGATGCTTAACACGAGAGCCAAGGCTAAACCCTATCTCATTAAAGTTCTCTTTCACCACTTGTTGGCTGAACCTTCCACTACTTGCGGGGCGGCTTACTTGCGCTTTCATTCGCACTTCATCAAGACAGGACTCTGGCAGCTCGCGAATAAAGCGCGATGGCTTGTGATATTTGTCCTGACCATACAAGCGGCGCATCTCGCATAGGTGATATAGAGCTTTTTCATCGCACGTGTCATTCCGACATAGCAGAGACGACGCTCTTCTTCTAGACGACCCGCTTCTTCCGCAGACATCTGACTTGGGAACATGCCTTCTTCTACTCCCACCATAAACACTAATGGGAACTCCAAGCCTTTGGCACTGTGCAACGTCATTAATTGTACGGCATCGTCAAACTCATCTGCTTGACCTTCACCCGCTTCCAAAGCGGCATGGGTTAAGAATGCGGTCAGTAAAGTCATCTCCTCAGCTTCTTCGGGCTTTTCAAACTGACGAGTTGCCGTAACCAATTCTTCTAAGTTTTCTATTCGCGCTTTAGATTTCTCACCTTTCTCTTGCTCATACATAGCAAAAAGACCTGAGTACTTAATCACATGGTCAGTCTGTTGATGCAAAGCCATCTCATGGGTGTCATCTTCTAGCGCTGTAATCAGTTCCACAAAGCGACCAAGCGCCCCCGCTGCGCGGCCTGCCAGAACCTTCTCTTCCAACAGCGCGACACTCGCCGCCCACATAGTACAACCTCGGTCACGAGCGGCAAAGCGAATGGTTTCCAAGGTTTTGTCACCAAGACCTCGAGTCGGAGTGTTCACCACGCGCTCAAATGCCGCATCATCATTTCGGTTAGCCATTAGTCGCAGATAACTCAACGCATCTTTGATTTCCTGACGTTCGAAGAATCGCATCCCACCGTATATTCGATATGGAAGACCAGCCTGTATTAACGCTTCTTCTAATACACGGGATTGCGCGTTGTTTCGATAGAGCATAGCCGCATCCGTAAGCGCACCGCCCTCTTCTTGCCACGCTTTGATCTTGCTTACAGCAAATCTCGCTTCATCTAATTCGTTATATGCGGAATAGACTGAGATAAGCTCACCCTCTACACCGTCGGTCCACAGCTCTTTGCCCATTCGTTCGGTATTGTTTGCAATAAGGGTATTTGACGCCTGAAGAATGGTTTTGGTCGAGCGATAGTTTTGCTCCAAGCGAATGGTATTCACGCTTGGAAACTCTTGAGTGAATTTCTCAATGTTTTCAACTTTTGCCCCACGCCAGCCGTAGATTGACTGGTCGTCATCTCCAACAATCATAACGTGACAATCAGGACCGGCCATCATACGTAGCCAAGCATATTGAATATTGTTGGTGTCTTGAAACTCATCGACCAAAATGTGTTTAAATCTGGCTTGGTAGTGCTCTCGAATATGTTTTTTCTCACGCAGTAGTTCGTGAGCTCGCAACAAGATTTCCGCAAAATCAACCAAGCCCGCTCGGTCGCACGCTTCTTGGTAAGCAGAATACAGCTGGATATAGGTTTTTGTTACTGGATCGTGATAGGCATCGATATGACTTGGGCGCAAACCTTCGTCTTTTTTACCGTTAATCCACCAAGCGACTTGGCGTGGCGGCCATTGTTTTTCATCGAGATTTTGCGCTTTGATCAAGCGGCGTAACAGTCGTTGCTGATCATCCGAATCAATAATCTGAAAATCTTCTGGAAGGCGCGCATCCAGGTAGTGAGCGCGTAAAATCCGATGACAAATCCCGTGGAAAGTTCCGTTCCACATCCCCGATGCACTGCCCATCATCAGCTCTTCGATTCGGCCGCGCATCTCGGCTGCCGCTTTATTTGTGAAGGTGACTGACATCACTGAAAAAGGAGAGGCTTGCTCGACAGACATGAGCCAAGCAATGCGGTGTACCAAAACACGGGTTTTGCCGCTCCCCGCTCCTGCTAGCACCAATAAGTTTTCCAGTGGCGCTGCTACGGCTTCACGCTGTTTGTCATTGAGCCCGTCTAAGAGCAGAGAAGGATCGATCATCTTAATTCTACTGTTTATTTATACATAGATTAAGATTATACCCCAAACCTGAATGGGATTTCAGAGCAAAACGGTGAAAAAATCGCAATTTTTTTTCGTATATAAATCAGTCAAATAGATAAATATATTTTACATTTTTACAACATTTTCGAAATTGCATGAAAGTTTTTCGACTGAGTTTCTATCCTTTTAACTAAGCAAGTTGATGAATTAGCTTGCGAATTTAACTAAAGGAAAAGTCTAAGGAAGAAACTATGAAAAAGTCTAATCTTGCTGTCACTACCGCTATAACTGGTCTAATTGCTCTTGGTGGAACCATGCTTGCTGCAGCTCCTGCTGTCGCTGCGGAAAAAGAAAAATGCTATGGCGTAGCAAAAGCTGGTCAAAACGACTGCGCAACAAAAACTAGCTCTTGTGCGGGTACCGCAAAAGAAGATAACCAATCAGATGCTTTCGTAGTGGTTCCGAAAGGGCTTTGCGGCAAGCTATCAGGTGGCAGCACTCAGTCATCTTAAGCCAAAGCGGTTTAGGGGCTTACAGACGCTCAACCTGTTCGCCCCTCCTATTTCGCCCATTTTAAGGGAGAAGTCTGTGACTACACATCTCTATCATCAACAAGCTGGCATTGGCCTTCGAACACCACACCTCGATTATTTTGACCAATACCGTCCTAAGCTGGGATGGCTTGAGATCCACAGTGAAAACTATTTCCAACCGTACTCCCACGCGAGGAAAATTGTCTCAAGCTTAAGGGAGGACTATCCCATTAGTTGCCATGGTATAGGGTTGTCCCTTGGCAGCATCGAGCCCGTTAATCAGGCCCACATTAAACAACTTAAAACCTTGGTCGATGACATTGAGCCTTTTTTAATTTCTGACCACCTAAGTTGGAGTGAAAACGGCGGCTACTATTTTAATGACCTTTTACCCTTGCCCTATACCGAAGAAGCATTGGCAGTATTTTGTCGCAACGTGATGCAAGTGCAAGACGCCCTAAAGCGACCTTTGCTGATTGAAAACCCTTCTAGCTACGTCAAGTTCGAACATTCGACCATCAGCGAGTGGGATTTTCTTGTCGAAGTTCAAAAGCGTACCCAGTGCCGACTACTACTCGATTTAAACAACATTTACGTCTCTTCGTTTAATCACGGTTTTAGCTGCGATGAATACCTAGCGGCCATTCCAGCTGACAAGGTAGATGAGATTCACTTGGCAGGCTTCACGGTCAAGCAGCTAGACAAAGGTGAAATTTGGATAGATACGCACAGTCGTCCAGTAAGCGACGAGGTTTGGGCACTCTATTCAAACTGGCTTGCACAAGGCGGCCCAAAACACACCTTAATTGAATGGGATTTAGATATACCAGAGCCAAACGTTCTGTTAGAGGAAGCGGGAAAAGCCGCTCAACTGCTTATCAATCACCAGACAGAGCAAAAGGTCGCATCATGAGTTTGACCCTGAGACAGTTGCAAAACCAGTTTCGATCTGCACTTCACTACCAAGCCAGTGGCGAGACGTGCATGATCAGTAGTGATCAGTTTACTGCTGACCAACGAATCCAAATCTATCGCAATAACTTTGTGATGAGTTTAAGTGAGGTTCTTGAGGCGACATACCCAATGCTTCATGAGCTGTTAGGAGAAGAGTGTTTTTCACAAGTCACCAGACAATTTGTCCTGCAGCATCCCCTAACCAAAGGGGACGTCAGCCAGTACGGGGACGGGATGGCTCAATTTTTAGAAGCTTTCCCTATGATTTTGGACGCAGCGCCATACTCCCCCGAAGTCGCTCGGTTCGAGTGGAACTTAGACCTCGCACAGCAACAACACAATAAAGTCGCACCGTTAGATGCCGTAGAACCAATTGCACAGCTAAGTACAGTGCCACCTTCTCATCACGGTGAACTCTATTTTCACCTTCATCCAAGTGTCACCTGCTTCTCTTCTCACTACGCCGTTTTCAGCTTGCGAAAAGCCATCAGTGAACAAAACTTTGATGGCTTCGATATCAATAGCCGTGAGCAAGGCGTGATCGCTTGTGATAAGCAAGGAAGACCTTGGAGCCAATACTTATCGTCTCCGGTATATCAATTGATAGCCGCTATTCAATCTGGTCAGCAACTTGGTGATATCCAAGAAGAACTATTAGTTCACCTCAATCACGTCCTTGCTTTGGGTGTGATCGCCGGATTTACACTTTCTAAAGGGGAGGTATAACCCATGTCTAATGCCGTCAAAAATGGGCTGGCCCACTATGACCAACTCATTGCCAAGTTACAATGTGGGTTCGTTCCCCTACTTCTGCTATTTTGCCGACTATGGGTAGCTTGGGTGTTCTTTAACTCAGGCCTTACCAAGATAGCATCGTGGGACAGTACTCTATTCCTGTTTGAACTTGAGTATCAAGTTCCCATTCTACCTTGGGAACTGGCTGCCTATCTAGGTACAGGAGCAGAGCTTGTATTGCCCGTCTTTGTCGCCTTGGGTCTACTTGCTCGTCCTATGTCTGCAATATTGTTTGTATTCAACATCATTGCGGTAATTTCTTACCCAGTCCTTTGGGAGCAAGGTTTCTACGACCACCAGTTATGGGGCCTAATGATACTGAACGTCGTGGTTTGGGGACCGGGTGCTATCTCGGCAGATCACTGGCTGAGAAAACGGTTTTCTTGAGTCCTAAAAAAGCCCTCACGAGAGGGCTTTTTGTTAAGTGTTCTGGTTAAGCAGTAATGCCGGAGTGTCTCAGCAATGCATCGATTTCCGGTGCACGGCCACGGAAGCGCTTAAACAGCTCCATCGGCTCTTCACTTCCACCCATTTCTAGAATGTTGTTTAGGAAGCTCTTACCCGTATCCGTGTTAAAGATGCCTTCTTCTTCAAAACGCGAGAATGCATCAGAAGAGAGGACTTCTGCCCATAGGTAGCTGTAATACCCCGCGCAGTAACCACCAGCGAAGATATGACTAAAGCTATGTGAGAATCGAGTCCACTCTAGCCCCGGTAGCACAGCCACTTTTGCTTTTACCTCAGCCAATGTTTCTAACACGCGAGGCCCTGTTTCTGGGTCGTATTCGGTGTGAAGAGTAAAGTCGAACAACCCAAACTCCAACTGACGCAAAATAAACATAGCCGATTGGAAGTTCTTAGCGGCGAGCATCTTCTCTAACATGCTCTTTGGTAGTGCTTCACCCGTTTCGTAGTGACCAGAAATAAAGGCCAAGGCTTGTTCTTCCCAACACCAGTTCTCTAGGAACTGACTTGGCAGCTCTACCGCATCCCAAGGCACACCGTTAATTCCAGATACTGAACCTGTTTCAACTTGCGTCAACATGTGGTGAATACCATGCCCAAATTCGTGAAATAGCGTGACCACTTCGTCGTGAGTAAACAGTGCCGGTTTATCGCCAACGGGTTTATTAAAGTTACAGGTTAGATAAGCCACTGGCGTTTGCAGCTCGCCAGACACATTAATTCGGCGTACTCGACACTCATCCATCCACGCACCGCCGCGTTTGTGTTCACGAGCATATAGGTCTAGATAAAAACTGCCGCGGAGGGTCTTCTCACTATCAAAAATATCAAAGAAGCGCACTGATTCATGCCAAGTGTTGACGCCCTCGCGTTCTTTCACTGTCATACCAAATACGCGATTTAGCACTTCAAACAGGCCACTGACGGCTTTCTCTTCGGGGAAATATGGACGCAACTCTTCGTCTGAGATCTCAAACAAGTGCTGCTTCTGCTTTTCGCTGTAGTAAGGAATGTCCCAAAGGTTTAGCTCTTCTACACCAAACTCAGCTTTTGCAAACTGACGTAGGTCTTCCACTTCGCACTTACCCTGACTTCTCACTTTTTCTGCGAGATCATTGAGGAAACCAAGTACCTGAGAAGGGTTTTCAGCCATCTTGGTGGCAAGTGATTTTTCACTGAACGAGTTAAAACCAAGCATACGAGCGATTTCATAACGAAGTTTGAGTTGCTCGTTAATGATCTCGGTATTGTCCCACTTACCCGCATTCGGGCCGCGGTCAGATGCGCGAGTCACATAGGCTTCATACAGCTCTTTGCGCAGTTCTTGATTGTCGCAATAGGTCATCACTGGTAGATAAGAAGGGATATCTAGTGTCAACAAATAGCCTTCAAGTTCTTTCGCTTCTGCCGCCGCTTTTGCTGCAGCCAACGCAGATTCAGGCATTCCCGCCAACTCTTTTTCGTCAGCAATGTGTTTGCTCCAACCCATAGTGGCGTCTAACACATTGTTTGAGAACTTAGAGCTTAGCTCTGACATGCGTTTACTGATTTCGCCATAGCGATGCTGTTCGTCGGCTGGCAATGCGATACCAGACAATTCAAAATCGCGTAGAGAGTCCGTGATTGTTTTCTTTTGTGCCTGAGTAAGCGCTTTGTACTCCGAGCTTTCTTTGATTCCTTTGTAGGCTTCAAACAAGCCCTTGTGTTGCCCAACCCAAGTACCGTACTCCGAAAGCGTTGGTAAGCAGCTCTCATACGCTTCGCGCAGTTCATCGCTATTGACGACCGAATTCATATGACTAACCGGCGACCATAGACGACTTAACCGATCATCCACTTCTTCAATTGGCGCAATCACCGATTCCCAAGTTGGACTCACGTTTTCTTTTAATACCTGTTCGATTTTTTCGCGGCATGCGGAGATGGCCTGCTCGACAGCGGGCTTAACATGTTCTGGTTTAATCTCAGAAAACGGTGGTAAATCAGTAAAAGTAAGAAGTGGATTGGACATATAACATTCCTTTTGTTTGATAAAGCAAACTGACGTTCAGTCGTCTTTGTTCTTATGCACTTGAGTATTATAAATATAGGTAGGTTCAGCAATTTTCAATAGTGGCGTATAATCAGGCTTATTACCGTCTGTAAATTACTATGGTCAGCGAGACCGTTTCGAGAGTGACATTTTGTTAAGTTATCGCCACAGCTTTCACGCTGGCAATCATGCCGACGTCGTGAAACACATCGTTCAAAGCCTTATCCTTGATTCTTTGAAGCAGAAGGACAAGCCGTTTGTCTACCACGATACACACTCTGGTGTGGGTCGCTACGATCTGACTCACGAGTGGTCTGAAAAAACGGGCGAATACAAACATGGCATAGCGCGAATTTGGGAGCAAGTAGACGTCCCTCAAGAGATACAAAGTTACCTCGAAGCAGTAAAAGTGCTAAACAATGGTGACAAACTTCGCTATTACCCCGGTTCTCCGCGCGTCGCTCGCGCACAGATCCGTCCCCAAGATCGCATGGTGTTGACCGAACTGCATCCAAGTGACTACCCTTTGCTGGAACAGGAATTTCACCGCGATCGACAGGTGAATATTTATAGAGAAGATGGATTTAAACGCCTAAAAGCGAGCCTTCCACCACAAGAGCGACGAGGCTTAGTGCTTATCGATCCCCCTTACGAACTCGCTCGTGAATACCGAGATGTGGTTCAAGCGATTTGGCAAAGCCACAAACGCTGGGCAACCGGTATTTATGCCATTTGGTATCCCGTGGTCAACCGATGTGATATCGAGGATATGATCGAAGGTCTGCAAGGCTTGGGGATTCGCAAAATATTACAAATTGAACTTGGCGTGGCGCCCGATACCAATGAACATGGTATGACCGCTTCTGGCATGATAGTCATTAACCCACCTTGGAAACTGGAAAGCCAAATGCAAGCTGTTTTACCTTTTCTCAAGGAAGCGATTGCGCCAGCAACAGGTCACTTTAAAGTGGAGTGGATTGTTCCCGAATAATTGAATAATGCGGATTGAGATTGCTCAGTTCGTCACCATATATCCTATAAGTAATAAATAATTAGGGAGTGGAAAACTGTTCCTCCCCTTAACCAATAATTGGAGAAAGTAATGGCAACTCATTTTGATTATATCTGTATCGGTGGTGGTAGCGGTGGTATCGCTTCTGCAAACCGCGCTGCCATGTACGGTGCCAAAGTTGCGCTGATCGAGGCTCAAGATCTTGGCGGTACTTGTGTGAATGTTGGTTGTGTACCTAAGAAAGTTATGTGGCACGGCGCTCAAATTGCGGAAGCCATGAATCTTTACGCTCCAGACTACGGTTTTGACGTATCCGTAAATGGGTTTGACTGGTCTAAATTAGTAGAAAGTCGCCAAGCTTACATCGGTCGTATTCATCAGTCTTACGATCGCGTGCTAGGTAACAACAAAGTCAATGTAATTAAAGGCTTTGCTAAGTTTGTTGATGAAAACACCGTGGAAGTTAACGGTGAACACTACACGGCAGACCACATCCTTATCGCCGTTGGTGGACGCCCTACTATCCCTAATATCCCCGGCGCTGAATACGGTATTGATTCCAATGGTTTCTTCGACTTAGAAGAGCAACCAAAACGCGTAGCTGTGGTTGGCGCAGGCTATATTGCCGTAGAGATCGCCGGTGTTCTTAGCGCACTTGGTACAGACACGCACCTATTCTGCCGCAAAGAATCACCACTGCGCAGCTTTGACCCAATGATTATTGAAACTTTGGTTGAAGTGATGGAAGCCGAAGGTCCAACTCTGCACACTCACTCTGTTCCAAAAGAAGTGATTAAAGAAGCTGATGGCAGTCTTACGCTTCACCTAGAAAATGGTGAGAGTCAAAACGTGGACTCCCTCATCTGGGCAATCGGTCGTCATCCAGCTACCGATGCAATTAACCTCAATGTCACTGGTGTGGAAACCAACGACCGTGGCTACATTAAGGTCGATGAGTACCAGCAAACCAATGTAAAGGGCATCTACTGTGTGGGTGACATTATGGAAGGTGGTATCGAGTTAACCCCTGTTGCTGTAAAAGCTGGTCGTCAGTTGTCTGAGCGTCTGTTTAACAACAAACCAGAAGCGAAGATGGATTACGAGCTTGTACCAACCGTAGTATTTAGTCATCCTCCAATTGGCACTATCGGCCTAACTCAACCCGAAGCGGAAGAGAAATACGGCAAAGAGAATGTCAAAGTATACACCTCCGGCTTTACGGCGATGTACACCGCCGTTACTCAGCACCGTCAGCCTTGTAAGATGAAGCTAGTATGTGCTGGCGACGATGAAAAAGTTGTCGGTTTACACGGCATTGGATTCACTGTTGACGAGATGATTCAGGGCTTCGGGGTTGCGATGAAAATGGGCGCAACAAAGGCAGACTTCGACTCAGTTGTTGCCATCCACCCAACAGGCTCAGAAGAGTTTGTTACTATGCGCTAAGCCACGTCGTATATGTGAACTTTTAGAAAGCCAAGCAATTGCTTGGCTTTCTTTTTTGCTTAGAGCTTTAAGCCATTTAATATCAGATCTATCTCTTTTTTCGCCTCATCTAGAGTTGATTCACGATCACTGCTTCTCGCAATCCAAAGTGCCATATCCATCAGGCCACCGTTGATAAACTGCGCCTGTAGATGGCGATTAACAGGTCGAATTACTCTCTCGTCTTCAAGCTTTCCTAAAAGTGTAGAGATTGATTCAATACACGCCATGCGCATTGAATAAAGCACATCCGCATCGAGGACCGATGGCGCATCGCGCAGCATTGCTGCTTCTTTTCTTGTAAGTACCGCGATCTTGGCTCCTCAGGTATCGCGTGCTGTCGATAAAATGGGACAGAGCCGTGTTTTACCATGGGCCACACTGTTTAGTACCACCTCAATCCTACTCTTGTTGGCGAGCACTTACTTAGACCTTCCTTACTGGACACTATATCTATTCGCTTTTGGTGGTGGGTGCATGCCAAACATGTCCGCCTTAGTTCGTTCTCGATGGACCTCAATCTATCGAGGTAGCCCAAAACTCCATACCGCCTATTCGTTTGAATCCGTTGTCGACGAAATCTGTTTTATTATCGGCCCCCCGATTTCAGTAGGGCTTAGCGTTGCCTTACTCCCTCAAGCTGGACTCTTATTGGCAATTGTCTTTCTGGTTCTCGGTGTTTCACTGTTTATTTTGCAGAAAGAGACCGAACCTAAAGTCAGTATTGAAAACGTCACATCCTCTGGTTCCGCACTGCAATCTTTCCCTGTACGAGTTCTTGTCTTTAGCCTAATTGCTCTAGGTACCATAGTAGGAGCCGTAGATATCATTAGCGTCGCGTTCGCACAACAAGCTGGCACTCCGGCAGCGGCAAGTATTGTATTGTCCGTCTATGCGATCGGATCCTGCTTAGCTGGGCTAATTTTTGGTACATTAGAGCTTAGGATGACCCTGCAAAAACAGTTTGTATTGGCCTCTTTCTTTACGGCCATCACTACGATTCCATTCTTGTTTGTGGAAAGTATTTTTGCCCTATCCGTCTGTGTCTTTTTTGCCGGACTTTTCTTTGCGCCAACCATGATCCTCGCCATGGGGTTGGTTGAAAAGAACGTACCCGAATCTCAACTGACGGAAGGACTGACTTGGATGAGTACGGGATTGGGAATTGGTGCTGGCCTCGGAGCGGCTCTCGCCGGATGGTTAGTCAACGACTACGCTATCAGTATTAGCTTTTATGTCGCCTTAATCGCTGGGTTTATGGTTTGGTTGCTATCTCTATTGCTCTCTCGCGTAATCAACATGGTGGTTGACCAGAAAAAAGTAACTTGCTAACCCGCCTTAATAATAAAAGGGCGAACTATTTGCCGCCCTTTGCTCAACTGTAACTATTCTAGAGATTTGCTTTTACTAATAGATCAGAAGAGATTTCAGAAATGTTTTTTGCACCGGTGAGTGTCATAGCCACTTTCATCTCTTTCTCGTATAAATCGAGTAGATTCTCTACACCCGACTGCCCTTGAGCCGCTAACGCATAGACAAATGAACGACCTAGCATAGTGCAATCAGCACCTAGTGCCAGCATTCTCACGACATCCAAGCCAGTACGGATACCTGAATCCACCATTATTTTCAAATCCCCTTTCACCGCATCAGCGATACTTGGTAGCGCTCTTGCGCTTGAAAGTACACCATCGAGTTGCCGCCCTCCGTGGTTTGAAACGACGATACCATCAGCGCCGAACCTAACGGCATCACGTGCATCTTCTTCGTCTAGGATCCCCTTGATGACCATTGGACCATCCCAGAAATCACGAATCCACTCTAGATCTTTCCAGCTAATAGATGGATCGAAGTTCGCTCCAAGCCAGCCGATGTAGTCTTCTAGCTTAGTTGGCTCACCGCGGTAAGTGGAGATGTTACCCAAATCGTGTGGTTTACCCAACAAGCCGACATCAACGGCCCAACTAGGGTGACGCATTGCTTGAAACACGCGACGCATGGCGCATTCGGACCACTCATACCAGAGTGCATGTCCCGATAACGAGCACCTGGTACTGGCATATCAACCGTGAATACCAAAGTGGTCACGCCTGCCGCTTTTGCGCGTTCAAGTACGTTCTTCATAAACCCGCGATCTTTCAGTACATACAGCTGAAACCACATCGGTCGCTCAATCGCCGGTACCACTTCTTCAATTGGACACACCGAAACCGTCGACATAGTAAAAGGAATACCTTTATTCTCTGCTGCTTTAGCAGCTTGTACTTCACCTCGACGGGCATACATACCAGTAAGGCCAACCGGAGCAAGCGCAATAGGCATGGCTAGCTTTTCACCAAACAGCTCTGTCTCCAGACTCAAATCCGACATATTTTTAAGAACGCGCTGTCGCAGCTCAATATCAGAAAGGTCACTGGTGTTGCGCTTTAACGTATGCTCGTTATAAGAACCACCATCAATATAGTGAAATAGGAATGGCGGCAGTTTTGCTTTGGCCGCTGCGCGGTAATCAGTCGAAGCAGAGATAATCATAATTTCAGTCCTGATGGTTGTATATGCTCAATAGGAGCGTAGAAAGATCAACAAAGTAAGGAGTGGCAGGCGTCATGCGCCTGCTCTTTTATTGCCTCAGTTGAAGGGGGAACCAAACAAGCTGAGGTTTTCTTGGGCTTTTGCTTTTTAATTCATTAATGCGTCGGTCATTTGCATTCCGTAAACCACGACGAGACCTATCACACCTGTCGCGATTAAATAGTAAATTGTTGGGATGACCGTTTTGCGCAAGGTGGCACCTTCTCGACCCAATAGGCCAACTGTCGCCGATGCTGCAACTACGTTGTGAATTGCAATCATATTACCTGCTGCTGCCCCAACGGCTTGAAGTGCAACCACGACAACACTGGAAATAGACAGTGTTTGGGCGACCTCAAACTGGAACTGGCTAAACATCATGTTAGAAACGGTATTAGAACCCGCAATAAAGGCACCGAGCGCACCAATTGTGGCACTCAACGCTGGATAAGCTCCGCCAACCAGTTCAGAGGCAAAGTTGGCTGTCGTGACTGGCATACTTGCCAGATCGGCACCATTGATACCAGAGTTGATAAAGATACGAACCATTGGAATGGTAAACACAAGCACAAAACCTGCACCGATCAGCGTCTTACTCGACTCACCAAATGCCTTCGCCAGTGGTTTTGCGCTTTGCGATTGAATCAACACCGCTAACAGAGCTACAAAGACTAAGATGCCACCCGGCAAGTAAAGCGGTTGAATAGCCGTACTGATACCAGTTTCTCCAAGAATATTGCCAAAAGACAGGCTCACGCTCTTGAGCATCGCTTTAAATTCGCCACTAACGCGGCTGGCTACAAGAATGATCGCAAGTAGCACATAAGGCAGCCATGCTTTTGCTAAGCTCATTGGCTTCTTGCCTTCATCGTTGAGTTCGATCTTTAGAGAACCTAACCACTCGGCCTGCCATTTGTCTTCTTTTTCGAAATCCCAGTTTGTTTTAGGGATCAAGAAACCATTTTTCGCCGCAGTCACCACAATAGCTAGACCGACAAGTCCACCGATCAGAGATGGGAATTCGGCGCCAAGGAATACACCAGTAAGCGCGTACGGGACGGTAAATGAAATACCGGCAAACAGTGCAAAAGGCAGAATATCTAACCCTTCTGTCCAACTGCGATT
The DNA here is from genome assembly GCF_001854765.1 of Vibrio sonorensis. Classification (GTDB taxonomy): domain Bacteria; phylum Pseudomonadota; class Gammaproteobacteria; order Enterobacterales; family Vibrionaceae; genus Vibrio; species Vibrio sonorensis. The sequence continues at coordinate 10,472 of NZ_LJJE01000008.1, read as the reverse complement.
TTTGCCGAAGAAACGAGTTAACATCATCGCCATAAGGACTGGCATTAAGGTACCAACACAAGCGTGGATCAGAGCAACACTCGACGTGATCTGCTGAACATAAACTTCCCAACTAGAGCCATTCGCCACAAGCGCTTCACTAATGTTGTGTGTATCAAGGCCTTTGTTTACTCCAACGATAATTGGTGTGCCCACCGCGCCGAACGATACTGGTGTAGATTGAATCATCATCCCCATCAATACCGCAGCTAGTGCAGGGAATCCAATAGCAACCATCAATGGAGCAGCAATAGCCGCCGGGGTACCAAAACCCGAAGCCCCTTCGATAAATGAACCAAAACACCAAGCGATAATAATCGCCTGAACGCGTCTATCAGGTGAGATATCGGTAAAGCCATTTCGTATGCTGGCGATCGCTCCGGTGTGCTTAAGTGTATTGAGCAAGAATATCGCACCAAACACGATCCAAAGAACCGAAACCGTGATGCCTAATCCTTGGAAAATGGAGGCTATCACTCGGTTTGCTGACATATCCCAAAATAGCAGGGCGATGATGACGGTAAGGCCAAATGCCACTGGCATGGCTTTTTTCGCTGGCCAGTTTAGGCCAACCAGTAGAATCGCTGCCACCACTATGGGCGAGAAGGCGATTAAGGCTAAAATTGTTTCACTCATGGGGTACAACCTTGTTTCGGACTTTACTTTCTAATAATTCACAGCGTTCAGTGTTTTTATTGTGCATGTGTTACTTATGTTAATTTGGCGTGAATTTACTCCTTTTATTTTTCTTGATATAGGGAATTAATGAAAATAATTAGTTCCAAAAACAACATAATAACCTCTAGATGCTTTCTTGATGACAAACAAAAACGCAACGGATGAAACGCCACCGTCAATAAAGGAAGGAATTAAATTATATAAAATACAGAAAGATAGAGAAAAACTAGTCGGCGTCGTACTTAAAAAGTCAGGAGGAGTATTATGTTGATGTTAGCAAGAATGGCTCTTTATCAAGCTGTTAACATCAGTACAGTTAAAGTGGATATTGTGAACTTGGTCAATGAGCGTTTTTCAATCTCTCGCCTACGCCAGCGAGAATACTAGGTATAAAAGCAAGCAAAGCATAGTATTGTGCAACAAATCTCGCATAAATAGTCAATATATCCATAAAATCACAAAATAATTCGTATATATCGCGCAACAGTTCATCATACTGGAATGCGACGTATTGAATAATCAGTCAGTATCACTAAAATTCCATTCACTTCATTTTTATGAATAAAATTTCTGTTGTTAAAGGAAGTGAATATTGTGAAAAAATTGAGCCTATTGGCTGCAACTATTGCAGTTGCATTATCTGGTTGTAATGGCGGTAGTGGGTCCACGCCTGCTGCACAACCATCCACCCCAGCTACACAACCATCTACCCCTGCTGGTAAACCCCAAACAAACCGGTTTATCGATGCTGCGGTTGAAGGTATCTACTACTCCACTAGCTCTGGTTTAAGTGGCACTACCAACTCTCTCGGTGAGTTTTCTGCTCATCAAGATGATACGGTGACCTTTTACTTAGGCGGAGCAAAAGGGTTAAAAATTGGCGCTGCTTCTAACCGAGATGTGCTTACCCCTTTTGAAGCTGCCGGCAAATACGCCCGTGCGCTGAACCTCGCGATTCTTCTTCAATCGCTTGATAACAAGTACGGTTCAAGCAGCGACGAAGTGCTAACCATCCCGACAAAGCTACAGTCACTTGATGACCCAGCGATTGCTGCGCTAATTAAAGATATTGACTTAAATGATCGTGCCAGCGTAAACACATTCTTAAATCACTCTCTCATTAACAGCACACCCGTCACTGAGGAAGCGGCACTTAACCATATGGTAAACGCTTTTGGTGCTATGACTCGCGGTGCGGATAGCGCTAACCCATTTGCAAAGCGCGACGGACAAAAAGTTCGCTATATTGATGTCACCCAGTACCAAACGAAGGATAACTATACCTACGTACACGCCGATAAAATGCTACCAACTGATCTATTTAATCAGACTCGTGGCATGGTGTTTTTCGACTATCAGTTAAATAGCGACGCGCTAAAGGTATTACGTGGTTCCAACGACGGCAACTTGTCTGAAACTTTGGCAGAAAGCTACCTCAACTGTATTGTTGCAGGCGGCTCACACAGTGGTGGTTGCACCGTTACACCAAACGTTCACTACACGTTGTCCTACGGCTTTAAATATATGCTTCTCAACCCAGAGACGGTTCAAACTACAGATAAAACCTTTAGTTGGGACGCTGAAGGAAAAATGCTTCCTTTCTCTGCAACGAATGTCCAACAGCTTAACCACTACACTAAAGCAAAACTGAGAAAAGATGGCGACGGTTCAAATCCTTGGGTTAAAGAGACCAAGTCTGGCTCATACGACCCGGTTACTGGTATTTACACTGAAATCGTAGAAAAAGAGCAATTAGTCGGCAATGATTGTAACGACACCAGCAATACATGCTCAGTCAACCGCACAACAGAGCGCGTTGGATTCTTCTACCCACTTGAAGAGGGTCAAAGTGACCGTTACGTCGATTTCACTGGTAACTGGCAACAGACTCAGATCTGTAACGATGGTCAAACAGCGACAATGAACTTTGCTTTTGACCAGTCGGGGCTTACAACTACAGGCCAGGAGTGTCAATCTGGTGTCGCGACCGATATTACTAAGGAAACACATAGTTACGCTGATTTAGCAAATATCGACTACTGGTGGTTTAACCAAGCTGGGCGTGAATCGAAAGCAACACTAACCGAACTTAATAGCCTAGTTCGCTTCTGTGATATGGACGGCTACCGACCAGGCAATATTTGTGGCAATCAGTTTTACGTTAAATGGGAATACCAACCTGCAGGTAAAAACTGGGATGAAGGTTTGCTGATCCGCGTTAAGATGAACCCTGACGGCTCAACTGACGGTCAACCATCAATACTGCAAAAAGTGAAATAACAAAAAAAGGCCGAGCTTTGCGCTCGGCCTTCGTATCTGCGATCTACCCCTTATTGAACACACATAATGTTCAGCAGAGACGTTCCTTTAAGTTGGTTAACCTTACCGCTGGTAAACAACCCCACTTTATTAAGCCCCCAATAGGGCAAGTGCATCGGCCATTTTTCTTTGGTCATTGCATCAGACTCTAATAGTTGTTGCCACTCTGCAGAACTCGGCAAGCGCTTTCCCATTGCCTTACAAGTAAGGTTTGCTTCATTGTAATCCATGCGATTCCATGGCAAACCATGCTCCATATAGAACTGTTCTTTGCCGTGCATAAAATAGGGTATTGAGTAGCTTACTCCAGCAATTTCAGTACTCCGACGAATACTAACATCAAAATCAGCAATCGCTCCCTTCAACGCTGTGCTATTCGTTTGTGGCGGTGTAATAACCGTCGTTTTTTGCGGTTTAGGCACAACTGGTGCTTTTGCAGATGCTACTTTTTTCGCTGCTGGTTTGGCCGGTTTAGAAACGGGTTTTGCGGCCGATTTAGGCGCGGATTTACCTTGTTTTGACTCTTTACCAACAACCTGACGAATAAAGGCTTTTTCATACCCCGCAACAGTGTTGACGCCTTTCAGATCTTTTCTTGCCATCTCAACCGAATCATAAGGTCCAATTAGACAGCGATAACCTTTCTTCTCGGGCTTCGCCCACACATCAGTTTTGATCTGTTTGTAAAGTGGCTTTGCTTTATCAAGTGGCAGGGGTTTCGAAAACATACCACATTGGATCCAAAACGTTTTTACATTTGCCGCAGGCGCTTGTTTGCCCCACAGTCCTTTACCAATTGGACATGAGGCATCAAGTATTGGTAACTCACTTGAAGATGCTTGTGTCGCATCACACAAAAAATCATCGGCTGTCGCTGGCATAGATACAGAAGCGATAGCTGATATCGCAAGCAATGCCAAAAAAGGTTTTCGTGGCCATACTGCCATAGTGACATCCATTCGTTTAATTCAAACCTTGACATGTTAGTGACGGTTTTTCGACCTTCACACCAGATCTTATTTTAATGCAAAAAAAGAGCCGTAATACGTACGGCTCTTAGTTTAAATAGAAATTGTTTTTAAAATCTTGGGGTTAGATCACCCTTTATAGATTTTTGGATTAAATACATCCCTTAGCCAGTCACCTAGTAAGTTGATAACAAGAACCAAAGTTACTAGTACAATGCCAGGGAAAGCCGTAATCCACCACGCTCCTGAGAAGATATAGTTAAATCCAATACTAATCAGAGCGCCAAGTGATGGCTGATCCACCGGTAATCCCAAGCCAAGGAACGAAAGTGCCGCTTCTGACATAATAGCATTTGCTACCTGAACTGTAGAAATAACTAGAATTGGCGACAGGCAGTTAGGGAGTATATGACGGAACATGATTCTAGGAGCCTTAAAGCCCATCACTCTCGCTGCTTCGACATACTCTTTCTTCTTCTCTGCGAGTACCGATGCGCGAATGGTACGCGCATACTGAGGCCATTCCGCGACACCAATGATCACGACCAACATGACTACCGCATACTGGCTGTAAAAATCACTACCAAAACTGGCTTTAAAGATTGCCGATACAATGATCGCCACCATCATGGTCGAGAAAGATAGCTGCACATCAGCAAAGCGCATTAAGAAGCTATCGATGCGGCCACCAAAGTAACCCGCTGATAGTCCAATCACGATACCCAGGATAAGCTGCAAGCCTACTGCTAGGAAACCGATAGTTAGTGATAAACGTGAACCGTAAAGAATCGTCGATAGAATATCGCGCCCTTGTTCATCGGTTCCCAGTGCAAAATTCTCGTTGCCCCCATCCATCCACGACGGAGGAAGCTCTGCATCCATAATATCGATGGACGATAAATCGTATGGATCACTAGGAGCGATAAGCGGCGCTGATAGTGCCAACACCAAGAACATCATAAACACGGCAAAACTGGTCATCGCCACTTTGTCGCGCAAGAAGTAGTACATAAAATCTGATTGTTTAAAGCGCTCCCAACGAGATGGAGCTGTATTTGTCTGACTCATGATTACGCTCCTTTTCCAGTTAGGTTAACCGTTGGGTTAATAATGCCATATAGCAGATCGACAATGGTGTTTGTCACCACAAAGATAAGTCCTACAAAAATGACATACGCAGTGATCAGCGGTGTATCAACACGGTTAATCGCTTCTAGGAAGAGGAAACCAGTTCCCGGCCATTGGAAAACCGTCTCGGTCAAAATGGTGTAAGCCACCATGGTACCAATTTGCACACCACCCACCGTTAGGACTGGCAACATGGTATTTTTTAGCGCGTGTTGGTAATAAATTTTGTTCAGCGCTAAGCCTTTTGCTTTACCGAATTTAATGTATTCAGAGCTGAGTACTTCTAACATCTCAGAGCGTACTAGTCGGATAAACAGTGGCAACATGATAGAAGCCAGTGCAATACAAGGTAGAACAAGGTGAGACAAACCATCTAGGGTGAAGAAGCCAGACTCCCAACCCAATAAATTAACCGTATCCCCTCGCCCGTAAGATGGCAGCCAATTTAACTCGATTGAGAAAACGTACATCAACATAATGGCCGTCAAAAAGACCGGAATCGAGATACCGATACTACTCATCGCCATCACCACTTTAGTAAAAAAGCTTTTTGGATGAATAGCGGAATACACCCCAAGTGGGATGGATAAACAAATAATGATCAACGTGGCACCAAACACCAGCTCTAATGTGGCTACCAACTTGTCGAGAATAACTTCTACTGCTGGTCGTTTGAAGAAATAAGACGTGCCTAAATCGCCTTGTAGCGCGTTGCCTACAAAGCGCGTGTATTTTGTAATGAAGGGATCATTCAGGCCCAACTCGTCACGGAGCGCTTGGCGCTCGGCTTCGGATACCGACTGACCGACAAGCTCACGTAATGGGTCACCCAGGTTATCCTGAATGGCAAACGCCACTAAACTGATCACAAACATCACTATCAGTGCCTGAAACAGGCGCTTGACCAGAAACGAAAACATTCCTTGCCCCTTAACTTTCCATAGATTTCAGTCTGCCAAACTGGCAACTTTTTATAGTTTTTCAGTCTTAAAAATGGCACCTAACCCGACTGAAACAAGGCTAAGCACCAAAAAGTCATAGCTAGCATCCCCAAAGGGATGCCAGCTAAGTAGTGTGATTATTTCACTACTAGGTCACCGAAGTACGGGAAGTTCATACCGTTTACGATTGGACCGATTTCTACGTTGCTCTTCGCTGCCCAAGAAGGATCTTGCCAGTGTAGAGGAACAAACGCTGCTTCTTCGTATAGTGTTGCTTCAACTTGCTTCAGAGAAGCACTACGTTTTGCAAGGTCAGTCTCAGAGTTAGACTCCATGATCGCCTTATCAATAGCGGCATTTGAGTAGTGACCACAGTTGTACTGACCTTTACCAGTGTCAGCATTACGCGTCATCGCTAGGAACTCAGTGAAGTTCGCTGAATCTTCAGTATCTGGGTGCCAACCGATCATTAGCATGTCTGCCGCACACTTATCGAACTCAGGCCAGTATTGCGCTTTAGGCATCGTCTTAAGATCAACTTTGATATCAATCTTAGAAAGCATTGCTGCTGCAGCTTGTGCAATCTTGTCATCGTTAACGTAACGGTTGTTTGGCGCCATCATAGAAAGTGAGAAACCATTCTCGTAGCCCGCTTCTTTCATCAGCTGTTTCGCTTTTTCAAGGTCGAAACGCGGCTTAAGGTTTTCGTTGTAACCAGCATAGCCTACTGGGCTTTGCTGAGCCGCCGCTGTAGCAGCACCTTGCATGATTTTCTCAACAATACCTTCGTTATTGATCGCGTGAACGATTGCTTGGCGAACGCGTACGTCTTTTAGCGCTGGGTTGCTGTTTTGGTTAAGCTGGAACGTGATTACACGAGTACCAGGCATAGTGAACAGATCCACTTTGTCTGCACTCTTGATACGCTTGTAGTCGTTAGGAGCAACAGGAGCAATCATGTCTACGTCGCCAGACAGTAGCGCAGCAACACGAGTTGCGTCTTCTTTGATTGGAACAAGCGTTAGCTTGTCTACGTTACCTGGAGATTGCTTATCCCAGTAATCGTCAAAGCGCTCAAACTCAACCTTGATGCCTTGCTCACGAGACTTAACAACGAATGGACCAGTACCAGATACATTCGTAGAAGCAAAAGAGTTACCGTGCTTCACTAGCTCTGCTTTGTCTTTACCATCTTCTGTTGTACCAGTGTAGAACTTGCTGTCCATTGGGAAGATGTAAGTCGCTACGTTTTCTACCAGTGGGTATGTACCATCGGTTTTAATTTCAACAGTGTAGTTGTCCACTTTAGTTAGAGAAACAAGTGGCGCGAAGATACCTTTGAAGTCTGGAGATTTTTTCAGACGGTCAAACGTCCAAACCACATCGTCAGCAGTCAACTCATTACCAGAGTGGAACTTAACGCCTTCACGTAGTTTGAAACGCATAGTTTCGTTATCAACACGTTCCCAAGATTCAGCAAGACGTGGCTCAAATTCCATCTTTTGCGTAAAGCGAACAAGTGGATCAAATACCATGTGCGAAAGCTGCATAGTACCGCCAGAAAGCTGTTCTTGCGGGTCAAGGGAAACAGGGTCTGCATCGTAAGCAACTTTAATCGCTACTTCTTGAGCAGCTTCTTGAACAACTTTTGCTGCTTCTGGTGCAACTTCTGTTTCTTTCTTTGATTGAGAAGAAAGATAAATACCACCAACAGCCACTACTGCTACCGCGACTGCAATCTTGGTTTTCATACTCATCTGCATAACTCCTTATGCGGGAATTTCATCCCTAATTGTTGTGTTTGCGTCTGTTTATATACCCGGACAACACGTCCAGAATTGGTTGGCGAATTACGCCGTTTTTAAGTCTTCTCTTAAGCCAGTAAATTCAGGCATAAGGGAAATTAACTGTTTACTGTATTCATGCTGAGGTGTGTTAAACAGTTGCTCTGTCGGTGCAACTTCTAACAAAGTACCCATTTGCATCACGCCCACTCGGTCACACATTTGACGAATAACAGGCAGGTCATGGCTGATAAACAGCATAGTGAGATTGAGCTCGTCCTGCAGGTCTTTAAGAAGATTGAGGATCTGAGCTTGAACCGATACATCCAAAGCGGATGTAGGTTCATCACAAATCAGTAAACGAGGACGAGTGGCCAACGCACGAGCGATAGAAATACGCTGACGCTGACCGCCAGAGAACTCATGTGGATACTTCACACCCGCCATCTTTCCTAAGCCGACGTGATCAAGAAGGTCATGAACAATCTGACGCGTTTCAGACTCGTTCTTAGTCAACTTATGGAAACGAATAGGCTCTGCGATGATGTCGAAAATTTTCATTCGAGGGTTCATCGAAGTGTAAGGGTTCTGGAACACCATCTGCATTTGGCGGCGCAGTGGGCGACGCTCTTTTTCAGATTTTAAAGAAGTCAGGTCGATACCTTCAAATGTCACTTTTCCAGAATTTGGTTGGTATAAACCAGCGATCACTCGGGCAATGGTTGATTTGCCCGAACCAGATTCACCTACGAGGCCAAAGGTTTCACCTTCAAAAACTTCAAAACTCACATTGTTGGATGCCTGTACATATTCGCGACGGCTCTCAAACAATGAGTCTTTGGTAACAAACTTCAAGTTGACGTTTTCTACATTCAACAATGAGCCCGTGTATTCACGGTGGTCTTGGCTTTGTCCTAACCAGTGGTTCTTAACGTCAAGAGGCTCCATTTCGTGGGCTTCTTCGATATAACTCACCAATGGGAAACGATCGAGCTTCCTATCCGAACGAGGCACCGCAGAAATCAAGCTGCGAGTATAGGCGTGGTCTGGGTCACCCAGAACTTTCGCCGTTGGTCCAAACTCAACCAAATCACCTCGATACATCACCGCCACTCGGTCAGTCACATTAGAAACGACACCCATATCGTGTGTCACTAACATGCAACCTACGTTGTTCTTTACACACAACTCGCGAATTAGATTAAGGATCTGGTCCTGAATCGATACATCCAACGCGGTAGTAGGCTCATCGGCGATGATAAGATCAGGCTCACCAGCAAGAGCAATAGCAATAACCACACGTTGACGCATGCCGCCAGAGAACTGGTGAGGATACTGTTTTAGTCGGTTTTCAGGTTGTGGAATACCCACTTGATTCATCAGAGAGAGTGCTCTCTCATAGGCTTGTTGATCTGAAACGTCCATATTGGCATGGATAGTTTCTTTAAGCTGCTGTTCAACAGTAAATAGTGGGTTAAGTGAAGTCATCGGGTCTTGGAAGATAAAGCCGATTTTTGAACCTCGTACTTTTCTCATATCTTCTGGAGAGAGACCTGATACTTTCTCACCATCTAGGAAGACATCACCACTAGCGATACGTCCTGGAGGACTGAGAAGATCGATAACAGCATTACCAACGGTGGATTTACCCGCGCCGGACTCGCCAACAACACCCACAATCTCTCCTCGCTCTATATTAAAAGAGAGCGATTTAACTGCGGCATGTACCCCGTGGCGTGATGGGTACTCGATACGAAGATTTTTAACTTCTAAAAGTGACATTACCAGACCTCTACTGCTTTGGCAGCTTTCTGCCCTGTCTGAAAATTGAATCCATTCATGCCAGTCTATTTTCCTGACAAATTGCGAAGCGCTCAATTTGGCAAATATTTCACAGAAAAGCAACAAACAGAGTATAAAAAGTCGAATTAGCGCAGATTTAAAGCAGTTTAACAAAATAAATATGCAATAAAGTTGCATTTAGTATTGATTAAAACTTTACCAACAAAAAAACGTCACTTTTCAGGGCAATACAGACAAGGGGAAAAGCCACGCCACAAGGATAAATAGACATTCATCACACAAAATATTTACCCAAAACATTAATCTTGTAATATTTAACAATAATAAAACAACAAACCAAATAAACAACACAAATGCAGACTAAATCCCCACTCAGAAACAATAAAGCAGGATATATAACCACCAACGATCGAATAGATTTTCACCTAAAAACTATTAGGGAGAGCTTTTAGAATGTGTATTAATTAATCATGTCTATCGACTAAACCCGGCGATTTAAATTCAATAGCCAAATGGAAGCTCACTCAAACCCATCTTTAATTACAATGAACCGCGAAGAAATATTATTCAAATAGTATGAATTTATTTTCTCAACAACTTAATCGATAGTTTCTTCATTATTATTTAAACTTCCATCCCCAGAGCTACCAGCATTCAATAATTTCGGCTTTTTCTCTTCAAGATTTCGAATTCTATAAAAAAACATGCCGAAATATAAACGGCATACCCTATAAGACTGGATAGATATTCATGCAATCAAACCAACTTAGCTCGTAGGCTAAGGTTTCTAATGGTGGTCGGTAAAGAGGGAA
>NZ_LJJE01000007.1 GCF_001854765.1 Vibrio sonorensis | reverse complement strand
AATCCTTTTGGTTCAGCATTTCCTTTAATTTGAACCAACTTTCTTCATCAAGACGAGAAAGCCTATCAATTTGCTCAATAATGATTGCATCACCAATTGCCGCATCATCAAGTAATCGAAGAAGCTCTGGTCTTTGTAAAGAAGCTCCCGACTCGTTCTCAATATACCAATCCGCTATTCGAAAGCCCTTTTGCTGTACAAACACCTGCAAAGCTCTCTGAGCACGCTTTGCGTTCTGATCAGAGGTTGATGCTCTTAAGTATCCAAAGATGTACATAAGTCCCTCAAGGTGACATTTAGGTTATGACAAATATACATTCCATGTCAATTTGGGTAGGTGATCTATGGGTGTACTTAAATTTCACACAAAACATCGATTGTATAATCTTACCTCTAGTATGATGACCTTTCACTTGGGCTGATAGAGAAAAAGGAGAACGATGCAAACTGTTAAGCCAAGCCGAATTCAAATTCTGACAGATCAAGAGATCCATGAACTTTATTCACGTCCCGTCTTTAACCAAAGTGAGCGGGAAGAGTACTTTTCGGTAGATCCCCGTATAGAGAAGGTGCTATCAACCTTGGGTAAAGTTGAAACTCGAATCTATTTACTACTTCTTATTTACTACTTCTTATTGGGTACTTCCGAGCTAAGCCAGTCGTACCGAAGTTCAGATTGCGAGATGTCAAACAAGATGTCGATTACCTTTACGCGACTTACTTTCCAAACAGAAAACCCAAATACCCACTCATTGCCAAAAGTACTCGAGCAACATTGATATTGAAGATGTACGAGATCCTTGGTTTTGCTCGATTCTCTAAGGTGGATGAGAAATCGTTGCTAGAACGCCTACAAGATGTGGCAACGATCTGCACTTATCCCAAGTATATTTTTGATGAATGCTTAGCCTTCTTTGGCCAAAAACGCATTGGCTTAGCCGGTTATTCAACATTACAAACCATGATCACGACTGTCCTAGCCAGTGAGAGGCAGAGGACAGAGTCTATTCTTTCAAGTTCCATGTCAGATACCACTCGTATGCAACTTAAAAAAATACTGCATACCAAAGGGCGCTTGAATCAACTTTCAGCGCAAAAAGGCTCAGCGAAAGACTTCACCCCATCGGAGCTTATGCGTGAAATTGAAACACACAGTACAATAAAAGGTGTGTATCAAGAAATAAAGAGGCTCATCAATAAACTCGGGCTATCGCAAGGGAACTTAACGTACTACGCGTCTATTATTCGGCACCAATCTATCTATAAGATCCGTCGTTTTCCTGAATGGCAAGGGATGCTATACATCGTGTGTTACTTATTTTTCCGTTATCAAGAAACGAATGATAAGTTAGTCACCGCGTTTCAGTATGTGACCAAAAAACAAAGGGAATCCGCCTCTGCCGCCGCTAAACAACGGATTGCAGATGAGCTTGAAGTGGTTAGAGACAAGTTGACCCAGGTTGATCACCTCCTTGGACTCTTTGTCGATGATTCCGTTAGTGACCAGACTCAATTTGGTGATATTCGGCAAAATGCCTTTGAAAAGCTCTCCAAAGATGAAATCCAGCTCATTAGTCAGCACTTAAATAAGGAAAATTTTGATAAGCGACAGTGCGAATGGCAACACATTGACAGCCAATATAGAAAGATTTCAAACTCGATTAGGCCTCTTTTTCTAGCGATAGATATTGAATGTGAACCCGGTCAGACATTACTTTCTACGCAATTACAAATAGCAAAATCAGAGCTTCAAAAAGAAAAGCACCTTTGTACTGCCGACCAAAGGTTACTTCTTAAGCAGGACAAAGACTATATTGTTGATAAGGAAGGCGTTAACTATCGACGTTTTGAATATTACTTGTACCAGAAAGTCTCTCGAATGCTTGATAACAATCATATATTTGTCAATGAAAGTGCGAAAAAAAACGTCTTGAAGATGATCTTATCCCTATAACTGAATGGAAAAAGAATGAAAATCTTGTTGCCAACACAGGGTTAGATAAGTTGATTGCTCCTATCGAGCAAACCCTTGCGACATTAACAAAATCCGTGCGTCACAAAATGGCTCAAGTCAGCCGCAATATCAATGATGGAGCCAATGATTTTGTTATCCATCAACCTCGCACCAATCAGCTCACTTGGAAGTTGGCTAATAAGCGTTGGAAAGACGATCTTGATAACCCGATTTACAACCAACTTCAACATATGGGCATTATTGAAATCATGGACTACGTGAATCAAAGAACCGG
>NZ_LJJE01000006.1 GCF_001854765.1 Vibrio sonorensis | reverse complement strand
GGGGTAGTGACCGGGTAGCTGCGATAACCGCCAACTTTTGAAAGGACGTTCCTTTTACCAGACAATAGAGGTTAAGTCAGGACGCACCAAAGAGTCAAACTGTCATATTTCTGGTTAGCAATGAGTTTCGTCTAATTCGATCAATCGCTTGTTCATGTCATCTGGATACTCCCAGTACGCTTTTCCTTTATTAGGAGCAATTTGAAGAGTTAAATGTTTTGCAATGTCGTCATCGTTACAGTCAGGTGCCCCAAGGATCCATACTGGATAGTCCGAAACAGAAGCTTCCAGTTCAAAATTTTTGGCAATGTTTTCCATGTCTTCAATAGATACGGTCTCCCAAGAGAATATGAGCCTAGCAGTGACCTTGTTGCACTTTGAGCAAGGAAAAACTTTGTTTTCAAAGACTTCTGTTCCATCTGAAACAATAGGCGGGAAAGCATCATACCTCTGATCGTTCGGCTTTTGGGCTACGAACTCGAGAAGAGCATCTGACATTTGCTGGGTCACTGATGCCACGATGTGTTGGTTATTATTTTGAGGATCTTTGACATAAGGTTGGAGTTGGGTATCCCCCATTGGAGTACCACTTACTATGATCCCGCCTATTTCTGCCTCTCCATTCCTTAATATGACATACGTGTTTCCACTCTTTTGAACAGAAATGCCAGAAGGTAGTTGTAACTGATTCATTTATAGTTTCTCCGCAGCGGTCAGCGCTGTATGGATCGTTTTAAATGGTAGTAATAAGGATAAAGGGGAATCTAATAACGGGATCGCCCCATAACTCGCGTACCATTGTGCAACATGTTCATTTTTTGCATCAATTAACAAAGCAACTCCACCTGCCTGTGCTGCAACCAGCAAACTGCGCCGTCCAGCTGCAAGCAGGAGTTGACCGCCTAATCCAAGACCTTGAACCGATGAGTCGACAGCAAGTCGACCAAGCCGGAATACTGGTACATCATGTCGAGCGTGACCACGCTTGATCACCTCTGGAGCACGATCATAGGCGATGGAGGCAGGGCTGAGGCTGTAGTAGCCCAATACCTTTTCATTGTTCTTGCTAACAGCAAGATAGGTTTTTGCCCCACCTTTCTCATGACTTTGTCTAGCGTGGCGATATAGAAATTGAATTAACACTTCATTTCCGCAATCAAAAGCACCGCGATCGTGATGTTTGCTTACTGCCTCTTCGTGCCAGAGAGGGAGTGTCATGATTGTTTCGGCATAGCAAATGCCGCGGCCATTAATTTATCATTAGGTGTCGGTGGGTTATCCAAAAGATCCAGAACATGCAGGCTATCTTTTTCAGTCAACTCCAGCCGCTCATTCTCATCAATGATCTTTCGTGCCGCTGATATCACGTTTCTAAGCACAAACTCAGTCAGATTGGTGTGCTGTAAAGCGGCGGCCCGCATTAACAATAACTTTTCATTTGAGGCTATACGTAACGACATGCGATCATTCGTTTCTACTGGGATTTGAGGCATAGTGAACCCCTCCGGTTTTGTACATATTGAAATTGTACATGAACAGTGTCAAATACGAACGTTTTTGGCACAATCTCAAATATGCCTAATTTCTCTGTATCAGAGAAAGCTTTCATGTTTCAATACTCATCTCAAAAACAAAGTATCAATACCTTCTTATATAGATGAGTTTTGGTACATTTTAAGGATGAATTTCGTGTTAATTGGATACGCTCGAGTCTCCACCCAATCTCAAAGCCTTGAGTTGCAAATCAATGCACTCAAAAAAGCAGGTTGTGAAAAAATTTTTACAGATATTGCCAGTGGGGCTAAAACGGCAAGGCCTGGACTAAAAGATGCCGAAATGGTGCTACGAGAAGGAGATGCTTTGGTTGTTTGCAAATTGGATCGCCTCGGGCGTTCCATCCAACACCTGATTGAATCCATTAACCATCTTAAAGGAAAAGGCATTGGCTTTCGCAGTCTACAGGAATCCATAGACACACAAACCAGTGGTGGGAAGCTGGTATTTCATCTCTTTAGCGCTCTGGCTGAATTTGAGCGTGATTTGATTCGGGAGCGAACGAATGCTGGATTAGAAGTTGCACGAGCTCGTGGTAAGAAAGGGGGACGCCCTAAGTCCTTGAGTCAGTCAAAAAATATTGCTCTGCTTAAACAGATGTATGCAGATCCTAATTACTCGATTGATGATATATGTAAGATGTTGAGCATATCTCGCTCCACCTTTTACCGCTACTTAAAATCTGATAATCACGAGAGTGATGACCAATGAAACGAATTTGGAGTATCGATGAACTTGCTGAGCATTGGAGTTTAAAGTACGAAGAAACCCAATTACTCAAATCAAAACCAAGTAGGAATCACTTCACGAGTATGACTGGCGAGGACGAACGGGGACACGGCACCGTCAAAAAATCCTTGATTTCCTCGGCATCCGACGTGTATCTGCAATAGACAAAACCACCTTTTCAGCTTGGCTCATCGAAAATCAATATCCACATGGAGCAAGTATAGAAGATGCAACTGAATCCGCTTTCGCGTGGTTTCAAAACAATCAGATAGAGTGTCCAGCAGACAAAGAACTGGAACGCTTGGTGCGCTCGGTATATCAGCAGTTTGAGCTTAACCTTTATGAGCACTTTGCAAGCTGCCTGTCGCCGGAAAGCAAAATACAGATGGAGCGATCTCTCGATGGAGTCAAAGGTGTCGTCAACTTTGGTGACATCAAAGCTGACCCGGGCCGTCTTGGTTTAGATAGCGTTTTTAAAGAAGTAGAGAAGCTTTCATTTATACGCTCATTACATCTGCCCATTGAAAACTTAGCCGCTTTTAACACCAAAGTGTTACAACGTTATAGGCAACGGGTTAATAGTGAGACTGCCTGGGAAGTCAAACAGCATCCTGAGAATATTCGCTATGGACTCTACACCATATTTCTATATTGGCGGCAACGAGAAATCATCGATGGTTTGAGTGAGTTATTCATTCAAATCGTTCATCGGTTATCAGCTCGCGCTGAACGAAAGCTGGTAAAAACGTTACTCAGTGATTTCCAGAAGGTACATGGGAAAACAGCATTACTTTTTGAATAGCGGAAGCCGCTTTGAATAATCCCAACGGTCAGGTTAAAGAAGTGTTATACCCTGTAGCAGGAGAAGATACGCTAAAAAGCCTGCTCAAAGAATACAAGTCATCTGGACTCGCCTATCAAAAACAAGTTCATAAGATACTCCGGTCATCCTATAGCAACCATTACCGACGCATGTTGCCTAAGATCTTAGATGCACTGACTTTTGTTCGAACAACACTCAGCATCGCCCAGTACTGGATGCTTTGGATTGGTTGAAATGCAATCAGGCCAATAGCCAACGATATATCAAGCTCGATGATTCTATTCCAGTCGATGGGGTGATCCAGCCTAAATGGAGAGAGGTTGTTATCGAAGACAATCAAGGCGAGAAGCGTATCAACCGAATAAACTACGAAATCTGTGTTTTGCAGGCATTGAGGAAACGGCTACGTTGCAAGGAAATATGGGTAATAGATGCTGACCGTTACCGAAACCCCGATGATGATTTACCACTGGATTTTGATATTAATCGCGAAAGTTATTATCACGATCTTGGTCAAACAATCAATGCAACAGCCTTTGTCGAAAAACTTCGTGGCGAAATGCGTTCAGCACTTGAGTTACTCAATCGGGAGATGCCTAAAAACCGCAAGGTTCGAATCTTGTCCCAAGGTAAAATCGAATTTCGATTACACCACTGACGCCCCAAGAGGAGCCAATGAACCTTGCTTACCTGAAGCGAGAGATCACCGAACGATGGCCCATGACCAGTTTGCTTGATGTTCTCAAGGAAGCTGACTTGCGAATTGGATTCAGCGATCATTTCAAAACCGTAGCCGAACGTGAAAATCTTGAGCGTCATTGTTTGCCGCAACGTATATTACTCTGCCTCTACGGAATGGGCACGAACACAGGATCAAAACGAGTTAGCGGAAGCCGGCATGGTATTAGTTACAAAGAATTGCTGAATGTGCGTCGGCGCTTTATTCACAAAGCGGCATTACGTAACGCCATTGGGCAAGTTGCAAACGCAATTTTCACTGCCCGAAACTCTTCTATTTGGGGAGAAGGTACAACATCCTGCGCCTCGGATTCCTAGAAGTTTGGCTCTTGGGATCAAAATCTAATGACCGAATGGCACATTTCGGTATGACGGCCGTGGTGTTATGATTTATTGGCATGTAGAGAAGAAATCAACCTGTATCTATTCTCAGCTTAAACGCTGCTCCTCTTCAGAAGTCGCTTCTATGATTGAGGGGGTATTACGTCACTGCACGGATATGGAAATTGACCAACAGTATGTCGATAGTCATGGCCAAAGTGAAGTTGCTTTCGCTTTTTCTCATTTACTTGGGTTCGACCTATTGCCTCGTCTCAAAGCCATCGCCAGTCAAAAACTCTATAGACCAGGGGATGATAAAACCATCGATTATCCAAATCTAGAGTCAGTACTAACGCGTCCCATCAACT
>NZ_LJJE01000005.1 GCF_001854765.1 Vibrio sonorensis | reverse complement strand
CAAAACGAACCAACCAAAATCGTGACAACGCTAAACTCTATGGAGGAACGACAGTGGGCACTCACAATTCACCTGTTTTAAAATCTATCATCACTACCGAACGAAAACCTGAAGGACAACTAAGCTACTCGTCAGGTAACCGGGGCACATGCACATTGCAAATCAGTGTCTATGTGTTCGATGTCAACACGGGCGACATGGCTAGCCCTCACCTCCAAAACCCTGACGTAGCTTCATACTACTGCGACCTCTTCAGACAAGTACTGAAAACCTCCTATGCACGCACGGTAAAGAACTATATGGCGTTCCGGAGTGCTTACGACGACTATCAGTGCGTGTACTTGGCTATTACTACCCGTTTCGACGGCCAACCGTTGATCTCCGAACGAGTCCTTCAGAGCCTGCAATGGGACAATAAGAGTGAGAAGTTAATCCACTCGCTAGAAAAAGTACAGGGCCGACTCGTGAAAGACAAGCCCCGACTCAAAACTGTTCCCATCGAAGACGTTAAGGCCTACGTCTCGCGACTTGAAGAAACTCGCAGTAAAAGATCAGTCGCGCGCGACAGGTATACGCCAAGCCAATCGCGACCGAACTACCGAGTCTCTTCGGTCGAAAGACGCGACCAGCGCGGTAGCTTGACACCGGGTTATGCTCAACGAACACCGATTGTACAGGAATCATTGTATCGAGCATACGCTACTGCTCGCTCGAAAATACGTCATAGCCGCAACGACTACCATGATCCGCGCGGCATATCGGAAAAAGCGATCAACCTGAAAACAGTAATCGACAACTTGAGCCGCCTGGCCCTCGAGCTGACCGCTCTGCGTACGCGTATACTACAAGCTACGTCGTGCTCGCAACAAGGCAGGGACATACTCGACGAACCGATGCGTCGACTGCTAGAAGATGGAGTACAACTGGAACGTACGATATTGGCTTTCGAACCCGCACTCGATAAGCTGCGAAAGACCGACGAAGTTGAAGATTCGCAAACCGAACTACTCAGCAGTTTAAGGGGCTACCCGTTCGTCAAGTACGGCCGCATTGAAAAGGACGAGCACTTTAAGCCCTCTTTCCCTGACCCAAGTTTTCCGACCCACAGCGTGGAATCGCGGAGCCGTGACAAAGGGGTACAATACCTCGACCATCAAAAGGGTGAAGGTTCGAGGAACAAAAACTCTAACACTCGCGGTCGGACATATGAGCCGCGGTCACTCCTCGAGGAAATCCAACACGAAGAGTTGACAAACGACGCTAAACGCAAAGAACTTTCACGATCCCAACTCTTTAATGATGCAACCGACCCATCCGGTAAAATAGAGGGCTCCCTGTTCGACCGTTCAGGCGACGAGGAGGAAAAAGTTATGGACATCGACCATGAGTTATTTAAACCATTATTTATCACGAACAACCGCCTGGAATCGCAGAACCATGACAAAGGGTTATCATCCACCTACCGTGATGAGGGTGAAGGAACGGGGAACAACCAGTCAACCGTTTCGCGTCGGAATCTCTCAACTAGGCGTCGTAACGAGGCTAGTCAACACTCAAATCGCTATTTGGAACAGCGAGGTAACTATGTATACGGCGAAAGTACGGCCAAACTGCGTAATCCTGGGCGTCGAAATGAAAACAGCTGTCAAAAGGACTACCACTCAAGTCGACCACGACGCTTGACCTTAACCGAGCCTGTACGTTCACGACCAACACCAAGATGAAAAGACGCCAAAACCATCAAACCTCAAACCTCACACCATCTCAGTTCACGTTTGGTGACTGAATGCTAACTTAACCGTAGCTAACATGCGCGTTACGTCAGTATCCCGTTTCCGTTAGTGTGTCCTATGCCTGATTTCAATTTCCCGACGGATCAGGCATAGTTTACTTCTTTGAACCCCTACCGCCTCGTCCGTGTTGAACCCATTACGAGTGCATTCAGGACAACCCGACCTATGGCGCAACGCTTGCTTTAAGAAGCGGTCGGTAACAACTGGGGCAATAGCATCCATACAACCCGTGACTACAGACTCAGCCTGCGTTGAGGTACAACCACAAGCCGGTAAACCACTGCGCCGTCTCACAGCTCATACAGCCACAACGGGTAACACCGCGAGATTTCGTACCCCGAACGCGTACCGTCAACCTATCGAACGATTAGTGTGCGGACCTGAAACTCGGTCTAAGGTGCAACCGAACAAAAAACGATAATGGAAATTGTCGCCGCACCTACCTTCGCTCTCAAAATGGGGTTTATTGTCCAAATGGCTTACTTAAGTAGCCAAAATCAACCTGGCCAACGTACATCCCTATCTTCACTTTTCGCCACCTTTATACGCGATGCCAAAAAATCTATGACTTACTTGACTACCCATCCATGAAAATCGCAAGGCTGAATATACGTGTCAGTTCTTCTCAGCAAGATCTTGAGCGACAAAATCAAATTTATACTGATGCTATTATGTGGCTGGTGTTTTATGAAGAAAAATTCAGGACCACGAGCTGAGCGACCTGAACTACTGCGTCTTATTGGTGACCTTAAACCAGGTAAAACGATTGTCGCAGGAAAGATAGATAGGATTAGCCGCCTTCCGCTTCCTGAGGCCGAAAAACTCGTTGAATCTATTCGAGAAAAAGGTGCCCAGAAAATTGTGCCAGGTCGAAACAACCTGACGGAGTTGATACCTGATTCGAACGGCGTGACCGATATCGTGACCAATCAGTTCAAGGGCTTTTGCCTAAGTTCGCATTACGAAGGACGTGGGATGATTTCGAGACAAGGAAAGAAAGGCGGCGGCTAGGTATGAATGGGCTCAAGAACGCGGTAAGTGCTAAGGGTCCTCAACCGAGTACCGACATTCACAAACAAATCATGACGCTTAGAAAATCAGGTATGACTATCTGTGACAACAGCGTCAGTCGGGTGAAGCGGATGTAGGCTTTGAACCATCAAGGGAAGGGATGCACTATGCCGGTAGACTTTTTTGGAGCATCAACGCGATAGTTATAGAAGCGATTGTCAGCCACCAACGCCCCGAGATCTATCACGGTGTTTCCATCTTGATGATTTGGACTTAGAGCTCATTTCTGAAAAAAACGTGGGGCTCACGATCGTTTGGGCTTTGCCTTACGACTATCAACATTGCGTTATTAAGGGTTGTTTAACAAACGGCCATTTGACATGCGAGACGGGGTGCTTGGGGCATTGGCGCGGCAATTGAATCTCAATGACAAAGTGGACAATCATCGCTATTTAAATGGTAGTCAACGATGGCACCAAGTTCAGCAAACACGAGGATATTACTGATGCACTAACCTATCAGAAGTTAAATTGTGTTCTATTTTGCCGTTGGTTATATGCCTCATGCTGGAGTGGCATTGAACATCCTAAAGTTTTGTTTGAAAAAGCACAATATTGGCTCATCGCGCATAAAGTGATACATCCTGGACGTATCACCTTAGAGCGATTCATCTCCAAACTTAGAGCAAGAGTGGATAAGCGCATATGACGGATCCTTGTTTCTGAACTTACCCTTGAGCAACAAGAGTAACTGTTAGAATAATTGCTCCCCCGTCCAAACCAAAATATTGAGCAACTAAAAAGCTGAGAACGTCGCCTGTGAATGCCAACGGTAAAACGATAAACGAGGATATACAAAGTCTTATTGAAGTCAGAAAATATCATTTTCCTTGGCAATTCAAGAAAAACATTCCTATCGTTCGAATTAAATTGCTATCACACTACGTCTCTACAGCCAAAGTGGCAGCACTGGGACGTATGAGTCACGTGAAGAAACATGCCATTGTATGAGCTCAGATGGCCAGCATAGACACGGCTTTGTTGCGGTAATTGACTGAACTAAATCGAAATCTTACGATCAGATCAGGGACATTCATTTGCCGACTTTGAATTCAATCCAAGCCTCGCTATTAAACCACCAACTGGCGCAAGTACAACCGCTCTCGAGTCAATCGAGGTTCACTCACGTTTGGATTGACGAAGAAGCAAAAACGGACGGGAAACCACTTAAACAGCGTGGACGTGGTGGTCCCTGAACGTTTAACGACTTAGGTATCACGACCGCTCTCATGGTGACGCGCATCTTTCCCTGCCCTTAAGGGCGCTACAAGGCTTTATAGATTCAGTATTTAAATTGGCGAATGTTCCATTGGTTTGTCCTCACTATACCTGTATAAGCCGACGAAACAAGGATGTAGTCGTTAATTTCAAAGCCTCAACACGAGGCGCTATCCAACGCCTAGCTGTATTGGACCGCAACCATAATCCCGCGGACCCGATTACATCGACCAGTTTTGGACCACATTCAGTGAGAATAAGTGAAAGGTCTGCCCACAATCCGTGAGAACGGACCCACTTTAGTTAGGAATGAGACCGCAAACATAATTACTCGGCCCCCTTTAATTGAGAATTAAATTGGCAACCCTGCTTCACGCATCTCCGCGGTCATTTCCTTAGCGCGAGCTGCATCCAGTTCGCCTTTAAACAAACGCCTGATATCCGCGGGGCGATAGCGAAACTGCTCCGCAATCACACGCTCATTATAACCATGCCTAATGAGCCGCGGTTCAATGTCATCAATACGTTTGGACATGGTTTCTGTTAGCAACTCAACGTTGATGGGTTTAATACCAGCAATAAACGCTTCTTCCATTGCCGCGGTAAGATGTTGTTCGACTTGCAAGGGAGTGGTTAAGTGTTCTGCTAAGTAATCCAAAGCTTGCTCATCAATGATTTCCGAGACTTTGACTATATCGATAGTACAGTCATTGAGCAGTCATTTTGCGTAGTCTCTGAGAATACCTTGCGAAGCTTCCAGTGACATAGTGATGGTTCTGAAGCCAATCTCTTCCATGGTTGGAGACTTTAAATCATTTCTGAGCTTCGGATGACCCGCAAGTACTATCGACAGACGGCCACCGCTGTCCCGAATCACCTCCATTAGCCGTTTCAACCCCGTCAGGGTTTTGTGGTGAAGGTCATGAGCTTCGTCCACGAAGAGGGCTACTGGCATTTCATGATCTCTAATCAAATCTCGTAAGTCACGCTCCCGCTTTCACCAAGTTTGGGGACTTCGTAATCCTTATCGCCGGTTACATCATAAAAAATCGCGGTAATGAGCATGGTTAAATTGGTCTTCGATTTTTCGACAGAAAGGGACTTGGCCACAATGACTTTTCTTTCTTCAGACAGTTGTTTCTGAATCCGTTCTAAGTATGTCGTTTTGCCGACACCAACAACCCCCGTCAGAGCGATAAGCTGACCTTTTGGGATGATTTTCTTGAGTTGTCTGAAGAGTTTTTTGACGACCGCGGTTTCAAAGAAATCCGCATCGCGAAACTATTTCTTGATCCCAAAATGTTTCATGACTTCAATGTGCATTTTCACCGCCCCCTAATGACTTATTGAAATAGTTTTTTACTTGTAGCATGACCGACTTCTTGTCCAACGTTTCACTGAGTATGGCTTCAATCATGTCTCTATCGCCTTGTTCTAAAAGAGTAAGAGGTTGACCGAGGTACTTGGAAATCGCCACCTTCGCTTTGACTGTATTCTCATAATGCTGCTCGTTAAATGGGTCAGGATCGTCAAAGGCTCGGGTAGGTACTGGCTCTACGATTTGCTTCATAGCGCTGATCACTTCTTGATTCGTATCGTCGGACTCTGGCAACTTGAGAGATTTCGCCAATGATACAGGATAGCGGTGCTAATGCCTTCTTTTTTTGATAACTGGTTTACTGACATTGAGTATGGAGGCAGTAGCTTCGTCAATAAGGCTGTTTTTCTTTCTGCTGAAATACGAGACAAGGTTTACTCATTACCGCCCTAAACTGGTTAGATTTTAACAGTGACAACTATCCTGCCAGAGGGGGGAACTACGCCATGGTTAAAGCACTCAACCAGCTAACTGGGATAGGTATGCCGAAACCCACCATGTTGTTTAAAAACCGAACTATTTTACTAGGGTCCGCTCTTTCGCTGAATTCGGCAACAAAGCCACGGTGTGGAACAATGACGAGACGGAAAAACTCTACTGACGAGGGAAATATGGCGAATGTCAAAGCTATAAATAAAGTCATAAGACTAGGTATGCCAGTCATAAGCGAACGGCTAGTCGTACATGGCATCGTCGTTATTCAATCTGATTTGATCAACAACGCCCATACCAAGTTGGCTAACAAAGGGTTAAATAAGGCGCCAAAATAGACGCCCATTATTTAAGCTAGATTAGCTTAATACACCTTTTAGTGCACCGCTACCTGCTTTTTTCAGTATGTCAAGTACGCCCCCAAAAAACGCCGGGTTTACTTTTGCATCAACGCAAGATGACTGTACATTTTGAACCATATTTTCACGGTCAACGCCTGGTGATTGATGTGGTAGTTTCATGGTTTTTCTCCTTGTTAATTTAAGTAAATTATATTTTTAGATAGTAATTACTATCCTAAAATATTAGTTGTGTTACAGATTATGTCCATCTGTATACCATTCTCTCATACCGCCGACAAATACAGGTGATATATCGCTTACGTCAACGGTTTGTCTATATGTTTTCCTTGCTTTTCTGTTATCTAGAGGATCAAAACAAACTAGATCTACGTCGTACATCACTATGCCATCTCTTTTTATATCACTTTCCACACAAGAAATTTGAGAAAGTTGAAGTCCTTCACGGATCGCTAAAGAAAAAACTTGTCCCATTTGATGTATGTTAGTAGCAACATAATTTATAGCTCTACTCTCTGAGCTTGTTCCATCATTTTCCATTTCACAGAAAATACGATTCAACAATTTTAAAAAATCACTTTTAATTAAATCAGGGTCTCGATCTTTGATCTCTGATAATAAATTATTTTCGATTGAACCATACAAAGCATCACTATTCCAAAGGGTCATTCCTCGAAGAACGGGCTCTATTACTGGTACTGTTTGACCAGTAAAAAGTTTGGCCATACCAACAATTTTTCCTTGTATGCCAACTTTAATTAATTTGGATGGGTCATGCCGAATATCATTTTTCTGATCATCTTGAGTGTCTTCATTTTGATCATGAAGAAACTCAACCAGTCTATAATATTGTTTTTGTGCAAACGCACCATTAGGGCATATTACGTATATCGGTATTCCATTTTGATTTATAGTCCAGTGTAGATTGTTTGAAGATTCAATGTTGTCGCCGTGCAACAAAAATTTTGATAACTTTTTCGCTTGGAAAACTAGAGATTGATCTAAAGGTGAATTAAAATTGTATAATTTCCCGTTTTTAATTTCGTGATCATTCATAGCCGTAATAAAATAGTCTCTTTTGGCTTCAGTGATGAAGTCATAACCTAAAGTTCCAATCGCAAAGACTAACTGATCATAAGCGTTTACATGAAGATTATTGAAGTATTTTTCTCGCACAGGAAGATCTAAAATATCATTTGTCACTTCATCACTAACTCCAATCGTGCTAGGTGGAAGAGTGTTGACTTCTGAATCTAATTCGTCATCGAAAATTTCATCAATTACATCAATTTCATCAATTTCATCAATACTATTTTTCATTGTTTAACTCCAATATTCATAATTAGTTGGTGTAATATGTTAAAGTTTACTATTTTACACTCTCTTCCTCTATAAATTACACTTTTAGAATTGTTATTTATCATGTCAATTATATCTTTGTGTGTATAAGTAATTCCTTTGGTTCTAAAAATATATATTATTGACCCAATTAAACAGGAAAAAATTGGGGTTGAAAAACTAGTACCAGTGCAAAACCTATAATTATCGTCAACTATGGCAGTTTTTATATTATCACCGGGACAACAATAGGTTAGTTTCCCCCTATTGATCACATTATTGTAAAACGATGGCTTACCCTTTTGGTCACAACTTCCAACCGATAGTATTCCAGGTATTGATGCAGGCATTGGTTGGTTAACTTTCGCTTCATTTCCTACGGAAGATATGATGAATATGTTTTTTTTTATTGCTTTTGTCGCTAGTGATACAATATATTGAATTCCTTTTGTGTTATTTGTTACACTTGCTCCGCTTATATTGATAATGTCGCATTGGTCATTTATTGCTGAGCTAATTGCTCGACCTATGTCCGTTAGATGGCATCCGTTTAGATTACCGCTCGAACCACTTTTGTATACTGGGTAGCTATAAATGGAAGCCCCATTTAGCAACCCAAAATTCTTTGATTTAATTATGCTGCAAACTGCTGTTCCGTGATCACTATAAACACCACAATATTTTTGATAAATATTGGTAAATCCCCTAAATTCTTTATGTTTTACGTCAATAGCTCCATCTATTATTCCTACTTTAACTCCTGAGCCGCCATTGTTTATCATTCCACTTTCTTGAACGTTAAACATACTAACTCACCAATTGTTCGTATTTTTCAGAAATTTTTACGTCGTATTTATTTTTTTCATATGATGGGCCGTTATATATTCGTGCGAACGTCCTCCAATCTTTTTCAATTATTGAATCATGTAATTTTGAGTTGTTCTTTATAAACTTACAAAAAGAATTTAGGTGGTTTTTTTCCGACAAAAACATTGATATAACAAAGCTAGCTACAGATGTGTACCCACTAGATTTATAGTTACTTCCTAATATTTGATATCGTCCCCATGATGCTGATTTTAATGCAGCTTCAGGGCAAAGTGAATATGATTTTATTAGTCTTTCGTACTCTTTTTCACCACGTTTATATAGTTCTCTATTCCATTTTTTTGAAGATATGTCTGGGTGTTCATCATCGTATATACCATCGGTATGTTTTGAAAAGTGATGAGCTTCAAATAGAATCTTAGGCATTCCGTTTTCAAAAAAACCACACCCATTTGACTCTACAAAATCCACCGCCATTATAGACTCAACCTCACATCCTAAGTAAGCGGCTGCTGTTATATAATCTGATCTGGTAATACCTCTGCCGAAATTATTGCATTCTTTTTTATCGTATATGTCTTTTTCTTTATCTGAAGTAAACAATTCAAGCTTATGCATTGTTTTTCCATTTGGTTCAATTAATCCATCTGGATTTCTAAAACCAACCACTTTTTTTTGAAATAACTTTATTGACTCTATTGTAGGAGATTTTACTAGTCTGGTTGTTGTGATTTCCCCATCTTCTACTATTTTCTCAATCGACAGTTTTTCAAAAGCTATGTTTATTTTTTTTTGGATATTGAGAACATCTGCCGGTAGATTAATACCATTATTTCCAACCTTTTCTTTTATTTTATTCATTATTTCCATCCAAATAAGACTTCGATATTTAATAACTATACCATTTGTTTATGTACAATTTTGTTTATATAAACTCAAAAAATGTGCACATTTTACTTTTTAGGGAAGCGTTGTTGATCAAATCAGCTTGAATTCAGTTGGGGCTTTGTATCATTTATAGCAGTCAGTAATTTTTCAGTTTTGATGCACGTAATAGCTGGCGAAATGGCATAACTCAAGATGAG
>NZ_LJJE01000004.1 GCF_001854765.1 Vibrio sonorensis | reverse complement strand
CCTTTTTTGTCTCTATGCGAGATTACTCGTCAGAAGAGAAACCAGCGTTTAGAAGCGCTGCTAGGTTATCTGTTGCTTGTTCAGCAGATGGACCTTCTTGCTCCTGATCACGCTTAGCCTGACGATCCTGATGGTACGCAAAACCAGTACCTGCTGGGATCAGACGACCAACGATTACGTTCTCTTTTAGACCGCGTAGGTCATCACGCTTACCAGATACAGCCGCTTCTGTTAGAACGCGAGTTGTTTCCTGGAACGATGCTGCTGAGATAAACGACTCAGTAGCAAGCGATGCTTTAGTGATACCTAGTAGTTCGCGTTCAAAGCGTGCAGGCTCTTTGCCTTCAGCTTCAAGCAAACGGTTTGCAATCTTAACGTTAGAGTATTCAACCTGCTCACCGGCCAGGAACTCAGAGTCACCTGCGTGAGTGATTGTACACTTGCGCAGCATCTGACGAACGATAGTTTCGATGTGCTTGTCGTTAATCTTAACGCCTTGTAGACGGTAAACTTCTTGAACTTCGTTTGCAATGTACTCAGTAACCGCATGAATACCACGTAGACGTAGAATATCATGTGGAGACTCAGGACCATCAGCGATCACATCACCACGCTCAACTTTTTCACCTTCGAATACGTTAAGCTGACGGTGCTTAGGAATCATCTCTTCGTAAGTGTTGCCACCTTCGCGAGTGATTACTAGACGACGCTTACCTTTGGTCTCTTTACCAAAGCTCACAGTACCTGTGTGCTCAGCAAGGATTGCAGGCTCTTTTGGCTTACGTGCTTCGAATAGGTCAGCAACTCGTGGAAGACCACCAGTGATATCTTTGTTACCACCAGATTTCTGAGGAATACGCGCTAGTGTACCACCAACGCCAACTTCAGCACCGTCTTCGATGTTTACAATTGCTTTACCTGGCAGGAAGTAGTGCGCTGGCATATCAGTACCTGGGATCATAACATCGTTGCCTTTGTCATCGACCAGTTTGATTGCAGGACGCATATCTTTACCCGCTGCAGGACGCGCAGCTGCTTCAGTTACTTCGCTTGAAGATAGACCGGTTAGATCGTCAGTTTGACGAGAAACAGTCACACCATCGATCATGTCAACGAATTGAACACGACCAGCCACTTCAGTAATGATTGGCATAGTGTGAGCTTCCCAGTTAGCTACTGTTTCACCAGCAGTTACCTGAGCGCCGTCTTCTTTGCTTAGCAATGAACCGTAAGGAAGCTTGTGTTTTTCTTTCGTACGGCCGAACTCATCAATGATGGTTAGTTCAGAAGCACGAGAAGTGATTACCAGCTTGCCTTCGTTGTTAGTAACGAACTTCGCATTGTTCAGTTTAACAGAACCGTTGTTCTTAATTTGAACGCTGTTTTCTGCCGCTGCTGTCGATGCTGCACCACCGATGTGGAACGTACGCATGGTAAGCTGTGTACCCGGTTCACCGATTGATTGAGCAGCAATAACACCAACTGCTTCACCTTGGTTTACTAGGTGACCACGTGCTAGGTCACGACCGTAACAAAGTGAACAACAACCGAAGTCAGAGTCACACGTTACTACCGAGCGAACTTTGATCTTATCAACCGAGTTCTCGTCTAAGATCTGACACCACTTCTCATCAATTAGAGTATTACGTGGAATAAGAACTTCTTCGGTACCTGGTTTAACGATGTCTTCAGCAACAACACGACCTAGCGCTAGTTCAGTCAGTGCAACTTTAACGTCACCACCTTCGATGTGAGGCATCATTTCAACGCCTTCAAGCGTGCCACAGTCGTGTTCTGTTACCACAACATCCTGAGCAACGTCTACTAGACGACGAGTTAGATAACCCGAGTTCGCAGTCTTAAGTGCGGTATCCGCAAGACCCTTACGAGCACCGTGGGTTGAGATAAAGTACTGAAGTACGTTCAGACCTTCTTTAAAGTTCGCAGTGATCGGTGTTTCGATGATCGAGCCATCCGGACGAGCCATCAGACCACGCATACCCGCCAGCTGACGAATCTGTGCTGCAGAACCACGAGCGCCTGAGTCAGCCATCATGTAGATGCTGTTAAACGACTCTTGCTGCTCTTCTTCACCGTCGCGGTTGATTACCGTTTCAGATGAAAGGTTTTCCATCATCGCTTTTGCAACGCGGTCATTAGTAGAAGCCCAGATATCGATCACTTTGTTGTAACGCTCACCGGCAGTAACAAGACCAGATTGGTACTGTTCCTGAATTTCGCGTACTTCTTCTTCCGCTTCCGAAATCTCAGTGTATTTCGCTTCAGGTACAACCATATCGTCGATACCAACCGATACGCCAGATAGTGCTGCGTAAGCAAAACCTGTGTACATAACTTGGTCAGCGAAGATAACCGTGTCTTTCAGACCAAGTTTGCGGTACGCCTCGTTCAGTAGGTTAGAAATCTGCTTCTTACCTAACTTTTGGTTTACCAAGCTAAATGGTAGGCCAGTAGGAACGATTTGCCACAGCATTGCACGACCGATAGTCGTATCAACAAGCTTAGTTTCTGTAGTGCTGTTACCGTCTTCGTCAATCACTGTCTCGGTGATACGTACTTTAACGCGAGCGTGAAGCTCAGCTGTCTTAGTACGGTATGCCTTCTCAGCCTCTTCAGGGCCAGCAAGGTACATACCTTCACCTTTCACATTGATCTTGTCACGAGTCATGTAGTAAAGACCCAATACAACGTCCTGAGAAGGTACGATGATCGGATCACCAGACGCAGGTGACAGAATGTTGTTGGTAGACATCATAAGCGTACGCGCTTCCAACTGAGCTTCTAGCGTCAGTGGAACGTGTACCGCCATTTGGTCTCCATCGAAGTCCGCGTTATACGCCGCACACACTAGTGGGTGAAGCTGAATCGCTTTACCTTCGATCAGTACCGGTTCAAATGCCTGAATACCAAGACGGTGAAGAGTTGGTGCACGGTTAAGTAGCACTGGGTGTTCACGGATAACTTCATCCAAGATATCCCAAACAACTGCTTCTTCGCGCTCTACCATCTTCTTAGCAGCTTTAATTGTCGTCGCTAGGCCACGAGTCTCTAGCTTGCTGTAGATAAATGGCTTGAATAGCTCTAGTGCCATCTTCTTAGGAAGACCACACTGGTGCAGACGAAGGTATGGACCTACTGTGATTACAGAACGGCCAGAGTAGTCTACACGCTTACCAAGCAGGTTCTGACGGAAACGACCTTGCTTACCCTTGATCATATCAGCAAGAGATTTCAGAGGACGCTTGTTAGAACCCGTGATAGCACGACCGCGACGACCGTTGTCCAGAAGCGCATCAACAGACTCTTGTAGCATACGTTTTTCGTTACGTACGATGATGTCTGGAGCCGCAAGCTCTAGTAGACGCTTCAAACGGTTGTTACGGTTGATAACACGGCGGTAAAGATCGTTCAGATCTGAAGTCGCAAAGCGACCGCCATCTAGAGGTACTAGAGGACGTAGATCTGGCGGAAGTACTGGAAGTACAGTTAGGATCATCCACTCAGGGTTGTTACCCGATGAAATGAACGCTTCAACCAGCTTCAGACGCTTAGTGATCTTCTTGCGCTTAGTTTCAGAGTTAGTTGACTCTAGCTCTTCGCGCATTTGCTCGGCTTCAGCCTGCATATCCATGGTGCCCAGAAGATCTTTGATCGCTTCTGCACCCATCTTAGCAGTGAATTCGTCACCCCACTCTTCTAGACGATCCAGATACTCTTCTTCAGTAAGCATCTGACCTTTTTCTAGATCTGTCATACCCGGTTCTGTTACTACGTACATTTCGAAGTAAAGAACACGTTCGATATCACGCAGAGGGATATCCATAAGTAGACCGATACGAGACGGCAGTGATTTTAGGAACCAGATGTGAGCTACTGGTGATGCTAGCTCGATATGGCCCATGCGTTCACGACGAACTTTGGTTTGTGTAACTTCAACGCCACACTTTTCACAGATCACACCACGGTGCTTAAGACGTTTGTATTTACCACACAAACATTCGTAGTCTTTCACTGGACCAAAGATACGCGCACAGAACAGACCATCACGCTCAGGTTTGAACGTACGATAGTTGATCGTTTCAGGTTTTTTAACTTCACCAAAAGACCATGAACGGATCATATCTGGTGAAGATAGACCGATTTTGATTGCATCAAATTCTTCGGTCTTATGCTGTGCTTTTAGAAAGTTTAATAAGTCTTTCACAATCAGCTCCTGTAAGGAGTTAAAAGGAGCTCACCCGCCAAAGTGAGCACCTTTCTACCAAATAATCATTTCTTACAAAGAAAGGATTACTCTTCGTCTTCTAGCTCGATGTTGATACCTAGCGAGCGGATCTCTTTCAACAGTACGTTGAAGGATTCTGGCATGCCAGGTTCCATGCTGTGGTTACCGTCAACGATGTTCTTATACATCTTAGTACGGCCGTTAACGTCATCAGACTTAACAGTAAGCATTTCTTGTAGAGTGTAAGCAGCACCGTATGCTTCAAGTGCCCATACTTCCATCTCACCGAAACGCTGACCACCGAACTGAGCTTTACCACCAAGTGGTTGCTGAGTAACCAAGCTGTACGAACCGGTTGAACGGGCGTGCATCTTGTCATCAACAAGGTGGTTCAGTTTCAGCATGTACATGTAGCCAACCGTAACTGGACGCTCAAACGCATCACCAGTACGGCCATCAAACAGTGTCAACTGACCTGAAGCAGGTAGGTCTGCAAGGGTCAACAGTTCTTTGATAGATTGCTCGCTAGCACCATCAAATACTGGAGTTGCAATTGGTAGACCACCACGCAGGTTGCCAACCAGTGTGCGAACTTCATCGTCGCTTAGTGCAGCAACGTCTACTTTCTGACGAGTATCGCCAAGATCGTAAACTTTCTGTAGGAACTCGCGGAATTTCGCCAGCTCTTGCTGCTCTTTCACCATCTGGTTGATCTTGTCACCGATACCTTTCGCCGCCAGACCTAAGTGAACTTCAAGGATCTGACCGATGTTCATACGCGAAGGTACACCCAGTGGGTTAAGTACGATATCGACTGGCTGACCAGTTTCATCGTAAGGCATGTCTTCAACAGGGTTGATCTTAGAGATTACACCCTTGTTACCGTGACGACCTGCCATCTTATCACCAGGTTGAATACGGCGTTTAACCGCTAGGTAAACCTTAACAATCTTAAGAACGCCAGGCGCTAGGTCATCGCCTTGAGTGATCTTACGACGCTTAGTTTCAAACTTCTTATCGAAGTCAGCTTTAAGTTCGTCGTACTGCTCTGCAAGTTGCTCAAGCTGAGTTTGCAGTGCGTCATCTTCAAGAGTAACTTCTAGCCACTTCTTGCGATCGATAGACTCAAGTTTCGCTTCAGTGTAACCACCTTCAAGTAGTACAGCTTTAACACGAGCAAGTAGACCGCCTTCAAGAATCTGGAATTCTTCAGTCAGGTCTTTCTTCGCTTCTTTAAGCTGCATCTGCTCGATTTCTAGCGCACGCTTGTCTTTCTCAACGCCGTCACGGGTAAATACCTGAACGTCGATGATAGTACCTGAAACAGAGTTTGGTACGCGCAGAGAAGTATCTTTAACGTCAGACGCTTTTTCACCGAAGATAGCACGTAGTAGCTTCTCTTCAGGAGTAAGTTGCGTTTCACCTTTAGGTGTTACTTTACCTACTAGGATGTCGCCACCCTTAACTTCAGCACCGATGTAAACGATACCTGACTCATCTAGCTTAGATAGAGCAGACTCACCAACGTTTGGAATATCCGCAGTGATTTCTTCCGCACCTAGCTTAGTATCACGAGCCACACAAGACAGTTCTTGAATGTGGATAGTAGTAAAGCGGTCTTCTTGAACAACGCGCTCTGATACTAAGATCGAGTCCTCGAAGTTGTAACCGTTCCAAGGCATAAATGCGATGCGCATGTTCTGGCCAAGAGCCAGTTCACCAAGGTCAGTAGAAGGACCGTCAGCAAGAACGTCACCACGAGCCACTGGTTCACCAGGCATCACACATGGACGCTGGTTGATACAAGTGTTCTGGTTAGAACGCGTGTACTTAGTCAGGTTGTAGATGTCGATACCCGCTTCACCTGGGATCAACTCTTCTTCGTTAACCTTAACAACGATACGAGAAGCGTCAACAGACTGAACAGTACCACCGCGTTTCGCTACCGCTGTTACACCAGAGTCAACCGCAATGTTGCGCTCGATACCAGTACCAACTAGTGGCTTGTCAGCACGAAGAGTTGGAACAGCCTGACGTTGCATGTTTGCACCCATAAGTGCACGGTTCGCATCATCGTGTTCTAGGAACGGAATCAAAGAAGCAGCGATAGATACAACCTGGTTTGTCGCAACGTCCATGTAGTTAACATGTTCACGTGGGTGTAGACCAGATTCGCCTTTCTGACGTGCAGTGATAAGCTCGTCAGCAAATGAGCCTTCTTCTGTTAGTACAGTGTTCGCCTGAGCGATAACGTACTGACCTTCTTCGATTGCAGATAGGTAATCAACATCTTCGGTTACTACACCATCAACTACACGACGGTACGGAGTTTCTAGGAAACCGTACTCGTTACAACGTGCAAATGCAGAAAGCGAGTTAATCAGACCGATGTTTGGACCTTCAGGTGTTTCGATAGGACATAGACGACCGTAGTGAGTTACGTGTACGTCTCGAACTTCGAAACCAGCGCGTTCACGAGTAAGACCACCTGGACCCAATGCAGAGATACGACGTTTGTGCGTCACTTCTGAAAGTGGGTTGTTCTGATCCATAAACTGTGACAGCTGAGAAGAACCAAAGAATTCTTTTACTGCTGCTGAGATAGGCTTAGCATTGATCAAGTCTTGAGGCATGATCGCGTCAAGATCACCTAGACTTAGGCGCTCTTTCACCGCACGCTCAACACGTACTAGACCAACGCGGAATTGGTTCTCAGCCATTTCGCCTACGCTACGAATACGACGGTTGCCTAGGTGGTCGATATCGTCCACTTCACCTTTACCGTTGCGAATAGCAATAAGCTTGCGCATTACTGAAATGATGTCTTGCTCATCCAGTGTGCCTTGCTCTGTGCCGTCTTCACGTTCGATAGAGCTGTTGAACTTCATACGACCAACAGTCGATAGATCGTAACGCTCTTCCGAGAAGAATAGGCTTTCGAACAACGCTTCAGCCGCTTCTTTTGTTGGCGGCTCGCCAGGACGCATCATGCGGTAGATTTCTACCAACGCAGAGATGCGATCAACTGTGCTGTCAACGCGCAGTGTATCTGACATGAAAGGACCGTGGTCAAGATCGTTGGTAAATAGAACTTCCAACGCTTTGTGACCTGCTTGAGATAGGTTCGCTAGAGCTTCCAAGCTAAGTTCTTGGTTAGCGCCAACAATGATCTCACCAGTCGCTTCATTGATGTAATCTTTAGAAGACACTTTGCCAACGATGTACTCAACTGGTACTTCGATGTGCTCAATGCCATCTTTTTCTAACTGACGAATGTGGCGTGCAGTAACACGACGGCCTTGTTCAACGTATTGCTTGCCGTTGGCTTCAATGTTGAATGTTGCCGTTTCACCGCGTAGACGCTCAGGAACAAGTTCCATCATCAGCGTTTGATCTTGTACTTGGAAGTTAATCTTCTCAAAGAACAGATCCAAAATTTCTTCAGTCGACTTACCTAGAGCACGAAGAATGATCGATGCTGGTAGTTTACGACGACGGTCGATACGAACGTACAGGTTGTCCTTAGGATCAAACTCGAAGTCGAGCCATGAACCACGGTAAGGAATCACACGTGCGTTATAAAGAACTTTACCTGACGAGTGGGTCTTACCTTTATCGCTGTCGAAGAATACACCAGGGCTTCTGTGCAGCTGGGATACGATAACCCTCTCGGTACCATTGATAACGAAGGTACCATTGTCAGTCATCAATGGGATTTCGCCCATGTAGACTTCTTGTTCTTTAATGTCTTTTACAGTACCTGCTGGCGCGTCTTTATCAAAAATAACCAGACGCAGTTTTACGCGTAGTGGTTTTGAATAAGTTACACCGCGGATTTGACATTCTTTAACGTCAAAAACTGGCTCACCAAGACGGTAGCTAACGTATTGCAGCTCGGAATTGCCGTTGTAGCTCTGAATTGGAAAAACAGAACGGAAAGCAGCCTCAAGACCGTATTGTCCCTCAGGATCCTGTTCGATGAATTTTTCGAACGAATCGAGCTGGATCGATAGCAGGTATGGAATGTCCAAAACTTGAGGACGAGTACCAAAGTCCTTACGGATGCGCTTTTTCTCGGTATAAGAGTAAACCATGGGGTTCCTCAGCTCGCTGATAAGTGACCCAAACTGCCCTTCCTCTGAGCGGGACAGTGACTAACAACTGTTTACTGTAGTGACATTCCATTGCGAAGTAATGAAATGTTTTTTGCATGGATAGAGGTGACTAAACAGCGGGAAATTCACCTATACCCTACAGCGCAAAAAGGCTGGTGGTTATAAAACCACCAGCCATTAGCCGTTAGGCTAAGAAATTAAGTAATAATTACTTAACTTCAACAGAAGCACCAGCTTCTTCTAGCTGAGCTTTAAGAGCTTCAGCTTCTTCCTTCTCAACACCTTCTTTTAGAGGTGCTGGAGCGCCGTCTACAAGAGCTTTAGCTTCTTTAAGACCTAGGCCAGTTGCGCCACGTACTGCTTTGATTACAGCAACTTTGTTACCGCCAACAGCAGTTAGAACTACGTCAAATTCAGTTTGCTCAGCAGCAGCTTCGCCACCAGCAGCACCGCCAGCTACAACAGCAGCTGCAGCAGATACGCCGAATTTTTCTTCCATAGCTTCGATTAGTTCAACAACTTGCATTACAGACATTTCTGCAACTGCGTCTAGGATTTGCTCGTTAGTAATAGACATAACAATTCTCTTTTAAGTCAACAATAAGTTTATTTTGCAACCAGTAAAAAGCAAGCTGATTAAGCAGCTTCTTCTTGCTTCTGGTCGCGTAGTGCAGCGATAGTACGTACCAGCTTGCCTGCAGAAGCTTCTTTCATGCACATCATTAGGCGTGCAATTGCTTCGTCGTAAGTTGGTAGTGTCGCTAGTACTTCAGCATCAGTAACTGCGCCTTCGAATGCAGCAGCTTTAATCTCGAACTGGTCGTTTTCTTTAGCGAAGTCTTTGAAAAGACGCGCTGCAGCACCTGGGTGCTCGTTAGAAAACGCAATCAGAGTAGGACCAGTGAAAGTGTCAGTTAGACACTCGTAGTCAGTACCCTGAACCGCACGGCGTGCTAAAGTGTTACGAACAACTCTCACGTAAACACCAGCTTCACGAGCTTGTTTACGTAGAGAAGTCATCGCGCCTACTTCAACGCCACGAGAGTCAGCTACAACTGCAGAAAGTGCACCACTGGCTGCTTCGTTGACTTCAGCAACAATTGCTTTTTTGTCTTGAAGGTTTAAAGCCATCTTGGATTTACTCCTGGTTGTCGTTACACCACTCACTATTATCACAACAGTGAGAGTAATTGAGGTGCTTTTCCAGAAGAAAGGGAACTATAAAAATAGAGCTTTCTGTCGGTTTGGGCACCATCTACGTAGGATTATTAAGTCGAAGTTTAAAAATAAACTCAAACACCTACGGTCTTGGACGGAGACTGTGCTTTAGTTGCGAACAACCACAACCCAGCCCCAACCACAAATATTAGGCGCGAAATTATACACTAATTTCACACCTAATCAAATATCTTAAGCAGTTTGAGTGTTCAGGCTAGCCTGATCAACTGCAACGCCAGCACCCATAGTAGTAGAGATGCTAACTTTCTGCAGGAACGTACCTTTCGCAGAAGACGGCTTAGCTTTCTTCACAGCGATTAGAAGAGCTTCAAGGTTTTCTTGTAGCTGGTTCGCTTCGAAGTTTACTTTACCGATAGTCGTGTGAACGATACCGTTCTTGTCGTTACGGTAACGAACCTGACCAGCTTTAGCGTTCTTAACCGCTTCAGCAACGTTAGGAGTTACAGTACCAACTTTAGGGTTTGGCATCAGACCACGAGGACCTAGGATAGTACCTAGTTGACCTACAACGCGCATTGCATCTGGAGAAGCAACAACTACGTCGAAGTTCATTTCGCCCTTCTTCACTTGCTCAGCAAGATCTTCCATACCAACGATGTCAGCACCAGCTTCTTTCGCTGCTTCAGCGTTTGCACCCTGAGTGAATACAGCAACGCGGATTTCACGACCAGTACCGTGAGGTAGTACAGTTGCA
Source organism: Vibrio sonorensis (assembly GCF_001854765.1). Taxonomy (GTDB): domain Bacteria; phylum Pseudomonadota; class Gammaproteobacteria; order Enterobacterales; family Vibrionaceae; genus Vibrio; species Vibrio sonorensis. The sequence goes on along the minus strand of NZ_LJJE01000004.1, from coordinate 1,927 downwards.
CCACGTACGTTTTGGTCAGATTTACGAGCATCGATGCCAAGGTTGATAGCAACGTCTACAGACTCAACGAATTTAACAGTAGACAGTTCTTTAAGAAGAGCTACAGCTTCGTTGATTTCGTATTCTTTAGTTACGTCAACTTTTTCGCGGATAACGCGCATGCGCTTAGTTAGTTTTGCCATGATCTTAACCCTCTACCACTAGGCCCATTGAACGAGCAGTACCTGCGATAGAACGCTTCATCGCTTCGATGTCAGCACCAGTCATATCAGCAGCTTTAGTTTCTGCGATTTCTTGTAGCTGAGCGTCAGTAACAGTACCCACTTTTTCAGTGTTTGGACGACCAGAACCAGACTTAACGCCAGCTGCTTTCTTAAGAAGAACTGCTGCTGGTGGAGTCTTAGTGATGAACGTGAAAGAACGGTCGTTGTATACAGTGATAACTACTGGAGTAGGTAGACCTTTCTCGATAGATTCTGTTTTTGCGTTGAACGCTTTACAGAATTCCATGATGTTCACACCGTGCTGACCTAGTGCAGGACCAACTGGTGGACTTGGGTTCGCCATACCAGCTGCAACTTGCAGCTTGATATAAGCTTCAACTTTCTTAGCCATGATATTTCCTAAAATTTGGGTTCAAACGCTAATCCACTGATCAGCTCCCCGTTAACAAAAAGGCGCGAAATTATAGACAGATTCCGCGCCTTTCACAACCCTTAAAAAGGTGTTTTTTTAATCAAGTTTTTCCACTTGACCAAATTCAAGCTCAACCGGTGTTGCACGACCAAAGATCGATACAGACACTTTCAGGCGGCTCTTCTCGTAATCCACTTCTTCAACTGTGCCGTTGAAGTCAGCAAATGGGCCTTCGTTAACACGAACTACTTCACCCACTTCGTACATAGTACGTGGACGAGGAGACTCACTCGCTTTCTCAAGACGATTAAGAATCGCGTCTGCTTCCTTATCCGTGATAGGAGCAGGACGATCTGAGGTACCACCAATGAAGCCCATGACACGCGGTACACTGCGTACTAAGTGCCAAGATTCATCGTTCATCACCATCTGGACTAAAACATAGCCAGGGAAGAACTTACGCTCAGACTTACGACGCTGACCTGCGCGCATTTCCACTACTTCTTCAGTAGGAACCAGTACTTCACCGAAATGCTCTTCCATGTCGTGCATTTTGATGTGCTCGCGAAGAGATTGAGCCACACGACCTTCGAATCCAGAGAAGGCTTGAACCACATACCAGCGTTTTTTAGGAGCTTCACTCATGTATTTAAACCCTCTATACCCCGGTCACTAAGTTAACAAGACGAACCATAATGCCGTCGATGCCCCAAAGCGCCAGAGCCATTACAATACTTACAGCCAACACGATAAACGTTGTTTGGATAGTTTCTTGGCGAGTTGGCCATACTACCTTGCGAACCTCCATACGAGATTCACGAGCAAAAACGATCGCGGCTTTGCCTTTTGTTGTTGTAGCCGAAACACCTAGTGCCGCAGCGATAAGAACAACAACTCCTGCAGCACGAATAACTACAGACATTTCACCATACAGGTAATTACCCACAACAGCGGCAGCTAGCAATGAAAAAGCGATAATCCACTTAAACGTATCTGCTGCACTTGAGCTATCAGGAGTTTCAGCATTGTTTGCTTTCATAAAACCAACCTGTTCCAAGTCTTAATATAGACGACAACAACCCCGCTGTTGCAGGGCAAATCCATTATACATCGGTGAAATTCACACGATGTGCTCTTTGTTTGGTTAAAAAACACACCTTCAACCAAAAAAATCCTGCTTTTTAATGTTTAACTGGTCAACAAAACAGCAAACATTATATTTAGGGCAGAAAAAGGGCATCAAATGATGCCCTTTTGTCGATGTTTCGTCAAATCTTAATCAAAGATTTTC
>NZ_LJJE01000003.1 GCF_001854765.1 Vibrio sonorensis | reverse complement strand
TAAGGTTTTTCAATGGGATGAATAGAAAAGGCCGCTACAAGCGTTAGTGATGCTTAAATGACGGCCTTTTAAGGTTTATGAGGGTAATTTTTCGCTAGCTTGAGTAACGTCTCGTAACTTAGTAAAGAAGCCACCAGAGAGATCGTGACCTGCTTCACCCAAAGAAACAAGATGCTCTTTCAAATTATCAAGCTCCCTAAGCGACGGGACGCAAGATCTGGACACTACCTCATTATAGGTTCTTTTGGCGTCTTCATAGCTCAATTGGCGAGTGCTGTTAGCGGTATCACCAGACCATTCAAATAGAAATTTAAGGCCAACAATTTTTCTACCTTCTTTGATGTAAGAAAACCCATAATTCCCCGTTTTTTCATCCACAAAAAACGCGATATTAGACTCTTTTTCGTCAATCTCTTTGATTGCTGGCTTAATTATCCTGTTAATGAAATTGGCATTAACAGCATATGTTTTCTTGGTCAAGCTCCCTTTTTCATCGAGTAAACCAAAAAAGCCGCGAAGATTTTCAATTGTTTGAGGGTGCAATTCTGTGTGCGGTGCTCTAAATCGACAAAGCATTGAGTACAGTCTTTTACCATATTCGGTTTTAATCCTTCTAAATGAACGATGTGGGATTTGCGCGTGGCCTTGAGAGATACCGAGAAATTCAGCGATGAGATCATCATTTGGTTTAATGGTTAATGTACCATCATTATACTTAACGCGCTTAAAAAGCGGGATGAAATCAAAAGATTTTCCTTCTTGCTGAACACCTATCTTTTTGCTTGAAAGTCGATCACTAGGCTTATACAAAATGTTATAAAGGTCTTCTCTTTGCGCTCCAAACCAATCACAGAGAATATCACTTTTAAACTCATAGCTAGGTGATAGCATTTTTCCTTCTAAAAAATCCTGCCAATGGTCAGCATGTAACCTCGACAAGAGCAAAGCAAAAATGTCATGTTCTACAGGTGAAAGAGAGAGACTAGAGAACACAAACGCGTGCGACTTCTTAAAAAAGTCACTTGGTACATCTGTTGATGCTGAGCTAGTGATCGTTGTCTCTTTCGATTTATATAATTCCGTTTGCATAACTATTATCAATTGTTCCTAATTATCTAACCAACTATGACGGTTTACTCTTCATAGCGATAAATTATGACTGTTTACTCCTAGCGGTGGGGAGTAAGTGGTAATATTTAGTTTAATAATGAGTAGCAATACCGGAGTAAGTGGTAATAGTAAAGGGTAAATATTAGGTTTTGGGGGTTAAAGCGGAGTAAACAGTCATAATTAAGCGAAAAAAAGTAAAACGATTCGATTTAATCTAAGATATCAACACCTAAAGCAGCGATTACCGGAGTAAGTAGTTATCTTATCCGGAGTAAAACGATAGTCATACAGGAGTAAGGCGATCTAGTAACCGGAGTAAAGCGATCTAATAACCGGAGTAAAGCGGTCTACTAACCGGAGTAAGGCGATCTAGTAACCGGAGTGACTGGTAATATTAAAGTCTATAAATCATTGAAAAGTAAAGACAAAACAAGACCTATAGATCTTATAGATCTTATAGAGTTCATAGAATATACATATAAATAATAGAGATATTATATAAATGTGGATTTGTGGATAACTGCAAGCCGTTACCCACGAATCCCACATAACAAATAATTGATTTTTTTTTCTTTTTTTAATGAGCTTAAAAAAACAAAGCGATACTAGATATAGAGTGACAAACTCTAGTGATCGGTGGTCAATTGTGCCGAAAATTTACCATTCCATACCTGTAGTGGGCCGCAAACATAATCCAGCGGACCCGATTACAGCGACAATACTGGACCCACATTAAGTGAGAATAAGCTGTATGTCAGGCCCACTTTATATGAGAACAAAGGCGCTTCAACTAAACGCCTTATTTACTATGAATCACAGGCAAAGAGTTTGCGAAACCAGTACGATGAACCTTTGTTTATGTAGTCGCGTTAACTGAACTTTATTTTCAGTCTTAAACCACCTACTTCAGTAGGTGGTTGTCATCCAGTTAGGCTTTGCCTATAGTTCTACCTATGCTAAATGCTCCCTTGATTTTTAGCGAAGTCAAAGAGGAAAAATAGCATGAGTAGATACAATCAAGCTTCCCACGTATTTTGGAGATGTCAATATCACATAGTATGGACACCTAAATACAGGTTTAGGATCTTGAAGAACAATGTAGGTGTA
>NZ_LJJE01000002.1 GCF_001854765.1 Vibrio sonorensis | reverse complement strand
AAAAAGAAACGCTTACTTCGCTTCTATCTTTGCCCATGTATCTCTAAGACCAACAGTACGGTTAAACACCAACGCATTAGCGCTAGATAGTTTAGCATCGGCGCAGAAGTAACCCATACGCTCAAACTGGAAACCCTTTTCCGCTTCAGCATGAGCTAGGCTAGGCTCAACGAAACCTTGCTTGATAACCAAAGAGTCAGGATTAATGGTTTCAGCAAAATTATCTGCCGCTGCTGGATTTGCAACAGTAAACAAGCGATCGTAGAGACGGATCTCAGCTGGGACACCTTTATCAGCAGATACCCAGTGAATAACCCCTTTCACTTTTCGGCCGTCAGCTGGGTTCTTACCTAACGTTTCTGAGTCATAGGTACAGAAGATAGTAGTAATGTTACCTTGACTATCTTTTTCTACTCGTTCCGCTTTAATGACATAAGAGCCACGTAAACGAACCTCTTTACCTAAAACGAGACGCTTGTATTTCTTGTTAGCTTCTTCGCGAAAATCTTCGCGTTCAATCCAAAGCTCACGAGTAAAAGGTACCTCTCGTTCGCCCATCTCTGGTTTATTAGGATGGTTCGCCACCGTTAGGTTTTCTACACTATCGGTATCGAAGTTCTCTATTACCACTTTAACTGGATCTAGCACTGCCATTGCACGTGGTGCATTTTCGTTCAGATCATCACGAATACAAGACTCCAAAGACCCCATTTCGATCATGTTGTCTTGTTTGGTAACACCGATGCGCTTACAAAACTCGCGAATAGACGCTGGCGTAAAGCCGCGGCGACGTAAACCAGAAATCGTTGGCATACGCGGGTCGTCCCACCCATCAACCAGATTCTCAACCACTAACTGATTCAGCTTGCGCTTAGACATCACTGTATACTCTAAGTTAAGGCGGCTAAACTCATACTGATGTGGCTGGCAGTCGATAGAAATGTTTTCAAGAACCCAATCGTATAGACGACGGTTATCTTGGAACTCTAATGTACATAGAGAATGCGTAATGCCTTCAAGAGCATCAGAGATACAGTGAGTAAAATCGTACATTGGGTAAATGCACCATTTATCACCCGTTTGGTGATGTTCCGCAAAACGTACGCGATAAATCACTGGATCTCGCAATACGATAAAAGAAGACGCCAAGTCAATCTTAGCTCGAAGACACGCTTCACCTTCTTTAAAGCCACCATCACGCATCTTTTCGAATAGCGCTAAATTCTCTTCAGCAGAACGGTCGCGGTAAGGGCTTGGTTTACCGGGTTGAGTCAAGGTACCACGGTACTCACGGATCTGCTCGGGACTTAGCTCTTCGACATACGCTAAGCCTTTATTAATTAATTCCACTGCGTACTCGTAAAGCTTGTCGAAGTAGTTTGAAGAGTAGCAAATCTCTCCATCCCATTCGAAGCCTAACCAGCTCACATCATTCTTAATTGACTCAACGTATTCTACGTCTTCTTTCTCAGGGTTGGTGTCATCAAAACGAAGATTACACTGTCCTTGATAGTCCTGAGCAATACCAAAGTTTAGGCAAATTGACTTAGCGTGACCGATATGCAGATAACCATTAGGCTCTGGCGGAAAACGAGTATGCACGCTGTTGTGTTTACCATCCGCTAAATCTTTATCGATAATTTGGCGAATGAAATTCGATGGACGAGCCTCAGCTTCACTCATCTATAGCACCTCAATTGTTTTAGTATTGTCAGATAACTTTACGTATAACAGCAACAAGTTGTTCACTCTGTTACGGTTAAGACTATGACCAGTAATGATCCACAATTCTTTGTCGTTGCACAACAATAACTCGTCTTTTCTTGCGAAATATTCTCCTCACTGGCGAATTATTACACCGAATCCGCGCATTTTGCTCAGATAAACAAAAAGCCTCCCGAAGGAGGCTTTTTTAAGATGTATTACTTAATCAGAGTAGATTAAGGAAGTTTTACATCAGTTAGGTCTTCGTTAGCACCGATAGCTTTCATTTCGCCTGCAACGATTTCAGCTAGTGGGCCAAGGATAACCTGTAGGTTGTTTTCACCTAGTTTAACTACACCTTTCGCGCCTAGTTTCTTAAGAACGTCTTCGTTCGCAACTGAGCGGTCTTTTAGAGTAAGACGTAGACGAGTGATACATGCATCGATTGAAGTTAGGTTCTCGTGACCACCTAGAGCTTTTAGGTATTGACGAGCTAGTTCACCGTTGTTTGCATCACCAGCTACAGCTACTTCTTCGTCATCGTCTTCACGACCAGGCGACTTCAGGTTGAAAACGCGGATTGCGAAGCTGAAAGTGAAGAAGTATAGAGCACCGAACGCTAGACCGATTACTAGTAGCGTCAATGGCTTAGTTGATAGACCCCAGTTTAGTAGGTAGTCGATTAGACCTGCAGAGAAGCCGAAGCCGTGCAGAGCGCCGAACATGTTAACAACTACGTGAGCTAGACCAGTGAATACTGCGTGTAGGCCGTATAGTGCTGGAGCTAGGAATACGAACATGAATTCTAGCGGCTCAGTGATACCTGTCAGGAATGAACAGAATGCTACAGAGAATAGTGCACCACCAATTTGGCTACGCTTCTCAGCAGGAGCTGCTAGGTACATAGCAAGTGCTGCACCTGGAAGACCGAACATCATTACAGGGAAGAAACCAGTCATAAATACGCCAGCGCCTTTGTCGCCACCGAAGAAGCGGTGTAGGTCACCAGTTTTCACTGTTTCAGTTACTTCTTTAACAGTTGCTACGATTTCTGGGTTAACAGAGTTAGCAAACTGGAATGTGTACTCTTGACCTGCAACTAGAGTTTTCGCTAGAGCTGGGTCTACACATAGTTTAGAGAAGCCTTCAGCAGCTACGATGATCTCTTGACACGTACCCATACCGAACCAGAAGTAAGAGTTAACAACGTGGTGAAGACCAACAGGGATCAGAGCACGGTTAAGAGTACCGTATACGAACTGACCAACAGCGCCTGAAGTAGAGATAGCGTGTGCTAGAGAGTCTAGAGCACCCTGGATGCTTGGCCAAACAACACCAGCTACTGCACCAGCGACTAGAGAGAACAGACCTGCCATAATAGGAACAAGACGTTTACCAGCAAAGAATGCTAGCCACTCTGGAAGACGAGTTTGGTGGAAAGCGTTGTAAGAGTGACCTGCGATGATACCAGCAATGATACCGCCGAAGAACGACATGTTGATGTCAGCATTGATTGTTGTAGCTGTTGCAGTAAGTACGAAGTACGCTACTGCACCGGCAAGGCCTGCTGCGCCTTGACCGTCTTTAGAAAGACCGATTGCGATACCCAAACCGAATAGAAGAGGTAGGTTGCCAAAAATAGCTCCACCAGCTTCTGCCATGAATGGAATACCAAGAAGGTCTCCTTGACCCAAACGTAATAAAAGCGCCGCTACAGGTAGCGTTGCGATAGGAAGCATAAGAGCTTTACCTAACTTCTGCGCATATCCAAGAATATTCACCTTAAGTTCCCCCTATAGGATTTTTGTATTTGGTTGAACAACTTTTTTTGGCTGTTCAATTTAGTCACGGTCAGTTTATGACATTAATTTTGCTCCGCAAATTAAAACCTTATCATTTGTGATCATAATCACCAGAAACAGGCAAAAGCAGAGGTTTTTGCTAGCTAGATCATAAAACTTATTTTACAATTCAAAAAAATGGTTATTTGGCGATAAAATCTCCACTCACCCCAAGAACAAGAATACGGTATAAAGCCCGTTACAATAAGGATGGGGAGATATTTAAATCACAAATACCCCTTAGAACAGCAAATACTTCGGTCGGTGTTATGCTTTACTAAATCGACCCAAAAGCTTTGCTCACCAAACATATTTTGCGACCTAATTGAAGCTCACAAAAGAAGTCTAGAACAGACGTGAAATTGCTTCCATTTCGCAGCCAGATTTACAAGACTTAAACCAGAAGGATTAGCTAAAATGTACGCGCTAACAAACTGTAAAATCTATACCGGTAACGATGTCCTCGTTGATCACGCCGTTCTTATCAACAACGACCTGATTGAAGCGGTTTGTCCGGTAAGTGAACTGCCAGAAGGCATTGAAACTCGCGACCTAGACGGCGCGAACGTGAGCCCAGGCTTTATCGATCTACAACTTAACGGTTGTGGTGGTGTGATGTTCAACGACGAGATCACTGCTGAAACCATCCAGATCATGCACGAAACAAACCTTAAGTCTGGCTGTACTAGCTTCTTGCCTACGCTGATCACGTCTTCCGATGAAAATATGCGCGACGCAATCAAAGCTGGTCGTGAATACCACGCCAAATACAAAAACCAATCTCTAGGTTTGCACCTAGAAGGCCCATACCTAAACGTGATGAAAAAGGGTATTCACAGCGTTGATTACATTCGTCCATCTGACGACAGTATGATTGACTTTATCTGTGAAAACGCTGACGTAGTAACCAAAGTAACGCTAGCGCCTGAGCACAACAACCCAGAGCATATCGCACGCCTTAAAAACGCGGGTATCGTTGTTGCGATTGGCCACACGAACTGTACTTATGCAGAAGCTCGCAAAGGCTTTGAAGACGGTATTACTTTTGCCACTCACCTGTTTAACGCGATGACGCCAATTACCGGCCGCGAACCGGGTGCAGTAGGTGCGATCTACGATACTCAAGACGTATACGCTGGTATCATCGCAGATGGTTTCCACGTTGATTACGCAAACATCAGAATCGCTCACAAAATCAAGGGTGAAAAACTAGTATTAGTGACCGATGCCGCAGCTCCAGCAGGCACTGACATGGATTACTTTATTTTTGTTGGTAAGAAAGTATATTACCGTGATGGCAAGTGTGTTGATGAAAACGGCACACTGGGCGGCTCAGCACTAACAATGATTGAAGCAGTACAAAATACAGTTGAGCACGTCGGAATCGCATTGGATGAAACACTGCGTATGGCTACGCTTTACGCTGCAAAAGCAATCGGTGTTGAAGATAAACTAGGCCGAGTCAAAAAAGGCTACGTTGCTAACCTGACTGTTTTTGACCGTGACTTCAACGTCCAAGCGACTGTTGTTAATGGACAATATGAGAAAAGTTGAGAATGAATGGCGGACAGATAGGAAACGTAGATTTAGTCAAGCAGCTAAATAGTGCAGCAGTCTATAGACTGATAGATCAACAGGGACCTATCTCCCGAATACAAGTTGCGGATGTCAGCCAGCTGGCACCCGCAAGTGTAACCAAAATCACTCGACAACTCTTAGAACGCGGCCTTATCAAAGAGGTCGCTCAACAAGCCTCTACAGGTGGCCGACGAGCCATCTCTCTGACTACCGAAGTAGAACCTTTCCACTCAGTCGCCGTTCGGCTAGGACGAGATTACATTCAATTCAGCTTGTACAACCTTGGTGGTAAAGAGCTAGCTTCAAGTCACACTGAATTTTTCTACACTACCCAAGAAGAGATGTTGGATGGACTGCTTGGCTCACTAAAAGCCTTTATCGAACAGCAGAAGAATCTGACCAATAACCTCATTGCAATTGGTATTGCGCTACCCGGTCTCGTTAATCCAGAGTCCGGAGTTGTGGAATACATGCCAAATATCACTATCAACAACTTGGCGTTGGCAGACTTAATCAAAGACACATTTCACGTTGAATGTTTTGTCGGTAACGACGTTCGCGGCATGGCATTGGCGGAACACTATTTTGGTGCAAGCCAAGATTGCCAAGACTCTATTTTGGTCAGCGTACACCGAGGAACTGGGGCTGGTATTATAGTCAATGGCCAGGTTTTTCTTGGTTTTAACCGCAATGTTGGTGAAATCGGCCACATTCAAATCGACCCGTTAGGTGAACAATGCCAATGTGGAAACTTTGGTTGTTTGGAAACCGTCGCAGCTAACCCAGCAATTGTAGATCGCGTTAAAAAGCTTATTGCGCAGGGTTACGAATCAAGCCTAGCAGACCAGGAAAGTATTACGATTGACGACGTATGTGAGCACGCCAATCGCGGTGATGAACTATCAAAGCAGAGCTTAGTTCGCGTAGGTAACCAACTTGGTAAAGCGATCGCAATTACTATCAACTTGTTTAACCCACAAAAAATTGTCATTGCCGGGGATATTACTCAGAGTAGAGATATTATTTTCCCTGCGATTCAGCGCAACGTAGAAACCCAATCGTTACCAACATTCCACCACTCGCTTCCTATTGTCCCATCGCAGTTAGATAAACTGCCAACTATGGGAGCCTTCGCAATGATTAAACGCGCTATGCTAAATGGCGTATTGTTACAAAAATTACTCGAAGACTAAGCGCAATTTAACTCATTTTTAATATATGATACTGGGCTATGTTCATCACGTAGCCCTTTTATTTTGAGTAATTTAAAACGATGGAACTGATTCTAATTACAACAGCCTTCATTGCGGGGTTTGTTGCCTTAAAATGTAACCTCCCTCCCTTGGTTGGATTTCTATTGGCAGGCTTTGGTCTGCATGCTATGGGCTATACGTCCAACGATACAATCGTCACATTAGCGGACTTGGGTGTCACCCTACTGCTGTTCACGATCGGTCTAAAACTCGACATCAAAACGCTTTTATCGAAGGAAATTTGGGCTGGAGCCACCATCCACAACCTTTTGACGACAGCCATTTTTGCTGTTTTCATTCTGTTCTTTAAGTTTATTGGTGTCTCTTCACTAGCAGCAATGTCAATGGAACAGGTTGTTCTACTCGCCTTTGCCCTATCCTTCTCAAGTACCGTATTTGCAGTAAAATCCCTGCAAGAGAAGGGGGAAATGAACGCCACTTACGGCACACTGGCGATTGGCATCCTCGTTATGCAAGACATCTTTGCCGTGGTCTTCTTAACCGCATCAACCGGTAAGTTACCGGAGTGGTATGCCATTGCACTGTTTGTCCTACCGTTTATGCGTCCGATTTTTTACAAACTGCTCGATAAAGTGGGACACGGTGAAATGCTGGTGCTATTCGGCATCTTCTTTGCGCTTGTAGTTGGGGCTGGCCTATTTGAGCTCGTTGGAATGAAGCCAGATCTTGGCGCGCTCATATTGGGTATGCTTTTAGCTGGTCACAAAAAAGCTTCGGAGCTTTCTAAATCGCTTTTCAACCTCAAAGAACTGTTTTTGGTTTGTTTCTTCCTGAATATAGGGCTCTCTGAACAACCCACTCTCAGTGGTTTTGCTCTTGCTCTACTTTTCTTACTGATGCTTCCTCTAAAAGGCATTCTTTACTTTGTAGTGCTGAACACCTTTAAATTCCGTGTGCGAACCTCGTTACTTGCGTCATTAAGCCTTTTTAACTTTAGTGAATTTGGTCTAATCGTTGGCGGCCTAGCATTTAAAATGGGGTGGATGAGTGGTGATATTCTTGTTGCCCTTGCCCTTGCCGTATCTATTTCTTTTGTTCTTTCAGCACCGATCAATCGCAAAGGTCACGAACTTTATCAACGCAGCTCGCGTTGGCTCAAAGAACACGCCGCAGAAAAACTCAACGTTCGAGACCAGTTGATCAATCCCGGTAGTGCGCAAATCCTAATATTGGGTATGGGCCGAATTGGCACTGGTGCCTATGACGAGCTTCGCAATCGCTACGGGAAAATCAGCTTAGGCATCGAAGTTCGCGAAGAAGCGGCACGAGAACACAAAAATCACGGACGCAATGTTATTTCTGGCGACGCAACCGACCCGGACTTCTGGGAGAGGATCCTCGACACCGCCAATGTAAAACTCGTTCTGCTTGCCATGCCACACCACCAAGGTAATCAAACCGCGTTAGAACAGCTAAAGAGCCGTAACTTTAAAGGTCAAATTGCGGCCATTGCAGAATATCCCGACCAACTAGAAACACTAGTAGATCAAGGGGTGAATGCAGCCTTCAACATCTACAGTGAGGCAGGTAGTGGCTTTGCACGACACGTATGTGATCAACTGCAACTCGATTTCACGCCCCCACCAAAACCTTAAACACAAAGCGACCTTCGGGTCGCTTTTTTATCAAAAACGCTCAAAAAGTAACACATTTTAAATCTCATTCATCTAAACGGGATTAAATTAAAAAATTTCTATCCATAGGTCTTTAATGATATTTTTTTTATTAAAATGGGTTGCTTTTTTTAATCAGAATGGCAAATTGAATGCCAACAAGTTAATTATTTTTAAAGGGAAGTGGTATGTGTTCTGTTTTTGGTATTCTGGACATAAAAAGTGATGCAGCGGCGCTTCGCCCAGTTGCGTTGGAAATGTCTAAAAAACTTCGTCACCGTGGTCCAGACTGGTCTGGTATCTATGCGTCTGACAAAGCAATTTTAGCTCACGAGCGCCTAGCGATCGTCGGCCTAAATAGCGGTGCACAGCCTCTTTACAGCCCTGATAAAAAAGTCATCCTTGCCGTAAACGGTGAAATCTACAACCACAAAGAAATCCGTGCTCGCTACGAAGACAAGTACGATTTCCAAACAGATTCTGACTGTGAAGTTATTTTGGCTCTATACCAAGAGCTAGGCGCAGACTTACTTGAAGAACTAAACGGCATCTTCGCATTTGTTCTATACGACGAAGAAAAGGACCTTTACCTCATTGGTCGTGACCATATCGGTATCATCCCTCTATACCAAGGTTATGACGAACACGGTAACTACTATGTAGCATCAGAAATGAAAGCTCTCGTGCCAGTGTGTAAAACGGTAAGCGAGTTCTCCGGGTTGTTACTACGGTAGCGCAGACAGTGAGCCTGTACGTTACTACGTTCGCGATTGGAACGAATATGCAGCAGTCCAAGGCAACACGACGAGTAAAGAAGAACTAACAGAAGCGCTAGAAGCCGCGGTTAAACGTCAGCTTATGACGGATGTACCCTACGGTGTGCTTCTTTCCGGTGGTCTTGACTCATCGATTACATCAGCAGTTGCCAAACGCTTTGCTGCAATGCGTATTGAAGATGATGAAAAATCAGAAGCGTGGTGGCCTCAACTTCACTCTTTTGCTGTCGGCTTAGAAGGTGCGCCAGATCTTAAAGCCGCTCGTGAAGTGGCAGACAAGATCGGTACTGTTCACCACGAGATGACCTACACCATCCAAGAAGGTCTAGATGCGATCCGCGATGTTATTTACCACATCGAAACGTATGACGTGACCACGATTCGCGCTTCAACGCCAATGTTCCTAATGGGTCGTAAGATCAAAGCCATGGGTATCAAAATGGTACTTTCTGGTGAAGGTGCGGATGAAATCTTTGGTGGTTACTTGTACTTCCACAAAGCACCGAACGCGAAAGAGTTCCACGAAGAAACCGTTCGCAAGCTTTTGGCACTTAACATGTTCGATTGTGCTCGCGCAAACAAGTCTCTTGCCGCGTGGGGTGTAGAAGGTCGCGTGCCATTCCTAGATAAAGAATTTATCGATGTCGCAATGCGTCTAAACCCTGAAGATAAAATGTGTGGCAACGGTAAGATGGAGAAACACATTCTGCGTGAGTGTTTTGAACACTACCTACCAGACTCAATCGCTTGGCGTCAGAAAGAGCAGTTCTCTGACGGTGTTGGTTACAGTTGGATTGATACACTTAAAGAAGTTGCAGAAGCGAAAGTCACCGATCAGCAAATGGAAACAGCGGCTTACCGTTTCCCTTACAACACACCAACGACTAAAGAAGGTTACGTATACCGCGAAATCTTTGAAGAGTTGTTCCCACTGCCGTCAGCGGCCGAGTGTGTACCTGGTGGTCCTTCAGTGGCTTGTTCTTCTGCGAAAGCAATTGAATGGGATGAGTCGTTTAAAAACATGGCTGACCCTTCAGGCCGAGCAGTACAATCGGTTCACAACGATTCATACTAAGTTCCCATTACCAGTGGGCACGATTTAACAAGAGGCGCAAAGCGCCTCTTTTTTATTCAAGCACTTTCTATTTTCAACCGATGAAATCCAAAGCGAAGTAGCATTAACCCTCCCGATAGATCAGTAGCTCGCAAACCTTCTTATTTCGAAAGCCATGAAAAACAAAAACTTAATAGTGTTCAGTGTCAAAGCCCTACTCACATCAGCACCGTCCTAACTTATACAAAAGTGACAAAATCGAAACAGACAAAAACAGACGATCCAATTCACATTTTTAGTTTAGGTCACTGATAAACGTAGCGAATACTCTCTAACATAACGTGATAGTCAACACACTTTCTCAGCTCTCACGCGAAGTATCACCTAGCGGTGTGCCGTCGTATTACTCAAGGAATGAATATGCCAAAGGCGCTTGTTGTTATATTTGGAGTTTTGATCTCAATCTCTGTTTCGGCTTCCCCCCTATACTGGAAAGCGAAAAAAGGAGATCTAGAGTATTTAATCTTTGGTACGGTGCACGTTGGTGACGATACTATGTTTCCACTCCCTAAGACGGTCCTCGATTACTTAGACTCATCAGATGGATTGATTGTGGAAGTAGATATCAATGAAGCCAAGCAATTGCGATACCCTCAATCCAATATATCGAGCTACTCGGTGTTGAATAGAGAGCAGCGCGAGGAGCTAAAAGGTATTAGTGAGCTGTTAAAAATGGATGTAAATACCCTATTGCAAGCCCCCCCTTGGGCGACAGCATTAACCGTTCAACTATCTCAGTTTTCTTACTTAGGTTATACAGCGGAACAAGGTATCGATATTCATTTACTCGCCACTGCAGCAAAGAATCACATCCCTTTGTTTACACTAGAGACTATGCAGTTCCAAATTAACCTACTTGCCTCTCTTGAACAGGAAGGAAAAGAACTACTAGTCAGCGTGGTCGATGATTTTGATAAAGCCGAACCTCTTACGCATTGTCTTGTTGATAGTTGGAAAAAAGGAGACAAAGACAAGCTTGAGCAGTTCGGGGAGTTAACCGCTCTTTCCCCCGAGTTCGAGGCCACTTTTATCACTAATCGCAACCTCGATTGGGTGCAAAAGCTCAATGAAGCCTCATTCTTACCACAAGGCCAAGGACGATATCTCATTGCCGTTGGCACTCTGCATTTAGTCGGTAAAAATAACTTGCCAATCTTGTTGGAAAAAAGTGGATTTGCCGTTGAGCAAATTTCATCAAGCCAAAAATCAGAATGCCAGTTTGAATATTGATCTTTCGAATGACAAGGGCTCTCCAGTATCATACGAGCCTTATTGAAACCGACGGCACCTCCCTGTCCAAGTCTATAAGAAAGGAACAAA
Source organism: Vibrio sonorensis (assembly GCF_001854765.1). GTDB lineage: Bacteria > Pseudomonadota > Gammaproteobacteria > Enterobacterales > Vibrionaceae > Vibrio > Vibrio sonorensis. The sequence continues at coordinate 397,451 of NZ_LJJE01000002.1, read as the reverse complement.
CATGTTTGGAATAGAAAATTTTTGGCTATTCGTCGTATCTGGCATTTTGTTAAACCTGATACCAGGTCCAGATTCACTATTGATTGCAGGTCGCGCAGCAACACAAGGCTTCAAGGCTGGCTCTGCGGCTGCACTTGGAATTGGAACAGGCACCCTAATCCATGTCTTCGCCGCCGCGCTAGGGCTTTCCGCTATACTCGCCACCTCGGCCACCGCTTTTACCATTGTTAAATACATTGGTGGCGCGTACCTTTTGTATATGGCCTACTGTATGTTTAAAGACGGCATTACCGACCAACCGGCCTCCCTAAAATCACCAACTCCAACACCTCTGCGAAAAATATATAGCCAAGGCCTGATCACCAACCTTTTTAATCCAAAAGTAGCCGTGTTTTTTCTAGCATTTGTCCCTCAGTTTATTTCTGCTTCAAGTGAAAGCAAGCCCTTTGCTTTTCTCATCTTAGGATTAGTTTTCAACTTTAACGGTATGATTTGGTGTCACATCATTGCTTGGGCTTCTTCCTCTTTGAGTCGAAAGTTAGTGGTTAGCAACCGAGTAAAACAATGGCTTTCGAGAACAACAGCCAGTGTATTTGCACTCTTTGGTATCCGTCTGCTTACCGCTAGCCAAAATGCTTAATAGACGAAAACCCCATTGCTCAAATCAAAACTTGTTAACCACAAAGCCAAGTTCCCAAGAGTGGTGTGTGAGACGCGGCTGGGCTTCCAGCCCCCGACCCGATGCACACTTACCTTCAAACGAAAAAGCCCCAGTCCGAAGACTAGGGCTCAAAATAGTGGTCGGTGAAGAGGGAACGACGCGGCTGGGCTCCCAGCCCCCGACCCGATACGAATGTACAACATACAGATGGTAAAAAGCCCCGTTGTTTTCAACGAGGCTTCTAAAGAATGGTCGGTGAAGAGGGATTCGAACCCCCGACCCTCTGGTCCCAAACCAGATGCGCTACCAAGCTGCGCTATTCACCGACAATGTTTTGTTTGGAACTTGCTTCACCGAGGGTCGCCCTCTGGTCCCGCTTTTGTTCCTAAATCAATGATGCGCTACCAAGCTGCGCTATTCACCGACTTTGCGTTGCGAGCTATTGATATCAGCATCGCTAACGAGATGCGTATATTACGGATTATCCGGCTGAACGCAAGCCCTTTAAATAAAATAATTCAATTCATAGTTTAAATGATTAAATACTGCCCACTAGCACGAAAAATGTGATTAAAAACACACCAATAGAAACAAGCGCGCAACCTATGAGACACAATTGATCCAGATCAGTGCTGACGTGTTACACAAGAATTAATTTAAAGCCTGTCTTCGTAACTTTGGGGTAAATTATGGACTTTTGGCTAGATCTCCTATTTGGTAATGCTGTGGGGCTATCTTCAATGATAGTTATATTTGGCGCTTTGGGTCTGATGCTGTTTTATGGCGGCTTCTTTATCTACAAAGTCATGAACGACAAATCTCCTCACTAGATCGCTTAGCACCTAAATATTTTATTTAGTGTGTCGCTATGCACCGAAGTAGATTACTTGTCTGCTTCGGTTTTTTAATATCCGTCATTTCTCCCCTTTCTGCTGATAGCGAAACTTGATACACATTCAGTGATCACAAACCACGACTTAAAGGTATAATCCTGTTACGTATTCTTGATTTGAGATCTCTCCTTATGTCTCACGATGACGATTTCGAACTTTTCCAACAAATGATGGGAGATGTTAAGCCCATTCAAAATGATACGGCAGAACATCAAAAGCAACACACTGTCACCGAAGCTCACCTCGCCAAACGACAAGCGGCACTTTGGTTAAACGAGCAAGATCCTGACTACCTCTCTATCGATCACGCCCCAATGCTAAAACCAGCAGATATCATCGAATTTAAACGAGATGGCGTTCAGGAAGGTGTATACAGAAAACTTCGCTTAGGTAAATATCCGGTGCAAGCACGGCTAGACTTGCATCGCAAGACTCTCAAACAAGCGCGCGATGAAGTGATTTCATTTCTTGAGCAATGCCTTCGCATGGACATTCGCACCTTGGTTATTGTTCACGGCAAAGGCGAAAGGTCTAACCCACCAGCGTTAATGAAAAGCTTTGTAGCCCACTGGTTGAGCCAAATCCGCGATGTGCAATGTGCTCACAGCGCACAGCAGTTCCACGGAGGAAGTGGCGCTGTATACGTTCTACTGCGCAAAAGCAGTGATAAAAGAACGGAAAACAGAGAGCGCCACCAGAAACGCAGAAGTTAAAATGACTATTTCAAATGCACTTTGGATATTGAAAGCAAGAGTGATAGACTGCGCGGCCTAATCTTAGATAAATCACTGCCGTTGGGAAACGTAAAGAGGAAACTATGTCAAACGATAACGCCAAGCGTCTAAACAAGTATATTAGTGAAACTGGCTTCTGCTCTCGCAGAGAAGCAGACAGACTTATTGAGCAAGGGCGAGTCACTATTAATGGTGATGTCCCAGAGATGGGTACAAAAGTTCTACCCGGAGATGATGTTTGCATAGATGGCAACCCAGTCAGTGCAAAAGAAAAACCAGTTTACATCGCGCTTAACAAACCCACAGGCATCACTTGTACCACGGAAAGAGACGTACCGGGGAACATCGTTGACTTTGTAGGCTTAAAGCAACGTATTTTCCCAATTGGTCGTTTGGATAAACCTTCTGACGGTCTTATCTTCTTAACCAATGATGGTGATATCGTAAACAAGATCCTCAGAGCTGGAAACCATCACGAAAAAGAGTATGTTGTCCGCGTAGACAAACCGCTCACTGATGCTTTCCTAAAGAAAATGGCTTCAGGGGTGAATATTCTCGACACCGTCACCTTGCCTTGTAAAGTAACTAAAGAGACTAAATACTCATTTCGCATCGTGTTAACCCAAGGATTAAACCGTCAAATTCGCCGCATGTGTGAAGCCTTAGGTTACGAAGTATTTAAACTGCGCCGCGTTCGTATCATGAACATCTCCCTAGATGGTATCCCAAATGGACAGTGGCGCTATATGACCGAACAAGAAGTACAAGACATTCTTGCAATGTGTGAAGGTTCTAGCGGCACTGAGGAAGCATCAAAGGTCGACAACCAAGGGCGCAGAATTCGCAGAGCCACCGACGCCAAACTCTTTGATAGCAGAGAAGAAAACCAAACCTCTAAAGCGCGACGAAACCAAAAACCTCGCACTTACAAAGGGCACAACGCGGATGAGTTCCGTCATGCACCTAACTCTAAAAAAGGTCGCTACAATGAAGGGAATCGAGGAAAAAGTGGGCAAAAAGCGAGAACGCATGACAACAAACCCAAAGGACCTCGTAAAGGCGGAACGTTAAGTCTGAAAAAATAGAGATATTAAAAAAGGAGCCGTTGGCTCCTTTTCTGTTTGCTTATAGCGTACCGAAGATTTTATCACCTGCGTCACCTAAGCCCGGAACGATGTAGCCTTTATCATTGAGCTTCTCGTCAACCGCTGCCGTGAACAACTCAACGTCTGGGTGTGCTTTTTCTAATGCTTCGATACCTTCTGGTGCGGCAACAAGAACCAGCACTTTAATCTGTTTACAGCCTTTCTCTTTAAGAAGGTCGATAGTCGCAATCATAGAACCACCCGTGGCAAGCATAGGGTCAACCACAAGTGCAATACGCTCATCTAGGTTAGAAGCCAACTTGTTGAAGTAAGGCACTGGTTCAAGGGTTTCTTCGTCGCGGTAAATACCTACTACACTAATACGGGCGCTAGGTACGTGCTCTAGAACACCATCCATCATACCCAAACCGGCGCGAAGAATTGGCACTACAGTAACCTTTTTACCCTTGATTTGGTCTACTTCAACTGGACCGTTCCAACCTTCAATGGTTACTTTCTCTGTTTCAAAGTCTGCTGTTGCTTCGTAAGTCAGTAGACTACCAACTTCTGTTGCTAACTCGCGAAAACGTTTTGTGCTGATATCACCTTCTCTCATCAGCCTAGTTTGTGCTTTACTAGAGGGTGTTTAACTTCAACAACTTTCATTTTCATCTCCGGGTAATAGGTAAAATATTATCAAACCTCCAAATTATAAACGATTTTGCTATCAATATCTTGATCCTAACCATGATAAAAAACTCGCGCAAACGTTTGCTATATTACTTTATCCGCTGGTAGAATAGCGCCGTTTTCGAATCCACTTTAAACCGAGGACTTCCCCGTGAGCGGTAACAACTCTTCTCTAAGCTATAAAGACGCAGGTGTAGACATCGATGCAGGTAATGCATTGGTAGACAGAATTAAAGGTGCGGTAAAACGCACACGTCGTCCAGAAGTAATGGGCGGCATTGGTGGTTTTGGTGCGCTATGTGAGCTGCCAACCAACTACAAACAGCCTGTACTAGTTTCAGGTACTGACGGTGTTGGTACTAAGCTTCGTTTGGCCCTCGACTTGAACAAGCACGACACCATTGGTATCGACTTGGTTGCAATGTGTGTGAACGACCTTATTGTTCAAGGTGCCGAGCCACTATTTTTCCTTGACTACTATGCAACAGGAAAACTAGACGTAGATACAGCTGCAGACGTAGTAACAGGTATTGCAGACGGCTGTATTCAAGCTGGTTGTTCTCTAATCGGTGGTGAAACTGCTGAAATGCCAGGTATGTATGAAGGTGACGACTACGACGTTGCAGGTTTCTGTGTAGGTGTTGTAGAGAAAGAAGAAGTGATCGACGGAACTAAGGTTTCTGCTGGTGACGCTCTTATCGCAGTTGGCTCTAGCGGCCCACACTCTAACGGTTATTCTTTAATTCGCAAAATCCTAGAAGTTTCTGGTGCAGATAAGTCAGAAGTACTAGAAGGTCGCACTATCGGTGAGCACCTACTAGAACCAACGAAGATTTACATCAAGTCGGCACTTAAAATGATCGCCGAGCACGATATCCATGCCATTTCTCACATTACTGGTGGCGGTTTCTGGGAAAATATTCCTCGCGTATTGCCAGAAGGCACTAAAGCCGTTGTTGATGGAAACAGCTGGGACTGGCCAGTAATCTTTAAGTGGCTTCAAGAGAAAGGCAATGTTACCACTCACGAAATGTACCGCACATTTAACTGTGGTGTTGGTCTTATTGTCGCCCTACCTAAAGATCAAGCAGATGCCGCTGTTGAGCTATTAAAAGCAGAAGGCGAAAATGCTTGGGTTATCGGTGAGATTGCTTCAGCTCAAGAAGGCGAAGAGCAGGTAGAGATCAAATAAGCATGAAGAACATTGTTGTTTTAGTTTCAGGAAATGGTTCCAACCTACAAGCGATTATCGATGCTTGTGAAACCAGCATTGATAAAGGCAAAGTAGTGGCTGTTTTTTCAAACAAAGCAACAGCCTACGCTTTAGAAAGAGCATCGAAAGCTGGTGCGGCTGCAATCTCTCTTGATCCTAAAGACTTCGACACCCGTGACGCCTTTGATCACGAGCTAATGAAACAGATGGATGAGTATCAACCTCACCTCGTTATCCTAGCGGGCTATATGCGCATCCTAAGTGGTGAATTCGTTCGCCACTATCTTGGCCGAATGATCAATATACACCCTTCTCTGCTACCAAAGTATCCGGGGCTCAATACCTATCAAAGAGCCATTCATGCCGGAGACGAAGAGCATGGAACTAGCGTACACTTTGTGACTGAGCAGTTAGACGGCGGCCCGGTAATATTGCAAGCAAAAGTACCTATCTTTGAAGAAGATACGGTAGACACGCTCACCGAGCGAGTTCAAGCTCAAGAACACCGCATCTATCCGTTAGTCGCGAAATGGTTTGTTGAAGATCGATTAGAGATGAAAGCGGGTAAAGCCTTCCTAGATGGCAAACAGCTCGGCATTCACGGTCACGCTGAGGATTAGTTTTTCTAACAGCAGATCAAGAAGCAGGCATTTTGCCTGCTTTTTTATTAATTGTGGGTTCATATTACTTTCCATATGCTACTTTTCTTAAGTCGAAAACGCTTTGGAGTCCAACATGAATCTCAACAGCCTACTCAACCAAGCCCTAAATTCAGACCTTGTAAAGAAAGGGAAAGAGCAACTGCAAAACTCGTCGACCACAACTTCGAAAACTCACCTTCCTTCTCTAGGCGCAGGCGCTTTAGGTGGTGGTCTAGTAGGTTTATTAATGGGCTCTAAAAAGAGTAGGAAGATAGGGAAAAAGGTCGGTAAAAACGCACTTAAAATCGGCGGTGCTGCTGCACTTGGCGCTTTAGCTTATAAAGTATATAACGATTGGCAATCAGCTCAGGGCAACACTGAATCGAACCAAAACTACATCCCTTCGTCCTCACACGAAGAAAAAATTCTAAGAGCCATGATCGCCGCAGCAAAAGCCGATGGGCATGTAGACGAAGCGGAAATGATACATATCGAATCCGCTATTGAACAGGCGGGAGCCGAGCTCAGTTTGCAGCAGCTTGTTCACTCAGAGTTAAACAAACCACTCAATCCAGAGGAGATCGCGCGCCTTGCGAGCACCCTTCAAGAAGGCAGCGAAATATACCTCGCCTCTCTGTTAGTTATCGATCAAAAAAACAGTATGGAAACCCTTTACCTAAAAGCGTTGGCGGAACAACTCAGACTCGCTCCAGAGGTTGTTCATCAACTAGAGCTCCAAGTGAGTGATGATTAATTCACCACCACTGGCCTGAGCTTGCGCCAGCGCAAGTCTCTGCTTTGTTTTTCCCAAAAACACTGTGTATATTGAGTCAAGTTCTCATATAGAAAAAATTTGAAGGGAAAACTATGAAAGTATTTGATTGTTGCGCCTTGATAAAAGAGCTTTACGCTCAAATTGGCAGCGGAGATCAGGGTTACATTCCTCAGGCCATCAACTGTACATTACGAGCGCTCAACGACATCGCAAGCGATGAGTCTTTACCATTAGAAGTTCGTCAAAAAGCGGCCTTTGCCGCGGCTAACTTACTTATCTCAGATTTTGAGGACAAGTAATGAACCTAGCCAACTTTGAGTCTATGGACAGCATTATGTTAATGAGCATAGTTAATATGAAGCTGCGCGACGATTTTGGTGGTGATCTCGATAAGTTAGTAAACTTCTTTGAGATCGACCGAAAAGTGCTTGAATCAAAACTAGCGGAAGCTGGCTTTGAGTTTCTTGTCGACGCCGGTCAGTTCCGATAATAATCTTCACTGATTATCAAACGAAAAAAACCGTGGTTAGTGAAACCACGGTTTTTTACTTTTAGAACTGGCTTAGCCTAGATTCTTACGCGCGTTTTGGAACATGCGCATCCAAGCACCGTTCTCACCCCAGCTATCTGGGTGCCAAGAGTTAGCAACAGTGCGGAACACACGCTCTGGGTGAGGCATCATAATTGTCACTCGACCATCAGCCGTAGTTAGACCCGTAATCGCGTTTGGAGAGCCATTCGGGTTATTCGGATACTGCTGAGTCGCATTGCCTTGGTTGTCTACATAACGCAGCGCAACGGTGCCCGAGTTTTCGATAGCAGCAAGATGTTCACCATCGCGTACTTCTACTCGACCTTCACCGTGAGAGACAGCGATTGGCATACGAGAGCCTGCCATTTCGTTAAAGAATACTGAGTCGGACTTTTGAACCTCAACTAAGCTAAAGCGCGCTTCAAAACGCTCTGATTCGTTACGAACGAAACGCGGCCACAAGTCAGCACCTGGGATCAGTTCTTTCAGGTTAGAAAGCATCTGACAACCGTTACATACACCTAGGGAGAAGGTGTCTTGACGATTGAAGAACTGCTGGAACTGCTCACGCGCTTGCGCATTAAACAGGATTGATTTAGCCCAGCCTTCACCAGCGCCAAGTACGTCACCGTAAGAGAAACCGCCACAAGCAACTAAACCGTTGTATTCATCCAATACCGCCTGACCAGTTAGGATGTCGCTCATGTGCACATCTACCGATTCAAAGCCTGCTCGGTCGAACGCCGCAGCCATTTCAACGTGTGAGTTAACACCTTGTTCACGAAGAATCGCCATCTTAGGCTTAGCACCAGTACCGATAAACGGCGCTGCAATATCTTCGTTTACATCGAAGCTCAGGCTAACGTTTAGACCTGGGTCTGAGTTATCTTTCTTCGCTTCAAACTCTTGCTGAGCACAAACAGGGTTGTCGCGCAGAGATTGCATCTGGTAAGTCGTTTCAGCCCAGATAGTACGTAGCTCAGTGCGAGAGCGGTTGATTACTTGCTTATCACCAGATAGAACAACAAACTCGTCAGACTCGTTCACGCTACCGATAACGTGAGAACACGCTTCTAAACCAAACGATGCAAGTGTAGACAGTACTACGTCTAGCTCTTCATCTTTCACTTGGATAACCGCGCCAAGTTCTTCGTTAAACAGAGCCGCCAGTGTATCTTCACCTAGTGCCGCGATATTCGCTTTCACACCACAATGACCTGCAAACGCCATTTCGGCTAGAGTAACAAACAGACCACCATCGCCTTTGTCGTGGTAAGCGACAAGTTGGTCACTCTTAACCAGCGTCTGAATTGCTTCGAAGAAGGCTTTTAGCTCTGCTGCGTTATCAACATCAGCAGGCTTGTCACCAAGTTGCTTGTAAACTTGCGCCAGCGCCGTAGCACCAAGGCGGTTTTGACCGTTACCCAAGTCAATCAACACCAGTGAAGTATCACCTTGGTCAGTACGAAGCAGTGGAGTAACCGTCTTGCGAACGTCTTCCACTCGTGCAAACGCAGTGATAACCAGTGATAGAGGAGATGTGACTTCTTTGCTCTCGCCGTTCTCTTCCCATTTCGTCTTCATCGACATTGAGTCTTTGCCCACTGGGATAGTCAGACCAAGTGCCGGACATAGCTCTTCACCCACGGCTTTAACCGCTTCGTAAAGACCTGCATCTTCACCAGGGTGGCCCGCTGGAGACATCCAGTTTGCAGACAATTTAATGTGTTTAATATCGCCGATTTCTGTCGCGGCAATGTTGGTCAACGACTCAGCTACAGCAAGGCGAGCAGAAGCTCCAAAGTCTAGTAGTGCAACTGGCGTACGCTCACCCATAGACATAGCTTCGCCGTGGTAAGTATCGTAACTTGCGGCGGTTACTGCGCAGTTCGCCACTGGGATCTGCCAAGGACCAACCATCTGGTCACGAGCAACCAAGCCCGTCACGGTGCGGTCACCAATGGTGATCAAGAAGGTTTTCTCAGCAACAGCTGGAAGACGAAGAACGCGATCAACGGCATCATTGATTTCAATACCTTCACGAGAAATCGCAGGGCTATCAACTTTTAGCGTCTTCGCATCGCGATGCATCTTAGGCGGCTTGCCCAATAAGATGTCCATCGGCATATCGATCGGCGTATTGTCGAAATGACTATCTTCCAGTGTTAGATGACGTTCTTCAGTAGCAACACCCACTACAGCATATGGAGCGCGCTCACGCTTACAGATGGCGTCAAATGCTTCCATATTTTCTGGCGCTACAGCCAATACATAACGCTCTTGAGATTCGTTACACCAGATTTCAAGTGGGCTCATACCCGGTTCGTCATTTGGTACATCGCGAAGCTGGAACTTACCACCGCGCTCGCCATCATCGACCAACTCAGGAAGTGCGTTAGAGATACCACCAGCACCTACATCGTGGATGAAGGCAATTGGGTTCTCATCGCCAAGCTGCCAACAACGGTCGATAACTTCCTGACAACGACGCTCCATTTCTGGGTTTTCACGCTGTACAGACGCAAAGTCTAGATCTTCTGCCGATTGGCCTGAAGCCATAGAAGACGCAGCACCACCACCTAAACCTATGTTCATTGCTGGACCGCCAAGAACGATTAGGCTAGCGCCTACAGGGATCTCTTTCTTCTGAACGTGTTCAGCGCGGATGTTACCCATACCACCGGCAATCATAATCGGTTTGTGGTAACCGCGAACTTCTTCACCAGCATGAGAAGTCACTTTTTCTTCGTAAGTACGGAAGTAACCTAGTAGGTTTGGACGACCAAATTCGTTGTTGAACGCTGCGCCACCCAGAGGGCCTTCTAGCATGATGTCTAGTGCGTTAACAATACGACCCGGCTTACCAAAATCCGTTTCCCAAGGCTGTTCAAAATCTGGAATGCGCAGGTTAGAAACCGTAAAGCCAACCAAACCCGCTTTTGGCTTACCACCAATACCTGTTGCGCCTTCGTCACGGATTTCACCACCAGAACCTGTAGAAGCCCCCGGCCAAGGAGAAATCGCCGTTGGGTGGTTATGGGTTTCAACCTTCATCAAGATATGTGCATCTTCGTGGTTGTAACCGTATTGACGACTTGCAGGATCTGGGAAGAAACGACCAACTTTAGAGCCAACCATTACCGCTGCATTATCTTTGTACGCAGACAGGACGTGGTCAGGTGTCGTTTCAAATGTGTTTTTGATCATCTTAAACAGAGATTTTTCCTGATCGACACCGTCGATAGTCCAGTCTGCGTTAAAGATTTTATGACGACAGTGCTCTGAGTTTGCTTGAGCAAACATCATTAGCTCGATGTCATTTGGGTTACGACCCAGCTTAGTGAAGTTTTCCACTAAGTAATCAATTTCATCTTCAGCAAGAGCTAAGCCCAGTGAAACGTTTGCCTCTTCAAGCGCAGCTCGACCGCCAGCAAGGATATCCACTTGCGAGTACGGCGCTGGTTCAGCAACAGCAAATAGAGCCTGAGCGGCTTCTAGCTCGGTAAAGACAGATTCCATCATACGGTCGTGAATAACCGCTTTTACCGCAGAGACTTGCTCTTCGCTTAGCTCGCTTGAGCTTTCCACGTAGTATGCCGTACCACGTTCTAGACGCTTAACCTTTTCCAAACCACAGTTATTAGCAATATCTGTTGATTTAGAAGACCAAGGAGAGATAGTTCCTGGGCGAGGAGTAACTAGAAGCAAAAGACCTTGAGGTTCATGCTCTTCGATAGTCGGACCGTAAGTCAGTAGCTTTTCAAGCTTGACTGTCTCAGACGCATCGAGATCTGAAGTCAGATCGGCAAAATGCATAAACTCGGCGTAAATACCTGTTACAGGTAGGTTTTGTTCACGACAAAGTTCCAGTAGTTTGTTAACACGAAACTCAGAAAGAGCTGGGGAGCCACGCAAAATTCTCATGTGCTTAGGTCTCATAGGCTATTGATTAAGATGATATTGGAATAAATTCAATCAGTTAAAGCAATACGCTTTAAATTCACACCAATTTCATCTCTATTATGCGGGCGCATTATAAAGCAATTGTTTTTGTGATGTAACACCAAAAGCAAACGTTTGCCTTATTTTTTTCGTCAAATTTGAAATACAGCAAAAATCCCTCTACTGCTCAGGTATCAATTCCCGCCCTATGATTGAGGCTAGCCGTTTGATATAAATGAGCTATTGGATGATTGAGATAGTTTTAAATGAGACTCATTAATACAAATCGTATCGTTAGCAACATCGGATTGTTAGTACTCACTTTGGTTCTAACAGGCTGTCAGATTGAATCGGAGCCCAAAAGCGCTCTAGAGCAAATTCGCGAACGCGGTACACTTCGCGTCGGTACGGTGAACAACCAGCTTTCCTATTATATTGGCCCCGACGGCCTGCGGGCTTGGATTATGAGATCGCTCGCGATTTTGCCGAAGAACTGGGTGTTCAGCTAGAAATGAAACCCGCCTACCGAATCTCTAGCCTGTATCCGGCTCTAGAAAACGGCGAAATTGATATTATTGCTGCTGGGCTAACTCAATCGACGGAACGTCTCAACCGCTTTCGTCCGGGACCTGCATACTACTATGTGAGCCAACAGCTCGTGTACAAAAAAGGACAGTGGCGACCCCGTAACCTAGATCAGCTACTAAAGCGTCAAGAGAAACTGATTGAAGAAAACGACGGTGAACCCATTATCTCCATTATTGGGGATTCACACTTCTCAAAGACGCTTAATAGTATCAAGCAAGAAAACCCTGAGTTTAATTACACCATCGACTACAACGCCGATGTTAACGATTTACTCAAACAAGTTTCCGAAGGCAATCTGAGGTATACGGTTGCCGACTCCGTTGAAGTGTCGCTCTCACAACGCATTTATCCAGATTTGGCGCTTGCCTTTGAATTAACAGAAGATCAGCCGGTATCTTGGTTTCTAAAAAGCTCGGAAGACGAAAGTCTCTACGCTCTTCTTATCGAGTTTTTCGGCAATATGAATCAGACGGGAAGTTTGGCGCTATTGGAAGAAAAATATATTGGTCATATCGGTTCGTTTGATTATGTAGATACACGCGCCTTTATTCGCGCTCTAGATAGCAAACTACCAAAATGGTCACCGCTATTTAAAGAGTACTCAGAAGAGTTTGATTGGCGCCTTATTGCTGCGTTGGCTTATCAAGAGTCTCATTGGAACCCAAATGCCAAATCACCAACGGGTGTGAGAGGCATGATGATGCTAACCTTACCTACAGCCAAAAGTGTTGGAGTGAGTAATCGACTCGACCCAGAGCAATCGGTTCGCGGTGGTGTGGCTTATCTGAGAAAAATGGTCGCACGGATCCCTGACAGTATTAACCCACACGAGAAGATGTGGTTTGCTCTCGCTTCATACAACGTCGGTTTTGGTCACGTGATGGACGCTCGCCGCTTAACTAAAAGACAAGGCGGCAACCCAGATTTGTGGTCTGATGTAAAAGATCGCCTTCCCCTGCTACGTCAAAAGAAATACTACAGCCAAACTCGATATGGCTACGCGCGCGGAGATGAAGCGAGAAACTACGTAGAAAACATTCGCCGCTATTATCAAAGCATCATAGGGCACATAGAGCAGCAATCCCCCGACAACGGTGATGTGGATATTGATGACTTGTTGGTTATCCAGTTCCCTCAACAGCCAGTATCAGGCGCAGAGGTCACCAGTAGTGGTGCACAAGCAAGCGAGCAACCGACGAGCGGTGATAAAAACACCGACGCAACTTCAGCTCAAGAAGAGAGCTCTGCGGAATAAGTTCTCATTGTAACCTCAGCAATATAAGATCGAGAAAGTGAACAAACTTCTCGCTCTTGATTTTTTGTTTCCAAATCCTTACATATATCTGTAGCTGAGATCACTTTACTAACTTCAAATATTTCAGTAGTCTCTCAGCTGCTTTTCAAACAAGTAGATTTGTCCGTTTTGGACAGTTGCTTTTTCGTCAGTAGTGAAATGAGGTTGTGCAATGCGAAGACGTATGCAATCTAGACGCCTGTCGAAAACTGTATCGGCGAATCGCCGTAAACGCAGACTAGTGAATAACAAGAAGAAAGTTATCGCTCGTCACCGCGCGTTTATGCAGTTAGTTGCGGCGTAAAAAACAAGCAAACATCTGCATTAGCGGATGTTTGCTAAGAGACTTCTTACGCTTCAAAGCGATACACTTTACAAGCCATCCCTTTCTTACCCTGTACCAACAACATTAGCGATCCAGTGTTCTGTGCTCACATACTCCCACGTAATATTTACTGGGGCGCAGAAACTACTTACCTTCTTGCTCCGCCTGTTTTTTTTGCTTTTCCGCTTTCTTTTCGTCTCTGCGACGTTTAAAAAACGCTTGCAGTTGCTGACGACATTCGTCTTCCAAAAGCCCTTTTTCAATGGTGGCATAGTGATACGCCGCTTGGCTTTCAAACAGATCCAGAACAGTACCAGCAGCCCCCGCTTTAAGGTCCGGTGCACCATATACCACTCTTTTAACGCGACTGTGCAGTAGAGCACCTGCGCACATAGGACAAGGTTCTAGTGTGACGTACAAAGTGGTATCTAAAAGTCGATAGTTACCCAATGCTTTACCAGCTTTTCGCAACGTCTGGATCTCGGCGTGTGCAGTGGCGTCACAATCAACGATCGAGCGATTCCACCCTTCCGCGACTATTTCACCATCCTTAACTAAGACAGCCCCAACGGGAACCTCACCTTCCAGTTCAGCTTGATGAGCCAACTCCATAGCGCGGCGCATAAATTTTTCGTCTTGAGGAGAGAAAGAAGACAAGGGGATACTCCGTTAATAGTCATAATCATCGGCTATTCTAACCGAAAACAAAAAAGCCCGCGAAACAACTCGCGGGCTTTTTGGCACTTGTGCTCTACCTTACATAGTGTAAGTGTACGGTGCTTGAATACCCAGTGGGATTCCCAGTGCCCAGTATGCCAGTAGGAAGATTGACCAACCGATGAGCATAGCAATAGAGAATGGCATCATTAGCGAAGCTAGAGTACCGATACCCGTAGACTTCACGTAACGCTGACAGTAAACCACAACAAGTGGGAAGAACACCATAAGTGGTGAAATGATGTTAGATACAGAATCACCAACGCGGTACGCCGCCTGAGAAAGTTCAGGTGAAATGCCAACAGCCATAAGCATCGGAACAAGGATAGGACCAATCAGAGCCCATTTCGCTGATGCAGAACCAATTAAAAGGTTAACTGCAGCGGTAAGAAGAATCATACCTATGATGGTCGCTTGACCTGGTAGGTTCATCGCTTTAAGGCCTTCGGCACCGTACAGCGCAAGCATAGTACCTATGTTTGACTGAGCAAATGCAGATAGGAACTGAGCGCAGAAGAAGGACATAACCACGTAAGCCCCCATCGTCGCCATTGTGTCAGACATCGCTTTGATCACGTCATTGCTAGTTTTAAAGGTTCCAGATACTTTACCGTAAACGTAACCAGGAATGATAAACAGAATGAAGATCAGTGGCACAATTGACTTCATCAGAGGTGCTGAGAAAGCTGTAATCTCACCATCTGGAGAACGCAGTGCTGAGTTCTCAGGAAGAATGGCGGCAATCAGAAGTGCAATACCCGCAACCATCGCCCAACCGGCATAGCGGAAAGCTTTAGATTCTAGGTCTGTAAATGTGCCTAGATCAGGAGCTTCTTCCGCATCGTCATCAATCGGCGTATTTGCTAGACGAGGCTCGATAATTCTCTCAGTCACCCACCAACCGATAGCAACGATGATAACAGAAGATAGACCCGTAAAGATGATGTTTGCCAGTGGGTTAACCACGTACTCTGGATCTAATACTTGCGCAGCGGTTTGAGTGAAACCCGCCAATAGTGGGTCAATGCCCGAAGGAATAAAGTTCGCAGAGAAACCGCCAGATACACCCGCAAACGCCGCTGCAATACCCGCTAGAGGGTGACGGCCAGCTGCATGGAAGATGATACCACCCAAAGGAATAACCAACACGTAGCCCGCATCAGCAGCAGTGTGCGATACGATAGCGACCAAAATTAGCATTGGTGTTAAAAGCTTAGCAGGGGTGAAGTTAAGCATCTTCTTAAGGCCAGTAGTGATAAAGCCCGAAGAATCGGCAACACCGACACCTAGCATCGCAACTAGAACAATACCTAGAGGAGCAAAGCCAGTGAATGTCGTTACCATGTTCGCTAAAAAGCTCGCAAGTGCTTCGCCAGTTAGCAGGTTATTGATGGCGAGCGCTTCGCCAGTACGTGGGTTAATTAGATCAAATGAGACGTTCGATAAGAGAGCAGAACAAACCCAAACAATCACTAGGGCCCAAAAGAATAGAATGGCAGGATCGGGAATTTTATTACCTGCGCGTTCAATAAAGTTTAGAAAACGATCCATCCCGCTCGGCTTCGAGGACGGAGCATTATTTATAGCTTGGTTACTCATGGTAACTCCATAATTGATGTTGTTGCCAAGACCTGAGTGTAATAATTATGTCGCCAATTTAGCCATCTATTCTATAAAAACCACAAAACAAAAGCACAAGAATCTAGTATTTTTTTATTAGGTGGATACATGTTTTGCAAAAACGCAATCATCGTGCAACAACTTACAAACAGTTACATCCCCATTACGTATACAATTCCGAAACGAATCTGAAATACATTATTAGGGTTAATTAATTTAGATAAACCTTTAGTATCGAAAGGCAACCGAACTCATACTGGCCCAATCTACAGTGCTTACTTCTAGAGCAATAGGCAAATGTATTTGGTCACTGGATGCCTCCACTGACAAAGATAAACGAATGAGGTTTGGGATTGACGAAGACTGCTCTGCTCGTTGCCACTTCACTGTCATCAAACAGCAAAGTGATAGGTTTTCAAATTGAGTATGGTGGAGCACACTGCCCTCGCCTCCAGATAACATCAACTTGATCTGATTATCAGCAAGTAACAGGGCGATTCTTTCGTGCTCCACTTTTCGCTCTTGCTGCGCTAGCCACAAAGAAAAAGCGAAATGACTTTGCAATGCCACCCCAAGAACAGCAATAGATAGCGCCACTTCCAACAGACTAAAACCTTTACTCCTCATATAGACTTCCCGCTACCCAGCTCATCAGTAACGGACGACGATTCAGTCCCTTCTCAACATAGAATTCCGTCATATAAAGTTCAGATGCTTGAACTTGATGCCCCTTTCCATCCCAGTAATAACCGCTATTAGCGGTAAACCTTGCCGACGAATAAAAGACAGTATTCAAGGAAACGACTTGTTGTGGCGTCGCACGCATGGATAACGACTGCCACCCTTCTAATATTTGATGACTAAGCAAGTCTTTAGTTAGATGGATAAACTGCCCGCCCATAGTAAAAGGAGCGGTAATCGCCATCACGCCACCTTCAATAACCAAGGTATTCAAATCAGGCAAGGTCAAATCACTATCGATATGGCAAGAACCTTGTATCCAAACTTTCGATGCCTGAATAGTCGAAAGTGCTGATTGACAATCTTCGCCCTTTGCCAAGATAAGAGGATAAAAATCCCGACGAAGCAGAGTAAAATCGGCGTCAGTTTTACGAACCCCAAACGCATAATAAAAAGCGTCGAGTTCACTATCCTCAACAACATCTTCGGCGAAATTATTAGTAGTTGTATCGCTTGTTTGATAGCAATCTTTGGCTACATATTCAGGATAAGGCCCAGCAGAGTTTGGCCTTGCCACCTTTAAACGGTCTGAAGATCGATCCGAAGAGTAGTGCAATGTTCCACTGTAACGAATGGCGACACAAGTTGAGTTAGTTTGTTCTACCCGCTGACGATAGGCATCAGCTACGAGTGAAATGTTGCCTGATAATCTTAGATCGGCATTACTCACGATGACGCCAACACCTGTTATAGGCCACACTGAAAAGCGTCGTTTTAATACTTTTCCAACAGACTTAACGCCAAATTCAACCACACTTTCATCGTCATTTACTTCACTGGTAATTTCAAAATCGTCTTTTTGGCAAGCCTGTTGAAAAAGGCTCGTCTGCCACTTTTCTTTCGATAACCATAACCGCGCCGCTTCTTCTGCTAAGCACTCTAAAAGAGAGTACCTTTGCCAATAATCTTGTTTAAGAGTACGCCAGTGATTTTGGGTTTGAGAAAAGAACGCCATAGATTGATGTTGGCTGAGTAAAATAAACAGGGCAAGTGAGCTTAACCCCAACAACATCCAAAGTAGCGATACCCCTGCTATGCGCTTCATTGGTTGCTCTCCAAAAGCAAAAATGCGCTTTGGTGTTTATGGTCGGGTAACTTAGTCAAGTATGCAGAAATACTAACTATCCAAATTCCCCCACCATCAGTGGTAAATTCAGTGACATCGAGAGAGTCAACGTATATCTGTTTTGAATTAAAGAGATTAAAACAGACACCCAAATAGCCCGACGTAGTTGCTTGCTCAACCGTAAGCGGTGCTGTAGATCTTTTTTCGCAAATTTTAAGCTGACCACGCCCGTTGTTGACGTAAAACGTATGCTGGTAATAACTTCCCTGTTCAACCCAAGCTATGCTTCCCACACCAGTCACTCCGTCATTAACGGCTCCAATCAAGTTCGCGTGTTGTGAAAAGGGAACCGCATAATACCTAGAACCGTTGTATCCGCTATAGTTCAGAGTGTTTTCCATCAATTGGGTCAAACTGCTTAACTCACTAACAAGAAGCCTCTTACTGGCGCTCTCAGAAGCGAATGTTTGCATAAAGTAAAACAGAGACAACATACTACTCATCCCCACCAGCGATATGCTTTGCGCTATCAATAGCTCTAAGATGCTCATTCCTTTCACAGCCGCTCGTCTAACACTTAACATGGCCGTATTCCGCGTGATTCAAAGTGCAAACAATGATTCGACCAGCCCCATATGAAGTAACGATCTTAATTGCGCTTTCAGTGTCATCGATAGCAGAGATGGCAATGTGGCCATTGGTCAGTTTTCCTGAGCGGCCGTAAAGGTAAAGTGCATTATTGGCGTAATTAAAACTTGTGGAAGCATAAGGAAAGTCGGTTAGAGAGAAGCGAGAGATTAACTCTCCATCTTGTACCACTTTTAACAGCAGAGAGTGAGGTGGCTGATTCTGTTGAGTTATAACCAGATCTTTTCCAGTTGCAACGGATAGACTTTGCGACGATTTCACAAAACCATACAGCGATGTGGTTAGCGCTTTGATTTGTTGGCGTTCAACTTGAATATTG
This sequence comes from Vibrio sonorensis, assembly GCF_001854765.1. Lineage (GTDB taxonomy): Bacteria > Pseudomonadota > Gammaproteobacteria > Enterobacterales > Vibrionaceae > Vibrio > Vibrio sonorensis. The sequence continues at coordinate 378,967 of NZ_LJJE01000002.1, read as the reverse complement.
TGGCTTGGCACAACCAGCAACATAGTTATCGCAGCCACAAGCGTAACTGCAATGATTTCAATACTATTTAGCCCGCGTTCTGCATTTCTCATCATCGGCTCCCTTCACAAGAAACCAAAGCATATCAATCATTAAGTATGCATTTCTTTGGCAAATTCAGGCGCTGAGACGCTCAATCAAATCCTCTTTTTAGGCAAAGCAACAGAGCATGATGTGGTATGAAGTCGATCTAAGTTAAGTCGAAGGTAAGAATAATGGGCACAAAAAAGGCCAGCACTATTGCTGACCTTCTTAAAGTAGAACGGATTAACTCGTCAAATCGTCGAAGAACTTCTTAACGCCGTTAAAAAAACCTTCAGATTTTGGCTTGTGCTTTGTCGCTGCATCACCGCCACAAGACTCTTCAAACTCACGGAGTAATTCTTTCTGACGAGAGCTAAGTTTCACTGGAGTTTCCACAACAAGCTTAACAATTAGGTCACCGATTCCGCCACCGCGAACACCGCGCACACCTTTACCGCGCATGCGGAACATACGACCTGTTTGAGTCTCTTCTGGCACCTTGAGATTCACACGGCCATCAAGAGTAGGAACTTCCACTTCACCACCTAGTGCAGCCATTGCAAAACTCACTGGCACTTCGCAGTAAAGGTTGTTGCCGTCGCGCTCAAAAATGTGGTGCTCTTTTACGTGAACCTGAACATATAGGTCACCGGCTGGCGCTCCCATATCTCCCGCTTCACCTTCACCAGAAAGACGAATGCGATCGCCCGTATCAACACCCGCTGGGATTTTAACGTTAAGTGTTTTGGTCTTCTGCTTGCGACCTTGACCGTGACAAGAGTTACACGGATCTTTGATAATCTTGCCCGAGCCATTACACGTAGGACATGTTTGTTGAACGGCAAAGAAACCTTGACGCATCTGAACTTGTCCGTGACCGTGACAGGTACTACAAGTTTCTGGCTTGGTCCCTTTTTTAGCACCGGAACCGTCACACTCATCACAGTGAACCAGTGTCGGAACTTCAATCTCTTTAGAAACACCGCGAACCGCTTCTTCTAAAGTCAGTTCCATGTTGTAACGAAGATCGGCACCGCGTTGCGCTCTCGATTGACCGCCACCGCGACGACCACCGCCAAAGATGTCACCAAACACATCGCCAAAGATATCGCCGAAGTCAGCTTGGCCACCACCAAAACCGCCACCGCCGAAGCCGCCGCCACCTTGCTCAAAAGCTGCGTGGCCATATTGATCATATGCCGCTTTCTTTTGAGGATCGGTTAGGATTTCGTACGCTTCTTTTACTTCTTTAAACTGCTCAGCCGCCTTTTCATCACCCTGATTTCGGTCTGGGTGGTATTTCATTGCAAGACGCTTGTACGCCTTTTTAACATCACGCTCTGATGCGTCACGCTTACGCCTAGTATTTCGTAAAAATCACGTTTTGACATTTATTTCGCCACCAATTTGTTACTGCAAACGGTCAGGTGTAATACTGCCGCTTGGTGTTTTGTATCGTTCTAGTTAAACGCTTTTCGCAAAAGGATTTAACTAGAATGACTTCGCTTTTCTACAAGCAGACGGGCGTAAGAGTTACCTCAAACGCCCGCACGGTAAGACTTTGCTTTGCAAAGTGGTTGACCTATAGGGAAAAGCAACCACTTTACTCAGACAGAATTACTTCTTCTCGTCTTTGACTTCTTCGAACTCAGCGTCAACAACATCTTCTTCTTGAGACTGTTGTTGCTGTGCGTCAGCGCCTTCAGCTTGCTGCGCTTGAGCTTGCTGTTGAGCGATTTCCATCAGTTTCTGAGCCGCAGCCATAAGAGCTTGAACTTTCTCGTCGATAGCTTCTTTATCGTCGCCGTTCTTAACTTCTTCTAGCTCTTTAATCGCTGCTTCAATCTTCTCTTTCTCTTCTGCTGGTAGCGCGTCACCCGCTTCTTCTACCTGCTTACGAGTACCGTGAATCATTTGGTCAGCTTGGTTACGTGCAGTCGCTAGCTCTTCGAACTTCTTGTCCGCTTCTTTGTTCGCTTCTGCTTCTTGTACCATTTTCTCGATTTCGTCGTCGCTTAGACCGCCAGACGCTTGGATAGTGATCTTCTGCTCTTTACCAGTCTGCTTATCTTTAGCAGAAACGTGCAGGATACCATCCGCATCTAGGTCGAAAGTAACTTCAATCTGAGGCATACCACGTGGAGCTGGCTGAATACCTTCTAGGTTGAACTGACCTAGAGACTTGTTGTACATCGCCTGCTTACGCTCACCTTGAAGAACATGGATAGTTACCGCGTTCTGGTTGTCTTCTGCTGTAGAGAAAACTTGGTTCGCTTTTGTTGGGATCGTTGTGTTCTTCTCAACTAGTTTAGTCATAACGCCGCCCATTGTCTCAATACCTAGAGACAGAGGAGTTACGTCTAGTAGAAGTACGTCTTTAACGTCACCAGCAAGTACACCACCTTGAACCGCAGCACCCATAGCTACAGCTTCGTCAGGGTTTACATCACGGCGAGCTTCTTTACCGAAGAACTCAGCAACTTTTTCCTGAACCATAGGCATACGAGTCTGACCACCAACTAGGATTACGTCAGTGATGTCGTTAACCGATAGGTCTGAATCCGCTAGAGCCACTTTTAGAGGCTCAAGAGAGCGTTGTACTAGGTCTTCAACTAGAGATTCTAGTTTCGCACGAGTCACTTTAACGTTCATGTGCTTAGGACCAGTCGCATCTGCCGTTACGTACGGTAGGTTAACGTCTGTTTGCTGCGTAGAAGAAAGTTCGATTTTCGCTTTTTCAGCCGCTTCCTTAACACGCTGCATCGCTAGAGGATCAGCTTTAAGGTCGATGCCTTGCTCTTTCTTAAACTCTTCTACTAAGTAGTTGATTAGACGGTTATCGAAGTCTTCACCACCAAGGTGAGTGTCACCGTTTGTTGCTAGTACTTCGAACGTTTTCTCGCCTTCAACTTCATCAATTTCGATAATAGAGATATCGAATGTACCACCACCAAGGTCGTATACCGCGATAGTGCGGTCGCCGCCAGACTTGTCTAGGCCGTAAGCTAGAGCTGCTGCTGTTGGTTCGTTGATGATACGCTTAACTTCTAGACCTGCGATACGGCCAGCATCTTTTGTTGCTTGACGCTGAGCATCGTTAAAGTAAGCAGGTACAGTGATAACTGCGCCAGTTACTTCCTCACCAAGGAAGTCCTCAGCAGTTTTCTTCATTTTCTTAAGTACTTCAGCAGAAACCTGAGGAGCAGCCATTTTTTGGCCTTTCGCTTCTACCCATGCATCGCCGTTGTCTGCCTTAACAATTTTGAAAGGCATGATTTCGATGTCGCGCTGAACTTCTTCATCTTCAAAGCGACGACCGATAAGACGCTTAATTGCAAATAGCGTGTTTTCTGGGTTCGTAACTGCTTGACGTTTTGCAGGCTGACCAACAAGAGTCTCACCATCTGTGTATGCAATTACGGAAGCAGTAGTACGCTCACCCTCAGCATTTTCGATTACACGTGGTTTGTCGCCGTCTAGAACAGCAACACAAGAGTTAGTAGTACCTAAGTCAATACCAATGATTTTACCCATCTGGCTATCTCCGAATAAATTCTATTTTCGTTTTGCTATATCCCTATGTGGGGATGGAGAATAGGGATTCAACCCTCGCTCACAAACAAAACCGGTTTGTTTGCTTCTGTTATGCCCTTTAAATAAGGGCTGCAAATGGCTTTTCAAGGGGAATTCATAAAAAAATTCTATTTTTTCTGTCCCAACAGCTAAAAAACAGCCAGTTGCGCGTTTTACTATAAAAAAACGGGGCTAATGCCCCGTCATGGAATAGATAAAATTAAGCTTAAGCATTTGCCGAAACAGGTGCTGCTTCTACTTCTTGCTTGCCAATTTCGTTTTCTGACTTCGCTACGATTGTGTTCACTGCGGTGTCACCAACAACGTTAGAAGAAGTACAGAACATATCATTAATGCGGTCTACGGCAGCGACAATAGCCAAACCTTCTGGTGGAAGACCCAATTGGTGCAGGATAACACCAACCATAACAACACCACCACCAGGAACACCACCAGCGCCAATTGAAAGCAGAAGTACCGTAAAGCCAAGAGTGACAAGATCAGATACTTCAATTGGCTGTCCAAATGCGTTTGCACAGAAAACCGCTGCAATTGCGATGTAGATTGAAGCACCAGCCATGTTCATGGTTGCACCTAACGGAACACCAAAACCAGCCACTGATTTAGAGACACCAACTTTGTCTGTTAGTGTGCGCATCGTTACTGGAATGGTTGCGTTTGAACTTGCAGTTGAAAGCGAGAATAGTACCTGCTCACGAGTCTTACGAGAGAACTCACGCGCCGAAATGCCAGTAAACGCTTGAACAGCTAATGGGTAAACCACAAAGATCCAGAACACCAGCATGCTTACTACTAGAGCAACATAACCTGCTACCGACGCCAATGTGTTTGCATCTAGTGTTGCACCTAGTTGGATCATTAGAGCAAATACGCCGTATGGCGCTAGGCTCATCACTAAGCCGATAAGCTTCATCATGATGTCGTTTGCGACTTTGAACGTGCGAATTGCTGGGCCACCTTTTTCATCCAGTGCTTGAATCGCCAAGCCTGTCAGGATAGCCATAAAGATAATTTGCAACATGTCACCATTAGCAAACGCCTGTACAGGGTTACTTGGAACGATGTTAACAACCATAGAGAAGATATCAGGTGTTTCTGTGCTCTTCAGTGTTACCGCATCAGAAATAGTACCCGCTAAGTTTGCACCGGCACCTGGTTGAACAAGCATAGCGACAGTTAGCGCAGCAATGATCGCAACAACGGTATTAATAATGTAAAGAGAAAAAGTTTTACCGCCTAATCGACCAAAAGAGCGAATGTCTTTCAGCTCAACAATGCCACATACGATAGACACGTATACTAATGGCACGACAAGTAGCTTGATAAGGGAAACGAACATACCACCAGCCCCTTCAGCTGCACCGAGTAGGTATGTATCAAAAATCGCAATACCGCTAAATAGGTACTGAATGGCTGTACCGATCAACAAACCAGCGAATAAGCCAGTAAAGATCTTACTTGAGAGCGATTTATTCATCTATAAATCTCCGAGATGTTGTGTTTTCGTATTTACTTTTTTGTAATTTATATCACCCACTTTTGTGGGTGAGTTCGCACATAATACACATCGGATTTACAAAATAAAGATTAAGTTTACAAAAGTGTTAATTATTTCCTATCGGAAACTTTACCCTTCTGTTACAGCGAGGTAAAAAAGGTTCTAAAAATCAATCAATGCTTTAAGTTGCAGTTACCTCAATCGCACGCACAAAAAAAGAGAGGCTTTCGCCTCTCTTTCATTTAGGAAACTTTCTAAGTCTAATTTACTTAGCGACCATCACCATAGCAGGGCGAATAACACGTCCGTTTAGTTCGTAGCCTTTCTGCATCACAAACATAACCGTATTCGACTCGTGGTCTGGGCTCTCTTGGATTGACATCGCTTGGTGAAGTTCAGGGTTAAATGTTTCACCTTCAGGATTAATTTCTTTAAGGCCAAACTTAGAAACCGTATCAACAAACGTTTTATGCGTTAGCTCGACACCTTCAACAATTGGCTTCACCAACTCGTTTTCCGTATCCGCAGCTTGGATAGCACGCTCAAGGTTATCGATAACTGGCAACAGCTCTTCAGCAAACTTGTTAAGAGCGTATTTACGCGCTTTGTCGATCTCTTGTTCCGTACGACGGCGCATATTATCAACTTCTGCTTTTGCACGTAGAACGGAATCTTGTTGTTCTTTAACTTTCGCTTCGCTTGCAAGTAGCGCAGCTTCTAGCTCAGCAATTTTTGCTTCTTGCTCGTCTAACTCAACTTCTTCGTTCCATTCGATATCGGCTTCAGAACCCACAGCCTCAACGTCTTGTTCAACCGCTGCTTCTTGCTGTTGTAGTTCTTCTTCTTTCACTTTGTTTTCTTCGTTGCTCATGATATCTCCAGAATTCAACTCAATATCTATCGCAGATCTTCACGTTTGTGGCGTCTCGATAGATAAAAACTCGCACATTTGGCTAACTTGCCATTATTATGGGGATGCAGAACGACGATTCAAGCCTATTTCGCATGGAAAACCTATGAAAAAACCTTTTGAAGTGATCGCCATCATTGGAAAACCCCGAGATCAACAAGCGATACAGACCCATCGAGAGCTGTTTAATTGGTTAACGGGCGAAGGATTTTCCGTTTTTATAGACGATCGTTTAAAAGAAATATTGGACGATATTGACCCAAAACACTTTGCAAGTTTGGTTGAGCTAGGCAAATCTGCCGATCTCGCCATTGTTGTTGGTGGTGACGGTAATATGCTCGGTGCCGCTCGCGTTCTTTCTCGTTTTGATATCTCTGTAATTGGAGTCAACCGTGGGAACTTGGGGTTCCTAACCGATCTAGACCCAGAAGATTTCCAAACCGCGCTAAAAGAAGTGCTCGAAGGCAACTACATCGAAGAACAACGCTTCCTATTAGAAGCAGAAGTGCACCGCCACGGCCAAGTTAAAAGCCACAACGCCGCGCTCAATGAAGCAGTACTTCACCCAGGACAAATCGCTCATATGATTGAGTTCGAAGTATATATCGATGAAAGCTTCGCTTTTTCACAGCGTTCTGATGGACTTATCGTCTCTACCCCTACGGGTTCTACGGCATATTCACTTTCGGGTGGTGGCCCGATCCTATCCCCTAGTTTGGATGCGATATCCCTTGTGCCTATGTTCCCACACACTCTTTCCAGCCGCCCCATTGTTGTTGATGGAAACAGACGGATTAAGCTTTTAGTCTCTCCAGATAACCGAGGGACGCAAGAAGTGAGCTGTGATGGCCAGATTTCACTACCCGTCTCTCCCGGCGACGAAGTACATATATACAAGAGCCCCAACGGACTCAAGCTGATCCACCCAAAAGATTATAGCTACTACCACGTCTTGAGAAACAAGTTAGGTTGGTCGAGCAAATTGTTCTAGCTCACATTTTCAGCAATCGCTGAAAAAGAAAAACACCTGAACAACTTTACTGTATAAAGAAACAGTATATACTGTTTTCTTATACAGTATTGTTCATTTAGACAGGTGTACATATGCTCGCTCACTTAAGCGTTAATAATTTTGCCATCGTAAAATCTTTACAACTTGAACTCTCACAAGGCATGACCACGATCACCGGTGAAACTGGTGCAGGTAAATCCATTGCCATCGATGCATTGGGGTTGTGCCTCGGCGGGCGCGCAGAAGCCAGTATGGTTAGGCAAGGTGAAGAAAAAACAGAAGTGAGTGCCGCCTTTCTACTCGACAACAATATTAACGCCACCCGCTGGTTAGAAGACAACGACCTACTGGACGGCAGTGAATGTATTTTGCGCCGCATGATAAACAAAGAGGGACGTTCGCGTGCCTTTATTAACGGTAGCCCAGTGCCCCTATCTCAGTTGAAATCTCTTGGTCAGCTGTTGATCAATATTCACGGACAACACGCTCATCACCAATTGATGAAAAGTGACTACCAAATGGCGATGCTGGACCAATATGCAGGCCATCACAATCACTTAAAAAATACTCGCAACACTTACCAAACTTGGCGAAACGCCGATAACCACCTAAAACAGCTCAAAGAGAACAGCCAGAAAAACTTGGCTCAAAAGCAGTTGTTGGAATATCAAATAAAAGAACTTAACGAACTCTCTATCGGCGAAGAAGAGTTTTTAGATTTAGAGCAAGAGCACAAACGCCTAAGCAACAGTGGTGAACTTGCCAATGAGTGCCAACAGGCCATCACTCTCATATACGAAGGTGAAGAAGTCAACGCGCTTGGGCTGTTGCAATCCGCCAATAACTCTCTGATTCAGTTGGCCGAACTGGATAAAAGTTTGAGCGATCTTCCCAACATGGTTTCTGAAGCCATGATTCAACTCGAAGAAACCAACAACGAACTTCGCGGCTACCTCGATAACATCGAAGTCGACCCAGCTCGTATGGCTTACGTGGAAGAACGCTTTTCTAAAGTGATGTCTATCTCGCGCAAGCACCATGTTATGCCAGAGGAACTGTACAATCATCATCAAGATTTGCTAGCACAAATCGAAGCTCTGGATTGCTCAGATGAAAAACTGGACGCCATGGCTCAAGAGGTAGAAACACACTATCAAAACTTTGTCGCGGCTTCTGATAAGTTGCACAAATCTCGTATTCGCTATGCCAAAGAGCTAAACAAGCTTATCTCCGCCAGCATGCATGAACTGAGTATGGAAAAAGCCAAGTTCTGCATTGATGTGAATAACGAAGCAGCGCAACCTTCCCCGCTTGGCATGGACAATGTAACCTTCCTTGTGTCCACCAACCCAGGTCAACCGATGCAGCCAATTGCAAAAGTGGCCTCCGGTGGTGAGCTATCGCGAATTTCACTAGCGATTCAGGTAATTACTGCGCAGAAAGTCGATACCCCAAGCCTGATTTTTGATGAAGTTGATGTGGGGATCAGCGGCCCAACTGCCGCCGTTGTTGGTCGTATGCTTCGCACTTTGGGGCAATCTACCCAAGTACTTTGTGTGACTCACTTGCCTCAAGTCGCTGGATGTGGACACCAACAGCTATTAGTAGCCAAGCAAACCAAAGCTGGTAAGACAGAAACACAAATGAAAACGCTCGACACCGAACAGCGCGTTGGTGAACTCGCTCGTTTACTGGGGGGCAGTGAAATTACCGAATCGACCATGGCTAATGCTCGTGAACTTTTGATCGCAGCCTAAAACACACATACCAAGCTTGCCAATGCAAAGTCGTGGTTCGTTTAAAACGTCCGCGATCTTGCTCAAAAAGTCATCAAATGGCATTTTTTTTAACAAAGATTGCAACCAAACTCAAAAATCATGGTCTGAATCAATTCAAAAGCTCTGCAAGTTTTTACTTTAGTGCCGAGCTTGTTTATTATCGCCCAGTAAAAATGAATTAGTAGCAAGATTTTTGATTATGCAATTTAAAAAGTGGCTTATCGCGGTTCCACTCGCACTCACAATGCTAACCGGCTGTTCTATCGCAGAGAAACTGGTTTACCGTATCGACATTAACCAAGGCAATTACGTTGAACAAACCGACGTAGACAAGCTTAAATTTGGTATGACAAAAGAACAGGTACGCTTTGTGATGGGCTCGCCAATGTTGGTGGAAAACGGATTCCCTGATACTTGGTACTACATTTATCACCACACGGAAGGTCACTCAGACTCTATTCAAAAGAACCTGATTGTAAACTTCGACCCAGAAGGCCGATTACTCGATGTAAACGGTGACTTTGTTATCGGTGACCGCTTCTTCGAAAGCATCAACTAATTCGTGACAGAACATAAAAAAGCTCGCATTTAGCGAGCTTTTTTCTATTTCCGAGATTAATTCGCCGTTTCTGACTTTCTCTGCGGGTTCTTTTTGCCCCCAGTCACGGGATCCGCTTTCCCCGCCGCTTTTGCTTGTTCTGCACGCTTGCGCCTGATCTCTTTCGGATCCGCTAAAAGTGGACGATAGATTTCAATCCGATCTTTGTCACGCACAGTCGCGTCTAGTTTAACGTTACGACTAAACACACCCACTTTGTTCTTTTTAAGGTCAATTTCAGGATAAAGCGCCAAAACGCCAGACTGGACGATGATCTCCTCAACCGTCATCTCTTTATTGACGACCAAAGTAAAGACTCTTTGCTCTTCAGGAAGGGCGTACACCACTTCCACGTGAATCATGTCTGACTCAATACTCATAGCAAGGGTAAACCTCTTTTGCACGCTTGGTAAAAGCATTAACCATATTGCCAGTCAGCTCGTTAAAAATTTTACCGAAGGCAATTTCTATCATCTTGCTAGAGAACTCAAATTCAAGCTTTAGCTCAACCTTACAGGCTTGCTCATCTAACACTGTAAAGAACCAACCGCCTCTTAGGGTTTTAAAAGGGCCGTCAACTAAGTTCATCACAATCGCTTCACCCGGAACCAACTCATTCGAAGTGGTAAAGGTTTTACTGATACCCGCCTTAGATACATCAACCGAAGCAACCATGGCAGAGTCTGACGATTCAAGTACACGCGAACCAGAACATCCCGGAAGGAACTCTGGATACTTGGCGACATCATTGACCAGTTCAAACATCTGCTCTGCACTAAACGACACCAATGCAGAACGACTTATTTGCTTCATATAGACTCCTATTACCGACTAGACTGAGTCAGTTGTGACAGTAATTTTACTTTTATTTGAAGCAAGCGCAAATTTAGGATTTCCTAACCCGTTCCCACACCGTATAATGCAGCGATTATGGCAAAGAAGAAATCTAAGACAAAAGCGGGTAGTAATACTATCGCGCTGAACAAAAAAGCTCGCCACGAGTACTTCATTGAAGACGAGATTGAAGCGGGTATGGAACTTCAGGGTTGGGAAGTCAAATCCCTACGTCAGGGCAAGGCTAACATCGCTGAAAGTTATGTATTTATTCGCAATGGCGAAGCCTTTATCAGTGGTATGACGATTACCCCGTTATCGCAAGCTTCTACACATGTAGTAGCGGACCCAACGCGTACTCGTAAACTACTCATGTCTCGCAGAGAAATCGACAACTTGTTTGGCCGCATCAACCGAGAAGGTATGACGCTGACGGCACTTTCACTCTATTGGTCACGCTCTTGGGTAAAAATCAAGATCGGCGTTGCCAAAGGTAAGAAGATGCACGACAAACGCACCGATATCAAAGATAGAGACTGGCAGCGTCAAAAAGCGCGCGTAATGAAAAGCTCACTGCGCTAAACTTGACCAGTTAAACGCATCTTACTGGACAGCCTTGGCTTTTCTGGTAGTATGCGAATTCAACCTTGGGGCTGATTCAGGATTCGACGGGAATTTTGCAGTCTGAGGTGCATGCCGAGGTGCGGTAGGCCTCGTAAAACAACCGCAAAAAAATAGTCGCAAACGACGAAAACTACGCACTAGCAGCTTAATAACCTGCTCAGAGCTCTCTTGCCCTAGCCTCCGCTTGTAGGACGGGGAATTACAAGGGATCAAACCCAATCAAGCTGGCGTGGATTCTCCCACCTGAGAGATGAAGCGTAAGATATAATTCAGGTTAGCTATTCGTTCGCGTGTCGGTTCGCAGGCGGTGGTGAAATTAAAGATCGACTAAGCATGTAGTACCAAAGATGAATGGTTTTCGGACGCGGGTTCAACTCCCGCCAGCTCCACCAAACGTTTGGAAAGGGCGATAAGTTACTGACTTATCGCCCTTTTTGTATTTTTGGATTCGATTATTTGGCTGTTTGTACTAAATCTTGGTACTAAACATGCGATATCTCACACAATCAAAAACTGGAACTTGGTATTTCCGCTTTCAAATTCCAGCGATGCAACGAGCCCTTTTTGGTGGACGACGAGAAATAAAACGTTCTCTACGTACCACGGTTCTTGAACAAGCGAAAGTTGCCGCCCTCGAGTTAGAACTCGAAGCAAGAAAAACACTTCTATCCCAATCTCAAGACTCACCTTTTCAAGCAGTCTCTTACAAAACACCTTCGACGCCCTCAAAAAGAACATCGAAGAAGGAACTCACTCCATTCGAGTTATTAGAACTCTATTGCACTTACAAGTCAGACTATGTTTCTACCAAGACATTAGAAGGACAAAAGGCGAAGTGTAAAATAGTGCTTGAGCTATTGAACAAAACGAAATTAAAAGATGTCAGAAGAGCTGACGCAGAGCGCATTCGCTACCAACTCAAAAGCTTCCCTGCGAATTCAAAAAAACTTCCCGAGTTCAAAGGACTAACTAACTTACAGATCTTAAGTCTCAATCAACAGGTTAAAAAGCAGGGGCTCTCCGAATCCAGTATAAAAGACTATGTACAAAAGCTGTCCTCATTCTTTGAATGGTGCTTGCAGAATGAACATACTGACGTAAACCCATTCAAATCAATTAAGTTTAAGAAGACACGCAAAGATAGTGATTCAAAGAATCACTACACAACTGAACAACTTCGAAAGATATTCAGTAACGACATCTTCACCAAAAAGACATTCAAGCACCATTACCAATATTGGCTGCCGTTACTCGCAATATACACTGGAGCTAGACTAAATGAGCTTTGCCAACTTTATACCGATGACATCGCCAGACTCGATGAAACTTGGTGTATTCGGATTAGAGCAGCACGCCCCGACCAACGACTAAAAAACCTAAACAGCGAAAGAGTTATCCCTATCCACAACGAACTTCTTCGACTAGGCTTCCTCGACTTTGTAAAAGCTCAAACACACGACCGATTGTTCTGTAGTCTACCGCTTCGACGAGATGGGTATGGAACTGTAGCTAGCAAATGGTTTACTAGATTTAAAAGCAGCATAGCTTTAATCGTGGACATGACTTCCACTCATTCCGCCATACTGTAGCGACGTATTTCAAGAATTCCGACGTTAATGTAGAAGTCGCCGCAGAAATTTTTGGACATAGTAGCGGTACAATCACATACGATAGATATGCAAAGAGGTTAAAAATACAAAAGTTGGCAGAAGCAATTCATAAACTACCTCCTATAACGCTCAATTAACGACCGATTAAACTGGTCATACCAGATCTTTTTCCGACTTATTTCAGGTGAGTTTTCTGTTTTCACGACTTATTTCAGGTGAGTTATGACTATTTTTTAGTCAACTGACCTATAATAAGCGCTACATTTAGCTATAAAAATTAACACAACCCCGTAAGTGCCTGTTTTTATCAAGAAAACCACATTTAACAAAATATCAACCTCTGACCGACTTCAATGCCATTTTTGACCGACTATAATGCCACACAAATTAGTGTGGTTATTATTTCCATCACCGATCATTGCCTTCCATATAATTAAATTCTGTATTAGATTCTTCAACCAAGTTACGAGGCCTTGTTAACTTATATAATTTAATTTACGGATTAAGATATGAATATATACATGTTATTTCTCAGCATTGTTAGCATCATAAAATTTAAGTTAACAATTAGATTCAAAGATCATAATAGTCATTTAGACGAGTACATTGACTGGTTAAGGACAAATAGTAACTCAACTGAAAAATATATAACCTCAAAAGTAAAGCGAATTAAAGTGTTGCTAGACTTAATAGCAGCACCATATTTCTACAACATTTGCATCAAGCAAGTTGAGGGTGGCATCAATAAGCTTACTCGATATCCAAAGAATGCCCAAAAGAACCAGAATTTCATTGGATTAGCTCACATTGACATATATTTGAAAAATCTAGAGTTACTGGAAGAACCATTATCAGGGTCAACAATAAAAGGAATCATTGAGTCATGCTCATCTTACATGGAGTGGTGCAAAGAAAGAGGTTACACCAAATCAAATCCATTTAAATCAATCAAGAGATCAAGGCTAGCGACTAAAAATGCTCGTAATAAGTTCAGTAATGACGACTTGAAGAGCATTTTTAATCATAAGGTTTTTAAGCAAACACAACCTAAGCATACCTACTACCATTGGATACCTTTACTGCTCAGATATACAGGAGCAAGGCTTAATGAAGTCTGCTCGCTATATACGGATGATATTGTCTTCATTAAAGGCATCGCTTGTATAAGCATTAATAATGACAGTGACGACAAGAAGTTAAAGAATATATGTAGTCGTCGATTCATACCAATTCATTCTGAATTAATACGACTGGGTTTTTTAGATTTTGTAAAAAACATTGATAATGGAAGGATATTTAAATCTTTAAAACAAATTGACGGATACTACTCTAATTCTGTTTCAGATTGGTTTTCAAGAATTAGAACCTCATTAAATATGCCAAGAGATAAAACTGCGCATTCATTTAGGCATACATTTGTTGATGAACTGTATCAAAACGAAGTTCCTGAAGAGGTCATTATGAATATGGTAGGACACGGTTCATCCATAGAAAATAAATTATCTATAACTAGAGCCGTCTACGGCAATGGTTTTGAACCAAGTGTTTACAAGCCATATATAGAATCCATCGATTCAAAAGAAACACAGAATATTCAACCAGTATTAAAGTAGTTAACCATAGCCATGATTAAATTATTAAGTAAAGCCTTCAACAAAAAAGATAGTAAGACTTCTACAGTAGACAACTTGAATGATGTGTCAACGAACAAAGTTACATCTAAACGAAAATCTAAAAACAATAATTACACGGGGAATAAAAAAGGAAGTGACGTCAGCCCTGCTTCGCTCACGCAATCCCAAAATAGCTCAGAACAAGAAGAATCTGTCGTTAAGATAAGACCATACTTACCACCTGAAGGTAGATACGGAATTTTGAGTCAAATAGCTACGGCTCTTAGCAAGGCACGGAAGCTCATTTTGAAGCGATAGTCATGACTTTAATGAGCATCTTATCCATTTCGATTCCTCGAGACAGGAAAGTGACACCGTTTGGAGCAGGCGTAACAGAACATCGCCTAAATGTAGTCATGCTAGCCAGAACTGGCGAAGGGAAAGGACTTAGCGACGATCAAGTATCGGCTCTAATCGATACAGCAAACAAACTTGCTGGAGAGAACGACTCTTGCGGCTTCCCGCTATATGCACCAATAACATCTGGAGGACTAGCGAGTGGTGAAGGGTTAAGTAACCATTTGAGAGATACAAACACCCCAGAGGGCGATGACAAGCGTCTGGTTATGATAGAGGCTGAATTTCAGAGTGTATTATCAAAATGCAATGCAAAGGACTCAATACTAAGCGCAACAATACGCAAGTTATTTGACGGGAAAACACTGACTTCAATGACTAAGTCAGATCCGTACACCTGTACTAACCCGCACGTTGCGATCGTTGGACATATAACTCCACGGGAGTTTAGCAAAGAGTTGTCTAACTCATCAGTTACAAACGGGTTTGCTAACAGGTTTCCAATATACCGCTTATTCGGAAAGGAAGGTGAAGCATTCCCTCACACTACTAAGCAAGTAGTCCTTGATGAATTAGCAGAACAACTTAACGATATACTCTACTGGGCTAATTCGGACAACGAACAACTAGAGTTCACTGAAAGCTATAAAGAACGATATAAAGCCGTGTACAAAACGTTAAGAAGTCTCGGTCCCAATGATTCGGTAGAGCAAAGTCTAATGACTCGTGCAAGTCATTACGCCACGATGTACGCCATGATGTTCGCTATTTGTGATAAAACTAATCAAGTTAATGAAAATCATCTGAATGCGGCATTAGCGTGGATTGAATACTGGCATAGCTCCGTGAGGTACACATTCAACACAGAAAGAGAAGCTCATGTTGCGGAAAGAAAAGAACAAATGGCGGATATCGTCCTTGCTGCAATCAAGACGCTTTGCGAGCAGGGGAAAAGCAATCAAATTACAAGAACTCCTCTTAAAAACTATTTGGGTCGAGCATGGAATAGTAAACTAATATCGGAATCACTAATTACGTTACAGGAACGCCCTATTCCTGCAATAAAAGTGACTAGAGGACAACATAATAAGCATACTATTATTCTGTTGGAGTGAGTTTAATCTGCACAAACTAAACCAACAAATGTAGTCTGTGTAGTTTAAACACATACAAAATCGCTCCTCGCGTTGAATTGAAAATTCAATTCGAGGGGGGATTCCCGCGATAGCGGAGCTCTTCTTTTGATTAGATGTATATTCCAAGTTACTCTGACAGTAAGTCGCCTTTTCTGGTAGGGCGAACATCTTCAAACTATTAACGGCTTAAAGTATATAAATCGTTTAATACCATGCCTTATGTTAATGGTTTTCTTCGTATTTTGAACGCTTATAAATACCCAATCTGAATAGATCACATCCGTAATATTTCATTGACTACAAGCTCACATCAATCAAGTAGTCTTCCTCTAATATCTCAAAAAAAACCGAACTCATTGAGCTCGGTTTCTAAACAACAAACTTTATCTAGTCGTCTTAATTGATTCAAGAATACTAGTTAACTTTTCGATAGAGAGAACAATGAAATTAATTCGCTCGGTAGCTGTCGCTTCTGCCTTAGCCTCTTGAGCATCCTGAAGCATACGCTTACAAGCGTGCTCGAAGTTAGCTTGCTTGCCTTTACCAAAGGCACTATAGCTACAGTCAAAAACATCTTCGTATTTAAGAACTTGCCTGAAGCGTTTATTATCATTTTTTACACCTAGTAGTAACGCATGTGCTTTTTCAAAACGTTCAGATTTCTCTCGTTCAGATATTGTCCCCTCTGTCACTTCCATGAGATAGAGGCGAGCTTGTTGAGTATCAATATTTTCGGTGTGATAACTTGACGACCCGTTAGTTCGCAATGCAGCGAATTCATATGCAGAATCTAGATGTTGTTGAGCTGTAGAGGTATCACCAAAACTAAGTCGACACATCGCATATTGAACCCAGAAGTGCGGGTGTCTAGTTAACCATGTGCATCGACGTTTCAATTCAACAAAATAGTTATTCAATGAAGCTTGCTTTTGTGGGATCAACTTTTCAACATTACTAAACGTCCTTAGTTTTGAGTGCAGTGTCTTTAGGTGATGCTCATCCCTATTATCGATTCTCCCCATAATCTCAAGACAATTTTCTACAACATAACTGTCCGTTAGGATATTGTTGATAATAAAAAGACTCAAGATACTTGACTTAGCAAGTATTGTACTGTCTGAACTAACAGAAAATAGAGTTGTAAATGCATCCGTGTCTCTAAACTTTGCCGTTAATATCTCTTCGTTACCAGCGATATCACTGATGTTTACTGGATCTTTCCTAATGTTAAAAACGTCACATAAAGCCAAAGCAAACAAAGTTTTTTTATACTTTGGTTCTGACGTTAGCTCCGTCAGCAAATTTAATACTCGATCTTTTATATCGGGACTTTTAAGAAGCTCTAGTAGTACATTTGATAGCTGGCTGTTATACCCTTCACGTATTAAATTGACCTTCTTAGCTCGACTCCACCCTGTGTATTGCTTCCATAAGTTTTGGTCGTCTAGGATGGATATTAGTTGTTCAATCTCAGTATCAAGCAACTCATTCAAACTAAATACGTTTATTGGGACGCCACTATCTGCGAATTGCTGAATATTTGAGAATGAACTTACAGATCTGTCGGATAGCAATAGCGTAATATTCGAGGGAAGCATCGCAGTGAAGTAATCGAAAAACTCTTTTTGATCACTGATGTCGTCAATAATGACTAAATGATCTCCTGCTAAATTTGCCAGTATATCTAGATCTTTACAGGCGTCATCTTCAAAATTAGTCATCTCCCAAACACTCTGCCCATAGAGTGTCGCCGAGGATGCGATATGGCTCATTAGAACGGATTTGCCATTACCAAGGTCACTCTGAATGAACACATGCTTTTTGTCCATCAAATGGGTTAGAATTTCGGTTGATACTGAACGTTCAAACATAAAAGGTACATCAAAACCTTTTCTCACCACGGTATCGACATCGGTATTAGTATACTTGCCAAAAAGCAACATCAATTGAGTTGCAACATCATCTAGGTTGCTGTCTTCCTCATTTACAACTCTCTTAGTAAAACAACTAGGCATTAGCACGTCATCTTTGTCAACGATAACTTCCTTAACTAGCTCACCAAAACCAGAAGTACCAATTTGAGTTACGTGGCCATATTTAGATAATTTATAAGTTAATTGATGTGATGCTCCGTCATGCACAACGAAGTAAGTCTTGTCTGCGAGGTGAGGGCGGTCATTTAGCACTTTTTCAATATCAAAATCATAGAGAGAGTAACCAACAAACACTAAAGCAGAGCAATGTTCCACGTCTCGATTAAACACATTTCGCCACTTTGAGTCTAGAAAAAAGTCAGCAGACATATATGACGCATCTGATAGCTTAATTTTTGTATCCAAATCATCAACGGCGGCATTTTGGATTGAACCATTTAAATGTAAGCATATTGCTTTTTCGTGCTTGATGTAGTCTTGAGGCTTATCTAGAAGAGATAGTGATTCAATGCTCTTTTTATTGGCTAAATAGCTTAGTTCAATACTGTTATCATAGTTAGTTGTGTATATTCTACGCCAAGGAATACTGCATATATCAATATTAGCTTGAGATGCCGCAACTAGTGAATAGTTGTCTTTTAGAACTTGAAGTACGTCCTCTTTGTCTCCCAACGTTATACAAACATCAGAGGTATATTTAAGGTCGTCAGTGATCGGTAGCCCAAACTCCTCACAAAACTTCTCAGACAAAGCACCTGCTAGAGGAGGGTTACCACCAGTAATATTTTCGCAGTCAAGAGAGAAGCCTGCACCTGTAATTAATACGGCATTACCAGATGACAATTTACTTTTAAGTTTACTCAAATCAACTTGAGCCGGGGCAAGTTTAGATAAATCTAAGCCTTTCTTAAGCATACAAACCTCATATCTAACAATTGGTTATTTCCAACTATAGTATCAGAAGTTTGCATTATGTCTTTTTTTGTTTCGAGGTTTACTATCACTAGTGTTAGATGTCTTCTATTTGTGCGATAGTGTCATCAGCGCAGATAGTGATGCCGAATACATCCTCGAAAAAATAACAAACTAACACCGATTTAGGGCTACCCGTAAGGTCTAGTCTCTTCGACGAAACGAAGCTGACAAATTGAGTTCTAACTGATTAATATCAGATCATAACCATTCTCAAGCTTTTCGAGGATTATCAGTCTTTCGTACGTTAGTTGAGAATTCCGTTCGCCAATCTTTAAAAAACCGCCGTTGGCAAGTCAGCTTTTCGGAATACACATACCTAAATAATGGGACAAATGCATCCAATTCGATTAGGTCAATATGAGCTATACCATTGCGAGAAAGATTTGATTAAGTAATAGCCTTTGCGCCATGCTATCTATAACCTGTTCTGCGATGTAATCTAGTTCATCATTAAACGATGATAGGTCTGACATATTTCCTACCTTTAGCGGAGTCTTTCTCCTTAACATCAATGCCTCATAATCGTTACGAAAAACTTTTTTTACCCACTGGTACTTCGCGCTCGCGCTGTCCTCATCTTGCTTTGAAATAAACCCTCGACTCATACATTTTTCTACAACTATTCGCTCAACCTCTTTCCTTACGTTGTTTACTGTATCTATCTGAATCGCTTTCGCTAGAGCATCTGCAAGTGGGGTATGTTTATCTGTCATGTTTTCTTTAAACATACATATTTTTTAATGGGGAGTTAAGAGGGGTGCCCACTCTTACCAGAGGCACAAAGCGAAGCAATTGTCCTATCTGGAACCACAGGCATCCACAAACATTGACTTACTATTTGTTTTACAAAGATCTACCCTTCAAGAAAACATGTTGAAAAACTGGACGGTGACAACACAATCGGTAAAAAACGCTGCCTTCGGCGTCATGACTAGAGAAGTCTACTTAACTTCTACCACTCACAAAAATCATAAAGATACAGAGTGCATCATAGAACTCATAGGCTCCCCAAAAACCTCACAAAGAATAGCTCTAAAAGGAGAGCAGTTTAGAGCAAATCAAATTTCACATAGGAGACGGGGGAGACCTCTTTCCAGTTACGCCGTTGAGTTTTGCCTTACTCTTCCTCGAGGTATACGTCCGAGTGTGGAACAATGGAAACTAGTCTTAAACGACTGCTGTAAAGCACTCTCTGAACAGTTAAACCTAAACGAGCAAGAGCTAGCCGAGTTTAAATATTTAGTTCGAGCCGTTCTTCATCAACAACCTCAAATGGGCAAGCTTGGGGCTGGGGATCATGTTCACTTAATGATTGGCAAAGTTGTCGCCAACCGCATATTAAAAGATATACAAAGAAAGCAATCCACCAAACTGATCAAGACTTCCTTTAATGCCGCCATCCTCAAACACTGTTGCATAGATCATAAATTATATGTGCCTCACACACCTGCTCGTGGACGCCGCCTAGAAGAATGGCGATATCAACAACAAGAAGCCAAAAAAGCTCACGAAACAGTAAAGTTACTTAATACCCTACAAAGTCAGGTAGAGAAGTGGTTTACAGCAAGCATAGAAGAGAATCTAAGACAAAAACACCGACAGGAAAATAGAATAAGAAAGTCCCTTACAGAGCTCAGGTGTCATCATTTATCCCCTCACCAGACCAAGTCAATTGAACGTCTGACAAGTACCCTCCCCTTCGCTCAATAATATACAACTGCTGTCGGTTCATCTCCCATATAGGGAGTTGAACTGACGTCCAACATTTTCATTTAGTAGATTCTTTCCATAGCGTTACAATACCGGTAAAGTAGTGCCCTAAGACACGGTACTAAAGTACCTTTTCAACGACCTACAATTACAACTAAGTGATTGAATATTATGGTTTTGGTGGTAACTCCCGCCAGCTCCACCAAACGTTTGGAAAGGCCCAACTCACCGAGTTGGGCCTTTTTGTTTTGGCTTCAATTGTTAAAACGGCTCTGTTAAAACGGCTCTGACCCTGATTACTCAATATACTCATTACTGTGCCTCGCTCCCCCACATAATCATGCGCACACCAAAATGCACTTTTACGCGCATTAAAATGTAAAACAAAACATTTTTATGCGCATTAAAATGTTTAATCTTGCATTTTGTCGCGCATTTTTATGTAATAAGCATCGAACATGAAATCGCTATCACTAAGGTGGCTAGATGAAACGAACATTGCTTGAAAACCTACTCACCTGGAAAGGCAAGCCAACCAGGAAGCCTCTACTGATTGACGGAGCTAGACAAACTGGCAAAACATTCTTATTGCAGGAGCTATTAGGTAGTACATTCGAAAATGTCCTAAGGATCGATTTTTTAGAGAGTCCTGAGTTAATGGAAGCTTTTGCTGGATCTTTAAATCCTGATGACATCATCACCAATATTGAACTCTTAACAGGGCAAACCTTCGAACCATCTACAGATCTACTTATTTTAGATGAAATTGGTGAGTGTCCTAGAGCGGTTACCGCACTTAAATACTTTGCAGAAAAGGCTCCCAAAGCTTATGTTGCTGCAAGTGGTTCCAATATTGGATTGCTCACCTCCTTCCCTGTTGGAAAAGTTGAACAGCACAACTTAAGGCCACTGACTTTCAGGGAGTTTTTGTGGGCATCTGGAGAGAAAGCTCTTCAAAAAGCGTTTGACCAAAAGCTGAGTTCTTCTGCGGCTCATTCCAAGTTAATCGAATTGCTAACTGATTATTACTTCGTTGGCGGCATGCCTGAAGCCGTAAACTCATGGTTCGCAAACTCTCAACTCAGTATCATTGACCGAATTGAAGCCGTCTCTGAAGTCCATCGAAACTTAATTGAGGGCTACATGCGTGATTTCGGAAAATACTCTGGAAAAGTAGATGCGCAACTCATCGAGTCTGTATTTAGAAGCATCCCAGCCCAGTTATCTTCGGTATTCGATGACTCCGTTAAACGGTTCAAATTCAAAGGCGTTCACAAACGCAAATCTCGATATACTGAATATGAAAGTGCGATCACATGGCTTCACAAGTGTCGACTTGCGCTAAAGAATCATCCTATTGAAGGACAACCTCGTTCTCCTTTAGCTGCTTATCAGAAGGAAAATGCAGTTAAATTATTTCTATTTGATGTAGGCCTGTTGAACCATATGCTCGGTACGGGTTACCGTGAAATCAAACAGCAAGGCTATGAATACAAGGGATATGTCGCAGAAAACTATGTTCAACAGGAAATCGCCGCACTAGGTATTGAACCAAGTTTCTCTTGGGGAGACGCAAGGGCTGAGATAGAGTTCATCATCGCTGATGACCTAGGCCGTATTGTGCCTGTAGAAGTAAAGAGCGGTAAGCGAACCCGAGCAAAATCATTGCAGTCTTACATCGAAAAGTGCAAGCCCCACAAGACGATCAAACTTACAGGCACTCAAGGCTCTCCAGCAACAAAGAAAGAGCACATAGTGATGCCACTTTACTACACTGAATACTTACTTGATCACCTAAGAGATCTAGATAAAAGCTAAATGAGTAAGAACATACTCATTAATACCGAAGAATCCATGATATGGGCAATATTTGGCTCATATCATTTAAACAAAGTATTCATTAAAACGGCTCTGACCCTTTCATCTCCTCTTTCATCTCCTCAAACAAAACACTAAACAACTGAATTTAATGACATTTTAATCAGAAACCAAAAAACTCCCATTAACACATTCCTTTGATCTAAAACAGTTTCAAATAATTACATTTTGTTAGTTTCTTATTACATTTCAAACACTTGAGGTAGAAATGAATAAGAAAATTATCAGTAGTCTCGAATTTGGTCGGGTCTTGGCTATTTTTGCCGTTCTGGCTTTACATGCTGGATTGTTTAACTCCTACCCCCTATACAACGATGAGCCTTGGGTGGGAAACATCTTCAATCAGTTAACGCGTTTTGGCGTACCACTGTTCTTCTTGTTGGCTGGCTACTTTGTAAAACCCAAACTGGCTTCACATCCTTTAAGCGGGTTAACATCCTACGCTAAGCCTCTTCTTAGGGTCTGGGTGGTATGGAGCATCATTTGCTTGATCCTTCCGTTCCGTGGAGATGTACTTCTAGAGCATGGTTACCTTGCCGAGCGCCAAGGCTTTTTCAACTACCTAAGCCAAAGTCTCGCTAATACCTTAGTTCAAGGTGGCCTTGATTATTTGTGGTTCCTACCAGCTTTGGTTATGGCAGTGGCGATCATCGCTCTACTTGATCACTTTAAACAGGCTCGCTTACTGCTGCCTGTTGCGATAGCTCTTTATCTCTATGGGGTATTGGCGGGAAGTTATGTGGTGCTCACTGACTTACCTTCACCTTTCTTTACTCGTAACGGGCCGTTTTTCTCGACCTTATTGGTTTCACTTGGCTATTTGATCCGCCAAAACTCCTTCATGGTTAAACCGTCTACCGCTTTTATTATGATGGTGATAGGCCTACTTGCTCATATGTCTGAAGCCTACTTCTTGTTCACGCATGGCGCAGCATTTAACGTCAACGACTATCTGTTTGGCACTGCGCTGTGGGCAACTGGGTTGTTTTTACTATTGCTCAACTACCCTGATTTTGGGAACAACAGAGTCATTCACTATCTCGGCAGACGTGTTCTAGCTATCTATGTGGTCCACATGATCTTCCTTATCTACATGATGAACATTGAGGTATTGATTGGAGCCAAGTACGCCATGCGCGATTTATTGCAATTTGGTGGAACAACGCTGACCACCCTACTGTTTATCGCACTTATCGAAAGAACCCCCTTAAAAAAATGGTTGTTCCGATAAAAGAAAAGGCTAAGCGAGCTCTGTGCTTGCTTAGCCTGTTGTTTAAGCCGTTGCATCTCTCTGTATCTATTCGTCTCAACACCGATAGAACAAAGTGATTTGAGTTCTAGCCAATCTGACGCGTTCTAGCTAGTTCGAAAGTTCTCTTCGGATAATTTCTGCACCTTCACTAAGCGCGTTGAGCTTACCTCTTGCTACCTCATGAGAAAGCGGAGCCATACCGCAGTTTGTACAAGGGTAAAGCTTGTCTGCATCAACATATTTAAGTGCTTCGCGCAGGGTATTCGCCACTTCTTCAGGTGTCTCGATATTGTCGGTAGCCACATCAATCGCGCCAACCATCACCTTCTTACCTCGGATAAGCTCAAGCAACTCAATAGGAACGCGAGAGTTATGACACTCCAGCGAGATAATATCGATATTGGACTGTTGCAGCTTTGGAAACACCTCTTCGTACTGTCTCCACTCTGAACCCAAGGTTTTCTTCCAATCGGTGTTGGCTTTGATCCCGTAGCCATAGCAGATATGTACAGCAGTTTCGCATTTTAGCCCTTCAATCGCTCTCTCTAGGCAAGCAATACCCCACTCGTTCACATCATCAAAAAACACGTTAAAAGCGGGTTCATCAAACTGAATGATATCCACACCTGCCGCTTCTAGCTCTTTCGCTTCTTGGTTAAGAATTTTTGCGAACTCCCACGCCAGTTTTTCGCGGCTTTTATAGTGATCATCATAGAGGGTGTCTATCATGGTCATCGGCCCCGGCAGTGCCCATTTAATGGGCTTATCCGTTTGCTGACGTAGAAACTTAGCGTCTTCGACAAACACCGGCTTTTGACGGCTAACAGGGCCAACAACAGTTGGCACGCTAGCGTCATAGCGGTTGCGGATTTTAACGGTTTTTCTGTTTTCAAAATCCACACCACTTAGGTGTTCGATAAAGGTCGTCACAAAGTGCTGACGAGTTTGCTCTCCATCGCTAACGATATCCACACCTGACTGTTGTTGGTCAAAAAGCGATAGGCGCAAAGCGTCAAGTTTGCCCGCCACCAGCTCTTCATCTTCCAATTTCCAAGGGGACCATAATTGCTCTGGTTGTGCCAGCCACGTAGGTTTTGGCAAACTACCAGCCGTTGAGGTTGGTAATAACTTTTTCATAATAATGCTACCTTGCTAATAATTTATTGAACGTAACTTGCAGACCACTGCTCAAGAATATTCTGGTATGGCTTAATAAAGTGCTCTTGTGCAAACTTGCCTTGTTCTTTAGCAAGAAGGCTACGCTCTTCACGGTCATACACAATTTGAGTCAGCGAGTGATCTGAGTTGTTCAAGTTTGGCTGGTAGCGTTTACCTGCAGCCGCGTTCGCATTGTATATTTCTGGTCGGTAGATCTTTTGGAAGGTTTCCATCGTGCTGATGGTGCTAATTAGCTCAAGGCTAGTATAGTCATTTAGCAAATCACCAAAGAAGTAGAAAGCCAGAGGTGCAACACTGTTTGGCGGCATAAAGTAACGCACCTGCAAACCCATCTTCTGGAAGTACTTCTCGGTAAGCGAAGAGTCATTTGGAAGGTACTCCACTCCCAATACTGGATGCTGGTTTTCAGTGCGGTGATAAGTTTTGTTATCAGAAACGCTCAGGCAGATAACGGGGGGCTTTGCAAAGTTTTGCTTATAAGCCTCTGAGCGAACAAAGTGCTTAAAGATTTTTCCATGTAGATCGCCAAAGTTGTCCGGAATAGTAAACTGCGGCTTATCTTTGTTGTGGTCGAGCAGTAAAACACTAAAGTCGTAATCGCGAACATAAGACGAGAAGTTATTGCCGACGATACCTTCAATGCGTTGATTCGTTTTGCTGTCGAGGATATTGGTTTTCAGAATTTCGATTGTCGGAAAATGCTCTTCTCCTTCAATATTGATATCTACGGATACGATTTCCAGTTCAACCGAGTAACGATCGCCATTTGGGTTGTCCCAATGCGCTAGAGCATTAAAGCTGTTGTCGATCATCTTTAAAGCGTTGCGCAAGTTTTCTTGGCGGCTGTCGCCCCGCGCTAAATTGGCAAAGTTAGTGGTAATACGCGTGTTATCTGCCGGTTGGTAGTTTTCGTCGAAACTAATTCGCTTGATAGCATAGGTAAAATCTTTACTCATGGTGATCTGGTATCCTATTTCCTTAGATGAAAGCTGAACTTTTCTGCTCTTTCTAGGCGAGTTGAGTTTGTTGAGATTGGCCCAGAGTTCTAATTTGCAGTCTTTCTTTTGGTGCCTTTGGCACTCTTAATTTCGACTGTCATGTTTTCTGTAAATAAGAGCAGTAAGTTTTTTATACGCAGATACGCACATGAACAAAAATGGTAATGACTCACATTGAACATGAATAAATCTCATAAAGAGAAGATCACTGACTTAAAGTTCTCTTTTCCCACCCCACAAAACAGACCAAACCATTGAAAGTATTAATTTTTAATCAAAACTAAAAATAAACGATTTTTACCAATGAGATCTAAAAAAGCAGCCAAAACCCATAGAGAAACCAAGGTTTTATTTAGATTAACACTGAATAATAAAGCGTAAAAAAAGCAGAGAATGGAACACCAAAACGGTATTTAGGCAGTACTGGCAAAGAAAAATAAGACAAGTAGGCAGGGAGACAATCAGGCTCCCTACCAAGGGTTTTAATAATCTAATGTGCTGCGGATAGCATCGATATTTTGCTTAACCCAGTTAGGGTCAATTGGTCCCCATGAGGCGATGCGATAATGGCCGTTCTTTAGCGCCCCTGTAAACTGGCACTCTATATCCAGCTCTTCTAACGCAGTAATTGTATCTTGCGCCGTTCGTCTGGGGATGGTTATCTCAGCCTGAATTTGGGGGATGGTATTCACCCCACTATCGATTAAATAAGCGATGAACAAACGACGGTAAAAAGAGGTTTTGGTTTTGCTTATTGTCATTTTCTTTCCCTGAAAAAGAGAAAAGAGCCCTTAAGAGCTCTTTTCTAAATTGCTGTCAGATTTAACGTTAAACCGTTATTCAATCTATCGCTATGCTGCGTTAGAAAAATCTTGTAAAAACGCGTCCTTTCGTGCGTGAAAACGCTCTACTAGGTCGTCAATTGATGGTTGGTCATAAGGCTTAAGGCCAGACGCAACCATGCGCTTAACACCTTTGCCCACTTCAATGCCATCTTCTTTAAACACAAAGTTAAGAGTTACAATACCGCGCTTACCCTCAATATCAAACGTTGCACCATCAAATGCCACTTCTGGGTGTTTAAGGTCTAATCTTGAAAACTCAACTTCCATGCTCTCGTAAATCACGAGTGGGCGCTGGCAGTTAATCATCATCTGTTTCTCTTCCATTAGAGGAACCATGATATGAGGGAAGTTCATGCCCGAGAACTTCACATAGTTGGTCACAACGTGCTCAATAAAGTCGGTATCGTGACTCACCTCGCCTTCGCGAGACATATGCAAGTATTCTTTGCCGTTGGCGTCTACCACTGAGCTTTCTTTATCACACTTGTTTTCAATAGAAAGAGCAATGTTGTCCCCTACCATACCTGAGAAATCAAAGCGCATTTTTTGGCTGATACCTTCTTGGCGCAGCAATACTGCGAACAAAAGGTCACCAGGAACACAAAAGCGTTTGTTGTCTTCGTCGTGGATAGGATTAAAGTCCCCAGCGACTTTTTTAGCAAAGTGACTTGCCTGCTGTCGAGTGAACTGGAAATTGCGATCTTCGCTTGAAAAATAAGGTGCTAAAAACATGGTGTGCATACGGTTGCCAAAACTGGGCGCGAGTATACAACATGATTCGCGTTTTATTGGTCTATCCAGATAAATTTTCTGTCAATTAAATAACAAAAGACCCAACTCTTCGAGTCAGGTCTTATGGTTAAGACAATCCATCTATTTTTTGCTATTTTTTCCGCAGTTCTACGGTATTACTGTAGCCCGAGGTTTCCGAGCCCTTATAAGCACGAACTCGATAACCGTAGTTCCCGTTACTCAAACTACTAGAATCATAACTAAATGAGGTCACATTGCTTCCTACCGAATCAAGGGGTTGAAAGTCGATACGACCTTTGGTTTTTAGCCCTCTCTCAATGTAAAAGCCTTCTTCGTCTCCTGAGTTATCTGTCCAATTAAGCACAACCATATTACCACTTGTACTACCAGTGAGGTCAGTTGGCGCCGCTAGTGAACCGGGTTCTGGTTCGGGATCTGGAGAGCTGGATTCCACACTAACGGTAATTGTTTCGGAAGTGACTCGATCACCAGCTGCATTTTCTGCGCTTACCCTGTAGCGATAGCTTCCAGTGTCACTTACTGTATCCGTGAAGCTTGTTACATCAACCCCTACCAGTGGTAGTTCTGTATAGACAATACGACCTCTAAATTTAATACCTCGTTCGACTACAAAACCAACCTCAACATTGCTGTTATCTCGCCACGTTAAATTAACATCGAATCCATCTACTAATGCGGTTAAGTTACTTGGTGCGTTGAAAACATTCGGATCAATAATAGTAACGTTGGAACTTGTGCTATTAGAGGCGCCCGCTTCGTCCGTAACCGTTAATGTTACCGTAAAGTCACCGCCACTTGGGTATGAGTAGTTCGTGGTTGCCCCAGAGTCAGAATCGCCGTTACCAAAGTCCCAATCGTAGTTGATAATATTGCCTTCGGCGTCACTCGACGCTCTGCCATCAAAGAAAATACTCTCTGTTACATCGTAGCTACTGGCTAATCCTGTAATTACAGCGACTGGCAGTTCATTAGTCACCTGAACGCTGGTCGTATCAGAATCAGTCAAACCGTCATTATCCGTTACGGTTAAACTCACCTGAAAACTACCCGCTGTAGCATACTCATGGCTGACAATCTTCTCGTTAGAAGTCGTGCCATCACCAAAGTCCCACAAGTAAGAGATCACGGTGCCGTCGGGGTCCGAAGAAGCACTGCCATCAAAGTTAAATGGTGTGCCAAAAGGCAGTGAATTGTTGTCTACACCAGCAACTGCGACTGGCGCCTCTAATCCACCTAGGTTCACCGCATAGTTAACCGCGGCAGCGGCATCCACTAGGCCATGACCAAACACATTGTCATCACCACTAGTACCAATATCGACCGCAGTTGAGAACAAACCATTTTCAATCTCAGAAGGGGTAATGTTGGGATTGGCCGCGACCATTAACGCTGCAATCCCCGCCGTCAGCGGAGAAGAAAAAGAAGTGCCGCTGTAATAGACATATCGGTTATTTGGGTACGTCGTCAGAATTTCAACACCGGGCGCGGTAATATCAACATAGTTACCCCAGCTCGAAAAACTGGCACGCCCATCACTTCGGTTCGTCGCACCGACCCCTACAAAACTGGTGTAATCTGGATATGTTGGGTGTTCTTGCCCGCTATTACCCGCAGACATAAACAGCAAACCGTTCCTCGCCCGAAGATACTGAGCCGCAGCATCTATCGTCGCATATTGAATGCCACCATAACTTAAGTTCACAATCCTAGCGTTATTGTCCGCTGCATATTCAATACAAGTTGCCATAGTGGATATATACGCAGAACTGTTGCTGTCACTGATAGCAATGCGAACAGGAATAATATCAACGCTCCAACTCGCACCGGCTACACCAGTGTTGTTATTACCTACCGCACCTAAAGTCCCCGCACTACCAGTGCCGTGACCATTAGCATCAAAAATATAGTTAGAGCCATCATTGGCATTAAACGCAAGATCCGTTCTTAAGTTTGGTCCCAAATCAGGGTGATTAACATCGAATCCAGTATCACACACCGCAACGAGAACAGAGTTCCCCGTCGTCACATCCCAAGCCTGCTGGCTGTTAACATTGTTGTGGTGCCACTGGTTGCCAAAGCTTGGATCATTGGGCTGAGCAATCGGTTCGACAACATAGTCGGGTTCGGCGAACTCTACATAACCACTAGTTTTCAGTATGTTAGCAATCGCGGTCTCTCGCCCGTGATGCTCAAAAGTCGCAATCACAATTTGGCTGCCATCCAAGGTTCTTTCAGAAACCAAGCCCTGACTTTTTAGTAGGGCATTTAACCCTTTCAAATCCCTAGTGGAGGCA
This sequence comes from Vibrio sonorensis, assembly GCF_001854765.1. GTDB lineage: Bacteria > Pseudomonadota > Gammaproteobacteria > Enterobacterales > Vibrionaceae > Vibrio > Vibrio sonorensis. The sequence continues at coordinate 349,501 of NZ_LJJE01000002.1, read as the reverse complement.
TTCACGCTAATTTTGTACAAAACCGTGCCGGGGCGAAACTCTTCCTCTCCCTTGGGTTTTGCTATCGCTCCAGAAGCGAAAGTAACCAATACTATTGGTATGAAACAACTCCAAAATCGCTTAGCGTTTTTTAAACAGAACATAGCCCGCCTCCATTACTTTACATGGCCAACAATTAACAGTTTGGTCAATAACTGGACAGGTGTAAAACCCCATTTCATCAAGCTTTGTAGCCTGAACAGGCCTGCTTAGAAACGTTTATAAATCTCCAGAAAATAAAACCCATATAACTCAAAACGCTATAGTGGAACCATTGGTGAAAACATCTCATTTGACTACTTTTAATCGCTGTTATTAAAAACAGTGGGATATTCCGTTGTTTTGATAACACAAGACCATTAGACGCTGATTTTAAAAGAGTTCTAAGGGTGCGCTACGGCACACCGATAAATGTGAAGTTTTTATGACAACGCACTGAGAAAAGACAACGCATCCAGTTTGCTATGCACTTTGTTTAAAAGTCGTTGTGGTGGCAATAATACCTAACCTTGCTACTTAACTTACTCCAAGCAATAGCGTTTTAATGTACCCTCCGAAAGCTTAGATAAAAACTAAAGCACGCTATCTAGAAAAGCATTTCAACTCTGGATACAATTCGGCGCTAAATAACCATCGCAAATTTGTAAAACATCGCTAAAATAGGCGGCTTTGTTTCAAATAGTCCTGTTTACTGTTTGGATATTGGTTGATCTGGCTTCCTGAGGAAATGACATTGAAAACGCTACACCTTTCTGCTGATAAACAAAAAGATATCGAGCAAGCCAAAGAGATATTGGCAAACGGTGAGCTTGTCGCGATTCCAACTGAAACCGTTTACGGCTTAGCCGCAGATGCAAGTAATCCGGAAGCGGTAAAAAAGATCTTTGCCGCAAAAGGTAGACCAGCCAACCATCCGCTTATTGTTCACATTGGCAACATGGATCAGCTTTCTGATTGGGCGCAAGATATTCCAGAGCAGGCTTATCAGCTTGCAAAAGCGTTTTGGCCCGGTCCTGTGACCATGCTGCTAAACAAGGCGGATAAAGCGAATTCCGTAGTGACGGGAGGGCTAGAGACCATCGGTGTTAGAATGCCTGCCCACGGCGTGTTCAGTACCCTTTTGCAATCTGGGCTTGCAGTTGCAGCCCCATCGGCGAACCCATATAAAAAGTTAAGCCCAACCTCTGCAGAGCATGTATTAAATTCACTGGGTGGTAAATTGGCAGCGGTGCTTGACGGTGGCGATTGTGTACACGGCCTAGAGTCAACTATTGTCGATCTTACTCAAACACCTTTGCGCATTTTGCGTTCTGGCCCAATTAGCGCAGCCCAGTTATCCGATGTACTCGGTGAAGAAGTACTTTCGCCTAAAACACACAATGTCGCTGTTCCGGGTAATGTGACTAGCCACTACCAGCCAAACACCAAAGTCCGCTTGGTTGATAGCCAAGCGTTGAGCAATACCCAAGGTAAAAAAGTTGCCTATTTGCATTACAGCTCGCTCGACGAATCGCAACAAGCAATAGAAAACGTCACTAGTAAGCAGATGTCAGGCAATGTTGCAGAGTACTCCTATCAGCTATACCGCTCGTTAGACGAGGCCGATAAATGGGGCTGCGAAGAGATCTGGGTTGAAAGGCCTCCTCTTAGCGATGAGTGGCTGGCAGTCCACGATCGACTAAATCGAGCTCAATCTAAACTTTCCTAATGAAAACCACCTTCGGGTGGTTTTCATTTATCTGCCCGTTGGATAAAAAAAACCGCATCAAAATGATGCGGCAAACAATTCCATTCAATAAATCAACTAAGGAGGTTGTTATGATCACTCCGAGAAAAAACAGGATTCGCATTTTAAAGTAGGAAAGTCCATTTTCTGTCCTGTTAGCTCTCCCTCGGAGTAAGGTAACAATACGCTTTTACCTCAAATCTGAACACGGCATCTCGCAGTTTAATTTTTGGCAAATGACGTATTCATTAAAAATGAGTCCGCACTCATCACGGTGTTCATCACAACGCTTTTATGTTTGAAATTGATCTGAAAAAACGCGTTGTGAGCGATATATATATGAGTTTTTCGAGGAGCTTCGTAGAGTTGAATTCATCGAAAGTGATATAGTCCAGCAAAGTTCAAATTTGGAAAAAATCATGCATTCAACCGACGCAATCGAACTCATCAAACTAGGCGTAAACATAGAGATCGCAAAAGATTCTTCATTGCACCCAACTGACGCTCTAGAAATCGTCAAAATTGCCAGTGAAATTGGGACTCACGTTACGGTGAAAAAGAAGTACCACACTGATGTTCTAATAGAGATGGCAAAAATTGGACGCGACCACATAACTGTTGCGATATAAACAGAACCATCTCGCTCTCGCCATTAGATAGAGTAGAACGCGCAATATACAAGGGGGAGTATATTGCGCGTCTTTTGTCAGAAAGGAGCACGAATTTTCTGACATTAGCGATGTTTATGTCGCTAATCTGTTTAGCCTATCGAGGAGTCGTTCTGCTTATCAGAGCTTTAATCTAAGGGATTAGCGTTCAAACAAAGGTATCATACCCGTTTGGCGGCAGACTTCATTTAAGCGAACCTGAGCTTTCAATATATTCTCTTTCCAGTGCTCATCTTGTGCCCACATTTCTACCACCAGCGGCACCACACAATCTGTTTCTTTCAATGTTGTAAAAATGGCATTGAAATCGACTTCTCCCTCGCCAATCACTAAATCGCGAAACTGTCCTTTGTATTCTGGGGTAACGCGATAGGTATCTTTAAGGTGGATCTGCGCAATGTTCGGCTTACTCAGCTTAAGCTCTGTCACAATATCGTAGTTCCATCCCGATATGTTGCCTACGTCTGGATACGCATTGAAGTATGGAGAATTAATCTCACGGTTTAACACTTCAAATTTGCTCAGTGAGTTAAGGTAATTCGTATCCATGATTTCAACAGCTAACATCACTCCCGCCCGCTCAGCAAGCTGTGCTGACAACTTCATACCGTCGATGAAACGCTGGTGCGTCGCCTGATTTGCTGGCTCGTAGTAAACATCATAACCAGCTAGTTGAATAGTGCGAACACCCAACTTATACGCAAGCGCAATTGCCTTCTCCATGTGGATAACCGCTTGTTCTCGCACTTTAGGATCCGCAGAACCAAATGGAAACTTGCGGTGCGCGCTCAAGCACATTGACTGCAAAGGCACTTGATACTTTTCACACAAGCGTCGGAGTCTATATGCCTCTTCATCACTCCAATCTAAGCGGCTGCGTTTTTCATCAGACTCATCTATCGAAATTTCAAGGAAATCAAAGCCTAACTCTTTGGTGGTTTTTAGCTTATCTTCCCAACTAAAGTCATTCGGTAAGGCTTTTTCATAAATCCCAACACGATGGCGTATTAAGTTTTTATACATAACGCTCCTAGTTCCAGTAGCGATTAATTTGCTCTTTCAATGCTTCTGCTGTTTCTCGGCCTTTGTCACCCGCCAACGCCCTGCCTGCAATGAAAGTTTTCGCTTTAATACCTTCAAATAGGTGCAAATCTTCTGGCACTATTCCGCCAGTAATAGAGAGTTCTATACCCAGTTCAGATAGTGCATGCATCTTCATTAAATCAGCATCTGTCCAACCTACACCAGCTAATTCAGCGTCACGAGAACGGTGGTAGATAGCTTGAGTTATGCCTAAGTCAACCCACGCCTGCGCATCTTCCATGGTCCAATTACCGTAAATCTCTATTTGAATTTCACCATTGAGCTCATCGGCTACTTTTTTACATGCATCAATTGTCGCTATGTGTGCTGCTGCCGATACCGTAATCCAGTCGGCACCAGCCTCAAATGCCATGCGAGCTAGAATGGCGCCACCATCGGTGGTTTTCATATCACATACTAGGATGTGGTCAGGGTGATTTTGGCGTAGAGTTGAAACCGCCGTCATCCCTTCTGCGAACGCTAGGATAGTGCCCACTTCAATCACGTCAACGTAGCTTTCTACGTTATTCGCCACTTCAATAGCAGCTGGTAAATTTGTTTGATCTAGGGCGATTTGAATCATTGGTTTCGTCATCGATTTATCCTTTAATTTGTTCACGTATTAGATGGGCAAGGCCATCTTGATTGTTATCTGTTTTGCACACGGCTTGAGCGTTCGATTTAACGGTGTCGTCAGCATTAAACATCGCTACGCCAAAGCCTGCGTATTGAAGCATTGATATGTCATTGTGATTGTCGCCAACGGCAATCACTTGAGAGGGCTGAAAGCCAAGGCTATCGACATACTCAGCAAGGCGTACTCCCTTGCTGTTTCCCTTTGCCGCAAAGTCGATTCGATTGGACCAGGAGCGTTCACCGTTGAAGTGTTTTTTTATCCAAGGCATTTGCATTAAGCAATCAACCGACTCTTGCTCCCCTTCCACGACAAACTTCCAAACAAACTCGGTGTGGTTTGCGGTTTCAGAAAATGAATCCACTCGGTAAATATTTGGTCTGTGGTGCTCTGGAGCTTGTTCAGCCCACTCTTCCAAAGCCAACATGTAGCCAAACGGATTTTCATTGGAGTAAGTCATCGCATCGGTGATGTACATCACCATCTTTAGATTGTGCTTATGGGCCAACTCGATAAACGCTTGTGCATGCTGATGCTCGATAGCGCTCTGGGTTAAAACCGTCTCGCTTTGGTAGTCATACACGTAGGTTCCATTGCAGCAAATAATTGGAGTATCGAGTTCTAACTCATAGTAATAAGGCCTTGCGGCCGTGTGATGCCTGCCAGTCACGATCATCACATGGCAATGTTGCTTAGCCTCTTGGATCGCTTTTTTTACTTCTGGATGAATAGTGTGTTTATCAGTCAACACGGTTCCATCTAAGTCTAACGCCAACACTTGATACATTGACTCTCCTAACATCACACTGATTACTGTCCGTAGTAAGCATTTTCACCATGCTTACGTAGGTAATGTTTGTCTGATAACTCGGGCTGGATCTTGATTCCGCTGTTTAACGAACGCGTTGCCAAAGCCATTGCCGATACTTCTTCTAAAACCACCGCGTTATGCACTGCATCGTTAGCATCTTTCCCCCAAGAGAAAGGGGCGTGGCCCGCGACAATCACACTCGGAACTGCCATTGGTTCAATGCGGCGCCGAATAAACTCTTCAATGATCACCAAGCCAGTGTTCTTCTCATAGTGATCAGCAATTTCGTTGTTCGAAAGCTTGCGAGTACACGGAATGTCACCGTAGAAATAATCAGCATGCGTGGTACCCAAAGCCGGAATATCAATACCTGCCTGCGCCCAAATCGTTGCACTACGAGAATGGGTGTGAACAATACCGCCAATTTCTGGGAACGCTTTGTAAAGCTCTAGGTGAGTAGCGGTATCACTTGATGGGTTCAGTATGCCCTCAACAATGTTGCCCTCTAGGTCCACTATCACCATACTTTCAGCCGTCAGATCACTGTATTCAACACCCGATGGCTTAATCGCTACCACACCATTAATACGGTCAAACTCAGAAACGTTGCCCCAAGTAAATGTCACTAATCCGTACTTAGGCAGCTGTAAGTTCGCTTCTAAGACACGTTGTTTCAGTTGGCTATATTTGGACATATCGACTCCTTAAGCTGCTTCTGCCTTTGCTTGTGCAAGCGCCATATCAATTAGGTTTGCCACTTCTTGTGGTGTTTTACATGCACGTAGTTTTGAGAAATCTTCGTCAAACTCGATTAAGTTCGCGACCTGCATCGTGCCTTCGATGTGCTCTTCTGAATCTTTACCAGCCAAGGTGATCAATACATCTACAGGCTCGTCTACGTCTTCGAAAAAGACTGGGGTTTCTAGTACCGTTAACGCGAAGCCAGTTTCATCACACCATCTTCTGGGCGGCAATGTGGTAGAGCAAATGCATCGTGAATACAGATGTATGGCCCTTCAGTAGAGATAGCTTGATGATGGCGTCGTAGTAACGCTCCTCAGTGACACCAGCTTTCACTAAGGCATCCGTCCCGATTTTGATAGCCGATTGCCAGTCTGTAGCTTTTGCATTCAATTGAATTGAGTTATTGGTAATCAGAGATTCGTTCAAGTTCATTGCTTTGCTCACTTAGTAAGTTGTTATTCGTTTTTTATTGACCCAGCAGCATTGCCGCTGGGCCAATTCAATTATTTATGAAAGTTGTTTTCGATAAGTGAAATCAGTTCGTCACCAAAGGTTTTCACCATAATCATGTTCTTAACTGCTAGCTGCTGCTTACCTTCAGGTAGATTGGTGATTTTTTCAGCCAGCGCTACAGAAGTAACGATGATATCGAATGAACCGAAATGGGATTTGTAGTCGGTGATGGCACTGTTGAACGTGGTTGCCGCAACCCCTTTTTTATCTAAGAACTCTTTTATTTTCTTAGAGCACATCATTGAGGAGCCTTGACCAGAGCCGCAGCACACTAAAACACGCACTGGTTTCTGTTTTGACGCTGAGTTCACTTGTGGATCATTTGCTACCGCAGCTGATTTAACAGGTGATTCGCACTCAATGCCTACACCTTCTGGTGTTACTGCTGTCATAGTTGGTGCTTGTTGTAGTTCGCCATCTTCTTCATCACGCAGCGCTTTTGAAGCGAAATACATGTAAACACCAGCGAGTGCCACAACGGCAAAGAAGAACATGCTAGAGCTAGAGATCCCTTGCATGATAGGTGGGAACACGAGAGCCCAGTCTGCCATACCCATCCAGCCGTTAAGTTCAGTACCTGACTGAGCGAAGATGTGAATAGCCCAAGCCGAACCCACTACCTCAATAATGCCCATCACGAAACAGATTTTCATGACCGCTTTCCAGCCACCAAAGTGGTTTGCAAACACACCTATGGTTGCGTTAGAGAAGAACATTGGAATGAAACCAGGGATGATCATTATTGGCGCATCGAATGCCAACATTAGCAATACCGCTGTAAATTGACCTACCGCCCCCCAAAGGAAGCCGAACACCATGGCATTTGGTGAGTACGCATAGATAGCCGCACAATCAATCGCTAGAACCGCATTAGGGATCAGACGTTGAGAAATACCGTTGAACGCTTCTGACAGCTCAGCGACGAACATGCGCACACCCGTTACGATAACTTGAATTGCTACCGCAAACTTTAAACCAGTCTCGAAAATATAGATTAGCCAGTGAGTTTTTCCCGCCATCTCTTGCAGGTTATCAAGCCCGAAAGAGAGTAAAATGATGCCAAAGAATGCTGTCATGACTAAAGTAGTAGCGGCAATACTGTCGTGGAAAATGTGTAGCCATTTCGGCAGGTTGATGTGGTCAACACTGTCGTTCTTATCACCTAACTTAGGAGCAACTTTAGTTGCAATCCAAGATGCAAACTGCTGTTGGTGGCCAATAGAGAAACCCGCTCCGCCCGTCACCTCTTGTGTTGGCTTGAACATGATGTTGGAAGAGATGCCCCAGTACAGAGCCATCAGAATTGCAGAGTAGATAATGGTTTCCCACATACCCGCACCAAGCACGAAGTAGAAAACAGCAATCAGGCCAGCTTGTTGGAACATGATGTGTCCCGTAAGCATGATAGTGCGAATACCAGTGACCCTGCGAAAGGCCACCAAAAGAATGTTAATACCCAGTGCAATAAGGACGGCGTACCCAACCCAGGAGTAGTTGTCCCCCATGGTTTCCATTGTCGCCATCATGGATGTATACGGGTCGATTACCGAACCTGTCAGTCCATGAATTTCACTCATTTTTGCAATAACAGGTTTAAAACCCGCTACCAGCGTTCCCGCACCCACTTGAACAATCATAAAACCAACAATGGTTTTGATTGAACCCGAGATAACGGTTGTTGCGTCGCGTTTGAGAAGGATATAACCGAGACAAGTTACGATACCGAGCAGCAAAGGCGCTTTGGTCATAACCTGACTGTAAAAAATATAGAAGATGTCGTATAAGAACTCCATATCTTTGCCCCTAATAGATTTTGTATTTTTAATGATTTGTAGGTTTCAGTGATGTCTTGTTTTGCTCACGAGCTAAACTCTAGCAATCAAAAGTAATCATTCAATGCTCATTTATGATTAATTTGATTTATATCAATAATCACCAGTCAGAATACGGTTAATTGAGCACTAGATCACACCAGAAACACACAGATACAATAAAAACAACAACTTACATAAAATGGTGATTTTCATCTTGTTTTTCATTTGCTAGGATTTGACAATTATCGCCATGATTATTAGAATCAAAACAAATCAAAAGTAATCATTGAGTTGTCACATAGACAAATAGAGTGATAAATATGAATGAAGTGCAAAGACACAACGGTATTCTGTCGTTACTAGAAGAAATGCAGACGATTAATGTCTCTCATATTATTGATAATTTTAATGTTTCCCCAGCTACCGCTAGGCGAGATATCGCAAAATTAGATGAGCTTGGCAGACTTCGAAAGGTACGAAATGGCGCTGAAAGGATAGAAAATCAAAAGAGAAAGTGGTCACCACTCAATATTAACAGTACTGAGTTTTATGAAGAGAAAGTTCAAATAGCACATGCCGCTGCAGAGCTTTGTCAGGCTGAAGATACCGTGGTAATTAACTGCGGTTCAACCGCCTTCTTACTCGGTCAGCAATTATGTGGAGAAAATGTTCAGATCATTACCAACTACTTCCCACTCGCAAGCTATTTGATCAACGAAGACCATGACGATGTGATCATCATTGGTGGCCAATACAACAAAACTCAAAACATCTTCCTAAACCCAGCACCAAACTCATTGGGCGGCTATGCCGGAAACTGGATGTTTACATCAGGTAAAGGACTGACAGAGGCCGGTCTCTATAAAGCCGATATGCTGACAGCCGTCGCCGAACAACAGATGTTAGAGCAAATCGACAAGTTAGTCGTTGTGGTAGACAGCTCTAAAATTGGCCAGAGAACTGGAATGCTATTTTGCAATACTCAGCAAATAGACATTGTTATTACCGGTAGAGAAGCCGACCCAAATGTTGTGAAAAAGATTGAAGCTCAAGGGACGCAAGTCATCTTGGTATAAATCCAACGGGCTAACCTGCCCTCCAATAATTATTAACTTTAGCTCAGTGCCTTAATCCAATTTAAGGCGCTAGGCTCCCTACATCCAAAATTAATCAAATTTGTGAAACAGAAGGTACTAACATGAGCAATGTAAACGAAATCACTCGCGAATCTTGGATTCTAAACACCTTCCCAGAATGGGGTACTTGGCTAAACGAAGAGATTGAAAATACGGTCGTCGAGCCGAATACATTCTCAATGTGGTGGTTAGGTTGTACCGGAATTTGGCTTAAGTCTGAAGGTGGTACAAACATCTCGATGGACTTCTGGTGTGGTACAGGTAAAAAGACTCAAAAAAATCAGTTCATGAAAAACCAACACCAAATGATGCGTATGGGTGGTGTTGAGGCACTACAACCAAACCTGCGTACCGCCATCTTCCCACTTGACCCATTTGCTATCAAAGAGGTTGATGCTGTAATGGCGTCGCACGATCACGCGGACCACATTGATATCAACGTCGCAGCCGCGGTACTGCAAAACTGTGGTGACCACGTTAAGTTTATTGGACCTAAAGCATGTGTTGACCTTTGGATATCTTGGGGGGTTCCAGAAGATCGCTGCGTTATAGCGAAAGTTGGTGATGAGATCCGTATCAAAGACGTAAACATCAAAGTGTTAGATGCATTCGACCGCACGGCTCTAGTAACACTACCAGAGGGTACGTCTTCTCTAGACAAAGACATTCTCGATGGGATGGACGACCGAGCTGTAAACTACCTAGTTGAAACAACAGGCGGTTCTATTTACCACTCAGGTGACTCTCACTACTCTAACTACTATGCGAAGCACGGTAACGACCACAAGATCGACGTAGCTCTGCTTTCTTACGGTGAAAACCCACGCGGCGTAACTGATAAAATGACGTCTTCAGATATTCTTCGCGCAGCTGAATCTTTAAACTGTGAAGTAGTGGTTCCATTCCACCACGACATTTGGGCTAACTTCCAAAACGACCCGCGTGAAATTGAAATGCTGTGGAACATGAAAAGAGATCGCCTACAGTACGGCTTTGCACCTTTCTTTTGGCAAGTTGGGGGCAAATATACGTACCCAACAGACAAAGGGCGCATGCATTACCAACATTTCCGCGGTTTTGCTGATATCTTCAAAAATGATCCAGAACTGCCTTACCGCGCATTCCTATAATAGTTTTCACCATTTAAAAGGAGCGGTAAAACGCTCCTTTTTTGTCTCTCGCCCAAACCTAGAATTTTCAAAACACAATCTGTATTGCCTCATTGCGTAAACTCAATTCATTTTAACTACCCACTCCTTGATATTAGCCACCTTTAACGACTTTATTTTAACCCGTAATAGTTAGTTGTCGCGTTAGGCTTAATACCACTCAATCGGATGTTGGCTTTTTTAAGTAGTTAATGACATCAAGTTTTGGACTAAATTGGGAACAGAATAGTGAGTTTTAGTTCAGTGACGCAGTTATAACTGCGTTACTTTTTGCCTACAGTCAGAACAAGCTGAAGCTCAGAACCACGGTAAGGCACTGGCAAAAATTGTCTCATGCTTCAGGAGGACCACCAGATTATTATGTAACTAAGGTAGTAAGTTTGGGTAAAAAACCAACAAAAACTGGATATTTACCTGGAAAGCCAGTTTTTAGTAGTAAAACTGGCTAGAGTGCCTAGTTTTTATGGCATACCTAAAATTTTAACTGAAGGACAGCGGGCCACTTGTGCTTTGCTATTTCATCTCAAAGGCGATAAAGAGGATTGGCTCATCCGTTTCCCTATATTTATTCGCCCTTATATGTTTATTCGTTAAAGTTATAGGCTCATATTGCTCCATACAGACTTTTACTACAAAACCTGAAAAAGAGTTAATAAAACGGCTAACAATGTAAAAAAACAACAAATTGCTTAAGAGTGACGACTAACCTTTTGCATTTTGGTTCATCTGAGTTAGTGATTTCAGCAGCTTTCCTTAGATTTCGTGTTTTAGTCGCACCATAGTAAGGTATTAGATGAAGAGGTTCAGATGTACAAGACTGTAATATTTGATTATGGGAACACCTTGTGTGAAATGGGCTGCCTCATTAACTCTTTAATGGCTGTGCTTGACTCTCAGTATGCCGAACAGGTTGGTAAACAGATAGAGAAACAAATACATGAACTCTATATACCAGATCAAGTCGAACAACCTGAATGGATCGAAATCTGGGACAAAGCATTTAAAGAATACGATCTAGTGTTTGATAAATCAGTTGGTTTACGACACTTAAATCACTTCGTAGATAGTGGTCGCCTCTATAAATACTCTATTCCGCTGCTTGAGGCCCTTTCTAATCAGGGAACAAAGCTCACACTGTTATCTAACGTAACTGGTAGCAGTGAAGTTTTTCAGCGAGACATAACAGCACGTGGCTTATCCAAATACTTCGATAGCATAATTTGGTCTTCAGAAATTGGGTTTCGAAAGCCTAGTCGTCAGGCTTTTGAAGTTGCGTTGAACAGCACTGATAGTTCAGCTTTAACTAGTATTATGGTAGGAGACAGTGAAGTTGCCGATATTTATGGGGCTAAATCCGTAGGTCTATCTACAATGCTTATTTCAGAACGAAATAGTATAAAAAGCGAGGCTACTTTCGTGGTTAATCGCAATGAAGTTCAAGAGCGACTTATTCGCCTAACAAACATTTAAGGTATCGAAAGACTTTTTGTTCTAATTCAGATATGTCTACTATTCCAGATACACCTTACATTAAGCAAGCATATCATTTTTGCTTGCTAGACTTGGTTATCAACTGAAACTCCATACCAGAACGCTTTATATTGCGGGTTCTATATCGCGTTGGATACTTATCAAAAAAATCGGACAGTTTCTTTAATCCGTAGTTTCGAGTGTCAAAGTCTGGTTTCAGTCTCTTTAAATATTTACCGATTTCTCCTAGTTTTGCCCAACCCGATTCATCTCTATAGTTCTGCCAAGCTTGATGCATTAATCGCCATAATTCACGTTCGGCCTCTTGATTAGAGCTTGGTTGTATATCCCGTAAATCAATATCATCGCTTAAGTTCTCAATAGCCACGAAGTCATCACATGCGTTTTTGAACGAAGTTGGTGTCATCGCTTTTCCAACCCCGATAACGTGTATCTCCGACTCTCTTAATCTCGTAGCAAGACTCGTAAAATCACAATCACTGGAAATCAAAGCAAAAGCGTCAAACCTTTGGCTGTATAAAAGATCCATTGCGTCAATAATCATCAATGAGTCTGTTGAGTTTTTTCCTGACGTATAGGCGAATTGCTGTTTGGCTTGAATCGCTAGTTCATTCAGAGGTTGCTTCCAGTTTTTTAGTTGTTCTGCAGAGAAGTCGCCATACGCACGTTTAACGATTATCTGCCCAAAACTAGATAGTTCTTCAATGATCAGGTTTAGCTTTGAGTAGGGGGTGTTTTCAGAGTCAATTAATACAGCGATTTTTTTGTTGCCCATAATCCATGCGTAACCATCATTTATCTAGTTAGTTTCACTATATAGGCATTAGTAACATTTGTTCAAATAGGTTCACTAAGAAATGTTATGAGTTACAACTATAAACAGAATGGGGCACTTCTGACTTACCACGCACCGACTGAAATCTTCTATATAACGTAAATCAATGCTCTGTTTAACCTAACAATCTTTAAGATAGCTTCTTGTAGCCTCACTTGATGAGCATTAGCAAGAACGAGATTTCGAAAAAGAAGAGGTCGAGTAAAACAGATAGAAGTGCTTATGCGCTATTGTTGTTTCTACAGCTCGCTATTCGCATTAGCTGCATAGCTCAAAGTTATTTGGGGTGCTCTTTGATAGCTCCTCTTCCAACCATTGCTGAAACTGCTCCTCTTTTGTTTTCAGGTCTTGTGACTGTCTGAGTAAAACGTAATTAAACCCTGATGGAATAAAGCCAAAAGGCGCGATAAGCCTTCCGTTTTGCAGATCATCAGCCACTAGTGGAAATGAGCCTATGGCCGCCCCCAAACCATCCGCCGCCGCTTGCAAACAGAAGTAAAAGTGGTCAAATGATTGGCTAGATTTATTGTGGTAAAAATCATGGCCAGATGCCGTCGCCCAATTTTTCCAAGCATGTGGGCGCGTCTTACTATGAAGTAATGTTATGTCTAAATGGTTGTTTTGAGTCGAGTTCCAATACTGCGCAGACATCACTGGGCCAACCCATTCTTCAACCAGTTTATGTTTCACATAGTCAGAAGGGATATCAAAATCGTCCCTCCGAATGGCCATGGAAAGCCCCGCCTCACCCAAAGCAACAGGGCCACCAGCTGTCGAAAGCCGGATATCAACACCGGAACTTTGATAGAAATTTGAAAGCCTTGGCATCAACCAGCGCATAGTCAATGTTGGCTCACAGGAGACTTCAATGTTATTGCCTGTCGTTTCTTTAATCTTATTGATCCCAGTATCCAACGCATCAAAAGCGACGTTGGTGTACTGCTTGAGTAACTCCCCTTCCTGCGTCAGGCTCATTCCCCGACCATTTTTGTAAAACAACGCCTTAGACAGGTGAGTTTCTAACAGTTTTATCTGCTTGCTCACTGCTCCATGAGTGATGTGCAACTTATCTGCGGCTTCACTATAACTGGAAGACTCTGCCGCGATATGGAAAACATGAAAGGCTTTAAGGTGTCTCATATGTGATTTTTTCTCACACTATCTATGCGTTTTTTTCGATTATAACTCGCTCATTAGTCATTACAATAGCGGCAAATATTAGGAGCAATGAGAGTAAATATGGAAATAATAAGCTATGCAATTATAGGATTATTAATCGTAATAAGCCCAGGGGCAGACTTTGTTTTGGTGTTTAAAAATAGCGTGAGTAACGGACGAAAAGCTGGGCTAATGACAGGGCTAGGCATTGGCCTTGGCATCTGTATTCACATAACCTACTCCATTCTGGGGATCAGTCACTTATTATCACATAATGAAGTTATCTTCAGTATGATCAAGTACGCAGGTGCGGCGTATCTCATCTATCTTGGTATCACAGGATTGTTTAGCGCAAAGCTAGAAATTGATATTGAAAATGAAAAGCCGATATCTAACAGCGCAAAGAAATATTTTGCTCAAGGCTTTCTTTGTAACACGCTGAATCCCAAGACAATGTTATTTTTCCTCAGTGTATTTAGTCAGCTTGTTTCACCTGAAAGTGATAACAACTCATTCTTTGTGTTGATGTGTGGTTTATACATCACCTTGCTTCACGTTGCTTGGTTTTGCCTTTTGGCATTGGTTATCACATCGAGCAAAGCTTCAACTTTCTTTCAGAAATTTGGTCGCAAAATAAATCAGGTTTGCGGAGCGGGGCTTGTCACCTTCGGTATCATGTTGTTCACCACCGATTAACTGAGCTTCGAGCTTAACCTTTTTGTTTAACTCAGCGCTAGGGATAGAATAAATGAAAGTGCGCTTTTCTGCGCCAAACGCTTTACTTTCTATCCCTATTGAATCGCCTAAAACTCAAGACTAACTTCAGCCGTGGGCATATTTACCAGAAAAATGTCCTTCTACGCCCTGCGACTCGCGTTCTGGTGTTAAAACTGAGTACATTCAATCAAAGTGTTAAGCTTATCTATTGTGTGTGATTGACTTGCCCCTTACACTTCGCACACCAAAATAACGATAACAAACCAATGACTCAGCCAAACCCTTACCTATCTACTATTTACGCGTTTGCTTCCAAATCACCAGCAGAGGTTGTAAATGAACTTAACCACCTAGATTGCGGCAACCAACCCAGTATTAAAGTTGTTGAGTTAATTCAACGTGAACTAAAAAAACTGCCGCATCTCGCTGGTGACGTTGTAATGGGTATCAAAAGCCCAGAGGGTGATTTAGATATCGATCTGGTTTTGCTCTATAGAGGTTTGGTGTTTGTCATTAAAGTGGAGGTAGACGCCACTGAGTACAACGAATCTTCAATACATGAGGTTTACGCTCAGGCGCGACAGTTGAAGTCCACTCATGCGGCGAGTAAAGAGAAGTTTATCGTTCCTGTGTTACTGGCAACCCGTGCTCAGCCACACCCCTGCCCTATAGATATCTCTGAAGACTTAGTGGTAAACACCATTGCTGACAATGGTCAACATCTGGCCGATCTGCTGGAGCACTTTTCCAACCAGTTCAAAGCCGACGAAATAAAAGCCCCTGATTGGTTACTCTGGGCATAAAAAAACACCATCTATTGATGGTGTTTTTTTAATTCTAGCGCTTTGCTTTCACTTAGAAAGGCATGCGGTCTACTTCAAGACAGCTATCTAAGTCTTTCAGGTCACAACCTTTGTTGTACCATGCGTCTTTTTCGTCTTGATCGCTGGCTAGCTGACCCGCAGTACGACAACCACTCGCGTAACCAATTTCACAGCTGTGCTTGTAGTAAAGTGCTGCAACTTGATCTTTGCCACGCATCTCTAAATCTGTCCAAGCTCTTAAGTAACAAGCTTCACCGTTGTTGTCATCACAACACTGAGTGTAGTTTGTTAGCGCTTTACCGCTTAGAGAATCTGCATTTAACGTACATACCTGAGTTTCACCAGCAAGAGCCGAAGCACTAACAAGTGAGAATACCGCTGCAACTAAAGAAAAGGCTTTAATTTTCATTATTTTAAATCGTCTCTTACAACATAAAAAAGAGCAAAGACTCTACACTAAAACCACAACCATTTCTTCGGGTTATGGCTCAGTATAAATTCAAAATAATTACAATTAAATCAATAACTTTTACAGCATAACCAAGGGTAAATGTTGGTTGTTTTTTAAGCTTGCAACGCCTGCTCTAAGTCAGCAATGATATCGTCAATATGTTCAATACCTACAGAGAGTCGAATCATCTCTGGTGAAACACCCGCTTTACTCTGCTCTTCGGCACTTAACTGGCGGTGAGTGGTTGAAGCTGGGTGACACGCCAAAGATTTAGCGTCACCGATGTTTACCAGACGCTTAAAGATCTGCAATGCATCATAAAAACGCACACCAGCTTCATAGCCATCTTTCAAGCCAAAGGAAAGAATCGCGGAAGGCTTGCCCTTCATGTACTTTTCAGCGAGTGGAAAGTGCTCTGAAGAAGGCAGACCAGCGTAACTCACCCAGCTTACTTTATCGTGTTTCTCCAAGTACTCCGCCACTTTACGCGCGTTTTCTGTATGGCGTTCCATTCGAAGTGACAGGGTTTCTAGTCCCTGCATCAACATAAATGCATTCATTGGCGACATCGCCGATCCGGTGTTTCTCAATGGCACTGTACGCGCCCGACCAATAAAGGCTGCGGGACCAAACGCTTCGGTGTAAACCACACCGTGATAAGAAGGCTCTGGCTGATTAAATACCGGGAAGCGATCTTTATGCTCTGCCCACGGGAATTTTCCGGAGTCGATGATCATACCGCCCAGCGTGGTTCCGTGGCCACCGACATACTTAGTCAAAGAGTGAACAACAATATCTGCGCCAAACTCAATCGGTTTGCAAAGCGCAGGGGTCGCCACCGTGTTGTCGACTACAACAGGCACTCCTTGAGCATGCGCTAACTCTGCCACTCGCTCTAAATCGATGATGTTTCCTGCGGGATTACCAATGCTCTCGCAGTAGACGGCTTTTGTATTTTCATCGATAAGCTCAGCCAGACTTTCTGGTTTGTCGTCTTTAGCAAACCTGACTTCTATACCTTGTTTTGGCAGCATATGGGCAAACAAAGTGTAAGTGCCACCATATAGCTGAGGCGTCGAAATAATATTGTCACCCGCTTCTGCAAGCGTTTGAATGGCATAATTAATCGCTGCACTACCGGCACTTACCGCAAGGCCAGCAATACCGCCTTCCAACGCCGCCATTCGCTTTTCCAACACATCGTTAGTCGGGTTCATAATGCGCGTATAAATATTGCCCGGAACTTCAAGGTTAAAAAGATCCGCGCCGTGCTGAGCATTATCAAACTCGTAGGCGACCGTTTGATAAATTGGGGTGGCCACTGACTTGGTTGTTGGATCTGTCTCATACCCGAAGTGAATGGATAGCGTTTCGTCTTTCATGTCTCTTCCTTGATCTAATGTTTAGTTTTCGCGCAAACATAATGGCACGGCACATGCCGTAGTGGAATATCTTATAACCAGATTAATAGGCATAACTGAATGACAAGCAACAAAGTTTGCTAAAAGTCACACCGATGCCGAACCCCATTCCCTAAGTTATTTAAAGATAGGGTTCGCCCTTTGTTGAACTAAGGCTCACAATTTGAAGAAGCCTATGATGGCGCGAAGATTATTCGAAACCTCGGCCAGTTCTGAGCTAGATTACGCTGTCTGATGCGCCCCAGTAACGGTTTGTGCAGTAAGGTCGCGAATTCTTATCAAGCTTTGATCTATTTCCGAAGAGACTTGGGCCTGTTCTTCCGTTGCACTGCCGACCGACGCAGTTTGCTCGTTGATGTCTTTCATTGAAGTTGCGATCCGATCAATGGCGTGTCCCGTTTCGGATACGTTCTCTCTCGTTTTTTCAACCACTTGCTTACAATTATCTATGATTGAAACGGTTTCCCCGCTTTGAGTATTCACTCGGCTGACCATCTCTTCGATCTGCTGGGTAGAGACTTGCGTCCGTTGAGCTAGATTTCTTACTTCATCGGCCACCACTGCAAAACCGCGCCCCGACTCGCCTGCTCTAGCAGCTTCAATAGCAGCATTGAGAGCGAGTAAGTTAGTTTGCTCTGCAACCCCTCTAATCACATCTAAAACGGTGTTAATACCGCGAACTTGTTCCGCCAGTTCTTCCACGTGTTTACTACCACAGTGTACCTGCTGAACTAGGTCTTCGACAATTGACACCGTGCTCTTCATTCTCGCCATTTCAGCTTGGCACTCTGTGTCTGCTTTAGACGCACTTTCGGATGCATGAGTGGCATTGCTCGCCACTTCGTGAACCGATGCGGCCATCTCATTAACTGCGGTAACCGCTTGTTCTAGTTCCTGGTTTTCACCTACCATCGCCTGCTCTGCTTGTTCCGTGACTACGCTGAGTTCTTCGGCGGTGCTAGAAAGCTGATCCGATGCCGTTCTTATCTGCATGATCATACTGGTCAGTTCATCCACCATCACCACCATAGCGCCTTTTAGACCCGTAGCCCCTTCTGATGAAAGTTTTAGGTTGAGATGTCCTCTGGCAACCTTGTCCATCAAGCTAGCCATCTCTTCTGGTTCACCACCGAGTGGTTTCATTACCGCTCGTGTCACAATCATAGAGCAATAAGCCCGGCCAATAACGCCCCGATTAATACTCCGCCATTTAACTGCAAAAGCTGATAGACAGGTATCAAAGCTTCAGCTTCATCGATCTCAGCTAGCACCGCCCATCGAAAGCCATAAACCTCAATAGGGGCATAAGCCGACAGAACAGGATTGCCGTTGTAATCTATCACTACCTCGAAACCACTTTCTCCGCTTAACGCTTTTTTCACGGCATCACTTGTGACACCGTTTTTCTCTATTGTCCCTGCAAATGAAGCTTTAATTGAGTGCCCTTCAGGATCCAAGTAGGAATCTGACCGCATCCTAAAATCTGAGCCAACTAAATACGTTTCTCCCGTTTCACCCATTCCGCTTCTCAGGTTCATTAAGCTATTAATGCCATCTATGGACATCTGCGTCGCAACCATCCACGTTTGCCCATCTACCGTGATGGGTTCTCCGATAAATGCAGCAGGCTCATTATTAGAAGGGGCATAAGGGGTAAAATCTTGAGCGGCAAAGTCAGCGCCCTGCTTGATGGAGGCAAATAGTTTTCCAAGGCCGGAAGCCGCGTAAGGGCCATTTAGCAAATTAGTTTGATAATCCGATTCTCGCGCAACGGTATAAACAATATCGCCACTGGGATTAACAATGAAGATATCGTAAAACTCTAACTCGTGATTAAGCACTGTCATGGTTTCGTGGAATCTATCGCTGTCGTACTCATACAGCTCCGCTTTTGCAGTAAAAGCGACGGCTTTCAAGTTTCGCTTATATCGTTCAAACAGCTCCAATACGCGGGCTTGTTTTACATCCCTTAACGCGATCAACCGCTCTTGGTTTAGCTGGTCAACACTCTTACTCGCACTCATTGCTGAAACTAGCAGCGCCACCAACACCGGCATTATGCTGGCAAAAAGCACCCAGCTTTTTACTCGTAAACTAAATCTCATCTTAGCCCCCACTATTATCTTTATATTGGGATTTCTACTGACGTACTCTGGTTTTATCGCGTAGTGACATGCTGTAAAAACGCGATTAATTATTTTGGTATCAATGCTTGGATACAGATTAGAGCGTAGCAGCCCAGATAAGAGTCTAAGTGCACAAACAGTAAGGTTGATGAGCAAAAAGCGGCTTAAAAATGAGAAAAAGTTTCAGCAGCAAAAGTGACATGTGTCGCTATGTTATTGTCAGTTAGGATAATAATTGCATAAATAAGTGCGAGGTGAACTGCGAAGGTTTGCAGAAACACCCCATTTTGATAATTGTATTGTTTAGAGGCAGATCACAATAAATTTGATATTCTTTTTCAATGAATCCATCAGCGAGTCATTTTTTTCACAAATACCACGACAAATAGCGCCATAGTAAAACTGCCTAAAAAGGCTTCCACGGCCGCAATAAACCTTGCGACACCGACTGGAGTAATATCGCCATACCCCAAGGTGGTAAATGTCACAACGCTAAAGTAAAGCGCGTTAAAAAACTCTAATAAATAGAACTGCCACCCTTCGACACCTTCATAAATGGGGTTGGCTGAAGTGGTATCGAGAATAAAGTACGCACAGGCGCATGCGAAGATTAAACTAATGGAGAACGCCACCACCCGTAGAGGATCTTCACCGTAGCCACAAAACAGATCGACCGCTTTTGAGATCCAGCGCTTTAAACTGTATCTGGGCATTTGATAGCGGCGAAAACGCATCTCTTTTTTAAAAAAGTGTCCAGCAGTCTCGAACAAACCTTGCTTCTCACACTGCTTTCGAATGTTGCGACACACCTCTTCCGCCTCTTGACAGAGACTGTGTGACTTACCAGTTCGCTTTAACGCTCCGGCTTCCTGAGCTTCCATCTCTTGCTTGAGACATTCGCCCCACTCAATGTTTTCTAGTCGCGCTCTACCGAGTTCTGCACCGAGCAAATTACAGTTTTCTAACTTTGCACAGTGGAGATTCGCACCGAGTAATTTAGTTTTCATTAACGAAGAGCCACGCAAATCTAAACCGAAGAAGTGAGCATCACTCAGATCGGCGCGATAAAAATCTGCATTGCGACACTGAAAGCCAACCTTGTTGCCTCGGTTAACTAAGTTAAGGTCAACTAAATTTGTTCTCGCCAACTGAAATCCGTCTAAAGGTTTACCCTCTGCTGCCCATTCTTCCACCTGCTCTTTTATATCGTCTTTGCTTTTATCAATATCAGGATCATGCCAATAGCAAAGACCTGATTTTGTCGCAGGTTGGTCGCAGCACCAGCCATCGGGGTTTCGATAGCTACATTTACCCGTATTTGATTTCATATTTGCTGCCCTCAGTCTTAACATTGTAGACGGTGGCAAGAGGGACGCCAGATTATTTACAACTCTATCAACGAGAAACTTGCTGCCTTAACCATTGGCTAAATAGTCGAGTCGCTTGGTTATGGCTATGAATAATAAGAAAGTATCCAGCATTGGCAGGAATTGGGCTAAATGGGGCGATTAAACGATTTGAATCTAACTCATTAGTGATCAGCGCTTGTCTGGCAAGAGCAATCCCAACCCCAGCTTCAGCAGCAGACATTGCCATATCGGTACGATTAAAGAAGTGGCCGCGATTTGTGTCGATATCAAACTGTCGCTGCTCACTCCAGAAACGCCATTCGCTGTCGCGTTTTGCTTTGTTCCACGGCATAGCATCATGAAGTAACGTGACTTCTTGCCACACTTTGCTATCCCCCATTTCTAACGCTTTGTGCTGCTGCCAATAGTCTGGTGTCATCACTGGCAATAACCACTCTTCCATTAACAATTCCGCATTGGGGCGAGCATAAGGAATGGGGCCATAGTCGATAGCTATATCGTAGTCTTGACGTTCACTGTCCACCAGCGCCCCCTCAGCAAAGGTATAGACCTGAATATCTCTATGCGCTTGGTAAAACTGTTCCAATCTAGGCACCAACCATTTAAATGCTAATGAAGGGGTCAGTTTCAACCTTATGCTCTGGTGATCGTCGAGTTTGGAAATGTGCTCGACATGATGTTCGATGGCTTGAAAGTGAGGCTGGACCTTTTCAAGCAGTAACGCACCTTTTTCAGTGATGCGTATGCCCCTTGAATGACGTTCAAATACCGAAAAGCCCAACTGATTTTCTATCGCAAGCAGTTGTTGGCTCACCGCTCCCGTTGTTAGAAACATCGCCTTTGCGGCGCTAGACAAACTTTGGTGACCAGCTATTTGCACAATCAAATTTAAACCCGACAGTTTAGACGCCTTCACTTCCGCCTCCGCTTATAAAAAAACTAAAAGCTAAGGGTAATTTTTTTCGATTGTTAAGTAAATGTAAATCATAGATCCTTCCACCGCTTTCAAATTAGGAGAATCAAAATGCATGTGGTGGTTTTAGGCAGTGGTGTCATTGGCTTGATGTCTGCGTGGTATTTAAGAGAAGCTGGGTATCAAGTCAGTGTCATTGACCGTCAGCCAGAAAGCGGAAACGAAACCAGTTTTGCCAACGCAGGCCAAATATCCTACGGCTACTCCTCTCCTTGGGCCGCACCAGGTGTTCCAAGCAAAGCATTAAAATGGTTGTTTGAAGAACACGCGCCTTTGAAAATCACGCCTAGCCCAGACAAAAAATTAATCAAATGGGCGGGAAAGATGCTGCTCAATTGTCAGATTGACAGGTATAGAGTCAATAAAGCCCGCATGCTTGCACTGGCCAATCACAGTCAAGCTTGCCTCCAATCGCTAAAACAGAAAGTTAAACTCGACTACCAAGGTAGAGAGCTTGGAACACTACAGGTATTTCGGCATCAAGCTCAGCTTAAAGCGGTTGAAAAAGATATGCGCTTGTTAGAAGAGAGTGGCACCCGTTTTCAATTGCTTTCTCAAAGCGAATGTATACAACAAGAGCCGGGGCTAGCTTCTGTCGAAGACAAACTGGTTGGCGGCTTATTCCTCCCTGATGACGAAACCGGAGACTGCCACCTTTTTTGCCAACAAATGACCAAGCGAGCCAAAGACAACGGGATCGAGTTCTATTTCGACACCCACATCAATGGTTTAATTACCGAAAAAGATCAGGTTGTCGCGGTAAGTACCGATCAAGGCCAAATTAAAGGTGACGCCTTTGTCGTTGCCATGGGCAGCTACTCAACTAAATTACTTGAACAACTGAACATCAAGATCCCTGTTTACCCAGTAAAAGGCTATTCACTGACCATACCTATTCAAGATGAAGCTCACTGCCCAACTTCAACCATTATGGACGAGAGCTATAAAGTGGCACTAACACGCTTTGACGACAGGATTAGGGTTGCAGGAATGGCTGAACTCAATGGCTTTGATCCTACTCTTCCAAAAAAACGGCTCGCAACACTAGAACACGTTGTTGCTGATCTGTTTCCTAAAGGGGTCGACCTATCTCGCGCCGATTACTGGACGGGATTTCGGCCCATGACACCAGATGGAACACCTTTGATCGGTGCTACACCCTATTTCAACTTATACACCAATACCGGTCATGGAACACTGGGCTGGACAATGGCTTGTGGGTCTGGCGATATGCTAGCCAAAATAGTCAGTCATCAACTTCCAGACCATTTTCAGCAGGACGCCTATAACCTCTATCGGTACGACTGACCGATGGCATTGCCCTTCCTTGGGCAATGCCACCAACACATCTGACTAAAAAATGACCAACCACCAGAACGAAAATTTAATCACAGCCCCACTTTGTACTATTGATTTGTTCTATACATATTCACTTTTATCAACTAAAAAACCACCTTCTTGATCATTGCGACCAATAACACCAATTATTAACATTTATTTAGCATTTTGTGTTCACGCTCACATCGATAAACATAAACAGACATTTTAGTTAACAATCAAGTTACAAAAAGATTAATATCTCGAACGAAAAACAACCACAACTACCATTAACAGGGAAAAGTACTATGCAGTCATTAGTTGATTTTCTTAATGGAATAATCTGGAGTCCGGCACTGATTTATTTGTGTCTGGGAGCTGGTCTGTTCTATTCCGTGATGACCCGTTTTGTTCAGGTTCGTCACTTTTCTGAAATGTGGCGTCTTTTGCTTTCAGGTAAAAGCTCAGATAAAGGCATTTCATCTTTCCAAGCCCTAGCGGTTTCTCTTTCAGGTCGAGTCGGTACAGGTAACATCGCTGGTGTTGCTGCGGCAATCGGTTTTGGTGGCCCTGGTGCCGTATTCTGGATGTGGGTTGTAGCCTTCTTTGGCGCAGCAACAGCATACGCAGAATCTACACTGGCTCAGCTTTATAAAGAAGAAGATAAAGGCGAGTTCCGCGGTGGCCCAGCTTACTACATCGAAAAAGCGATGGGGCAAAAATGGTATGCTTGGATCTTTGCTATCGCAACTATCTTTGCATGTGGTGTATTACTTCCTGGCGTTCAGTCAAACAGTATTGGTAATGCTGTCGAAGCGGCGTTTGGCAGTGGTGATATGATCGAAACCGCTATCGGTACCTTCAGTTTTGCGAAAATTTTCACTGGTACGGTTGTTTGTGTCATCCTAGCTTTCATCATCTTCGGTGGTGTAAAGCGCATCGCGAACTTCACACAGATTGTTGTCCCATTCATGGCACTCGCCTACATCATTACTGCTTTTGTCATCATCTTGCTAAACATCGGTGAAGTACCGCGTATCTTTGGCATGATCATTGGTGACGCATTCACACCGATGGCGGGCATTGGTGCTGCAATTGGTTGGGGTGTAAAACGCGGAGTTTACTCTAACGAAGCAGGCCAAGGTACTGGCCCTCATGCAGCAGCGGCAGCGAACGTTGACCACCCAGCTCAACAGGGTCTAGTGCAGTCGTTCTCTATCTACATCGATACTTTGCTGGTTTGTTCTGCAACGGCGTTTATGATCCTAATCACCGGTGCTTACAACGTTCACGGTGCTGATGGCTTCTTAGTTCAAAATCTCCCAGCCGATATTGCCGCAAACGCACCGGTGTTTACCCAGATGGCGATTGAAAGCGCTTTACCGGGTATAGGTAAGCCGTTTATTGCAATCGCACTATTCTTCTTCGCCTTTACCACCATTCTGGCGTACTACTACATCGCTGAAACCAACATTGCCTACATCCGCCGTACGTTCAAAGTCAACGGTCTAATGTTTGTTCTCAAAGTGGTATTGATTGCTGTCGTATTCTACGGAACAGTGAAAACCGCTAACCTTGCGTGGGCCATGGGTGATGTTGGTGTTGGCCTAATGGCTTGGCTAAACATCGTCGGGATCTTAATTATCTTCTTTATGTCTAAACCTGCTCTAAAAGCACTAAAAGACTACGAAGAGCAACAGAAGCAAGGTGTCACCGAATACACTTTCAACCCTGTAAAACTCGGTATTAAAGGGGCGACGTACTGGGAAGAACGTTACCGCCGTAAAACAGGACAAGATCCACAAGCTCAAGAAAAAGAAACAAAGACCGTTGAACAACCTTCAACCTAAGTTTCTCAAACAGAAAAAGGGTTAGCGTGAGCTAACCCTTTTATTTTCCAGAAAGCTGGAATTTAAACCTCTGCTTTTTCCATTCACTAACTTTATCAGACAGTCAATTAGCAATACTCCGGTGCAGAGAAGTTTACTGTTCCCAACAGTAACTTTATGCCGCCACTTGCTCTAAGCTAGGCTGAGAATCGCGCTTCTCGCCAATCGGAAGAATCGTGCGGCCATATTCGTTGTTCAGTACTTGTGCCATAGCAAAGTAAATAGCGCTCGCTCCGCAGAAAATGCCTTCGTAACCCGCTATTGTGCCAATCAGTTCGCTGCCAGTGAAATCGCGAATCGCCAGTAAAGCAAACAAAATGGTCAATGAACCAAAGACAACTTGCTTCGCAACTGGGTAGCGCAGTGAACCAATAAACATAAATCCGGTAAAGATGCCCCAAAGTGTCAGGTACCACCCCATAAAGCCGTGTGGGCTTGCTGGTAGTCCCATGTATGGCATAACGATAATTCCGACCAAGGTCAGCCAAAACAAGCCGTAGGAGGTAAATGCAGTTGTACCAAAGGTATCTCCGCGCTTAAAGCACATCATACCCACTAGAATTTGGCTGATACCGCCATAGAAAATTCCCATTGCGAGAATCATTGAATCAATGGGAAAAAATCCAGCATTGTGAATGTTGAGTAGAACCGTCGTCATCCCGAACCCCATTAGACCCAATGGTGCTGGATTGGCAAAATTAGTGGACATCTGTTACTTACCTAAAAAAAATTTTAAACCTTATTTAAATATTTTAAATAATAAGTACACAGTTGCACAAAACTCGTTTTCGAAAACTAAGTTTTCAAAAACAACAAAATACCTATACATGCATTCTCAAAAACGCCAGAAAACGTTATTCCAGTATCGAGTTGAAATTGGCGGTGCTTCGCTTGTTAGTAAAACTAAAGTTCCCCATAACCCAGAAGTAAGTGAGATTAAATAGACTTGGTATACGATGGAGTTAAAACTCATGAGACTTAAGATTACGGTCAACCGTAAATGAGTTTATAACAATGAAAGACGATGATTAGATTCAATTTCATCGATAAACGACGACTCTACTCCAATTTTAGCCGCTATTCTTCGCCAACCTAAGATTGCTTCATAGACCTGTAACATGATCTTCTCGCCTTCTTCTCTCAAGGATTCTGGTAATACTCCCATAAGATCCTGTTTGACAAAGTTGTCTCGTTTACCATTGATAGACATCTGATGACTATCCACCCAAGGTGAACCTGGCTTATAACTGTATGCTATATCGAACGCAGGAGCTAACGCCCACTTCTTTTGATCATTGAGAACAAAGCCCCAATTTTTTGTATGATCATCATGGTTTCGAGCTATGACGTTAAAAACCATACGCCTAAAGGTCTCCAGCGCTGTATTTCTATCCAACCTTAGAGCGCGAAGTAAGGTAAAAAGCTCTTCATAACTATAAGCTCCCGGCTTTTTAAAATCGGCATGATCCATTGCACACAAAGATTGATAATGCACCTTATCATTTCCAATACGGTCAAATCGCTTTGTCATAAAGTGGGCTCTTCCGTTTTCCCTAAAAAGCTCGCAATAAGAAATGTCGATACCCGCCTCTTTAGCCATTTTATAGTATGCGTACTCCATCAAGCCAAACCCTTTAGGGTCGCCAAAAACTTCACTACTTGATGAGCGCTCTACTACGCCATCAAACTTGATTAAGAAGTGCTCAAAACCCTCAGGACAATTCACTTGACCAGAACGAAGCTGAGTGCGGTCAGCATTGACAGCTATCACCGCCTTAGCGCGAGCACCACCAGCAGACGTACCAACCTGAACAATACCAGACAATGCCTGCTTAGCATCCTCATCATGTATCGTTTCATTGATATCATTACGCTGATCGAGAACGGATTGTGCCATTGCTACAAGAGAATCCATTTCGAGGGGTTCGCTATTATTTTTAGTACTTTCAGCGAGAGCCGGTGCGTATTCAAGTGCCCCCATCCCTCTAGTGCCAGTATAAAGTAATCGTTCCAATGCACTGAAAGATTGCGGATCGCGTCCTTGCCTTGCGAGCCAAGCATTAATCACAGCATTACCAAAATCATCGGGTAAGGTATCTGCAAATGCAGCTGGCAAACCTTTATATGTCGGATAGCTCAAGTATGGAAAACTGAAAACGCCAGACTTTAGAGGCAGCCTATGTGAAACAGCGAACCCCCGTCGCAGCCACTCATCGAAATACTCAAAGCTCACTACACCTGTATCCGAGTTTCTTGCTAAGGCTCCGACGTCTTTTCCAAAGATACTAACTTTTGCCGTGTCGTATTTTTTAGCTACCAACCTAAGTCCCCTTCATCTTCACTGTTTTGTTTTCCAGTAGCCCCCCTTACTCGCTGACGGAGCTTACCCCGCATCTTTAAAAGTTGTACTGGGCTAATACCGGGATCAGGTAAGAAAGATTCAACATCTTCCAGAGCTTCTAATACTCTAAGAACCTTAATCACATTCATTAAGGTCGCTTTGCCAACAATCATATTTTGGTAGGTAGAACGACTTATACCCGCTTTCTTTGCTAACTCTGACTGAGTAAAAGGGATGTGGCTATCCAACCTTCGCCTTTCAATTCTTCGGCCAAGCTCAAGTGAAAGTGCCTCATCTGACATCGCGTATACGTTCGTATCCATAATAGTGACCTATTTTCCAAGCGTTAAGTTCATTTAATTATCCTTATGACCCAATTATAGGTTGTAAAGACAGTGACCAAATCAAGAACCCATGCAAACATAAAGACCTAATAATAGGTCATAAAACACTAAACACAAACTTTTTGACCTAAAATAAAGTCATTAAAAACCTCAAACTATAATTTTCCAGCGACATGACCAGTCATAACCCGTTGAAGCGTGCTTGGCGATACTAGTCATTCCCAAAAATACCTAAGGCAAAAACAAAAAAAGTCCGCAATTACGCGGACTTA
Source organism: Vibrio sonorensis (assembly GCF_001854765.1). Lineage (GTDB taxonomy): Bacteria > Pseudomonadota > Gammaproteobacteria > Enterobacterales > Vibrionaceae > Vibrio > Vibrio sonorensis. Next base: position 321,635 of record NZ_LJJE01000002.1, on the reverse strand, counting down.
AGTATGATTTAGTATCTGTTAGTATCAGATGCTTCCAGTTGAGAAATTATTCCCATTCAATCGTCGCTGGTGGCTTACCAGAGATGTCGTATACCACACGTGAAATGCCGTCGACTTCATTGATAATACGGTTAGAAACCTTACCTAAGAAATCGTATGGCAGGTGTGCCCAATGCGCAGTCATAAAGTCGATAGTTTCGACAGCACGCAAAGAGACAACCCAGTCGTACTTACGGCCATCACCCATTACACCTACCGAACGAACTGGTAGGAATACCGTGAACGCTTGAGAAACTTTGTTGTATAGGTCTGCTGCGTGTAGTTCTTCAATAAAGATAGCGTCTGCACGACGTAGCAAGTCACAGTACTCTTTCTTGATTTCACCAAGAACTCGTACACCTAGACCCGGACCCGGGAATGGGTGACGGTAAAGCATGTTGTATGGAAGACCAAGCTCTAGACCAATCTTACGCACTTCATCTTTGAACAGTTCGCGAAGCGGCTCAACCAGACCCATTTCCATATCATCAGGTAGACCACCTACGTTATGGTGAGACTTGATAACGTGCGCCTTGCCTGTTTTAGATGCAGCCGATTCGATAACGTCTGGGTAAATGGTACCCTGAGCTAGCCATTTGGCATTTTTCAGCTTCTTCGACTCTTCATCGAATACGTCAACAAATACGTGACCGATAGTCTTGCGCTTCTCTTCTGGATCGCTCTTACCTTCAAGGGCTTTCAAGAAGCGATCTTCAGCGTCCACTTTGATAATGTTCAGGCCGAACTTATCGCCAAACATATCCATCACTTGCTGACCTTCGTTTAGACGAAGTAGGCCGTTGTCGACAAAAACACAAGTCAATTTGTCGCCAATCGCTCGGTGTACTAGCATCGCAACGACTGATGAATCAACACCACCTGATAGACCTAGGATAACTTCATCCTCACCCACTTGCTCTTTAATACGAGCAACCGCATCTTCAATGATAGATTCAGAAGTCCACAAACCTTCACAACCACATACGCCAAGAACAAAGTTCTCTAGCATCTGCTTGCCTTGTTTGGTGTGGGTTACTTCAGGGTGGAACTGAACGCCGTAGTACTTCTTCTCTTCGTTCGCCATCGCAGCGTATGGACAAGTGTCCGTTTCGCCTGCTTTTACGAAGTCAGATGGAATTTCTACCACCTTGTCACCGTGGCTCATCCAAACATCTTGTAGTTCTTCAAGATCTTTAAAAATGGATGATTCGCCAGAAACTTTAACTTGCGCGTAGCCAAACTCACGTTCTGTTGAGCCTGCTACTTTACCGCCTAGCTGTTCTGCCATGGTCTGCATGCCGTAACATACACCAAGAACAGGAACACCTGAGTCAAACACATATTGTGGAGCGCGTGGAGAGTCGTTTTCCGTCACACTCTCTGGGCCACCAGATAGGATGATACCGTCTGGATTGAATTCACGAATATCCGCTTCTTCTACGTCCCAGCTCCATAGTTCACAGTAAACACCGATTTCACGGACACGGCGCGCAACTAGCTGCGTGTACTGAGAACCGAAGTCCAGAATCAGAATACGTTGGTCATGGATATTTTTCGTCATTGTGGGCAATCTTATAGCTAAATGTTGACATCGGGGGCGAGTGTACTCGCCCCATCTCAATGCTTCAAGGAAAAAAGCAAACGTTTACGCTGGATTAACCCAGGCGGTAGTTTGGCGCTTCCTTAGTGATTTGTACGTCGTGCACGTGAGACTCTTTCATACCTGCGCCTGAGATACGAACAAACTCAGCTTTAGTACGAAGATCTTCAATCGTAGCAGAGCCTGTTAGACCCATGCTTGAACGCAGACCACCCATCTGTTGGTGAACGATCTCTTTTAGGCGACCTTTATATGCGATACGACCTTCGATACCTTCTGGAACTAGCTTGTCCGCTGCGTTATCAGATTGGAAGTAACGGTCAGAAGAGCCTTGAGACATAGCGCCAACCGAACCCATTCCGCGGTAAGCTTTGTAAGAGCGACCTTGGTAAAGAATCACTTCACCCGGTGCTTCTTCTGTACCAGCGAACATAGAGCCAACCATCACACAAGATGCACCAGCAACGATAGCTTTACAGATATCACCAGAGAAACGGATACCACCGTCAGCAATCACAGGAATACCGTATTGGTTCGCCACTTCGGCAGCGTCTGCAATAGCCGTAACTTGTGGTACACCTACACCAGTAACAATACGAGTAGTACAGATTGAGCCTGGGCCGATACCTACTTTAACTGCGCTTACACCCGCTTCGATAAGTGCTTTTGCGCCTGCTGCTGTTGCAACGTTACCACCAATGATCTCTAGATCAGGGTAAGCGGCACGAGTGTCGCGGATACGCTGAAGAACACCTTCAGAGTGACCGTGAGAAGAGTCGATAAGAAGTACGTCAACGCCAGCTTCAACCAAGGCTTTTACACGCTCTTCGTTACCAGCGCCAGCACCCACTGCTGCACCTACGCGAAGACGGCCTTGCTCATCTTTACACGCGTTTGGTTTGCGTTCTGCTTTGTGGAAGTCTTTTGCGGTAATCATACCGGTCAGTTGGAACTCATTGTTCACAACTAGAATTTTTTCTACACGTGCTTTGTGCATTTCTTCCTGAACTTCTTCACGACCAGCGCCTTCTAATACAGTTGCTAGACGATCTTTTGGCGTCATTACGTCCGCCACTTTTTTGTTCAAATCCGTTACAAAGCGCACGTCACGACCAGTGATAATACCCACTAGTTCGTTGCCTTCGGTCACTACTGGGAAACCCGCAAAACCGTGCTTTTCTGTCAGAGCCGTCACATCAGCGATCGTCGCTTCTGGACGAACAGTAACAGGGTGGGAAACGACACCAGCTTCAAAGATCTTCACTTGGTGTACCATCTCAGCCTGCTGCTCAATAGACATATTCTTGTGAATAAAGCCGATACCGCCTTCTTGCGCGAGTGCAATCGCTAGGCGAGCTTCAGTTACTGTGTCCATGGACGCAGAAATCATAGGAATGTTCAGAGAGATGTTCTTCGTTAAACGAGTACGAAGTTCAGCTGTGTTTGGGAGAACGGTGGAGTGTGCTGGCACAAGCAGAACATCATCGAATGTCAGCGCTTCTTTGGCAATTCTTAGCATTTGCAATATCTCACAATTAATAAATATGAAGTGTTAGAACAATCCAAGCTTTATCGTTTTAACCCCGATGTTAAGCATCAGGAAAAATTGATTTAGATTAGATATTGCGGTGGGATTATACGGCCAACGCAATCGCTTGACCACACATTTTTTTGTTTTTTATTTGCATTCGACCCCTTGATATGTATTATATTGCCGCTAATTTCCATACTCACGTCTACGAGATTAGTCTTGTCAGCTCTGGCCAACCAAAACATTTTTACTGTCTCTCGCTTAAACGCAGAAGTTCGCTTACTACTCGAAAACGAGATGGGCATCGTCTGGTTAGTTGGCGAAATCTCGAATTTTTCCGCTCCCGTTTCTGGTCATTGGTATTTCACTCTTAAAGACTCCCGCGCTCAAGTTAAATGTGCCATGTTTCGTGGTAACAACCGACGCGTAAGCTTTAAACCAGCAAGTGGTAATCAGGTTTTGGTTAGAGCACGCCTCTCTCTCTATGAACCTAGAGGCGACTACCAACTTATCGTAGAGTCAATGCAGCCCGAAGGCGATGGTCGCCTCCAGCAGCAGTATGAAGCTCTCAAAATGAAACTGGCCGCCGAAGGGCTATTCGCTCAAACGGCAAAAAAACCATTGCCAGAACATCCAAAGCGCGTGGGTATTGTTACTTCAAAAACTGGTGCTGCCCTGTTTGATATTCTGGATGTATTAAAAAGGCGTGACCCTTCTCTTCCCGTTGTGGTTTACCCCACTATGGTTCAAGGTGAAGAAGCAGCGATTCAAATTGCTCAAGCGATAGGATGTGCCAATAGCCGCAACGAATGCGATGTATTAATCGTCGGTCGTGGCGGTGGTTCGCTGGAAGATCTTTGGTGCTTTAATAATGAAGTACTGGCGCGGACCATTGCCGCCAGTCAAATTCCTATCATTAGCGCCGTAGGCACGAAGTTGATGTTACCATCGCAGACTTTGTCGCCGATATGCGCGCCCCAACGCCATCGGCCGCTGCAGAGCTGGTCAGCCGTGACAACAGCCACAAAGATCAAGCACTGCTCTCTCGTCAGCACAAACTTGTCAGCGCCTTTCGTCATTACATCAGTGATCAAAAACGCCATATCTCTTTGCTAAGCCATCGACTTGATCGCCAACATCCTCAGCAGCAACTGACTCGTCAAAGTCAGCAGTTGGACGAATTAGGCATCAATCTTGAGCGGGCAATGGAACGCTTTCTCGACCAGCAGAAAGCGCACTTGGTAAAGCAGAGTTACCGTTTGCAACTTCACTCGCCAGCGAAAAAACTGGAACAGCAGAAAGCAACCTTTTTGCAGTTAGAGCAAAAGCTACTCGACGCCATGGACAAGAAGTTGCTCAATCAAAAACACAAGCTCGCCTTGGCGGCTGAAAAACTCGATACAGTAAGCCCACTTGCAACGCTTAAACGAGGTTATTCAATTACTCAAGACGATACGGGTAAAGTGATAACGCAAGCGTCACAAACAAAAACAGGCGACGTTATCGTCACCCGTTTATCTGATGGTACTGTGCGTTCAACCGTAAACTAATCTGCATCGACAGCCTGAAATTCAAATTTCACTTTTGACTTTGACTTAAGTTCGTTACAGCTATTGCAAAAGTAGTTTGCCGCACCACATGCCTGAAGCTTTTCTAGCTTATCATTACACTCTGGGCAGTAACCTACTTTGACATAATCTTGTTCGCATTCATCACAGTGGTATTGGCCTTTCCACTCAAGCTCTACATCGCATTTGGGGCATATATTTTCTTGCATAATCACCTCCGCCGTTTTGCCCAGTATCTTCAGCCGGGGATTTTTACACCATGATCTCTATCACACTTTGGTCGCTTAGCGTGTTTTACTCGATACATTGAAACGTCCGCCGCCTTGATCAACTTGTCCAAATTTAGGTTTTCCGTTAACTCAGTACCGTGATACCCAAGACTGACTGAAACTTGATACCCTTCGATAAGTTCCAACTGGTTCAGTGATGAAGACAACTGAGCCACAAACGTCTCAAGCTCCTCTTTATTGTCAAAGCAACTGAATCCAACAAACTCGTCACCGCCGTAACGTCCGATAACCGAACCCAACCCAAAATGCTCTTTAAGCGTATTTGCTACCTGAATCAAAACTTCGTCCCCCACCTCATGGCCAAACTTGTCATTGATCTGCTTAAACTTGTCAATATCGACAAAAAAGCACCCGACAAGGTCATGGCGGCAAGTGGTGTTATCTAAGTGGTATTGTGCCTCTTGAAGTAAAACGCGGCGATTGAAGCAATGAGTAAGGGGATCGCGGCTGGCGTGAAACTTTAACTGCGACTCCAACTGATATTTCTCTAAGGCAACGGCATAGAGTGAAGCCAACATTTGTACTACTTCTAACTCTTCTGTCGGCGGCTCCACATGAGCCCACTTTCTCCCCAATTTCCACCCCGTTAATAGCTTGATTGTAAAAGCCGGGAAGATGAGGAGCGTATTCGACATACAAGCGATTATCATCTAGTTTGAGGATCGATGCTTTTCGTTCACCAAAGAGTTGCTCAGTTAAAGCGATCACCTCGCGATTTAGACTTTGCTGATCTAAACCTAACACGAGTTTTCTCATTAGTTTGTTAACGGAACGATGTGCATCGAGCAAAGACTGCGCTTTCATGCGAAAACGTTAACCTCATTATCAGTAAGTGAATAGATCTGAATTATTACATTATGATTACAAACAATCCATATTATGCATCACAATTACTAGCCAACTAAGATCCTTACAAGATCATCGGCAAAATCCATTTTGATCAGCGATCTGCCCTTAAAAGAACATTTATATAACCACATACCGAAAGCATAAGTTACATGTGCTGTCTTTGGATTTTAAATGGCATTAATAACTAAAAAACTAACTAAAATTCAATTTAACAGAATTTAATAAAACGATCGCTTTGCGCTATCTTTCATTTACATCGGTGTGCATTTCGATGTGCTGAGTGTCTACTTCTTGTAATCGAACCTTTACCAAACCCATATCAGATAAGCTTTGAACGTGTGTTCCACCACATGGAATTTCTATCAATGTGTTCAGATCTAACTGGCATCGCCAATATCGAGAGTCTGTTAATGCCTCTCCTTCGCATCTCACTTCAACAGCAGAACCTACTGCCAACCAATCAATAAGCTGTTGATTCACTGCTTGAGTGATATCCTCTAGGTTAGCCAGCATGTCTGCGCTATTTAAACCGCGTTTTCTCAACGTTTTCCCTAAACGGTATACGTCGTGGCAGCGATTTTCCGTCACAAAACTTGTTACCTGCGCGTAACTGTTAAAATCGTAGTGACCTAATGGATCTTTCCGGTCAGCGTCTTTGCGCCAATAGTTCTGCTCTGTAAGCACTTTGTTTAACGCCAAAAAGGCCAAGTGACCTGCGCTATGACCTCGGCTCAAGGCATTTTGGTACTCTTTATCCACCAGTAACTCAACCATATCTCCAACCGCGATATCGCATGGCTGTTTAAGGCAGTGCACAACTACAAATACCCAGCCGTCGGTATCTCTCTTTACTGGAATATTCTTATCGACATATAGCTGCCCGCTGGATACTTCGATCGCTCCTACTAAGCAATCATCCACGGTAAAAGTTTGCTTATTGAACTCCACAATCCCTCTATCTGCCGGGTGATCTGGCCAAATGTGACTCACGGGGTGAAAGGGAGTGGATTGGGTCACTAGATAAGTGACATCACCTTCGGAGTGAACGAGTTGCACAGCAGAACTCAGTTGCCACGTTTGATGGCAGAAACGAACACGGGTTGGACTAACTGACATAGGAAGCGCCTTTTCATACAAAAAAGCACCTTGGTTTAAGGTGCTTTAGAAAACTTATTTTTTGCGATTTTTCATCATGCCCATCAAACGCTTGCGTTTGCGTTCTTGCGATAGGGTCATCTTGTTTGATTTACCTTCAAACGGGTTATCACTGCTCTGGAACTGGATTCGAATTGGTGTACCCATAATTTCCAAAGACTTGCGATAGTAGTTCATCAAGTATCGCTTGTAGGAATCCGGTAGTTCATTCACTTGGTTACCGTGAATAACAACAATCGGTGGGTTATATCCACCCGCATGCGCGTACTTGAGCTTGACGCGTCGACCGCGAACCAAAGGTGGCTGGTGATCTTCAGTCGCCATTTTCATAATTCGAGTCAATACTGAAGTACCAACGCGAGTCGTCGCTGACTTGTACGCTTCTTGAACTGATTCAAACAAGTGACCAACACCGGTACCGTGTAGTGCTGAGATAAAGTGAATTCGTGCAAAATCAACAAAACCAAGACGGCGGTCTAGCTCTTTTTTAACGTGGTCTTTCACATCGGTATCAAGACCATCCCACTTGTTCACTGCCAATACAATTGAACGACCCGCGTTTAATGCAAATCCGAGCAAGCTCAAATCTTGATCTGAGATGTTTTCACGCGCATCGATAACCAAAAGTACCACGTTTGCATCTTCTACAGCTTTAAGTGTTTTTACCACCGAGAATTTTTCGACAGTTTCACTTACTCGCTTACGGCGTCGGACACCCGCTGTATCGATAAGGACATACTCGCGGCCATCGCGCTCCATCGGTATATAGATAGAATCACGCGTTGTTCCCGGCATATCGTAAACTACAACTCGCTCTTCTCCGAGAATGCGGTTGGTCAGAGTCGATTTACCTACATTTGGTCGACCAATTATAGCCAGTTTAATAGGCTGTTCTTGCAGGCGCTTAAACTCTTCTTCCGCTTCTTCTTCGGTGTAGTCTAGCTTCTCTTCTTCAGGATCTTCGATGTCGGTCAGATCTTGAATTTGACCTTGCGCCTGTTCAATAAGCTCTTCTGCAAATGGATTTAACGCCTTATCAATTAAGGCACCAACACCGCGACCATGCGCAGCAGCAATTTGGTACATATTGTCCATACCTAACTGCCAAAACTCTGCACTTGCTGCGTCTGCGTCAATACCATCCACTTTGTTCACCACAAGCATGGCTGGCTTTTCAATCTTTCGAAGGTGAAGCGCGATAGCTTGATCGGAAACCGTTAATCCTGCGCGGCCATCAACCAAAAACAGAACCACATCAGCTTCGTCAATCGCTGCTAACGACTGCTCTGCCATTTTGGTTTCCACACCTTCCTCACTGCCATCAATACCGCCAGTATCAATAACAATAAACTCGTGCTCGCCAAGCTTGGCTTGGCCATATTTACGGTCACGTGTTAAACCAGGGAAGTCCGCTACCAGCGCATCACGGGTGCGTGTCAGTCGATTGAACAAGGTAGATTTACCTACGTTTGGACGCCCTACAAGAGCAACAACAGGTACCATAATAACCTCTACATAAATATTTCTTGCTGTAGTTATAGGTAATCCGTCTTAGAAAAACGCGTTTACCTATAACTACAAAATTAGTTTCAATTCAATAAAACGGCTCCTAACTGATAAGCAGCCAGGAGCCGAATGTGAATTATATCACGATATTATTTGTTGATCGTCAGTTTCTTTACATCGCCGTTACGGCTAATGATTAAGTAACCATCAGGTAGGGCAAGTGGACCAACAGAAAATCCACTAGAGTTTACCTGCTGCTGAGCGACAAAATAACCAGTATCGCGATCTATCCAGTACAGATAACCTTCTGTATCCCCTACTACAACGTAACCATCAATGATCTTTGGAGCGGTAAGTAAACGGTGCTCTAATTGAGTGTTAGTCCAAATTTCTGTACCACTACGCGCATCAACCGCAGCTATGTGGTCTTTTTCTGTCACTAGATATAAGTTACGTCCATCTTCAGCCATATCCGTTGCCGTTGAGTACTGGCGCTTCCACGCTGGCTTGCCTGAACGCAGATCAATAGCTGTTAGATGTCCGTTAACGCCAACGATATAAAGGGTACTACCCAAAACAATTGGCTGCGCATCTACATCGACAAGACGGTCAATTTCAGTTGCTCCCTGCGGAGTACCAATCGGTTGTTGCCAAATCAACTGGCCGCGCTCGACAATTGCAGCCGCAAGACGACCACTCGGTGTACCCCAGAAAATACCACCAGAAACCGTCGTCGGGGCGCTATCACCTCTGAGGGTTAGAGTCGGCACTTCAGTGCTGATGGTCCACTTTTGCTCACCCGTAGCTTGGTCTAAAGCAATCAGCATTCCACGGCTGGTGTTAACAATAACCATGTTACTGTCGGTGGCTGGCGCCGCTAAAATTTCGCCGCCGATATTCGCTTTCCAAGCTAATGTGCCGTCAGCTTCGTTAAGCGCAATGACTTCGCCATTCTCGTTGCCGATAAAGATTTTGCTGTAACCCGCGCTGATGCCACCAGACAATCGAGCAATCACATCACCTTCTAAATCAATTTGCCAAATCGTCGCGCCATTGTCAGGGTTAAGAGCTCTTACAATACCGTCGCGACTAGCAACAAAGATTTTCTCATAGGCATACTTTGGAGAAAGCTTTGAGAAAAACTGTCCAACACCATTTCCTACGGATGTACTCCAAACACTGTCAGGTGTAAATTCACTATTTACGACTGGGACAGGGGCCATCACGATAGTGTCTTCTTCACTAGCACAACCAACTAACGCACCTAACACTAGTGCACTTGCTAGCGCTTTTCTTAGTATTTTGTTCATTTAAGTACGCCCTTACTTGGCCAAATCATCCAGTTTCATTTGTAGAGTTTGGCTGGCATCGCTGGCTTGCTGCGCTTCTGTGTAAGCAGTATAAGCAGCTTCTTGATCGCCTTTGCGCAGTAAGATGTCACCGCGAAGTTCGGCAACGCGCCCCGTCCAACTAGCATCGGTGATACCAGCAAGATCCGCAATCGCTTGATCAAAGTTGCCTTGCTCTGCTTTTACTCTAGCTAGACGGTAATGAACCACGGCAGAAAGGGCTGCGTCTTTACTGTTTTCCTTCGCCCATTCCAACTGTGCTAAGGCTTCATCCAACTGGTTGGCTTCTACCTGAACTTTAGCAAGTTGAAGTGCAGCCAATACAGAGTACTCACTGTCTTTATTTGACTCGATAAAGCTCTGAACACCTGAAATACCTTCGGTGCCTTTCGCTGCTAGAGCATCAAGAGCTTGGTTGTAAGCTTCAGAAGCAGCTTCTTGGGAAGAAATCACTGACTTGTCATAATATTGCCAACCGAAAAGGCCACCTAGACCTAATACAGCGCCAAGAATGACTGCTTTGCCATTTTCCTTCCACCACTCTTTAATGGCTTCAACCTGTTGTTCTTCAGTATCGTAGACTTCCACTTCCTGTCCTCTTAAATCACGAAAAGTGACGATAGAACCATCGTCACTTTGTACTGTTTCTTTGCTTAAACGAGTGCTTTTAGCTTCTCGATAACTTCATCTTGGCCGTAAGTCTCTTGAGTACCACCAAGTAAATCTTTTAGCACGACCGTACCATCAGATACTTCGTTTTCACCAAGCACCAATGCTACTGCTGCGCCGACTTTATCTGCGCGTTTAAATTGTTTCTTAAAGTTTCCGCCGCCAAAGTGGTTCATCACGCGCAGACCTGAAACCTGTTCGCGCAGTTTCTCTGCCAGTTTCATACCCGCCATCATAGTGCCTTCACCAGCGGTCACCATGTAAACGTCCACACTGCGACGAACATCGGTAAGTTCCAGTGTTTCTAACATTAGAACCAGACGCTCTAATCCCATCGCAAAACCGACAGCCGGTGTCGCTTTACCGCCTAACTGCTCTACAAGACCATCGTAACGACCACCGCCACAAACCGTGCCCTGAGCACCTAAGCTCTCAGTAATCCACTCAAATACAGTGCGGTTGTAGTAGTCCAAACCACGGACTAAACGCTCATTAACAGTGTATTCGATACCTGCAGCATCAAGAAGTTCACACAGACCTGCAAAATGTTGCTTCGACTCATCATCTAAGTAATCAGAAAGACGAGGGGCGTCACCTAATACTGCTTGTACTTCTGGGTTCTTGGTATCCAAAACGCGAAGCGGATTGGTGTGCATACGACGCTTGCAATCTTCATCAAGAATATCCATATGCTGCTCTAGGAACTCAATCAACGCAGTTCTGTAGTTAGCACGGGCTTCTAGAGAGCCAATCGAGTTCAGCTCCAAACGCACATGCTTGTCGATGCCTAACTCACGCCATAAGCGCGCTGTCATCATGATCAGTTCTGCATCTACGTCAGGCCCATTAAGACCAAATACTTCTACACCACACTGGTGGAATTGACGGTAGCGACCCTTTTGCGGGCGCTCGTGGCGGAACATGGGTCCCATATACCACAAACGTTGTTCTTGGTTGTACAGAAGACCGTTTTCGATACCGGAACGCACACAGCCAGCTGTACCTTCTGGTCTTAGTGTAAGGCTGTCGCCATTGCGGTCTTCAAAGGTATACATTTCTTTTTCAACCACATCGGTAACTTCACCGATAGCGCGACTGAATAAATGAGTCATCTCAACAACCGGCATACGGACTTCATTGTATCCGTAAGCACTGATCACGCTTTTAACGGTGTTTTCTAATTTTTGCCACAGTGGGGACTGTGTTGGGAGGCAGTCGTTCATGCCTCGAATCGCTTGTATTGTCTTTGCCACAATAATTTCCGTAACTCTTTGTTTGGTTGAGTGCCGTTGAGAATTAATCTTTTATTTTGATATCGATGCGCTTATCCGTATCTAACATTGATGCTTTTGCACGAATTTTTGCTTCTAGCTTATCGATCAAGTCATCATTGTCAAAACGCTCTTTCTGACGTTTTCCGTCTTCATAAAATGCGCTTTTCTTGTTACTGCCCGCAAGTCCTAAGTGGGAAACTTCTGCCTCGCCAGGACCATTGACCACGCACCCTATAATGGAAACATCTAAAGGAGTGAGAACATCTTCTAGTCTCTGCTCTAGGGCGTTGACGGTGCCAATCACATCAAACTCTTGACGTGAACAACTTGGACAAGCAATAAAATTGATGCCCCGAGAACGTATTCTCAGAGACTTTAAAATGTCAAAACCGACCTTGATCTCTTCGACGGGATCCGCCGCAAGAGAAATGCGTAAGGTATCACCGATACCCTCGGCAAGTAACATTCCAAGACCAACCGCAGATTTTACCGAACCAGCTCTAGCACCACCAGCTTCGGTGATACCCAAGTGCAACGGCTGATCAATTTTTTTCGCTAACAATCGATAAGAATCAACCGCTAAGAATACATCTGACGCTTTTACACTAACTTTAAACTTATCGAAGTTCAGTCTGTCTAGTATATCGACATGGCGCATTGCCGATTCTACCAACGCTTCTGCGGTAGGTTCGCCGTATTTGACCTGAATGTCTTTTTCCAGAGATCCACCATTCACACCAATTCGGATGGGAATGTTTTTATCTCTGGCACAATCAACGACGGATCGAATGCGATCTTCGTTGCCGATATTACCTGGGTTAATACGCAAGCAATCCACACCGTACTCCGCGACTTTAAGCGCGATACGATAGTCGAAGTGAATATCGGCAACTAGTGGAACTTTAACTTGTTGCTTAATTTGTTTGAAAGCCTCTGCGGCATCCATGGTTGGTACAGATACGCGAACGATATCTGCCCCGACATTTTCCAGTGCTCTTATTTGTGCAACCGTCGCATCCACATCTGTTGTTCTGGTGTTGGTCATCGATTGCACTGCAATCGGAGCGCCATCACCAATAGGCACATCGCCCACATAGATGCGTGTCGATGGACGACGTTTAATAGGTGATTCGTGTTGCATAATATTTTTCTAAGGTAAAGTGAATCTTGCTACTTTGCCTGAAGTATACCCAGAAAGGTCGACAGGTTCACTCGCAAATGTGATAGAAACGCCTTCTGGGGCGCCCAAAACCACTTTAAATGGTGCTTTACCTGATAATTGGAGAGATTGTCCGGCTTTTTTAAGTCCGGTAGAAAGCGTTTTACCACTTGCATCTTTAACTTGAATCCAGCAATCGGAATCAAAGCTCATTTCTAGTAGAGACGCGAGATCACTGCTGACATTACTGCCCACTTCGACCGCCGCGCTGTCTGAATCTGTAGCTTCTACTTGTGAAGACGTCACTTCTTCAACGACAGACTCTTCCACCGCTGGCTCATCAACACTCTCTACAGGAGCTTCCGTAACCGCTTCTACTACCTCTGCAGCAGGTTCTTCTGCGGCATCGGTACTGACTTGAGGAGTCGCTTCTTCCGCAACTTCAGAAACCTGAGAAATTGTCGTTTCCGTTTCGGCCCTGTCCTCCTCTTCAAGATTGACGAAATCCGCAGTCGGAGTTTGCTCCGTTGACGCTTGACTGGTCTCTTCTTGCGGCGCAGTGAGCTCTATCTGGGTGTTTTGCTGATTCTGCCACCACCACAACGTTGATATACCGAAAATGATCACAACAATCACCCAAGTGATCTTCATAATACGGCTATCGCTTCTCTCTTTGTCGGTTTGCTGAGAGAAAGATTGCATGGTGTGCTCTTCTTCTTCAACGGTGGTGCAACTATCTAAAGCGGCCAGTACTTCTATCTCATCAGCTCCTACCGCACGTGCGTACGACTTTAAGTAGCCTCGTGTAAAGGTAGCAACCTGATCCGATTCAAATTGGTTGAGTTCGATATTTTCAATAATCGATAAGCGCAGTCGCAAGCGGTCGGCAATTTGCTTTTGAGTTAAACCTAACGTTTCTCGGCGCGCTTTAAGAATGTCACCCGGTTGAATTTTTGTCTCTTCTGCAACGGTTTCGTTTTCTGCAATCATAGTGTGCTAAGTTCTCTTAGTAATCTTCTGTTAACTAGGCTTTTCTTTTTTTTTGTTCGTAGCTTTGCTTTAACAGAAGCGATTTAAAATTTGGCCAGGACTTTCCTGTATATCTAGTAGTTTTAAAGCGCCGGACTACAAAAGTCTGGGAGTCATTCACTACTACTTTGTTATTACTGTTTAATTCTAATAGATATTACGTCTGAAACAACATAACTAACCCGCATAAATTACAAACAGCTCAAGGTTTTTCCTAATTTTTACATTAGTTATGCGAGCTCTTATTACAAAATTGCTCAACAGATACGCATGTTAACTCAGGTATTTTTTCCTTTGTCACTAAAATGGCAGAAATGTTACTCAGATTCAAAATAGCAAAAACCAGAGCCTAAACTCTGGTTTTTATTGTTCTTTAAAGCGTTGATCATTCTATTTAAACGGCTTTTACCGAGATAGTTTCACCACGAGCCGCTTGGAGCATTTGGGTGCGCTTGGTACGGTCAATGACATCGCCGACTAACTGACCACAAGCCGCATCAATATCATCTCCGCGCGTTTTTCGAACGGTTACTGTGTGCTCGTATTGCATCAAAGTCTTTTGGAAGCGATCGATACGCGAGTTACTCGGCTTTTTGTACGGAGAACCTGGATATGGGTTAAACGGTATCAGGTTAATTTTACACGGCGTGTCTTTTAACAGCTCCGCTAGTTCACGTGCGTGATCCATATCGTCGTTAACATGATCGAGTAGCACGTACTCGATGGTCACTTTACCGCGGTTAGCGTTAGAGGTCGCAATGTAACGGCGCACTGATGCTAAGAAGTCTTCAATATCCCAGCGATCGTTGATAGGCATGATGTCACTGCGAAGGGTGTCATTAGGCGCGTGTAAAGAGATCGCTAACGCCACGTCGATATTGCCGGTCATCTGATCTAAGCCAGAAACAACGCCTGATGTGGATACGGTTACACGACGCTTCGACAATCCAAAGCCTAAATCATCCAACATCAGCTCTAATGATGGAATTAGGTTCTTCATGTTAAGTAACGGCTCCCCCATACCCATCATACTACGTTTGTGATAGGGCGTCTTCCAGTCTCTTTCTCTAGTCCAATTTCGCGAGCAGCTCGCCAAACCTGACCGATGATTTCTGAAACTTTCAGATTGCGGTTAAAGCCCTGCTGCGCAGTAGAGCAGAACTTGCACTCTAGTGCACATCCCACTTGTGAAGAAACACAAAGTGTCGCTCGATCATCTTCTGGAATATAAACCGTTTCAACATCTTGATCGCCAACTTTCATTGCCCACTTAATCGTGCCGTCTGATGAATGCTGGGCCTCTGCAACAACTGGAGCAACAATTTCACAACGTCGCTGAAGCTTCTCTTTCAGCTTTTTGTTTATGTTGGTCATTTTTTCGAAGTCATCAACACCAAAATGGTAGATCCACTTCATCACTTGTTCCGCACGGAAAGCCTTTTCGCCTAATTCTTCTGCGAATAGCTTGCGCAAGCCCTTGCGGTCATAGTCAAGTAGATTGATTTTTTCAGTGGTCATGTAACCTCTCAAATGACGGTTCAGTAATTAAGGGCGCGAATTGTACAGCCTTTATGCAGTCACAACAAGGTCTGTAACACCCCGAATTATCTAAGGCTTTAATAATTATCTGATTAAAATTTAAACAACCCGAAATCTAGCTAGTCAGTTGACGAATTTGCTCCACAATAGCTTTAAGGCCATTGCCTCTTGAAGGACTTAAATGTGCGATTAGCCCGAGCTGCTCAAAGTAGGAATCGATATCGAACGCTTGAATGTCTTTACCGCTTTTACCTTGATACGCCGCGAGCACAATAGCGATCAAACCGCGTACAATTCTAGCGTCAGAGTCCGCACAAAAATGCCACTGCTCATCCACTTGTCTACATACTAGCCACACCTGACTTTCACAACCCGCCACTTTGACCTGTTCACTTTTCAGTTCTTCGGGCATTGCGGGTAGTTTCTTGCCCAACATGATGACTTGTCGATAACGCTCTTCCCAGCCTTTTAACTGAGAGAGTGTATCTGCGATATGGTCAGCGGTAATTTCGCTGCCAAATGGACTTTGCGGATAGTCAGACATTCACATTCCTAGCTTGCTATTTTGAGTGTTTCTGAATTAGCTTTTCAACAATACGCGCGACGGCGACAAATCCAAAGCTTGCCGTGACCACGGTACTTGCACCAAATCCGGTGGCGCAATCCATCTTTTTTGGCCCTTCTGCTGTTGCTTTCGCTGCACACACTGAACCATCGGCTTGTGGGTACTTCAATTGTTCGGTGGAGAACACACATTCAATGCCAAATTTTCGTTGTGGATTTTTAGGAAAATTGTGAAAACGGCGCAGTGTGTCTTTAATTTTCTTTGCTAATGGATCTTGGATCGTTTTGGTCAGGTCGGCCACTTTTATCTGAGTTGGGTCGACTTGTCCGCCAGCACCACCAGTGGTAATCACCTTGATCTTGTTACTGCGGCAATAAGCCAATAGCGCAGCCTTTGCTTTAACACTGTCAATCGCGTCTAAAACGTAATCGTACTCTTTGCTTAAATACTCGTGTTGATTATCCGGTGTAATAAAATCATCAATGACATTGACCTTACAGTCTGGATTAATCAAGGCCACGCGCTGCGCCATCATCTCGCCTTTGCTCTGACCTATATTGCCGCTCAAAGCATGGATCTGACGATTAATGTTAGTGACGCACACATCATCCATATCGATCAGTGTTAATTCGCCGATCCCTGTCCTTGCCAGTGCCTCCACTGCCCAAGAACCCACGCCACCAATACCAATAACACAGACATGAGCGGCTCGTAAGATCTCCACTTCATCGTGACCATAGAGACGACGTGTGCCTCCAAAGCGTTGATTGTAATTGTCAGATGCTGGCGTATCTAGTTCGCGCATAACACTATTCCGATGGATAAAAAACAAAGAGTGCGTTATACGCACTCTTAATAAAAATGTCTAGATTGTAAGATTAAAGGCTAGCTTTAAACTCTATTTAACTATTGTAGCTTTTCAGGTGGTAATGCCCAAGGCGCTTCCGTTGCTGACCCTTCTAGTCCTAGCTTCCACACACGGCCAAAATGTTTGTAATGGCCTGCTTCCGTACCTGCTCTTGGCCCCATCCCGTGATACAGATCGAGGTGGTTTTGCTTAACCGCGCCTCCGGTATCAAGCACTAACAAGAGTCGGAGCTGATGACCGCCACTCCACGTTCCGTCTGGATTGAGCAATGGAACTTCTGCCAATATTGGTGTCCCCATTGGGAACAAACTTCTGTCACCAGCAACAGATGCCATTGGCAGTAATGGAATACCCGCGGAGCCTGTTACTGGCGCCGCCGATCTTGGCTCAAAAAATACAAAAGATGGGTTCTGCTCCAGCAGCTCTCTTACTGTTGCATCATCATTTTCTAACACCCAATCTTTTATCGCTTTTAACGACATCTTAGCTCGTGGTACTTCACCGCGCTCGATCAGTACCTTACCAATGCTGACGTACGCTTTATTGTTCTTACCGCCGTAGGCAAAATACTCCAGCGTATCGTCATCTTCAAAGTGAACAAAGCCACTGCCTTGCACTTCCATGATAAATGGATCAATGCGATTCGCCGCGTAGCCTAACTCTAAACCTTGCCCTTCTAGAGCACCGGCATAGACCTCTGCTCTCGTTGGGCAATCTTCATCGCAATTGGGCATTTTGTACACTGGGTACTTAAACTTTTCATTGGCTTGATGACGAAGCTCCATAACGGGTGAGAAATACCCAGTAAAAAGAACATTGCCCTGCTTATCACCACCGCCTAGTTGCGCGGCCTGAACACCAAACTGCGCTAAACTAGCAGGATCACCACTTTGTAAAACCCATTCATTTAGCTTTTCATATAGAGGCTGATAGATAGCGGCCATTGATGGAGAATTGCTCACCACTTCATGCGCTTGACGATGAAACTCAGTAAAGTCTCTAGGGGTTTGCGAATCAACAACGGTAACTTTGTTGAGAGTTTGTGGAAATTCACCGTCTAAGTATTGTTGCGCTCGGTCGGTAGGCTGCGCACAACCCGCTAGGAGAGCCACTAAAGCTAATGGAAGGGTTTTATTGATCACTTATGTTAATTCCTCTAACTGATAAGCGCTAAAAATAGTCACTAAAGGTCGTTAGACCAAAGATTTAGGGAGCATGGCAAAGTCTGAAGTTAATAGCAACTTATTCAGAATTGGAAATGGTAACAATCTCAAAACCAAACCGTGAGGTCATTGCTGATCACTCTTTATCAAGTGATAGATAGGCTGATAGTTAACCTCAGAAATCAATCGCATTTGCGTCATATCTTGATTGAGAAATAGGAAACGGCGAGTTTGCTCTCCTGACTGATACTTAAAGTACTTACCATCAAACAGAAACTGCGTTGCAACTACGCCACCATTCACCACCACACCATTGCGGGTGAGAGTAAATTTGTCGGCCGCATAAGGTGCGACGTTTTGCTCTACCCAAGTTCCGTAGATCATTTGGTCTGGATAGTTGAGTTTATTAATGTATTTAAACAACAAGGAAAAGGCCATCACCGCTACAATAGAAATGATCACAGCAATTACCAGTAGAAACCGCTCTATCTTCTTTTTGTTGGCTCGATTTGCTGCAGGGTCAGCGTTATTCATCTAGTTTTTTTATAAGTATCGTAATTCACTATTTCTTATTCTATACCACTGGCTTGAGACTGCGACAATCGACCAAGTCTAATTCTCTAATATTGAGTCAAAAAAAACAGTTGTTGAAAACAGAATAATATTGCATTATTTTCACATAACAATTCACAAACGAGTATTATCGTGAAGATCCGTAGCACCGAACTAGTTAAAGGTTTTCGACAGTCCGCCCCTTATGTCAACGCGCACCGTGGCAAAACCATGGTCGTTATGTTGGGAGGTGAGGTTGTAGCCGATGACAACTTTACCAACATAATTAGTGATTTATCCTTACTTCACAGTCTTGGGGTGAAGATCGTACTGGTTCACGGCGCTCGACCGCAGATTAATCAGGTACTTAACTCGAATAATTACCAAACGCCCTATCATAAAGGTGTTCGAGTTACCGATGAGAAAGCACTGAACTTGGTGATGCAAGCTGCGGGACAACTTCAATTGGCTATCACGGCTCAACTCTCTATGAGTCTTGGCAACACACCAATGGAAGGCACTCAACTCAATGTGGTTAGCGGAAACTTTGTTATTGCCCAACCACTTGGTGTTGATGATGGTGTCGACTACTGCCATAGCGGGCGTATTCGTCGCATTGATACCCATGGTATCAATCGCATGCTCGATCAGGGCTCGATAGTGCTACTGGGTCCGATTGCCAGTTCAGTTACTGGGGAATCTTTTAACCTCTTGTCTGAAGAACTCGCTACCCAATTGGCGATAAAACTCAATGCAGACAAATTAATAGGCTTCTGTTCAGAGCAAGGTATCATCGACGAAGAAGGCAACGCGGTTGCCGAGCTATTCCCAGCGGAAGCCGAGCGAATTCTCGAACGACTTACTTTCGATGTTAACCACAAAGACGACAACTCATCGGGGACGCTGCGCTTTCTTCGCGCGGCCACTGCTGCGTGTCGCGCAGGTGTTCCACGCAGCCACTTAGTGAGCTATAAGGTCGACGGCGCTTTAATTCAGGAACTCTTTTCTCTCGACGGCATAGGAACACAGATTGTTGTGGAGAGCGCGGAGCAAATTCGCCAAGCACACATTGATGACATTGGCGGTATTTTGGACTTGATTGAACCTCTGGAACAGCAAGGAATTCTTGTCAGACGTTCAAGAGAACAGTTAGAACAAGAGATCCATCAATTCACTATTATCGAAAAAGACGGCCTTATTATTGGGTGTGCAGCCTTGTACCCGTATCCGGATGACAAAATGGCAGAGATGGCTTGTGTTGCCATTCACAGCGAGTACCGAGATGGTAACCGTGGCTTAGTCCTTCTAAACCATATGCGTCAGCATTCCAAAGCCAAAGGAATTGAACAAATTTTCGTTCTTACCACCCATAGTCTCCACTGGTTTAGAGAGCAGGGATTTGAAGAAATTTCGGTTTCCGAACTCCCCATGCAAAAGCAGAATCTCTACAACCTTCAGCGCCGTTCAAAAATTTTAGCGCTAAGTACCTGATTAAATTAGGACCAAAGAACGAGTAGGCATCTTGTCCCAAAAATTACACACGTATCCACTTTATTTCATAGGTTAATTTGGTTAATATTCCAGCGCTTCTGGATAGGGGCGCCATCAATATTATCTTCACTCAGTAACACTGAGCTGCACGGATTGCTTGAAGTATTTAGATACTTTATAAAGAGCAAAAACACCGATGAAAACCATCATTTGTAATTCAGTTCAAAGCTTTTGGGATATGGCAGACAACCAACTTCTAGAGGGTTTGGATGTGCATTGCGTCTTCCCAACCTCAGAAGGCTTAAAAGCATTTATTCTCGCTTACAAAGAAAAATATCAGATACGCAGCATCACGTTTTCAAGCGCATTTAGCTAAAGCAACGACTTTCTGTTTCGCCCCTAATTGGGCGAAACAAACTTAACTAACTAAGCGGTCGACCAGCCCACTGGCCCTTTGTGTCGTGCTTGCTATCCCTTTGATAAGCACTTTACTATCTGAATAGATAGTTAGCCTTTTTTTCGCACGCGTAATTCCCGTATAGATGAGTTCACGTGTGAGAATGGGGCTGAAGTCTGGTGGTAGAATCATCAGCGTATGTTCAAATTCGCTACCCTGAGATTTGTGAATGGTCATGGCGTAGGCCGTTTCATGTGACGGAACTCGACTTGGTAATACCGCCTTTATAGCGCCATCGGGCAACTCAAAATAGACTTTAAGCCTTGCACCTTCTTCTTCAGACTCATACATACAGATCCCGATATCACCATTGTAGAGGCCGTTACCATGGTCATTCTTTGTCACCATAATTGGGCGGCCGTGATACCAAAGCCTGTCTCCTGGGGCTATTAACCGCCTAGCCGTTAACGCTCTTTCGATGCGTTGGTTAAGGCCAACTATGCCAAATTCGCCCTCGCGTATCGCACATAGCAATCGGCAGTGATTAAACGCCGCTAATACCTGCTTGGCACTGTCACTGTTGTCGCCAACAGTTGCGCCCTGCTTGCTAAAATGCCGAGTCTTCTCTAAATACTCTTGATAACCTTCAACCATGTCTTGAAGCATTTGACTGTAGGCCTGCCCGCTTAGAGGCCAGTGAGTAATGTCAGTAAAACCCGCTTGCCAGACTTTCTGAACGGCGTGCTTATCCCCTTTGTTTACCGCTCTGGCAAGTTGACCAATTCCAGAACGCGCATCAAATCGATAGCTTTTTCTCAACATGCAAAGGCTATCGGCAATACTTGGTAACGAAGTGGTATTTCGCTTAATTGCTTCATAACCGGTCATATCTGCGATCATCTTTGCATGAGTATCACTGTAACCGGATGTGTGAAAGGAGCAAATATCACCCAGTACTGCTCCAGCTTCAACCGACGCTAACTGATCCTTATCACCAAGTAAGATAAGCCGAGCGTGATTTGGCAGTGCATCGATTAGCTTAAACATCATCGAGAGATCGACCATTGAGGCTTCATCAACCACCAATATATCCAAATGAAGGGGATCATTGCTATTGTGTCTAAATTCAGCACTATGGGGTAAAGCACCTAGCAAGCGATGAATAGTACTGGCTTGTGTTGGTATCGCATCTTTAAGCTCTTGCGATACACCTAACTGAGAGACCGCTTTACCAATCGATTCGGTAAGTCGCGCCGCCGCTTTCCCCGTCGGTGCCACCAGTTTGATTTCTGGCTGCTCTCCACTTCGACTCGCTTGTTCTATCAAAGCAGCGAGAAGCTTGGTTACTGTCGTCGTCTTACCGGTACCAGGTCCTCCTGAGATAACGGCAAAATTGCGGCTAAGTGCAACGGCAGCAGCAACTTTCTGCCAGTTGATGCACACTCGCTCTGGGACAAGGGTATCTAAAACAGATAAGTCAGCGGCTTGTTTCGCCTGCTGTACGACTTGGCCTATGGCAGGCCAATCCAAATCCTCTGGTATAACAACATCTAAGTGGTCACAGACTAACTGCTGTATTTTTGGAGATGTTAAACTCGCTTCAGCCCTTTGTTTATCAATGTTTGAGTACAAATAGTAATAGGTTCTAGCAAACAGATGATCCAGTAGTTCACGTACTTCTGGGACACCCGTAGTCGAAAAGATCACTGGTGTCCCAAAGCTCTTTAACTTATCTGCAAGTTTGTGCTCGTAAAGCCAGTATCTATGTAGATACAGACGTTTGCCATCAAACATTAATGGCACGGCTTCCCCCTGACTCCCCACTAAAGAGGACTGCTCTAGTTCTAAAACCCAATTCGTCGATAAGAGTTTCGATTCCAAAAGCTTAGCCTGCTCACCATATAAGCCGAGTTTATCAACCAGTTCAGCGGCAAAAGCATTGCCCGAGGAAATGGGCAAGCAAATATGCCCCTTACCCAACTCTGTACTCACAATGGTGGCAAGAAAAGCTAAGGATTCGCTTTGGGAATGCTGATGGATAAATAGCCCAAACTGATAGTCGAGTTGGCGAATCGTCCCCTGTTTACTCAATACTGCTATCCAATCGAGAAGGGTAAGGACTGGTTTCTCAGTGGTCGTCATCATTAAAAATCAAGCTCCATTTGTCCCATATCATCGTTCGCTTGTTCGGATTTCCCTTCTAGCATTTGATCAAATTTCTCGATCAGATCCTGTTCGGGACGCGCACAAAAAATGCCATTGTCACTTTGCCCGTCGATACCGCGTAAAAATAAGTAATATACGCCTCCAAAGTGTTGCTCATAGCTGTAGTCAGGGATCCTACTGCGCAAGAAACGATGGAGAGCCAGCGAGTAAATTTGATATTGAAGATCGTATCGGTGTTCTGACATGGCATTTCGCAATGCTTCACCATGGTAGTAAGACACATCATCCCCAAGATGATTCGATTTCCAATCCAGAACGTAATACTTGCCTTGATGTTCAAATACCAAATCGATAAAACCTTTGAGCATACCTTTGATAGATTGAAAACCCAGCTCCCCAGCTTTAGCTGAAAGAGTGTCGTACCTATGGGTAAGTCGGTTTAGTTCGCTGGCCGATAACACCGATACTGGCAGCAAAAACTCCATTTCTACCAATCTTTGATCCGCTTGCTTTTCTCTCAGCTTGAGCGCTTTTCCATCCAATGGTGCAGTGAGAACCGTTTCGACCATAGATTGAAGTATCGGTAACCACTCTTGTTCCAATTGCTCGTTGACTAAAAGGTTTTCAATAATTTTTTGGTTATCTTTGTCATAAGCGGAAGCGGTAAAATCCACTTCTTCAAACAGGGTGTGTAAAAACGTACCAGCCCTCGCCCCCTTGGGGAAAGTGAAAATAGAACGTTCTGGTTCAATAGTTAGAGAAGTGTCATCGTCTTCGGAAGAATCAATATCAAACCCAGCCACTTCAATCGTCGCATCGTGCTGTTGATGATGGCTACCGTGTTTTACTAGTCCAGAATAACTGCTAATACGCCATTGTCGGTCGACTTCGCGTTCAACATTTTGCGCCAAAAGCTCGACCTTATCTGGCAAGGATTCTGCGTAAGTTTCTTGGCAAGGCTCTGGAGGAAGGCAACTGGAAACCGAATCTAAATTATCCACTTGCTTATTAATGGCCATTTCCAGATCGGCGATGCCACCTTGTTGGCCATTTTGCAGCAAATAACCTATTGCGGATTTATCCACCCCTGTTGGCTCTTTAGTTGAGCGACCAGCTCGAAGAGGCGCTGCGCCAATAAAACAAGCAAAAACGGCGCGAGTCAGGGCGACGTATAGCAGGCGTAAATCTTCCGCTAGGCGTTCGCGATCCGCTTGCTTTAATGCTCCTTCGCTTGCCGTGATGTCTAATAGCGTTTGGTCTTTTTCTGAGTCATAGTACTTAGCTTCACTGGCATCGCATGATTCATAATAAAAGGGAGGAAAACCAAGTCGTATTCCAACCCCTTAGATTTGTGGATAGTAACAATCTGAACCAGGTTTTTATCAGACTCTAAACGCTGTATTTGCTCATCACTTCCACCTACACCATTTTCTGCATCATTTATCGATTGAGCTAACCAGCGAATCAAACCTAAATCACTATCTAGCTCTAAACTCGCTTGCTGTAGCAGCTCGCTGAGGTGCATTAGATCGGTAAGTGAACGCTCTCCGCTATCTGTTGCTAAAAGACGCTCGGCGATATGACGTTTACTCATCACCGAGCGCAACATGGGCAATACGCCACGCTGTATCCAGAGTTTGCGATACTCTGCAAATTCTAATACCACGTTTTCCCAACTCTCTTCAGAGGTGTTGAGATGGTCTAATTCGATTGCATTCAGAGCGAACAGTTCCCCAGCTAAACTAGCTTTAAGTAAACGCTCGTCCTCAAAGTAAAGTACCGCGTGTAAAAGACGCAGCACATCCTGAGCCACATTACTGACAAAGACATTATCTCGGTTGGACAGGTAAACACTCGCAATGCCCTTTTCTGCAAGCGCTTTCTTTATCATCTTACCTTCGGAGCCCGTACGAACGAGAACGGCTATATCACCCGCGGTGACTGCTTTTGCTTTGCTGCCGTTTACCAACATTGCGTTGCCGTTTTGGGACGCGGTAAGAATAGACTGTATTTGACTCACCGTGGCGTCACACATGACCGTCTGATAGTCCCCTTTACTCATTGGCTTCTCTGGAGACTCTGGTGACCAATACGTCAGAGCGGGTTGTTTTTCTCCGTTGAGTTGCCACTGTTTTTCGTCGGCAACAGGGCTTGGAGAAACGGGTAAAAAGGGAATGTCGTCATCATAGATAAAAGGGGAATCTGGCAACTCAAATACCTGATTTACCGCTTTTACCATGTCAGCAGCGGAGCGCCAGTTCGTGCCTAGTGTGTAGTGAGCTGTTACCTGATTTCTCGCTTTAATATAGGTAAAAATATCCGCACCACGGAAGCCGTAAATAGCCTGTTTTGGATCGCCGATCATAAACAAACCACACTCTGGATTGGATAGATAAATTCGACTAAAAATACTGTATTGGAGAGGGTCTGTATCTTGGAATTCATCAATCATGGCAATTGGGTAAAGCTGCCTGATCCTATCTGCCAATATTGCCTCTTCATCAACATCGATCGCCGCTGATAACTGACTGAGCAAATCGTCAAATGACAACCACTGCTTTTGGGCTTTTGCTTTAGCAAGCATAGCGCGACACTCTTTGATTGCGTGAGCCATCAGTGGCGCTTTTAAATTTGGAGGCGTCGCTAAAAAAGTCTCAATTTGAGTAAAGATTTCGTGCTCAGGTACTTGGCCTTTAGGCGTTTTTTCCTCAAGGACACTCTGTCGAAACTTAGCTAGTTGATCTGGGACTCGATAATCAATAGTGGGGGTTTTCGCCCACTGAGTTACTGCCTCATGCCACTGGGGTAAAGACTTCTTGGTGTAGCTGCGCTTACTGACATCCGAGTTCAAAATAGCAGTTGGCACATCTTGTTCTGACTGAAGCCACAGCGTTTTTAACCCGTCTATCTCACTGAGGTTTTCTCGGTGTAAATCCGCTAATGATCCTGTCATTGACTCGGTGGTTATGGTCAATGGCGATCCTGATAGATACCGTCCTATCTGCTTTTCTAAATCAGCCGGAGAGGCCCATAGTTGACGAATTTCCGCGGCCAGTTGCAAAGGAAGACCATAAAAGTTCTTCCGCCAGTAATCGGCCACCACTTGATTTCTCAACTGAGTTTCATCGGTAACAAACTCATTGTTAAATCGGCTACCTGATTCAAATGCGTTTTGCGTTAGCATCCGTTGGCAAAAACCGTGGATGGTGTAAACCGCCGCTTCATCCATCTGCCTTTCCGCATTGAGTAAAAGAGAAGCGGCATAATTGTGATCGCTTACTTCATTGAGAAGAGGTTGAATAACAGGGTCGTTACTTTCTCCTCGTGCAAATGCAATTCTGGCTTGGTGGATACGGCTGCGGATGCGATCTCGCAGCTCTGCCGTCGCCGCTTCGGTAAAAGTAACAACGAGAATTTGATCGACGGTTAAGGGTTGCTGATGACGGGTACTTACATCGCCATGCCCCAGAAGAAGTCGAAGGTAGAGGCCAGCAATAGTAAAAGTTTTACCTGTTCCAGCAGAGGCTTCTATTAAGCGCGCACCATGAAGTGGAAACGTCATGGTATCGAGTGCAACTGCGGTTAACTTGGATGTCATAGTTTTCTGAACCTTCAACTGAAAAGATCCGGCGAATATGTGATCCGCCCTCTAAATAATTAATTCTTACTGTTACTAATAGATCCCTTAAGGTGAATTGAGATCTAACTCGCGGAAGCATTTCACTTCATCCTGATAGACTTCGCCGTACGACATGCATGATACAAACTCATGCTAATCAACCAGATAATGGTCCCTCTGACCTAGTGGCCGTACAGCAAACGCCCTACAAATAATAATGATTTACTGGCGGCCACCCACCCTACCTTGCTTCATTTGCATCTTGAATCAGCAACCTTGGTTGCTGGATAACAAGTGATGCGTACATCCGCACTTGTTGGGCTAACTCTTGCTCCCAATTCGGCCATGTTCTAGCGATGTAACTCTTGCTCCCTTCGCCTTTTATCAAATAGCCATCATTGAACACTTGCGCCATTTTTTTCAGCGACTTTTCTTCGTCATCCACCCAGCCAGCTTTTGAAAACCCAGCCTCTACGCAAGCGAGCGCGGTTTCTGGGAAATAACAAATAGCTTAGTCATTCCCTCGCCAAAAAGTCGAACCAGTTCTATCAGGGTTTCTTTCGCTTGTTGACTCCCTTCCAGCGGAGGATAGATCCAATGCGTCACACCCTCTTTTCGATCATATCCAATAAGGTGAGTTCGCTTTTGAATGCCCATGGCGGACATAGCAAGATGGTCAATCCAAGCGGAAAGATAATCTTGTGAACGAATGCGTCCACTGCGAAAACGTACCAGTCCCGCTTGATAATGCTGCGTTAACCACCCGGTTAACCGTACCCTTCTATTGTGCGAGGCCACTGGTATATCAAGTCTAACTTCTACTTCTTCTAACGGCTTATCGCACACAAATCGAAGCGCCTCTACCAGCTCTTCCACTTGTACTCGATTACTTTCAAACTCCAACTCGCCAAATGCCCCTACAGGCAATTTCCCTTGTGCTCGCTGTTGCGATACAAAATCGTCAATACAAGCTGAGGCGTCGTTCTCCGAATTGGACTCCAGAAGCTGCTCTAGCAAACCATCTCGCATTTGATAACTTTCTAAGCCGTTAAGGGCAAATGGCTCATCATCTTCCATTAATGCATCTGGAGCTTCGAAGTGAACCTTTAGGCGGCGATTAAAAAAGTACTGTACTGGCAGACGCCAAAACCGCTGAAATTCAGCCAGTGGTAATTCAAGAAGTTCGGTGTTTTCCAGCCAAAAGTCCGTTAGTGGTTGATGAAAACCACCAGCCGCGACGCCTTCTCCACGAGCAGCGGGAAGCCACTCACTGGCATAGCTGATACTTTGAGTAAATGCCTTGGGGCTAAACGGCGTCATCGCGTGAAAGAAAGTCATGTTCTCTAACAAGGCATCGCCCGACATATCGACAGGTAGTGCCTGCCCGCCAGCAAGGCAATAGTTTTGATGGCAATATTCCAGTAGCTCTGAAACCAATACCGAAGGCATTCTCTCACTGTTGTCTTGCACTGAGCGTCCAACATAACTGATATAAAGGGTTTGCTGCGCAGATAAAATCGCTTCCAAAAACAGGTATCTGTCATCATCGCGCCGCGAACGATCCCCTGGCTTAGCTCTGCCATTCATTAGATCAAACCCGTCTGAAGGCACAGTGCGAGGGTAAATGCCATCATTCATACCCAACAAGCAAACCACTTTAAAAGGAATGGAACGCATCGGCATCAAGGTACAGAAATTCACCTGTCCGGCGAGAAAACGTTGTGATACCCGAGTTCCGGAGAGTTTGTCATTCAAATATTGACGAAGGATCTCAGGGCTTAGCAAATCAGTATACCCCGCATCGCTAAGCTGCTCATTAAGCTGCCCTAGTGTATCTCGAATCGTTTTTAGCGCTAACTCCCCCTCAAGTTCTACCAAAAAGAAGTCTTCTAGCAGCTCAAATATCAGAGTTCGCCAACTCTCGGCATCTTGTGTTTTAGCTAAACGCTGTCGATAAACACTCACTTTGTCGATGAAGTGGGCGAGCTTTCCTGCTAACTCAGCTCCTAGCCCTTGAACTTCATTGTAGGGCGCTAAAGGCAGTTCTGACGTTGCCAGCAATCCAGCAGAATCTGGCATGGCGTAGCCAAGCAACATTCTTTGGATGCCGAATTGCCAAGTGTTTTGCTTGGTTTTTGGCAAATCAAACTCGGTGGCCGTCTCTTCGTTAAGCCCCCAGCGAATACCCGCATCTTCGACCCAACGCTTTGCTTGTAAAAACTCTTCTTCATCAATACCAAAGCGAGCCAGAATGGCAGGAAACTCTAATAACTCAAGTAGCTCAGACGCCAAACAACGAGAATCCGGTAACCCCATTAGCTGAGAAAAGGCATTGAGCAATGGGCTCTCTTGAGTAGCACTTCTATCAGAAATGGAGAACGGAATAAAACGCTTACCCGGTGCGTTTCCAAATACCGCTTGAATCGCCGGGCTATACGCGTTGATATCAGACACCATCACTATGATGTCCCTTGCTTCTAGTTGCGGATTTTTTTCGAACATAGCCAAAAGTTGGTCGTGTAAAACTTCAACTTCCCTCATCGGGCTATGGCAAAGATGTAAGGTTAGAGAACGATCATCGATATCAATTTCTGGCTTGTGCAGACTGGTATCCACCACCTCATCATTTTGGTGCATATCGAGATTTAAGATATCAGCTTGAATTTGCTGAAGAAGCGTGTCCCGTTCAGCATCGACAAACGCTTCGATCTCGTGAGACTCCAACTGTGACAGCAAATACATGTTGTCTCGACCAAGTTTTCCCATCGAAGCGAGTAAGCTATTTCCGACGGCATCGGTATGAAGTTCATCTAGCGAGTTCTGCTCGACACTCCCTTTTAACTGCTCACTTTCCCCGTTTATTTCTGAGTGATTGTCTTGCCATACCAAATGCTGTCGGTGTTTAGACGCCAATCTCGCCAAATACTTTTGATCGCGAACCTCTCCCCAATAAAAACGGCATGGGTTGGTAAACATTAAATGTACGTCTATGTGTTCACCAAGAGCCTTCAACGCATCCAGATAACGGGGAGGCAACGAAGTAATACCAAATACAAACAAACGTTTAGGAAGGTTTTCCGGTGTTCCGCTAAAGCTATTTAACACCTCAATAAAGTCTTGATATAAGTTGGCTCGGTGATAGGGTGATTGATCACTGGTCACCGTGTGGTCGTAGAGCGCCTGCCACAAAAGAGGTTGCCACGGCTGTTCCTCTTGCAATTCAGAGACTATCTGATCACTTTCCCACGCTGATATCCATTCAGGTCGGTAAACCAGATAACCATCAAAAATATCCGCGATTTTTTCGGCTAATTGATAACACTTTGCCCCCTTGTCATCGCCTTCAAGGTACTGTTTTAATGGCGAGAACTCTTGTCGATCTAGCATAGTGGGAAGTATGGTCATTAACTTCCACGTCATAGCCTCTTTGTTAAAGGCACTTCGCTTAGGGACATCGGGAAGGACTCTGGTAAACATCTCCCAGATAAAAGTTGCGGGCAGCGGAAAGTCAATGTTCGCCGCAACACCCAACTCTTTCGCTAACTCTAGTTTTAGCCACTGAGACATACCCGGGCTCTGGACAAGGATCTGCTCTTTTTCAAATGGGTTGTCCAATGGGTTCAAGCGAATCAATTCGACCAGCAGCGACTTGAGAATATCAACCTGATTGGAGTGATAAACAGTAAACACAACGGCTCTCGTATGCAGACTAAAACAAACTCTAGGTTAGCATAAGTGCATTAAATTAAGCAGATTTCTCTCTAGGATAAGGGATTGATCGCTTTATAAAGCGACATCGTTTCTCTTGCATTTTGTTTAGACTTAAATAACCATCTAAACCAATCGTTAAGAAATTCTAAACAGTCTTGATATGAATATTTCGTTTAAGCAACTGAACGTCTTTGTCACTGTTACTCGTCACCAAACACTGACCTCTGCCGCCGACGCTCTATTTCTTTCCAAAGCCGCCGTCAGTATGGCTTTATCTGAGTTAGAAAAACAGCTTGGCCACGCCCTGTTTGATCGTGTAAACAACCGTCTGATACTCAACCAAGAAGGCCAAAAGCTTCTGCCTTTGGCAGACGAACTGCTCAGCCGTAGTCAAGACATTGAATCACTGTTTTCCGACCAAAAACTATCTGGAAAATTGAGTATTGGGGCAAGTGACACCATTGGCAATCAAGTCGCACCTTATCTCCTCAGTCAATTTCGACACCAGACGGGGCATAAATCTCAAAGCCTCTTTATTTCCAATTCAGCGCAAATCTGCCAAAAATTAGTCGACTACGAGTTAGACATCGCCTTGATAGAGGGAAAAACTCAGCATCCAGAGCTGTTGTCCACACCATTTAGCCAAGATGAAATGTGTGTTATTGCCGCTAATGATAGCCACGCTCCTCAATCTCTGGCCGATTTAGAAAACAGTCAATGGATTCTGCGTGAGG
Source organism: Vibrio sonorensis (assembly GCF_001854765.1). Lineage (GTDB taxonomy): Bacteria > Pseudomonadota > Gammaproteobacteria > Enterobacterales > Vibrionaceae > Vibrio > Vibrio sonorensis. The sequence goes on along the minus strand of NZ_LJJE01000002.1, from coordinate 290,812 downwards.
CGGGATCTGGATCGAGAGAGTTTTTCTTACGTGTCGTTGCACCGAGAATCGAGCAATGGCACGAAGCATTCCAGCTAAACACAACGGAAGCACTGATCAACAGTGTCGCCGCTAGGCTTGGATTGGGGTGTTTATCTCATCTCTCAGCACAACCAGCGATTGAGAGTGGCAAAGTTGCTTTGGTCGACCTTCCACTTGATATGAAGCGACGCCTATGGCTGCTGGTGCACAAAGAAAAGTATCAAAGCCCTCTGCTCAAGTCGTTTATCGCCTTTTGTCAAAACTGGGAGCACTCCAATAGCCCGCACCTTTGAAGAGAGTTTGACCGTTTAGATCCCATAAATTTGCTTTGCCCTAGACTTAACTGAGCAAAAGCTGTATAAAAAGACAGTATAAATATCTTGAAATTTGATTTGAGGAACTACCATGGCTGTAATCGTCAAGTACGTGGTCGAGCGCAACGGAGAAGAGAAAATGACTTTTACCTCTAAAGCGGAAGCTGATGCCTACGACAAAATGCTAGATATGTCAGATGAGCTGTTCGAGCTTTTAGGAAAAAGTGGGCTTATCGAAGATGAAGGTAAGCAAGAAGATCTGGCTATGTTCCTAGCCCAGAACAAAGAAGATGTGCTTTATGCGTTAGGCGCTAAACGCAAACCAGCGCCGAAAAAACCGAAACCTGTCGTTGTTGACAAAGAGCAAGAAGACGCAGCGTAACACATTCAAAAACCTCTCACTCGAGAGGTTTTTTCTTTTCCAGCTCTGTGCCTATTTGCGGAAATTACTTACCTGACTTTTACCCTAATTCTCATGGCCACTTTTTCGTATCATTTAATCAGTGTCAATTAAGAGTAATGTGTTATGAGTGTAACGGTAGAAGTTTGTATCGATAACCTAGAATCTCTCCACGCTGCCATAAACGGAGGCGCCAATCGGATTGAGCTTTGCTCTTCTCTAGAATTGGGAGGACTCACCCCAAGTTACGGCTTATGAAAAAAGCCGCTCAACTCTCCCCGATCCCCGTCTATGCGATGATACGTCCAAGACAAGGCGATTTTTGCTACAACAGTGATGATATCGATTCAATGCTGTTAGATATTGAAGCGGCAGCAAGTGTCGGCTTACAAGGCGTAGTGTTCGGTCTGTTGACCCCAGATGGCAGGGTCGATGTCGAAAACGCGGCTCCACTTGTGCAGCAAGCCAAAAAATACGGTTTAGGTGTTACCTTTCATCGCGCCATTGATATGGCAGTGGATCCATTAATCGCATTAGAGGCCATTATCAAGTTGGGTTGTGAAAGGGTATTAAGCTCGGGGCTTGCACCAAAAGCAATAGAGGGGCAAGAGACGCTTAAAGAGATGATAGAACAAGCTAACCAGCGTATTTCGATTATGGCTGGCGCTGGAGTGAATGCCAAAAACGTGTTGACCATCGTCAACAATACTGGTACTCGCGAGGTTCATCTTTCTGGAAAAACCACTCGACCTAGCGCAATGGAAGTGTCTGACCAAAGCGTTAAAATGGGTTCGAGCGATATCGACGAGTTTCAGATCCCGATAACATCATCAGAATCAATCCGGCAAGTCGTCGACCAGCTCAAATCTTTCAAGTAACCGCATTGCGCTCTTCAGTTTGTAGTAACATACTGATAACAAAGGAGGGCGCATCTATGAGTAAACCCAAACTAGATAAAAAAGTCTATCTAAAGGAATTAGAAAGGCTTCAAGTTGAACTTGTCAAACTTCAAGAGTGGGTCAAGCGAGCAGGGTTAAAGGTTGTGGTGATTTTCGAAGGTAGAGATGCTGCTGGTAAAGGCGGTGTTATCAAACGAATCACTGAAAAGCTCAACCCTAGAGTTTGCCGCATAGCCGCCCTTCCCGCCCCGACCGAAAAAGAAAAGACCCAATGGTATTTCCAACGCTACGTTGCTCACTTGCCAAGTGCAGGAGAGATAGTCTTGTTTGACCGCAGTTGGTATAACCGCGCAGGAGTTGAGAAGGTGATGGGATTTTGCAGCGAAAGCGAGTATGAAGAGTTCCTTCGCTCTTGCCCCGAATTTGAACGCATGCTGCAACGCTCTGGCATCGTTCTTTTAAAATACTGGTTTTCCGTTTCCGATGAAGAGCAAGAAAAGCGGTTTAAAGAGCGAATTGCCACGCCAATAAAACGCTGGAAGTTCAGTCCAATGGATCTGCAATCACGCCAAAGATGGGCCGAGTATTCCGCGGCAAAAGATGCCATGTTTTCTTATACAGACACCAAACAATCCCCTTGGTGGGTGGTTCAATCTGACGACAAAAAACGCGCCCGTCTAAACTGTATTAGTCACCTGCTCTCACAAATTGAATATCACGAAATTGAATATACAGACATCGACCTTCCTCCTATAAACAAAGAAGGGTATATTCGAGCTCCACATGAGCACCAAACCTTTGTTCCTGATAAGTATTAGTAAACGAGCCGATAGGATGACAAAATGGCTAAGGACCTCTATTTCTCTCTTGATCTCAACTTGTTAAGGACGTTTATCGTTCTTATTCAAGAGGGCAATATGCGCAAAGCGTCAAAGAGGCTCTTTGTCTCCCAACCAGCCATTAGCCAATCTTTGCAAAAGCTAAGACATCATTTTGACGATGAGCTATTTGTAAAAGTACGACACGGTCTGGAACCGACTCCCTTTGCCGAAGAACTGGCGAATAAGATCACCCCCTATCTAGATGGTTTAGCCGTTGCTCTCAATCGATCTGAGCATTTTTCACCAGCTGATATCGACTACAAGGTAAAAATTGCCGTAGCACCAATCGTGTTATCTTGTCTTTCAGGTTCACTGTTTCACCAACTCAAACAAAGCGCGCCCAATTGCATCTTGGAGCTCGTCGGTTGGAACCACAACACGCTGAGTGATATCGCTAAGGGAGAGGTGCTTTTTGGCGTCAACTACGAAAGTGAACTCACCCAAAACCTCTACTCCAAAAAGCTCATTGACCTTACTGGTGCGGTCATAGTGCGCGATGGACATCCGATAAATCAGGTCAGTGTCACCGCACAAGACATGGCTGGCTATGAAATCGCTTCGTTGATCACTCCGGGGTGGAATGATCACCAAGTATTGGCGGCCCAACTAATGAGCGAGCAGGGAATAGAAGCCAAAATCGGTTTTAGAACCGAATTTACCATGGCGGCAGTCGATGTTATTTCCCATACGGATATGTTTATTCCCCACTCCAACCTGTTCCCCATTGGTAAACATCCAGAGTTAAGGGCAATGAAAGCCGTTTATAAAGGCAGTGAAATCCAGTTGCCTGTCATGGCTTTTTACCACACTAAGTATCGAAACAATCCCTTGGTAAACTGGCTGTATAAAGAAGTTCAACGCGTTCTCCAACAGCAACTTAACAATAATTAATGCTTATCAAACGTATCTTATTTTCTAATTAGATAAAGCAATACTTATCGAACAAAATGTATCCATAACTTCAAGCGAGGTACGGATTGCCTCTGTTAAGTATTGGTAGTGCGATGGATAAAGCTCCATATTCCTCTTCCAAAATACTCAATTACGCCTAGGGACAATGGGCTGCTTGTTATTCACTTTGTCCAATAGGTATCAATTATGAATAAAACTCTTTTAGCGCTTGTTGTTACTGGTTCCATCGCCCTAGCTGGTTGCTCTTCCTCCGATGGTGCCCACTCCAATACAGAATCTTCACCTGACCGTTTACCTCCTATTTGGAGTGGGCCTAATGAAGCAGATATCGAAGAGGCACCGAGTCGCTTACCCCCTGTTTGGGGCGGACCTAGTATCCCTGAAACGGAAGAAACTCCAGATCGCCTTCCTCCCACATGGACTGGACCAGAGCAGCCACCTATGTGGAATGACCCTGAGTACTCTTACTTAGTCAGTGGAAACACAATTACTGATGCGGAAGGCAATGAGTACACCATTTCAAATATATCTTGGAAGAGCCATGAATTTTCCGTCTTAGATGCAGACGGAAACTCCTTTGATATTAGAATGATACGAGAAGGAGAGCATGCAGGTAGCTACTATGTTTTCGACGGCCGAGACGGCATCTACATTGGTGGTGACGTAATTAAAGGGGGAATTTCCCCAATGATGGAGACTCCTTCTCATCAAGTCGATCGCCAAACAGTACGAGACGCTATCCGCAACCGCCTTAATCGATAACCACCATTTCTACTCCCGACGCTCTGTCGGGAGTTTTTTTGGAAATTCACAATGAAAATAATGCCATTTATCGCCGTGGTGTTTTCTGCCCCCCTGTATGCCGCGATTAATATTTCGATAGAAAAGGATCTCATCGAACTAGGCTTAACAGCCTCTGTAACGGACAACACTTATATCTCTATTGGAGCCGACACTGATGATTGGATTGGTCTTGGCGCTGGCTATCAAACTTTTTTATCTCCTGATTTAAGACTCAGTGCCTATTACGAATACGGACTGTACGACGACTGGTTAATGAAAGATATTGCTGGTATTGACGGAGTTAAAACACAAAGTCATCAAATAGACCTATCTGCTACCCAATATTTTGATGGGTTTTCCGTTAAGGGAGGAGTGACGGCTGAACGTATTCGCAATGGATTTACTTGGTTAACCGTCGATGACGCCAACAATTACTCCGCCTATATTGGCACTGCTCACTATTTTAATCACCTGTATATTTCGGGTCGCTATGAGCACCACTTCGCCGTCGACAAGTCAGATATGACCGACTTCAATCAAGGACACGCAAACGAGTGGGAGCTTACCCTTGGCACCATGAAGCCATTATGGCGATTTTATCCCTATGCCAAGATGACAGTGCTCGACCCAAACGGCACCTATTACGGACTTTCTAACTCAGAAGTTTCTTGGAAAATTGGCGGGAGCTTTTCTTTTAAGTGATAAGAATTACTTATCTATAAAATAAAAAGCAACGCTTATACACAACAAAAGTTAATCAATAAAATATTGCTATTCGCTAGTTTCCCCTAGCGATGAACAGGGCTAAGGAAGGCTTTTATTAACGCTTTCTATAGGTTTAAATCAATGAAAAAGCTCATCACTCCGTTACTGCTGTTATCCAGTTTTTCCAGTTTTGCAAACACGGTATACGTATCACCCGATCTAAGAGTAGGGCCATATTTTGGTTCTGGTATCTCCGGTGGTGGATTGCACCTAGGTTTAACAAATACGCTGGGCTTAGACGCTGTTTATCTAAGCTATAGTCACATCTCTGCCGAGTATATTACAGATAGAGACAGGCTAAAGACCTATCGTTTGGGTACGCAATACAACTTTGAATCGGCCCCTGATATTGGCGTTCAGTTTGAGATGGGTGTCGTCGATTACCAAGGGACAAGAACGATTCTTTCCAATACGAGAGAAAGAGACGGGACTGGTATAAGTGGAGCTTTTGCGTGGACACTCAACGTCAGTGACCAGTTAGGTTTCCGCGCAGGTATGGATCTCAATTACATAGATAGGCACAAAACCTTTTTATCTTCGCACCTATCTACCTCTTTGAACCTAGGCGTTACTCTGCGTTTTTAACGCAGAGCATCATCAATGCTTTGCTCGCCGAGGTGACGAACGTCTTTGCCTTTTACAAAGTAGATGATGTACTCACAAATGTTCTGACAGCGGTCGCCCACTCGCTCTATCGCCCTTGCTGACCACATGACCTGAAGAATATGAGGAATGTTCTTTGGGTCTTCCATCATATAAGTCATCAACTGGCGAATCACCGCCTCGTATTCAGCATCCAACTTGTCGTCCAGTTTGTACACTTCGGCGGCGGCGTCCACATCCATTCTGGCAAATGCATCGAGTACTTGATGAAGCATAGCGATGGCATTGCGGCAAAGCGGCTCTAAAGAGACGTGAAACTGCCGCTCTTTTGAGGAAGGACTTTCAATCGCCACATAAGCCATCTTGGTTGCCACATCCCCAATTCGCTCTAGGTCAGTAATGGTTTTAATAATCGCCATGATCAGGCGAAGATCTTTGGCGGTAGGTTGTCTTTTGGCAATGATACGCGTACAGGCTTCATCTATCGACACTTCCATCGCGTTCACTTTGTGGTCATCTCGAACCACTTTACGCGCGAGTTCAATGTCCTCTTTGTGCAGTGCTTGCATTGCGAAAGAGAGTTGCTGCTCAACCAAGCCCCCCATAGTCAATACATGGGTTCGGATCGATTCAAGCTCGACATTAAACTGCCCTGAAATGTGTCGTCCAAAATTCATTTATACGCCTACTCCTATCAGAAATTCGTTGATTGCTTTAACAGTATTACCCATAACGACCTGTAATGTAGTCTTCGGTCTGCTTTTTTACTGGCGATGTAAAAATAGTATCCGTATCGGCATACTCCACCAGCTTACCCATATGGATAAAGGCGGTATGATCACTCACGCGAGCAGCTTGTTGCATGTTATGAGTAACGATAACTACCGTGTACTGAGTTTTTAGTTCGTTTATCAGCTCTTCGATAGTTAGGGTAGAAATTGGGTCTAGAGCAGAGGTCGGCTCATCTAAAAGCAGTACTTCTGGCTCAATGGCAATCGCCCGAGCAATTACCAGTCTCTGTTGCTGGCCACCAGATAGCCCAAATGCGTTTTCGTGCAAACGGTCTTTCACTTCTTCCCACAATGCTGCCGCTTTAAGGGACCGCTCTACAGCGTCATCTAAAGTTCGGCTATTTTTAATCCCTTGTAGTCGCAGTCCATAAACCACGTTTTCATAAATCGATTTGGGGAATGGATTAGGACGTTGGAACACCATACCCACTCGACGGCGCAACGTCGCAACATCCACTTGTGGGTGATAGATGTTTTTGCTGTGAAGTTTAACCTTACCTTCAACTCGACAACCTTCAACAAGGTCATTCATTCGGTTAATACATCTCAGAAGTGTTGATTTACCACAACCTGAAGGCCCGATAAAAGCGGTCACTTGCCTTTGGGAATACGCATCGAAATATCATCCAGCGCTTGGCTGCTTTGATAATACAGGTTTAACCCCTCAATAGAGATGGCCGTCTGTTCATCGGACAGATTATTAACATCTAATGGCGGCAGGTAGCCCAATGTTTGATCGACAGAAAACATACTTAATCTTGTCCCATTGTCCGATATTTTTCTCTTAAATTATTGCGAATACTAATTGCTGTTAGGTTCAAACCAATAATCACTGTCACTAGTAAAAAAGAGGTGGCGTAAACCAGTGGTCGCGCACTTTCAATGTTGCTGGTCTGGAATCCGATGTCATAGATATGAAACCCCAAATGCATAAACTTTCTTTCCAGATGTATAAAAGGGAAAGTGCTATCAACAGGTAGACTCGACGCTAATTTAACCGCACCCACAAGCATTAAAGGCGCCACTTCTCCCGCGGCTCTAGCCACCGCTAATATTAGACCAGTAATAATCGCTGGGCTCGCCATCGGCAATACTATTCGCCACAAGGTCTCAAACTGAGTTGCTCCAAGGGCTAAAGAACCGTGACGTACAGAGCCAGGGATTCGGCTCAAGCCCTCCTCAGTTGCGACAATCACCACGGGAAGCGTCAGTACGGCTAAGGTGAGTGAAGACCACAATAACCCCGGTGTACCAAACGTCGGCGCTGGTAGACTTTCCGAGTAAAACAGTTTGTCTATAGAGCCACCAAGGGTATAAACAAAAAAGCCCAAACCAAACACACCATATACCACCGATGGCACACCAGCAAGGTTGATGACGGCCACTCGAATTAATCGAGTAAATGCATTGTTTTCCGCATACTCATGAAGATAGACCGCAGCAACCACGCCTAAAGGCATCACAATGATCGACATTATGATAACTAGTAACACCGTACCAAACATGGCTGGAAACACACCGCCTTCAGAGTTAGATTCTCTTGGGTCATCCGAGAGAAACTTCCAAACTTGCTTGCCCCAATGAGCAATTTTTTCCCCTAACGTCAGCTGATTTGGGTACCACAAGTCCAGTATTTCCGACAGAGGGATCTCCACTTTCTCCCCAGTCATCGCTTGTACCAACAGGCTTTGTTGTTCGAGTTGTGATCTTAACCCATCCAGCTCTTTTTCAGCGTGCACGAGCGCTTGGCGAAACCCATCCATTTGGTTCTGGTAGTAAATGGAATACGCATCGTCTAAATTGTTGTTAAGCTCCCGCTTTCTTTTTTCTAATCTTAACTGATCGGCCTTAGCGCTAACCGCTCTGATCTCTTTGTCGATGAGGCGTTCAATCTGCCTATTAACCGCACTTGCTCGCTTTAGCCCCGCTTCAAGAGCTCTGTGAATATCCGATTGCCACGTGCCGTTTTCATCTTTGTAGGCCAACGGCTTACCATAAAAATCACCGCTTCGAGCTCGCTCGATAACCGCCCATTCTACTGGACGAGTTCTCTTCGCCAGATCTAAGTCGAGAATCGAGACAAAATCAGCATCGTATAGATCTCGATTTGCAACTTTGATATTCAACCGACTGACACTATCTAGTGCGTCTTGCTCTTTAGGAAGAGTCACCCCTAACTCGACAAGTTGCGCTCTGGAAACACTCTCACTGCCGTAGAGTTGCCCGATCAGCTTGTCACCATCAATGGTTTGCCACTGGTACAAAGGTGCTGGCCAAAAATAAGACAACCCTTTCCAGCCAATTAGCAACAGAAGAACCAAAACCGATAGCAAACTAATGCTCACCGCTCCGCCTGTTAACCAAATCCATGGCGCACCCGATTTAAACCACTTAAACACGCGCCACTCCGTTATTGATCATTTTAAAAAAACTAAAGTGCACGATATCTATCTCTTAATCTTTGTCTTACCCACTCAGCCAGCGAGTTAACAGCAAAAGTAAACACCAGCAAGAGCAGCGCCGCTAAAAACAGAATCCGGTAGTGAGAACTGCCCACTTCTGACTCAGGCATCTCTACGGCGATCGTTGCCGACAAGGTTCTCATCCCCTCCAATATGTTCCAATCCATAATGGGTGTGTTACCTGTGGCCATCAAGACGATCATAGTCTCACCCACGGCTCGGCCCAGCCCCATCATAATGGCCGAAAAGATACCAGGGCTTGCGGTGAGTAAAACCACATGAGTTAACGTCTGCCACGCTGTCGCGCCCAAGGCCAATGAACCATCGGACAGGTGTTTAGGGACTGAGAAGATGGCGTCTTCCGCAATGGTGAATATGGTCGGTATTACCGCAAATCCCATAGCGAAGCCTACCACGAGAGCATTTCTCTGATCGAAATCGATGCCTTGATTGGCGAGGTAAGCTCTCACATCACCTTCAAAAAACCACGCTTCAAGATTAGCGCCTTGATAGACAATTAAAGTGACTAAGACAAGGATAACTGGCATCAATAACGCCGCGTGCCAACCATTGGCAAACTTTCTCGTACAAGCACTTGGTAACAAATGCCAAACGCCACCGATAACAATGGTAGACAGCGGCAAGCAAATCAGTAGAGCCAAAACAGACACCAAGTGCCTTTCAACCAAAGGGGCAAACCAAAGCCCAGCGAGAAAACCAATAATGACCGTTGGCAAAGCCTCCATCAACTCAATCGAGGGTTTAACGATGCGACGCATTCTCGCCGTCATAAAGTAAGCCGTATAAATCGCCCCCAACACAGCGATGGGAATAGCAAACAACATGGCAAAGGCTGCTGCCTTTAACGTGCCAAACGCAATAGGGATCAAACTAAATTTGGCTTCAAACTCATTGTCGGCGGATGTGGTTTGCCATACAAACTCAGGTTCTGGGTAACTCTCGTACCATACTTTTTGCCACAGGGATGACAGAGAAATCTCGGGGAAGGGGTTGTCTAGATGTGCAACACTCACTCTTCCATCACGGTAAGCCAGTAAATACTGTTCATTCCCCGACATGGCAGCAAACTGAGGCACTTTTTTGTAGGTGCGATTAAAAATCACCAGCTTTTCACTAGTGGTGTAATGGCTCTGTACCGTACCGTTGATATAAAAACTATAAAACCCTTTTCGATAGGTATCGGGAAGTAAAAACTGTAGTTCAGAGGCGAGCTTAAACTCTCGGATATGGGTTAAATGTCTCTGCCCATTGCGAACTACATCGAACCACTGGGAAACCAGCCCGTCATTGTGAGTCACCAACAGAGAGTGCGCTCCTGACAAGAGATCAATGTTTGATACCGAATGTTTACTTTCTCCCAAGCTGAGATCGACGATCTCTCGAACCGTCATTTTTTCACTTTCGCGGTTGGCAATAATTAATTCAGAGCCGCTGAGCAAGTACAATAACTTTCCATTGGGAGTAAAAAAGATCTGATCCAGTTGTGGCACTGGCATCGAGAAGAGATAACTGCTCCATCGCCCCTCTTCCATCCAGCGAACTTCAATTCTGTCATCGCTATAAGCACCTGCAAATATCAACACATCATCTTGAAGTGCAAAAGCAAATTGTTTGAGTGTTACACCCGCTCTTTGAAGTACTGGTTCCGACAAAGGGTAGGTTTCTAACTTGGGGACAAATTCGCGTCCATTACTCGACATGCGGCTAGTAAGGTGAGGCCGAACTAGTTTAACGTCCCCTTCACTACTGGCCATTGCCAGCCAGCCGGACGACGAAGGTGCAGCATAAAACAAGTCGTACTCATCGCCCAAAGCGTGAGTCTGCGTGTCGTCACCTGAATCTTCGCTAAGGGTAACAAAATCCAAATTGCCTTCGGGGTAGAGCAAATAGGCGTGCTCACCGTAGTCATCAATTCCCATCGCCAATGGCGTAGAAGTATTTACGGCGCGGTTGGCTATATCTGGCGTGATACCGGCATCTTTAAAAAGAGGTAAAACCATCAAAGCTAGGTAAACAAATATCAGAACCAAGGCCGCAAGAACCCCTACGCCTCCCGATGAAACGGCAAGGCGAAAAAGGCGATCTTTGATCAATCTCTTTCTGTCTGGTTCTTTTAATGAAAAATCGGCTACTGCCATTGTCTAATTTACCTAGTTTGTCCCACAATTATAATATGTCGTTTAGGTGACACTTATATTACAGCCAGCAATAAACATCTGAAAACAATGCAATATGGTTTTGAAATAAAAATGTAATAGAAACATCTTAATTTGCTACACCAGTTCTAAAAAAATTTTTGTTAGTTGGTTAAAAGCCGTCTTCGGCAATAGGTGCAGAGAATGAGTGCGGAAAAACTCTACGTAGAAAAAGAATTAAGCTGGCTGTCATTTAATGAGCGCGTCCTCCAAGAAGCGGCAGATAAATCTGTACCTATCGTTGAGAGAATTCGCTTTCTGGGCATTTTTTCCAACAACTTAGATGAATTTTACAAAGTCCGTTTTGCCGACGTTAAGCGACGTATTTTGATCAACCAAGAACGCGGTGGCAATGACAACTCAAAACACCTTCTGAGCAAGATGCAGTCTAAAGCTCTTAAACTCAATGAACGCTTTGACGAACTCTACGCCGAGCTTATCCGTGAAATGGCACGTCGCCGAATCTTTCTCGTCAACGAAACTCAGTTAAGTGAAACTCAGCAAAAGTGGATAAAAAAATACTTCCACAAAGAGGTCATTCCACATATTACACCGCTGCTGATATCAGAGGATATCGACGTTCTCCAGTTCCTAAAAGATGAATACGCCTACATAGCGGTAGAGCTCAAAAAATCCGACAGCTACCAATACGCACTGTTAGAAATCCCAACGGACCACTTGCCGCGATTTGTTATGGTGCCAGAACAGAAAGGCAAGCGACGCAAAACCATTATTTTACTCGATAATATCATCCGTTACTGCCTCGATGAGTTATTCAGTGGCTTCTTCGAATACGACGAACTGAGCGGATACGCAATGAAGATGACTCGCGATGCAGAATACGATTTGCGTTACGAGGTTGAGCACAGCCTGTTAGAACAGATGTCTGAAGGGGTAAGCCAACGCCTAACCGCAATGCCTGTGAGGTTTGTATACGAGAGAGAGATGCCAAACCACATGCTCTCTTTCTTGTGTGACAAACTAAAAATATCTAACTATGACAACCTGATCCCCGGTGGTCGTTACCACAATTTTAAAGACTTTATCGGTTTCCCTAATGTTGGGCGAGAGTACCTAGAAAACAAGCCACTACCGCCGATGAATTGCGCTGATTTTGATGCTACGCCAACAAATTTGATGCGATTAAAGCTCAAGATATATTGTTGTACTACCCGTATCACACCTTCGAACACGTCACTGAACTAGTAAGGCAAGCCGCCTTCGACCCTAAAGTACTCAGTATTAAGATAAATGTTTATCGCGTGGCCAAAGACTCCCGCTTGATGAACTCGTTAATTGACGCCGTTCACAACGGAAAAAGTGTCACTGTGGTTGTCGAACTGCAGGCGAGGTTTGATGAAGAAGCCAATATCGAATGGTCAAAGGTATTAACCGAAGCGGGGGTTCACGTACTCTTTGGTGCACCGGGCCTTAAGATTCACTCCAAATTACTCTTAATTAGCCGCCGTGAAGGCGAAGAGATCGCACGCTATGCCCATATTGGTACAGGTAACTTCCACGAGAAAACCGCTCGAATTTATACGGACTTCTCCTTGTTAACGGCAGATTCCGAGTTAACCAATGAAGTTCGCAACGTTTTCGGCTACATAGAAAACCCCTATCGTCCGGTGAAGTTTAACCACCTAATAGTCTCACCTCGGAACTCGCGAACTCAGCTTTATCGCCTGATCGATACCGAGATCTTCAATGCTAAAGCAGGACGAAAAGCCGCCATTACCCTTAAGGTCAACAACCTTGTAGACAAAGGTTTGATCAATAAACTCTACGGTGCCAGTAATGCAGGGGTAGAGATCAAAATGGTGATTCGCGGCATGTGTTCACTGGTCCCCGGTGTAGAAGGGGTAAGCGACAACATCAAGATCATCAGTATTGTCGATCGCTTTTTAGAACACCCCCGCGTGCTGATTACCCACAACGACGGCGATCCTCAGGTATACATTTCATCTGCCGATTGGATGACGCGAAACATCGACTACCGCATCGAAGTCGGAGCACCAGTTCGTGACCAACGTCTTAAACAGCGAATAATTGATATCATTAATATTCACTTTACCGATACAGTAAAAGCTCGATGGATAGACAAAGAGATGACCAACACCTACGTTCCACGCGGAAACCGCAAAAAACTCCGCTCGCAGGTGGCCATTTACGACTATCTTAAAAATGTAGAAAAACAGACAAAGAAGAAAAAAGAGCAATCTTTAAAAGATGACGCAGCCAAAGGAAACACGAGACATAGCGGCCATTGATCTGGGCTCAAACAGCTTTCATATGGTCGTAGCAAAAGTGGTTGATCAAGATTTACAACTGGTCAGCCGCCACAAGCAACGGGTAAGACTCGCATCGGGATTGGACGCCCAGCAAAATCTCGACCACGCTTCCATGGAGCGAGGACTAGACTGTCTGAGTATGTTTGCAGAGCGCCTGCAAGGCTTTGAAGAGGACAATGTTCGCATTGCAGCGACACACACCTTACGCCAAGCCAACAATGCCCACCTCTTTCTACAGAGGGCGAGAGAAGTACTACCCTACCCAATTGAGATAATACCCGGCCTAGAAGAAGCGCGACTGATATATACGGGCGTGGCCCACACTCAACCAGAATCCGATTCAAAACTCGTTATCGATATCGGTGGTGGTAGTACTGAGATGATCATAGGTAAAGGTTTTGAGGCCTCGCTGGTCAACAGTAAGCGAATGGGATGTGTCAGTTACACCAATCGATATTTTGCCAATGGCAAACTCTCCAAAAAGAATTTTGCCAAAGCCAAACTCGCCGCCGAGCAAAAACTCGAATCTATTGCCTATAAGTATCGCAAAAAAGGTTGGGACATCGCCTTTGGTTCTTCTGGTACGGTAAAAGCCATAAGAGAAGTCTTGATCGGCTTAGGTTATGAAGATGGATTAATCACCTCTAAACGCCTTGAAAAGCTGATCGATAAACTGTGCGAGTGGACCAACATTGAGGATATTGAACTCACCGGACTCGCCCCTGAACGCAAACCCGTGTTTGCGGCAGGAGTGGCGATATTAGATGCTATAGTCACCGATCTCAAAATCGATGAACTTCACTTCTCCGAAGGTGCCTTGCGAGAGGGTTTGCTATACGAAATGGAAGCGAGGTTTAAACGCTCAGACATTCGTATGCGCACAACGGAAAACATGGCTCAGAAACATCGAGTGGACCTTGATCACGCAAGTAAAATCAGTGAACAGGCACAAAAGTTCTTCCACCAAGTACACAGTGAACTGGGCATCAAGAAAAAGAGCCCTTTGTTCGATTTGTTAAAATGGGGAGCCTTGCTTCACGAAGTGGGACTGAGTATCAGCTTACAGGCCTTTCATAGGCATTCAGCTTATATTCTTTCACATACTCCCATGCCGGGCTTTAATCGCGAGCAACAACGAGTGTTGGCGATGTTAGTTCGCTTTCAGCGCAAAGCACTAAAGCTTCAAGAGATGGAAGACTTTACGCTGTTCAAAAAAGAACAGGTCATAGACCTAATACGTATTTTGCGCCTTTCTATATTGCTTCACGGACAAAGGAATGAAGAGCCCCTTCCAAAACTGACACTTTCAATCAATGAAGATGAATGGACATTGACATGTGAAGACCGTGATTGGCTTGAGGAAAATCGGCTGTTAGATGCTGATTTAAATATGGAGCAAGACTATTGGAAAAGTGCAGGGTGGCGACTCAATATTTAAAAAAGTCGGGTTATAACCCGACTTTTTTTAACTCTAGTTCGGCAAAATCCGCAGAGATAGGAACATAACCATCTTTCTCTACTAACGCCTGCCCTTGTTTAGAAAAGATAAAGCGCACAAACTCCGCCTCAATCGGCGACAAAGCTTTATTGGGATGTTTGTTCACGTAGACATACAGATAACGCGAAAGTGGGTAATCACCACTGAGAATGTTTGCTTGGCTTGGAGTGATAAAGTCGCTCCCCTTCTCCGCAATTGGTAACAACTTAGCACCAGATACCACGTAACCAACACCGGAATAGCCAATCGTATTTATAGACGAAGCAACAGACTGCACCACTGAGGCTGAACCGGGTTGCTCGTTGACGCTGTTTTTAAAATCTCCGCCACAAAGTGCGCGCTTTTTAAAATAGCCATAGGTACCAGACACCGAGTTGCGACCAAACAACTGAATACTTCGTTGCGCCCATTGGTGTGACACACCCAGTTCACTCCAAGTCGCAATCGGCATATCAGAACCGCAGCGTTGTGTCGCCGAGAAAATACTGTCTAATTGCTGAAAATTTAGTCCTTTAATAGGGTTGTCGCGATGAACAAACACACCGATAGCATCAATGGCCACTCGCAGTGCAGTTGGTCGGTATCCATGGGCGCGTTCAAACGCTTCCACTTCTCGGTTGCGCATTTGACGGCTCATCGGCCCAAATTGCGCCGTACCTTCAGTCAGTGCAGGAGGAGCAGTAGAAGAACCAGAAGCCTGCACCTGTCCGTTGATAGCGGGATAAAGCACACTAAACTCTTCGAGCCACAGAGTTGTCATCCCAGCCAAAGTATCAGAACCGATACTGGTAAAACTGCCAGAAATTCCTGGCACTTTCTGATAAGCGACCAACTCGTGATTTTGAGCGATGACTTGTGAACTCAAGCCCAATGTCATCAAAGCGATAGCAAAGCGTAAATAACGTTTCATCTTAATGCACCACCAAACGCTGAGGCAGTACAAAAGAGAAGCAACTCCCTTCGCCAATTTCACTGTGAATATCTAAATGAGAGTCGTGATGCGTTAACGCGTGTTTCACAATTGCTAACCCTAAACCGCTACCGCCCGTATCTCTCGATCTCGCTTTATCCACACGATAGAAGCGTTCGGTCAATCGATGCAGGTGCTGCGGCTCTATGCCTTCGCCTTTATCTTCAACTTCAAGGCATGCCCCTTGAGGGGTTAAATGCCATCGAACAAAAATATTGGCTTGCGGCGGCGTGTACTTCACCGCGTTGTAAACCAGATTAGAAATTGCGCTGCGAAGCTGATCTTCATCCCCCAGTACTCTTAAGCGAGTATCTACCTCGAAGTGAAGTTGATGCCCGTTGTCTCCGCTTAAGCTTGCCGCTTCTTTTTCTAACACATCTAGCATAGCGGGAACATTGACCACCTCATCTAGCTCGTGCATGGGCGCAGCTTCTATTTTTGATAGCGTCAGCAGTTGATTGACCAAGCTATTCATTCGGTTAAGCTGCTCCGTCATCACTCCATGCGCTTTTGTCCACATCGGCCCTACGACCATATCAGGGTCTTCTGTCATTTCCAGATAACCCTGCAGTACCGTCATGGGGGTTCGCAGTTCGTGGGAAACGTTGGCAAAGAAGTTGCGTCGCATACCTTCGAGCTGTTTTACCTGAGTCACATCGCGAACCACCATCAGATGCTCACCCTCTGTATAAGGCACAATCCGCAACTCAAGCATGCGTTCCACATTGAGCGGAGAGCGCATCTCTAATGGCTCAGAAAAGTTCTGTTTATTTAGGTACTTAATAAAATCCGGGGTGCGAATAAGGTTTGAAATAGGTTGCCCTGAATCATCTGGCCAACGAAAACCAAGCAAGTGCTGCGCGAGCTTGTTACACCAGACGATGTTTCCTTCTCCCCGAAATACCACAACGGCATCGGGTAAGGATTCGGCACCATTGCGGAATCGGCGGATCAGGTTGGTCAGTTCTTTGCGTTTTTTACGTTGTCGCTGTTGCAGGCGATAGAGTCCGTTAAACAGGTGCTCCCAGTTACCGCTGCCCGAGGGCGGCGTTAGGCGCTTTTCATCCCATAACCAAGCTGACAGCCGGATCTGATTGTTCAGATGCCATACTAACTGCAAAACCGTGGCAGCAAAAAGCAACCACGGCAGATAACCAAAAATCCATCCTACAATCACCCAAGGGGTGTAAAAAAAAGCCAGCTCCCATGCCAGCTTTTTCCAGGTTAACCTTTCAACCATTTACCGATTTGCACCTCGTCCTATGCTTTGGTTGAGAAACGATAGCCAGCACCGCGTACAGTCTGAATAAGCTTATCGTGACCCGCTGCCTCTAGTGCTTTGCGCAGGCGACGAATATGTACATCTACCGTGCGGTCTTCTACGTACACGTTAGTACCCCAAACGTTATTTAACAACTGCTCACGGCTGTAAACGCGTTCTTGGTGTGTCATAAAGAAATGCAGCATTTTAAACTCAGTTGGTCCCATATCCACCGGTGCATCATTAGCGGTGACACGGTGAGATACTGGGTCTAAACGCAAACCTTGAACATCAATAACATCTTCAAGAGCCGTTGGCGTCACGCGGCGAATGACCGCTTTTAGCCGAGCAACCAACTCTTTAGGAGAAAAGGGCTTGGTAATGTAATCATCTGCACCCACTTCCAAACCGCGAACTTTGTCTTCTTCTTCGCCACGCGCAGTGAGCATCACTACGGGTATGTTACGAGTGAGTTCTTCTCGCTTCATATGCTTGATGAAGTTAATACCGCTACCACCAGGTAGCATCCAATCAAGTAGAACCAAATCTGGGAAAGGTTCGGCAAGTTTTGTTACTGCCGTGTCATAGTCCTCAGCTTCTACAGCTTGATAACCTTTCTGCTCAAGAACAAAGCAAAGCATCTCGCGAATTGGAGCTTCGTCTTCAACAACCAGAATCCTTCTAGACATAATTTGATTAACCTTATGTTAGTTGATTTAAGTGAGTTTTTATTGAGGTTTTAGCCTTTGCAACAGTGAGCATTATTACTAGCAATTATGACACTTTTGTGACCTTTGCAAACAAATTTTCATATAAGTTTCGCACTCGCTCCAAATGTGTTTAACAAAAGGCACCTACCAATATTGACCGTACTAACTCCTTATTCCTGAACAAAATTGCGGCCTTCAGTTCACCAAAGTAAAAAAATCTATTAACACCTAGAGAGTAAAATTGCCTATGATTGCCGGTCTGAATTAAGCAGAGAGAAACGTTATGTGGTTTAAGAACTGTCTGGTCTATCGCGTGAATCGCGAAGTGACTTTCAACGCAGATCAGCTAGAGAATCAACTAAAAGAATTTCAATTCACCCCATGCGGTAGCCAAGATAAGCAGAAGTTTGGCTGGGTGTCGGTAATGGGTAAACAAGGCGATATGATGACCCATGTAGCCGAAAACCGAATTCTCATCTCGGCTAAAAAAGAAGAAAAAATGCTGCCAGCTTCCGTGATCAAAGAGTCACTGAATGCCAAAGTTGAAGCGGTAGAAGCCGCAGAAGGTCGCCCTCTTAAGAAAAAAGAAAAAGACAATCTAAAAGACGACATCGTTTTGGATCTACTTCCTCGCGCATTTAGTCGAAGCAATATCACCAACGTGTTAATCATGCCAAAAGAAGGCCTGATCTTAGTTGATGCCAGCAGCTATAAAAAAGCTGAGGACGTGTTAGCCCTATTGCGCAAAACCATGGGTAGCCTACCTGTTGTTCCTGCAATCCCAGAACAGGCCATTGAAACGACGTTAACTCAATGGGTGAAAACAGGTGAAACACCTGTTGGCTACCAAATGCTTGATGAAGCAGAGCTAAAGTCGGTGTTAGAAGAAGGCGGTATCATTCGCTGTAAAAAGCAAGAACTGACCAGCGATGAGATCCGAACCCATATTGAAGCAGACAAAATGGTGACCAAACTCGCCCTACTCTGGCAAGAGCGCCTCGAATTTATTCTGGCAGAAGACGGCAGTATTAAACGACTCAAATTCTCCGATGAGCTAAAAGATCAAAATGAAGACATTCCTCGTGAAGACAAGGCCGCTCGCTTTGATGCAGACTTCTCTTTAATGTGTGCAGAGATGTCGGCCTTCCTGCCGGATCTCTATAGCGCCCTAGGTGGTTTGCCCCATCCAAATGCGTAACTAACCCTATCAAGCCCTGCTAGATGCAGGGCTTCTCTTTCTCTATAAAACCCACAAACTCAATATGGAGTTTTTTCTGGTCACCGCTCACAATTTCGCGTAAAATTTGCGCCCCTAATCCCACTTGGTGGGACTAGCCTGACTTGTGATCAGATTAAAAAGAGATTGAGCAATGACAATTGACAAACCTTTCGTACCAGAGCTTTTGTCTCCGGCAGGTAGCCTAAAAAACATGCGTTACGCTTTTGCGTACGGTGCCGACGCCGTTTACGCTGGACAACCGCGCTATAGCCTTCGCGTACGCAACAACGAATTTAACCACGCGAACCTAAAAATCGGTATCGATGAAGCCCACGCCTTGGGTAAAAAGTTCTACGTGGTATGCAACATTCAGCCGCATAACTCAAAGCTGAAAACCTTTATCCGCGACCTTAAGCCAGTGATTGAAATGGGCCCAGATGCCTTAATCATGTCTGACCCTGGCCTGATAATGATGGTTCGCGAAGCCTTTCCAGAAATGGCTATCCACCTTTCAGTTCAAGCGAATGCGGTCAACTGGGCAACCGTTAAATTCTGGGCGGCAAACGGCGTTGAACGCGTGATTGTCTCTCGCGAGCTCTCTCTAGAAGAGATTGAGCAAATCCGCGAACACTGTCCAGAGACTGAACTAGAAGTCTTTGTTCACGGTGCGCTTTGCATGGCCTACTCCGGCCGATGCCTACTGTCTGGCTATATGAACAAACGCGACCCTAACCAAGGAACATGCACCAACGCATGTCGCTGGGAGTACAAGGTTGAAAAAGGCACTGAAAACGATGCAGGGCAGATTGTAGAAGAGTTTGACCCTAATGCTTCGCAAGCCATTGAAGTGCAAGAAGAGCGTCCAGAAAACACCATTGGTCTTGGCAAACCTACCGATGAAGTGGTGCTTCTTTCAGAGAGCCATAAGCCAGATGAAAAAATGGCAGCCTTTGAAGACGAGCATGGTACTTACATCATGAACTCCAAAGATCTTCGCGCGATTCAACACGTGGAGCGTTTGACCAAAATGGGTGTACACTCACTTAAAATTGAAGGCCGTACTAAGTCTTTCTACTACTGCGCACGTACCGCTCAGGTGTATCGCAAAGCAATCGACGATGCCGTCGCGGGCAAGCCGTTCGACCCAAGCCTAATGACCACTCTGGAAAGCCTTGCTCACCGTGGCTACACGGAAGGATTCTTGCGTCGCCACACTCACGACTCCTATCAAAACTACGAGTATGGGTACTCGGTTTCCGACGCACAACAGTTCGTCGGTGAGTTCACTGGCAAACGTCGTGGCGACCTCGCAGAAGTTGAAGTGAAGAACAAATTTATGCTTGGCGATAGCCTTGAGCTAATGACGCCAAAAGGCAATGTCATCTTTACATTAGAAGCGATGGAAAACCGCAAATCTCAGGCCGTTGACGACGCAAAAGGCAACGGACACTTTGTCTTTATTCCTGTACCAGAAGAGATGGACTTGGAGTACGGCCTACTGATGCGCAACCTAAACACTGGCCAGGATACCCGTAACCCAACAGGTAAGTAATTATGGCGCTGCTGATCACAGATAAGTGTATCAATTGCGATATGTGTGACCCTGAATGCCCAAACGGCGCAATTACCATGGGTGACGAAATATTCGAAATTGATCCCGACCTGTGTACCGAGTGCAAAGGGCATTACGACAAGCCAACCTGTCAGTCAGTTTGCCCTATCACTAAGTGCATCATTGTCGACCCCGACAATGTCGAGACCGATGACGAACTGCTTGAAAAGTTCGTTATCATTCAGGGTCTTGCTTAAAAAAACAATGCCGCTTACAGAGCGGCATTGTTCATTTCTAACATCTCTAAACACAAAGCGGGCGGTATTTTTTTTCGCTTTTTCTTCTTCGCTTTAGGTGTATCTTCATTCGCGGTTTTTGGCTTGGGTCTCCAGCTTGCCAGTTCACTACCACACCCATCTCCTATTGGCGGTTCGATTTGTGGTGTACAAAGCTCGCTGTCATAAGGGCAGTTCAAACGAACGTGCATGTGGTAGTGATGTCCCCACCAAGGCCTAACCTTGCGCAGCCAATCTCTATTGCTGCTCGTTTCCGAATCACACAGCTTCTGTTTGATTACCGGATGGACAAAAATTCGCGCAACACTTTCGTCTTGAGCGGCGCGTTTAACCAAAGAAAAGTGTCGTCCCTGCCAATGCTCTCGGTGCAACCGATAAGCTTCTAAGTTTACAAGGCTAACAGGAACGGGCTGGTTGAGTTCTTCGTCACTGAGCGGGTAATCTGCTAATCGCAGCCAGATATCCGCATCTAAGCCCGTTTGGTGGCTGCTATGGCCAGAAGAGAATCGCCCACCTAAAGGCAAAGACAAATCGCCGATCAGCAAAAGGCTATCAAACTCATTTTGTGCAGTGCGCGCCAAACGCTCGATAAAATCAATCGTGTCAGGATGGGCATAATATCGGCCTCGCTGACTGCGAAGTACCTGATACCCTTCCCCTTCTAATGGCAGTGCATGTGCCCCAGCGAGACAACCGTTGGCATAGCTCCCAATGGCATGAGGTTCACTCGCCGAAGGAAGCTGAAAGCGCTCCCAAGGTGTTGCAGATATAGAGAAAGAAATAAACATGAGTACCATTAGTCGTATCGCGTTCATTATCTCCCTCTCACATTCGCAAATTGGTGTTAGTAGTGCTCGCCGTTATCGTAATAGCTTTTGGCATCAAGAGCTGTGAAAATCACAGCGACATCGACATCTTCTCCGATAACGCCTCTTACTTGTTTCGTCACCGAGCTGGCAACGGCATCTTGAGTTTCTTGCCCACGGTCAAACCAAAGAACCTCGACAAATGGGTACGCCGAACTCACTTCACCTTCGTGGTAAAAAGTAGTGTAGATGTATTCGAAGGTAAAATCTTCACGTGGACAGTCCATTAATGGCTGCAGTTCGTCAATAAGTGACTTAGATAGCGTTTGAACCGTTTGAGGTTCAACGGCACGAAATCGTAAATGTGGCATGACTTGCTTCCTTTTTGTAATTTGTATTTATGATATCAACTTCGCCAATGGTTAGGAAATCCATGACAAAGGGCTCGCTCATTTTTGCATTAAGGGCATAAAAAAACCGCCGTAAAGACGGCGGTTTTCAATTCTACTAATACCTTTATGGCATCTCGTCGAACTCTGCACCCTCTTTTTCCACTTGAGGTGGCATAAGGTGCTCTTTGGTAATACCAAGTTTTAGTGCCAAAGCCGATGCTACGTAAATCGAAGAATACGTACCTACAGTGATACCAAGTAGCAATGCTGTCGCAAAGCCGTGGATCATTTGGCCGCCTTGGGTAAATAGCGCGATAACTACAAACAATGTGGTACCGGAAGTAATCAAGGTACGACTCAGTGTTTGCGTGATCGAGTTGTCCATTACGTCAGAAGGTTCGCCTTTGCGCATCTTGCGGAAGTTCTCACGGATCCGGTCAAATACAACGATGGTATCGTTGAGTGAGTAACCAACAACCGTTAGCAGCGCCGCTACGATAGTAAGGTCAACTTCGATTTGCATCAGTGAGAATATACCCAAAGTGATGATAACGTCGTGCGCCAGTGCCAGCACCGCACCCGCCGCTAAACGCCACTCAAATCGCATAGAGACGTAAAT
Source organism: Vibrio sonorensis (assembly GCF_001854765.1). Taxonomy (GTDB): domain Bacteria; phylum Pseudomonadota; class Gammaproteobacteria; order Enterobacterales; family Vibrionaceae; genus Vibrio; species Vibrio sonorensis. The sequence continues at coordinate 268,151 of NZ_LJJE01000002.1, read as the reverse complement.
AAGAATACAGATCAGAGAGACTAAGATAGCCAAACCGCCCGCTTCCGTCAGCTCGTCACCCACATTAGGGCCAACAAACTCGATTCGGCGCATTTCAACACTTTCACCCGTGCCCTGTTTGATAGCATCTAAGATCTGGTTACCCAGAGTTTCTCCAGATACATCATCACGTGGACGTAGACGCACCATTACATCACGAGCACTACCAAAGTTCTGAACCGTTGCATCACCAAAGCCTTCTGCTTCGAGTGAGCTACGGATCTGTTCAAGATTTGCTGGCTGTTCAAAACCAACTTCGATCAGCGTACCGCCAGTAAAATCTAGACCCCAGTTCAACCACTTAGTGGATAAGGTAAAGATGGCTGCACCAATCATCACAAGCGACAAAACAAAAGCCGCTTTTGACCAACGCATAAAGCCGATCGTATTTTCTGCTTTCAGAATTTGAAACATTATCTTCCCAGCCTTAGATCGACAGTTTATCTATGCGCTTACCGCCGTATAACAGGTTCACGACACAACGTGTACCAATGATGGCTGTAAACATAGAAGTCAGAATACCGATAGATAGCGTTACCGCGAAGCCTTTGATTGCACCAGTACCCACTGCAAATAGAATAATCGCAGTAATGAGAGTAGTGATGTTGGCATCGGCGATAGTACTAAATGCGTTTGCATAGCCCTGATGAATCGCTTGCTGAGGATTACGTCCGTCGCGAAGTTCTTCTCGGATACGCTCAAAGATAAGTACGTTCGCATCGACAGCCATACCGACCGTGAGAACAATACCCGCAATACCCGGTAAGGTCATTGTTGCACCTGGAATCATCGACATAACACCAATGATCAGAACCAAGTTAGCAACCAACGCCATGTTGGCGATGAAGCCAAACTTGCGGTAGTAAACCAGAGTAAACAGCATAACGGCTACCATACCCCAGATACACGCTGCGATACCCATATCGATGTTTTGCTGACCCATTGATGGACCAATGGTTCTCTCTTCAACAATCGAAATAGGAGCAATCAATGCACCTGCACGAAGTAGCAGCGCTAGGTTGTGCGCTTCAGCCGCCGAATCAATACCAGTAATTCGGAAGTTGCGTCCCAACGCCGTTTGAATCGTCGCTTGGTTAATCACTTCTTCGTGCTTAGACAGTACAACTTTGCCTTCTGGAGTGCGTCGACCACTGTCTTTGTACTCAGCAAATACCGTCGCCATCAACTTGCCCACATTCTGACGTGAGTAAGCCGACATCTTGTTACCACCTTCGCTGTCTAGCGAGATGTTAACTTGAGGACGACCGTATTCATCCACGCTAGAACTTGCATCAGTGATGTTTGCACCGCTCAGGATAATGCGTTTTTTCAGTACCACTGGACGACCGTCGCGATCTTGCTTGATTTCGCTACCCGCAGGAGCTCGACCACTCGCAGCGGCCGCTAAATCAGCTTTGTCATCCACTTCTCTAAATTCTAGAGTTGCCGTTGCACCTAAGATCTCTTTCGCGCGAGCGGTATCCTGAACACCTGGTAGCTCAACCACGATGCGGCTAGCACCTTGACGTTGCACCAATGGCTCAGCAACACCCAACTCGTTAACACGGTTACGCAGAATCGTGATGTTCTGTTCTACCGCGTAGTTGCGAATCTCTTGCAAGCGTTGCTCGGAGAAGGTGGCAGTTAACGCATAACGACCATTCGAATCTGAATCGGTAAACAGCATGTCTGGATGGTTGCGCTCTAGAAGGGTTTTCGCCGCTTCTAATTGCGCTTCATCGCGAAGCAGAACTTCCACCGCGTCTTTACCCGACGGGCGAATCGCGCGATAGCGAATACGTTCTTCACGCAGTTCTGAGCGGAATGCTTCTTCTTGCTGGCCCACCAATTTTTCCATCGCTGCGTCCATATCCACTTCCATCAAGAAGTGAACACCACCGCGAAGGTCCAGACCCAACTTCATCGGCGCAGCGCCAATAGTTTCAAGCCAATCAGGTGTTGCAGGAGCGAGGTTAAGAGCAACAATGTTGTCTTTACCCAAGGCTTCGTTTACCACATCACGAGCACTAATTTGCGTATCGGTATCGGTAAAACGAACAAGAATAGAGCCATTCTCTAGAGCAATGGACTTATGGGATAGGTTCTCTTTTTCAAGAGCTTGAGTGACAGAATCCAGCGTTGACATATCGACAGAGGCACCACGTGCCCCTGTAATTTGAATAGCCGGATCTTCACCGTAAATATTAGGAAGTGCGTACAACGCTGCGATAGCGATGGTAAACACCACCATCAAGTACTTCCACAATGGATAACGGTTTAACACAGCGAGGATCCTCGGGCTGTTTTATAGAGATTTCAGCGTACCTTTTGGTAGCACTGCAGTAACGAAGTCTTTCTTGATAACAACTTCGTTGTTCGCGTTAAGCTCGATAGAGATGTAGTCGTTCTCTTCAGAGATCTTAGTGATTTTACCTACCAAGCCACCACTAGTCAGAACTTCGTCACCTTTCTGCATGGCAGACATTAGGTTCTTGTGCTCTTTTACACGCTTAGCTTGTGGACGGTAGATCATAAAGTAGAAGATCACCGCGAACATACCCAGCATGATAATCATTTCAAAACCGCCGCCTGGTGCACCTTCTGCAGCTGCGTGTGCTTGAGAAATAAACATTAAAACGTCCTCTTAATACTTTTTATTAATATTCCAATAGGTTGGGCTCTGGCACACGACTTTCAACCCTCACTCTTATGAATTAGAGATCCCAATCTCAAAAATAATGTGCCAATGCCTAATTTTTTACCAATCACTTACCCAGTGGTGGTACTTCACGGTCGCGGCGAGCGTAAAACTCTTCCACAAACTGATCAAAACGGTCTTCATCAATCGCATTGCGGATGCTTTCCATCAAACGCTGATAGTAACGCAAATTATGGATCGTGTTTAAACGTGCACCTAAGATTTCATTACAGCGATCTAAGTGGTGTAGATAAGACTTCGAGTAATTCTGACAAGTGTAACAGTCGCAGTGCGAATCAAGTGGGCCCGTGTCGGTTTTATGCTTCGCATTGCGGATCTTGATCACACCGCCAGTCACAAATAAGTGACCGTTGCGAGCGTTGCGGGTTGGCATAACACAGTCGAACATATCGATACCGCGTCTCACACCTTCTACCAAATCTTCTGGTTTACCCACCCCCATCAAATAGCGAGGTTTATCTTCTGGCAACTGAGGACAAGTGTGCTCTAGTACGCGGTGCATGTCTTCTTTAGGTTCACCAACGGCAAGACCACCAACGGCATAGCCGTCGAATCCAATTTCCGTTAGGCCTTTGACAGACACATCGCGTAGATCTTCGTAAACACCGCCTTGCACAATGCCAAACAGAGAGTTCTGGTTCTCTAACTTGTCAAAGTGATCGCGTGAACGCTGAGCCCAACGCAGTGACATTTCCATCGACTTTTTCGCTTCGTTGTGTGTCGCGGGATATGGCGTACACTCGTCGAAGATCATAACGATGTCTGAACCAAGGTCATTTTGAATTTCCATCGACTTCTCGGCATCCATGAAAATCTTGTCCCCGTTTACTGGGTTGCGAAAGTGCACGCCAGCTTCAGTGATTTTGCGAATGTCGCCAAGACTAAATACTTGGAAGCCACCTGAATCGGTAAGAATTGGGCCATGCCAGTTCATAAAATCGTGCAAGTCGCCATGCATCTTCATGATTTCTTGGCCCGGACGAAGCCAAAGGTGGAAGGTGTTACCCAATAGGATTTCTGCACCAGTACCCTTCACTTCTTCAGGGGTCATACCTTTAACAGTACCGTAAGTACCAACAGGCATAAACGCGGGAGTTTGCACAGTCCCACGTTCAAAATTTAGCTGACCGCGGCGGGCAGTGCCATCGGTTTTTTTAAGATCAAAAGTTAACTTCACGAAGCCTCCAATTGTCAGAGAAACAGTCTGACGGTTACATCGGCCAAATGGCCCTATCCCCATTTCTGGGTATGGAGAGCGGTCGCCTTATCCTTGCGAGAAAGAGCGAGCTCTTTCCTAGCCTACTGCTAGCACTCGTTTATTTATTCGCAGAGTTTAAGTAAACCTACAAAGATAAGGGATATTACCACTCTGCGTTAACAGTTATAGGTTATTTTTCCGTTTTTTTACGGATAAACATTGAATCGCCGTAACTAAAGAAACGGTAATTTTGTTTAACGGCATGCTCGTAAGCTGCCATTGTGTTTTCGTATCCAGCAAATGCGCTTACCAGCATAATCAATGTTGACTCTGGTAAATGGAAGTTAGTGATCAAACAGTCGATCAACTGATACTCATAGCCCGGATAGATAAAGATTTCCGTATCACCAAAAAACGGCACTAAATCGGTACCATTTTTAAGCGCATCTTGAGCGGCACTTTCCAAAGAGCGTACAGACGTAGTACCTACGGCAATAATTCGACCGCCACGAGCCTTGGTCGCAGCGATAGCATCAACGACTTCTTGTGGAACTTCCACATACTCAGCATGCATGTGGTGTTCAGTGATATTGTCCACTTTTACCGGTTGGAATGTACCAGCACCCACGTGAAGCGTGACATAAGCAAGCTCAACACCTTTCGCCTTAATCTTTTCGATAAGCGCTTCGTCAAAATGCAAGCCTGCCGTTGGGGCAGCTACCGCACCCGGTTTTGAGTTGTAAACGGTTTGATAACGCTCTTTATCCGAGTCTTCGTCTGGGCGATCGATATAAGGTGGCAAAGGCATGTGTCCTATCTCTTCTAGGATCTCCAACACCTTTTTCTCTGATTTAAACTTAAGTTCGAACAGCGCATCGTGTCGACCTACCATCGTCGCCTGATATTCATCATTTTCGCCGACAAAAATGGTACTACCCGCTTTAGGAGATTTAGAGCAGCGAACGTGTGCTAAGATACTCTTTTCATCCAATAGGCGTTCCACAAGCACTTCCAGCTTACCGCCTGATTCTTTGCGGCCAAACATACGCGCAGGGATCACTCTAGTGTTGTTAAACACCATCAAATCACCGGGCTGAACCTGATCCAACACATCGGAAAACGTACCGTCAACTAATGCGCCACTATTGCCTTCTAGCTGAAGCAAACGGCTTGCCGTACGCTCAGCTTGTGGGTAACGAGCAATGAGTTCATCGGGTAGTTCGAAGTGAAAATCTGAAACTTGCATGATTTCTTGTATCTCTGACCGGGTAGTAATTTTGCAGCCGACTAGTATAGGCGGAGTGGTCGCAATAGCAAGGCTGATGTGTAATAAACTGAGACACTCAATAAGACATAATATTTACGTGGTTATGACAATAAAAACGAACTAGCTCTCAGTTAAACGGCGGGAAAAAAACTATAGTTAAAGAGTACATATTAGAACGTAGGAGGCAGCCATGATTAAGGTTGAAGACATGATGACACGCAATCCTCACACTCTGCTGCGGTCTCATACTTTATCAGATGCTAAAGATACGATGGAAGCGCTCGATATTCGTCATATTCCAATCGTTGATGCGGAAAGACGCTTGCTGGGAGTCGTTACCCAAAGAGACGTGCTCGCCGCGCAAGAATCGAGCTTACAACACCTACCGGAAAGTCAAGCATTCACCTTGAGTACTCCTCTTAACGAGGTGATGTGTAGCAACGTGATGAACGTGGCACCAAAAGCTGGGCTAAAACAGAGCGCCATTTATATGCAAAAACACAAAGTCGGTTGCCTTCCAGTGGTTGACCAAGGTGAACTGGTTGGAATTATTACCGACAGCGACTTTGTTACGATCGCAATTAATCTACTTGAGTTACAAGAAGAAAGTGAACCATCCGAAGAGTGGTGATCACTCTTCTCTATCGACGTCCGAGACTCTTAGGGAGCTTATCAGAGCTTTCTAAGAGATTGCTTATCTAATCTGACCTCAAAAAAGAAACACATAAATCCCACCACATTCACTAGAAAACTGCAAACATTCTTCTACTCTTACTATTGGGTAGTTGAATAAATTGCATATAACCATGCTTTTTGCATAGTCACTATTGACACTAGATTCTTAAACCCGTAACAATTTATGAATAAATTATAAAAAACTATAAAAAAAACAACGATTAGCGCTTAGGTAAGAATAAAGGCTTATAAGTTTATACTGGGAATTTAGACTATGAGTTTGAAGCAAAAGCTTACTTTGGGATTTGGGTTAGTCATTTTATTGCTGCTGGTTACATCAACCATTTCTTATTTGAGATTCAGCGCGACTAACGAGGGGTTCAACGATTATCGAAGGTTAGCACTCGCTAACGTAGGTGCGGGACGAGTTCAAGCGAACATTCTTGAAGCTCGACTTGCCGCCAATAAGTACATCAAGAAAAAGTCCGATGATAGCAAACAGGTGCTCGAAGAGCGTTTGAGCTTGAGTATCGAGTTGCTAGACGAGCTAATGGAGCAAAACCACAGCGAGGCTCAACTGACTGCCTTCAAAGAAATGAGGGACAATTTGGTCAGCTATGGTGACAACTTTAACAAGGTGGTCGATCTCATTGATGCACGCAATCAACTCGTTTTGGATCAGCTAGATCCAAATGGTTTGGCGATGCGAAAATCCATCACGGACCTTATGCAGTCTGCATATCAAAGCGGAGATTTAAACGTCACCGTCTATTCGGGTAATTTGCAAGAGAGTATTCTTCTAGCTCGCTTGTATGCCGCTAAATTCTTGGTGAGCAATGAAAAGTCCGACGCAGACCGAGCGCGTGTCGAGTTCCGAGCAGTCAAAGACAGAGCGACGACATTAAAATCTTATCTGCAAAGCTCAAATAACAAGGCTCAGTTCCAGCAGTTTGAAAAGGCCTTTGGTATTTATCAAAGTACCTTCTCTCAGGTGGTAGACACCATTCTGGCGAGAAACAAGATCATCAGTGGACAGCTTGACGTGATTGGTGCACAAGTCGCTGAATCGATCGAACAGACCAAGCTGATGGTTAAACGCCAGCAAGATACTCTTGGCCCACAAATGGTACAGAGATTGGATGGCGCGATGACAGTTATTCTTCTGTTGTCGAGTGTCGCGGTATTGATGGCCATTGCCATTGCCTTCTTTATCTATCGCAGTGTACTTAGCGTTGTAGGTGGTGAACCGTCGGAAATTGCCACTATCGTTAGCCAGATTTCTCAGGGTGACCTAACGGTTCGCCAAGAAGAGACGGGCAAAGAGTCGGGGATCTACAAAAATACGATTCAAATGCGTACAGAGCTTAGAAAAATCATCGAGGGCTTCCACCAGATTTCCGATCGCGTTAGTGACTCTTCGGTGTCCATGACACGTACGATGAAGCAAGCTGAATCAAATGCGCAAAAAGAGCTCAGTCAGGTTGAACAGATTGCAACGGCAATCAATGAACTCTCTAGTACCGCCTCTGAGGTGAGTCAAAATGCTTCTGGTGCTGAGCAAGCGGCAAACGCAGCAACCACCAATGTATCTGATGGACAAGATGCACTCGCTTCAGCAGATACTATTGCAGCGAAAATCGATGATTCAGTTCAAGAGACTTCACACATCGTTGAACAACTCAACAACTACTCGACCGAAATCGGTACTGTCGTCGAAGTGATCAACGGTATTTCAGAGCAAACTAACTTACTGGCTCTTAACGCTGCTATTGAGGCCGCTCGCGCTGGTGAACAAGGTCGAGGCTTTGCTGTCGTAGCCGATGAGGTTCGCTCACTAGCAGCGAAAACTCAGCAATCTACGATTGATATTCAGGAAATTATTTCCAAGCTCCAATCTCAGGCTACACAAGCCAACGAGTACATGCAAAACAATACCTTACTGGTTGAAGACTCTCGCCAGATGAGCGATAAACTCAGTAACTCCTTTACTGAAATTGCTCGTTCGGTAACTGAGATTTCTGATATGAACACCCAAGTCGCCACGGCGTCTGAAGAGCAATCTGGCGTAACACAAGATATCTCTGAAAACGTCTCAATGACCTTTGATCTGGTCAACGAAAACGTAACGGGTATTCAAGAAAGTAAACAAGCCAGTGAAGAGCTAGCCAACCTAGCTAATGAGCAGAAAAAACTACTGGCTTTCTTCCGTCTATAAGTTCCAGAGTAGTGTAAAAAGGGAGCCTAGCTCCCTTTTTTGTTGCTGCTAGAAAGCCGAGCCCTTCTTCAACCTTCAACCTTCAAATTTCTACCTTATACCCTTTTCTGCTTTCTGCTTTCTGCTTTCTGCTTTCTGCTTTCTGCTTTCTGCTTAGATTTTACTTGTCCTCTGTCGTGTTAAATAAGCTGCGATAAGTTTTACCACGCCATTGCACCCAAATTAGCAACTGATATTCCATCACCTCTCACGCAGCATCGAACTGATCCATTAATCAGAGTGGTAAACCATCAGCCTTATTACTTATCCCTTGAAGATTAGTGCCCTCTGCCACGATAAACCGCAAATAAAAAAAGAGCGGCCTAAGCCGCTCAAATGCATGTCAAATAGTGAAATAAATGCCTAAAATTGATCTTCTTCCGTTGAGCCTGTCAAAGCTGTAACCGAAGAATTTCCACCTTGAATCGTGTTGGTCATACGGTCAAAATATCCCGTACCCACCTCTTGTTGGTGAGCCACAAAAGTATAGCCCTTCTCTGCAGCTTCAAACTCTGGACGCTGAACTTTTTCAACATAGTGGCGCATACCCTCACCTTGCGCATAAGCATGTGCTAATTCAAACATGTTGAACCACATGTTGTGAATGCCAGCAAGTGTGATGAACTGGTATTTGTAACCCATATTTGCAAGCTCCTGTTGGAACTTAGCAATGGTTTCTGCATCCAAGTTTTTCTCCCAGTTAAATGAAGGAGAACAGTTATATGCCAGTAGCTGGTCTGGGTATTCGGCGTGAATCGCTTCGGCAAACTTGCGAGCTTCTTCCAAACAAGGTGTAGCTGTCTCACACCAGATCAAATCTGCATATGGAGCGTAGGCCAAACCACGTGAAATCGCTTGGTCAATACCCGCACGTACGCGATAGAAACCTTCTGCAGTACGCTCACCAACAATAAAGTCCTTGTCATACGGGTCGCAATCAGAAGTCAGCAGGTCGGCAGCATTTGCATCTGTACGCGCAATCACCAGTGTTGTGGTGCCGGCGACGTCAGCCGCTAATCGAGCCGCAACCAGTTTTTGCACCGCCTCTTGAGTAGGTACTAATACTTTGCCACCCATATGACCACATTTTTTCACCGAAGCGAGTTGGTCTTCGAAGTGAACACCAGCCGCACCTGCGTCGATCATCGACTTCATTAGCTCATAAGCGTTGAGTACGCCACCAAAGCCTGCTTCAGCATCTGCGACGATTGGTAGGAAATAGTCAATACCACCTTCATCTTCAGGCGTTTTACCCGCAGCCACTGGATTTGGTCCGCGCGTCGGAACGAGTTATTGATGCGTTTGACTACTGCTGGAACCGAATCTACTGGTATAGAGACTGGTCTGGATACATGGTTGAAGCCGTGTTGTTGTCTGCTGCAACCTGCCAGCCTGACAAATAAATCGCTTCAATGCCTGCTTTTGCTTGCTGTACCGCCTGACCACCAGTTAGTGCACCCAGACAGTTTACGTAACCCTTTTTCGAGCTGCCGTTGACCAAAGACCAAAGCTTATCTGCACCGCGTTGTGCAATTGTGTTAGCAGGAACCATAGAGCCGCGTAGTTCGACGACTTCTTCAGCAGTATAAGGTCGTTTAACCTGTTTCCAGCGCGGGTTCGTTGCCCAGTCTTTTTCCAGAGCTTCAATTTGTTGACGACGAGTTAAAGTCATTGGTCTATCCCTCTTATAATGAATGCGTTACCGCATTGTTTTTCCTTCTCTTTGTAGTACAACTGGCTCTACGCTTGAGTTCATTTCACGTATTGATGGCCTTGGGCCTAGTTAATCTAAATACTCATAACCCGGTACGGTTAAGAAATTTGTTAATTCATCGCTAGTCGTTAATGACGCCATTAATTTTGCCGCTTCCCCATAGCGACCAGATTGGAACCGTTCGCTTCCGACCTCTTGCTCAACAACCTTTATCTCTTCGGCTAGATATTGCTCAAACAAGCCCTTGGTGACAGTTTCACCGTTGTCCAAGGTTTTTTGATGCTGAATCCATTGCCAAATCGATGCGCGAGAAATTTCTGCTGTCGCGGCATCTTCCATTAAACCGTAAATAGGGACGCAGCCGTTGCCTGAGATCCAAGCTTCGATATATTGAAGGGCGACGCGAATATTGTGACGCATCCCTTGTTCCGTTCTTTCACCGCCACAAGTTTCCAATAACTCCTTGGCGGTAACTGGCGCATCTTCCTCTCGGCTTATTTCCAGCTGATTGCGGCGCTCACCGAGTACTTTGCTAAACACTTCCATGGCGGTATCGGCTAAACCGGGGTGCGCCACCCAAGTACCATCGTGGCCATTGTTTGCTTCCAGTGATTTATCTTTGTGAATTTTTTCTAGGACCTGTTGATTTTCTGTTGGGTCCTTAGCGGGAATAAAGGCCGCCATCCCCCCCATGGCAAATGCACCACGCTTGTGACAAGTGCGTACCAACAACCTCGAATAAGCATTCAAAAATGGCTTGTCCATAGTAACGACTTGGCGATCTGGCAGTATTCGATCCGAATGCTTTTTCAGCGTTTTGATATAACTAAATATGTAATCCCAGCGGCCGCAGTTCAGACCGACAATATGCTCCTTAAGAGAAAATAAGATCTCATCCATCTCAAAGACTGCGGGAAGCGTCTCAATCAGTACCGTCGCTTTGATAGTTCCAGTATCAAGCCCGAAATAATCTTCGGTAAAATGAAACACCTTGCTCCACCACTGGGCTTCTTTGTGAGATTGCAGCTTGGGAAGATAAAAATAAGGTCCACTTCCTTTGCTCAACAGTGTTTTGTAGTTGTTGTAGAAGTAGAGCGCAAAATCAAACAGTGCTCCGGGGATAATTTGACCGTTAAAGGTAACGTGCTTCTCTTTAAGGTGTAGACCTCTAACACGGCAGATCAACACCGCCGGATTGGGATCCAATTGATAGTGCTTGCCATTGGATTCATTGGTATAGCTGATGGTTCCTAGATTCGCATCGCGAAGATTCACTTGTCCATCAAGTACCTTTTCCCATGCAGGAGACATTGAGTCTTCAAAATCTGCCATAAACACTTTAACGTTGGCGTTAAGTGCATTGATCACCATTTTCCTATCGGTAGGCCCAGTGATTTCAACTCGGCGATCTTGTAAATCCTCAGGAATTCCAAGAATTTTCCAACTCCCTTCGCGAATGTCCTCTGTCTCTGGCAAAAAGTCCGGTAGATCACCGTTATCAATTCGTGCTTGCTTTTGTTCCCTTTGCTCAAGAAGTGTCTCTACTTCTTCGCTAAACTTGCTGCAAAGTAATGACAAAAAGGTTTGGGCTTCCACAGGGAATATTGCTTGATGTTGCTTTGAAAGCGTCGTAGTGACGTTCAACTTGCTTTGAGTTTCTTGGGCTTCTGCGGTGAAATTTTTGTCTGGTGTATATGCAAGCATCATTCTCTTCCTTGAACACTGGCTCAGAAACTTTATCTGATTCAATTAGCTAAATAATTACATTTGTAAGTATTAAACCACGTAACGGTGGCATTTATAATTAAGGCCGCTTATCTAGACTTCGTACTTACCACTCTACTTTCACTCAAATCCAACGTGAGAACAATCTAGACATAAGTCTTAACGAAGCCTTATTAAATCTACACACTAAAGCGGTAGAGTAAAAGTTCAAAACAAGACAAAAAGTAAAATTCAAAGTTTTATTCCGCAACCCTATCAGACCCTATTCAGCACAAAAACCCGTAAGCAGTTACGTAATTTAATTACAAATGTTTTTGATAAAATTCGCCAATAACGAACTCGGTTTTGTGGGTATTTCTAAACAGATTTAGCGCTCAATCTTTGCACAACAGTATGTTACAAATTGAGTATAAGAGATGAGTGTGAGGAGAAATCAGTAAAATTTACATTGTGAAGTTTCACAATTTTATGAAAGCTTCTTCTAGATATCCTTGTAAAATTTTACAAGTTAAAGTTTACCAGCAGAATAAAATACCGCCAAACCGTGCTAATTTAGACTTTTAGACCAGTTAAAAACAGAGCATTCTGCCTACGACTTGGGTCTAGGGTAAAAAATAGGCTTTTTCACAATCGGAAAAAGCTATTTACTACACCTATTGTGGCGGTTATACCTACCAATTAAAGCAGCTCCGACACAAGATCGGCCAACTGCTTAAAAGTGCTCACTCTCGATGAGCTTGGCCTCCAGACCAGCCCGATATTTCGATACGCGGCCTGACCCGGCGGCTCTACAACCACCAAATTTTGATTGTCTAGCAAGCCGTGTTCGATGGCCATTTGAGGAATAAAGGTGGTCCCCAAGCCATTAGCGACCATTTGAACCAAAGTATGCAAGCTTGTGGCAGTAAAAGGATTAATCTTTTCTTTGTCGGTCAACTTACAAGCCGATACCGCATGTTCGGTAAGGCAGTGCTCCTTCTCCAACAAAAATACCGACTCATCTGGAAGGTCGTCATATTTAATAGGAACGCGGATAGCGTCGGCCTGATTGCGACTGATCACCATCTTAAACGGATCTTGACCAACGACTTGGCTGTCCATTCCTTCTATTTCTACAGGTAGCGCCAATATAAGAACATCCAGCTCACCATGTCGCAAAGCCGCGAGAAGATTGGTTGTAGTGTCCTCTCTCAACAATAGGTTCAACTGAGGAAAACGGCTATTGACCTCTTGAACGAGATCGCAAAGCAAAAATGGGGCAATAGTCGGGATACACCCAAGCCTTAGCTGCCCTTGCATTTCACCACCTTGGCACAGCTTGCCCAACTCAACGATGTCTTGTCCTTTGGCCAACAGTTCTCTGCCGTGTTGCACGATCAGCTCGCCAGCTTGGGTAAACACCAAGGGGCTTTTTTTGTCTTTCTTTTCATAAAGGGGACATCCAACTAACTCTTCAAGGTTCTGAATTCCTTTACTCAAAGTGGATTGACTAACAAAACACTTTTCCGCAGCTTCGCTGAAGTGACGCGTTTCATGTAGGGTGACTAAATAATGTAACTGCTTAAGCTAGGCCATTTATTCATAGTAATATCGACAAATGAGGCAAGAATGGGGATCCAGATTTGTTATCGCTTTTTTCGATTAACTTAATCTATTTAATTCGCTTTTTTACATACTACAATTTGTACTATAGTTTGTCTCGTACAAACACGGACCAAGCTTAATAAATAGATAATTGCTTGGAACTAACCATACACTTTTAGGAGCAACAAAAATGGTACTAGTAGGTCGTCAAGCCCCTGATTTTACTGCTGCAGCAGTACTAGGTAACGGTGAAATCGTTGATAACTTCAACTTTGCAGAGTTTACAAAAGGTAAGAAAGCAGTTGTATTCTTCTACCCACTAGACTTCACATTCGTTTGCCCATCTGAGCTAATCGCATTCGACAACCGTTTCGAAGACTTCAAAGCGAAAGGCGTAGAAGTAATCGGCGTTTCTATCGATTCTCAGTTCTCTCACAACGCATGGCGTAACACTGCTGTTGAGAACGGCGGTATCGGTCAAGTTAAATACCCTCTAGTTGCAGACGTTAAACACGAAATCTGCAAAGCGTACGACGTAGAGCACCCAGAAGCAGGCGTTGCTTTCCGCGGTTCTTTCCTAATCGACGAAGACGGTCTTGTACGTCACCAAGTAGTTAACGACCTACCACTAGGCCGTAACATCGATGAAATGCTACGCATGGTAGACGCACTAAACTTCCACCAAGAGCACGGCGAAGTATGTCCTGCACAGTGGGAAGAAGGTAAAGCAGGTATGGACGCATCTCCAAAAGGTGTTGCAGCGTTCCTATCTGAGCACGCAGAAGACCTTTCTAAGTAATCACTTTTAACCCCCGCCGCTCAAACGGGGTTAATGGTTGGACAAATAAAGCATATAGAGCGCAAAAGCGCCGCGCCAATCAGTTAAAAGTAAAGTCTTAAGCAAAAAGCCCGAAGTTCACTTCGGGCTTTTTTTTGATAAGACATTGAGGTTGTATTGACGCCCACTAGGCATATATCGCTAAAAAGACAATAAATATCGGCTTACAGACTTTCTCAATTCTCGCTCTTTAAAGTCGACATCTGTCTCATTATGATGGATAACAATTCAAATACAGTATTACCCAGATGAGATTTCACGCTGAGGTAGTAAAAACGCTTTTAAATGGAGATAACTATGGCTCACTTTTCTTTAGCCTTTGGTACGGCAACCAAAAACCGTGATGGAAAAATCATCGAAGCATTTTTCCCTAACCCTGTTTTAAATCCAAGTGATGAACTTGTAGCGGCTTTGGCGGAAGTAAGCGATTACCAACAAGGTAATCAAGCGGTTGAAGTAACGGCTGAGCAAAGCGCTGAACTGGCAAAAGTTTTCGCCGCTAACCGCGATACCGCTAACGCTTCTTTTGCAGAAAAAGCGGCCGCTTCTCAGCAACCACTTGTTCTTGTGGTTCTTGCAACAGATGAGAAACCAACATCAGTTGCAGAAGGTTTCCTTAAGCTTCAGCTTATCTCTAACCGTCTAGTTCAACCACACGGCACGGTACTAGACGGCATCTTTGGTCTGTTGCACAACATTGCTTGGACAAACGAAGGTCCAATCGATCTGCCTGAGCTAGCCGACCGTCAAATCGAAGCGCGACTAGCAGGCCGTGCTCTAAGCGTAGACTGCGTAGACAAGTTCCCTAAAATGGTTGATTACGTCGTACCAGCAGGTGTTCGTATCGCTGATACTTCTCGTGTTCGTCTTGGTGCTCACGTTGGCGAAGGCACAACTGTTATGCACGAAGGCTTTATCAACTTCAACGCCGGTACAACGGGTGTAAGCATGGTTGAAGGTCGTATTTCTGCTGGTGTGGTCGTTGGTGATGGCTCTGATATTGGCGGTGGTGCTTCTATCATGGGTACGCTATCTGGTGGCGGTACTGTTGTTGTTTCTATTGGTGAAAACTCGCTTCTAGGTGCGAACGCTGGTCTTGGTTTCCCACTAGGTGACCGCTGTACCGTTGAATCTGGTCTTTATGTTACCGCGGGTTCTAAAGTACGTATGCTAGATTCTGAAGGTAAAGAAGTTGAAGTAGTGAAAGCGCGTGACCTTGCAGGCGTATCTGATCTTCTATTCCGCCGCAACTCAGTAACTGGCCAGATCGAATGTCTCGCTAACAAAACTGCAGTCGAGCTAAACAGCGAACTACACAGCAACAACTAATCGCGGTTTTCAAAATTGCTTAAGCCCTGCCTATTAGGTGGGGCTTTTTTGGTTAACAAGTAGGCCGTGAGCATTTCGGTCTAACCAGTCATTTAAAATGCCTATCCACTACCACTTACCCACCTCACACTTAAGCAACAAACTTACAGCAAAAAAAATAAATTAAGCCAACAATTACATAAGCTTAATAAAAAAGTCAGTTCCAATGATCACCCCCTGTTCCTTTCCCCTAAAGGGCTAGTTCGAAAAACAAGTAAAAATGTTCATTTACTGGTACATTTAACAAAATAGATACGAAAAATTCGTCATTTTCATGCTCGAACGCTCATTTTTGTTGTTTGTTTGTTTTCGAACAAAGATAAATATGCACAATTCACGACGTGCCACAAAACAATAATATCGGCATATTAATCTCAAAAGGACTCTTACCATGACGACATACAAACAACCTACTCTGTTCGGCCAGTGCCTTGCTGAGTTTATTGGTACTGGACTACTGATATTCTTTGGCGTCGGCTGTGTTGCAGCTTTAGTTCTCGCCGGAGCTCAATTTGGGCAATGGGAAATCAGCATTATGTGGGGCTTTGGAGTAGCCATTGCTATCTACTGTACTGCTGGTGTTTCCGGTGCTCATATCAACCCCGCAGTAACCATATCGCTCGCTTTATTTCACGGTTTCGACAAGGCAAAAGTACTCCCTTATATCATCAGCCAGCTATTGGGCGCATTTGGTGCGGCGGCTTTGGTATACGCGCTATACAGCAATCTTTTCACCGACTATGAAATAGCACATAACCTTGTTCGTGGAAGCAAAGATGGACTCGCGACCGCTGGCATTTTTTCTACGTATCCAAATCCTTCCCTCTCTTTCTTCGGTGCATTTGCCGTTGAGTTTGTCATTACTGCGGTATTAATGTTTGCCATATTAGCGCTAACAGATGACAAAAACGGCGCGCCAAAAGGCGCTATGGCACCACTGTTGATCGGCATTCTTATTGCCGTCATAGGCGGCTCTCTAGGTCCGTTAACAGGTTTCGCAATGAACCCAGCTCGTGACTTTGGCCCTAAGCTTTTTACTTACTTCGCCGGTTGGGACTATGCCCTGTCTGGTGCTCGCGATATTCCTTACTTTATCGTCCCTATACTCGCGCCTATCGCTGGTGCGTGTTTTGGTGGATGGTTATACCCCAAGGTCATCGCCCCATACCTGCCAATCCCTGAAGAAAAGAGCGCGTCACCGCAAGAAAGCGCGACAAAAGAAGCTCGTGCTTAAGCGCGAACAACTAAAATTACAATAACGAATTCAAAGGACTTAAATATGAATGAGCAAAAGTATATTGTCGCCTTAGACCAAGGCACGACAAGCTCTAGAGCAGTTGTACTGGACCGTGACGCAAACATCGTCAGCGTATCGCAACGCGAGTTCACGCAAATTTATCCTCAAGCAGGCTGGGTAGAGCACGACCCAATGGAAATCTATGCCACTCAAAGCTCTACCTTGGTAGAGGTGCTAGGTAAATCGGGGATCCGCAGCGACCAAGTCGCGGCTATCGGCATTACCAATCAACGTGAAACCACCATTGTCTGGAACAAAGAAACGGGAAAACCCGTATACAACGCTATTGTCTGGCAGTGTCGCCGTACGGCGGCGATATGTGATGAGCTAAAATCCCAAGGCCTAGAGGAATACGTAAAAGAAAACACTGGTCTACTTCTCGATCCATACTTTTCTGGAACCAAAGTAAAATGGATATTGGACAATGTTGAAGGTGCTCGTGAAGATGCCAAAGCGGGAAAACTATTGTTTGGTACGGTTGATACTTGGCTTGTGTGGAAGATGACTCAAGGACGTGTTCACGTTACTGATTACACCAACGCATCTCGAACTATGCTATTTAATATCAATGACATGCGTTGGGATGAGAAGCTACTAAAAGCACTCGACATTCCTGTGTCAATGATGCCAGAAGTTAAGCGTTCATCTGAGATTTACGGCCAGACAAACATCGGTGGTAAAGGCGGTACTCGAATCCCGATTGCAGGAATTGCGGGTGACCAACAAGCTGCGCTCTTTGGTCAGATGTGTGTGCAACCCGGCCAAGCAAAAAACACTTATGGTACTGGCTGTTTCCTATTAATGAACACTGGTCAGGAAAAAGTGGCTTCGACTCATGGCTTGCTGACTACCCTTGCCTGCGGCGAAAAAGGTGAACCAGCCTACGCTCTAGAAGGCGCGGTCTTTATGGGAGGCGCTTCTATCCAGTGGTTAAGAGATGAAATGAAGCTACTCGCCGATGCAAAAGACTCAGAGTATTTTGCCACCAAAGTCGACTCATCCAATGGCGTTTACGTCGTTCCCGCGTTTACTGGTCTCGGGCTCCCTATTGGGACGCCTATGCTCGCGGCACCATAGTTGGACTCACTCGTGGCGTCAACTCCAATCACATTATCCGTGCGACGCTAGAAGGTATTGCTTATCAAACCCGAGATGTTCTTGATGCAATGCAAGCAGACTCTGAAATTAAGCTCTCAGCCCTTCGTGTCGACGGTGGTGCGGTCGCCAACAACTTCTTGATGCAGTTCCAAGCAGATGTGTTAGATACCGAAGTTCACCGTCCTACGGTAACCGAAGTGACGGCTCTCGGTGCCGCATACTTAGCTGGATTGGCCGTAGGGTTCTGGGACAGCCTCGATGAGCTAAAAGACAAAGCTGAAATTGATCGCTCCTTTATTCCACATCACGACGAAGAGAAACGCCACCGTCGCTACAAGGGGTGGAAACGAGCAGTAAAATGCGCACAAACTTGGGCAGAACTGCGCGATAGCGAAGATTAGCCTCAGTATTTTTTATTAAGAATGAGCAAAAGAGCGTTCCCCGAACGCTCTTTTTGCGTTTTTAAGCTCATTAAACTTGCTTTCCCCTTCTACAATAGCTGTTTTTAATAGACAATGATCCCTTGAAATTGATATCAAATCTATTGTGACAGGGACGCAACAGGGAGTAATACGTGAAGCAAATTCCAAGGCATCAGCAAATTGTTGAGTTGGTGAAAAAGCAAGGGTATGTAAGTACTGATGAGCTTGTTGAAAAGTTCAACGTCAGTCCACAAACCATTAGAAGAGATCTAAATGAGTTAGCCGATGAGAACAAAATTCGTCGTTATCACGGTGGTGCAACCGTGCCATTGAGCTCAGAAAACACCTCTTACACCACACGTAAAACTCATAACCTTGATCAGAAAGACCTCATTGCTGAAGAGCTAGTGAAGCACATTCCAGATGGCGCAACTCTGTTTGTCGATATTGGTACTACGCCGGAGCTGTCGCCAGAGCACTAGGTAAAGAACACAAGCAGTTGCGCGTCGTCACCAATAACCTCAATGTAGCGACTATATTACTTCCTAACCCAGAAATTAAAGTGATTCTGGCTGGAGGAGAAGTGAGAGATCGCGACGGTGGTATCGTCGGAGAGGCCACTCTCGACTTTATAAAACAGTTTAGGCTCGACTTCGGCATATTGGGTATTAGTGGTATAGACTACGACGGCTCTCTGCTTGACTTTGATTATCACGAAGTAAGAGTTAAACAAGCCATAATAGAAAATAGCCGCAGCGTGTTTTTAGCGGCCGATCACTCTAAATTTGGCCGTAACGCCATGGTCAAACTCGGCAGTATTAATCAAATCCATACACTGTTTACCGATCAAACTCCGCCTGAAGAAATCCAAGCGATTCTAACTGAAAACCAGATCCCGGTAGAAGTCGCTAATTAACCCACCTCTAATTGATTAGAAAAACCTCTCTATATTAGGGAGGTTTTTTTATGTGCAAATCACACAAACGCTCACAAACGAAAATAAAAGATGATCCGATACGAAACTTAATGTAGAGTTAATTCACTTTCCAAAATGCTCGTTCGCTCAATAAGGGTTAGCTACTTATGGACATTCATAATAAAAACACGTCTGAACGTGTGCTCGACATTATCATCGTAGGCGGTGGGATCAACGGCGCAGGTATTGCCGCTGATGCCTCTGGACGTGGACTTTCAGTCGGTATTTATGACGCTAGCGATTTCGCTTCGGCCACCTCCTCTGCCAGTTCAAAACTGATCCACGGCGGTCTTCGTTACTTAGAACACTACGAGTTTCGTTTAGTTTCGGAAGCGCTTGCTGAACGAGAAGTACTGCTAAAGAAGGCCCCCCATATCGCTCAACCGATGCGTTTTCGATTACCTCATCGCTCTTTTCTAAGACCCGCATGGATGATTCGCTGCGGACTGTTTCTTTACGACCATTTAGGCAAACGAACCACTCTGCCAGCAAGCCACAGTGTGAATCTTTCACAATCTGGATTGCTCAAACCTGAAATGAAAATAGGATTCGAATACTCTGATTGCTGGGTGGACGACGCGCGTTTGGTGTTACTCAATATTCAAGCGGCCAAGCAGTCTGGGGCGGAAGTGGCCAACTATTGCAAGGTTATCAATGCAGTGCGAAGCAACGGCTTGTGGAAGGTTACTCTTAAAGATCAAATAACGGGTATTACCTTTCAACGCCAGTCCCGCGCGCTTATCAACGCCGCCGGACCATGGGTAAAACAGTTCTTTGACGACAGTATGGAAGAGCT
Source organism: Vibrio sonorensis (assembly GCF_001854765.1). Lineage (GTDB taxonomy): Bacteria > Pseudomonadota > Gammaproteobacteria > Enterobacterales > Vibrionaceae > Vibrio > Vibrio sonorensis. The sequence continues at coordinate 248,181 of NZ_LJJE01000002.1, read as the reverse complement.
ATCTCCTCGCAATATCCGGTTGATCAAAGGCTCTCATATTGTTGTTCCTCGCGTTCACGACGAACCACAAGCCTATATTCTACAAAACAAAGATAACCGAATTGTTTTTGTCATCCCTTACTTGGACAAATTTTCAATTATTGGGACTACAGACGTTGAATACAAAGGAGATCCTAGAGACGTCGCTATCGATGAAGCGGAGATCAACTACCTGATCGACGTTGTTAATCAGCATTTCGTGAAAACGCTGAAACGCGAAGACGTTGTTTGGGATTACAGCGGTGTCCGTCCACTATGTGATGATGAGTCTGACTCACCGCAAGCTATCACCCGAGACTACACTCTAGAGTTGAACCAAGAGTTAGATCAAGCCCCTCTACTCTCTATCTTTGGTGGAAAGTTGACGACCTATAGAAAACTAGGCGAAGCAGCGATGAGTAAGCTCTCACCTTTCTTTCGTGGTATGGGGAAACCGTGGACAGCTGAGCAAAGCCTACCTGGTGGTAACTTTAGCTGCACCAGAGATCAGTACGTGCAATCTATTGTCAATGATTACCCGTGGATAGATCACGCGCTAGCTCATCGCTACGTCTGTCAATTTGGTACCAACACTCACAAGCTTCTCGATGGTGCACAAACTACAAGCGACCTTGGTGAATGCTTTGGTGAAGGCATTTACCAGAAAGAGTTGGACTATATGCTTGAGCACGAGTTTGTCAAAATGCCCGAAGATCTACTTTGGAGACGAAGCAAAATTGGCTTGTATCTGAATCAAGATCAGCAAGCTCGCGTGGCGGAATATATTAAAAACCACCGTCACCCCAGTGACGTCATCAATTTTCCAAAGGTGAGTTAATCTCATTCAGTTGCTAGGGTGATTCAAAGGGCGCGTCGCGCCCTTTTTTATCCGGGATGTCCATCGACTCTTGGTGTCACCAACATCTTGCCAAAACGCCAAACATAAACAGCAAAAGCGATCACCCAAAATAGCCCACTCACCGTAATCATTTCCATCATATAAGCGGGAAAGAGCACCACACCAAAACTGCGAATCAACGCGGCCGACAACAATAAAACAAATGCAATGCCCATATTCGGTCCCTCGTAAATGGCTCGCCCCGTATGACCCATTGTCACTCTGGCAATCATTGAAAGGATCAAACCAGACAAAGCACCTAAAGCGAACAAGTGGATCATATTGTGACTGGCAAAAGCATCGTCAAAAAGTCCTTTGCCCAGCAAAGTTAACGGCAAGCATAGATAAGTTAGGTGCAGTGACCAAACCAAAGGCTCGCCTTTAGTAGTCCAAGGTTTCCAACGATACCAGCGATAAAGCTGAGCAATACCACCGACGAGTAGCAATTTATCGCCCAACTCGGCCATGGTGGCAGGAAAGAAGCTGAGAATAAACAGAGCTAATAATGGCACGACAGAAAACAGTTCAACCACGACTATCGGTTGAGGTTTTTCAAACTGAAAGCGACGGGCAGTAAAGAATGGGATAACACGACCTCCCATCACGGTCAGTAAAATGGCGAACCACCACAGCATCGCTTGCCAAACCGCTGAAGAAGTAAATGGCGGCATACCCTTAATCGTCGCATAGCTAGCAAAATTGGCAATAATGGCGATTAAAAATAACGGAACAAAAAACAAGTTTCGCCAGCCTTTCGCTTTAACTACGCGCCACCCGACTTCGTAGGCAACCAGAGCGATAAACACCGCTTCCAAGCTAGAAGTTAACCAAAGGGGGACAGGTAACCAAAAACAGATCCGAACTGCCAGCCACAAGCCTACCAACACCGCGAGCCTGTGATGTTTGGTACCATTGATACCTGTCCAGTTTTGAACGGCGGTGAGAACAAAGCCCACAACAATGGCCATAGAGAAACCAAACAACATTTCGTGGACATGCCACCACAAAGCTGGGACCTGCAAAACGGTTGGTTGACCGTTTTGAAACATCCACAGCCAAATCACAATCGCAGTAGCGCATAGACGCTGCCAAGTAGAAAAAAAGGACGAAAGCCTAAACGCAAATAGGGAGGAATCGATTCTTCAATCCGTTTATCTGTAATATTGAGCAAGGTGTTACCCGAAAATCATCTGCAAAACCAAGTTATTGCACAAACCAAGCCAAGAATATTAATTGTTAAAATACAACAACTTAAATAAAAACCAGCATAAAATAGAGTCAATTTAACACAACATAATCATGTTATATTGACTACATAGAGTCATTGAGAATCCAATCAGATTAAAGAGTTATAAATCATAGGAACTTCTCTTTTCTTCTTAAGACAAAATCGATAACGTTAAGTAAACGAGTGTCCTTATAGGCAGGAGAAAAAATGAGCATTTTTATCTTTGGTTACGGTAGCTTAATCAATTCTGCATCTCGCCGCCTGACAGGCCAAACCTCAGATGCGGTCACCGCAGTCGCAGAGGGCTTTATGCGCTACTGGGGCAAGGTTGACGACAGCTATATTCTCGCACCTTTGGTGGTGAACCGAGGAGAGGGGAGCGTCAATGGTGTTTTGTTAAAAGTCGACCAAGCTGGATTGCTGGAGTTTGACCGTAGAGAACGCGGATACCAGAGAGTTTTGATCAAACCAGAACAGCTGACTACCAGTCAAACCATTGCCGAAGAGGATGAGGTTTGGGTCTATATCAAGCAAGATCCAGAGCCACCCTGCTCTCTTAGCCCAATAATGCAATCCTATGTGGATACGGTTCTTGCTGGGTGTCTAGAAATTTCAGAAGCCTTTGCTAGAGAGTTTGTCGAACATACTTTGGGCTGGCACTTCCCTTGGGAAGACGACCGAGACTCGCCAAAATATGGCAATCTTGCAGGTGTTACAGAGGCGCATCACAATCAGATTGACTCACTGATTGCCGAGGCCAGAAGTTAAAAGATAGCCCCACAGGAGCAGGGCTCTGTCGTTTAGCTAGAAGCGATAAGGTTAAGCGACACCGTGGCCTTTGGAAGCACCCCAAATGCGATACCACTGCTCATGACTCATCGTTAACTCTAATGCATCAACGGCTACTTGAACTCGCTCTATCTGACCACTACCGATAATAGGGATCGGGTTAGAAGGCATGCGCATCACCCAAGCGTAAACCACTTGATCAATGCTTGAAGCACCTAGCTCTTCTGCGACTTCAGATAAGGTTTTGCGCAGGCGATTCATCTGTTCACTGGTGTCATTGAAAAGGCGACCACCAGCTAAACACGACCAAGCCATTGGCTGTACTCTGTACTCTTGTAACTGATCAAGCGTACCATCTTCAGTAACACTCAAGTTAACGGGGTTCACTTCAACTTGGTTAGTGATCAGGTCCTGAGCTAATCTTGATTGCAGTAAATCAAACTGAGAAGGCGTGAAATTAGATACGCCAAAGTGCTTCACTTTTCCAGCTTTAGATAGCAGTTCGAATGCTTCTGCAGCTTCGTCGGCATCCATGAGAAGATCGGGACGATGCAGCAGAAGAACATCAAGGTGATCGGTGTTTAAGCGCGAAAGTGATTGATCAACCGAAGCCAGAATCGCTTCTTTACTGCTGTTGTAATGAGCGACTTCATTTGGATTTTTTCCAGGGTAAATGCCGCATTTTGATACGATTTCAATTTGCTCGCGCAAAGCGGGATCTAGCGATAGCACTTCACCAAACATACGTTCACAAGCTGAGTCAGGGCCATACACCGGAGCATGGTCGACAGTGGTAATCCCCATCTCTAAATGTTGCTTAACAAATGCGTGCTGCTGTTGAGTCGTCATCCCCCATTCCGCCATTCGCCAATAGCCTTGAATAACAGGTGAAAACACCGGATGTGATTTATTCATTATGTACCCTACCTAATGTGATCGTGCTGCGTTTTACTGCACTTCTGCTATCGCAGTATACGCCTACATTTGCAAAGGATTAACCCAACCCACTCGAAAAGATAATTCTTTATAACGAACAATCACCACTGTTTAATTTCTTATAAGGAACGATATAATTGCGGACTCTTACTGGCTTCTCGACGGAATACACTATGCACAAAATGCACAAACGCTTTGAAAGGTATGTCCTTTTCGGGGAAGTGGCGAAACAACTCAGCTTTTCAAAAGCCGCCGAAAACCTCGGTATATCGAGAAGCTATCTATCATCACAAATAGGACAACTCGAAGCAGAGCTCAAAACGAGTTTACTTATTCGCTCCACAAGAAGCGTAAGACTCACCGCTGCTGGAGAAAAAATCCTCGCTAAGATGAATGGCATTAACTCTGCAATCGTCGAACTAGAAAAAGAACTCGACCACAATAAAAATGAAGTGGAAGGCGTGTTGAGAATTACTGCCCCCACCATTTTCAGTCATCGTTACCTCGTTGATATCTGTTGTGAGTTTCAACATCTTCATCCTAATATCAGCTTCGATTTGGATATTGGATACCAGCGGGTAGACTTGGCAAAAAGCCACTTTGATTTGGCAATTAGGGCGACCAATCAGCCGCCGGAAAATATGGTGGCAAAAAAGTTAATGCCGTATCAACACCTTTGCTGCGCTTCCCCTGATTACCTTGCTAAAAACGGCACACCCACACACCCAGACCAATTGGCTCACCACAACTGTATGTCCGATCCCAACTTGCGCAAGTGGCAGTTTTCAAGCCAAGGCAAAACTCTCCACGTAGAGACAGATGGCGACATGCTGATCAGCGACAACTTACTACTTCTCGATGCTGCGATTAAAGGAAAAGGTTTGATTAAACTGCCCTGCTATTTGGTTGAAGAGGCGTTAGAAGATGGGCGACTTGTACAAGTGTTATCTGACTACTATATCGCGAGTAGTAATATCTATCTTATCTACCCGCCCCAACTTAGAACCAGTACTAAGCTAACTGCATTTATCGACTTTGTTCACAACTGGTTTCACCAGTCAAAGAGTCACTAAACCCTACTCCACGACAGAAGCGACAATCTTTCTAATCCACTGGTTCTTTTCTTCGTGTTGCGCGGCTTTTAAATACAACAGTCGGATCTCAAAGTCTGGTATCTCAATTGGAGTTTCAATAGCATAGAGATCATGAGTGTACATCTCCATCTGAGCAAAGCGCTTTGGCACGATACACAGCAGTTTTCGACCCAACAGCAATCGCCTTACCGTTAGAAAATGTCGTGAAGCGACACCGACCCTTCTCTGGTAACCCAGTTTTGCCAAACGTTTGTCTACTTGGGTTTGAAGACTGCCATCTGGGCTAACTAGAGCGTGTTCAATGTCTACGAACTCTTCTAGCTCATCGGCTGTTTTGTCTTAACCATCGCCGGATCAAACAGACACAAGTGCTGTTCAGTATAAAGATGCTCAGACAGGAATCGACGATTCAAGTTTTCTATACTGCCTATCACCACATCTAACCCTTCGCTTTCAGCGATATCGACGTAGTTACTTCGGTTCACATTGTAGAAGCTGACTTGAGAATGAGGAGAATTTTGCTTGATGGAATCATACAAAGAAGAGGCAAATAACTGCTCCGCATAATCGGTTAAACCAATCTTCCACACACCGGCATAACTCTCTGCAGAGAAACGTTTTTTTATCAACAGGTCATTTTTAATACTCCCCAAAAGCCCATCAATACGCGGAGCGATTTCTTGGGCGTATTGGGTAGGCTCCATCTTCGCGCCCACCCTCTCAAACAGAGGATCATCAAATAGATTTCTCAATCTCTGTAAGGTGTGACTCATGGCAGACTGGCTGACGAAACAAGCATCGGCCGCCAAGCTAACGCTGCGATGAAAATACAATGCCTGAAAAGCGACAAGAAGATTGAGATCAACACCTTTCCAACTAAACTCTTTCATCTGCCCATCCCGTTTAATTCATACTGAGTATTAAAACTATCAATTTGAGTCATTTTACATCATTCCCTACACTTACCCAATCATGAGAAACCGTAAACTTTGCCGTTATGTTGACTATATTTAAAACCTTTTTCTGGCTTGGCTGGATTAGTTTTGGTGGCCCTGCCGCTCACATTGGGTATTTCCGAACGACTTTTGTCGAAAAGCTAAACTGGCTGGATGATAAAGAGTACGCGCAAATTGTCGCCTTGAGTCAGTTCTTACCGGGGCCAGGATCTAGCCAAGTAGGTTTTGCATTGGGTTACAAGCGCGGCGGTTTAGCTGGCGCGTGCTTAGCCTTTCTCGGCTTTACCTTGCCTTCGATTATGATCATGTTGACTCTGGCCGCACTTAGTAGCCAATTTACCGACACTTCGCTGTTTCAAAGTGTGGTGCACGGTCTAAAACTGCTCGCAGTGGTTGTCGTCGCTGATGCGACTTGGGGCATGTACAAAAACTTCTGCAAAAATACCTTATCAGTCTCTTTATGCGTAGCAACCGCTATCGCTTTACTACTCGTTCCGGGTATTGGCACACAAATGTTCGTGCTGTTCACCGCAGCGCTCTTGGGGATAAAATATCTACCGCTGAAAGTACCAACAGCGATAATGCCACCTTTGCCCCTTCCCTATTGCCGCTGATACTATTTGTTGCGCTACTTTTCGCATTGCCGTTATTCGCTTCAGCTTTGCCTTCACTGACGCTATTTAGTGAGTTCTTTCAAGCGGGTAGTTTGGTATTTGGGGGCGGCCATGTTGTTCTGCCTTTACTGCAAAATATTGTTGGCGATCAGCTATCTCAAGATGCCTTTTTGACTGGCTATGCTGCAGCACAAGCCGTTCCTGGCCCGATGTTTACTTTTGCTACCTATATTGGCTATGTCATGTTGCCATCTGCGCCAGTGGCCGGTGCCCTAATTGCAACCATTGCCGTCTTCCTTCCCGGTTTTTTGCTCCTACTTGGCGTACTTAAAAATTGGCAATCACTCGCGGCAAAACCTAAAGTGGCAGGTGCGATGAATGGCGTTAACGCCGCCGTGGTAGGCCTGCTATTAGCGGCACTTTACCAACCGGTGTTTAGCAGTGCCGTAATTAGTGCTCTGGATATCTCATTTGTATTGGTTGGCTTTTATTTACTAAAACAGTGGAAGTTGCCGATTGTTTGGATGGTACTCTTCTTTGTCGCTGCTGGTATTACTGGTGGTATGCTGCCTATCTAAACAGTAGGAATAGTAAAAAGGAGAGCAGCCGCTCTCCTTTTCTTCCCTTAGTTTCACTTATTCGCTGCCTTTCTCTTCGCGAATCATAGATAGAGCTCTCTCTAAGTTTTCATTGGCAATTTTGTAATAGGTCGGTTTTTTATCAATCGCTTGTTGAAGGTAGGGAACCGCCTTATCTGCTTGTCCCTGTAAGATAAGAAAATAACCAATGTTGTTAAGCGCTTCTGGGGTTTCCATCTGCTGCTTAAACACGTTAAGCGCTCGGTTAATTTCTCCTTTGCCAAGATAAATCAGAGCGAGGTTGTTCAGGGCTTTTTCGTCATTAGGCGACTGTTCCAACGCTGACAAAGTAAAGCGCTGAGCGGTATTGTAATCTCCGCTCATATAGTAGGAGTAACCCAGATTGATCAGTGCCTTGATCGACTTACTATCAATTTTCAACGCCTGAGTAAAATAGGCTTGAGCCAAATCGTGTTTGTCGTCGATATCCCCAAGTATGCCCAAACCGATAAAAGATAGCGCTGGCGAGCTGTTATCTACTGGCAAAGCGCGAACCTTGTCCAAGGTTTCGAAATCTTCTTTTTTTAACGTACCCGACTGCTGTAAGCGAATTTGATCTGCATTGATTGCCTTGCGGAAGTAGCTGGCACCTTGATCCACACTGCCCGCCTTAGCATACATACTACCGAGCTGCTCCAAGGATTGAACGTTGTTTGGGTTTTTCTCCACCGATAACAAAAACGCTTTTTCGGCCAGTGAAGGCGTACCTCTCACCAAATGTATTCGACCAATATTGTACAGGGTTTTGTCTTGAAACTCGGCCTGAGGAAAAGAGAGCGAACGTATGTATTCGTATAGGGCAAGGTCAAGATTATTGCTTCTCAGTGCAATATCACCTCGGGTAATGGCTTCCGTTTCATTAAGCGGAGGTGCGTCACTGGTCAGAGTGTCTACGGGTCTACCGTCGTACAGAGAAGAGTCAAAAGCTGGCTTTGACTCTTTGCTTGCACATCCTGCAACTGCGAGCGCGATAAGGGTAGCCAATATTATTTGTTTTCCATTCATATAAATTCCTTATTTCCCCAAAGAGGCAGAAAGAGCAAGCAGCGAGGGGCCAATAGCCACAATGAAGAAGCATGGCCAGATAAACAGCAACAGTGGGAAGATCATCTTAGTTGGGATCTTCGCAGCAATTTCCTCGACTTCTTGGTTGCGGCGATCCCGAAAGTCTTCCGTATACTCCCTGAGAGTTTGCGAGATACTGCCACCAATTCTCGACGCGTGGGCCAGCATATTGACCAAGCCAGTGATTTCCGTCACCCCAGTGCGTTCTACTAAATCGGCAAACGCATCGGACATTTCGATACCCGCTTTGATCTTTGCACAAACCGTATCGAGCTCATCGGCAAATTCTGGGTGTGAAATCATTAACTCATCGGCAACGCGGCGAAGAGCGGCATTGAAACCCAAACCAGATTCCGTACACACCACAAGTAAATCGAGTGCATCCGGTACACCACCGCGCAACTTGGACTGGCGTTTTTTTACCATGCGATTAAGGCCAACATTTGGCGCATACAAACCAGCACCGACGGATACCGCCATCAGCAAATTCAAGTTGCTTAGATCAGGAACCAAAAAGTAGAGAGAGCCTGCAATCGTTAAACCGATAACTAACGAAACGCCCTTAATTGCGTAGTAAGTAGAAAGCGCACTGGCATCGTGATAACCCGCGTGCATAAGTTGGTGGCGAACCGTCTCTCTCTCTTTTGAACTCTTTGGAGCCATAATTGGCGCTAGGGATTCCAGCGTATTATCTAAGCGACGGTTTTTCTTTAACTTTTGTGAACCACTTTCACTGCGTATTTCTAGCAGCTTATCTTTGAGCGGTGAACGAACGCCAATCAAAATAAAAGCCAAGCTAAACACAATCAGTATGGTGGCTACCAAGATCATGCCTAAGAACAGGGTTTGCTCATCAATCTCAAACGAGGAGAACAGGTCTAAAATAGCGTCCATACTACACCTCGAAATTAATGATATTGCGAATCCATATCGAGCCAAAGAACAGGCTGACAATGCCTGCACTCACCAATGTTGGCCCCCTAGGATCTTCCCAAAGAGGTCTGACGTACTCGGTGTGCATATACGCGAGCACTACAAATAGTACAAATGGTGACAACACTAGTATCCAAGCGGACAAGCGACTTTCCGCCGATATGGTTTTGATCTTTCTTGCCAACTTAAATCGGGCACGCAATACGTGAGATACCTTCTCTAAGTTTTCAGACAAATTACCACCGGTCTCTTTCTGCAAGAGTACCGCACTGGAAAACGCCAACATGGATACCGTCGGTGTTCGCTCAGCCATCTGCATTATGGCCAATCGCATGTCATAGCCGAAGTTGAGCAAATTAAAGGTATTTTTAAACTCTATTCCAATAGGAGCTGGCATCTCATTACCAACCTCATTGAATGCCTGAGTAATTGGCTGACCCGCTTGCAACATACGGCGCATAATATCTAACGCATCGGGTAGCTGCTCTTCAAAAGCCGATAGTCGGTCGGATATTTTCTTGCCCAAATACATATGGAGTATCACCCAAACCCCAACAAAAGCGGCGATAGGAACAAAAAATGGCTGTTTTAGCAGTAATAAGATCAGCGCGAGAGAAACAGAAATACCAGTCGTAATAGCTAGGGTTTGACTTAATGACCAATCAAAGCCCGACAGCTCTATGGACTTTTTGAGTGAAGAGAAAAGCCCTATTTTGACCAGTTTTCGGTCGATAGGAGTCAGACTTTTCAAATAGTGTTCGTGAAGTAAAGATCGCGCCTCTTCATCAAGTGTGGCCTGAGTTTCCTTGAGTCGCTTAGACAACTCCTTGTGCTTGGCCTTACTGCCTGCAGCGGGCAGTATTAACGCCTGCGAAATAAACAGTACAGCAAAAAAGAGTAAGATAAAAAAGAGAGTCGCGTCTTCAAACATGTCCCTGCCCTCTATTGAAATGTCTCGTTAAAAATTTCAAACGGCAGGTGGAGACCGCGTTTAGACAACTGGTCATGACAGCCCGGAATAACTCCCGTCGCCGTGTAATATCCAATTACGTTGCCTTCTTCATCCATCTTCTGTCTTTGAAAGCGGAATATTTCTGACATGGTAATAATCTCGCCTTCCATGCCATTAATCTCTGAGATGCTCACCATGCGACGACGGCCATCTTCTTGCCTTTCCATTTGCACCACTAAGTGGATCGCTGACGCAATCTGAGCGCGTAAGTTTTTGGTTGATATGTTCCAGCCAGCCATGGCAAACATGTTTTCCACACGGCTAAGCGCATCCCTTGGCGTATTGGCGTGAATGGTTGCTAATGAGCCATCGTGACCTGTGTTCATCGCAGCCAGCATATCGACGGCCTCCGCGCCACGCACCTCCCCAAGTACAATTCGGTCGGGGCGCATACGAAGTGAGTTTTTCACCAAATCTCGCTGTGTAATCTCCCCTTTGCCTTCGAGGTTAGCAGGGCGTGTTTCCAAGCGAACGACATGGGGCTGTTGAAGTTGCAGCTCCGCTGAGTCCTCGATGGTGATGATTCGGTCATCACTGGGAATGAATCCTGAGAAAATATTCAGCGTTGTGGTTTTACCTGAACCTGTACCACCTGCTATCAGGATATTCATCTCCCCTTTCACCGCAGCTTCGACAAACTTTGCCATCTGTTCAGACAAGGAGTTGTAACCCAGTAAGTTATCCATAGTAAGTTTATCGACGGCAAAGCGACGAATGGATACCGAAGGCCCATCCAAGGCCAGAGGTGGAATAATGGCATTAACACGGGAGCCATCAATCAACCTCGCATCGACCATAGGTGAAGCTTCATCGATACGACGCCCCACTTGGCTAACAATGCGATCAATAATGTTTCTAAGATGCCTATCATCAAGGAAGGTATAGGGCGTTTTTTCGAGCTTACCCCTTCTTTCCACAAACACGCTTTTCGGCCCATTGACAAGAATATCTGATACTGTTGAGTCGTGAAGCAATGGCTCTAGTGGCCCCAATCCAAACACTTCGTCTTCAATTTGGCGAATGACCCTTTTGCGACCTTCTCCACTGAGAGCGTGAGTTTGATCATCGGCCATCAGTTGAACAATGGCATCGTGCAGATCTTTCTTGGCAGTGTCTTCGTCTAAACTTGACAAAAGTCCCAAGTCAAGGGTCTCTAACAAGCGTTGGTGGTAGTAGTGTTTAATATCCAACTCTTGCTCTAACTGTTTTCTCGCATCTTCTACCGCTTGCTCTTTCGCTTCAGCTTCCATCTGTTTTTGCTGCTTCGCCGCCGAGTCAGCGTCTCCCTCTGATGCGGGTTCCGAAGAGAGTGATTCGATAGCTGAACGGGCTTGCACGGCTTCAGCTTGATCACTCGCCGCTAGCTTTTCTTGTAACTCTGGATTGAGATTCTTGCGCTTGAAGAACATGTTTTACCCCTAGTCATCAGGAGAACAGACGTTTTAACCAGCCTTTTTTCACTTCAACTTCTGGCATTAATGTGTTGGCAAACTTCAGGACAGATTTTGCAATCGGACTATTTTGCTTCCCTTCCGCAAATGGCCTGCCTAAGTTGGCACTTTCAATTGCGACCTTAAAGTCATTGGGAATCATGTGCACTGCTACACCGCCAACGGTCTCTTCTATATCTTTAATCTTTATCGATTGTCTTTTTTCATATCGATTAACAATCACTTCTAATTGTTCTTTGTTAATACCAAACTCGAACGCCAACATTTTTGCAATTCTGGTGGTGTTTTTTATCGCCACCAAATTTTGCTGAGTAATAAGAAACACTTTTGACGCAGGCGCTAAAACAGATGCAAACAGACGATCGAGTCCCCGGGACAAATCCACAATCACATAGGGATAAAACTCTCTAAGCATGGGTAACAACTTGTTTAGGTGATGCGCTTTATCGTAATTATCGTGTGTGTTCTCATGTTTAAAGCCTAGTACATGTAGACCACTTGGGTGCTTGGTGACAAAACTATTTAAAGAAATTTCGTCCAAATCGCTCACATGCGCAATGGCATCGGCAAGACTATAGGGAGAGGAGACATTGAGGTAATCATCAACGACCCCAAACTGAAGATCGAGATCGAGAAGTAACACTTGATCAGGGTGTCTCTTAGCCATTTCGATACTGGCGTTCACCGCTAATGTCGACGCCCCAGCTCCCCCCTTGGTATTGAGAAAAACAAACAACTCGCCAAGGTGGCGACTGGCCACTTTTTCTTCGGCGACATTTTTGAGCATGGGGACAAGCTCTTCAAACTGAGCCTTGTCTGATACAAAATCCGCGGCACCGATGCGAAGTGCAATCTTGAGTGCGCCGTTGTCATTTTCGTTGCCAAAAACGATAAGGGAGGCTTCATGCCCATCCGTGTTTGTTGGGCCCTCGAAGTTTTGTAACTCGACGATTTTTTGCGCCCAGTTAGGACCGGTTTCGACAAAGATAAGATCTGGGGGATTAAACTGAGCAAGATTTGCAACCACTAAGCTGTGAAATGAGATCGCTTCATAACTCACGCTTTTACATTTGCTGAGTTCATCGGTGATATGCATATGGAAGCGATCACTTGAGTAAAACACCCAAATGGTGAGATTGGTTTTTAACCTAAGACTGTGCTCATCATTCCTTGTCAACTTCACCGCTTCTCCCATATGCCTCTCCTAGCAATCGGTAATAGCAACGGGGTTGTCGTCGGTCCCTCGATGAAACCCCAAGTTCTCTCGTGGCCTAATGGCCTCATAATCAGGTATGTTTAACAAACCTAAATCATTTAAAAAGCTAAGTAGCCCTGCAAACTGATACTGGAAGTTCACAACTCTTGCCCTTACATATCTAATATTAGAAAAAGCATCGGAAGATGTCAGATCAATCGTTGATCCATTTACACCTAAATAGTCGATTTCTATATTATTTGCTGTAAATCCCCCCGGTGCATTGGGCGGAACAACCAGTGTTGGGATATCGGTTCTATCTTGCGGACGGCAAACCGCAGCAAGGCGCGCCGCCGATCGCGTCATGTCGTTGATCAGTTGAAGGGAATAGACATAACGACCCACCTCAATAATGCCAAAAATCACGATTAACAAAGCAGTTGCGACAATCGTAAACTCGACAATACTTAAGCCCCTTTGCCTTTTTTGAGCTCTCATGGCGCCGTCCTCATCACTGCAGAAGCGTTTAATGGAACATTAAACTGACTGCTAAAAGGGAGTATGCTCAAGATTGGCGTGTAATTGTGACTTACTGTGATGGTGACGTAACCTCCGGTGTGAGTGACAGTTACATCACCGGTTGACATACCATCCACCATAGGGGTATCGCCCGCACTGGTTTTTCCATACACCACCATATTTTTAATCGAGGTAGTATCGGCTATCGTGTCGTATGAAGCCGTTCCCGTAATGTCCGTTGTCGCGTACCTCACCCCGTTTTGCACCATTTTATTAATAGTGTTGTAGCGGATCATGCATTGCCTATTTCCGTTATCCCAGCAAGAATAATCAGCAGTACAGGTATGGTTGCCAAAAACTCAACCGCAGCTACACCGTGCTCTTTTTTACGTATCAATCTCATGACTCTGTCCTTAGCGGATCGTTATAGAGCACAATTCGATACGCCCCGTTGGTATCGGAATCGTCCCCCGGCGCTCCACCCGTTACAGTGCAATCCTCGATAAACTCCCCAAATACCGCCTCTTTGCCAGAATTAGAAGTTGGGGCAGTCTGCAACATAAAGAAGCAGCCAATCGCCGTAATATCAAAGGCGGTTGTTCCCCCGCTGGCTGTTGAGCAAACGACAATGGGAACGGGTAAAATTCTTCGATTGGGCTGACCATTCGCGGTACAGTAGGTGCCAGAACTACAAGGAACGGAAGTTAAATAGTCGTCATAACCCCAAGTACCGTTATAACTAACATCACCGTTGTTATCTAACGTCGCTTTGGGATTGGGTTCATATACGTATTCATCAGGTGGGTAATCCGTAGCATTAAGGCCCGCACCACCGTAATCGCCAAATCGAGTATTTAACCCTTGTCCAACTGGGCCAATCGTATTACCGGGTTTAGTAATCACCGGTTCTGTTATGTCAACCGTACCTTCGTACCCCCAGCTAGCGCTTCGCGAACCGTATCAGCCCCTGAGCCAAAATCTAGCAGTTGATAATTACCCGACCCCATTTCCGATTGATTTTGATCCGCCAGTTTTAAAGCATACACTTGGCCTATGTTGTAACCATTGGCTCCACCGTCTTCGCCTTCACAAACCGCAATGGGCACCACGTTAGTGAGAATATCAATAGAAGAACTCGGACCGGCAACAGCACTCGCCGCTATATCTTTGTTAAAGCCAAAAGCGCCAGCAAAAAAATCTTCCAGATCATAGCCACTGGCAAACACTCGTATGTAAGAATCTTCACTCGTGGTATATCCAGACTGATCGCCTCCCCCACTTGGGAAAAGCGTTGGGTCATTGGCAAACTGAATCTGTATCGTCGATCCGGTGAAATCCATTTCTGCATTCCCCGAAGCACCAGCCATAGTGGTGAGCGCCGCATTGGCCGCCGCCGCACCTTGGTCACGAGTACCGCCATCATCCATAACTATAGCGGCCGCTAATGCAGCGGCATCAACCGCGTTTTGCAACCTCGTCTTATTTAGTAAGGCGTGATTTACATCGACAGCTAATGCAGCAATACCAATTAACGCCAGTAGTGCTGCTGTAGTAAGTACCAAAACTAAGCCTTTTTGCTGTTTCTGGCTTTTTCTGTTTGCCTGACCCATTTTCAACTTCCTTAAGGGCTATCACCAAACCCTTCTAAGAACTGACTATCTGTGCCTTTCAACTCCTCACTCTGTTTACCCGTGTAGATTTGATAAGCACCTTCCATCCGCTCCCCACTACCAATGGGGATCACTGCTAAGTTATCTCTGCTTGCATTGGGATTATTGACTTGTTCACTGCGAAGTTTTGCCACATGCGCCCCGAGAGGGTCGTTGTTCGCAGCACAACCCACTATCCCAAGCATTAATGCGATTATGGCCACAATTGTTATTTTCATCTTTGGCTCCTATAAACTGTGTCCAAACTGACCTTCGGAACCACCTTTGGTGGTCGGTACTTGAGTATGAGCCGTCGCTTGCTCTTCCGGCGCTTTACCTGATTTAGTGGCGATATACGCCCCTTTGCCCAGTAGGTAGTACTCAAGGTCGGTTGGCTCGACAAACGCATCGGTAGGAAGAGTCACCCGATTGCGATCGATCGGTTTCGCCAGCCTTGGCG
This sequence comes from Vibrio sonorensis, assembly GCF_001854765.1. GTDB lineage: Bacteria > Pseudomonadota > Gammaproteobacteria > Enterobacterales > Vibrionaceae > Vibrio > Vibrio sonorensis. The sequence goes on along the minus strand of NZ_LJJE01000002.1, from coordinate 232,726 downwards.
TTACCAAAATCACCAATTCGGTCTCACCAGATACGTACTCTTGGCTGTTGAACAACTGGCCAAGTACTGGAATGTCACTAAACCCGGGAACCTCACTGACAATATCCCTAACGTTTTCACTTAACAGACCTGCGATACCAATGGTTTGACCGTCTGCTAGCTCAAGCGTTGAAGACGCACTTCTTCGCGTAATTGGCGGGATCACATAGGTGCTATTGGTGTTGCCCGGATTGAGAGTCAGCGAATTAGTGTTGGCGATCTCACTCACATCTACGGCAAGGTTTAGATTGATTTGCTGATCGCTAATGATGGTGGGGATAAACTTCAAGCCCACACCGTACTCTTTGTATTCGATCGTAATGCCATCGCGATCAGGCACAGGTATTGGGAACTCACCACCAGCTAAAAATTCTGCTTTAGCACCACTTAGTGCGGTCAAATTAGGTTCGGCTAAAACTTTGGCAGCCCCATTTTGCTTAGCGATATCCAGAGCAAAGGTGAACAAGGTGTCACCGTCGATAAAGGTACTGAGGAAGCCCGTCTCTTCGATACTAGGGGCATTGAAGATAGGACCGATACCACCCGCGGTTAGGTTATCGATTCTTGCTCCTGCTGAAGTACCACCAAAACCAAATTTGCCATTGGTTTCAAAGAAGTGGAAGTTAGAATCAAACTTTCTAACCAAGCTGCGTTGCACCTCTGCAACCGTCACTTCTAACATTACCTGCTGAGCCCCGCCAATGGTCATTAAGTTAATAACACCCGTTTTGTCGGTTTGCTCACTCAGCGACTTATTGCTTTCGTCTGCCGCTTCCCCTGCGGTATAGGTTTCAGCTACGCGCAACGCAATATTCATGCTGGCTTGATTGCTCACTTGACCACTTAAAATTAAGCGATTTTGAGCACTGTGCACTTCTATCACCTCATCGGGTAAAAACTCGTAGAGCTTGGCTTTTAAACTATTTAGATCATGGGTAACTTCTATGTTGATCGATTCGATCAACTGCCCGCGACTGTTCCATGCCATCAAGTTTGTTGACCCCAATTTTTTACCAATAAGGAACACTTCATCGGATTTGAGTATCACAATATCGAGGACTTCAGGATCTCCTAAAGAGACGCGTTTGGCTTTACCTGAAAGGGTTACATGGGTTGATTTATGCTGCGCAACCGTAACGACCTTGCTACTTTGAGTCGCTGCAACAGCAATAAAAGACGCTCCAACACTGCTAATTAAAAACAGGGCGAGTGTGACCATTATTCTTTTCATAATTCACCTCAATCCTTGACTCGAATTTTGGAAGACTCTGTCCCTTTAATTATAGTCACGCTAGGCGCTACATAGCGTTTGACGACTTTCTCTTCCTCATAAGGGTTTCTGAGGGTAAGTTGAATATCCCCCCGACTTCTGGCGGTCAGCAATTTCTCCGCATCTTTCGGAGTGACTTCTAATGTCACTGCGCGAACAATTACTGGTTTGTTTTCTTTCGTTTTGGCGGTTTGGTCTACCGCGAGAACCTTAATGTCTTTCAGCACGGTCACGGTATTTGCCGATGTTTCGCTGTATTTCACCGTGTTCAAAACGTCCACTTTATTTCCGGGTAGCAAAAAGCCCGCAACCCCGATAACATCGTCCACTCGAATGGTCACCGCACGTTTATTTTCAGGAATTAAGGCGGCCAATGTTGAACCTTCACCGGGGTTAGATAGCCTTTGCACCGTGATAATTTCACCCGCGTAAATGGTATTGGCGACCACTTGACCCAACAACTCTTCTTCACTGGTGTATTGGTTATCGTCTCGCCAATCTTTTTCCAGCAACTTAGTACTAATGTGTTGCTGTTCAATCACACTGCCCGCGGTGATCTCAAGCGCTGCCACCACTACTGGCTCTCGCTCCACCACTTCCACTTCTACTGTCGGTTGTACCTGACTGTCCATCCACTGCTTGGCAAAAAATACCGCCCCCAAACCGAAGATAACCGATAGTAAGAAGAGTAAAATTACTTGGTTTCGACTCATCGTGCTCCTCCTCCTTTGCCGTCAGCGGTAAAGTACACTTCCCATGCACGGCTTAAGATTTGTGGAGTAATAACTGGGGCAACGTCTTCAAAAGCAATAATGTCGCGACTGATCCCTACAATATCTTTGGGTAAGCAAGGGTAAAAACCCACGTTGTGCTGACGATGTAATCCGTAAAGTGATTCAAATGTTTCGCCGTCAATCGCCAAGTTGCGACCTGCGGCCAGTTTTTCCCACAAGGCTTGGTATTCGTGATCTTGAAGTGGGTAAAACTGTATTTTGTACCCCAGCCTTCTTAAAAACGCCGGATCACTGATCTTTTCCGGATCTAAGTTCGTAGAAAAGGCTAGGGTGAGAATAAAGGGAATAGTGATTTGCTGACCGTTTGGCAGGGCTAAATGGTCAAAAAAGTATTCCATAGGAACGATCCAACGATTGAGTAAGGTCGCCACTGGCATAGGTTGACGGCCCAAATCGTCGATAATAAAAATACCGTTGTTGGCCATCATTTGCAGAGGTGCCATCCACACTCGATTGTGTTCCGTGTGGTTGACTTCCAACATATCCATAGTCAATTCACCGCCCACTTGAATATTTGGGCGCTCACACAACACCCAGCGGGGGTCAAACTGCTCTTTGAAAGCGATGCTGCGATTTTCTTGCCCAGCCACCTTTTTATGGTGCTGTTGGGTATAGACTTTGACAATGTTACCTGCGGCATAAACGGAGTATGGGATGTAGACCGACGTATTGAGGGAGTTGAGGATACGAGTGGCGACAAAGGTTTTACCTGTGCCTGCATCACCGTATAAAAGCAGCGCTCGGCCAGAGTTAATGGCGGGCCCGAGCACACCAATCATACGTTGTGCGCCGTACACCTCGCGAAGCGCGTGAGTAACATCTTCTTTGGTGACGACTTTTGCTCGAACGTCTTGTGCTTTGACCATAGCGTCGTAGTCATCGAGAGAAACGGGCGTCGGACCGAGGTAAGCGTCTTTAGCAAAAGCGACATCTGCCTCCTGCATACCTTGCTCAGAAAGAGCGTAACGTACATGCCCACTATTTTTTCCCCCTCCATAAGTTGAGGGCTCCGCTTGAAAGACTTCCACCAAGGACTTTTTACGCAGCCCCATGATCAAATCTTCAATCAAGTGGCTGTTAATACACATGGAACGCGTTAACTGCACGATATCAGATTTGGGATAGGCCGCTATTTGCTTAATCAAAAGGTTTTCCACTACAACCTTTGGCACCTTAAGATCTTCAAAAGAAGTAGGAACTTTAGGTGCGTCAGCTTGTGGTGTCAGAACATCGCGAAATTTTCCTTCACTTGCCTCTGTTGCCATGGTGACTCCTTGTCATCCAAAGTAGTTATTCATCGCGAGAGCAATTACGACTATTGGTGCAAACGGCATTCTAAGTTTAGAAGAAGATCCCACTTTCGGTGCAAAATCATTCTCTTTTCTTTCAACTTCTACCACGCCTCGATAGCGATTTATGGTACTTCTCACTATCTCTGGTCGCTGAGAGACGTGATAGAGCAAAACAAACACGCCAATTAACACGCTGGCCACTGCCAACCAATACGCAAAGCCCAAGAATTGTTGCCAACCGATAAAAACGCCAACTCCGGCAAAAAGCTTTACATCCCCTGGAGCCATCACTTTTGCCAAATGGAATAGCAAACCAATGCAAAATAGAGCTAAACCACTGGCTAACGCGATAGATAAATCGTACCAACTGGAGGTGAGACTCCATTGATAAGCTAGGCCTGAAAGAATTAAGAGAAGTACTAGTACGTTAGGGATGCGATGCTCTCTGGCATCTGAAACGGCTATTAGTAATAGTACAAACCAGACGAGAAACACCATGACCAAGGCTCCAAAAACGCATGCATAAATAAAGCGTAGTCAAGATATTCAATTAAAGGCAGAGGTAAATGTAGCGACCAACTCGTCTTGTAGGACAGCAAATACGCCAGACAGCACAACCACCAGCAGCGCAGAGCTAATCACGTACTCCACCACTGTTAGGCCTTGCTCATCTTTTATAAAAGTAACAAGTGCTTTCCACATACCTGTCTACCCCAAAAAACGAAACCCATGCAAGTATAGACCTTGTACATGGGTTTTGTGTTCTTGTGGGCATCTCGCCGCTTTGATGGGGGCTTAGCTTGACGAACCAAATACGCTAGATAGTTCTGTTGAAATTGTTGTTCCCCATTGGCTAAATACTGTACCTAGTGCAATAACTAGTAGACCTGCGCCTACAACGTACTCAACTACAGTCAAACCTTCTTCGTCAGCCATAAAAGCTTTCATGTTTTGCATAAATTTGTTCATACCTTGGTCTCCTTCCAGATTCGCAATCTCAATGTCATTGCTTAACTATTAATCTAGAGATTTATTGACAGTATGGTTAGGATTGTTTTGTCCATCTTTTGTACTTTTTTGCTCTAAAAAACTTGAATATTTACTTTAATAAACAATAAAAATTACAGAATAATTGTCACAAAACCTTAATATTAACTAAGCATACAATTTCAGTGCAAAAACAGTTATTTCTTTTTATTTAAACAATTAGACAAATAAATTCTGTCGAAATATTTTCTATAATCACCATTTATCTCAAGTCTCAATTTTGAAACTTGACAGCGTGAAATGGATGAATTTGTTTGATCTCGATCCCATAAAAAAATCCATATAAAAAGAAAATTATCAAATAGAATTATTAAATCCATTCGCTATTGACGTTTTACACTGCTTGTCGCCTGTTCTAGGCTTTTATTAGTACAACTTTCCTAGCTAAAGGGATCTAGCAATATGGATGTTTTACACAAGGGGTACTGGATAGGGCAGTCAATATCCTTTATCCCTAGAGACACCTTGTTTCAATTAGAGAAATACTTCCATATTATCGAGAACGGTCATGACGTTTCGGTATTAAGTGAACCCGACATTCGGTTTTGCTTCTTCTTTATTGATCGCCAAAGTCACCCTCCTCTTTTATTAACCGCGATAAAGCTTTGCCAAAACTTAAACAGAAAACTGGTCATTATTCACAAAGGTGAATTGGCCGAGGATCTCGAACAGTTAAGTGTAGTTTTCGACCACTTCGATCTTGAAGAGGGCGATATCTCAGATTGGGCTGCGAAGTTGAGTAACAGCATCCACTTTCACCTTGTTGATCACAAAGAGATTGTTGATATCCATAAAAACAAAACGATCTTGGATGATCAGAACATCAGTAAGGATTTATTGGAGATCCTTAAATACATAGAAAACAACTTGTCAAAAACCATCCGCGAGGAGGATATCGCCGATTATTGCCACTATTCCGTTACCTACTTTTCTAAGCTCTTCCACCGCTCGGTCGGTATGAGTTTTCGCGACTACCTAACCAGCAAAAGAATCGGCATGGCCAAACAGATGCTGCTCGACGATAGAAAAGCCAAAATCGCAGTTATTGCATTTAGCTGTGGCTATAAAGACGTTTCTTACTTTTCGCGTATCTTTAAAAAGAAAACAGGGCTCACTCCTGCGGTCTACCGACAGTTACATTAACTGATATTTTTCCCTTTCCCGCTTACCTTATAGCTGCTAGAGTTAACAAGAATTTAACAATAATTATATTACCAATAACACGGAGTTAGAGAATGATTCAGCCTCATGAGTTAAGCAAACCTAACTGTGCTCTCCCTACACCAAACGAAATGATCTTAAAATGGGCCGAAGAACGGCCCGACGACGTCTACCTGAAACAAATTATTAACAGACAGTTTGTCGAATACACCTATGACGAAGTTGCCGATACCGCATTAAAGTTGGTATCGGCTTTAAGAAAGCTTGGGATCGAACCCGGTGATAAGGTGGCGCTTATTTCCAAAAACTGTGCCGAATGGTTTATCTGCGATTTGGCAATGATGCTCGGTGACTATGTCAGTGTCCCTATCTTCCCCACCGCTGGTGCTGATACCATTGAGTATTGTCTGACTCACAGTGGCAGTAAAGTATTGATAGGCGGCAAGTTAGATGATGCCGCTGCCACCCAACAAGTGATTGAGAAACTTGAAGATTTAATTACGGTTTCACTGCCCTATCACTCGGCGCCAAGCTGTCAGCACGAGTTCACAACCTTGATCGCCCAATCAGAACCCAGCAGTGAACGCCCCCAGCATTACGACGACAAGCTTATGTCACTGGTATACACCTCGGGCACTTCAGGTTTACCAAAAGGTGCAATGCTCACTTACGGCGCATTTTGTTGGTCGGTAAAACAGTTAATTGACCACATTGGCATTGAAGCGCAAGACAGACTTTTTTCTTATCTGCCCTTGGCACATATTACCGAACGCGTCTATATCTTTGGCTCTTCAATAATGGGCGGGGTTCAAACCGCGTTCCCTGAATCCCTCGATACTTTTATCGAAGACGTCAAAATGCAGCGCCCTACTCTATTTATATCGGTTCCTCGTTTATGGACACTTTTCCAACAGAGGATTCAGGACAAACTGCCGCAGAAAAAGCTCAATATTCTTCTTAAAATTCCGTTTGTTAACTCACTGATTAAAAAGAAACTCGCCGACGGCTTGGGCCTAAACAAGGCGCGTGTATTAGGATGCGGCTCGGCCCCTGTATCACCTGCTTTGCTGGATTGGTATCACAGTGTTGGCCTCAACATCACTGAAGCTTGGGGAATGACAGAAGGCTTTGCCTACACCACGCTCAATCATCCCTTCCGAGCTGACAAAATTGGTACGGTTGGCAATGCGGGCCCAGGTATTGAACTTAAGATTGCTAATGACGACGAAATAATGGTTCGTAGCCGAGGCCTTTTTTCCGGTTACTACAAAAACGACATTGCCACTCAGGAAGCGTTTGATACAGAAGGCTGGCTTCACACAGGTGATATCGGTTTTCTCGATAGTGACGGCTACCTGACTATTCAGGGACGTAAGAAAGATAACTTTAAAACGGCCAAAGGCAAGTTTGTCTGCCCTGTACCCATAGAGAAAAAGCTCTTTGAGTACAGTCGAGTAGAGATGATGTGCCTGATTGGTCTTGGCCTGCCAGCGCCGATATTATTGGTCGTTCCCCACGACTTCCCCAACTTTGATCCCGAGCGCTATGAGAGAACGACTAAGCGCGTAATCGCAAAAATCAACGCTGAGTTAGAATCTCACGAACAGATTAAAGGGGTGTTGATGATCAAAGATCCGTGGAGTATCGAAAATGGTATCCTTACACCAACACTCAAGATTAAACGCCACGTTCTAGAACAAAAATATCACGACGTGGGACAAAACTGGCCCAAAGACAAACTGGTTGTCTGGGAAGAGTAAAATACTCAAAAGGGGCGCTAAGCGCTCCTTTTTTTATCCGTTTACATGAAGTCGTTCCATAAACCTCACTTATAAGAATTTTTGGTGGTCGCTGCGGATAGGCATTTCCGTTTTTATCCCCAGATCTTTTTTAAGGTGCTCACTTAATGGAGGAAGCGAATCGTTCTCTTCTTTCTTGGTAAAAGTACCAAACGACCAGTTTTTGCTACTATTTTTGAAGTTGAATTCAATATCCAACCCCCACTGCAAAGCTAATCTCATAGTGAATCTCCTCTTGTTTTAATCTCCTTTATGTTTGTATTATGTAATTCAACTGATGAATAATCGAACGATCACTCCTTACAGGATGTATAAGTTGAGCTTATGGATAAAAGATTGAGACACCTTTCGGGATTGCGCTATTTTGAAGCGGCAGCTCGGCTTAAAAGTTACAGCAAAGCAGCAGAAGAACTGTTTGTGAGTCAGGCAGCAGTCAGCCAAAAAATCCGACAACTAGAAGAAGAGCTCGATTGCAAACTCTTTGTGCGCAAAGGCAGAGAGATGACTGCAACACAAAAAGGGCACACCTTATACGAGCAAGTTTCTCGCGGCTTTGAGCACATTTTAACGGGATTAAACCAGATCCAATCAGAGCCACTCGAAGGGCTTTTAAAAGTCAGCGTCCCGCCATCATTTGCTTCGCGCTGGCTGGTACCTCGCCTTTGGAAGTTTACCCTCCAGTATCCCAATATCCCCATTCGCATCGTCACCAGCTGTGAGAATCCAGATATTCGCCACGGTGCGGTAGATGTTGCCATATGGCAAGGGGAGAAAATGGAGTGTGAAAACAATCTGGATAAAGAGCTGTTACTAGAAGAAAAAATTTACCCTTTCTGCTCTCCAGAATTGGCCAAATCTGTTCAGTTTACCTCGCCAGAACAGCTGCTAAAGTGCTGGCTAATCGATTACGACTCAGGTTGCTACCCTTGGCAGTCTTGGTTTGAAATCGCTGGCGTTAATATGGAAAGGAGTAAAGTTCAGTGGATGGAAGTAGGTACTTTCGATATGGCGATAAGTGCAGTTATGGCGGGCCATGGCGCTTGTCTAGCCAGTGATTGCTTGGCCAGCGACTTTATTGAAAGAGGCATGCTTACCAAGCCTTTTGACATTGGAATGACGCCGGGTATCCGCTTTAACCTATTTACCGCTCAGGACTCTCCTCGCCGCGAACGCATACGAGCTTTTACCTCTTGGCTGAAAGAAGAAGTAGGCCTAAAAGCCGATCAGGTCGTCTAAGAAAAGCGCTCAGCATACAAGCGGTATGCTGAGCCCGGTCTGCTAGTAACTCTTTCACCGAGATGAGCTGTGACAGGAAGGAAACCGGAAAACGTTGCGTCATTAATCCCAAAAACATCGTTTTACTTCGCGGTTCACTTGAGGTGTACTTACGCCAATATCTTGGTAAAGGTGCTCTGGTAAATCCGCCAACTGACGGCGAGTTCGGTAATTACGACGCCACAACATCAGTAGAAGATAAAATTTCTTAAGTAGTCTCTTTGGGCTAACCATTTCAATTTTAAAGCGATATTGAATAGATAACTGCATAGCATTCCCCTTGAAATCTGACCTTCTACAGGTTAATAATTCATCATATACCTGTTGTTCACAAACGATTAAAATCGACATTGAGTTAAGGAGAGCTTAAGTGAAAGAGAAAATGCCCCCCTTGCAAGGACTCTACTACTTTTACATTGCCGCTCAGCAAGGCAGTTTTAAAAAGGCCGCCGAACAGCTATTTGTCACCTCAGCGGCAATCAGTCAGCAGATCCGTGCTCTTGAAGATTGGCTGGGTACCGAACTGTTTGTTCGCCAGCACCGTAAAGTGGTCTTAACCGAAGAGGGACGCTTGCTCTATGAACAAGCCGGTAGAGGATTTTCTCATATTCAAGAGGGGGTACGCCTAATCAATACTGATCCGAATCCGTATCAGTTATCTATTTCAACGCCTCCCTCCTTTGCTCAGCACTGGCTAGTTTCGAGAATTGGTGACTTTCGCTCTCAACATCCAGAGCTTTCATTTTTGTTGGAGCCGACCAATCGATTAGTCACCTTTGAAGATTCCAGTGTCGACTTGTGTATCCGCTATGGGGAAGGCACCTACCCTAAGATAGAAAGCCGCTGGTTGATGGATGATGTGGTCTATCCCGTTTGTCATCCTCTCTATAGAGAAAAGCACAATATCATGTCGGTCAAAGACCTGACCCGAGCTGACCTTATCGAAGATATGTGGCCGGATATGGACTGGTCTCTCTATTTAGAGAATCTGGGGTATAGCGGCGGTCGCTCGACGCTTCGATACGATGGGTCTCACTTTGTTCTAGAGGGAGCGCTTGCGGTACAAGGGGTGGCATTGGTCAAACACTCTATCGCTGCCCGTTATATTGACGAGGGCAAACTGGTTCGCATTGGTAACCAAGCACTAAGGCCCAAGTTCAAGTACTTCTTGTGTGCGCCCGCGGGCTACTTTAAAAGGCCAAAGGTACAACAGTTCCAACAGTGGCTAATCAAAGAGGTGGCCCAGTTTCAAGCCACTTACCCCCTTGTTAACACTGAGATTATCGACACTGACTTCTCCCTGCCTTGGGGCTGTAATCGCGCATAAAAAAAGCCCCGTAAAAACGGGGCTTTTCGCAATCAAGCTAACGGAGAATTACTTCTTCTCGTTGCGTTCTTTAACTGCAGCGATAACTTCTTCAGCAACGTTTGCAGGACATGCAGTGTAGTGTGAGAACTCCATAGAGAACTGACCACGACCAGATGTCATTGTACGTAGAGTACCGATGTAGCCGAACATTTCTGATAGAGGAACGTCTGCTTTGATACGTACGCCAGTAGTACCAGCTTGCTGGTCTTTGATCATACCACGACGACGGTTAAGGTCACCGATTACGTCACCAACGTGATCTTCTGGAGTGAACACGTCAACGTGCATGATTGGCTCTAGAAGCTGTGCACCAGCTTTTGGCATAGACTGACGGAATGCGCCTTTAGCAGCGATTTCGTAAGCGATAGCTGAAGAGTCAACTGCGTGGAAACCACCGTCGAATAGTTCAACTTCTACGTCTAGAGTTGGGAAGCCAGCTAGAACACCAGTTTCCATCATGCCGCCAAAGCCTTTCTCTACTGCAGGCCAGAATTCTTTAGGTACGTTACCACCAACAACTGTTGAAGAGAACGTGAAGCCTGAGTTTGGCTCACCTGGTTTGATACGGTAGTCGATTTTCGCGAACTGACCAGAACCACCAGACTGCTTCTTGTGCGTGTAGCTATCTTCAACTGCTTGAGTGATAGTTTCACGGTAAGCTACCTGTGGAGCACCTACTTCTAGCTCAACGCCGTAAGTACGCTTAAGGATATCAACCTTGATGTCTAGGTGAAGTTCGCCCATACCTTTCAGTACAGTTTCACCAGTTTCTTCATCAGTCTCAACCTGGAATGATGGGTCTTCTGCAACCATCTTACCGATCGCGATACCCATCTTCTCACTGCCGCCTTTGTCTTTTGGCTTAACAGCGATAGAGATTACTGGATCTGGGAAGATCATTGGCTCTAGAGTACATTCGTTCTTAGGATCACATAGAGTGTGACCTGTTTGAACGTTCTTCATACCAACTACAGCGATGATGTCACCAGCTTGTGCTGAATCGATTTCGTTACGCTCGTCTGCGTGCATCTCAACCATACGGCCGATACGCTCTGTTTTACCCGTTGCGGAGTTAAGGATAGTGTCACCCTTCTTCAACGTACCAGAGTAAACGCGGATAAACGTTAGTGCACCAAAGCGGTCGTCCATGATTTTGAACGCAAGTGCTCTTAGTGGCTCTTCAGCAGAAACTGTTGCTACTTCACCAGTAGGCTCACCAGTTTCTTTGTCTGTTAGAGGCTGAGGGTCAACTTCTGTTGGAGCTGGTAGGTAATCTACTACAGCGTCAAGGATAAGTTGGATACCTTTGTTCTTGTATGCAGAACCACAGTAAGTTGGGAAGAATGCTAGGTCGCGAGTACCTTTACGGATACAACGCTTGATGTCTTCTAGAGATGGCTCTTCGCCCTCTTCTAGGTAAGCCATCATTAGCTCTTCGTCCTGCTCTAGAGCAGTTTCGATTAGCATTTCACGGTATTCTGCTGCCTTGTCAACTAGGTCAGCTGGGATGTCTTGAACTTCGTAGTTCTCTGGTTGGCCAGACTCATCCCATACGTATGCTTTTTGGCTTAGTACGTCAACAACACCAACGAAATCTTCTTCGATACCGATAGGTAGAGTCATTACTAGAGGAGTTGCACCAAGAACGTTTTCAACTTGGTCAACAACGCGGTAGAAGTCTGCGCCCATACGGTCTAGTTTGTTAACGAAGATCAGACGTGATACGTGTGATTCGTCAGCGTAACGCCAGTTTGTTTCTGACTGAGGTTCAACACCACCAGAACCACAGAATACACCGATACCACCATCAAGTACTTTTAGAGAACGGTAAACTTCGATAGTGAAGTCAACGTGTCCAGGAGTATCGATGATGTTTAGACGGTGGTCGTCCCAGAAACAAGTTGTTGCTGCAGACTGGATAGTAATACCACGCTCAGCTTCCTGTTCCATGAAGTCGGTTGTTGTAGAACCGTCGTGAGTGTCACCGATCTTGTGGATTTTACCAGTTAGCTTAAGGATACGCTCTGTAGAGGTAGTTTTACCCGCGTCTACGTGAGCAAAAATACCAATGTTTCTGTATTTTGATAAATCAGTCATTGTCTTACTCTGTTAATAAGGTATAAAGTGCGCGCAGAGTATACCACAATCTGTCAAGACTGATACCCTTGCGTACTGTTGGATAAAAAAAAGTTCTCTACCATCACGCAACGATAGAGAAATCCCTTTTGTGACCTAGTTTCTTACTCATTTTCCACAGTTTAAGTGAAATGGCTTGGTAAGCGTAATCTTAACTATAGTCAAAAATAGTATTGCTGCCCCTAGTGCTACCCCGAGCCATATCGCATTGGCTAAAGTGACTAGCAAACCGCATCAAATGCTTCTATTGCATCGGAAAGTTTCTGCACTGCATGAATTTCCATCCCCGCGATACCGCCTTTAGGCATATTCGCAGCGGGAACTATGGCTTTTTTAAAGCCGTGTTTAAAGGCTTCATTTAAGCGTTCTTGACCACTTGGTACGGGTCGAATCTCTCCCGCTAAGCCCACCTCACCAAAAATGACCACATCTTTTGGCAAAGCTCGGTCTCTAAAGCTAGAAAGCAGTGCCATCAGAAGAGCTAAGTCTGCACTGGTTTCTGTCACTTTTACCCCACCGACGACATTTACAAATACGTCTTGATCCGCCATTTGCAGACCGCCGTGTTTGTGCAGTACGGCCAATAGCAACGACAATCGGTTTTGCTCGAGACCCACGGCAACGCGGCGAGGGTTGGCAAGCTGTGAATAGTCCACTAGCGCCTGTATCTCTACCAGTAAGGGGCGTGTTCCTTCCCATACTACCATGACTGAACTGCCCGATGTTTGCTCTTCGCCACGAGACAGGAAAATAGCCGAAGGATTGCTAACTTCGCGAAGCCCCTGCCCTGTCATGGCAAATACACCTAACTCATTCACCGCGCCAAATCGGTTCTTGTGACTGCGCAAAGTTCTAAAACGGCTGTCTGTTCCTCCGTCGAGTAAAACGGAGCAGTCAATAATGTGTTCCAGTACTTTTGGTCCGGCAAGTGTTCCGTCTTTGGTAACGTGACCTACTATAAAGACAGCCACATTATTTTGCTTGGCGTAACGCGTTAATGCAGTGGCGGATTCGCGCACTTGTGCCACGCTCCCCGGAGAAGACTGAACGTCAGCGACGTGCATGACTTGAATCGAGTCGATCACCATTATCTTGGGCTGCTCTTTCTCTGCAATTTGGCAAATGCGATCAACATTGGTTTCTGACAACATTTTCAAATGCTCTTTAGGCAACCCCAATCGCGAAGCTCGCATGGCAACTTGCTGTAAAGACTCTTCGCCGGTGACGTATAACGTCGGCATTTGCGATGAAAGTATACACATGGTCTGGAGGAGTAAGGTCGATTTACCTGCCCCCGGGTTACCACCGATGAGTATTGCGGCACCGGGAACCACACCACCGCCTAAAACTCGGTCGAGTTCTTTAAAACCGCTAGTGAAGCGCGGGACCTCTTGTAGATCAATTTCTGACAAAGTTTGAACCGTACTTTCGCTGCCAGTTCCCGCATAGCCAGATAATCGTTCGTTGCGAGCCGCTGCCGGAGAAGCCGCTAGTCGAACTTCACTAATCGTATTCCATGCTCCACATGCATTGCACTGCCCTTGCCAACGCGGGAAGTCTGCGCCACAGTCATTACACACATATGCTCGTTTTGCTTTCGCCATGTCACCTCAAATTCATATTCTATGTGACGTACCTTTTGATTTCGTCATCTTCGGGGTTGATCAGCAGTAACATATCACTAAAGATCTTAATATCAAGGCCGATTTAAAGAGGCATAAGGCACTCTAACAGAAAAGTATGCAGCAATCAGAAATTCTCTCTTTGGCTGAACGGCTAATACCCGCCTACAATTCAGGCGATTTTGAACACCTTCTTTCGCAGATGACAGAAGGCGAGGCTCCGTCGGTTAAAATTCTGGTCAAAATGGAACTTAATCGTGTTATGGCCCCTTGTACCAAGAGCATAGATTTGCGCGGACGGGTAAAAGGTGAATGCCGCGAATACGAGCTAGATGGAAGAAAGCATTGGCTAGATGATGTGGCGTTTAATGCCTATCACAAAAATACACGCAAGTTCGGAAGTTACACCGAAGGAGTGTGGGAAGCTCTGTGCAATACGAAAAACAATTTCCGCGTGATGCAACAACGCGGCAAGCCTCAGGGCCAAGAAATCACTAGTGCTGATAGTCCGTTTGAGGTTGAACCGGTGACCTTGGGCTACGATCTTAAACGCAAAGAAAATCGACTAAAGCTCTCATCGCAAATTGAAATTGAGCTGCCAAACGACCAAATCGTTCACGCGGTGACGGTGGACATTTCACCCTCAGGCGCTCGCTTTAAAGTTCCTACCGCTTTTGACTACAAACTAGGTGAAGTTGTCACCGTAAACTATGTCGAGCTGCGCAAGACCTCTGACGTTACTGGTATACGCAGTCCTATTCGCTATCGAATCGTAGGTATTGATGAATCCTATGAAAATGATGCAGTTAAGTTCTTGCGTCTTCTGCGCTTAGAAGACTCCTCGGTGATAGAAGAAGTCATTCAAGAGAGCTTGCTCAACGACTCGCAGCGCACCAAACACGACAACCAAGACAAAGTGATTCGCGCTAGAACTCGCGGATACGAACACACTTATCTCAAACATACCTGTAACCTGCCGGTATTTTTTAGCGGCAACGAGCTAACTCTGGCGCTAATGACAGAGAACAACCAATCTATTTGGCAGTACTGGCACGATGAACGCAATCAGCAAACTCTGTCGAGCTTGTTTAACCCTGAAAGAATGGAAGTGCTGACTAAGCCAGGTATGCGCGGCAGCAACAATGTACTCTACTCCTTTACCCACGAGCATCAGGAAAAGACCTTGTTCTTTTCCATGATGATGCCAGAGGCCAGTCGCGAAATTCGGCAGCTCTTTTGGCATATAGGGGCAAAAAAAGAGAGTTGGCGCGTATTTCGGATCTCTGTCTTCGAGTTATCTGAAGACGATAAACTGCAGCTCTCCTCTTTTTCAAATGAGTTAGCACTAAAAAATAAAGAACTGACCCACTGCGGCATTTTGCAGGAGATCGCAGATGACAGAGTGGCCAAAGATTACTTGCTGACGGAAAAGCCGCGTCTGCCGAGTAATAAACTCAATCCGTTTATTCAATCAAGAAATATCCCCACGCTGCCTTCGTGTCTCTATTTTGATGCCAAATCTCGCCGCAAAGAGCCGCGTTTCCAGTTTCGCTCTCCAATTCTGCTTAAGAACGAAGCAGGAGCGATTGTCGGTACCACGTTAGACATATCGAAACGAGGGATAAGTTTAGCCCTGAAAACCCCGTGTCGACTTAAAGCCGATGATTTATGCCACTTAAGCTTTGAAGAGCTCAAGCTTTACGATAAATCCCTGCCACTCGAAAACGTCCCTTATAAAGTGATTCGAGTGAACAACAATGGCCGCAGTCTGCAATTGGTCATGCAAGAAGACAAGCACACCATGAAGACCATTGCCTTTTTTGGCAAGCTGATCGACCACAACTTAGACAAACTGGTTGCCAAAAGGGAGCTACTGCCGACAAACGAACTCTTGGAAGCTCTGCACAATATCTTGCTCGACAAAATGGTCAGTACACCTGTGTTTGTCGAAAAACGCGGACCGAACTTAAAACCAACCGTTATTGGGGTTAACTACCCTCTTTTGCCGCACATCGCACTGCTTGCCAAATTAGGCCACGAAGCGAGATTCTCGTTGGAGCCTATCTATAAGGGCCGAACCAGTACTCTGCTCGCCGATCCGATGAAGCGTGTAGAAGGCGCTGAGCCCCAGTATCACGACATCTATATTTCGGCGTCTAAGTTTGGCACTCGTATTCAGTCGCTAGAAACCCACTTAACAACGGATTTTGAAAACCTAAAAGAGAGAATTCGCTTTATCAAAGACGCTCAGTCTATGGGAGAGTTCTACGCGCTGCGAATTTGCGGCGCCCCTGTTTTTGACCCTATTACGGCTTTGTTGAGAAAAGATATCGAAGAGTTAACCCACATCAGTATGCATCAGGCCAGAACGCTAGAAAAAGACATCAGCGCCATTTTGGGATACGGTGAAATCATCGACATTACTGAGGAAGTGTTAATTCGACTCGAACTGACGAAATAGTCTCTAGGCGCAGATTAGACAACCGTAAAATAAAAAGCGAGGTCGATGCCTCGCTTTTTACCATCCACTATGGTTTAGGCTGCCAGCTCACTTTTTTCTGCTTCACCAAAATAGCAGAAAGTATGCAGACAATTCCGCCTAGACCAGCATATCGAATAGCGACTTGCGCCTGTTGTTCTACCTTTGGTTTAGCGTGATATGCCACACCCAAACCAGCGGCTCCCATCATAATTAAGTCGTTGGCACCATCGCCCACAGCAATAGTGTTGTGCGGTTCTAAATCATAGCTCTCGACGAGTTGCGCTAGAATATCAGCCTTGGTCTGTGCAGAGACTACATCTCCTATTACTTTCCCGGTCAACTTCCCATCAATAATTTCTAGCTGATTTGATTGGGCATGATCTAAGTTCAACAAACCTTTTAGATGGTCTGAAAAGTAAGTAAAGCCACCTGAAGCAATCGCAGTTTTCCACCCAAAGGCTTGTAGCGTCGCAATCATGTTTTCTAAATCAGGCATTAAAGGTAGCTCTGAGCGCACTTTGTCAAGAATCCCTTCGTCGGCTTGAGCAAGTTTGCCAACACGAGCGCGAAGGCTCTCTTCAAAATCGAGTTCACCTTGCATAGCTCGTTCGGTCACTTCAGAAACTTCATCACCGACACCCGCCAGTTTGGCGATTTCATCAATGCACTCAATTTCGATCGCGGTAGAGTCCATGTCGAGCACAATAACACCCGGTTTGGATACGTCTGGTACATCCGTTAGGCGAGCGTAATCAAGCTTAAGTGCTTGTAGAATTTGTTCGTGCTCTGGAGTGAGCTCGCCAGCCATTAAGGCAACTTCGTATTGGCCTACGCACCATGCATCAACGATGGTGTTGGTATAACCAACAAAAAAATCTATATCGTCAAATTGCTCTGGGTAAAGTCCTTTTGCGTAAACAATCCAATTGGCTTTTTCTTTATCATGCCAACAAGAGTCTTGAGTCTCAGGAAATCGGTTTAAGATTGGGGTATGACGGTAAATCGATAGAGTCATCTACTATTCCATGTGTAAATCCATTTATGCTCTGCACAACTTACCCTATTGCAAATTACCTGTGCAAGTCTGAATATGCGCAAACCTCCTCAAAAAAGGCTTCGCTGCTGTACCTTATGGGCCAGCGAGGTTATGCTCTTAGGTATCGCAATATACTATTTTGGAGGAGCTATGGACTCTTCTTTGTTTTCATTTCGGATAGCAATAAAAGTGATGGCTGTGCTACTGCTTGTCGCCATGGTACTGGTGGTGGGTGTAAACAGCGTAAAGATATCCAAAGGTAATGAAGAGATTCAGGCTAACCAGTTAGAAACCCTAACTAACATTCTGATTTCCCAAGCCTCTTTATCGGCCAGTGAAATGATCATACAGCAAGATCAAGAGCGTCTACTCAAGCTCACTAATCAACTCGCTATTGATGATCTAGTATTTGATGCCGCTATTTATGATTCACAAGGTATCCGATTGGCTGCCAGCGACACTTCTCGTTCTGTTAGAGAAATATTGGGGCTAGATACTCCGCTAGAAACGGCGCGCATTGGCCGCCAACAGTTAGTCGCTCCTATTACTCACGATCAAAGCGTCATTGGATTTGTACGTATTACCTTTGAAACAGGAAAAGTAACCGCATTTTCAGATCACTACTACCGCAAAAGTGATCGCTACATGTATACCATGGTTGCAATGAGTTTTGTCGGTGGCCTTCTATTGCCAGTCATTATTCGACGCAGGCGCAAGAAAAAAGGTGAAAACCTACTGCTTAAAGAAGCATAAAAAAACCTCAGCAAGCGCTGAGGTTTTTAATTCCCAATTATATTGGCAAATCAAATCACGCTTCATCGCCCAGTAACACTGAGTCCAGTGCGATAACCATCATATCGTTAAACGTGGTTTGACGTTCATCGGAAGTCGTCTGTTCTCCCGTTTTAATATGATCAGAAACCGTACAGATGCTGACTGCTTTAGCACCGTACTCTGCTGCAACGCCGTAGATACCCGCCGCTTCCATTTCTACGCCAACAATACCGTACTTATCCATCACATCGAACATTTCTGGGTCTGGTGTGTAGAACAACTCCGCTGAAAATAGGTTACCTACTTTTACGTCTACACCACGAGCTTTTGCTGCTTCTTCTGCTGCGCGAACCATTTTGTAATCCGCGATGGCAGCAAAATCATGGCCTTTAAAACGAATGCGGTTTACTTTTGAGTCTGTGCAAGCGCCCATACCGATAACGACATCACGTACTTTGATATCTTCACTCACAGCGCCACAGCTGCCTACGCGAATAATTTTCTTCACACCGTAATCTTTGATTAGCTCGGTGACATAAATTGAACAGGATGGAATACCCATACCATGGCCCATCACTGACACTTTGCGGCCTTTGTAAGTACCGGTATAACCAAACATATTACGAACATCACACACCTGAACAACGTCATCTAAAAACGTTTCAGCAATGTATTTTGCGCGCAGTGGATCACCCGGCATTAATACTACGTCGCAAAGTCGCCCATTTCGGCATTAATATGTGGAGTTGCCATCTTATCTAATTCCTTTTTTTGATCCTTCTCTACCCAATATCGACAGTTGCGCGATATTAACTAGATAGGTATTAACGATTAAACAATAACGCAAAGGGCGATGCCCTTTGCGACTTAATTAAAGAAAGTTACTTCCGTGCCCCATTGGAGAGGTCTCAAAGTAGTTGGCCAGTGACTGACCAATATCCGCAAATGAGTCACGCAATCCCAAAGAGCCTGCTGGAACATTTTTGCCGTAAACAAGCACTGGAATGTGCTCGCGGGTATGATCCGTTCCTTCCCACGTTGGATCGCAACCGTGGTCTGCGGTTAGGATAAGCACATCGTCTTCTTTCATCAGTTCTAGAACTTCTGGAAGGCGCTTATCAAAGTATTCCAATGCCGCAGCATAGCCTGCCACGTCACGACGGTGGCCGTATGCTGAATCAAAATCAACAAAGTTGGTGAACACTATGGTATTGTCACCCGCTTTTTCGACCTCTTGCAAAGTGGCATCAAACAAGGCTGGAATTCCTGTCGCTTTTACTTTTTGAGTAATACCACAATTGGCATAAATATCAGCAATTTTACCAATAGAAACGACTTCGCCATTTTTCTCTTCCACCAGCTTTTGCAATACCGTTGCTGAAGGTGGCTCTACCGACAAATCGCGACGGTTGCCAGTGCGCTCAAATTCACCCGCTTTAGGGCCGATAAATGGACGAGCTATCACTCGACCGATATTGTAATCTTCAAGCTCTTCACGAACGATCTGACAAAGCTCTAGTAAATTGTCTAAACCATAGGTCTCTTCGTGACATGCAATCTGAAAAACCGAATCCGCTGAAGTGTAGAAAATAGGCTTGCCCGTTTCCATGTGCTCTTCACCCAAATCGTCCAATACTTGAGTACCAGACGCGTGGCAGTTACCTAAGTAACCCGGCAGTTTTGCACGTGTAACGATGCGGTCGAGCAGCTCTTGTGGAAAGCTGTTCTGCTTATCAGTGAAATACCCCCAGTCAAAAAGAACAGGAACACCTGCGATTTCCCAGTGGCCAGAAGGAGTATCTTTACCGGACGAGAGTTCAGCTGCATGACCATAGGCACCAATGATTTCGGCGTCGATATCTAGACCCGGTGCAAATCGACCCGTTGACTCTTTATGAGCCATGGCAAGGCCAAGTTTAGACAAATTTGGTAGCGTTAACATTCCTGCTCGCTCTTCGGTATCGGCGTAACCTTGATCACAACGGTCAGCGATATGACCTAGCGTATCCGAACCCACATCGCCAAACTTATCGGCATCAGCGGTTGCACCAATCCCAAAGGAGTCTAAAACTAAAATAAATGCTCTTTTCATTACTTCTTCCTTCGGCCAGTCTGGGGATTTTTCACCCGACCAACCTGATTATTAAATATCTTCTGCTCGGATTTGACGATAAACGTCTGGGGTTTCAACGTACTCACCACCCACCGTGATCGCAGATTGAAGCGCTTCTGCCGCTTCTTGCCACTGCTCTTCAGTTCTGGCGTGAATCACCGCTAGTGGTCGGTTTTCATCTGCTACTTGACCAAGGCGAATAAACTGGTCAAAGCCGACGGCGTAATCGATGACATCGGTAGCAACTCGACGTCCACCACCCATACCTACGACAGCCATGCCGATCTCGCGTGTATCCATAGCTGAAACTACACCGGTCTCTTTGGCATAAACAGGTTTGATAATTTCAGCTTTTTCTAGGTAATTGTCGTAATTCGCCACAAAATCTACTGGGCCACCTAAACCCGCCACCATTTTGCCAAAACAGTGCGCCGCTTTACCGTTCTCAAGCACTTCATCAAGCTGTTTTCTAGCCTGCTCGGTGGTATCTGCCAGCTTGCCAAGTACCAACATTTCTGCACATAGCGCCATGGTCACTTCATACAAGCGAGGGTTTCGGTACTCACCCGTGAGGAATTGAACCGCTTCGCGTACTTCGACAGCATTACCCGCCGATGAAGCCAGTACTTGGTTCATATCGGTCAAAATTGCCGTGGTTTGTGTCCCTGCACCGTTTGCAACCGCGACAATAGATTTAGCCAACTCTTCCGATGCTTGGTAGGTAGGCATAAAAGCGCCAGAGCCCACTTTTACATCCATCACAAGTGACTCTAGGCCGGCGGCTAGCTTCTTAGAAAGAATGGAGGCGGTGATGAGTGAAATGTTGTCTACCGTTGCGGTGATATCGCGAGTGGCATAAACGCGTTTATCCGCAGGAGCTAAGTCCCCAGTTTGACCAATTATGGCCACACCCGCGTCTTTCGTAACCAAGCCAAAAACTTCGTTGGTCGGCGTAATATTGTAACCGGGGATAGATTCCAGCTTATCAAGCGTGCCACCTGTATGACCAAGGCCACGACCGGAAATCATAGGAACAAATCCACCACATGCCGCCACCATTGGTCCAAGCATCAATGACGTAACATCGCCCACACCACCTGTTGAGTGTTTGTCGACAATTGGCCCGCCAAAGTTCATGTAGTCCCAGTTGATAACCATACCGGAGTCACGCATTGCACAAGTGAGTGCGATTCGCTCATCCATGGTCATTTCATTAAAAAAGATCGTCATAGCAAACGCAGCAATCTGACCTTCAGATACCGTGTTGTTCGCTACACCTTGAATAAAGAATTGAATTTCTTCTGCGCTCAGCTCTTGGCCGTCGCGTTTTTTACGAATAATTTCTTGAGGTAAGTACATTAGCTCCCCCTTGGCATTTGCCAGAGTGTAGGATAAGAGGAAAAACGGCGAGCTCAAAAGCGCTCACCATTCAATCAGACAAAGGATTAGTAAGCTGTTGGATCAGCTACTTGGTCTGTTACTTCTAATGTATTTAGTAGGTTAGTTAGTAGGCTAGATGCACCAAAACGGTAGTGCATGTTGTCAGCCCAATCCGCACCTAAAATATCGTCAGCCATCGCTAGATATTGCGCCGCATCTTCTGCGGTGCGAACACCACCTGCCGGTTTAAAACCGACTTTCTCTGCTACACCCATATCGCGAATCACTTCTAACATCATGCGCGCGTATTCTGGCGTTGCGTTAACTGGCACTTTGCCCGTTGAAGTTTTGATAAAGTCAGCACCTGCTTCAATACAGATCTGTGACGCTTTTTTAATCAACGCTTCTTCTTTGAGTTCACCAGTTTCGATGATCACTTTAAGAAGAGTGTCACCACACGCTTCTTTACACTGTTTAACCAGTTCAAAACCAACTTTTTCATCACCTGCGATCAGCGCGCGATACGGGAACACCACGTCTACTTCATCGGCACCGTATGCTACTGCCGCTTTCGTTTCTGCTACTGCAATTTCAATATCATCATTGCCGTGAGGGAAGTTCGTCACCGTTGCGATGCGTACTTCTGGTGTACCTTGCTCACGAAGCGTCTTCTTTGCAATAGGAATAAAGCGTGGGTAAATACAAATTGCTGCGGTGTTACCAACAGCTGTTTTTGCGTCGTGACAAAGTGAGATCACTTTTGCATCAGTGTCATCGTCATTCAGCGTTGTAAGATCCATAAGTTTCAGTGCACGTAGTGCCGCTGCTTTTAAATCGCTCATTTCTATCTCCGATCAATATTCAAAAATTAAACTGCTTATCTGATCTCAGATCAGCAGTGATTTATGAACGGACTTGGTTCCTTGAAGACTCGGTGCGCGTTGCGAACATTCACGCACCAATTGCTATCCCTGTCACCGCACAGTACCAGTCTGGTCTATGGCACAACAATCGTTGATTGCGGTGTCTAACGTTTGGGTAAACTCGTTACCCCTAACTCTGTGTTACTCCGTGTAACCACAGCGTTAGCTGAAAAACCTTTCAATAATCCATTGATAAGTGATGCCACCAAGATATACACCCACAACCCCCATAACACCGGATAATACCGGCGGAGCAGGAACGGGAAGCTTGATGGCGGAAAACAGGATCCCAACTGCAAATCCAGCGAGAGTTGCAAGGACAACTTCATTCATAAGTTTTCCCCTAGTTTTCTATAACAAATAGATTATAGATGTTTATCGCAAAACAATAGTTGTGCTTAAAACGCAAACGGTTTGTATCTCAAAAAAGAGTCCATTTCATTCCCTAACGCAATCCATTTTTATTGGAGACTGCTTTTTAGGAAGCTAAAAACAAAAAAGCCCCGCAGCAATTTCTTGCTACGGGGCGATATTAAACGGCGTCTATATAATCTATCTCTACTTAATTAGAAAGATAGGAAGAAGCCAGCAATGGTTGCAGCCATCAAGTTAGATAGCGTACCAGCACACACTGCTTTAATACCCATACGCGCGATGTCGTGGCGACGCGCTGGCGCTAGGCCACCTAGACCACCAAGTAGGATCGCGATAGAAGAAAGGTTAGCGAAACCACAAAGTGCGAAAGCGATGATGCTTGAGTCTTCTCAGACATTACTTCGCCTGTTGCTGGAACAACTTGTGCAGCGTCACCAACGTAAGGTACGAAGTTTAGGTAAGCAACGAATTCGTTTACAACCAGTTTTTGACCGATGAAAGAACCCGCGAATGTAGCTTCAGCCCATGGCACACCAATTAGGAATGCTAGAGGTGCGAACAACCAACCTAGAATCAGTTCTAGAGTTAGGTTTTCCATACCGAACCAACCACCAACACCACCTAGGATACCGTTGATCAATGCGATTAGACCAACAAAGGCTAGTAGCATTGCACCAACGTTTAGAGCGAGTTGTAGACCAACAGACGCGCCGCCTGCTGCTGCATCGATTACGTTCGCTGGCTTGTCGTCGCCACCGTCGATATCAGCGTTAAGTTCTTCGTTTGGCTCATCAGTTTCTGGTTTGATGATTTTAGCGAATAGTAGACCACCAGGTGCCGCCATAAATGACGCAGCTACAAGGTACTCTAGAGGTACACCCATAGATGCGTAACCCGCTAGTACACCACCAGCAACAGAAGCTAGACCACCACACATTACAGCAAATAGCTCAGACTGAGTCATGCGAGGTACAAACGGACGAACCACTAGAGGTGCTTCTGTTTGACCAACGAAAATGTTAGCTGCTGCAGACATAGACTCGGCACGTGAAGTACCTAGTGCTTTTTGTAGGCCACCACCAAGAATCTTGATAACCCACTGCATGATACCTACGTAGTAAAGTACAGAGATAAGTGCAGAGAAGAAGATTAGTGTAGGTAGTACTTGGAAAGCGAAGATGAAACCGATCCCTTCAACAGAGAAGTTCACTAGGCTGCCAAATAGGAAACCAGTACCGTCTTTACCGTAGTCGATAACGTTTTGTACACCAGCTGAAAAACCAGCTAGAAGGTCACGACCCCATGGTACGTAAAGAACGAAACCACCGATTAAAAATTGGATAGCAAATGCGCCACCCACAGTTCGTAGATTGATAGCTTTGCGGTTATCTGACAGTAGTAATGCAATTCCAAGCAGTACTGCCATACCGATTAGGCTCATAAACAGGCTCATAGTTTATGACTTCCTTATATGTTATTTGTTGGCGTGTTACAAAAATGGAGCTCAAAAGCGAGGGCAATTATACGCAGCCCTCCTAATAGAAAGTAATGCCACCTTCACAGTTTCTTATAAGATTCATGTCTCATTCACTCAAAAGCGTGATCGGGATCAACATATTTTTAATATAGAATCATGAATCAAACATTTTATTTCGATTTTATTCACAAATATTCAGGGCGGAAAAGGCATTTTTCCAAACGTTTTCAGCAATCGTTTGCGTAGAGATTTTCTTGAGTTGTGTGAGTTCTAACAAGGTCTGTGTAAGGAAGTGTGGGCTGTTTATCTTGCCTTGTTGTCCATAAAGTGGCATGTCCGGGGCGTCCGTTTCCAGTACTAAGCTATCTATTGGCAACGACGCGATCGCCTGACGGGTTTTATTCGCTCTAGGATAAGTAATCACACCACCAACGCCTATGTAAAAGCCCATATCGACAAACTGCTTAGCCTGTTGGTAACTCCCCGAATAGCCGTGCAGTATTCCACCATTGGTGAAGCTGTGTTGCTTAATCAATTGCAAAAGTCGATTGTGGGCTTTTCGGCTGTGTAAAACCAAAGGCAATCCCAACTGCTTTGCCAGTAATAGCTGAGGTTCAAAAAAGGCTTCTTGGCGAGCTTGGTCAACATCTATCATCCAATCCAAACCGCACTCACCTACGCAACACAATGTTGGGCTTTTTGGTTTAATAAACGCTCCAATTGGATCAGATCGTCTAAGTGAGAAGAGGACAAAAAGTAGGGGTGACATCCTAATGCGGTATAGACGCCGTGTTGTGCATTTGCTAAACCAAACACTTTTTGCCAGTTTTGCTTGCCAATAGAGGGGACCAAAAAGCGTTCTACTCGCTTTTCTCTCGCCAACTGAAGATGCGCCTCAAGATCGGAGCCAAACACATCAAAATCAAGGTGGCAATGAGTATCAAAAAGGCGCATCTACTGCGCCTCTTTTTTAGTTTCTGGATCTTTGCGGTACGGGACGCAACTGCGTTTGTTTTCCGGTGTTAGCCCCATTGAAGCGCACCACGCATCATATTTAGCAATCCACTTTTTAAACCATGCAATCATGTTTTACCTGCTATCCAGTTATTTAAACCTGTTCTTCCCGTTTGAATACCAACTCTGTTGGAGTCGACTCTTGTTCGACAAAGTAATAACCAGCGGTATCAAACTTGGTCAGTTCGGCCACACTCTCAATTCGGTTTTCAATAATGTAGCGAGCCATCATTCCTCTCGCTTTTTTGGCATAAAAACTAATAACCTTATACTGCCCTTTCTTACAGTCTTTAAACACGGGCGTGATCACCTGCGCATCCAATGACTTGGGCTTTACCGCTTTAAAGTATTCGTTTGATGCTAGATTCACCAGCACATTATCCCCTTGTACGGCAATATCTTGGTTGAGCTTATCGGTAATAATATCACCCCAGAATTGATAGAGGTTAGTGCCTCGCTCATTGCTTAACTTTGTGCCCATTTCAAGACGGTAAGGCTGCATCAGATCTAAAGGCTTTAACAGCCCATATAGGCCGGATAACATGCGAAGATGCTGCTGAGCATACTCGAAATCCTGCTCAGAAAGCGTTTGGGCATCAAGGCCAGTATAAACATCCCCTTTAAAAGCGAGAATCGCTTGTCTAGCATTATCCGTGGTGAAGACTTCACTCCACTCTTCAAAACGAGCGACGTTTAAACTGGCGATTTTGTCACTCACCTTCATCAGGGAAGCAATATCGGCAGGCGTCAGTTTTCTACACTCTCGGATAAGAACCTTTGAATGCTCGACCAACTCTGGTTGAGTATAGGTATGAGTAGCTAGTGGCGACTCATAATCTAGTGTTTTAGCGGGTGATACGACAATCAACATGGCGATACTCTACTTTCTCTAAGGAATTATTCTTATATTAGTTAGCGACGGAGCTATCGATAAAAGCCTCTCAGTTGGCAATGTCTTAATAACTCGTCAAACCGTCACTTTTATATAGAGTACAAAAAAAGCCATGCAAAGTCTGCATGGCTTTCTGTATTACTTCAATCGTTAGAATCTATGATTACTTGTTCTTGGTATTATCCCAAATACCCTCTTCTAGCTGAGATTTCAGCTCAGGGAAATCATTTGAATCGAAGGTAGGAACCTTACCTTGTTTCAACTGCTTGTTGTAGTCTTTCGCCAGTTTAATAACGATGCCCGACAGAAGCAGAATCGCCACAAGGTTAACTATCGCCATCATACCCATAGACACGTCAGCCAAAGCCCAAACAACTGGAAGTGAAGCCATTGCACCAAACATCACCATTCCCAACACAATAATACGGAATAGACCCAAACCAGCTTTGTGGTTGTGCTCTAGGAAGATTAAGTTTGTTTCTGCATAAGAGTAGTTAGCAATAATAGAGGTAAAGGCGAAGAAGAAAATCGCTACCGCTACAAAGATACCACCCCACTCACCAACCTGAGAGCTCAAGGCGGATTGAGTTAGCTCAATACCCGTAATTTCGCCGTGAGGAACATACTCACCCGACATTAAAATAATCGCTACCGTTGCTGAACAGATCACAATCGTATCCGTGAAGACGCCCAACATTTGAACGTAACCCTGTGACACTGGGTGTGGTGGGTATGGTGTCGCTGATGCCGCGGCATTTGGTGCGGAACCCATACCTGCTTCGTTCGAGAACAGGCCGCGTTTGATACCGTTGATCATCGCTTGCGCAATAGCGTAACCAAGACCACCGGCAGCCGCTTCTTGCAGACCGAACGCACTCTTAAAGATCAAGCTCAGTACGTCTGGTAGTTTCTCTAGGTTAGTCAGCATAATAAACAGTGCTAATACTAGATAAGCTAACGCCATCACTGGAACAATCAGTTCTGCGGTACGAGCAATTCGCTTGATACCACCAAAAATAACTACTGCAGAGAGCAAAACAACACCGATACCAACGTACATTGGATCCCAGCCAAATGCGGCACCCATAGCACCAGCAATTGAGTTGGCTTGAACGGCGTTAAATACCAAACCAAAGGCGATAATCAAGAAAATTGAGAACAACACACCCATCCAGCGCATTCCCAAGCCTTTCTCCATGTAGTAAGCCGGACCACCGCGATAGTTGCCATCATCGTCTTTGGTTTTGTACAACTGCGCAAGGGTACTTTCGGCAAAGGAGGTCGCCATACCCAACATAGCGATTAGCCACATCCAAAAGATCGCACCAGGGCCACCAGCAGTCAGTGCGACCGCCACACCGGCCATGTTACCCGTACCAACACGAGCAGCAAGACTGGTACAAAGTGCTTGGAAAGAAGAAATGCCAGCCTTGTCTGCCTTACGGCTGTTTTTTAAAACTGAGAACATGTGGCCAAAGTGTCGGAACTGAATGAAACCCAGTCTTACAGTGAAATAAACTCCGACACCTACCAATAGGTAAACTAAGATCGATCCCCAAAGCAGATCGTTCATAAGATTAATTAAATCTGTCATAACATCCTCGTAGTGAGTTAGCGTCGGGATGTGCATCCTAGCCATCCGTCTTACTGCGCTACCGAGTGTCAATAATGCTCAGCTTATTATTGCAGTAAGGACAGGTAAAACCCGCTTAGCGCGTCCATTTTACTTTCCGACGTTTTTTTTGACGGGCGGATAATGCAGTCAAGACAGCAAAAAATCAATACGCACCCAAATGCACTAAAATGTTATTATTCACTATTAAGGAACATAAAATTAACACAAACATTAAATATCAAACTTAAAAGCCAGAACAATATTTTTAAAATAACGTAACATTTTGACAGCTTTATTTACTTACTGTTTTTTTTGTTCCACTTTTACTCTTATCCCTTGAACACTAAGGGATCGCAGTTAAGTCGAATCGATACCGATTTCTAGTGGCAATGTTAAAGAAGGTGAAAAGTTCTCCACTACCAAAAAACGGCATCTACTGCGCGAACCATTTCCATCTATTTAACATAAGCCCCCCTCAAATTTAATCGTTTTCGGGGGTTTGATCGCTCACTATTTAATCAGAGCTAACAAAAATTCTGTGAGCTGAAAGTAAAATTCTAAGAAAACCTTCACTGAAACGTAACAAATGAGAAACGAATCAAAGTTAAGCTCCTGCCAGAATGATATTAAAAAAGTTCCATCGTAGAGACATAAACAAAGAGGTGGCTTATGGAAGGCTTAAACAGTGAAGATTTGATGGATTTCGAACTACCTAAAATTCGCACTCGTGCAAAACCTGTAAAAAGGAAATGGAGAGAAATAGAAGCGATCAAAGACAGACAGCGCTTGCAAAAAGAGCTGCTAGACATGGGCATAGGACTTGATGATCTCGACGACATATCAATAAAAAGGCTCCTGATGGAGCCTTTTTATTGATATGTCGCCTGCGCTTTCTTAAACCATGTAATGACCGACAGTAAATGCTGTTCTCCATATACTCGAATAAACTGCTTTGTGTGCTCGTCGTTTTTGTCTTGTAAGGCATTAAGTCGCTGCTCAATATATTGCGGTGTTAAATCAACGCCACAATCGGTCACAATACAGTGTTTCCACTCTTCATAAGTCGTTGGGATAGCCGGATTCGCCATTTATCTTCTCACCAATAGTCATTTATTATTGGTACGTTATAACATAACGGTTTATATAAACAACTGATTGTCAGAGTTGATAAAAGAAAAAGGCGCACTACAAGAGCCACGCCTTTCGTACATCCAAACAGAATGTTTTGGTTTATACACACTCTCCACGGCTGGCATTAACGCGCTTGGCTAGTAGTTTGTATTGCTCTGCAATCGTGTCGCCAAAAACGGGATCATCTTCATTCACTGACCAGCGACTTTCCACTTCTTGCCAGTCATTAGTAGTAAAGCTTTTATTAATAAGGGGGAGTATGGATTGCTCTTCCATATCTAGGTGCCGCTTTTGAGTCAAAATAAACTCTTCAAGCTGTGCGATAAAGATATGCTGCGGAACAATGGCATCTTGCAAGATCATGTCCACGGTATCCAAAAACGCATGTGTAGATTGAGATAGATGTACATGATCCTCTTCGAGGTTTTCAATCTGCTCGTGGTGACCGTATTTCTCTATATAGTACTCATAAAGGATGTCTTCTTTAGGGTGATGTACTTTTTCAGAGTGATTCGCTAAATAGTCAACAACCTCTCGAATCAAGTTGTAGTTGATTTCCCGCTCGTTCTTAAGGCAGTTCAACTTCTCGCGAAGTATTGCTAGTAGGCGCACCATGTATCCATGTTCGCGCCTTATTCTTTCGACCATCATAGTGTCTCTCCTTAACACCTACTTTTATTAAGTGTATTAGAGAGGGGGGTTTTCTGCTTTGATTTCGGTCGAAAAATGAGCAACTAGGCACTTACCTCATGTGGAAGATGCCAGTCTATTGGTTTTTTTCCTTGTTGCTCAAGGAGCTCATTGGCTTTAGAAAAATGCTGGCAACCAAAAAAACCGCGATGAGCGGATAGCGGTGAAGGGTGCGGGGCAGTCAAAACGCAATGGCGTTCTCTATTAACAATTTTTCCTTTCTTTTGAGCATGAGCTCCCCAAAGTAAGAAAATAATCCCCTCATTATTTTCATTTAGCGCGGCGATAATTTTATCGGTAAAAGCCTCCCATCCGGTTTTAGAATGCGAGTGCGCTTTACCTTGCTCTACCGTCAATACTGTATTAAGCAACAGAACACCTTGCTTTGCCCACGATTGCAGATAACCGTGACTAGGTATTTGAAAGCCCTCTATATCGGCGGCCAACTCTTTGTACATATTCGCCAAAGAAGGAGGCGTTTTGATACCGGGCAGAACCGAAAAACAGAGACCGTGGGCTTGATTGGGGCCGTGGTAAGGATCTTGCCCCAGTATAACCACCTTTACATCCTGAAACTCGGTAGCACTAAAGGCATTAAAAACGTCATTGGCGGGTGGAAAGATCACTTTGCCTGATTGTCTTTCTTTCTCGACAAATTCCATTGTTTGGCGAAAGTAATCTTGCTCTTTTTCTTTGCCAATTACATCGTGCCAAGTTAACTGAGTCATACCTACTAGCCCTTTGAGAGTCATTACAGAGCGTATTGTCTCAAAAAACTCTCAAGGGGCAAGGGGTTAGCTATTATTCTGTGGAATGCGATAATGACCGCGACCGGTAATATGGCGGTTTGGAGCTGGTAATCGCGCTGGCTTAACTGATGGGGTATATCGGGTATAAGGCATGGCATCCTCCTTTTCTATTCAACAAAGCATATGAAAGAAAGATGCCAATTCGACACTCGCAAGAATTAACGCCCTGAATTAAGGTGAAATTTTCTTAACTGCTGAATTTCTTCATTCCATATTTCTGGGTTAATCGTCTCTAAAATCAGAGGGATACCATTAAACCTGTCATCTTTGGCAATATACTCGAAGCAGTTCCAACCAATTTCCCCCTCACCTAATGAATGATGACGATCCACCTTGCCACCCAATTCTATTTTTGAATCATTAAGATGCATTGCTCTTAAATAGTGCATCCCCACCACAGAGTCGAATTCAGCAAAGGTGTGTTCACACGCATCAAAAGTTCTAAGGTCATAACCGGCGGCAAAAGTGTGGCAAGTATCGATACATACGCCAACGCGACTCTTGTCGTCCACTTGATCAATGATTTCGGCAATATGCTCAAACTTCCACCCCAGATTCGTCCCCTGCCCTGCGGTATTCTCAATAACGGCAACCACATCGGGTACTTCACTTATTGCAAAGTTGATGGATTCTGCAATACGGGATAAACACTCTTTTTCAGAGAGCGCTTTTAAATGGCTACCGGGATGGAAGTTTAAAAGCTGAAGTCCCAATTGTTTACACCGTTCCATTTCATCGACAAAGGCCAAGCGCGATTTTTCTAACTTTTCACTATCTGGCGCACCTAAGTTGATTAAGTAAGAGTCGTGCGGAAGAATACTTTTCGGTCCAAATCCATAGTTTTTGCACTGTTTGATAAAGGATTCAATCATTGCAGGCTCAAGATCTTTGGCTTTCCACTGTCGCTGGTTTTTAGTGAACAAAGCAAAGGCATTGGCACCGATTTCGGCTGCTCGCTCAGGGGCTTTATCTACACCACCAGCAGCGGAAACATGAGCACCTATCAGCTTTTCCATATTGGGCTTTTTTAATTCTGTCATTTAATCACTTTACTCTTTCAAATTGACGCTTAATCCCCTTTAAAAACCTTGTCGAAGGCCACAAAAAACCAAATTATGTAGTAAATTTACAACAAAAACAGCATTAAACTATTTTTTAGTTTATAAAATTTATTGTAATTGTACTGTTTTTAAAGGTTTTATTGATTAAGAACAAAAAATAAACCCTACACCAATTAATGTTTTTGGTTGTTTTTTGACTTAAATCAATATTATAATCATGGTTATGCGCTATATAATACACAGCTCAATAAAATTCGGAAATTAACACCAATTACACCACTTAACGTGGACTAAGGAGATAGTGATGATCCAAGGTATCCAAATTACTAAAGCAGCCAATGATGAACTACTAAACTCAATCTGGCTACTAGACAGTGAAAAGAACGAAGCGCGTTGTGTTGCTGCAAACTCAGGCTACGAGTCTGACCAAGTTGTTGCCATCAACGACCTAGGCGAATACGAAAGTCGCGAAGTTGCTATTGAAACCGCTCCACGTATCGAAGGTGGTCAACACCTAAACGTTAACGTACTTAAGCGTGAAACACTGGAAGATGCTGTCGCTCACCCTGAGAACTACCCACAGCTAACGATTCGTGTTTCTGGCTACGCTGTTCGCTTTAACTCTCTAACTCCAGAGCAACAACGCGACGTTATCGCTCGTACTTTTACAGAGTCTCTATAAAGCTAACTCATCAAAAATTTTTAGAAACGGCGCTATTTTAGCGCCGTTTTTTTTCGCCCTAAATCTAAGATCCGGATCCCATCGCCTGCTTGCTCTAGCACATTAATAAAGTTTTTTTGTTTACTTAATCAAATTAAGCTTTATATTAATAAACAAATAACTTTACTAAACAAGTAAGACAGGATGAGTTCTATCGACAGTCTGAACCACCGACCTCTTACCAAAAAGTTAATTTTTCACCGAATTGCAGTGATCTTCTGAGTTATCACGCCGATCGTTAATCTTGATCGTTCAAAAGCTAACACTCATAGGGGCGCTGGTATTTAAGAAAGGTGATTACCTCAACCTCATTACAAGTAAACAGTCAAAATAAGACTGATGGAGGAGCAAAAATGAAAACCTATGTCGAACACGCCAACTTAACCGTCGTCAATCTAGATAGAACTGTCGATTTTTTGCAAACAGCCCTACCTGATTTTTTTGTCAGACACCAAGGCGAAAACAGTAAAAGGTGGTGCCATATTGGTACCGATGATACCTATTTAGCTTTGCAGGAGATCGAGCCTCGCCAATTGGAACACGTAAAGCGCACACCTTACTTTGATACTGGAATCAACCATATCGGCTTAGTCGTAGAAAATGCCAAAGACGTTGAGAGACGTCTTACAGAAGCTGGCTATCAGCAAAACGGGTCAGCGGCAAACGAACTCGCCCGTATTCGCGTTTACTTCTATGACCGCGACGGCATTGAATGGGAATTTATTCAATACACCAGCCAAGATTCGGCATCTCGCAATGACTACCAACACTAGGAAAACACAATGAAAACAGTCGGTATTGTTTATTACTCAAAAAATGGCGCCACGGAAACCATAGCCCAATATATTGCAGAAGGAGCTCAGTCTGAAGGGGCTAAGGTTGTCGCTGTTGCGATTAAAGAAGAAGACATCCATGGCGGCCGTTACACTAACGAAGCGAGCTTTGATCAGTTAGCGCAATGCGACGCCATTCTGTTTGGAAGTCCAACTTATATGGGAAGTGCCAGTGCCCAATTCAAATCCTTTATGGATAAATCCAGCGATGCTTATGTGGAAAGAATGTGGGATGGAAAGTTAGCAGCTGGCTTTACTACTGGAGGCAGTATTAATGGTGAGCAACAACAGACTTTGCTTTCTTTCTTTACCTTGGCATGTCAACACGGAATGGTTTGGGCTGGCCTTAACTCTTCACAATTTACAGACCAACGCAAACTCAACAGAACCGGTTCAAGTATAGGTTTAGTCGCCAGCCCTGAAAACGATCAAATCCACCCCAACGACCTTCAAACTGCCACCTACTTTGGCCAGAGGATCGCTCGTTTAATGACTGAGGAGAAAGACGATGACTAAGCAATTTTTAGACTATCTGATCCGGTGTAACATTGCTTTGCAATATTACTTAGCTTTGCGCAGATGCAACAATGTAGCAGACGAACTCAAGCGAGCTCGACACCTATTGCCCATGAGATTAGCTCACGATCTAAATCTACATGATGTCGACTACGCTGCGAATCAATGCCAACAAAAGGCTCAGTTCGAAAAAAGGCGTAATTTAAAGCTATTAATTCAAGTACGTCAGTCGTACTGCTTTGCATGTGACCGCAATTAGCTAGCTTGTGGTTGCTTTTTGGCTGGGTTAGAGTGAGTTAAACCATTCCTAACTTTCATAGATAAGATGCTACTAGAAGGGATCGAAACCTTACTGGTATTGAGCAAGGCTAAAACCATGAGTAAAACGGGTAGCTTGCTATATATCAGCCAATCAGCAGTGAGCAAACGCATTGCCAACCTTGAAAAGAAGTTGGGAAAAAAACTGATTGCTCCCGATGGTCGCCATATCAAGTTAACGCCAGAAGCCGTCGACTTAATCAATAATGTCGGTCCTGCGTTCAACGAGTTAAGGGGACTTATCTTTGAACAGCAATCTCTAGCGGACTGCTCTTTAATACGAATGGATTGTTCCGAGACACTGGTTGCTGGTTACTTAAGCCTGTTTATCAGTGATTACTTAACGGTCGATCGCCATATTACGATTACCACCAATCACACACCTCGTATTGTAGAGCATGTTCAATCCGGTAAAGCCATGTTGGGTCTTTGCGCAGGTCACCTTCCACCCCATCACGGTTTAATGACGTTTCACCTTGCGGACGAACCTCTTTACGTGGTCAGTAAATCACCATTACTAGCCCTTCCAGACAAAGTGCTAACTAACGATCTCAATAACTCGGCGAATACCTATCAAATCGCAATCCTATCTAAACTTGGCATCGAACCAATGATGGAAATGGACTCCTACACCGCAACTGCACAATTAGCGCTATGCGGTGTCGCGCCAGCACTAGTACCACTATCGATCGTAAAAACACTGGCTATAGAAGAGAAATACTGTTTTCACTTTGCAGAGTTAGAGCCCTTATATCGTCCTATTCATATCTGTTTACGCCCCAACAGCTACCAAATTGACAGAGTTAAAAAGCTGATTGAAGCCATTGAGAGTGCTGTTGCCAAAGCAGTTTTGCTGCCATCAGCATAGACATTACAATCACTAGAGGGCGGATATATTTTTGCCCTTTTCCTATCACAGCTTTTGCCCCTAATCTCGCACCAATAAAACCACCAATCGCCATGACTAACCCCAACTCCCATACCGGTAACCCCGCTATGATAAAGAACAGTAATGCGGCGATATTGGAGGTAAAAT
Organism: Vibrio sonorensis; assembly: GCF_001854765.1. Taxonomy (GTDB): domain Bacteria; phylum Pseudomonadota; class Gammaproteobacteria; order Enterobacterales; family Vibrionaceae; genus Vibrio; species Vibrio sonorensis. The sequence continues at coordinate 197,726 of NZ_LJJE01000002.1, read as the reverse complement.
TAAGCACTTTTGTCCTTGCCGTCGCATCGACTAAGCTAAAGTGACCAATAGCCACAAAACAGACGGTAAATATCGAGCCCGTACCTGGGCCAAAAAAACCATCATAAAAACCAACGCCCCCACCAACACTAAAAGCAAACATAGCCTCGGATAACTTAGGTTTTCCCGAGTGCGGCTTAGTGCTTGGCGCCAGTAGAAAATAGAGTGAGATAGCTATCAACAGTATGGGAATTAAGCTGGTTAGTATACTGGCATCGATGTATTGAACCGCTTCCGCCCCTATCGCAGCGCCGACAAAAGTGCACAAAATGGCGACGCGCATTTCTTTAAAACTCACCACTCCACGGCGGATAAAATACCAACTGGCTGAAAAGCTACCAAATGAACTTTGCAGCTTGTTGGTAGCGAGTGCTTGAGTTGGCGATACCCCTGCCGCTAATAACGCAGGCAATGTGATCAGTCCACCACCACCGGCCATTGCATCAATAAAACCAGCCGCCGTGGCTACGAAAAAAAGAGTGATCAATATTTCTATGGTGACTTCCATATTTTCCTGTCGTTGTACGTGTTACATAGATTTAAAATACCATGCAAACTTTCAACAGGTTAGCGAAAGGCCGGATTTTAATCTATTCCAATTTTTCATCAGTAAAAATCCATAAAAAAGCCCGCTATATATAGCGGGCAATGAGGTTGTCTTGTAAGCCGACTGCGGCTCACTAATTTTTATCTATTAAGACAAGCTTTCTTTCACTTTAGCGTGTAGCTCTTGGACAGAAGTTACCGACGCACAAGCATCAGAACTATGAGCCATACAAGCAGCGAAAGCGGCATTGAGTGTAGTGGTGTAGTTTACTTTTTCACCCAGTGCTCCACGACGAAGAACTTTAGAGTCTTCAATCGCTTGACGTCCAGCGGCAGTGTTGATGATGTAGGTGTACTCATTGTTCTTAATACGGTCAAGAATATGAGGACGACCTTCGTGTACCTTGTTCACTAGGCGAGGGTTAATTCCCGCTTCGCCAAGAATAACCGCTGTACCGTGAGTCGCATCAAGTTGGTAACCCAGTTTGGTCAGCTTAGATGCTAGGTCAACAACGCGCTGCTTATCGCCATCGCGAACAGAAAGAAGCGCACGTCCACCTTCAGGGTAAACCTTGCCACAACCTAGCTCAGCTTTAGCGTAAGCTTCTGCAAACGTTGCACCAACACCCATAACTTCGCCCGTTGAGCGCATCTCAGGGCCAAGTAGTGGATCAACACCTGGGAACTTGTTAAATGGCAGCACCACTTCTTTCACTGAGTAGTAAGGAGGGATGATCTCTTTAGTGAAGCCCTGAGCTTCAAGAGATTGACCAGCCATAACTCGTGCAGCAATTTTTGCCAGTGGCGCACCCGTTGCTTTAGAAACAAACGGTACTGTACGCGCAGCACGTGGGTTTACTTCGATGAGGTAAACTTCGTTGTCTTTCACTGCAAACTGAGTGTTCATCAGGCCGCGAACACCTAGTTCAAAGGCTAGTTTTTCAACTTGCTCGCGCATCTTGTCTTGGATTTCTTGGCTTAGCGTGTAAGCAGGAAGTGAACAGGCAGAGTCACCAGAGTGAACACCAGCTTGCTCGATGTGCTCCATGATACCGCCAATGACTACGCGCTCACCGTCACAGATCGCATCGATATCCACTTCGGTTGCGTCGTCTAGGAAACGATCCAGCAGAACTGGTGATTCGTTTGATACGCTGACTGCTTCGTTGAAGTAACGGCGCAGGTCTGCTTCGTCATAAACGATTTCCATCGCACGACCGCCCAGTACGTATGATGGACGTACAACAAGAGGGAAACCGATCTCTTTCGACTTTTCAACCGCTTGGTCCATAGTAGTTACGGTCGCGTTTTCTGGTTGTAGAAGTCCCAAACGGTCAACAGCAACTTGGAAACGCTCACGGTCTTCTGCACGGTCAATTGCGTCAGGGCTAGTACCGATAATTGGCACGCCAGCCGCTTCTAGAGCACGAGCCAGTTTTAGTGGCGTTTGACCACCGTACTGAACGATAACGCCCTTTGGCTTCTCTACGCGAACAATCGACAATACATCTTCCAGCGTAACTGGTTCGAAGTAGAGACGATCAGATGTGTCGTAGTCAGTTGATACTGTTTCAGGGTTACAGTTAACCATGATAGTTTCAAAACCATCTTCACGCAGAGCAAGAGATGCGTGAACACAACAGTAGTCGAACTCGATACCTTGACCGATACGGTTTGGACCACCGCCCAGAACCATGATCTTATCTTTGTCTGTTGGTTGAGCTTCACACTCTTCATCGTAAGATGAGTACATGTAAGCAGTATCAGAAGAGAACTCAGCCGCACAAGTATCCACGCGCTTATACACTGGGTGGATATCGTACTGATCGCGCAGACGGCGAATTTCGCTTTCTGAAACACCAAGCAGCGTAGATAGACGTGCATCAGAGAAACCTTTGCGCTTCATCTTGTAAAGAACGTCTTGAGTCAGGCCAGCAAAACCACCCGCTTTTACCTGCTCTTCTAGTTTTACTAGCTCTTCAATTTGAACTAGGAACCAGCGATCAATCGCTGTCAGGTTAAATACACCATCGACAGATAGGCCAGCACGGAATGCATCTGCTACGTACCAAATTCGCTCGGCGCCCGCTTCTTTAAGCTCGTGACGGATTTTTGATAGTGCGTCTGGCGAATCCAGATCGACCATTTCATCAAAACCGTTCACGCCAACTTCTAGACCGCGAAGGGCTTTTTGAAGTGATTCTTGTTGGTTACGACCAATGGCCATTACCTCACCTACCGACTTCATCTGAGTGGTTAAACGGTCATTGGCACCGGCAAACTTTTCAAAGTTGAAGCGAGGGATCTTAGTCACAACGTAGTCAATCGTTGGTTCGAATGACGCTGGTGTTGCACCGCCAGTGATGTCGTTCTGAAGCTCATCAAGAGTAAAGCCTACCGCTAGCTTGGCCGCGATTTTTGCAATCGGGAAACCCGTCGCTTTTGAAGCCAATGCTGAAGAGCGAGATACGCGTGGGTTCATCTCGATGATAACCATACGGCCATCTTTCGGGTTGATACCAAACTGAACGTTTGAACCACCTGTTTCCACGCCGATTTCACGCAGTACAGCTAGCGATGCGTTACGCATTAGCTGGTACTCTTTATCGGTTAGCGTCTGTGCTGGCGCTACCGTGATTGAGTCACCGGTGTGAATACCCATTGGGTCAAAGTTTTCGATTGAACATACGATGATACAGTTGTCCGCTTTATCGCGAACCACTTCCATTTCGTACTCTTTCCAACCAATCAAAGATTCGTCGATAAGTAGCTCGTTGGTCGGAGACAGATCCAGACCACGACGACAAATCTCTTCAAATTCTTCTTTGTTGTAAGCGATACCACCGCCCGTACCACCCATAGTGAATGAAGGACGGATGATGCATGGGAAGCCAACCATATCGAGGACTTTGTAAGCTTCTTCCATGCTTTTTGCAGTATCGGCACGAGGACACTCTAAGCCGATAGACTTCATTGCTTTATCAAAGCGCGAACGGTCTTCTGCTTTATCAATCGCATCCGCTGTTGCGCCGATCATCTCTACGCCGAACTCGGCAAGAACACCGTGTTTTTCTAGGTCTAGTGCACAGTTAAGTGCTGTTTGACCACCCATGGTAGGCAGAACCGCATCTGGGCGCTCTTTTTCGATGATTTTACGGACAACTTCCCACTGAATTGGCTCGATGTAAGTTGCATCAGCCATTTCTGGGTCAGTCATGATGGTTGCAGGGTTAGAGTTAACCAGAATTACTCGGTATCCCTCTTCACGCAGTGCTTTACATGCTTGTGCGCCAGAGTAGTCAAACTCACAAGCCTGACCGATAACAATCGGGCCAGCACCTAGAATAAGAATACTTTGAATGTCAGTACGTTTTGGCATTGTCTACTACTCCGAATTAAGCGCTGTGTTGTTTAATCAATTCAATAAAGTGGTCGAAAAGCGGTGCCGCATCATGTGGACCTGGGCTTGCTTCAGGGTGACCTTGGAAGCTAAACGCGGGCTTGTCAGTGCGGTGAATGCCTTGCAAAGAACCGTCAAATAGAGAAACGTGAGTTGCACGTAGGTTCTCTGGCAGTGTTGCTTCGTCAGCGGCAAAGCCGTGGTTCTGAGACGTAATCATCACTACATTGCGGTCTAGGTCTTTAACCGGGTGGTTAGCACCGTGGTGACCAAACTTCATTTTTACGGTTTGCGCACCTGAAGCCAAAGCTAGGATTTGGTGACCTAAACAGATACCAAAAATAGGCAGACCTTTATCAAGGAAGGTTTTAGTCGCTGCGATAGCGTAATCACACGGTTCTGGGTCACCAGGGCCATTCGATAGGAAAACGCCGTCAGGGTTCAGTGCCAACACTTCTTCTGCAGGAGTCTGCGCTGGAACCACTGTCAAACGACAGCCGCGGTCCACTAACATGCGTAGGATGTTGCGCTTAGCACCAAAGTCATACGCTACAACGTGGTATGGTAGTTCACCGTCTTCTTTCGCTTCTGGCAAACCGCCTTCTAGGGTCCAAGACCCCTGCTTCCATGGGTAAGCTTCTTTTGTGCTCACAACCTTCGCTAAATCCATGCCTTTTAGGCCAGGGAACTCTTTCGCCTTCTCTAGAGCTAGCGCTTCGTCCAAATTATCGCCTGCCATAATGCAACCATTCTGTGCACCTTTCTCACGCAGAATTCGAGTCAGCTTACGCGTATCGATGTCAGCAATACCGACGATATTTTGCGATTTGAGGTAATCAGAAAGAGATTGTTCATTACGGAAGTTAGAAGCGATAAGAGGAAGATCGCGAATCACAAGGCCTTGTGCGTGAATTGAAGAGGATTCTTCATCTTCGGAAGTAGTTCCGGTATTGCCTATGTGAGGATATGTGAGAGTGACGATTTGTTGAGAATAGGAAGGATCAGTGAGGATTTCTTGGTACCCCGTCATCGAGGTATTAAAAACGACTTCACCAACGGATGAACCATCTGCTCCAATGGAAACACCGTGGAACACTGTCCCATCTTCTAGGACTAACAGTGCTGATTTACTCAAGACAACCTCCAGAATAAAAATGCAAAAATAATAAATTAAACTGCAAATCTGCCTTCCTTTATACCATAGATATGCGTATTCAGGGAATCCAGATAAATTGGCGGTATTCTAATGATGCCTGTGACGTGTGTCAACAATGAGGACAAAATAAATTTTAGTTTTCCGCCCACTTTCACCAAATCCAGCGACAAGAGCTTAAAAAAACAAGTTTTATCGTTTTTTTAAGCGGAAAATCGCCGATCTTTTAAAAAATTCATTTTATCCATTGAAAATCCATTGCCAAATTTGAAGCAAAATTTGCGCAAACGATAATCATCGATTTTTAACTACAAAAACAAGCCAATTAACACGCACAACCCCTGAAAGCCTCAAAAATCCAACTTTAAACCATTAAAAAAGGCCTAATTACAAAGAATAATTTTCATAATCCGATTCTCAAACCTTGATAAATCAAGGCAAATTAAAACGAATATTTATGTACTCAATCGCCAGATACAAAAAAGGCTGCAAAATTGCAGCCCTTTTTCTCAATTTAAGTTTATAGGTCGTTCAAACCTAAAACATCAGTCATGGTGTAGAAACCTGCTGGCTTTTCATTTAGCCAAACTGCGGCTTTTACTGCCCCGTTTGCAAAAGTCATGCGATCGGTTGCTTTATGAGTAATTTCTACGCGTTCTCCAATATCGGCAAACATCGCAGTGTGTTCACCGATAATATCTCCAGCACGGATGGTTGCAAAACCTATCTCATCTTTAGTGCGTTCACCTGTAATGCCTTCGCGAGCGTATACGGCAACATCACTAAGGTTATTCCCCATGGCATCGGCAATCGCTTCACCCATACCGATAGCAGTACCCGATGGTGCGTCTACCTTGTATCTGTGGTGAGCTTCAATCACTTCAATATCACAGTAATCACCCATCACTTTGGCGGCTTTTTCTAAAAGCTTGAATACTAGATTTACCCCCACAGAATAGTTCGGTGCCATGATCACCGGGATCTCTTTAGCCGCTTCATCGATAGCTGCGCGCTCTTCATCAGTGAACCCTGTCGTACCGATAACAATCTTTTTACCGTGTTGCTTACAGAGTTCCAAGTTGGCAAGTGTGCTTACTGGGGCAGTAAAATCGATAATGACATCAAACTCTTCGATGACTTTATATAGGTCATCAACAAGTGCCACTTCAATTTTACCTTCACCACAAAGTTCACCGACATCAACGCCAACCAGAGATGACTCTGGTCTTTCTGAGCCTGCACCGAGCTTAGCGCCTTGATTTTGCAGCGTCGCTTTTACTAGGTTTCTTCCCATGCGTCCTGCCGCCCCTGCGACTGCAATTCTTACCATTGCTGTTTCTCCATTATGTCGGTTTTCTTTGTCTATCCGCTAAAACTAACAAGATTCAGTGTGACTTACCAGTAGCGTCTTCGCATCCTTTCTCTTCCCTTAACAAAACTCTGCTACTATTTTGTTTAGAATTGGGACGTTCGCTTCTGGAAAGCTATATTTCACTAGGTTTGCTACGTTTACCCACTCTGCCTGTTGTCCCTCTTTGCCAAATGGCTGGCCCTCAAATTCATGTATCAGAATAAAATCGAACTTTAATGATTTGTCGCTGTAATCGAACTCCAAATGCTGAAAGTGTTCTTGTTTGGTCACCTGAATACCGATCTCTTCATCTAACTCTCTGGCCATCGCTGCTTCAATATTTTCACCTGATTCAACTTTGCCGCCGGGAAACTCCCAAAAACCGCCTTTGTGTTTGTCATCTGGCCGCTTGGTAATAAAAACTTGTGATTTGTCCTGGTTGAAGATGACGCCTGCCACAATGTGAATTCGTTTCATTGCTGTTCCTTATTAATTCAAGTAGCCCTAACAAGTATGAGGCTACTAAAAAAAGAGCCGCTAATAGCGACTCTTTTTATTCAGATAGTTAAATTAGGCAATCTTGCCGTGACACTGTTTGTACTTTTTGCCACTGCCACATGGACAAGGATCGTTGCGACCTATTTTGCGCTCTTCGCGTACCATAGGTTGCTGACCTTTCGCTTCTTCTTCACTACCATCAGATAGAGGATTTTCTGCACTTGCATGTTGCGCACGCGCGCGTCGAGCCGCTTCTTCAGCCTGAGCTCTGCGCTGGGCTTCCATACGCTCAACTTCTTCTTGCTGCTGTACTCGTACTTTAGACAAGATAGTGATTACATCAGACTTAAGCGCATCTAACAAACCTTCAAACAGTTCAAATGACTCACGCTTGTACTCTTGCTTAGGGTTCTTCTGAGCATAGCCACGTAGGTGAATACCTTGACGAAGGTGATCCATCGCCGCTAGGTGCTCTTTCCACAAGGTATCAAGAGTTTGCAGCATGACAGATTTTTCGAAGTTGCGAAGCACTTGTTCGCCAACCACTTCTTCTTTCTCTTTGTAAACCGCAACGGCAGTTTCAAGGATCTTCTCGCGAAGGGCTTCTTCGTATAACTTGTCATCTTCTTCAAGCCATTGAGCTATTGGAGCATCAAGGTCGAAGTCGTTCTTCAGGCGTTCTTCTAACCCTGGAACATCCCACATATCCTCAAGAGATTGAGGCGGAATGTACCCATCGATCACATCACTCAATACATCTGCGCGGTTTTGCTCAATCATGTCACTGATATCATCGACACTCATCAACTCGTCACGTAATTCGTATACGACTTTACGCTGATCGTTAGCAACGTCATCGTACTCTAGAAGCTGTTTACGGATATCGAAGTTGCGACCTTCCACTTTGCGCTGCGCTTTTTCGATTGAGCGAGATAGCATCTTACTCTCAATCGCTTCGCCTTCTTCCATGCCACTTTGAATAAGGCTAGCCATGCGCTCAGACGTAAAGATACGCAGTAGTGAGTCTTCCATTGAAAGATAGAAACGGGAAGAACCAGCATCACCCTGACGACCTGAACGACCACGCAACTGGTTATCGATACGGCGAGATTCATGACGCTCTGTACCAATGATATGTAAACCGCCAGCTTCGAGTACTTTGTCGTGAACAATTTTCCAATCCGCTTTAATCGCGTCGATCTGCTCTTGAGTTGGCTCTTTCATTGAGTCAACTTTTGCCTGCCAGCTACCGCCCAGCACGATATCGGTACCACGACCTGCCATGTTTGTCGCGATGGTAACTGAGCCCGGTTTACCCGCTTCAGCAACGATTTCGGCTTCTTTTTCGTGGAACTTAGCGTTGAGAACGTTGTGTTTGATCTTACCTTTCTTAAGTGCGTTGGAAAGCAGTTCCGATTTTTCGATCGATACGGTACCAACCAAGATTGGTTGGCCTTTCTCTACACGCTCTTTAATATCTTCGATAATGGCATTGAACTTCTCGCCCTCGGTGCGATAAACCACATCTGGCATGTCATCGCGAACCATAGGTTTATTGGTTGGAATGACAACCGTTTCAAGGCCATAGATTGACTGGAATTCGAATGCTTCTGTATCTGCCGTACCTGTCATACCTGACAGTTTTTCGTATAAGCGGAAGTAGTTCTGGAATGTGATAGATGCCAGTGTTTGGTTTTCGTTCTGGATCTTAACGCCTTCTTTCGCTTCAATCGCTTGGTGAAGACCTTCAGACCATCGACGTCCAGCCATAGTACGACCAGTGTGTTCGTCAACGATAACCACTTCACCTTCATCGGAAACAATGTAATCTACATTGCGCTCGAAAAGCACATGGGCACGAAGCGCAGCGTGAACGTGATGTAGCAAACTGATGTTAGCAGGAGAGTAAAGGGTATCCCCTTCTTCCATCATACCGTTTTTGATCATTAGCTCTTCGACAAACTCTTGACCATTTTCGGTTAGATACACTTGCTTCGACTTTTCATCCACCGTGTAGTGGCCGTCTCCGCGGTACTCTTCCGAGTCCTCTTGGTCTTGCTTAACCAAATTAGGGATCAGCGTATTGATACGGATATAAAGATCTGAACTGTCTTCTGCAGGCCCAGAAATAATCAGTGGAGTACGCGCTTCATCGATAAGGATTGAGTCAACCTCATCGACAACAGCAAAGAAGCGTTCACGCTGTACGCGGTCTTCACTGCGAAATGCCATGTTGTCGCGCAGGTAGTCGAAACCAAACTCGTTGTTTGTTCCGTAAAGAATATCCGCTTGATAAGCTTCTTTTTTCTCTTGAGGAGGCATGTTTGGCACGTTAACGCCAACTGTCATACCTAAAAATTCGAATAGTGGACGGTTTGTCTCCGCATCTCGCTTGGCTAGGTAATCGTTCACTGTAACTATGTGTACGCCTTTACCCGGAAGTGCATTTAGATAAGCAGGCAAGGTTGCCGTTAGGGTTTTACCTTCACCAGTGCGCATCTCAGCGATTTGGCCATTGTTCAAAACCATACCACCGATTAGCTGAACGTCGAAGTGACGCATACCGTATACACGCTTAGATGCTTCACGAACAGTCGCAAATGCTTCTGGAAGAACTTTCTCCAGTGTTTCACCTTGTTCTAAGCGTTGACGAAACTCAACCGTTTTTGCTTTTAGCTCTTCATCAGAAAGTGCTTCAAAGGTCGGCTCGTAGTTATTAATCTCTTTTACTATTTTTCTTAAGCGGCGCAGTGTTCTGTCATTGCGACTGCCAATTACCTTTGTCAGTAGCTTAGTAATCATTTGCTGTGAATCTCTCTTACCTTCGGGTCCCGTAGACCCACTTCATATGCCTTCAGTCTCTACCAGTTTTAAACTAAGAACACTGAGATAAATCATTTACCACAGATATTGTGATGAGAACTGATAAATTCAAGGCTAGGGGCGCTTAGTGTAAGGAATTTTCTTTATAACAACCAATAACAAAGTCATTTGTTTGAAGCATTCTTTATTTTTGCTGGTTTAGTGGCGATTATTAAAGCCGTTTACTGCTGTGTTTAACGCTTCGATAGGCTAAAATGCCTTTAGTGAACATCGCAGTTGGACAATATGAGAGACCATCGACCTACCCTAACCTCAGATCTGGTTGGTAAAAGCCGCTTAGGAAATATTCAGCAGCACGCTGAAAGCATACTTGCGATTCAAAAAGCGCTCGCACCTATGTTGCCCAGAGGAACGGAAAAACATTGCCGTGTGGCAAATATCCGCGGTGGTTTTTTAATTATCGAAGTTGCAAGTGCCGCTATAAGACACAAACTTAACTTCGAACGTCTTAACATTCTTAATCAACTTAGGTCACAAGCTTCGCCAAACTGACTGGCATTGATATCGAAGTCAACCCTGCACTCTACATCAATCGAGACAATAAACAAGAAAAGTCGAGAGAACCCCTTTCCCACCATGCGGCTGCTTGTTTAAACATGGTGGCACAAAATGCCCCACCAAAAGTTAAGGCAAGATTAGAGAGCTTAGCTCGCCTCGCTGACAAAAAGTAGTCAACGTCACGATCAAAAAAAGCCAGACTTGAGTCTGGCTTTTTACAATCAATCTTGGGTGCTTACGCTAGTACCATGTTCGGCTCGCCAAAAGCGACTGGAGAAACTTCTTCCTCTTCGAACGTTACCCATTCCCACGCTTCTTGATCAGCAAGTACTGCGCGTAGAAGCTGGTTGTTGAGACCATGACCTGACTTAAAGGCACGGAACTCACCAATGATTGGGTGACCACACATGTATAGGTCGCCAATCGCATCTAGTACTTTGTGCACAACAAACTCGTTGTCAAAGCGTAGACCTTCTTCATTAAGAATTCGGTAATCGTCTAGTACTATCGCACAATCAAAGCTTCCGCCCAGACATAGATTCTGAGACTGTAAGTACTCAATATCACGCATAAACCCGAAGGTACGTGCTCGTGAAATATCTTTTACAAAGCCTTGAGATGAGAAATCAAACAGAAGGTGCTGTTCATCCGCCTCAATCGCAGGGTGGTTAAATTCGATTTCGAAATCCATGCGGAAGCCGTTAAATGGAACAAATTCGGCCCACTTATCTTCGTCTTCAAAACGCACTGGTTTCTTAATTCGAATAAAGCGCTTCGCTGCATTTTGCTCTTCCACTCCAGCTTGCTGAAGTAAGAAAACAAAAGGACTTGCACTACCATCCATAATTGGAATTTCTGGCGCGTCAACCTCAACAATCACGTTGTCGATACCCATTCCAGCAAGAGCAGCGTTTAAATGCTCAACCGTTGAAATGCGCACACCGTCATCATTAACTAAGGCAGTACATAGCATTGTATCGCGTACAGACGCTGGATCCGCTGGAAAATCCACCGGAGGGTTTACGTCAGTTCGGCGATATAAAACACCTGTGTTTGCAGCAGCTGGTCGAAGAGTGAGTGTTACTTTTCTTCCGGAGTGGAGACCCACACCAGTCGTTTTCACCATCTCTTTCAGAGTACGCTGTTTAATCATCTGCTTACCTCTGTGTTAGTACTACAAGTCACGGTTAATGTGCTACATTGGCCGCGAATCGTATCACAAAATTCAACGCTGTCAAATTTTGTTGATTTCTCAATCTGCCTGACGACGTAAGAAAGCTGGGATATCCAAGTAACCGGCCTCGTCTTCTTCAGGCTTGGTTTGCTGAGCCGGTCCGTTACTATGACCTGCTGCTGCACCAGTAGTTCCACTATTTGGCGTAGAATTTTTTGGCGCTGCTGGATTTCCTTGCAAAGTTTGATCCACTTCTTCCTTTGCCACCTCTTCAGTCTTTGGAACTGCCGGAGTGACCGGTGCTGGAGCCGTAGCTGGCTTCACTTTATTAGCGCCAGTGTTCGACACCAATGTGATATCCGGTTTTTTCTCATTACCGATGCCAGTTGCGACAACTGTAACTCGAATTTCTTCAGCCATATCAGGGTCTAAAGAAGTACCAATTACCACCGTAGCATTGTCAGAAGCGAACGCTTTAACTGTATTACCTACAGTTTCAAACTCGTCTAAACGCATATCTAGGCCAGCAGTAATGTTCACTAGAACACCACGAGCTCCGGCGAGATCGATATCTTCTAGAAGTGGGCTAGAAATTGCCATTTCTGCCGCTTCTTCCGCTCGGTCTTCACCTTTTGCGATACCGCTACCCATCATTGCGTGACCCATTTCCGACATTACGGTGCGAACATCCGCAAAGTCGACGTTGATCATGCCCGGACGAGTAATCAGTTCCGCAATACCTTGAACTGCATTCTTAAGTACGTCGTTAGCACTCGCAAACGCTTCCAGTAGGGTAATTCCGCGACCTAGAACCTTTAGAAGCTTCTCGTTTGGAATAGTGATCAAAGAGTCAACGTTCTTAGACAGCTCTTCAATACCTTGCTCAGCAAACGCTAAACGCTTTTTCCCTTCGAAGCTAAACGGCTTTGTCACGACAGCTACAGTTAGAACACCGAGTTCTTTTGCAACTTCAGCAATCACTGGCGCTGCACCTGTACCTGTTCCGCCACCCATACCGGCTGCGACAAATACCATATCGGCACCAGATAAAACTTCTTTAATTCTTTCTCGATCTTCGAGAGCAGCGTCACGTCCTACTTGAGGGTTTGCACCAGCACCTAGACCTTTGGTGATATCGCCACCAATTTGAATTACGGTATTTACACTGGTTTTTCTCAAGGCTTGAGCATCCGTATTGATGCTGATGAATTCCACACCTTCTATGGATTCACGCACCATGTGCTCAACGGCATTGCCGCCACCGCCACCAACCCCAACGACTTTTATTACCGCGTCGTCAGACATTTCCATCATCGGTTCAAACATGTGTTATCTCCGTCAATCCTGCTGCTCAGGTTAAAATTCTTTTCTTATCCAATTACGCAAGCTACCTAGCCAATTTGTCACTGGTGGACGCTTTGGTTCGTGGTACTCGGACTCGTCATTAATTTGACTGTCTCTTGCATAATGAAGTAAACCCACTGCCGTAGAGTGATACGGCTCTTTTACGTAGTCAGTTAGCCCGCTTACCTCTAGAGGTTTACCGACCCTAACTTGGTTGCGGAATACTCGTTCCGCGCATTCTATCAAACCTTCAATCTGAGCTGCGCCACCAGTCAGCACTACACCAGCTGCAAGGTGGTGTTTGATGCCCTCGGAGCGAAGCTTCTCTTGAACGGTATCGATAGTTTTGTTAACTAATCCCATCAATTCAGTGTATCTAGGTTCAATCACCTCAGATAGAGTTTGTCTTTGCAAACTTCTAGATGGTCGCCCACCTACACTTGGAACGTTAACGGTGTCGTCCTTGCTGACTAGCTCACTAAGAGCACAGCCATGTTTCACCTTAATTTCTTCTGCATCACTGACTGGCGTTCCAAATGCAAATGCGATGTCACTGGTCACAGCATTTCCCGCGTAAGAAAATACTTCAGTGTGGCGAAGCGCCCCACCGGTCCAAATTGATACATCCATTGTGCCTGCGCCGATATCGACGACACAAACGCCGAGTTCTCTTTCATCTTCAGTGATGACGGCGTTGCTCGCTGCTAAACCAGAGTAAACTAATTGTTCTACTTTTAAGTTACAGCGCTCAACGGCTTTAATAATGTTTCTCGCCATATCATTATGGCAAGAAATTAGATGTACGCTGACTTCCATGCGCACACCTGATAAACCTAGCGGGTTTTTAATCCCTTCTTGATAATCTATCGTAAATTCCTGAGGAATGACGTGGAGAATGCGTTGTTCGTCACCAATTTTGATCGACTTCGCAGTGTGGATCACGCGATCCATGTCCTCTTGAGAAACTTCCTCGTCAGAAATCGTACCCATCCCTTTTTCAATACGGCTGGCAATGTGCTTACCAGAGAGGGAGAGATATACGTTGCTAATTTGGCACTCTGCCATCAGTTCAGCCTGACCAATGGCACGCTGAACGGATTTCACAACAGATTCAAGATCGTTTACGCCACCCTTGTCCATCCCACGAGATGGACTGGTGCCGGCACCGATAATATTTATTTGACCATCAGGTAACAGCTCACCGACCAACGCCGAAACACTTGCTGTACCGATATCGAGACCAACAATAATGTTGTCATCAGCGGTCTTAGTCATCTGCAATCTCTTGTTCTAGTTCTTCTTCAGGAAACCAGCCAACAGCGGCTCCCGTGTCATACCTAAGGTCGATATAGCTAATTTTCTGCGTTTTGTTACCCAATTTCTGATAGAGGGTAATAAATCGCTTTGTTCTTTCTTCAATCGCACCCTTGCCTAGTTCTAGCCGGATACCATTGGCAAGAATGATCTGCCAGGCGCGTCTCTCATTTAAAACCAAGGAGCTGATCTCAAGCTCCAACGGTTTTAACTTCTTTGATAAATCACGCCACTGAGCCAAAACCTCTTCGCTAGAGTTCTTTGGCCCATATAGCTTAACTCTCTCTTCCGTTAGTTGCCCGATATCGCCGTTAAAGACCACACCTTGCTCGTTGAGCAACCACTGACCATTCCAAATCGCTTCTGCGTGATATTCGGTTAAGAATATCTTGATGGTTTCTGGCCACTGCTTTCGTATAGCGGCATGAGAAACCCAAGGGATCTGCTCCACTGCGTTCTGAACATCTTTAATGTCCTGTGACATAAAAGTGCCCACGTGTTCTAACTGAGCTAAGGCTCGTTGAACATCCAATGGCTGAACGTATTGCAATTCGCCTTCTATCACAATGCGTGACAATGGCAGACGCTGGTCATCCCACATCCAAGAGAGTGTCGAATAAAGAAGAGAACCAATCAACAGCAAAACCACCAGCAAAAAACTCATACCTAACGTATGACGTTTTACTAGTGGTGATTGGGTAAAACGACGGCCTTCGTCTATTACAGAGTCATTCAAAGTCCGTTGCCCTTGCCGTAAATGGTAAAACTCATCCCTATCGCATACTCAGTAGCCATAAAGCAGCTACTTTAACCTTCGGATTATACTGGCGTCACTAAAAGTATCAAATACTGAAAGTGAGAAATCCTCGCATAAACAGAAGAAAATCGTTAAAGATTGGTAAAAGTTCGTTTATTGCTGAGAATTTTGCATCTTTTCAATGTTCAACTCCAACGCTGCGAGTTGTTTAGCCACTTTGCCTACATCTCCAGCACCTTGGGTAAGAACTAAGTCACCTTCTTGTAAAACATTAGCTAAAACAGAAGGTAAGGTATCTCCATCTGGTACAAAAATCGGATCAATTTTGCCTCGACTTCTAATAGTTCGGCACAAAGAGCGACTATCTGCACCAGATATAGGTTTCTCACCTGCAGAATAAACATCTAACATCACTAACACATCGACTTGCTCTAACACATTGGCAAAATCGTCATAAAGATCTCTTGTTCTGCTGTATCGATGCGGCTGAAAAACCATCACTAAACGTTTTTCTTCCCATCCACTTCTCGCCGCTTTGATGGTCACATCCACTTCTGTTGGGTGATGACCATAATCGTCAACCAGCATCGCACTGCCATTCCCAGTGTCAAACTCACCTAAATGTTCGAATCGACGACCAGTCCCCTGCGTACCCGCCATCGCCGATAAAATCGCTTTGTCGGAGATATCGTCTTCCGTCGCAACTGCGATTGCAGCTGCGGCATTCAGCGCGTTATGTCTACCGGGGATATTAAGCGTAATATCGAGGTTTTCTTTCCCTGCACGAACAACAGTAAACTTACCTTGCTGGCCTTGCTGGCGATAGTTTTCGATGCGAACGTCAGCATCTTCCGAGAACCCATAAGTGATCACTTGCCTGCTGACACGAGGAATAAGCTCTCGAACAACAGGATCATCAATACACAAAATAGCTTGGCCGTAAAATGGGAGGTTGTGTAGAAAATCGATAAAGGTTTGTTTTAGCGTCTCAAAGTCACCACCATAGGTGTCCATATGGTCAGCTTCAATATTAGTCACTATGCTCACCATTGGCTGCAAGTGAAGGAATGACGCATCACTTTCATCGGCTTCGGCGATAAGGATTCGGCTAGATCCCAATCGAGCATTGGTGCCAGCACTTTTAACCAATCCACCATTAACAAAAGTTGGATCCAGTCCAGCTTCTGAATAAATTTGAGTGACTAGAGCGGTTGTCGTGGTTTTACCATGAGTACCCGCAACTGCTATGCCGTGTCTAAAGCGCATTAACTCAGCGAGCATTTCAGCGCGTCGAACAACGGGAGTTCGAGCTGCTCTTGCCGCTTTTATTTCAGGATTTTCTTCATTGATAGCAGTAGAGACCACTACTACGCTCGCGTCCTGAACATTTTGTTCTTCATGGCCGATGTAGATCGTTGCTCCTTTAGAAGCGAGTCTTTCCGTTACTGCGTTTTGCGCAATATCAGAGCCAGTAATTTTGTAGCCTTCATTGAGAAGTACTTCCGCAATCCCACTCATACCAGCGCCACCGATACCGATAAAGTGAATGCATTTTACTCGGCGCATCTCCGGCACCATAGCCCTAATCTGGGCAAGATCTTGTGTGTGTTGAATAGTCATATTTCTCTCAATACTAGGCAATTACTTTGATCGCCTGAGCAACTCGTTTATCTGCGTCTGTGATGGCTGCTTCCCTGGCACTTTGTGCCATAACGCACAAGGCTTGACGGTCAAGGACGCGTATCTGATTTGCCAACTTATCGGTGCTGAGCTCTGGTTGTTCAATCATTTTTGCTGCGCCGCACTCGACTAAATGATCCGCATTGAGCGCCTGTTGACGGTCTTTATGCATAAATGGAACAAAAATAGCGCCAACTCCAGCGGCGGATACTTCCGAGACTGTCAAAGCACCAGAACGGCATACTACCAAATCGGCCCACTCATAAGCTTGAGCGACATCATTGATAAATTCAGTCACTTGCGCGTTTTTTACATCAGCGCTTTGATAAAGGCTAATCACTTCATCGGCGTTGTTCTTACCAGCTTGATGACGAATTTCATAACCGTCGCCTAGCAGTGCCATTGTCTCGGGAAGTGTTTGGTTGAGGATCCTCGCCCCCTGACTTCCACCCATAACTAACAGGCGTATCGGACCTTCACGGCCATTCAATCGCTTTGAAGGGGGATCAATTTCGCACACGTCTTGGCGCACTGGGTTTCCCACACTTCAGCATTATCAAATGCGCCGGGAAAGGCTTGGAACACTTTTTTCGCGATCTTAGCAAGCCATTGATTCGTCAATCCTGCAACAGCATTTTGCTCGTGTAAGACAACGGGAACTCCGCTCAACCAAGCGGCGATACCGCCGGGGCCACTTACATAGCCCCCCATGCCTAACACGGCATCGGGTTGCCAACGCTTAATGTGCTTTTTCGCTTGAAGAACGGCATTTAAAATCTGAAAAGGTGCGGCAAGCAGGCGAGTAACTCCTTGTCCACGTAGGCCTTTGACTTTAATAAAGTCAATTTCAATACCGTGTTGAGGAACGAGATCGGCTTCCATGCGATCCTCGGTACCTAGCCAGCGAATTTCCCACCCTTCTTCTTGTAACTTTTTAGCAACGGCAAGTCCGGGGAATACGTGTCCACCAGTGCCTCCAGCCATTACCATGAGTCTTTTATTCTTTGTCATTTTCAACTATTACTTCTTCGCCATATAAGCGAGTTTCGTGGTCAATACGCAATAAAATAGAAACTGCCACTGCCATTATTATCAAACTAGAACCACCGTAACTGATCAAAGGCAAGGTGAGTCCTTTGGTAGGAACAATTCCTAAAGCAGCCCCAACATTAACCAATGTTTGGAAGGCAAACCAAATGCCAATGCCAAAAGCGAGATAACCACCAAAGATCTGCTCTTGTTCGAACGCTCTTCGACCGATAAAGATAGCTTTTAGCACCAAACTAAAGATCAACATTAGCACTAAGACAACGCCAACGAAGCCCAGTTCTTCACCAAGTACGGCGAAAACAAAGTCTGTATGAGCTTCTGGCAAGTATTCCAACTTTTGGATTGAGTTCCCCAAACCTTGCCCAAACCAATCTCCTCGACCAAAGGCCATTAGCGATTGAGTAAGTTGATATCCACTTCCAAACGGGTCATCCCAAGGGTTTAAAAATGAGGTTACACGTCGAACGCGATACGGCTCTATCAGAATGAGCCCGACAACGGCGGCAATACCTACGACTAGCAGACCCAAAAACTGGACTAGCTTTGCACCAGCAATAAACAGCATCCCAAACAAGGTTACCAGCATCACTACTACCGTGCCTAAGTCAGGCTGCAATAGCAATAAACTCGCTAAAGTTCCAAACACCATAATTGGTTTTATAAACCCACCAAAGAAGGTTTCTCGAACCTCTTCGTGTTTGCGTACCAAGTAGCCAGACATAAAGATAAACAGTGAGAGCTTAGCCACTTCTGCAGGTTGTAAGTTAAACAACCCCAGAGGTATCCATCGTGCGGCGCCATTAACAGATTTACCGGCCACCAAAACGACCAGCAATAAGAAAATTGACAGACCCAAGAGCAAAGAGCTGTAGTCCAACCACTTTCGCAAAGGCACTTGAACCACCACGGTTGCTGTCCCCAAAGCAAGGCACAAGAAGATCGCGTGGCGAATCATAAAGTGAAAGGGTTGGTCGGTTAACCGTGAACTGATGGGAAAAGAGGCCGACGTAACCATGACTAAACCCGTTAACATCAAGCCGAGCGATATCCAGACTAGCTGACGATCAAAAAGTGCTTCTGGCGCCGAGCGCGATAGCCATTCTTTGCTGATAGTAAACGGGTTCATCATCTCAACACTCTCTAGTATCAAGCATATTGCTTCGCCAATTGAGTAAAGGCCTCTCCGCGAGCCATAAAGTTACTGAACTGATCAAAACTGGCACACGCTGGTGACAACATTACCATATCGCCTTCAACCAACTTAGGTGAAAGCCACTCGACAATCTCCTCCATGGTATCAAAACGTTTAGCACTTGGATGTAGAGATAAGAACTCGTTCCCATCGGCTCCAAAACAGCATAACTGTATGGCTAGCGGTTCTAATACTGGAGCTAAGTCAGAGAAATCAGCCCCTTTCCCTACACCGCCCACGAGAAGATATAGCTGTCCAGAAAGAGAGAGCCCAGATAAAGCAGCCAATGTACTCGCGACATTTGTCGCTTTTGAGTCGTTGACCCACTTTACGCCTTTGCGGTCGGCGACGACCTGACATCGATGAGTCAATCCTGAATAGGACTTTATCGCACCCAACGCTTTGTGGTAATCAATACCCGCGTTGTGAAGCAGTGCAAGAACCACAAGTACATTTGCCACATTATGCTGACCCACTAAAGCAAGTTCACTGCTCACTACTATGGTTTCACCATTGTGAATTAATTGGTCATTCCCACCCACACGCTCAATCCCGAACTCAGTGTCACCAGAAAGGCTAAACTCAGTTAAAAGATGTTGAGAGGATTCGGGATAGGTAGCCCTATCATCAGCATTGACAACACAGTGTTTCGCATGGTCAAAAATGCGTAATTTAGCCTGACGATAATCGTCCATACCGATATAACGGTCCATGTGGTCTTCGGAAAGATTAAGGAAAGCGGCACAGACAAGTTCAAGTGATGACGTGGTTTCTAACTGAAAACTGGAAAGTTCTAAAATGTAGAGGTCTCGGTCTTCTTTTAACAAATCCAATGCAGGTACACCAATATTACCACCGATAGCCGCATTGACTCCAGCCGCATTGGCTGCAACGCCCATAAGGTCGGTAACCGTGCTCTTGCCATTTGAGCCGGTAATAGCGATAACCGGTTTATTCACCTGCCATGCGAATAGCTCAATATCACCAACAACGGGGATCCCCTTGTTGAGCGTTTGCTGAATCTCGGCAGTTGCCAAGGCGATCCCTGGGTTTGCTACCACCAGATCGGCATTTAACAACCAATCTAGGTTCCAGCTTCCAAAATGGGTCTCGACATCAGCGGGAACTTTGTCCGCCCCAGGCGGAGTTTCACGCGTGTCGATCACTCTAACATCAAGAGGCTTGTCTACCCTTTTAAGGTGTTCCAGTACAGAGAGCCCGGTGATCCCGAGCCCTACAACAACGACTTTATCTATGCTTTGCCACTTTGACATAATCTGCCTTTAACGAACTTTTAGCGTAGCTAAGCCGATCAAGACCAAAACAATCGAGATAATCCAAAAGCGAACGATCACTCGTGGCTCAGGCCAGCCTTTAAGTTCATAGTGGTGATGGATAGGAGCCATACGGAAAATACGCTGGCCGCGAAGCTTATAGGACCCGACTTGCAAAATAACCGACAGGGTTTCCATTACAAATACACCACCCATAATCACCAGCACAAATTCTTGGCGTACTAACACTGCAATGGTACCAAGTGCGCCTCCCAGTGCTAACGAACCCACATCACCCATAAAGACTTGAGCTGGGTATGTGTTAAACCACAAAAAGCCTAATCCGGCGCCAACAATCGCAGTACAGACAATGACGAGTTCCGACGCCTCTGGTATATGCGGTATATGAAGGTAATTGGCAAAGTTGACGTTACCCGTTGCCCATGCAATTGCCGCAAAGCCCGCCGAAACAAGCACCGTAGGCATAATGGCTAAACCATCTAGACCATCGGTTAGGTTAACCGCGTTGCTGGTACCAACTATGACAAAATAGGTAAATACGATGTAAAACAAGCCTAACTGAGGCATGACATCTTTAAAGAATGGCACCACAAGCTGGGTAGCTGCGGTATCTTTACCATGAGCATATAGAGCAAACGCAACGACAAGTGCTATGGCGGATTGCCAAAAGTATTTCCAGCGCGCAATCAGACCATCAGTATTCTTGCGAACCACTTTGCGATAATCATCGACAAAACCCACTGCGCCATAGCCGAGCAAGACAAAGATCACCGCCCAGACATAGGGGTTTGAAAGATCTGTCCAAAGCAATACCGTCATTACAATCGCCGTTAGGATCATGATTCCACCCATGGTAGGCGTACCGCGTTTACTAAAGTGCGACTCTGGCCCTTCGTTGCGAACAACTTGTCCTATTTGCAACATCTGCAAACGCTTTATCAACTTAGGCCCCATCCAGAGGGAGATCCCTAATGCGGTAATAACACTGACAATGGCTCTAAATGACAGGTATTCGAACAACCTGAAAAAAGAAAAATATGGCTGTAGCAGCTCCGCGAGCCAAATAATCATGAATACATCTCCTTTACAGCTTCAGCTACTTGGCTCATTTGAGCACTCAGTGCCCCTTTCACCAAGATAGTATTGGTTGTTGAAGCAACATCTAATTCATTTTGGATAAAATCGATCAATTCTTGGTGTGTTAGGAAGTGCTTACCGCCGCAGACATCGCTGATGGCTTTGGTATCATCCCCATACGTTAGAACCTGCTCGAACTTGAATGGGGCAGCATGTTTACCGACTTCACGGTGAAGTTCAAGACTTTCTTCACCCATCTCAGCCATATTACCCAACACCAACCAGCGATTTGATTCAAACCCAGACAGTAGTTCTACTGCGGCTTTCATTGCTGGAACACTGGCATTATAGCTGTCATCAATCAATGTCAGTTTCGGCGTAAGCTCTATCACTTCTACGCGACCTTTTACCGGTTTAACATCAGCTAAACCTGTCACGATTGAAGCTAAGTCACTGCCCATTTCCAACGCAAGAGCCGCGGCCGCTAAGGCATTGGCAATGTTGTGCTTACCTACAATACCAAGTTTGACCTTCGCTGAGCCTTGTGGTGTGTGCAATACAAAATGTGCGTGGCCTTGAGCGGTCAGCTCAATATCAGTGGGGTAAAAGTCCGCATCCGTATTGGTCATGGACAAGGTTCTTACCTGTTTATCTCTCAGAACAGAATCCCAATAACCCCCACCTTGGCTATCGAGGTTAACCAAGGCTGTCGAACCGGCTTTTAGTCCCTGATAGATCTCACCTTTTGCCTGTTTTACACCATCAATAGAACCAAAGCCCTCTAAGTGTGCCGCTGCTACGTTATTTACCAAAGCAACATCCGGCTGAACTAGCTCGGTGGTATAGGCTATCTCACCAATGTGGTTAGCACCCAGTTCAATAACGGCAAAGTCGTCTTCTGGTGTAGAACGCAAAAGTGTTAATGGCACACCAATATCATTGTTAAAGTTACCAGCGGTAAACATCACTTGGCCTTTATATGCCAGTATGCTCGCTACCATTTCTTTCACCGTCGTTTTGCCACAACTACCCGTAATGGCAATAGTTGGCGTATCACAACTGTGATGCACAAGCGCCCCCAACTTACCCAAGGCTTGTTTGGTATCTTTTACGAGGATCTGTGGTACGTCAATGTCTAGCTTTCTGCTGACAATTAGCGCACCCGCGCCCGAGTCAACCGCTTTTTGAGCAAAATCATGAGCGTCAAACCGCTCGCCCACAAGAGCAATAAACAGCGCATCGTTTTCAATTGCCCTTGTGTCCGTGGAAACAGAGTTAATAACTTTGTCTTGGCCAACAAGTTCTCCGGAAACCGCAGTTTCAATTTGGCTTAAAGAGATCGAAATCATGCCTTGTCTAATCCTAATAAATCTATTGCCGACTCTCTGTCCGAGTAGTGGACAGTCTTATCCTTGAGTACTTGATAATCTTCGTGGCCTTTGCCAGCAAGTAATATTATGTCTTTTTCTGAAGAATGCTCTAAGGCCAGCTTTAAGGCCTGATATCTGTCGTGTTCGACAAATGCGTTTTCAGGTGTTCGCAATCCAGCGAGCATATCTTGAATGATCTCTTGTGGTAATTCACTTCTTGGGTTGTCATCACTGAGGATCACTTTATCACCAAGCCTCTCGGCGATTTCCGCATCATAGGACGTTTGCCTTTGTCGCGCTCGCCACCACAACCAACAATAGACCATAGTTCACCATGACAATGCACTCGTAAAGCAGACAATGCTTTTTCAAGTGCATCGGGAGTGTGAGCATAATCGACAACAACCTTAGCTTGCCCCTTTGAACTAAACAGCTCCATACGCCCCAATACTGGTTTGAGCTGACTACAGGTGTCCACTAGAGCTTGCTTATCAAAGCCGAGTTCAAGCAAAGCTGCAAATGCAAGCATCAGATTTGAGGCATTGAACTCGCCGATAAGCTGGCTAGTGAGGTTTCCTTGGCCAAAATAGCCATCAAATGTCAGTTCAATACCCGCTTCACTGTAAGCGACCTCTGTCGCCCAAACGCCTTTGTGAATAGTTGTTAAAGGCTGTAGAGAAACGGCAAGCGCATTGGGATGACCGCTCAACCAAGTGGCTCCAACTTTGTCGTCGGCATTCACCACTGCTTTTTTACAATCGTGTTCGGTAAAAAGAGAAAACTTAGCTTTTCCGTACTCTTCCATTGTGCCGTGGTAATCAAGGTGATCGCGGCTCAAGTTAGAAAATAGGCCGACGTCGAAAGAAAGCGCTTTTACGCGACCTTGTACTAATCCGTGGGAAGACACTTCCAGAGCCGTATACTGGGCTCCTTGCTTCTCAAGTTCAGCGAGCGACTTCTGAATTTCCAACGCGTTACCCGTAGTGTTTACCGCCGGCTGAAGTTGGTCGAGAAAACCATTACCCGTGGTGCCCATCACTGCGGTGCGGGTGCCCAATAACTCCAACCACTGCGCAATTAACTGAGTAATGGTCGTTTTACCATTAGTGCCCGTGACAGCAATCAGTCTATTTTCCGTTAAAGGTTGAATCGAACTGCAATCGAAGATAATTGCGTATTTAAATCTTCGATATAAACAACAGGAACACCGGACACCTCAACGATGTGTCCATGTGGGAATTGCTCATCGGCCTGTGCGAGTACCGACGTCGCTCCGAGCGCTATCGCTTTTTCAATATACTGACGTCCATCCGCTAGATGGCCTTTAATGGCGACAAAGGTATCGCCTTGAACAATTTTCCGACTGTCTAGTTCTAAGGTTTGAACTTTAATGGTTGCGAGTTTCTCTTCGGCTATCTCAAGCCAAGGAGAAAGCAACTCAGTTAGATAAGTCATAGTGCTCATACTCTAACTACTGTTCCTGCTTAAATTGATTTTCATCCGGTGCCACATTTAAGATCTGGAGGGCACCTTTCATTACTTCTGAGAATACTGGACCTGCGACCGAACCGCCGTAATACGAATCGCCTTGAGGCTCGTTCACGATCACTACTACTGAAATTCTTGGGTCACTCACTGGAGCTACCCCTGCGGTATAAACAAAGTACTCATCGCCATATCCACCAGCAACCGCTTTTCGGGAAGTACCCGTTTTGGCTGCGACACGATAACCGGGAACCGCCGCTTTGGTAGCGGTACCACCTGGCTGGGTTACAGTTTCAAGCATAGATAGAACTAAGCGCGCATCATCTTCATCTATCACCTGCTTGGAAAAATCTTGTTGATTACTGTCAATTATGTGAATGGGCTGATACAAACCGTGGTTGCCCAAAGTCGCATAGGCGTGTGCGAGTTGAAGAGGAGTAATGGTTAAGCCATATCCATAAGACAAAGTAGCAATTTCAAACTTTGACCATCGGCGACGATTTGGAAAAATACCTTCTGTTTCACCGACTAGATTAAGACCTGATAGCTGACCAAAGCCGACAGAGCTATACATACCCAATAAAGCTTCGAGTGGCATTTCTAGTGCGAGTTTTGCAACGCCAATATTACTCGATTTTTTCAAAATGGTCGTAAGGTCGGCTTTACCAACTTTAGATACGTCCCGTACACGGCTTCCACCTAAAGGCATAATGCCGTTACCGGTATCGATAATGGTGTCCTTTGTCGCTACGCCATTTTCTAAGGCCGCCAGAACGACAAATGGCTTCACTGTAGAGCCCGGCTCAAATGCATCGGTGATTGAGCGATTTCGCATTTTGGCCGATTGCAAATCTGAACGGTTATTTGGGTTATAGGATGGCGCATTGACCATCGCCAGCACCGCACCGGTTTTTACATCGAGGATAACAGCAGAGCCAGACGTCGCTCTGTAATCTGCCACTGCCTGCTTAATTGCCCGATAGGCGATAGATTGCAATCGCTGATCAATAGTCAGTTGCAGCGGTTTCCCTTCTTCCCGTTCTTCTAGGGAAATATTTTCAACTACACGACCGTAACGGTCTTTGCGTATGATGCGTTTTCCCGCTTCACCTGTCAGCCACTTATCGTAACTGCGCTCTACCCCTTCTAATCCATGACCATCAATACCTGTCACTCCAACTAAGTGAGCACTTACCTCACCAGCTGGATAATAGCGCCTCGACTCGGCTTTTAAGCCAATGCCGGCTAACTTTAGCTCCCGCACATAGTTGGCCATTGCAGGGCTGACTTGACGCTGCAGATAGATAAAGCGACGCTTTTTGTTGTTGTTGATTTTGTCGATCAGCCCTTGGCGTTTCAGACCCAGCACGTCTGCAAGTGCGTACCATCGCTCAATATCTTCTAAGCCACCTTGTTTGAATATGGTGACTGGATCGGCCCATATTGCTTCTACGGGAACACTTACCGCCAGTGGCTCACCATTTCTATCTGAAATAATACCTCTGGCAGAGTGAATGGTTTTGGCTCGAATAGAGCGAAGGTCGCCTTCTTTAATCAGCCTTCCCGGTTCGATAATCTGAATGTAGGCAACACGAGCAACAAGCGTGCAGAAGGCGGCAAGAATAAAAAATAGGACGAGGTAAAATCGCCAGCGTATCAGTTCAACGGACGGCTGGGATTGCTGTTTTTTGCCCTTCGCTGGCTCTTTTGCTTCTACACTCATCTCAGATCGACGACCACTTCTTTATCTGATTCTGGCCTTTGCATTTCTAGCTCTTGCTTAGCAAGTGTTTGGACTCGGCTGTGCTCAGCCAACGCAGTTTCTTCCAACAATAAGTTGCGCCACTCATTGTCTAATCTCTCGCGCTCCTTTAGCGCACTGTCCTTTGCCATCACTTCTTTACGTGTTTCATGAGTCATAAAAACAACAGACATTGCGCTGATAAAAATCAACAACAAAATCAAAAGAGGAACCCTACCAACAGTGATAAGGTCCTTGGCAATTAACTTGGCTAAGTTGGGCGAGGTGTTGTCCATAATCTAAAGCTTTTCTGCAACTCGCAATACCGAACTACGCGAGCGAGTGTTTACTTCCACTTCCTGTTTTGTCGGTTTTAGCGCTTTACCGATCGGCTTGAGGTTAGCACTGCCCAACGCCTTGATTTGATCTTCCGTCATAGGAATGCCGTGAGGCACTTGAGGACCTTTGCTCTCTTTGCGTATAAATCGCTTAACCATGCGATCTTCTAGAGAGTGGAAGCTGATCACCGATAGACGCCCCTGAGGTGCCAATATGCTCGCCGCCCCTTTCAGCGCCGTATCAATCTCATCCAGCTCACTGTTGATGTAGATTCGAAACGCCTGAAACGTACGTGTCGCCGGATGCTTCTTCTCTTTAAAACTCTTTGGCGCCGCATCTGAGATCAGTGATGCCAACTGCTTAGTCCGAGTCAACGGTTCTTTTTCTTCATCTTCGCGATGGGCAACAATTGCTTTAGCAATTCGTCTCGCGTGTTTATCTTCACCAAACTCACGGATCACCCAAGTAATATCATCGAGATCCGCTTGAAGAAGCCACTGAGAGACCGGCATTCCACTGGTGGGATCCATTCGCATATCTAACGGGCCGTCTTTCATAAAGCTAAAGCCGCGATCGGCGTCGTCGAGCTGTGGAGAAGAAACACCAAGATCCAGCAACACACCATCCACTTTTCCTACTAGACCATACTGTTGCGCATAGTCCGCCATTCCAGAAAAAGGGCCGTGAATAATAGTAAAGCGAGGGTCATCAATTTTACTTGCTTCTTCAATGGCTTGAGGATCGCGGTCGATACTGAAGAGGCGACCGTTTTCACCGAGTCGAGATAGGATTTCTCGACTGTGACCACCACGGCCAAATGTGCCGTCAATGTAGATGCCGTCCGGTTTTAATGCGAGCCCTTCAATAGACTCATTCAACAGAACTGAAATATGTTGGAATGCTTCGGTCATAATTCTCTCAGTTTTATACGCAGCGATTCACTCAAACTCACCAGTGTACTGATTTGCAGCATAATCGCCACCTCTAGACACCAAGCAACTCGTGATATTGCGCTAAGTTTATACTTAAGTCACCTTGGTGTCGCAAACATAAGGCAACCGAGTATAGAGCGATAATAATAATTTGCGTCAATTAAAAGCAAAAAACCCATCATAACTGCTTAAGTTACAATGGGTTTAAAATAGGTGAGTTGACCTGTAAGCCGGGTTCTGTACCGCTTGCGCGGTGATAGCCATTCGTCTAGGCCAGCAATCGCTCACTGGCTCGAGCAACCTACCCGCTCCCCAACGCGAGCCACGCTATACGGAAGCCTATTTGGTCTTGCTCCGGGTGGAGTTTACCTTGCTACGAACTGTTGCCAGTCGCACGGTGCGCTCTTACCGCACCCTTTCACCCTTACCTGTGCCCTAAGGCCATCGGCGGTTTTCTCTCTGCTGCACTTGTCGTAGCTTGCGCCCCCCAGGCGTTACCTGGCACCCTGCTCTGTGGAGCCCGGACTTTCCTCCCCCTTATCAGTCTCCAAAAGGACATCAATAAGGCAGCGACTACCCGGTCAACTCGGAGGCGGATTGTATAGCGAGTAAGTGGGTGTGTCTAGAGGTTCTCGATATACGCGATAAAATAACGTTCAATTGATTACTAATAGAGCAATCCCTTACTCAAGGTTCTCAAGTCCCCACTTGTAAAGCGCGTTCTTTTTCAAGTTGTAGATCTCCGCACATAAAGCCGCGGCTTTTTTGAGGGGGAGCTCTTTTGCCATAATACCAAGCGCGCGACACACCTCATCTGGGATTGTGGCTTGGCTATCGGTTCGATAACCATGGATCAGTAACACCATTTCCCCTCTTTGCTGATTGTCGTCCTCTTTAACCCAAGCGACTAACTCTCCAAGTGGCAGCCCCTGAATGGTCTCAAAAGTTTTGGTTAGTTCTCTCGCCAGTACCACTTCACGGTCAGGGCCAAGTACGTCCAACATATCAGTGAGAGTATCGAGAATACGGTGCGGAGACTCATAAAAAATGCAGGTGCGCTCCACTTTTGCTATTTCTAGTAGCCTATCTTTGCGTCCCTTGCTTTTCGCAGGAAAGAAGCCTTCAAAGCTAAAGCGATCTGAAGGCAAGCCCGAAGCACTTAACGCAGTAATAACGGCACATGCTCCCGGTAAAGGAACAACTTTGACACCCGCCTGACGACACTGAGTCACTAAGTGGTATCCTGGGTCACTGATCAGCGGCGTGCCAGCGTCGGAAACTAATGCGATGGACTCACCTTTCTTTAATCGGTCAACAAGTACCTGAGCTTTTTGCTGCTCATTGTGATCGTGAAGGGCATATGTTCTGGTTTGAATATTTAAGTGCGATAGTAGTTTACCGGTATGACGGGTATCTTCCGCTGCGATTAGGTCAACTTGGTTCAAAACCTCGATGGCACGTTGAGTGATATCGGCTAAATTTCCGATTGGAGTTGGAACAATAAAGAGAGTTGGGATCTCGAATGGAGAAGTTTTATTATCTGTCATTTGTTTACTATCACTTCAACGATTAATATAGAGACAATTTTACACGGAATTATCTAAGAACTCATGGCAATTAAAAACCAGAAGCGCCTCAGTGTAACACGCATTCTCTCTCCTGTTGCACTTGCATTGGCTCTAGCGGCATGTACCGCAACTCAGCAAACGGCCACTTCGGTAGATATCACTGCCGAACCCACACAGTCGGTTCAAAGTTATTTGATGTTGGCAGATAGTAGCAAGGTAGCATTCAAAACGACTGGCTCATTATGGCGTTAAAATCAGCGCTAAAAGCCAAGGATACTGGTCAAGCCGAACTCTTGATTCAGCGCCTTTCGCGTCAAAAGCTGTCAACGTCCCAGCAGGCTGAGTGGCAACTGAGCCGTGCAGACCTTGCCGTCATGCAAAGCGATTACCAGTCCGTCATCGAACAGTTAAATTTCAGAAGCAGTTGGAAATTAGACAAGCGCCAGTGGCAGGAATACTACGAACTAAGAGCTGAAGCCTTTTTACAATTGGAGCAGTTCTTCGAATCAAGTCGAGCACTGTCTGAGCTGTACAAATACACTTCTCTCGATCAACACCCAGAGCTCTCGCAAAGAATATGGCAAAACCTGAGCCAGTATTCCCAGTTCCAAATTACGCAATACTCTGCCGAGCCACAAGAAGAGGTCCTCGACGGTTGGCATCAACTAGCGGTTTATACTAGAACACTCGCTTCGACTCTTCCTCAGCTCAAAAATACGCTAGAGCAATGGTTGATCGAAAACCCATCTCACCCGGCGTCACTTTACACCCCTGTTGAGATCCAAGATATTTTAAATTTGGAAATCAGCAAACCGGTAAATACGGCTCTGATTTTGCCGCTTTCCGGTAAGTTTGCTAAACAAGCTCAGTTGATCCGTGACGGCTTTGTACTGGCAATGATGAGCGATGATTTGCGTGATGAAAATGCCACGCTTTCCATCATAGATAGTAATCAACTCGATATTAATACTCTGGAAAGCACGCTGATTGAACGCAATGTTGACTTTGTTGTTGGCCCCTTACTTAAGGAAAACATCGAGTCTCTACAGGTAAAGCAGAGCGAGTTTAGCTCTCCAGTGCCCATGTTAGCGCTTAACATTCCAGATCAAATACACCTTGGTACGCAAACGTGTTATTTAGCCCTGTCACCAGAACAAGAAGTAGCGCAAGCCGCTAAACATCTGTTTAGTCAAGGTTACCAGTTCCCTCTTATTCTAGCACCGCAAGGTAGACTGGGACAAAGAGTGGTTGAAGCCTTCGAAGTCGAGTGGAAAAAGTACAGCGACAACGCAGTTGCGGTCAATTTGTTTGGCAACAAACGCGAACTTCAAAAGAACATTAACAACGTGTTTGGTCTACAAGATAGCCAACAACACATCGCGCAAATGGAGTCGCTTCTCGGTATTGATCTAGAAAGTCAGCCTAGAAGCCGCCGCGACGTCGATGCGGTTTATATCGTCGCCAACAGTGCCGAGTTAACACTGATTAAGCCCTTTATTGAAGTTGCGGTGAATCCGGATACCAATCCACCTAAGCTGTTCTCTAACTCACGCAGTAATAATGGCAGAAAACAGTACGAGGATTTATCCGGCGTTACCTATAGCGACATTCCGCTTTTGATTCAAACTGATACTGCCCTGAAAGCTCAGATGGATAATTTGTGGCCTAAAAAGTCGAATGCTGAAAAACGTCTGCAAGCCCTCGGTATGGATGCTTATCTACTCATGGAGCACTTACCGCAAATGAAAGTGATTGAAGGCTATCAGACTCAAGGGCAAACCGGTACGCTCAGTATTGACGATCAGTGCGTCGTGCAACGAGAAGTCAGTTGGTCTGAATATGGCGCTAAGCAGCCGGAGTAAAGGACAATATTACGAGGCTATGGCAGAGCAACACCTGCACCGCCACGGCCTTGTAACCATTGAAAAAAACTTTACCATCAAAGGTGGAGAAATTGACCTGATTATGCAGGACAATAAAACCATCGTTTTTATCGAGGTGCGCTATCGCGCATCAAAGCAATATGGACATGCCGCGAGTACCGTAACTCAAGCAAAAGCGAACAAAATCTTCGCAACTGCGAATTTTTGGTTAATGAAACAGGGCCTTTCCGCTTATAATTGCGATCTTCGGTTTGATTTGGTCGCCATCCATCAGCATGGTGAGCAAATAGAGTGGTTTAAAAACGCACTAACGCAAGGATAATCGATGCTAGATAGCATTAAAGACAGTTTTACTGAAAGCATTCAAATTCAAATCGCTTCGGCAGAAGCACTGCCAGAAGTCATCACTTATGCTGCACAAGCAATGGTGTCTAGTTTGCTCAACGGCAACAAAATTCTCTGCTGTGGCAACGGCGGGTCGTCCTCAAATGCTCAGCAATTTGTATCTTGTTTGCTAAACCGTTTTGAAACAGAAAGACCTAGCTACCCGCTATGGCATTAACCGCCGACAACACAACACTGACCGCAGTGGCGAATGACTACCACTACGAAGAGATTTTTTCCAAGCAAGTGAGAGCCTTTGGTCAACCTGGCGATATTTTGCTGGCAATCTCAACCAGTGGCAACAGCAAAAACATCATTAAAGCAATGGAAGCAGCGGTAACGCGCGACATGACCATTATTGCCCTAACTGGTAAAGACGGGGGAGAAATGGCGGGGTTGCTCGGGGAAAATGACGTGGAAATTCGAATTCCATCTCATCGTACGGCACGTATTCATGAAGTACATATGGTCACTATGCACTGTTTGTGCGACTTAATAGACCAAGTATTGTTTCCCGCTCACGAGGAGTAATCGATGAAGTTGTTTAAATACCTGTTTGCCTTTACCACAATGCTGGTCATGACAGGTTGTGCTGGCGCCATTGTTGCAGGGGCAGCTACAACAGTAAACGTAGTCACTGACCCAAGAACCACGAAAGAAATTTGGAACGACAACAACATCGAGTTTGAAGTTGCTGGACTCACCAACAAAGCTCCCTATCGAGGTAAAGTTCGCGTGACCGCTAGCTCTTACAACGGAACGGTCGTATTAATGGGTCAATCCCAAACCCAAGAGCTCCTTAACCAGCTAGAAACACAAGCAAGGAAAATCGATGGCGTTAACAAGATCCACAACCAAGTGAGGATCAAAGCGCCAATAAGTTTAGGTGAAGTGAGTAAAGACAGCTGGATCACTACTAAGGTCAAATCCGCGCTGCTAACTAACTCAGAGCTGGCAACCGTTAAGGTTAAAGTCATCACCGAAGATAAAGAGGTGTTTCTACTAGGTTACGTTTCTAGAGAGCACGGTGAACTTGCTACTGACGTCGCAAGAAATATATCAGGTGTGAAGAAGGTCGTTAAAGCCTTTCAGTACGGCGACTAGTGCACTTTAAATCACAAAAAAATAGCAGCCATTGGCTGCTATTTTACTATTTGACGACTCTAAGGCTTGGTCTGCCTTTCGGTCTAGGTGGTTCATCATCGGGTTGAGCTTCATTACCAGCAAGTTCCGGCTCTTCAGCCACGCCTAGTGAAGTCTCAAACTCGATTTCCACGTCATTCTCGTCCTCTATCTCGTCGATAGAGTCCGCGTAAGCGTCTTCTGGTTCAAACATAGTACCCGCGCCATTTTCTCTAGCGTAGATAGCTTGAACCGCATACATAGGAACAATCACTGTATGTGGACGCCCGCTAAAACGAGCACTGAACGTAATCGCATCATTACCTAACTCAAGATTGCCAACCGCACGCGGAGCAATGTTGAGAATGATTTGACCATCTTGTACAAACTCCATCGGCACTCTTACACCCGGTAAGGTTGCCGCCACAACAAGATGAGGGGTCAAATCATTGTCCACCAGCCAATCGTAAAAAGCTCGAAGCATATACGGTCGACGTGGTGTCATGTTCGAAATATCCATTAACTCGCCGTTATCGTACCAGACGCATTTCACGTTCTGCTTCTGTTAGAGAAGCTAGGAACGAATCACGCTCAAATACACGATTCATGTAAACTTTTAGCTCTTTTGAACCAGGGCCGACAAGTTCAATACCTAGAGTAGGTAGACGCCACAACAATGGAGCAAGGTAGCAATCAATCAAGCTAAACTCTTCGCTCATAAAGTACTCGTATTCAGCAAATACTGGAGCAAGAGTCAGAAGGTCATTGCGAAGCTTGTTACGAGCTGCTTCAGCTTCTTCCGCTGGTGCAGTCGCCACTTTTTCAGCCAGTGAATACCAGTTTCTTTCGATACGGTAAATCATTAAACGGCTGTTACCACGAGCAACTGGGTATACAGGCATTAAAGGCGGGTGTGGAAAACGCTCATCTAGGTACTCCATAATGATTTTTGAATCATACAGAGCCAATTCGCGGTCAACCAAAGTTGGAACCGATTTGTATGGGTTTAGTTCAATAAGCTCGGCAGGTAGGTTTGCTTCATCTACCAACTCTACTTCTACACTTACCCCTTTCTCAGCCAGAACAATACGAACCTGATGGCTATACATATCGGATGCACTTGAAAATAGAGTCATCACAGAACGTTTATTGGCAGCTACAGCCATGGAGCCCTCCAGCACACTTATAGATATAAAAAACAATGGAGCTAAGCCTCCATTGTCAATTCAAAATTGGGAAATTAGCACGGCATAATAGCACAATTAGTGCACATCGCGCCAATATTCTTTCTTCAGCAGAACAAATACGATTGTAAGCAACACCAAAAATGCCATTACCCACCAACCTAACGCGTGACGCTCTAGCTTCACTGGGTCCCCTGAGTACTCAAGGAAATTCACTAAATCGCGTACCGCTTGGTCGTACTCTTCGCTGTTTAACTCACCGCTACCGTCAGACTCAACACCGACTACGACTTGAACCTCTTCACCATCAACGATCTTAGTACCGTAGACTGGCTGAGGAATACCTTGCAGCTCTTCCAGTACATGAGGCATACCCACAAGTGGGAAAACAATGTTATTTACGCCAAATGGACGTGAAGGATCAGCGTAGAAAGAACGCATGTAAGTGTACAACCAGTCAGTACCTCGAACACGAGCGACCAAAGTCAGATCTGGTGGCGGAGCACCAAACCACTGAGCTGCTGACTCTTGAGGGATCGCATTGACCATAAGATCACCGATCTTTGCTTCAGGGTCAAAAACTAAGCTCTCTTTCATCAGGTCCAGAGGAATACCTAAGTCCGTCGCTACTCGCTCGTAACGCTGATATTGAGTCGCGTGACAGCCAAAGCAGTAGTTCATAAATAGCTTGGCACCATTTTGCAACGACGCTTGGTCTGATAAGTCGTTATTCGCTTTGTCTAGCGGTACGTTCACTGCCGCTGCCATCGCCAACGAAGGCAGCATTGCAAACAAAATTACTATCCATTTTTTCATTTGAATGTCACCCTCTCTGGTAGTGGTTTGGTCGCTTCGTTCTTACTGTAGAAATACAGCAGCACGAAGAACATGAAGTAACCTAAGCTAAAGATTTGCGCTAAAAGCGTCGCAACTGGAGTGGCTGGCAAAGCACCAAGAACACCCAAAGCGATAAAGCAAATCGTAAACTGAATGATGTTGAACAAGTGGAACTTACTGCGGTAGCGGTAAGAACGTACTCGACAGCGATCTAGCCAAGGCAGAACAAACAACACTGCAATCGAAGCGCCCATAGCGATAACACCCAGCAGTTTGTCAGGTACCGCACGCAAAATCGCGTAGAACGGTGTGAAGTACCAAACAGGGGCGATATGCTCTGGAGTCTTCAGAGGGTTAGCTGCTTCAAAGTTAGGTGGCTCAAGGAAGAATCCGCCCATTTCTGGGTTGAAAAACAGCACATAACAGAAGAAGAATAAGAAACCGGCAACACCGACTAAATCCTTCACCGTTCCATAGGGGTGGAAAGGAATAGAATCGATAATGTCGTATTTCTTCGTGTAGTAGTCGTGGAACTTAAACTGGGTTTCGTAATCGTCGCCCATTGAGCCTTTTGGCAGTTTAGTTTCGATACCATCGGGGTTGTTAGAGCCCACTTCGTGCAGCGCCAATACGTGAAGGACGATCAGAAGTAGCAATACGATTGGCAAAGCGATTACGTGTAGTGCGAAGAAACGGTTGAGCGTCGCTCCGGAGATTACGTAGTCACCGCGGATCCATAGTGTTAGGTCATCACCGATAACTGGAATCGCACCAAATAGCGAGATGATTACCTGTGCACCCCAGTAGGACATTTGCCCCCATGGTAGTAGGTAACCCATAAAAGCTTCGGCCATCAATACCAAGAAGATCAACATACCGAAGATCCAAAGCAGTTCACGAGGTTTTTGGTATGAACCGTAGATCAAACCGCGGAACATGTGCAGGTAAACCACAACGAAGAATGCCGAAGCGCCGGTAGAGTGCATATATCTTAGCAACCAGCCATACTCGACATCGCGCATGATGTATTCGATAGACGCAAATGCACCTTCACCAGAAGGTACGTAGTTCATTGTTAACCAAATACCGGTTAGGATTTGGTTAACAAGAACCAACATGGCTAGAGAGCCAAACAGATACCAGAAGTTGAAGTTTTTTGGCATCGGGTATTCAGAAAGGTGCTTTTTATACGCATTCATCGCTGGTATGCGTTTTTCCACCCAGTCCAGTAGAGCTTGCATTAGGCTTCCCCTCCTTCGTCAACACCGACAATAATTCTACTGTCCGTCACATACATGTGTTTAGGAACCATCAGGTTTGTCGGAGCAGGAACACCTTGGAATACACGTCCAGCCATATCGAACTTAGAGCCGTGGCAAGGACAGAAGAAGCCCGATTTCACACCTTGAACTTGCTCACCGAAAGTGTCAGGTAAATAGGTTGGAGAACAACCAAGATGTGTACAGATACCGACTGCAACAAAATATTCAGGTTTAATAGAACGATAGGCGTTTTGAGCGTATTCTGGTTGTTGAGGCTCACCAGAAGCAGGATCTCTTAACTGACCATCCAAATCTTTTAACTTATCGACGACAGATTGAGCTCGACGAACGACCCATACTGGTTTACCACGCCATTCGACGCGAACCATTTGTCCTTCTTCAAGTTTGCTAATATCGACTTCAACAGGGGCACCTGCTGCTTTAGCTTTGGCACTTGGGTTCCAAGATTTAATAAAAGGCACGGCGACAGCAGCAGCTCCAAGACCTCCAACAACCGCAGTTGTGGCTGTCAGGAATCGTCTGCGGCCGTTATTCAAAGGCGCATTGCTCATCCAAACATTCTCCCATTTGCTCTTTGTGGATTATAGTATTCCGCTTACAGAGCATGGCTTACATAATACGAATATAGTTGTATTTATTAGTTGTAAGATCATAAATAAAACCCTACTTTTTGACAAGTTAATCGCTACTTTTTTGTAACATTAGTAAGGATTTCGCTTGTGAGGTCACAAAAGGGAATAATCTAAACACAACAAGGCTCTAGATAAGGTAGGAAGGACATTTTATTTGCGCTAAAAAACAAAAAGCCTGACATAAATGTCAGGCTTTTTAGACCACAATCCGGTAACAAACCGGAGCGTATCTTGCTGTAAAGAAAGATTAACGCTTAGAGAATTGTGGACGACGACGTGCTTTACGTAGACCAACTTTCTTACGCTCAACGCAACGAGCGTCGCGAGTAACGTAACCAGCTGAACGTAGAACAGGACGTAGAGACTCATCGTATTCCATTAGAGCGCGAGTGATACCGTGACGGATAGCACCTGCTTGACCTGAAATACCGCCACCTTTAACAGTAACGTATAGGTCTAGTTTCTCAGTTAGTTCAACTAGCTCAAGAGGTTGTTTAACAACCATGCGAGAAGTTGGACGACCGAAGTACTCATCAAGGCTACGCTTGTTGATTACGATGTTACCGCTGCCTGGTTTAATGAAAACACGTGCAGCTGAGCTTTTGCGACGGCCAGTGCCGTAGTATTGATTCTCTGCCATTTTCGAAATCCCCGATTAGATGTCTAGTACTTGTGGTTGTTGAGCACCGTGGTTGTGCTCAGCGCCAGCGTAAACTTTAAGCTTACGGTACATAGCACGGCCTAGAGGACCACGTGGTAGCATACCTTTAACCGCTAGCTCAAGCGCCATTTCAGGCTTACGATCGATCAACTTTTCAAAAGTGATTGATTTTAGGCCACCTGGGAACTCAGAGTGACGGTAGTACACTTTGTTCTTAGCTTTGTTGCCTGTTACAGCAACTTTCTCAGCATTAACAACGATGATGTAATCACCAGTGTCAACGTGAGGAGTGTATTCAGCTTTGTGTTTGCCACGTAGGCGAGATGCAATTTCACTTGCTAGACGACCAAGAGTTTTACCTTCAGCGTCTACAACGTACCAGTCGCGTTTTACAGTTTCTGGTTTAGCAACGAAAGTTTTCATGCTAATAATAACCCGTTAATTAAAATTTAAACTTTAAGGAACACTTTTCAGCGTTCCCACACTGTCTAAGAGCCCAGTCATCACCCCTTCGAGTGGTTGGCACTCTCGACCACTAAACTCCAGAGAGTTGGGTCTGCAGTAACGGTGGGTCGCAGGATTATAGAGAAGTAAGATGAAAAAATCACCTTTTTTTTGCTCTCTGTCACTGATTTTTTTCCCAACCAAGCCTTTTGAGCATTAAAGTTACGCTAAATGCTCTTTTGCCAAGTAATCATGGCTTTGCATTTCCACTAATCGCGACTGACAACGCTTGAACTCAAACTCAAGTTGGCCAGTAGTATAAAGCGACTCTAACGCGACTTCCGCTGAGATAATTAACTTTACGTTGCGCTCGTAAAACTCATCGACCAGGGCGATAAATCTCCTCGCGGCATCGTCGATGGCGTGATTCATCTGAACCACATCCGCCAATAATACGGTGTGGTATATGCGTGAGATTTCGATAAAGTCATTTTGGCTTCTCGGAGTTTGACACAACTGGTCAAAGCTCGCGTGTAACACACCATCGGAAGCCTCAATCACCTCAATCTGGCGATGATTGATCTCTATCTGGGTTTCAACTCGCTTATGCTCATTGACGAGTTGGTGGTAATAGTGGACCAAGTTTTCACTTGCGGCTTTGTCTAGCGGGTAGTGATAGATTTCAGCTTGTTCCAAGGTTCTCAAGCGATAATCTATACCGCTGTCGACATTAAGCACTCGGCAGTTTTCTTGTATCAACTTAATCGCTGGTAAAAAACGCGCTCGTTGTAATCCGTTGCGGTAGAGATCGTTAGGGGGAATGTTCGACGTCGCCACCAAAACTACATTGCGTTCGAACAAGGCTTGAAAAAGCGTCCCTAAAATCATGGCGTCAGTAATGTCTGAAACAAAAAACTCATCAAAGCAAATAATGTCGGCTTCAGCTTTAAAGAGATCGGCTATTTTATCTAGTGGGTCAGCCACTTCCCCTAACGCCTTTAGCTCGTCGTGCACGCGGTACATAAATCGGTGAAAGTGAACTCGCATTTTCTTATCTGACGGCAAAGCGTCAAAAAAGGTGTCCATCAAGTATGTCTTACCTCGGCCGACTCCTCCCCAGAAATAGAGGCCTTGTGGTGGCTGAGGCTTTTCAGGCTCCTTGCCGAACACTTTTGCCAACGCGTTGGTTGCAACTCGGGGGCATTTTGATACTCAATCAGTTCGTGATAGAGAGTATCAAGGGCCTGAACGGCCATGTACTGAGCTTCGTCTTCTTGGAATCCAAGCTCATCAATATCTTGTTTATATCGCTGTAGTGGGGTCATTGGGCTTTTACCGGATTGGGCTTTGTTTTTTGTTATACCAGTGCGTTATTTTTATTCGCAGCCTAGGAAGAAAAGGCACTTTATTTATTAAACCAATCAATACTTTAGCAGGCAATGTTATCGTTTGCTAACAATGTGACCAGACTCAGTATAGGGTTTTCTCTTTATCGGCTGATGTTCTCATAGTACCATGTGATTTCGACATGTGTAACAAACGTGTTAAATAACAATGATAAGGAGTTTTTATGCCTTGGATTTATGCCGTAGTAGGATTGCTAGTTGGTGGTGTATTGGGATTCGCAGTTTCTCGACTAAGTACTCCGGGATACAAAAAACAGAAAAGCATTCAAAAAGAGCTAGAAACCGCAAAATTTGAACTGGAACAACAAAAACAAGATCTTGCCGATCACTTTGCGCAGTCGGCAGAACTGATTGACTCTGTTGGTCGCGAGTACACTAAGTTGTACCAACACCTAGCCAAAACGTCTTCTGAGTTACTTCCTGAAACACCGGCTCAGGACAACCCGTTTAACAAGCAAGTAGCAGAACCTGAAGAGCAAGAGGGTACCCCTCTTATCGAAAGTGACGCTCCTGAAGATAAGCAACCTAAAGACTATGCGGCTGGAGCTACGGGTCTATTAACCGAACAGCCCAAAGAGATCTTAAAATCAGAAGAAGTGGTCACTGCTAAGGCATCTTGATCACACTTTTATGTGAACTTTGCATAGGTTTTTGAGTCTTACTCCTCACCAAATAGAGTTGAATACGTAATAAGCCATACCCATGTATTTAATTCATAACCTTGGTTTACACAGGAGTTATCAGATGAAAAAACCTTTGCTTGCACTAACTGCTCTTTCCCTAAGCTTAAGTTCAATCATCATTCCCGCTACCGCTACAGCAGCACTACCTGTTGCGGTTCAGGTCAAGAACTGCCAAGCTTGGCTCCCATGCTAGAGAAAGTGACCCCAGCAGTTGTTAGTATCGCCGTAGAGGGAACCCAAGTATCACGACAACAGATCCCCGAGCAATTCCGCTTCTTTTTTGGACCAGAGTTTCCAACCGAACAGCTTCGTGAGCGACCTTTTAGAGGTCTAGGCTCTGGTGTCATCATAGATGCTGACAAAGGACATATCGTAACCAACTACCACGTCATTAATGGTGCCGAGAAGATTCGCGTTCAGTTGCACGACGGGCGAGAGTACGAAGCGGAACTGATCGGTGGCGATCAAATGTCTGATATCGCACTATTAAAACTAGAAGAAGCCAAAGACCTTACCGAAATCAAACTGGCAGATTCTGATTCATTGCGCGTCGGTGACTTTTCCGTCGCTATCGGTAACCCCTTTGGATTGGGGCAAACCGTCACCTCTGGAATAGTTTCAGCACTTGGCCGCAGTGGCCTTAACATTGAAAACTTCGAAAACTTTATTCAAACCGATGCGGCCATCAATAGCGGTAACTCAGGTGGTGCACTCGTTAACCTAAACGGTGAACTCATCGGTATTAACACTGCGATTTTGGGACCTAACGGCGGTAATGTCGGTATCGGTTTTGCCATTCCATCTAATATGATGAAAAACTTAACCGAGCAAATCCTAGAGTTTGGTGAAGTAAAACGCGGTATGTTGGGTGTTCAGGGTGGCGAAGTAACTTCTGAACTTGCCGAAGCGCTCGGCTATGAATCCAGCAAGGGAGCTTTTGTTGGCCAGGTCGTCCCCGACAGTGCAGCGGACAAGGCGGGCCTAAAAGCTGGTGACATCATTGTCTCTATCAATGGCAAAAATATTCATACCTTTAGTGAGTTGAGAGCAAAAGTTGCGACGCTAGGCGCTGGCAAAACGATCGAACTTGGCGTGCTAAGAGATGGTAAAGAAAAAACATTCGACGTCACCCTTGGCGAGCAGACCAGCATAAAAACGACGGCAGATAAGTTGCACCCGGGTCTACAAGGCGCTGAGTTGACCAATACAACAGCGAGCGATGTAGTAAAAGGAGTGAAGGTTTCCAAAGTTGAAGAAGGCTCCGCAGCTCAAGCTTACCAGCTTCTAGAAGGTGACATTATTATTGGTGTCAATCGCAAACGCGTTAAGAACTTAGCCGATTTTCGCAAAGTACTAGAGGGGCAACCCAGTGTACTGGCTTTAAATATCCAACGCGGAGAGCGTACGATTTACTTAGTTGTTCGATAACGGCATCAACAGAAACGAGACGTCTATTATAAAGGACAGTG
The DNA here is from genome assembly GCF_001854765.1 of Vibrio sonorensis. Lineage (GTDB taxonomy): Bacteria > Pseudomonadota > Gammaproteobacteria > Enterobacterales > Vibrionaceae > Vibrio > Vibrio sonorensis. Next base: position 157,052 of record NZ_LJJE01000002.1, on the reverse strand, counting down.
GCAAAACGCCCTGTCCTTTTGTTATTTCAGCAACTAATGCTATGCTTTCTTATCGTTTTTTTGATTGTCGGGGTCTTGCTGTACATGTTGGCGTTCTTGTTGCGTTCTATCGGGTTGGGATTGGCCACCGCCTTTCTGTTACTACTCACTGTCCCTTCCCTACGCCCTGACTACATTGGTCAAAACATCTCTAAAGTCGTCAATGATATTAGTTCCGAGCAGATATCATTTAACGATGCGGTAAGAAAAGCCGCACCCGCCGTCGTAAATATATACAGCCGAAAATACACTGAAAACAACCGAGAAAAGCTTTCTATTCAAGGCCTAGGTTCAGGCGTTATAGTCAGTGACAAAGGTTATATCATCACCAACTATCACGTCGTTGCACAGGCAGACCAAATCATTGTTGCACTACAAGATGGTCGCGCTTCCGCCGCCCAATTAGTTGGTAAGGACAAGCCCACCGATATCGCCATCTTGCGAATCGAAGGAACAAATCTTCCGGTCATCCCTCTAAATCAAGAGTATCAACCTAAAGTGGGGGATGTGGTTTTGGCGATTGGTAACCCTTACAACCTTGGACAAACCACAACCTTTGGCATTATCTCAGCGACGGGTCGCTCATCGATAAGCGCTAACGGACGTCAATCGTTTATTCAAACCGACGCTGCGATTAACCAAGGAAACTCTGGCGGAGCTTTGGTAAATACTCGCGGCGAACTCGTCGGTATCAACACCGCCTCTTTTCAGCAGGCAACCGACCTAGAAACTTATGGCATCTCTTTTGCCATTCCCTATCCGCTCGCCAACACCATTATGGAAAAGATCATTGCCGATGGTCGAGTCATTCGTGGATACATTGGTATTGATGGCCAAGACATCAGTACAGTCACTTCTCGATTACTGGGAGATAAACACACCGGTGGTATTATCGTACTGGGCGTGGATCCCAATAGTCCAGCAGCCGACGCAGGCTTTGTCGCCCAAGACATCATCATAGAGATAGACGGTCAGCGTATTCACGGTCGCGACAGTGTTATGGACATTGTCACCGAGCTCCGCCCGGGTACAACGGTAGACGTACTAGTGCTGCGAAAAGGTGAAGAGATAAGTTTAAGCGTGACAATTGCTGAAGACAAACGCGAGCAATAAAATCTGATTGTTAAAAAAGCCCTTGCTACTGCTAGCAAGGGCTTTTTGTTTATTCTTGATTCTCTACTGGTGGGGGTAGTGAAGCTTCCGGCTCCTCGATTTCAATACGAGTCACTCGCTGAAGTCCCCTTGGTAGTAGTCCGCCTCGGCGGCCTCGTTCACCGCGGAAATTCTCCAGATCACTAGGCTTAAGTCCAAGCTTGCGTTTACCAGCATAGAGCGTAACAGTCGCCCCTTGAGGTACAGAAATTAGGTGTGAAACCAACTCCTCGCGCTCTTTCGCTTTTGCCGCTGGAATATTGATGATCTTATTACCCTTACCCTTACCTAGCTGCGGTAGATCTTTTATCGGGAACAACAGCATTCGACCTTGGTTAGTGATAGCCAAGATATCATCGCTATCGATATTACCAATCGCGTCAGGAGCCATCACCTCAGAGTTTTGAGGTAATGAGACTAGGGCTTTACCGCTGCGGTTTTTAGACAGTAGATCAGAACCTTTACAGACAAAGCCATAACCTGCATCTGAACTAACAAGCCAAAGCTGCTCTTCTTCACCCATAACAACATGGCGAATAGAAGTACCAGCATTGATGTTCAAGCGACCAGTGATGGGTTCACCTTGACTGCGCGCCGAAGGCAAAGAGTGGGATTCAAGCGAATAACTACGGCCATCACTACCGAGGAAGACGGCTTGCTGGCTACTCTTACCCCGAGCATGAGCCAGATATTTATCACCTGATTTGTAGTTCAGGCTTTCAGCATCGACATCGTGACCTTTCGCATGGCGAATCCACCCTTTTTCGGATAACACCACCGTGATTGGTTCGCTAGGAACTAAATCTCTTTCTGTCAGTGCTTTTGCTTCTGCACGCTCCACAAGAGGAGAACGGCGATCATCGCCATATTTTTCCGCATCTGCTTTGATCTCTTTCTTAAGCAGTGTGTTCAAACGACGCTCAGAACCAAGAAGTTGCTCAAGTTTTTGACGCTCTTTCTCTAGCTCTTCTTGTTCACCGCGGATCTTCATCTCTTCTAGCTTAGCTAGATGACGAAGTTTGGTATCTAAAATCGCGTCTGCTTGAATATCGGTAATCCCAAATCGCGCCATTAGCACGGCTTTTGGATCGTCCTCAGTGCGGATTATTTCAATGACTTCGTCAAGGTTTAGATAAGCGACCAACAAACCTTCAAGGATATGTAAGCGAGCCAATACCTTATCGAGACGATGCTGCAAACGACGACGAACGGTTTCGCGGCGGAACTGGATCCATTCTGACAGGATCTGAACTAAACCTTTCACCTGAGGACGATTGTCTAGGCCAATCATATTCAGGTTTACACGGAAGTTCTTTTCTAAATCAGTGGACGCAAAAAGATGGTTCATCAACTGATCACAATCCACTCGATTAGAACGAGGGACAATAACGATACGAGTTGGGTTTTCATGATCAGATTCGTCGCGAAGATCATCCACCATAGGCAGCTTTTTAGCTCGCATCTGGTTGGCGATCTGCTCTAGTAGCTTGGCGCCCGATACTTGGTGAGGCAGCGCCGTAATTACGATGTCTGTCCCCTCTTTGTGCCAAACCGCACGCATCTTGATGCTGCCTTTGCCGTTGCGATAAATCTTCTCTAAGTCAGAACTAGGAGAGATGATCTCCGCTTCAGTCGGGTAATCTGGTCCTTTGACAAACTGCATAACATCCGGCAGTTCGGCCTTGGGATTGTCAATCAAGTGGATCGTAGCTTCGGCAACTTCGCGAACGTTATGCGGCGGAATATCCGTCGCCATACCGACAGCAATACCAGTCACACCGTTTAGCAAAATATGAGGTAAACGAGCCGGCAGCATTTGCGGCTCTTTCATCGTGCCGTCAAAGTTAGGTTGCCACTCCACCGTGCCTTGACCTAACTCGCCAAGTAACACTTCAGCAAACTTAGACAGTTTGGCTTCTGTATAACGCATCGCCGCAAACGACTTAGGATCATCTGGCGCACCCCAGTTACCCTGACCGTCTACCAGCGGATAACGATACGAGAAAGGCTGGGCCATAAGTACCATAGCCTCATAACAAGCAGAGTCACCATGAGGGTGGTATTTACCCAATACGTCACCTACTGTACGCGCCGATTTTTTGTATTTTGCCGCGGCTGACAGACCTAACTCTGACATCGCGTAGATAATACGTCGTTGAACGGGCTTTAAGCCATCACCAATGTATGGCAAAGCACGATCCATAATGACGTACATTGAGTAATTGAGATAAGCGTCTTCGGTGAACTTGCGCATCGGCAACTGTTCAACGCCATCGTATGTAATTTCTGTAGACATTCGTTAAACCTCAGCCATATCGCCGTTATTTTGCAGCCAAGAACGTCGGTCATCGGCACGCTTTTTACCTAACAGCATATCCATCATTTCAACGGTCGCTTCATCGTCGTCGATCGTTAACTGCACTAAACGACGCGTATTTGGATCCATAGTGGTTTCGCGTAATTGAAGTGGGTTCATTTCACCCAGACCTTTAAATCGCTGAACATTGATTTTGGCTTTTTTCTTAGACAGTCGCTCTAGTACACCTTCTTTCTCATCGTCATCGAGGGCATAGAAAACTTCCTTGCCGCAATCGATACGATAGAGTGGAGGCATTGCCACATATATGTGTCCCGCTTCGACAAGTGCGCGGAAGTGGCGAGTAAACAGAGCACAAAGTAGTGTGGCGATATGCAGACCATCCGAGTCCGCATCGGCGAGAATACAGATCTTGCCGTATCTGAGGCCCTCTAGGTTGTCGTTATCTGGGTCTATACCCAAAGCCACCGATATGTCGTGAACTTCTTGTGAAGCCAATACCTGATCCGCAGACACTTCCCATGTATTCAAGATCTTACCGCGAAGTGGCATTACGGCTTGGAATTCTCGGTCGCGCGCCTGCTTGGCACTACCACCTGCCGAGTCACCCTCGACAAAGAAAATTTCAGTTCGGCTGAGATCCTGTTGAGAACAATCAGTCAGCTTGCCCGGTAAGGCCGGCCCAGATGCCACCTTTTTGCGAACCACTTTCTTAGCTGCACGCATTCTGCGGTGGGCATTAGCAATACAGACTTCTGCGAGTTGCTCTGCAAGTTGTGGTTTTTCGTTCAACCACAAACTAAAGGAGTCTTTCACTACGCCTGAAACAAACGCAGCGGTTTGGCGTGATGAAAGGCGCTCTTTGGTCTGTCCCGCAAACTGAGGATCTTGCATCTTCACTGACAGGACATAAGAGCAGCGGTCAAACACATCATCGCCCGTCAACTTAACACCGCGCGGTAGTAAGTTTCGGAACTCACAGAACTCTCGCATGGCGTCGAGTAAGCCTTGACGCAACCCGTTAACATGAGTACCACCCTGCGCAGTTGGGATCAGGTTTACGTAGCTCTCGGTGATCATCTCACCGCCTTCTGGCTGCCAGATCACGGCCCAATTCGCCGCTTCAGTTTCTGCGGAAAACTCTCCAGTAAAAGGCTCTTCAGGTAAAACGGTAAACCCTTTCACCCCTTCAGCGAGATAATCTTTTAAGCCATCTTCATAGAACCAGCGATGCTCATTGCCATTCACTTTGTCACTGAAGGTAATTTCCAACCCGGGGCAAAGCACCGCTTTCGCTCTTAGGTTGTTAATAAGGCGAGTCACCGAGAAGTTGCCCGAATCAAAATATTTTGCATCCGGCCAGAAGTGGACACTGGTACCGCGATTGCGACGGCCACATGTTCCCGTCACCGTCAGATCAGAAACTTTGTCGCCGTGTTCAAAGGCAATTTCATACACCTGACCATCGCGTCTTACCGTGACTTCTACACGTTTGGACAGAGCGTTAACTACTGAGATACCAACCCCGTGTAAACCACCGGAAAACTGATAATTTTTGTTAGAAAACTTACCACCAGCATGCAACTTACATAAAATCAGTTCAACACCGGAGACTTTCTCTTCCGGGTGAATATCAACTGGCATACCACGCCCGTCGTCAATCACTTCCAGCGACTGATCGGCATGTAGTATTACTTGTACTTTTTTAGCATGTCCGGCGAGCGCTTCATCGACACTGTTGTCGATAACTTCCTGACCTAAGTGGTTTGGTCGCGCTGTATCCGTATACATCCCCGGTCGGCGACGTACTGGTTCCAGACCATTAAGAACCTCAATGGCTCCAGCATTATATTGTTCAGTCATAACACGGAATATCGTTCGAAATTAAAATGTTCACTTTGCAGGAGAATAAAGCTGTTTTTCTAATCTAGATGAAAAATGACTCAAAACGCCCTATTTATCAGCATTCTCAACTGCAGAAGTACTGGGGAAACATAGTCAGAGAGAGACCTTCCTATGTCAAGAGTGATAGGTAAGTAACTCGTAAAATTATGACTCTTCCCTCAATGAATGAGTGAACTAGGCAGATAAATATGCCAAGTCACTGCTCCTTTGTGTTCCTTGAGTACTTTTCGTTCTATAACTCAAGAAACTCAATAATTTGGCTAGGGTAGCGCTCAAAATTGACGAAACTATGATCGCCATTTGGCTCTACCGTTTGCTTCGCTCCCTTAAAGCGCACTACCGCATCTCGGTAATCTAAAATTTCATCCCCTTCTTGTTGCAGCAACCAAAAATCGGTTGGTGCTTGTATCTCTGCAACATCTAGTGTTCGCAGCTGGTCAATATGCTTGTCTTCCAGCATATACTTCTGACCCGTATACGGGTTTTCTTGCTCGCCCAAGTAGTCTTGGAGTAACTCATAGGGCCTAACGGCTGGGTTAATTACCGCCGCTTTAAAACCAAATTTGTGGTTTAACCACACGGAGAGGTAGCCGCCTAGCGAACTGCCAATCAAAGCGATTCGATAATCCCTGCGATGCTGCTCCACTATCTCTAGAAGCTGAGATGCTGCCTCCTCGGGAAAGCAAGCCATCTGCGGAGTAATCACTTTGATATCTGGTCTATGGGTTTGACAATACTCAGCCATCACATTGGCTTTATGAGACTGAGGAGAACTGTTAAATCCGTGAATGTAGAGAAGCAGCGAGGATTGATTCATTTTGTTTACCGCCATAATGAGATAAGGCTCAATCAATGAGCCTTATCTTAGTATCCTGTAGAGTGAAAATCGGGTTGATATGCGCCCGCTGGTAAGCGTTTGATAACCGTTTTCAAACTTCCATCATCGCAAAGCTCTAATTCTCGCCAACCCGGAGACTGGTTGTCCAATGCGAAGTCATCTGAATTTGGTTTAAACTGCACACAAGTCGACGGTGTTGCGATAACACGTACACCATTCACATCTTTATCCAAGTCTTGGTGAATATGTCCACACAAAACGGCTTTAACAGTATTGTGTCGACCTACCACATCCCAAAAAGCTTCACTCTTTTTAAGGGTGTGCTGATCCAGCCAAGCGCTCCCCGCTAAAACCGGATGGTGGTGCAGTAGTACCAACGCACTTTTTTCTGGGTATTGCGATAAGGCCGAATCCAGTAAGGTGAGCTGCTCTTCACTCAATTCGCCATGAGGAACGCCAACGACCTGCGAGTCCAATAGGATTACCTGCCAGTGATCCCCCAGCAACACTTGTTCTGTTTGATGTATTTGCGGCGAAGGTAAAACGCTCCCCATACTTGGCTTGTAGTCGTGATTACCGGGCAACCAAAAGCACGGCTTTTCCAACGGTAGAATACCCTTTTCAAATCGTTGGTATGACGCTTCGGTATGGTCTTGAGAAATATCACCCGTTGCCAGAATGGCATCAAACTCAACATTTTCTTCAACAATCGCATTCACTACCGAAGTAAAGCTTTCGCTGGTATTTATACTAAGCAGCCGCCCGTCTGCAGGAGCAAACAGGTGAGTATCCGTTATCTGTAATAGCTTAATACTGCTCGAACTCTTTGAGCTATAAGACAATTTCAAAATTCTTAACCTGACTAATGTTGTATTGGGTTTCGACTAATACCGTGGCGTAAGCAAAACGTCAGCCAATCTCCTAAAAAACGATTTAGCTGTGCTTTTTCATCCTTCTGTACCATCTTATCATTTGGGTACTCGTTGCGCGCTTGATGCGCTTAAGATGCGCGCAAGTTAGCACTTCTGCTACACGGGCATCGTGGTACAGCCTGACAGACATCTTAGGCAATGGAAATACCGGAATTTTATCGCTTTGACAGATGTCGACCAAAGTTGTGTACTTTGTGACCTCGCCCACTTCAATTTGATAAGACATACTGGCAGCTTGGTAACAACGCACATCCCCAACCGTTGGAGCATTGGGTAATAACGCGTTCAATTTGGCATAATTGGTCTCATACGTGCGCATCAACTCCGCTAAGTCGACGTGGTATGGACGTTTTGGTGCTACTTCTGCCATTTTTCCTGTAATTCCTGATAGTTCAACTGCAACCATTGTAAGGCGATAATAGAAGCGCCATTTTCGAACTTGCCGCTCGTTACCCAATGATAGGCTTCTTGACGACTTAGCACGTGGACGCGAATATCTTCTCCTTCATAGTCTAAACCATGAACGCCACCCGCACCTTCTGTGCTGATTTCTCCCACGTAGACGTCGAGTTTTTCTGAACATCCTCCGGAAGAAGGGTAATAAGAAGTCACCTTTTCCACTTTACCGACCTCAAGACCGGCTTCTTCTTGCGCTTCTCGTTTAACTACCGACTCAGCAGTTTCGTCCCTGTCTATGATTCCAGCAACGATTTCCATTTGCCAAGGAGACTCGTGTTCAAGTGCGCCCACTCTGATTTGCTCGATGATAACCACTTCATCCTTTACTGGATCATAGGGCAACATAGCTGCAGCGTGACCGCGCTCAAACATCTCCCGCTCGATCGGTTGACTCCAACCTCCTTCAAACAACTTATGTCGGAAGCGATACTTCACCATTTTAAAGAAGCCCTTAAAAAGGGTCTCTTTTGAGAAAACTTCCACATCTTGGGGTGTAAATTCACCTAGTTGCTTGTCAGACTGTTGCATTTATAACCTCTCTGAGTGAATCTTATAGTTTACTGAGAGATTACCCGTATTTCCAAGGACGTGGCTCAACTTTTTGTACAAAAGTTACAACGTTTTTTAATTGATTAATTAAATATATTGCACAACTGGATAGTTATGATGTAAAAAAAGGCAAAGTTTCGAGGAAAACGCTTCGTTTTACGTTAAACTCTTGACCCATCAACTTCTTTCATATTTATGGCAGGAATATATACCATGAGAAAACTGCTTCCATTATTGATTAGTGCCGCACTGGGAAGCGTGAGCAGTACCGCTTGGGCCGATACGCTCGCAGAAATCTACAAGCAGGCAAAGGAACACGATCCAAAACTTCTTAGCATTGCAGCTCAAAGGGATGCCGCTTTTGAAGCCGTCAACTCTAGCCGCAGTACTTTACTACCTCAGATCAGCTTAACGGCAGGTTATGATATTAACCGCGGTGAACGTGATTTTGATGCAGGTGGTTCAGCCGATCTGGACAGCAACCAATTCACTGGTGCTATCGGTTTTAGCCAAGAGCTGTTTAACCGCTCTAGCTGGGTGACTTTAGATACTTCAGAAAAAACCGCTCGCAAAACTGACGCTGCCTATGCGGCAACGCAGCAAGCGCTTATTTTACGCGTTGCACAAGCCTACTTTGATGTACTGAAAGCTCAAGATAACCTTGAGTTTGTTCGTGCAGAAAAAGCGGCGGTCGGTCGTCAACTTGAGCAAACTAAACAGCGTTTTGAAGTTGGTCTGTCTGCTATCACTGATGTGCATGATGCACAGGCTCAGTACGACGGCGTACTCGCTGATGAAGTACTGGCAGAAAACAGCCTAACCAACAGCTACGAAGGCCTTCGTGAAATTACTGGTCAAGAGCACGACAACCTGCACGTCCTTGATACTAAGCGTTTCTCTGCTAGCAAAACGGAAGAGACCATTGACGCGCTAGTTAAAAAAGCTCAGCAAGAAAACCTTAGTTTGCTAAGCGCTCGCATCGGACAAGATATTGCTCGTGACAATATTTCTCTAGCAAGTTCAGGTCACTTACCTTCACTGACGCTAGATGGCAGCTACTCTCTTACTGATCAAAGCAACGGGGCAACCGCCACTGACGAATATGATCAGGATATGTTTAACGTCGGCCTAAACCTGTCAATTCCTCTTTACCTAGGTGGTAAAGTGACGTCTCTGACTAAACAGGCTGAGTACAACTATGTCGCTGCAAGCCAAGATCTTGAAGCCACTTACCGCAGTGTTGTCAAAGACGTTCGCGCATTTAACAACAATATCAGCGCTTCGATTGGTGCACTTCGCGCTTACGAGCAAACCGTTGTTTCTGCTCGCTCTGCCTTAGAAGCAACAGAAGCTGGATTTGATGTAGGTACGCGTACAATTGTTGACGTGCTTGATGCAACCCGCCGTCTATACGACGCGAATAAGAACCTGTCTAACGCTCGCTACAACTACATCTTGAGCGTACTACAGCTTCGCCAAGCGGTGGGCACCTTGAATGAGCAAGATATTATTGATGTCAACGCCGGCCTAAAACCAGCGGTGTAATCCATCGATTGAAATCGCAAAGGGCTTGCCAGTGGCAAGCCCTTTTTGTTTGGCTTCAGATTAATAAACCGAGTCTATTTTAACGTCCTGCTCAACGATAATTTGCGAGCTTTGCCCGTCATTTAGGGTTAAAGCGACATCCACTGGTTGAGACTCTTCTAGTTCCAGTTGCCACACAAATGCTACTTCCCACTTGTGCTCACTATGAGTTCGAAGCTCGAGTAAATCACCTTCAATCAACACCACTTCATCACCTTGACGCAACGTAACACTTTCGATTTCGAGATCCGCAGGTAAGGTCTCTTCCGCTTCTAAATACACCGCGCCGTGGAGCGTCTTGTCTTGAACCTCACCAATGGTTGGCATCTTGTTAAACCAAAGGTTGCTTTCCAAACTTAAGCTGGTTCCTGCAAATTCTACTGGACGATTATCAACCCACTCACCCTGTTGACTAGAGCAACCTGCTAACAGGCCTAAACCTAGAACTACTGCTGCTACTTTCTTCATCTCTTCACCTTTGTGATAACCATTGTTTTAAGATTTCTATATCATTTTGGTATTCGTTTTTAATTTCTTCTACCCAGTCATCAATGTTCTCCCACCAAGCAGGTAGATCCGGAGATTGGGCTTTCTGAGCGACTTGCTGAATGTGCTGTAATCCAATAGAGCCCGCCGCGCCTTTTATCTTATGAGCCTCGGACACAATACCTTCTTGGTCTTTTGCAGTCATGTTAGAGTCGAGTACTTCAATATACTCTGGCATCATCTGCTCAAACATCTCTATGCTATCTAATACAGGTTGAGCACCTACTATACCCACATAAGAGTCGAGCATATTAAGATCTAATAAGCGCTGATAAATCTCGTCGCTATCCACAGCGTCGAGTTCGGGCTTTTGCACAGGAAGCTCCTCAACCGAGTTGGCGACAAACTTGCAGATCACGTCTTGTATTGCGGTAACAGATAGGGGCTTACTAATGGCATCGTCCATACCTCTATCTAAGTACTCTTGCTTGTTTTTCAAAACATTAGCAGTCAGTGCAACTAATGGTGGCAAGTTTTCATACGTCTTGCGATAGTGCTCTGCGATATCAAACCCTGTCATATCTGGTAATTGAATATCGAGAAAGACAAGATCAAACTCTTCTGGGCTAAACTGCAGCAATGCATCTTGCCCATTCATGGCCACTTTTACCGTATGCCCCAAGCTTTCCAGCAAGGACTTAGCAACCGTAACGTTAAGCTCAATATCTTCAACCATAAAGATATTCAAACTTGGCTGCTTATCGGTATCCGGAACTTTGACTTCTGGTAGCTCCGCCAAAGGAACTTCTATGGTGACAGTAAATGTGCTACCAAAGCCTTCTTCACTAGTAACGGTAATGTCGCCGTTCATCATCTTGATAAGTTGCCTAGACACCGCTAAGCCAATCCCCGTACCGACGGCATGTAGGTTATCTTTGCCAGATTTGACCTGATAGTACATTGCAAAAATCTTATCGAGCTCTTTTTCTGGGATCCCCACACCGCTATCTTCAACTTCAATAACAATGGTCGCACTATCTCGATGAGTTTCGGCGCTAACCGTCATTACGACCCCGCCCTCCTTGGTAAACTTCATCGCATTGCTGATCAAATTCCAAAGCACCTGTCGAAGTCGCGTCGCATCCGCTTCAATAGCGACGGGAAAGTCGCTCAGTCTCTCTAAGTCAAAGCGCAAGCCTTTTTGTTGAGCCATAAGTGCGGAAACGCTTTCCATCTCCACTACAAAGTCTTCAAAGTTTAAAGGGGCTGGGTAGAGTTCCAACTTGCGGCGATCAAACTTGTCCATATCGATAATGTCATTAAAGATATTGCCCAATGTCACAGCGCTGACATTAATCGTCTGCATATGATGTCGCTGCTCTTCTGTCAACTGAGTATCAAGCAGCATACGACTCAAACCAACAATACCATTGAGGGGGGTTCTCAATTCGTGACTGATGGTAGAGATAAAGGTCGTTTTATCCCTACTCGCTTTTTCTAATGACTCTTCATGGCGTTTGCGTTCAGTGATGTCACGACCAAAGCCGACCAAACCTAAGTGACGGCCTTCTTTGCTGTAAAAAGGCACTTTTCTCAGTTCAAAATAGGCTTTGCGACCATCGGGATATTCCAACCATTGCTCGTAAGTGAGGGTTTGATTATCGGCAAATACTTTCTCATCCGTATCGACGATCTGCTGAGCCACTTCTTTGCTATATACTTCCCAAGGGGTAAGCCCTACCAATTGGCTCTCTTTTTTACCCGTCAGCTCTTCCATCGCCCTGTTACAGCCGGAGAACACGCCTTCTGCGTTGCGGTAATAGATTAAGTCTGGTGACGCATCGATAAATGAGCGCAATAGCGCTGTTCGCTCAGCCAGTTCCATTTGGGTTCGCTCTCTCTGATAGACCTCGTTTTCTAGGTCTTTCATCGCCTCTTCTCGGGCTTCTTCAGCTTTAATTCGCTCTTCAATTTCTTGATTCAGTTTAGAGATATTTTGCTGAAGCTTGATATTGAGTTCCTGATCTCGACCTCGCATATCTTTTAATTTGGCAACCAGTTTGGAGAGACGCTGTCGAGACTCTTCGAGTTGATCGACCACTACGGAGAGAAAATACACTGCCCAAGGTGTAATGATCAGACCAAAAAACACCGAACGAACAATATCAATATCATCGACATATCCCGTCAGCACTAAAGTAATACCGACCTGTACCACCACCGCTAGCGCCACAAGTGCCAAGGCGAGGAGAATCGAAAAACGCAGAATGCCCAGCTTTACCAGTAGGTCTACGTAGTATTGTGCGAGGTTTTTTATTGGCTTCATTAAACACTCCGTGAGAAAAGGTCGCGCGCTCTTTCGCTACCTTTGAGAAACATTCACCCGTACAAGCAAAAGAAAAGAAGAGATTAAACAGCAGTCTACCTTTTTTGTTCTATGGTAGTAAGAGATTCGCCGTCAACAAGGTGGATGCGTCTCACAACAGCAAAAAAATCCTCCCGCAAGTCTAAATCGCTGTAGCTTAGCTGTCCGAGGCAGGGTGAACGCTAGTGCGATTTCGACCTTCGGCTTTGGCTTGATAAAGAGCGCTATCTGCCATTGCTACCATGGTTTCTGGCAGTTCTTCATTTTGAGGGGTAGAAGAGATCACACCAATGCTCACGGTTAACTGCTCGCTGACCGATGAGGCTTGATGAGGTATTGCTAGGGAAAGGATCTTATTGTGGAGACGCTGTGCGATTTTCGCTGCGCCTTCTGCCGTTGTGTTTGGCAAAATAAAGCCAAACTCCTCTCCACCGTAACGAGCAACACAATCGCTCGATCGAGTGAGCACTGACTCAAATGCAGCCGCTACTTTGATCAGCGCTTCATCTCCCTGTAAATGCCCGTAGTGATCGTTGAAACCTTTAAAGAAGTCGATATCACAAAGCATAATGGTCAGGGGCGTTTTCTCGCGAACGTGCAGATTCCACACGATCTGAAGCTGTTCATCAAACTTCCTGCGGTTGCCTACTTGAGTCAACCCATCAATAAAACTCAGTCTAGCCAACTCTTGGTTCGCTTCTTCTAGCTTTTGCTCCGCGAGGTAACGCTCAGAGACGTCCCTTGCCATGATTAAAACACCGTTTGTGCCCGACGCAGGATCTCGGAAGGGGGACTTCACCACGTCATACCAAACGTAACTCCCTGTTGAGCTGCGCGTTTTATCGATATAACGCAAAGATTTACCCTCGTGTAGCACCTGACTATCACTTGCAGAAATACGAGCGTACATTTCGTTGGGCACCACATCTTGAAGGCGTTTGCCAATCAAATCTGAAACCTCAGCAATACCAAGCGCGTGAACAAACGGTTCGTTACACGCCTGATAAACCATATTTTCGTTAAAAATGCCGATCGAATCTGGGCTAGATTCGAGAATGTTTTGCAAGATGGTATCGCGCTGGGCAAGGGCGACCTCGGTATCTCGGCGTTTTTCCATTTCGTCTCTTAGACTTTTCTGGATGTTGTGCCAGTCGGTAACATCATGGCTAATTCCGAGTGTACCCAGCTTTTCACCCGTCACTGACAGTAAAGTGCTTTGATAGGTTTCGAGTAAGCAACTTCTGCCATCTGGCGCTGTCGTCCAATGCTGTTTGCTAATTCGACCTTTCATTTCACCTTTAATATCGGTGCTCCCCTCTTCCACTCGTTCATGCCAAAACTTTTCGAAAGCGCGATTGGTCACTAACAAGTTCCCTTGAAGATCTTTGAGGAAAATAAGTTCGGACAAATTATCAAACGCACTTTTGATCATTTGCAAGGAGTGGATCTCTTCTGAAAACTCTTGGCGACTTGATTGACGCTTAGAGGCATAAATGAGCCAACTGCGTTTGCCCATAAATATCGTCTTTCGACCCGCGAGTTCAATTTTGACTTTCTGACGAGAGGAGAGCGGCCAATCACTAGTTAGGGATTTAAATGAGTTTCCCGCCATATATTTCAATTGGCGAACAATGAAATCCTCACCGACTGAATCAGGCAATAGGTAAGCCTTGCCGACTCTTCTAATACCTAATAGCTGTCTTGCGCTTTGATTGGCATAACTCAGTTTCCCAGAGGAAAGCTCAATAACAAGTAGAGGGGTTGGCGTCTCTTTTAAAAGGGTAGTCAAATGGTGTTGAAAAGCGCGATAAACGCAATAGACAAGCACAAGAAACACAAAGAGTGCCAGCACACCCATTGCGTAGCCTACAAAGTTTGATGAAATGACCAATGCTTCGCTCATCAGTTAATCTATCTACGGGTTGCTCCGCGCAACACATACCCTTAATAATGGATAAAGGAGATAACGGCGAAAACTCCTGTGATATATCCAACTCAATACCAAACCGTTTCATAATAAGAATACAGAAGATATCAGGAACTGGGGTGCAAATCTCGTTTTAGTGATGGTTTTGTATATATAAATTCCTGATTAATTAGAGCCCCTTGTGCTCCATCCTTGGCCAAGGCTCGGCCTAATTCCGTCATTGCTAGCCACCTATTTTCACACCAATCAGGCGCTAACAGGGTGGGTTTTCTCGCCGAAGAAGAGACTCGGTGGTAGACCACCTCTGGCGGTGTCATGCGAATCAGCTCACTGGCAATCGAGACATACTCGTCTAATTCTGGCGCTTTTAATCGCCCCGCTCGCCACGCTTTAGCCATGGTACTGCCCTCGACGATATGTAGGCCGTGTAGCTTGATACCATCTGTTCCCGCTTGAATTACCTTGCTCATAGTATCGAGTTTTCATCCCGCCCTTCACCGGGCAAGCCAACAATCAAATGCGTACAAACCTTAATACCTAGAGCGCGCGCTTTTTTGGCCATATTTTCATAGCACTCAAAATCGTGTCCGCGATTAATGCGTTTCAGAGTTTTGTTATTGGCGGTCTGCAAACCCAGCTCCAACCAAATTTCATAGCCTTGCTGAACATAATCAGCCAATAGCTTCAACGCCGCATCGGGAACGCAATCTGGTCGAGTACCCACGCATAGCCCTACGATATCAGCACTTTTCAAAGCCTCTTCATACATATTTTTTAGTACTTGAACTTCCGCATAAGTACTCGTGTAGGCCTGAAAATACGCTAAATACTTTTTCGCTCGATTTACTTCCCCTGCCCGATCCGTTAACTGCTGCGCAATGCTTTGCAATTGAGCCGATTCGTCAGCAAAGGAAGCGACATTGCAAAACGTGCATCCGCCTCGTCCAATAGTGCCGTCTCTATTTGGGCAACTAAAGCCTCCATGCAAAGTTAACTTGTGGACTTTTTCGCCATATCGACGTTGGAGATCCTGCCCCAACGTATTCACAAGTTCGTGTAACTGCATAAAACACCGCTTTTATTAATGATAATGATTATCACTACCATTTCTGAAAGTTAATTACAAAAATTCAAGAAAAAATGAAACAAAAGAATAGTGAATTGATAGGCCTTACCCCTAAGCAAAATCAATAAACATGCGATTAAAAAGCGTTATTTGCGTAATGTTGCGGGTTTGTTACTCGAAGTATTCATTTTACAACTAAAAAAATGACCTACAGGGGTGAGTTTTGATTGCAATTCTATGTCACAAAATTGTAGGATACTTACGGATTTTGTGCGTTTTTTGTATTTTCAACAACAACAAATAAGCGGAAAATTCGGTGCTATCCAGACCCCTTCAAAACAAATCACTATTTAGTGGTAATAAAAAAACGGATATCACCAAGGAAAGTTTTTCCCACAACATTATTCCTGTGGGAGACGGAAAGGAATCAAAGCCAGTCAACCTAGATTGGCCGAGGCACCAACTATAAGGAAGAGGCGCGTGATTAAGTTCACTTAGTACACTTGCGCCCAATTTAACTGGAAGGATGTATCTATGGTAAATAGCGAACATAGTGCACAAGGTCTTTATACTCCAGAACTGGAGCATGATGCTTGTGGTATCGGTTTTGTCGCTCACCTGAAGAACCGTAAATCTCATGAAGTGGTTACTCAAGCACTAGATATGCTAGCGCGTATGGAACACCGTGGCGGACAGGGTTGTGACCCTTGCAGTGGTGACGGCGCAGGTATCTTGTTGCAAAAACCGCACGAATTTCTTTTAGAAGAAGCCGTTCAACTTGGTATTAAGTTACCTTCTTTTGAAAAGTATGGCGTTGGTGTCGTACTCTTCCCTAAAGACGAAAACAAACGTGCGCAATGTCGTGACATCCTAGAGCGCAATGCAAAGCGCCTAGAGCTAGAAGTACTGGGCTACCGTGTACTTCCTACTGATAACTCAATGATTGGTGCCGACCCACTGAGTACCGAACCTCAGTTTGAGCACGTTTTCATTTCAGGTGGTCCAAGCACGACACCCGAAGAGCTTGAACGCAAACTGTACGTTTTGCGTAACTACACCGTACGCGTGTGTCTTGAAAGCGTTTCTAACATTGGTGATGACTTTTACATCAACTCAATGTCATACAAAACGTTGGTGTACAAGGGTCAGTTAACCACCGAGCAAGTACCTCAGTACTTCCTTGATCTGCAAAACCCAACGATGGTGACAGCCCTAGCTCTGGTTCACTCGCGTTTCTCTACCAATACATTCCCTAAATGGCGTTTGGCGCAGCTTTCCGTTACATTGCTCATAACGGCGAAATCAATACAGTTCGCGGTAACCTGAACTGGATGAAAGCGCGCGAAGCGATCATCGAATCTGATCTGTTTACTCAGGCAGAGATCGATATGCTTCTTCCTATTTGTCAGGAAGGAAGCTCTGACTCATCGAACTTCGATATGGCCCTAGAACTATTAGTTCTATCAGGCCGTAGCTTGCCTCATGCTCTGATGATGATGATCCCAGAAGCATGGCAAGAAAACAAAACCATGGATCCTACGCGCCGCGCATTCTACCAGTACCATGCAAACATCATGGAACCTTGGGATGGCCCTGCGTCAGTATGTTTTACTGATGGTGTTCAAGTTGGTGCGACACTAGACCGAAACGGCCTTCGCCCTTCTCGCTACACAGTGACAAAAGATGATTTCCTCGTAATGGCGTCTGAGTCTGGTGTAGTAGAAATTGAACCTGAAAACGTAGAATACCGAGGTCGTCTACAGCCCGGTCGTATCTTTGTTGCCGATCTAGAACAAGGTCGAATCATCTCTGACGAAGAGGTGAAAGACACCATAGCGACAGCACAGCCATACGAGAAATGGGTAGAAGAGAACCTTTTAAGCCTGAAGGCACTGCCAGAAGCAGACAACGTTCACAGTCAACCGACTCCTGAGCGTCTACTGCACCGTCAACAAGCATTTGGCTTTAGCTCAGAAGAAGTAAACGAAATCATTGTACCTATGGCAAACGACGGCAAAGAGCCGCTTTCAGCTATGGGTGCGGACTGGCCATTAGCAGTGCTATCTCACCAGTCACAACACCTTTCAAACTACTTTAAGCAGTTGTTCGCGCAGGTAACTAACCCGCCAATCGACCCGATTCGCGAGCGTATGGTTATGTCTCTGAACACTTACATCGGTAAGGATCAGAACCTTCTTGCCGAATCGCCAGTTCACTGTCGTAAAGTAGAGCTTGAGTCACCAGTTATCTCAAATGCCGAGCTAGAAAAGCTACGCGCTATCGATAACGAGCACTTACAAGCAAAAACTCTTGATATCGTTTTCCAAGCAAGTGAAGACGAAGGCAAACTTGAGCGTGCTCTTAAGCGTATTTGCCAATACGCAGAAGACGCAGTCAATGACGGCTACTCAATCATCCTACTGACCGACCGCGCGGTAAACTCTAACCACGCTGCTATCCCTGCGATGCTAGCGGTAGGTGCGGTACACCACCACCTAATCCGCAAAGGTCTACGTGCCAAATGTGGCATTGTGGTTGAAACTGGTGACGCTCGTGAGACACACCACTTCGCCACACTTGTTGGTTACGGTGCTAATGCCATCAACCCTTACTTGGTTACTGAGACTCTTGTTGATCTTCAACGTCGCAAGAAGCTCAACCCAGAGACTTCGGTAGATGTTCTATTTGATAACTACCGCAAAGCGATCAACGGCGGCCTGCTGAAGATCTTTTCTAAAATGGGTATCTCTACACTGCAGTCTTACCACGGTGCACAGATCTTTGAAGCCTTGGGTATCCACAAGTCTGTAGTAGACAAATACTTTACTGGTACCGTTTCACGTATTCAGGGTCTGACTCTAGACGACATCGCCAAAGAAGTGGTGATTCGTCATCGCGTTGGTTACCCAACTCGTGAAATCCCAGTTCAGATGCTAGATGTCGGCGGTGTTTACCAGTGGAAACAGCGCGGTGAAAAACACCTGTTTAACCCAGAAACTATTTCACTGCTGCAACAGTCTACGCGTGAAAAGAACTACGCTCAGTTCAAACAGTACGCTGACGCAGTTGATAAGCAAGGTGACAATGCCGTTACTTTGCGCAGCCAACTTGAGTTTGTGAAAAACCTGCGGGCTCTATTCCTCTGGAAGAAGTAGAACCAATCGAAAGCATTGTTAAGCGTTTCGCAACTGGTGCAATGTCGTTCGGCTCTATCTCATACGAGGCTCACTCAACTCTTGCTGTTGCGATGAACCGTTTAGGCGCCAAGTCTAACTCTGGTGAAGGTGGTGAAGACCCAGCTCGTTTTGAACGCAAAGACAACGGTGACTGGGAACGCTCTGCAATCAAACAGGTTGCTTCGGGTCGTTTCGGTGTTACCTCTTACTACCTAACTAACTCTGACGAAATCCAAATCAAGATGGCTCAGGGTGCAAAACCAGGTGAAGGTGGTCAGCTACCAGGTGACAAAGTTGATGATTGGATCGGTGCAACACGTCACTCTACTCCAGGCGTTGGTCTTATTTCTCCACCGCCACACCACGACATTTACTCAATCGAAGATTTGGCTCAGCTCATCTACGATTTGAAAAATGCCAACCGCGCTGGCCGCGTTAACGTTAAGCTAGTATCGGAAGCGGGTGTAGGTACTATCGCTTCAGGTGTTGCAAAAGCTAAAGCTGACGTGGTTCTTATCGCTGGTTTTGACGGTGGTACTGGTGCTTCACCAATGTCTTCTATCCGTCATACAGGTCTACCTTGGGAACTAGGTCTAGCGGAAACTCACCAGACACTCCTTAAGAACGGCCTGCGTAACCGTATCGTTGTTCAAACTGATGGTCAGATGAAGACGCCGCGTGACCTTGCAGTAGCAACACTACTTGGTGCAGAGGAATGGGGTGTAGCCACAGCGGCATTGGTTGTTGAAGGCTGTATCATGATGCGTAAGTGTCATAAGAACACCTGTCCTGTAGGTATCGCGACTCAGAATAAGACGCTACGTGAGCGTTTCGATGGCCGCGTAGAAGACGTAGTGACCTTCTTCCAGTACATGGCTGAAGGCCTGCGTGAAATCATGGCTGAACTTGGCTTCCGCACTATCGAAGAGATGGTTGGTCAAGGTCAGAAACTCAAGCTTCGCCAAAACATCAACCACTGGAAATACAGAAACCTAGATCTGTCACCAGTACTGCATGTTGAGCAAGCTCGTGCTGAAGATGGCGTATTCAATCAAACAGAGCAAAACCACAACCTTGAAGCCGTACTGGACCGTCAGCTTATCGAAGCCGCTGCTCCTGCGCTAGAACGTGGTGAAGCCGTTGATGCGCAATTCCCAATCATCAACACTGACCGTTCGGCAGGTACCATGCTGTCTAACGAGATCTCTAAAGTATACAAAGACCAAGGCCTACCTAAGCCAATGAACGTGAAGTTCAACGGTTCTGCGGGTCAATCTTTCGGTGCTTTCCTAGCCAAAGGCGTCAAGTTCGAAGTTGAAGGCGATGCTAACGACTACTGGGGTAAAGGCCTATCTGGCGGTACGCTAGTGCTTTACCCAGACGCAAAATCTACGCTGGTCGCAGAAGACAACATTGTTGTGGGCAACGTATGTTTCTACGGTGCAACTTCTGGTGAGTCATTTATCCGAGGCATGGCTGGTGAGCGTTTCTGTGTTCGTAACTCAGGCGCTAAAGTTGTTGTCGAAGGTGTGGGTGACCACGGTTGTGAATACATGACTGGCGGTGCAGCTATCATCTTAGGCTCTACTGGCCGTAACTTCGCTGCTGGTATGAGTGGTGGTGTAGCTTACGTTTGGGATAAATCTGGTGATTTCGAATCTAAACTGAACCCAGAGCTAGTTGACCTAGACCCAATCGAGCAAGAAGACAAAGACTTGCTACGCGATATGCTAACCAAGCATGTTGATTTCACAGGAAGTGACGTTGCGAAAGCCTTCTTAGACAATTTTGAAGCAAGCCTAGCCTCCATGGTTAAGGTTATGCCGCGCGATTACAAAGCGGTACTTCAAAAACGCAAGGCAGATGCAGAACAGAAAGAAGCGGAGGCAGTGTAATGGGTAAGCCTACTGGATTTTTAGAGCATGGCCGTGAACTACCACAAAAGATAGATCCGGCTGA
Source organism: Vibrio sonorensis (assembly GCF_001854765.1). Classification (GTDB taxonomy): domain Bacteria; phylum Pseudomonadota; class Gammaproteobacteria; order Enterobacterales; family Vibrionaceae; genus Vibrio; species Vibrio sonorensis. The sequence continues at coordinate 136,298 of NZ_LJJE01000002.1, read as the reverse complement.
GCGAATCAAGAACAACAAAGAGTTCGTTCTCAACGAAGAATTTGGTGAAAAGATTGGTACTCAGGCTTCGCGCTGTATGGACTGTGGTGTGCCTTTCTGTCACAACGGTTGTCCTATCGGCAACATTATCCCTGAGTTTAACGACGCGGTTTACCGTGATAGTTGGGAAGAAGCGTGGAACATTCTCAGTTCTACCAACAACTTCCCTGAGTTTACTGGCCGCGTCTGTCCTGCTCCATGTGAAAGTGCTTGTGTACTTGGTATTAACCAAGACCCAATCACTATCTGTAACATCGAGAAGACCATAGTGGAAACGGCGTATCGCGAAGGGTACGCCAAACCTAAGACACCTCGTTCTCGCACGGGTAAAACGGTGGCAATCATAGGCTCTGGCCCTGCTGGTCTCGCTGCGGCTGAACAGCTAAACAGCGCGGGTCACTCAGTGACGGTTTACGAACGCGATGAAAAAGTGGGTGGCCTTCTGCGCTTTGGTATCCCAGACTTTAAACTGGGCATGGATATCATTGACCGCAAGATCAACCTAATGGCTGAAGCGGGCGTTGAATTCAAAGTGAACCAACACATTGGTGTCGATATTAACGCTCAGCAGTTGCGTCAAGAGTACGATGTTGTTCTGCTTACTGGTGGTTCAACTGTACCTCGTAATCTTCCAGTTCCCGGTCGTGAACTAAAAGGCGTTCACTTTGCGATGGAGTTCCTTGCGCAAAACAACCGCCGTGCTAACGATATGGATCTGAAAGGTGAAGAAATCCACGCCGCAGGCAAACACGTTGTCGTTATCGGTGGTGGTGATACAGGCTCTGACTGTGTAGGTACTTCAAACCGTCACGGTGCGGAAAGTATCACTCAGGTTGAGATCATGCCTATCCCACCAGAGAAGCGCCCAGCCAATATGCCTTGGCCTCAGTACCCAATGATTCTGCGCACTTCAACGTCTCACGAAGAAGGGGTTGACCGCCACTGGAATATTCTGACTAAAGAGTTTATTGGCAACGAGAAAGGTGAAGTAACCGGTTTACGCCTTGCCGATATCGTGTGGGAAGATGCCAAAGACGGTCAGCGTCCAAGCTTCAAAGAAGTAGAAGGCAGTGAACGTGTTATCCCTTGTGATTTAGCATTCCTAGCCATGGGCTTCCTACACCCAGAACCAACCGGTGTACTCGCTCAATTGGATATTGCTCTTGATGAGCGTGGAAACGTGGCAACTGAAGGGTTTGCAACCAATCAACCGGGCGTATTCGCTGCTGGTGATATGCGTACAGGCCAATCTTTGGTGGTTCGTTGTATCAACGAAGGCCGTGAAAGTGCTCGTGCTATCGATGAATATCTGATGGGTGGTACTAACCTAGAAGCAAAAGCTGACTCTTTGATGTTGTCAGTGTAAAAGACATCCCCGCAAGCCTCGCTATGCTTGCGGGATATGTAAAATATTCAAGTAGCAGAGATGTCGCTTGAGTATAGGAATAATAAATTCCTTCCTTATATTGACCAGCCTTTCGGCTGGTCTTTTTTGTTTACGCACAAACAACGTATACGTTGTTTTTCGCCTTCCCTTTTTCTGATCTCTTCTTCCAATAATCTCGCGGGATATACCCACACTTAAGTATGACATACGGGAATTGGATTCTAATTACTGACCCTTAATTTAACGTATACGTTGATTGGTCCATAACCATTGAACATTATCTCGGGCATACAAAAAAGCTGATGACATATCTATAACAAAGTGGAAGGAGTCCACACCATGCCTAACGTGAAAACCCTGCTATCACTCTCAGTTGTACTTGCGACTGCTATGGGTGTTGCAGCCCCGACCTGTGCCAACACTAAGTTGGTAGTTCAAACCTCAACTCAGTCCGGCGGCTTTTCTTTTCAATATCTAAAAGATCATTGGGTCGACGAGTTGGAAAAACGCTCCAATGGTCGTTTGTCTATTCAACTAATGCCCATTAAATCAGTCATGCCAAGAAACGAGCCCCCCGAAGGGGTTGCTGCTGGTATCCTAGGGGGAGACTTAACCTCTATTGCTTACTTTAGTGGCCGAAGCCCAGCCTTCGCTATTTTGGGGGATCTGATCGGTGGCTATGACTCGCCAAAACAGGTACAGGACTTCTGTCGCAATGGCGGAGGAGCCGAGGCCCTACAAACTGTCTGGGACAAGGTAAAACCGAAATCGATTCACGTCGTCGGTTGTGGCTCTGTTTCAAAAGAAGCCTTGGTTGCCAAAGTTCCTATTCGCACGGTGGAAGAACTAAAAGGGGTAAAAATCCGTTCACCTGAAGGTTTAGCTGCCGCCGTATTTAGCCTAGCTGGCGCAAGTCCGGTAAACATCCCATTCTCAGAAGTATTTACCTCCCTTGAAAAAGGTGTCGTCGATGCAGCTGATGCCTCAGCCTATGTCAACAACGACAGAAATGGCTTCCATCAAATTGCCAAGTACCCAATTTATCCGGGTATCCACTCTATGGCGGTACACCAGTTTACGGTGGGCCAACGCACGTGGAACAAGCTCTCCGATGAGGATAAAACCATCCTCACCGATTGGTATTACGACGCCTATGCTGACTTGCTCAACGCTTTGGATGAAGAAGACAAAAAGCTAGTGCAACGCGACCAATCCGGTAGTGATATAACGGTTGTCGACTGGGCTCAAGAGGAAAGAGACAAGTTCCGTACCATCGCCAAACAGGCTTGGGAGCAAACGGCTGAAAGGTCACCTGAAGCCAGAGTCGCTCTCGACGCTCACTACCAATATATGAAGTCAAAAGGTCTACTTTAATCCGACGACTTTCTGGCAAGAACGCCAAACAACACAGGGGGCGAGCCCCCCTTTCTCCCATCTGGTTAAAGGAAACTTGTGATGAACCAGTCCGGATTTATTCACTGGGCCGGCAGGCTTAGTATGTTTACTGGCAAGATGTGTGGTGTTTTCTATTTCGTCGCCATCATTCTTGCGGTTTTAGAGGTCGTTCTCCGCTACCTCTTCCATGCCCCTACCACATGGAACTTAGAAGTGATCATGGCTTTATGTGGCTCAGCTTGGCTAATCAGTGTTGGTGCCATTACCCAACAGCATAGACACATTACCGTTACCGCTTTGGAGCTCTTGCTTCCCCCTAAAATATGGACTCTTTTCAGAGGCGTCGCGCTGCTATTGAGTATAGTTGCCGTAGGCGGTCTCTTGTGGTCCGTATGGACTCCAGCACTACATAGCTTTGATTACCTAGAACGCTCAGGGAGCGCATTTAATCCACCTTTGCCAAGTTACCTAAAGGTCTTGTTGCTATTTGCCTGCGCTATATACCTTTTGCAGTTGGCCGCAAATTTCATCGCCTTGATTCAAGACATTAAAGAGGACTCAGTATGAGCATCGAAATCATTACACTGCTGATAATTGGTTCTCTGTTTCTATTAATGGCGATCGGTGTACCACTTGGTGCATCAACGCTAATGGTTTCAGTAGGGACGGCATTACTCAACTTTGGCCCCGATGGACTCATCCTAATCTCAAGCAATGTGGTGCATGTTTTTGAAAAACACACCCTAATCGCAGTCCCCTTCTTTGTCTTTATGGCGAATATACTCGAACGCTCTGGTGTGGCGCGAGATTTGTTCAACAGCATGGCCATTCTCGGTGGGCAGATGCGCGGTGGTATTGCGGTGCAAACCGTTGCCGTCAGTGTGGTTCTTGCCGCGATGAGTGGTGTGGTTGGCGGTGAAATCGTTTTGCTCGGATTAATTGCTTTACCGCAGATGTTTCGCCTTGGTTACGATCGCAAACTTTCGATTGGTACCATTGCTGCTTCTGGTTCATTGGCCACCTTAATTCCCCCTAGTGTGGTACTCATCGTCTATGGTGCAGAAGCAGGCGTTTCTGTAAAAGACCTCTTTACTGCTGGTATTGGCCCCGGTTTGCTGTTGGCTTCTCTCTATGTCAGCTACGTACTTGTTCGCTGTCGCCTCAACCTGCTTTAGGGCCGATTTACGACGTTCCCGAAGCCGCATTGCCATTTGCCAAGCGCTTAGTCTATTTAAAAGGGGTGATCTTACCTGTCCTACTAATTGGGTGTGTGCTTGGCGCTATTTATTCCGGTATCGCTACGGTCACTGAATCTGCCGCAATTGGGTGTGTCGGTGCGATTTTGGTCGCGATAGTGAGAAAAGAGCTCAGTGTTCAAGATATACGAGATGCGCTTTGGGCAACAACCGTCACAACAGGGTCTATCGTCTGGTTAATCGTTGGAGCGGTCAGTTTAGTGGGTATCTACAACATTATTGGTGGCACCACTTTTCTCAATGGCCTATTGACCGGATTAGACGTTCATCCATTGGTCGTAATTTTGATTATGATGGCAATCGTCATGGTTTTAGGCACCTTTATGGACTGGATAGCCATAGTGTTTATCACGGTTCCCGTGTTTACCCCTGTGGTTAGCAGCTTAGGTTATGACCCAATTTGGTTTGGCATCTTGTTCGCTATGAACATTCAGATCTACATGCTTTCTCCTCCTTTTGGTCCTGCGTGTTTCTATCTAAAAAGCGTGGCTCCTAAGGATGTCACCCTGCAAGAAATCTTTTTAGCTGTGCTTCCTTTTATTGGTCTTCAACTTATCGGATTAACACTGGTGCTGCTCTTTCCGCAGATCGCCCTTTGGTTGCCCTATTTAGGTAAATAAGGAGTCACTATGAAACTCGACAATCAAAAAGAACCTGAAAACTATTCATTGGGATGGTGGCCTGAAATCGCAGGTGCGATAGCGGTTTCTACCATGCTTTGGTTTCTATTTAGCTATGCACAAGGGATATAGGGACATGTATACGGTTATTGTGCAGTTTAACGTCAAAGCCACGTTTTTTGAGCAATTCAAATCTCTGTTATGCCGCAATGCGGATGCATCGATACAAGAACCGCAGTGTCTGCAATTTGATGTCAGTTGGAGCAAACAGAGCAATGATTTTTTTCTCTACGAGATTTATCAAAACGCAGAAGCCTTTGACCATCACCTTACAACAGAGCACTTTGCTCAGTTTAACGCCGATAGCAAAAACATGGTGTTGGACAAGCAAGTCACCTGTTTCAAAAACAGCTATCAAGCCTGAGGAGTAAAGGCTTATGAACACATTTACCATTGCAGTGATGCCGGGCGACGGTATAGGGAAAGAAGTAACCCCACCAGCAGTTGAACTTGTTAAACAAGCAGCACATCAGTTTGAGGTTCGTCTAGATGTTGAAACTATCGCAGCAGGTGCAGAGTTCTACGCGAAAACCGGAGACGCCTTCCCAAAAGAACACTACCAACAAGCAGCAAGCGCAGATGCTATTTACCTCTCAGCCATGGGTCGTCCCGATATCCGTTACCCAGATGGCACCGAGATTGGGCCGCAACACGATTTGCGCAAAGGCCTAAATTTATATGCTGGTGTAAGACCTTGTAAAACCTTCGACGGTCTACCTCTTCCTCTAGTGGATGAGCGCAGTAAAAAACTTGATTTCGTTATCGTTCGAGAATCCACTGAAGGATTATTTGCTTTTCCTCGGGGTCATGAACTCGACGACGACGAATCTGCGCACAACCTACTTAAAATAACCAAAACCACCAGCCAGAAATTGTTTGATTACAGCTTCAAGCTTGCCCAGAAGCGGTTTCAGCAAGGTCGTGGCCACAACTTGGTGACTCATATCGACAAGGCCAACGTGCTCTCATCTCAGCATAGAGCGAGGGAGTGGTTTGATCAGGTTGCCAGCCGATTTAGTGAAGTAAACTCGAACCATCAATATGTCGACTTTGCGGCCTTAGATATGGTTCGTCGTCCTTGGGTCTTTGATGTCATGCCGACGGAAAATCAGTATGGCGATATTCTTTCCGATATCGCCGCTGGACTAATGGGAGGCATGGGAATGGCGCCCTCTGCAGAAATCGGTGACAACCACGCTGTCTTTCAACCTTGTCATGGCTCTGCACCTGACATTATGGGACAGGGGAAAGCAAACCCGACGGCAATGATCCTCTCTGGAGCCATGATGTTGGATTACCTCGGCGACAAGCACCAATTACACGCTCTCAGTCTTGCGGCGGCAAAACTCGAAAGCGCTGTAGAACAGGCCTATGCCAAAGAGCGCTTACTGCCTTATGAGTTAGGGGGTAATTCAGGCTTGGCCGAAGTGACTGACGCCGTCGCCAAATACTTAGTGTAAATAACAGAGATAAACCCGCCGTGCGAAGGAGTTATTCGACATAAAGTACGGCAGGTTTTAAATTTAAAATGATACGGCCAAGTATGAAGAAGAACCTCACAAATTATGCTTACGAGGAACTAAGAAGCAGAGTCCTCTCTAACCAATTACTCGTCGGGCACTACTATTTAGAGCAGAAGCTCGCCGATCAGATTAAGGTTTCTCGCACTCCCCTTCGAGAGGCATGCATACGCTTAGTGGAAGAAGGCTTGGTAGATATCATCCCGCGCAAAGGCATCTACATCCGTCCCATTTCGATCAAAGAGCTTCAAGAGATTTATGAAGTGATCGCAGGTTTAGAGCTTCAATCGTTAAGTTTACTGACGGCCCAACATTGCCAAGGCGAAGTTTGGTATCAGATGGCGCGACATGTTAAAGGGCTAAACAAGCTCTATCCACCAATAACAAGCAAGCATGGTTGGAACACGATACTGGGTTTCACCACGCCTTACTCAGATTGTCGGGCAATCAAACCCTATTAGAGTTAACCCAAAAACTTTTGGATAAATCACATCGGATACGATTACTGACGCTTAATGCGCGCCCGATTCCAGAGGCTTCCACTCAAGAACATACGGCGACCTACCAAGCTTTGGCAAAGGGAGATTTTCCCACTGCTATTGAGATCCACTCAAGCCACAGAAAGCGTTCCTCTTCTGAACTGATTGAGTTACTCAACAAGATTACAGGCCTTATCGAAACTAAAGACAGAGAAGCTTCCCAACCCTATGGAAAGCGGTATCTAACCACATAATTAGGAGGGCACCATGAAAATTGGGGTCATCGCTGACGACTATACTGGCGCGACTGACGCAGCTAGTTTTATCGTCAAAAACGGATTGCCTACCGTGCAATTTAACCAAGTACCTAATACTCCACTTGGCAACGACAAACACCAAGCCGTCGTCATAGGGTTAAAAACCCGCTCATGTGAGACGTCAATTGCAATCGAGCAGTCAATCAATGCTTGTCGATGGTTATTGGATAACGGTTGCCAGCGAATTTACTTTAAATACTGCTCCACTTTCGATAGCACCAAACAAGGGAACATAGGCCCTGTTATTGACGCGCTAATGGAGTATCTAAATGTCAAACACACCTTGCTATGCCCTGCCTTGCCTATCAATGGCAGGACAGTTTACCAAGGGCACCTATTTGTTTATGACCAACTACTCAATGAATCCGGTATGAAAAATCACCCATTAACGCCAATGCGTGATTGCAACCTTGTCCGCCTTACAGAAGCGCAATCCAAGGGAGCAGCGGTCAGTGTGAGTTACCCGTTTTTATCAGACAAACAGACCCTAGCTGCACAGATGGAGCAAGTAAAGCAATCGACTGACCGATATATCCTATGTGATGCACTTGATGAGCATCACCTCCACCTATGGGGCGAAATTGCCAGTATTGATAAATTAGCCACTGGAGGATCCGGACTTGTTGGTGCAATAGCCAAACACCTCAGTGCTTCTCTTGAAGCCTCTACCGAGATATTTACTGCTCCTAAGTCGGGCAAAGGCATCGTATTAAGCGGTTCTTGTTCGCTGATGACCAATCAACAAGTGAACCACTACTCCAAACTTGCCCCGTCGTACGCGTTAGATGTTGAGCGATGTATCAAAGATGCATTCTACGCCAAAGAAGTGATTGAATGGGTTATGGCCAATAGCAGTCAAACCTACTTCCCTATGGTATACGCCACGGTCGATTCTAAACGACTGCGAGATGTTCAGAAAAAATGGGGAAAAGTCGCTTCAGAGGCGGTAGAGAATGTGTTTTCTGATTTAGTAAAAGAGCTAAAGGAGCTAGGTTTTAATCAGTTTATCACGGCGGGAGGAGAAACCTCTGGCACGGTGACTCAAGCTCTAGAGATCAATTCAATGGAGATAGGGGCAGAGATAGCACCCGGTGTGCCGTGGGTTAGAACACTGGATCACCACTACTACCTTGCTCTTAAGTCAGGTAACTTCGGGCAGGAGACCTTTTTCCTGCAAGCGCAGGAGATAAGCTAGGTGGATAAATATCAACAGCAACGCAAAGAGATGGTGCACTATGGATACTCTTTGTATCAAAGGGGACATGCGACCGGAGGAGCGGGTAACCTTTCCATAAAACTAAATGAAAACCTAATCTTAGCCACACCAACAGGGGCGTGCTTAGGGGAGCTTACCGAGAGCACACTTTCTCTTGTCACACTTGACGGAGAGTGGATAGACGGCAATAAACCTTCTAAAGAGGTTGATTTTCATCGCGCCATTTATAAGACCAAACCCAGTTACCAAGGCATCGTTCATTTGCACAGTACCTATCTCACTGCGCTTTCATGCCAAACCAATTTAGATAAGAGTAACGCACTACAGGCTTTTACTCCCTACTACGTCATGCGCGTTGGCGCATTACCAAGTATTCCTTATTTTAGGCCAGGTCACCCAAGCATTGCTGATCACTTGTGTCGACTCGCTGGCAACCACAAGGCCATCCTGATGGCCAATCACGGGGTTACGGTAATGGGAAATAGCTTTAAAGAAGCGATTTACAATTTTGAGGAGTTGGAAGAAACCGCCAAACTCAGTTTTATTTTGCCAGCGGCTAATACTCGGTACCTAAGCAAAAACGAAGTCTCAGAGCTTAAAACAGGCGATTAACTCTCTACGGCACAAGTCACTTTCCTTGTGCCGATAGTTAAGATTTTTGCAGCTCGATCCCCTTATTTCCATCAAAAGCATAAAACTAAATAAATTTTCACTCTTGACCTCAAGCACATTTAACAATACATTTCTCTATCTGCTAATAATTATCATTACCAAAAAGCACAAAAACTTCTCTTTACCATAAATGAGATAACATTCATTGATTTGAATCTAATTTACCGCCGAACAGGCGAGATCTAAGTCACACAAACGCTTGCTATACGCATCTGAGCGTGATAATTATTGGTTCTATTTGCTTAGAACGAAACGGACTCGTTCAGATAAAACGGAAGGCTTCGGCACAGATACTCGGGTATTTTCTCTGTGAAACCCCAAGAGTACAGACATAAATGCCGAAGGAAGCCGCAGTAGTACACTGCAAGCAATCAAGGGAATGATCGAATGAATCAGGAATATCGCTCGCTGTATGATCGCGAGCATGAGCACTCGAGCTGTGGGGTGGGTTTCGTCACCGATAAAACAGGCGAGCAAACTCATGAACTGCTTTCTATAGCTCATCAAGCTTTATGTACAATCCCTCACCGCGGGGGAATGAACGCAGAAGGAATCGGTGATGGTGCCGGTGTCAACATCGACCTTTCGGTTAACTTCTATCGTTATTTACTTAAAGACTCTTCATTAGAGAAGGGCAACTTTGGCGTTGCAAACTTCTTTTTCCCGTTCGATACGACTCAGTTCGACCGAACCAAGCAACTTATTGAAGATACTCTTGGCCAGTTTGGTCTCGCTATCAAACTGTGGCGAGAAGTACCGGTTCATACCGACGCGGTCAATGACGCTTCTGCGAAAGTTCAACAGGTCATCCAACAAGTTGTATTTATCAATCAGCAAACGGGTCGCAATGAAGAGCGATTTGAACAAGATATTAACTTAGCGCTTGGCGAGTTAGAGTCCGTAGGCTTTACTCAAGACGAACTGCACGGCTTTTATCCACTTTCGATGAGCTCTCGTACCCAAGTGTACAAAGGGCGACTGAACTCTTGGGAAGTGGTGCCTTACTTTGGCGATTTGACTCATAAAGAGCACCAGATCACTACCTTGTTTTTCCACACCCGTTTTTCCACCAACACCGCTCCAGCTACAATGATGGCGCAGCCGTTCCGCCGTATGGCACACAATGGTGAGTTAAACACGGATAAGAAAAACCGCCTTAGCGAAGATGCGATTGCGCGTCAGCAACACAAAAAGGTGATCTTTCCGAAAGGACAATCCGACTCTGCGCGTTTAGACCAAACGTTAGCCAGACGTGTAGTCGAAGATGATATGGATATCGTGACCGCGGTGTTGGCAATGATGCCACCAGCGTGGGAAAACGATAAAAACCTCTCGTCCGAAGTTCGCGCTATGCTGGAATACTTCAGCCTATCAGAAGAGAAAAACGACGGCCCTGCCGCTCTGATTTTCTCTGACGGACAAAAAGTTGGTGCAAGACTCGACCGTTTGGGTCTTCGACCACTGCGCAGCGTAGAAACAGAACGCTACTTAGCAGTAATGAGTGAAGCTGGTCAGATTGATTTTCCAGCAGAAGATGTCATTCGCCTAGGCCGTATTCAGGCTGGCGGTATGATCTACTTCGACCATGGAACAGGTAAGAGCTACGAAACCAACGAAGTATTGGAAATGCTCGCCAAAGAGCGCAACTATCAAGCACTGCTTGATAAGGCACGTATCACACTCAACGATTTAGAACCTGTCTCCATCGATGCAGTTACTGCAAACGATGCCTTTAGTTCTTACAGCCGCCATGTGGCTTACTCTCTCAACCAAGAGAGTTTTAAATTTTTCCTAGACCCAATGTTAGAGAGCGGTGCAGAAAAGATCACTGCAATGGGCTTTGGCCTAGCGCCAAACGTGCTGACCGACGAAGAAGGCGGCATGTCTAAGTACTTCTCTCAACGTTTTGCTCAGGTGACGAACCCGCCTCTCGATTCCATGCGTGAATCAGATGGTATGACTCTGCGAGTCGCATTAGGTGCAAAACCAAACTTTAGCGACCAAGACACGGTTCAACTTGTACTGCGTTCTCCAATTTTGCAGCCGCAAGAACTAGAGCAAATTTTTGCCCAAGACAGAATCCATGTAGAAGTCTTTGATGCCCTCTACTCTCCGACATTGAACAGTCGTGAAGATAATGCCAAGCGCGTTTCCGATGCCATTCAATCATTGTGTGATCAAGTAGAAGCTGCGGCGGAAAAACATCCGGTATTATCGTCCTCAGTGACAAGCAGATTGGTAAAGACAAAGCAGCGCTTCCCGCTGTACTAGTCGCCACCGCAGTCAACCAAAGACTGATCAAAAAAGGCCTGAGATTTAACACCAGTATCGTCTACCAAACGGGTCAAGCCGCGAGTTCGCACGACATCGCTTGTCTGCTTGGTTTTGGCGCTTCAGCAGTGTGTCCGCTTTCGGTCTTCCATCGCGCCAAAACACTGTCGAATAACCAAGATGTTGAGTCTGGATTGAACAACTTCCAGAAAGCGTGTGAAAAATCTTTGATGAAGACCATGGGTAAATTTGGTCTTTGTACGGCTGAAAGTTACATCGGTGGTGAGTTCTTTGAATCTAACTTCCTCGATACCGATTCGGAGTGTTTAAAAGACTACTTCCCGAACATCAGCTCTCCCGTAGGGGGCGCTCAGTTTGAGGATTTGGCGTGGAACTCAGCCAAGTGGCACTTTAAAGCCCTAGCCATCAACGAAGAAAACCAGATCCCATTACTTGGTCTATTTAAAGAGCGTCAAGACGGGGCTGGACACAGCTTCGGTAACACTGCGGTTCGAGAGTACATCAATATGACTCAAGAGCCAGTGAAGTACATCGAAGACGATCGAGCGGAACAAGCATTAGAAGCGGCAGTTGTTACTGAGCGAGACATAGAATACAAACAGCGCGGCTATGAGAAGCTTACCAACGAGCAGATCGATAGCTTTGGTATTACACCTTCGTACCGCGCATTTACCGCAAACCTTTACGAAGAGCGTGAATCACGCCCAGCGGCGCTACGCGACATCTTGTTACTGCCACTCGACTTTGGTGCAGCGGCTTCAGCAGATGCATTCTCAGCGCTGCTTGATCGCTTCCACTTCCAAGGTAATGTCGACTATGTTTGGGCTGGTCTATCGGTAACAGAAAGTACTGAGTATCAAGACTTATTCGAGCTTAAACTCGACAACTCTGAGGTGTTGAGTTCTCTGCGTATCGCGATTGAAACGACTTGGAAAGAAAAGGTGAATGCCGTTTCCCAACAAGGAGATGTGCTCAACCTAGATGCCAAACCTGTACTGGCGAACTTCCTGCGCCGAGTTAAAGCAGCGGCGCGCCCTATCGACATAGAGCAGGTAGAACCCGCTCATCTTATCACGCCAACATTTGCGTCTGGTGCCATGAGTCACGGTGCTCTTAACTCAAATGCGCATATGGCGGTAGCTCAGGGAACAAATATCGCAGGCGCCATGAGTAACTCTGGTGAGGGTGGCGAACACTCCACTCGTTTTAACTCCATTAAGTCGAGCAAAATCAAACAATTTGCATCGGGTCGATTTGGCGTGTGGGTTGGTTATCTCGCCGATCCGCAGTTGCAAGAGATCGAAATAAAGATCGCACAAGGTGCAAAACCCGGTGAAGGTGGTCAGTTGCCATCACCTAAAGTCACCGTTGAAATTGCCGCGGCTCGTGGTGGTACTCCGGGCGTTGAACTGGTGAGCCCCCCTCCTCATCACGACACCTACTCCATTGAAGACTTGGGGCAGTTGATACACGACGCCAAAGCGGCACGTGTAAAAGTGATTGTAAAGCTGGTGTCATCAGAAGGTATAGGTACTATCGCCGTTGGTGTTGCGAAAGCAGGAGCCGATGTGATTAACGTCGCCGGCAACACTGGTGGTACAGGTGCTGCAGCAGTAACCAGTTTGAAAAACACCGGACGAGCCGCAGAAATCGGTATCGCCGAGGTGCATCAAGCACTAAGTGAAAACGGATTGCGTGAAAAAGTCACACTGCGCTGTTCTAACGCTCACCAAACCGGAATCGATGTCATCAAATCTGCCATCATGGGTGGCGACTCGTTTGAGTTTGGTACTACAGCACTCATGATGCTGAAATGCGTTATGGCGAAGAACTGTAACGTCAAATGTCCTGCGGGCCTAACCACTAACCCAGAACTATACCAAGGCGATCCTAGAGCGCTATCTCAGTATTTCCTTAACGTCGCTCACGAAGTTCGCGAGATCCTAGCAAAGCTTGGGTACCCGTCACTAAAAGACATTCGCGGCCGAACAGAGCTACTTCATCTAGCGAATCACCACAGTATCGTTGGTCGCTTAAATGTGACGGGCTTGCTCGCCCAAGTTGAAGAAGTGAAAATTGCCAAACCCGTCTACTTGGAAGCGGATTTCACTCCAGACGACAAATTGATCGAAGCGCTTATGGCGGACTATTTTGAGTCTGAACAGAAGAACATCGTTCTTGATGGTGGCAAGTTAAACAACCGCAATAAATCTACTGGCGGCCAGTTATCTATCGATATCGAACGCAGTTTGAACTACAAAGGCGTTGCAAAATCGCACCCGTCCGTTTACACCGCGGCAAATGGCCGACGTTATCTCGACGGCGAGTCTATTGTGGTAAAAACTAATGGTAGCGCGGGTCAAAGTTACGCAGCCTTTAACAACAGTGGCTTGTTAATGGAACACACGGGCACCTGTAACGACGGTGTGGGTAAAGGCTCTAGTGGAGGTCATATTGTTGTTCGCTCTCCGAATGCCAAAGCACTGTCGGAAGGTTCCAATGTACTGATTGGCAACTTTGCCTTATTCGGTGCTACGGGCGGACAGACTTTTGTCGAAGGTGAAGCCGGTGACCGTTTCGCCGTTCGAAACTCCGGCGCTGTAGCCGTGGTAGAAGGTGTGGGTGATTTCTGCTGTGAATACATGACCAATGGTTCAGTTATCAACCTTGGCGGTTACGGTAAAGGCTTTGGTAATGGTATGTCCGGTGGTGTGGCTTACCAGTACGACTTAGACGGTAGTTTTAGTGCAAGTTGTAGTAAAGATTCCGTACTGACTCTGCCACTTATCGAACACAACCCCGGTTATGAAGAGGCACTTAAGTGGCACTTAGAACAGCATGTGCGCTTTACTGGCTCTGCCAAAGCCGCTGAGATCCTCGCCGATTGGCCAACAAACAGAACCCTGTTCACACTGGTACTTCCATTAGCGCTGACTCAAAGCCAGCACCCTGAGAGTATTCTTGCTACCCACAATCGCAAGAAGATGCTTGAGGAGCTGATTCAAGGTGAAGCAAACCGACTGATAGAAAATGTGCATTTCGCGTATCGAGATGGCTTACCACTTTCCGGTGGATTAAGCCCTCAGTACGGCGAAATGGATACCCCTCTTATTTGCGACTTACTCACGCAAAGTGGTGTGTTACATCGCGCTCACGAGCTTGCCAAAGGTCAGGATGCCTTGGTTAAGCAAATGTTTGAGTTTAGAGAGAAGAAACTACTCGATGTCATCTTAAAAGACGTCAAAGAAGCTATTTCAAACTATAAAGACGAAGAGCTATCAGTCCTACTTGCTCACAAGCGAGTTCAGGATTACAAAACTTCTCTAGCAAGACGTGATGTTTGGGATACTCATTCTCGTGGCACCTCAGTTTGGATCATTGCCCGTGAACAGGAGATCGCTAAACAACTGGTTGATATCGAGCCCGTGAATCAGAGAATGGCAACCATTTACTGCCACACATTTGCAGATGTGATTCGCGCGGATATCGAACAAGAGAAGCGCAACGAACAAGAAGCCCAAACAGCTGCCTAGGGAAAGGCGAAGATTTAAGGACAAGATGAACTATGAAAGTACCTCATTTGCCACAAGACTTACCGTTTAACGACGACCAGAAAACCTGGTTAGCGGGCTTCTTTTCAGGTCTGCACTCGCGTTTATTGGTAAAAGAAGAGTCCGTAGTACACGCGGAAACTAAGCCTCAGGTTAAAGGCCTGACCATCTTATATGGAACACAAACAGGTAACGCGGAAAGCGTTGCTTACGAAACCGCCGAAAAAGCCAAAGAGTACGGCTTAACAGCGACCGTCCACGATATGGATGATGTCGATGCACAAATCTTTGTTAAGTCCTCGCGCATTCTCATTGTGACGAGTACTTATGGCGAAGGTGAAATGCCAGACAATGCCGAGAATCTATGGCAAACCATGAAGAGTGATAACGCTCCGAAATTGGATGGCACCTTCTACTCAATCCTTGCACTAGGCGACACGAGCTACGATGAGTTCTGTCTGGCGGGTAAGCTTTGGGATGAGCGACTCGAAGAGCTAGGGGCAACTCGTGTGACCTCTCGCGTCGACTGCGACATTGACTTTGAACAGCCAGCGGAAGAGTGGATGATAGCAACACTTCCGGGTATTGCGGACAAAGGCGATGATGGAGAAGCCGTTGCCGATGGTGCGAGTGCGCCAAAGAAGAAATCTAAGTTCGGTCGTAAGAACCCGCTGCAAGCGACGTTGAAGGAAAAACGTGTACTTAACCAAAAAGGTTCCAGTAAAGAAATTGTTCATTACGAGTTCTCACTAGAGGGTTCTGGTGAATTCTATAAAGCGGGGGACGCGCTTAACGTTATTCCTCAAAACCAGCCAGACTTAGTTGATGCGTTTCTTGAACACCTCAAGTTTAGCGGTGAGGAGAAACCATCGTGGAATGGTGAAAACCACAGCCTAAGAGAGATTTTCACTCGCTTCTTGGACATTCGTACACCGTCAAAAGAGTTTGTTAAAGCACTGGCGGAAAGTGCAAGCGACCACAAACTGCTGGAGATGATCGCCAATGAAGACAACTCTGCGCTGAATGACTATCTATGGGGTAAAGACACGCTAGACCTCCTGCGCGGTTACCCAAATGTCACTCTGTCTCTCGCAGAGGTACTATCGCTGCTTAAACCAATCGCACCACGTGCCTACTCAATTTCATCTAGCTTGAACAAGCACAACGATGAAGTACACCTCACCATTGGTAGTGTGAGATACAAAAATGGTGAGCGCTCCTACAACGGTACTTGCTCTACTTGGTTGGCCGACATCGTTGAAACCGGTGAGAAGGTTCCTGTTTACTTTGCTCCCAACAAGAGCTTTGCGGTACCAGAAGACGATAAAGCACCTATGATCATGGTTGGTCCGGGTACGGGTATTGCGCCATTTAGAGCCTTCCTTGAAGAGCGTGAAGTGCAAGCTTCACCGGGTGACAACTGGCTTATCTTCGGTGACCGAAACAGCGCAACTGACTTTATCTATCGAGATGAAATAGAAGCACTGCAAGAAAAAGGGGTTCTTACCAAGCTAGACCTCGCTTTCTCAAGGGATCAGGAAGAGAAGATCTACGTACAAGACAAGATGCGTGAAAACGGCGAAGAGCTGTTTGCATGGCTAGAGCGCGGTGGATACTTCTTTGTTTGTGGCGACGCTTACTATATGGCAAAGGACGTAGATAAAGCCTTGCACGATGTCATCGAGACGCATGGCAAAATGTCTGAAGACGACGCCAAAGAGTACGTTAACCAAATGAAGAAACAGAAGCGCTACGTACGAGACGTTTACTAATCGCACTAGACTATTTAGAGCATTAGCACAAAAAGGATCCATTAGTTGGATCCTTTTTCTTTGCCTTTCATATAATAAAAGTTACCAAACACCAAGATGCTCAACAACGATGAAAAAAATCACTCTCGCCCTTCTGATATTAGGGCTTACTGCATGTAGTCAAGGAGTCACTGATATGTCTGATCGCAGCAATGCGCCATGTGGCGATAAGCCCAACTGCGTCTCTACTCAGGACAATAGAGATAAGCACACCCTCGCCCCTTACTCTTTAAAACAAGGGGTGACGATTGAACAGGTTAAAACGGCTGCACTCCAGCTATCCGGCGCAAAACTCGCCAGTGAAAAAGATCAGTATTTACACATCGAATGCACAAGCAAGATTATGCGATTTGTCGATGACCTTGAGCTGAAAATTGAAGGTGAGCAGTTAATTGTTCGCTCCGAATCTAGAGTGGGTTACTCCGATTTTGGCGTAAATAGAAAGCGTGCGGAAAAGCTAAGAGAAATACTGAAAGATACTGGACTACTGAAATAGAATAACCGGAGCAACAAGCTCCGGTTTTGTTACCTATTGGTATTAGCGAAAGACCACTAATCGCTTGGGTGCGATTTTTCCATCGTCGTTCATTTCACCAACGCCGATAAAAATCTTCTCTTCACCCATGGTCAAGCGAACCTGACCATCGACAGGTGCACCAAATACTTGTACCGGTTGGCCATGTTGAACCAAGTCTGCAAGCTCTGGTACTAAGTTCACCTCAGGTAAGTTCTCAACCGCGGTGTCCATTGGCAGTAACAAAGTATCCAGTAGATCCTTTGGCGCCTTCTCTTCGCGATGTGCTTGCTCTAGAAGCGCCTCTAGTTGCTCTAGAGTCACCATTCGCTCGTAAGGGTAGTTTGCCACTCCCGTACGACGCAACATAGTGACATGGGCACCACAGCCCAGCATTTCACCCAGATCATCAACAATAGTGCGAATGTAGGTGCCTTTCGAACAGTGCACTTCCATTTCCACTTCATCGCCTTCAAAGCGATGTAGAACGATTTCGTATACCGTGATCTTTCGAGACTCTCTCGGCACTTCAATGCCTTCGCGAGCGTACTCGTAAAGTGGTCGACTTGATACTTCAATGCAGAAAACATCGATGGGATCTGATCTGTTGTGCCGCGAAACTTATCAATACACGCTTCAAGCTGATCTTGTTCAACATTTACAGGGCGAGTTTCTACCACGTCGCATCAGAGTCCGAGGTATCGGTGCGTTCACCCAGCTTGGCAATCACACGATAGCGTTTGTCGGAATCTAGTAAAAACTGAGAAAACTTGGTCGCTTCACCCAGACAGATAGGCAACATGCCCGTTGCTAGTGGATCAAGCGCTCCAGTATGACCCGCTTTATCAGCAAAATAGATACGCTTTACTTTTTGCAGAGCATCGTTAGATGAAATTCCCGTTGGCTTATCCAGCAGTACAACACCGTGGACAGCGCGGCCTTTGCGACGACGAGCCATTACTCTTCGTCCTCTCGGCCTGCCTCACTCTGCTTGCGCTTGTCTTCACTGCGCACTTCGCTCACAAGGTTAGACATGCGCATACCTTCGACCAGCGTATTGTCGTATTGGAAGCGGATTTCAGGAGTTAGGCGCAAGCGGATACGCTTGCCTAACATCATTCGAATATGCGCCTCGTGCTCGCGCAAAGCTGAGAGACAAGATTCTGGTGTTTGCTCACCCACGCAAAGGAAAGTCACAAATACTTTTGCATAAGCTAGGTCGCGAGATACTTCCACATCGGAAATGGTGACCATTCCAAGACGAGAATCGCGAACTTCTCTTTGTAGGATCATAGCGAGTTCTTTTTGCAACTGCTGCGCCACTCGCTGCGTGCGGCTAAATTCTTTTGACATAATTTTTCTCTTAATAGAAAGAATGGGGGGATGGTTTAAACCAGCCCCCCATGGCGTATTTAACAACCAATTACACTCAATTTAGAAACTGAAATGTAATTTTAGTCAATTAGTCCAGTGTACGTTTGATTTCCACTGTTTCGAAGACTTCGATTTGGTCACCAACGCGAACGTCGTTGTAGTTCTTAACGCCGATACCACATTCGTAACCGCTCTTAACTTCTTGAACATCGTCTTTAAAGCGACGTAGTGACTCTAGCTCACCTTCGTAGATAACCACGTTCTCGCGCAGTACGCGGATTGGGTTGTTACGCTTGATAAGACCTTCTGTCACCATACAACCAGCGATTGCGCCAAGTTTTGGTGACTTAAATACGTCACGTACTTCTGCAAGACCGATGATCTCTTGCTTGAATTCAGGAGCAAGCATACCGCCCATCGCCTGTTTCACTTCATCAATCAACTGGTAGATGATTGAGTAGTAACGCAAGTCAACGCTTGCAGCTTCAATCGCACGACGAGCTGATGCGTCAGCACGAACGTTAAAGCCAAGGATGATAGCGTTAGATGCTTCTGCAAGTACTGCATCAGTCTCGGTAATACCACCAACACCAGAACCAACGATGTTTACTTTCACTTCGTCAGTAGACAGTTTCAGTAGAGAGTCAGAGATTGCTTCTACAGAACCTTGTACGTCAGCTTTAAGTACTACGTTCAACTCAGCAACATCACCAGCAGCCATGTTAGAGAACATATTCTCTAGCTTCGCTTTCTGCTGACGAGCCAGTTTCACTTCGCGGAACTTACCTTGACGGTAGTTAGCCACTTCACGAGCTTTACGCTCATCGCGTACTACTGTCGCTTCGTCACCTGATGAAGGTACACCTGAAAGACCCAAGATCTCTACAGGGATAGAAGGACCAGCTTCAGTCACCTCTTTACCTACTTCATCGCGCATTGCACGTACACGGCCGTATTCTTGACCACATAGTACGATGTCACCTTTGCGTAGCGTACCAGACTGAACCAGTACAGTAGCAACAGGACCGCGACCTTTATCAAGGAACGACTCAACAACCACACCCGATGCCATGCCTTCTGCAACCGCAGAAAGTTCAAGTACTTCGGCTTGTAGAAGAATAGACTCTAGAAGACCATCGATGTTAGTTCCCTGTTTTGCAGAGATGTGAACGAAGATGTTCTCACCGCCCCACTCTTCAGGAATAACGTCGTACTGTGCCAGCTCGTTCTTAACGTTGTCTGGGTTCGCGTCTTCTTTATCGATCTTGTTGACTGCAATAATCAAAGGTACTTCTGCCGCTTTTGCGTGCTGAATCGCTTCGATTGTCTGTGGCATAACACCATCGTCTGCTGCAACTACAAGTACAACGATATCCGTAGCCTGAGCACCACGTGCACGCATTGCGGTAAACGCCGCGTGTCCCGGAGTATCTAGGAAAGTGATCATACCGTTGTCAGTTTCTACGTGGTATGCACCGATGTGCTGGGTAATACCACCCGCTTCACCAGAGGCAACGTGAGTACGGCGGATGTAGTCAAGCGTCGATGTTTTACCGTGGTCAACGTGACCCATGATAGTAACAACTGGCGCGCGCGGTACGGCTTCTGCATCGCTATCGCGATCAGACAGTACAGCTTCTTCCAACTCGTTCTCTTTGCGTAGAACAACTTTGTGACCCATTTCTTCAGCCACTAACTGTGCTGTTTCTTGATCAATCACTTGGTTGATGGTTGCCATAGCACCCATCTTCATCATAACTTTAATTACTTCAGTCGCCTTCACAGACATCTTCTGTGCTAGCTCAGAAACAACAACCGTCTCGCCAATAACAACGTCAGACTTAGCAACCTGTGCTGACTTATCAAAGCCGTGCTGCATTGAAGCAGGTTTTGCAGGTTTAGCTAGTTTGCCTTTACGACCTCTATTGCCTTTGCGAGGACTGCGTGCTTCGTCGTTAGTTTTAGAAGCTTTCTTCTTACGACGACGGCCACCACCTTCTTCACGACGATCTGCTTCGTCTTCGGCTTCACGTGCATAGTGTGAAGTCGTTACATGGTAATCTGTATTTTCCATCTCACCTTTTTTCTCTTCTTCCGCAGACCAACGCTCTTTATTTTTTTCGGCCATCTCGCGAGCTTGTTCTAACTGACGCTGACTTTCTTCTTCAGCCTTACGTCTCGCTTCCTCTTCCTGACGACGTTTAAGCTCCTCGGCCTCTTTTCGCGCTGCTTCTTGCTGTAACTTCTCTTCAGCGGTTTGCTCGGCAGGTTTCTCTGCTTCGCGCTTCGCTTTCTCTTCCGCTTCGCGCTTGGCTTTTGCTTCAGCCTCGCGCTTCGCTTTTGCTTCAGCATCACGTTTCGCTTTTTCTTCAGCTTCGCGTTTTGCTTTTTCTTCCGCTTCGCGTTTCGCTGCTTCTTCGGCTTCTCTTTGTGCCGCTTCTTCAGCTTCGCGCTTCGCTTCATCTTCGATTGTGCTGCGTTTTACGTAGGTACGCTTTTTACGCACTTCAACCTGAACATTCTTACTTTTGCCACCACCAGCACTCACACTTAGAGTGCTGCGGGTTTTACGCTGGAGTGTCAGACGTGTTGGCGATGCTTCACCAGTGCTGTCGCCGTGTTCTTTCTTAAGGTGAGTAAGCAGCTTTTGCTTCTCGTCTTCAGAAATCATATCTGAGCTTGTCTTGCTCATTCCAGCATCAGCAAGTTGCTCTACCAAGCGGTCTACTGGTGTACCTATTTCGTCACTCAGTGCTTTAACAGTAATTTGTGTCATCCGCTTTCTCCCTTGCTGAAATTATGCTTCTTCGCCAAACCAACAGATATTACGAGCCGCCATGATAAGTTCACCTGCGCGCTCTTCTGTTAGGTCTTCGATACCTTCTAAATCATCAATACCTTGGTCAGCTAGATCTTCCAGTGTCGCTACACCTTTCGCTGCCAGTTTGAATGCCATTTCGCGCTCTAGACCTTCCAGTGCTAGCAGATCCTCTGCTGGCTCTAGGCCTTCAAACGACTCTTCTTGCGCTAGAGCAAGAGTTGTCAGTGCTTCTTTTGCACGGTTGCGCAACTCTTCTACTAGGTCTTCATCCAGACCTTCTACTTCTAGAAGCTCATTTACTGGTACATAAGCGACTTCTTCTAGAGTAGAGAAGCCTTCTTCTACCAATAACTCAGCGAAGTCCTGCTCGATATCGAGGTACTTCATAAAGTTCTCGATAGAAGCCAATGACTCTTCTTCGTGTTTTTTCTGCAGTTCTTCTACTGTCATCACGTTCAGTTCCCAGCCAGTTAGCTGAGAAGCAAGACGGATGTTTTGACCGTTACGGCCAATCGCTTGTGCTAGGTTGTCTGCTTCAACGGCGATGTCCATTGCGTGAGCATCTTCATCTACGATGATTGATGCAACATCGGCTGGTGCCATTGCATTGATAACAAATTGAGCTGGGTTATCGTCCCAAAGTACGATGTCGATACGCTCGCCGCCCAGTTCACCAGAAACCGCTTGTACACGTGCGCCACGCATACCCACACAAGCACCAACTGGGTCAATGCGACGGTCGTTAGTTTTCACTGCGATTTTCGCACGAGAACCTGGATCGCGAGCAGCGCCTTTCAGCTCGATGATCTCTTCAGCAATTTCTGGCACTTCTACTCGGAATAGTTCAGCCAGCATTTCTGGCTTAGAGCGAGTAACAAATAGCTGGAAGCCACGAGCTTCTGGAGCAACCTTGTATAGAAGACCACGTACACGGTCGCCCGGACGGAAGTTTTCACGAGGTAGTTGATCATCGCGAAGAATAACAGACTCTGCGTTGTTACCTAGGTCTAGAATGATGGTTTCGCGGTTAACTTTCTTAACCACACCCGTCACTAGCTCACCTTCATTATCGATGAACTGTTCAACAATTTGTGCACGCTCAGCTTCACGTACTTTCTGTACGATAACTTGCTTAGCTGTTTGAGTAGTGATGCGGTCAAAGGTCACTGACTCAATTTCATCTTCTACGAAATCGCCAAGTTCCATGCTGTCGTCTTCGTAGCGCGCCGCTTCAAGTGAGATCTCTTTTGTTGGGAACTCAACTTCTTCAACCACCAACCAACGGCGGTACGTATCAAACTCACCAGTGCGACGGTCAATTTCAACGCGTACGTCGATCTCAATTTCGTGTTTTTTCTTAGTCGATGTAGCCAGTGCAATCTCTAGGGCTTCAAAAATACGCTCACGAGGTACCCCTTTCTCATTAGATACCGCTTCTGCTACCGCTAAAATTTCTTTACTCATTGTTTATAGCCTCTAAGACTTAAAATTTAGGGATCAGGTTCGCTTTCGCAATATTGCTTAGGGCAAACTCTTCTTGTTGACCATCAACGGTCAGCAATATGGTTTCACCATCAACTGAGTGGATTTCTCCTTTCCACTTACGACGGTTGCCCACGGCCATTTTCAGAACGACGCTCACCTCGTGACCAATAAATTGCTCGTAATGTGCTGCTTTAAAAAGCGGTCTTTCCAAGCCTGGTGAAGACACTTCAAGGTTATAAGCCACTGAAATCGGATCTTCGACATCCAATACAGCACTTACTTGATGACTTACCTCAGCACAATCGTCTACATTGATGCCATTTTCATGGTCGATGTAGATTCTTAAAGTTGAGTGCTCGCCAGCACGGATAAATTCTAATCCAACTAACTCATACCCTGACGCCGCTACGGGCGCGTCAAGCATTTCAGTAAGTTGTCTTTCTAAACCAGTCATTTAAACCACTCCAGAAACAAAAAAAGGGCTCAGAGCCCATTTTCAATTCCAAGCAAGATTTGAATTTTCGATTTCAAAAATTCAAATAACAAAAAACCCCGAAAGTCGGGGTTTTTTGTTGCTGGACCCTGATAATCAGAAGGCTTACTTCTGACCCGCAATGCAAGCATTGCGCAAACTTGTCCACATCTATTCGACAGTTCGAAAGATTGGTTGCGGGGGCCGGATTTGAACCGACGACCTTCGGGTTATGAGCCCGACGAGCTACCAAGCTGCTCCACCCCGCGTCCGACTTGTGAGCAATTATACGCCCTACAAGGTGTTTTACAAGTTTGTAAATCAATGGTGCCGAGAGAGGGACTCGAACCCTCACACCAAAGGCACTAGCACCTCATGCTAGCGTGTCTACCAATTTCACCATCTCGGCAACGATAAGCTTTTGCTTATTGAGGAATTTCTTCACCTAAAGGTGCTGGAATTTCACTCGTCGCATCATCAGCTTGTTGAATCACTTGGCCTTGAGTTGGGTCAATCCACTGGGATTCAGTTTTGTGTGTAGACATATTGCCTAACACTAAGCTAATGACAAAAAATACTGTTGCAAAAATTGCAGTCATTCGAGTTAGGAAATTCCCTGAGCCGCCTGCGCCAAACACTGTGTTTGATGCGCCTGCACCGAATGAGGCTCCCATATCTGCGCCTTTACCTTGTTGAATCAGCACTAGGCCGATTACACCAACCGCTGCCAACAGGTAAATCACAAGTAGAACTGTAAACATTATTTCCACCTATGTTCCAAATTGTTGAGCCAGCGCCGTTCAAGAAATTAATTTTCTGAACAAGGCCAGCGCCCTCCTTGCTGAAGGCCGAGCAATACTAGCGAAAGCTTGCTTACCTGACAAGGAAAAATTAGCAAAAAAGTCCAACTTAAGAATCAAACGGTTAAAAAAGGGGCAAAAGCGGCTTTTAGTCCAACAGGGATAAAAAGCCGCCTATAACTTAACAGCTCGCTTTTACGACATCAGCGATCTTAAGTGCGCTGCGCTGGACAAGTTCAGCGTCCTCACCTTCAACCATAACTCGAATTAAAGGCTCCGTACCTGACTTTCTCAATAGCACTCGACCTTTGTCAGCAAGTTCTGCTTCCACTTCGGCGACACTGGCAAGAACCGTTTCTGACTCTAGTGGGTTGGTATCTCCTGAGAATCGAACGTTTTCCAGTACCTGAGGGTAAAGCGTCATTCCTTGCGATAGCTCGTGCAATGACATACCGCTATCAACCACTGAAGCAATCACTTGTAGTGAAGCTACAATGGCGTCACCCGTCGTCACTTTATCAAGTAGAATGACATGGCCTGAGTTTTCAGCGCCAATCTTCCAGCCTTTATCGAGTAGTTTTTCCATCACATAACGGTCACCGACTGAAGCTCGAACAAAAGGAATGCCTAACTGCTTAAGACCGTTTTCCATGCCTAGGTTGGTCATCAAAGTTCCAACCACACCACCTTTCAGTTCACCTCGGCGCAAAGCATCGCGAGCAATAATATACGCGATTTGGTCACCATCAACTTTGTTACCAAGATGATCAACCATAATAATTCGGTCACCATCTCCGTCGTAAGCCACGCCCAGTACAGCTTGTTCTTCAACCACGCGCTTTTGCAAAGCTCGTACATCGGTGGCACCCACTTCTTCGTTGATGTTCAAACCGTCTGGTTCTGTTCCCATTGGGATGACATCCGCCCCTAACTCTTTAAACACGTTAGGCGCGATATGGTAAGTTGCCCCATGAGCGCAATCGACTACGATCTTTACTCCCGCCAAACTTAAATGGCTGGGGAAGGTACTTTTACAAAACTCGATGTAACGACCAGCCGCATCATCAAGACGTGAAGCCTTGCCTAACGACGCCGATTCTACACATTCGATATCTTTGTCCAGCTCGGCTTCAATTGCCAACTCGATATCGTCCGGAAGCTTCGTTCCTTCAGACGAGAAGAACTTTATACCGTTGTCGTAATATGGGTTGTGGGAAGCAGAGATTACGATACCCGCTTCAGCGCGGAATGTTTGGGTTAGGTACGCGACCGCCGGCGTTGGCATTGGTCCCGTAAAGGTCGCTTTTAAGCCAGCTGCCGCTAAGCCTGCTTCTAAAGCCGACTCAAGCATATAGCCTGAAATGCGTGTATCTTTACCTATAATGACCTTTTTAGTGCCTTGCTTTGCCAAAACGCGTCCGGCAGCCCAGCCAAGCTTAAGTACAAAGTCCGGTGTAATTGGGTATTGTCCTACCTTACCTCTTACCCCATCCGTACCAAAATAGCGTCTTTTGTTCGACATATGGATTCCTAATAGTATTTATTTATTTTGATTTGTTTTGTTCACCACCTTTAGAGCATCGATCGTTTCCACATAGTCGTGGACACGAATGATTTGCGCTCCTTTCAATGCCGCCATAGTGGCACAAGCGACACTAGCTGCCACGCATTCCGCTGGTGTTTTATCTAACAACTTAAACAACATTGATTTGCGCGACATACCTGCAAGCACGGGAAGCCCTAATTGGTGGAAGGCTTCCAAGTTAGCAAGCATATGATAATTGTGTTCTACTGTTTTACCAAAACCAAAACCGGGATCGAGAATAATGTTATCCCTGTGGATCCCTGCCTTTTCACAATGCGTGATTCGTTGTTGTAGAAACTCTTTAACCTCTTCTATTACGTTATCGTAGTGAGGAGCGTTTTGCATGGTTCTAGGCTGCCCCTTCATGTGCATTAAACACACTGGCAAACCTGACTCTGCCGCGACTTCTATCGCCCCCGGCTCTTGCAAAGCTCGTACGTCATTGATGATATCAGCACCTGCGGCAATGGCTTGTTTCATCACCTCTGCTTTACTGGTATCTATTGAAATCCACACATCGCTCTTTTTTCGAATCGCTTTGATAACAGGGATCACTCGTTGCAGTTCATCCGCGAGCGCGACGTCAGGTGCACCGGGGCGCGTTGATTCACCTCCAATATCAATGATAGATACCCCCGCCTCTATCATCTTTTCTACTTGAGCAAGCGCATTATCTATTTCATTGAACTTTCCTCCATCTGAAAAGGAGTCCGGAGTCACGTTCAAAATTCCCATCACAATAGGCTGATTGAGATCCAGTGATTTGCCATTGGCTCGAATGATCATTGTACTTCCCTAAAACAGAAAAACCCCGAGTTCCCCCGAGGTTTTAATATAAACAGCAACTTATTCAGAGTCTTTCTTTTCGCTCTTTTCTACAGGTGCTTCTTCATTGGACTCTTCCACCTTCTCCTGCTCAGCTTTCGCCTCTGGTTCAGGAGTGGCTTCTGGCTCAGCTTTAGCTTCTGCCTTCGCCTTTGGAGGAGTTTGGTCATCCGTCCAACCCGCTGGCTCACGAATTTCTTCCTTGCGATCCATCAGGTCATCAATTTGACCCGCATCGATGGTTTCGTATTTCATCAAGGCGTCTTTCATGGCGTGCATAATATCCATGTTCTCTTCAAGGATTTTCTTAGCACGCTCGTAGTTGCGGTCGATGATTTGACGTATCTCATCATCAATCAACTTAGCGGTATCGTCAGACATATGCTTGGTTTGGGTAACACTGCGGCCTAGGAAAACTTCACCCTCTTCTTCTGCGTAAAGAAGTGGACCCAGTTTTTCTGAGAAACCCCATTGAGTGACCATCTTACGAGCGATGTCTGTTGCGCGTTCGATATCGTTAGAAGCGCCCGTTGATACTTTATCTGCACCGTAGATAAGCTCTTCTGCAAGACGTCCGCCGTACAAACTAGAAACCATTGATTCTAAGTGTTGACGAGACATACTTACTCGATCTTGCTCTGGCAAGTACATAGTCACACCCAGCGCTCGGCCACGTGGAATAATGGACACTTTGTACACAGGGTCGTGCTCAGGCACTAAGCGACCCACAATTGCGTGGCCTGCTTCATGGTAAGCTGTTGACTCTTTTGTATCTTCCGACATCACCATTGAACGGCGCTCAGCACCCATCATGATCTTGTCTTTCGCCAATTCAAACTCCACCATAGAAACATTTCGCTTGTTACCACGTGCGGCAAACAGAGCAGCTTCGTTCACTAGGTTAGCCAGATCGGCACCAGAGAAACCCGGAGTACCACGAGCAATTAGTGAAGGCTCAACGTCACCCGCTAGAGGCACTTTACGCATGTGAACTTTCAAGATCTGCTCACGGCCACGTACGTCAGGAAGACCAACTACGACCTGACGGTCAAAACGACCTGGACGAAGTAGTGCAGGGTCAAGTACGTCTGGACGGTTGGTGGCAGCGATAACGATAATTCCTTCGTTACCTTCAAAACCATCCATCTCTACTAGCATTTGGTTAAGCGTTTGCTCACGCTCATCGTGACCACCACCAACACCAGCGCCACGTTGACGACCTACTGCATCAATCTCATCGATAAAGATAATACAAGGAGACGCTTTCTTCGCTTGCTCGAACATGTCACGTACACGGGATGCACCCACACCTACGAACATTTCTACAAAATCTGAACCTGAGATAGTAAAGAATGGTACTTTTGCTTCACCGGCGATCGCTTTCGCAAGTAGCGTTTTACCTGTACCCGGTGGACCCACCATCAACACGCCCGTTGGGATCTTACCGCCCAACTTCTGGAATCGACTTGGATCGCGCAAGTAATCAACCAACTCTTTCACGTCCTCTTTTGCTTCGTCACAACCAGCAACATCAGCAAAAGTAGTTTTAATTTGCTCTTCGCTCATCATGCGCGCTTTGCTCTTACCGAACGACATGGCGCCTTTGCCACCGCCGCCCTGCATTTGGCGCATAAAGAAGATCCACACCCCGATAAGCAGAATCATTGGGAACCACGAGATAAAGATATTACCTAGTAAGCTCTGCTCTTCAGGCGGTGTGCCCATCACTTTTACATTTTGATTAATCAGGTCGTCCAGAAGCTTCTGATCATAAACAGGCATGTAAGTAACATATCTGGCACCGCCTCCGCGACGCATGAAGGTAATTTCACCGTCTTTGAAGGTTGCTTCCTGAATCTGGCCCTGGCCAACTTCCTGTACGAATGTGGTGTAATCAACAGCTCTTCCATTGTTTTCCCCAGGACCAAAGCTCTGGAAAACTGACATCAGAACAACGGCGATCACAAGCCACAGAATTAAATTTTTTGCCATGTCACTCAAGGTGTAAGCCTCGCGATAACTAATTGTAATTAAAGGTAGGGTACTACAGTTTGGTACCTGTAGCTATAGTGTTAACTTTTTCGCAACTCTGCAAATAGTTAACCTTTGTAACCAGTGGCTACTATGTATACTTCGCGGGATCTAGCCCTTGAAGAATCAGGTTTGCGGATTTTCACAACCTTAAATAGGTCACGTACATCCTTTACGTATTGGTCAAAGCCTTCGCCTTGGAATACTTTAACCACAAAACTACCATTGGGTGCCAAAACTTGTCGACACATATCTAATGCTAGTTCAACAAGATACATTGCACGAGGTTGATCGACAGATAAATTTCCAGCCATGTTCGGAGCCATGTCCGACATCACAATATCAACCATGTCTGGTTGAATTCTTTCAAGTAATGCCTCAAGAACCGAATCTTCTCTAAAATCACCCTGCAAGAAAGCCACACCAGCAATGGAATCCATTGGCAAAATGTCACAAGCGATCACTTGTCCCTCTTGACCTACAAGCTTAGCAGCGTATTGAGACCAGCCACCAGGCGCAGCACCCAAATCGACCACTGTCATGCCCGGCTTTAGAAGTTTGTCTTTCTCTTGGATCTCTTCAATTTTAAAAATCGCACGGCTGCGATAACCTTTTTTCTTGGCTTCATTAACGTATTTATCGTCAAAGTGCTCTTTGAGCCAACGGCCAGAACTTGCCGAATGTTTTTGTTTACTCATTAATGTCCCAATAGGATCAGTTTTTACCCAAGTAAATCGCTTTACCAATCAAGCATGGATGACTTAGGTATTAGAGGTAACCTAATAAATTATAGTCTTCCGTGATAGATGGCGTTAAAATAAGATTTTTCAACCCTTATATTAAATAAAATTGGCCGCGTAATGAACCTAAGCACCAAACAAAAACAGCATCTAAAAGGTCTGGCACACAACCTTAAACCCGTTGTGCTACTGGGCGCGAATGGACTAACTGAAGCTGTTCTTGCGGAAATTGAAATCGCTCTAAACCACCACGAACTGATCAAAGTGAAGGTGTCGTCGGAAGATCGCGAAACCAAAAACCTGATCGTTGACGCTATCGTGCGTGAATCTAAGGCAGAAAAAGTTCAAGTGATCGGTAAAACTCTAGTGCTTTATCGTCAATCTGAAGAACGCAAGATTGAGCTGCCACGCAAGTAATATTTAGCTCAAAGAGAAAAGGTCGCCATGGCGACCTTTTTCGTTTTAGAGATACTCTACTTTTTCGATATCGTAATCTTTTGCACCACCTGGTGTGGTAATAGAGACTTCATCGCCTTCCATCTTGCCAATTAAGCCACGAGCCATTGGCGAACTTACCGAGATGCGACCCGCTTTAATGTCGGCTTCGTCATCGCCTACGATTTGGTAAGTTTTCTCTTCTTCCGTATCAACATCCACAAGTGTTACTGTCGAACCGAAGATAACCTTGCCTTGGTTATCCATCTTAGTCACATCGATAACCTGAGCGACCGACAGTTTGTATTCGATATCACGAATTTGAGCTTCACAAATGCCCTGCTCTTCACGAGCGGCGTGGTACTCAGCGTTTTCTTTAAGGTCGCCCAGCTCTCTCGCTTCGGCAATCGCCTCTGAAATTTGAGGACGCAACTTCAACAGTCTTTCTAATTCTTTGCGCAGCTTTTCTTCGCCGCGGACAGTCATTGGAACTTTTTCCATCTTTTACCTCTGAGCCAAAGCTATCTTTGGACAAAACAAAACTACCCAACCCGAGAGGATTAGGTAGTAGGTTAAATTCGATATTTTTATTAGTGTAAACAAACTTGGCGATCAGATCATCCAAAATCGGAAACTCTATGTCAGCACTGGGTTATATGTATCAATAACGGAAAATACTCATCCTAAATCACCGACCTAAATCACACTCACTCTAGAAAAGTCGGGTAAAAAGATCTAAATAATCCACCACTAACAGAAACCTGACACAAGCGACAAATGTCATTGAAAAACAATTAATTACAAACAACAAAATGACAATAAAACACTGTTCAAAAATGTGATTTATATCATTTTACTAACCCCTGATGAACTTTAGCGTTAAAACTTTGTTCGTCGATTGCTATGGGCGGTCAGGTTCTGCATTTTTTCGATTTCGATAAAACACCAACTTAGAACCAGATGGAAATGCTCGGAGCAGTGGAAACAGAGAGTCACAACGAATGTGTCTACTCAAAAATGACTATTTATGGACAGTAAATTAGGACTAATAAGATGAACAAAACTCTGATTGCTCTAGCGATTGCTGGTGCGGTAACTGCGACTGGCGCTACTGCTGCTGAAGTATACAACCAAGATGGTAACTCTCTAGAGATCGGCGGTCGCGCTGAAGCGCGCATGTCTCTTCAAGATGGCAAAGCCGATGACAAATCTCGTGTACGTTTAAACATTAAAGGTATCACTCAGCTTACTGACAGCCTATACGGCGTAGGTTTCTACGAGGGTGAGTTCACAACTGCAGACAACGACCCTGCTAAAGATGACGACATCGAACACCGTTACACCTATGCGGGTATCGGCGGCAACTTTGGTGAAATCACTTACGGTAAAAACGATGGCGCACTAGGTGTGATCACCGACTTTACCGATATCATGGCTTACCACGGTAACAACGCAGCATACAAAATTGACGTTGCTGACCGCATCGACAACACGCTAGCGTACAAGGGTCAATTTTCAGACCTAAGCCTAAAAGCAAGCTACCGCTTCGCTAACCGCGTAGAAAAGACCGATGGTTCTGGCTACACCGACGACAAAACTGATGGTTACTCTCTATCGGCTATCTACGCTATCGGCGACACTGGTTTTAAACTAGGTGCTGGTTACGCGGATCAAGATTCTGGTGAAACTGGTGGTGTTAAAAAGTCGAGCGACCAATTTATGCTAGCGGCTTCTTACTCTATTAACGATTTGTACTTCGCTGGTACTTATGTTGATGGTCAAGACAAAGATGGTTACACCAAAACAGATAAGCAAGGTTACGAACTAGCTGCTGCTTACAACATGGGTCAAACGGTATTCTCTACCACGTACAACTACCTAGAAGGTAAGACAGCTGGTGCTAAAGAGGACCTTCAAGACAAGCTAGCGGTAGATGCAACTTACTACTTCAAGCCTAACTTCCGCGGTTACGTATCTTACAACTTCAACTTACTCTCTGCTGGCGACAACAATGGCCAAGTATCGAAAGCTGACGCTGAAGACGAAATCGCTCTAGGTCTACGCTACGACTTCTAAGTCGCACTTAAGACTGACTCTTTTAAGCACCTGCAATCACGCAGGTGCTTTTCTATTTACGAAACAAAGAAGATTGCTACAAGCGACACAAACTGGCATCTATCAGTCACAGGAGTATACTGGTTATTCGTACTTTAAAACTGGCATGGATTTATGAACGCGGCACTTAGAACAACTCTTTTTTTTAGTAGTATTTTCGCTGCTATAATTCCCGTGTTTTCATTCGCTTACACCCCTACCAACCACCTTCCCGCTGGAAGCCGAAGTGCCCTTACGATACGCGCCTTAGAAAGTGGCGAAACCCTGCTAAATGCTGGCTATAGCGATCAATTTTTTCCTCCAGCAAGTACGCTAAAAACCGTCACCGCACTTGCCGCTAAGCTCGAACTTGGTAGCCAGTTTAAGTTTTCGACTCGTATAGAGACTGGATCTGAAGGCTTAGTGATTCGGTTCTCTGGTGACCCTACCCTAAAAAGTGATGATATTACCTATTTGCTTAAAGAAGCCAAGAAGCAAATAGGCAATACTATCCGCGGTGATATCTGGCTAGATAACAGCGCATTTAGCGGCTACGAACGCGCTGTGGGATGGCCTTGGGATATTTTAGGGGTTTGCTACAGCGCACCTGCCAGTGCCATTACATTAGACGAAAATTGCGTACCCGCTTCAGTCTCTAGTGAAGCTGGCGGAAAAACTCGTGTTTACGTACCGCCTCAATACCCTATTTACGTATCGACACAAGCGCAAAGTGTTGATAAAGCGTATCAAAAAGGGACTCAGTGTAGCCTAGAGTTAATTGCCAACTCGGACAATCACTATCAACTTCAGGGCTGTATGTT
The DNA here is from genome assembly GCF_001854765.1 of Vibrio sonorensis. Classification (GTDB taxonomy): domain Bacteria; phylum Pseudomonadota; class Gammaproteobacteria; order Enterobacterales; family Vibrionaceae; genus Vibrio; species Vibrio sonorensis. The sequence continues at coordinate 103,686 of NZ_LJJE01000002.1, read as the reverse complement.
AGAGAGAAAAAAACCGCTTCCTCTAAAGTTTGCCGTGCAGAATCCCTCGGTTTACACCTCTAGAGTCATTAGCACTCTAATAAACCAGTTGGGATTTGAATTTAATGGTGTCATCAAAGTAGGCAGTCCTACTGGCAGTAACTACCAAACTTTAGCCACTCACTACTCTCCTCGCCTCGATGCTTTACTAGAGGAGATGCTAAAGAAATCTGACAACCTGATTGCCGACAACCTTACCAAAGCTCTTGGTGCTCATTTCTTTGTGCAACCAGGGAGTTTTGGCAACGGTACCGAAGCGATCAAACAGATCATCTTCGCCCACACGGGGATCGATATCAGTAAGGCAAAATTAGCGGATGGGTCTGGATTATCGCGCAATAACCGCTTTACCGTGGACGACATGGCCGCCATATTGAGATACATCTGGGATAACGAAGATCAACTACAACTTATGGCACTGCTGCCTATCTCTGGCAAGAATGGTACGCTAAAGTACCGAAGAAGCATGCGTAAAACGCCAATCAAAGACCATATAAAAGCCAAAAGCGGCTCCCTCTATGGCAGCTACAATATGGCGGGTTACGGTCTAGATGAAAATGGCGTTCCTCGATCTCTCTTTGTTCAATTTGTCACTGACTACCACCCTGAAAAAAGAGACGACAACAAACCGGTTGTCGCCCCTATTGTTCAGTTTGAAAAACTCTTCTACCAAGACGTTGTAGAGTTTAGTCAGGCAATTCCTAGAAATGAGTTTACGACCGTAAAGTAAATCCACATCCCTGAAATATCTACCACGGACGCGAGTACTGGACTAACAAGTACCGCAGGATCAAGCTTACAGGCCCTTGCTAGAATAGGCAGTACTCCTCCAAGAGCGGTGGATAGAGTAACTTGAACAAAGAGCGCCATTGAAATGGCCAGTGCAATGGTATTTAAGTTAAAGCTACCAGCACTTGCCGCATCGCTAAACAGCAAGATCCGGCCAACCATGACGCTGCGATCGCCGTAGCCAAGCAAAGCGCGACTCTGCTCTCTTTCCACAACACGCTTAACCACTGACGCTTTTTTAACTCTCCGGTGGCAAGGGCTCTGATCACAAGTGTAGCGGCTTGAGTACCTGTATTACCGCCTGCTGCTGCAATCACGGGCATGTACACTGCCAGCAATACTAACTGGCTGAGTATATCTTCGTACTGCGCAATGATTAGCCCTGATACAATTCCCAGCAGAGCTAACGAAATGATCCAGCCTATTCTCTGCTTTACGTGTTCTAACACTGGTGTAGCCAAATAACTTTCGCCAGTTTCCACCTCTGAGTGGATAAGTCCTAATCGATGTGCGTAATGACGCGCGAGTTTATCTTCTCCCAACAGTTCAAGCTCATTAATCAAATGCTGAACATGGCTAAGGCTGCAATGGTGTAGTACTGCTGCCGCCTCTTCTATAGGCATCACTGTTAACAGGTGAACCTGTTTATCACGCTCGTATTGAAGAAATGCGTTGCGCGCAGCACCGATCTCTTCTTGAGAAAAATAGGTATTGTTTTCAACAAGTGTATTGTTCATTACCGTCATGGCGAATCTCCCGATTGGCAATAGGTAACGACCACCAAACCTCAACACGCCCTTTCGGCATCTTGCGGTCATAAGTCCAAGAAAAAAGGAGAAAAATAGAGGGGATAAGGATCTCTGCCCAAACGGCAGGAACAAAAATGCCAATACCGAAGCGGGTTATTTTTCTCCCTTTCTACTAGGGGGATGGTCGGTATTGTTCATAAAAGTCTCCAAAATACTGCGGCAGTCGCAGCGAGGTGCATACTATCAAACCTCAACAGCGAAAACTGCAAATTTCCTGTTAATTTCTCTATCTAGTTGCGATTTTTATACCTAAACCCAATACTCTAAAGGGCACAAGTAATGTGCGACGGCTATCAAACACCTTATGACTGATTACAAAAAGAATAAAATTCCAGAGCACATTCGTCTCAAAGGCTACAACTGCGTCGGTTGGACTTGCGTTATATTGGGGCTGATAGGAGTAACCGTCCCTCTGCTGCCTACCGTTCCTTTTATTCTATTGGCACTATATTGCTTTGGATGCTCTTCCCCAGAGTTTCAAAAGTGGCTTCTAAATCACCCGAAGCTAGGACCGCTAGCGACTCGTCTTAAGAACAAAGAGGGACTGACTAAAAAGGAGAAAATCCAATCCTTGATTGTTATCTGGTTGTCTATGGGAGCGGTACTATTTTTTGTTGCTTATGGCACTCATTGGCAATGGGCATCATCAGTTTACTTGCCTTCGAAACTTGGATCATTCTTCGCTTTAAAACATGCACAAAAAAGCGCCTTAAGGCGCTTTTTCTTTACCAGTAACAATTAAGCAATGGTTAGTCGAGCAAATTTACGCTTACCGACTTGGAAAACGTATGTGCCCGCTTCTGGAGTGAACTTAGCGTCTGCTACTTTCTCTCCATCAATTTTTGCTGCCCCTTGCTTAACCATGCGCATTGCATCAGATGTCGAAGGACAAAGGCCCGCCTCTTTAAGCAAGTTAGAGACTGGAATACCTGCATCAAAAGTGAACTCTGGCATCTCGTCTGGCATCGCGCCTTTCTGGAAGCGGTTGATAAACTCTTGCTCCGCCGCGTTTGCGTCATCTTCACTATGGAAGCGGGCAATGATCTCTTTAGCCAACAAAATCTTAATATCGCGAGGGTTTTTACCCGCTTGTACATCGGCTTTAAACTGGGCGATTTCTTCTAGTGGGCGGAAAGAGAGTAGCTCGTAGTAGCTCCACATTAGGTCATCAGAGATAGACATGATCTTACCAAACATTTCGCTTGGCGCTTCACTGATACCGATGTAGTTATGCGCAGATTTCGACATTTTCTTCTCGCCGTCTAAACCTACGAGAAGAGGCAAGGTCAAGACTGCCTGAGGCTTTTGACCGTGTGCTTTTTGCATCTCACGGCCCATTAGCAAGTTGAACTTCTGGTCTGTACCACCAAGCTCTACGTCTGTTTCCATTGCGACTGAGTCATAGCCCTGAAGCAGTGGGTACATAAATTCATGGATAGCAATCGGCTGGCCGCTGTTGTAACGCTTCTTGAATTCGTCGCGCTCAAGCATACGTGCCACTGTCTGGTTAGCGGCTAAGCGAATCATTCCTTCTGCACCAAGTTCAGACAACCACTCAGAGTTAAACTGAATCTTAGTTTTTGCAGGGTCTAGAATTTTGAATACCTGCTGTTTGTAGGTTTCAGCGTTGCGTAGCACATCTTCACGAGTGAGTGGCGGGCGAGTTTTGTTCTTACCCGTTGGATCTCCAACCATACCCGTAAAATCACCGATTAAGAAAGTGACTTCATGACCAAGTTCTTGGAAAGTACGAAGCTTGTTAAGGATTACGGTATGGCCCAGATGGATATCTGGTGCAGTAGGGTCCGCACCTAGCTTAATACGAAGAGGGCGACCCTCTTTCAGTTTTTCAATCAGTTCTTCTTCTGGAATCAGCTCCTCGACACCGCGTTTAATTTCCGCCAGTGCAGCTTCAATACTCGCCATTCTTGTTCACTCCCACAGATTTGGCAAAAATTTAATGATTTGCCATCTTACTTGAATAGCGATGATTTTTGAAACCAGTTAGACTAAACAGCTAGCTATTTTTTCAGTTTTTTTTATTTACGGACGAACGATGGTCTCTCTTTTCGCTCGATTGCCTTGGATACACCGAGCGCTTATCGTTTTTTTTAGCGCCTTAATTGTCGTTGCTCTGTTTTTGTTGCCCGAACCTAAAACACTGCGGCAAGAAACAGGTTACTATGACATTGGTAAGCCGTACCCTATCGATATTGATGCTGCCACCTTGGCGTTGACGGATAGGGAAAGCCCGCTTTCCGCTCTCAAATGGAAGAAATACACCATTGGTTCTGGTGAAAGTGCCGCGTTGCTTTTTCAACGTATAGGCCTATCTTCGCGTCTGCTTTATCAACTCACCTCTGCTGATCAAGAGATCAAAAAGCAATTATCGAGATTGCGACCGGGAGACGTACTTGAATTTGGCTTCGATGAAAGTGATCAACTCATTCAACTGCAACGCAAGCTCAGTGCTTACGAAACTTTTGTTATCTCAAAGTCTGACAATGGGTTCACTTCGCGACTAGACAAAAAAGAAGTGTTTTACCAGTACAATTACGCTGAGGCCTCTATCTCTACCAGTTTTTGGAATGCGGGGATTTCTGCGGGGATCTCTGCCAATCAGATAATGGAAATCGCGGGAATTTTTGGTTGGGATATCGACTTTGCACTAGATATTCGCAAAGGGGATTCATTTAAAATTCTGTATCAAGAAAAGGTAGTTGAAGGTGAAGTCATAGGCACTGGGCGTATTATGGCTGCTATTTTCAATAACCAAGGGGATACTTTTAAAGCCATTCTCGATGAACATAGCGACAACTATTACGACGAAAATGGCCGAGCAATGAAAAAGGCCTTCTTACGTGCCCCTCTCGATTTTAGACGAGTCAGTTCTAACTTTAATCCACGACGACTACACCCAGTAACTGGCCGTGTAAAACCCCACCGAGGTACAGATTATGTCGCGCCTGTTGGTACGCCAATATGGGCCGCTGGTGACGGTACGGTTCTCAAATCTAGCTACAACAAGTTTAACGGCCACTATGTGTTTATTAAACACAGTAATACTTACATAACTAAGTACCTTCACCTTACCAAGCGTTCGGTCAGAACGGGACAGAGAGTAAAGCAGGGCCAAACTATCGGAACTCTTGGTGGAACAGGTCGTGTAACGGGACCTCATCTTCACTATGAATTTTTGGTCAACGGAGTACACAAAAACCCTAGGACGGTTAAGTTACCTCAGTCCAAGTCATTAAAAGGAGCCGCTAAGACGACTTTTCTGGCCAACTCTGAAAACTTGTTGGCAAAGCTAGAACGCTACAGTCAGCTTTTATACGTTGCTAAATAAAAGCTAATAAACGCGAGTTTTTGCTAATAGTTCATAATAATGACCCAGCTTATTTTAAGGTGGGTCTTTTTTTATTCGCTGGTAGCCCATGAGCTTCTCACTTGAGTTTCCGATGCCCTTATCTAGCGCCAATACCAGCAATGTGCAAAAGCATTTCAAACCAGATAATTAGACATAAAAAAGCCCCACTTCAACAAGCAGGGCTTCTATTATTCCGCCAATGGGTTAGGCCTCTTCTGGCTCAACTTCAATCGGCTTATCGATTTCTTCTACTTTGTGCTGTTTACCCAACATAAGTAGGCACGGAGTCAGTACCAGTGTCAGTACTGTCGCAAAGGCAAGCCCACCTGCTACTGCGGTTGCTAATTGCGACCACCACTGGGTACTTGGCGCACCAAACTCTATTTTTTGGTTAATCAAATCGATGTTCATCTCTAGCACCATTGGCAACAGACCCAGTATGGTCGTTACCGTCGTCAGCATTACTGGTCTTAAACGCTGAACTCCAGTGCGCAAGATAGCGTCACGCTTAGACAAACCTCGGCTAAGTAGCTGGTTAAAGGTGTCAATCAATACAATGTTATTGTTAACAACAATACCCGCCAAAGCGATCACACCGATACCCGACATGACGATACCAAATGGTTTTTGGAAAATTAATAAACCTGCAAACACACCAACAGTAGAGAAAAGCACCGCACTTAAGATCAAGAAAGCTTGGTAGAAGCTATTGAACTGAGTGATCAAAATAAGCGCCATAACCACCAAGCGACGACAAATGCATTCGCCAAGAACGCCGATGAGTTTTCTTGCTCTTCGTTTTGACCACGGATCTTAAACTCCACACCATTTGGCAAATCAAGCTGCTGCAACGCGGCTTCGATTTTAGGCAGTTCAATGGCCAAGTTATACCCTTCTGCCATGTCCGCCTTAATGTTCAACACTCGATGGCCATCAATACGGTGAATCGTATCCTGTTTTCTATCCGGTACGATACTCGCAAAGTTGGTAATTGGCACTAGACCTGCCTGAGTTTTAACTCGCAACTCATCAAAACGGCCTATATCGCGTTTTTCTTCTGGATAGCGAACCAAAATATCCACTTCTTCTGTCGAATCATCCGGTAAGTAATCACCAATTTTAAGTCCGTTAGTGACAAACTGAACCGTGTTTCCGACTAAGGTGGCATCAGCGGCAAAGCGCGATGCATCATCACGGCGAATATCGATCTGCCAGTCGATGCCTTCTTTGCTTGAATCGTCATTGACGTTGATAAACGCTGGGTTGTTATCTGCCCAATGGCGAACCAATTTCGCTGCACTATCTAGATTATCTGGTACTCTAGAAGACATCTCTATCACCAGATCGTTCTCTACTGGAGGCCCCGCATCGGGTAACTTGTACTCGATCTCGACACCTGCGTATCGATCGGTGACTTGTTTCACCTCTTCGATGATCTCTTTCACTTTGCGACGATACTGCCAATCCACTGGCGTGATTTGGATCTGACCGATAAGTTCTTTCCCACCCGTCTTAGTGTAAACGCTTTCGAACTCATTTTGCGTGAGCATCACCTGCTCAATATCTCGCATAATGTCATCTTTCTCATTGATAGAGAGATCACCGTATGATCGTACTTTTACCGTAAAGAACGGCGGATCCACCTCTGGGAAGAACTCAGCCCCCAACCCTGCTTTAGAGTAGGTAAAGCCAACGCCACCGGCGAATAAAATAGCCCCAAGAAGGATCTTAAGTGGATGCTGAATAGCGACAGATAAGGTGTTGTAATAGAGCTTGGTAATACCCGTTGCCTTATCGAAATCCCCATCGTGCAAGGCAACCATCATTTCACGGTTCTTAGCCGTTACATTTTGTGGTTTGCCGATCATGCCGCCAAGAACGGGAACAAACAGCAGCGCCATTACTAGTGAAGCAGTCAGTGTTGCGATCAATGTTAACGGCAAATACTTCATAAACTCGCCAGTCACATCTGGCCAGAACAGCAAAGGGGCAAACGCAGCAAGCGTAGTAGCAGTCGACGCGGTAATAGGCCAAGCCATTCTTTTCGCCGCATCTCGGTAGGCTTGTCTACGTGGAGTGCCCTCTTGCATTCTTCGGTCTGCGAACTCGGTGACGACGATAGCACCATCCACCAGCATACCTACTGCCATAATGAGCGAGAACAGTACAACAATGTTAACGGTTAGCCCAAACACGGAAAGCACAAGCAATCCTGTCAAGAAGGAGCCGGGAATTGAGATACCAACCAGCATCGCGGTTCGCATACCCAAAATCGCAATAATGACGATAACGACTAGAATAATCGCCGATAAAATGTTGTTTTGCAGATCGTTAAGCATCATCTTAACGTCTTTCGACTGATCCCAGGTGTACTTGATCAGTAAGTTGTTCGGCCACTCTGGACGCTTCTGAGCCTCTGCTAGAACCGCTTTGACCAGATCCACCGTTTCAATGATGTTTTCGCCAGCGCGCTTTTTCACGTCTAACACGACTGCAGATTTGCCATCCAAGCGAGCAAAGCTCTCAGGATCGCGGAATGCTCGGCGAACCGTCGCGACGTCACCAAAGGTAATCACCTGTTTTCCGTCAACTTTGATCGGCAGCTCTAGAACGTCTTTTAACGAGTCAAATACCGAAGGTACTTTAACCGAGAATCGACCATAACCCGTATCAACAAAGCCCGCGGCAACCACTCGGTTGTTTTGAGCAATAAGGTTGTAGATATCTGCTTGGTCAAGGCCGTAGCTTTCCATCAAAAGTGGATCGACGATGATCTCGACGATATCTTCTCGGTCACCCGCGATATCGACTTCAAGGATTTGACGATAGCTCTCTAGTTTATCTCTTAGCTGTCTGGCGATCTGAACTATGGTACGTTCAGGAACAGTGCCGTATAACACCACCGATAGCGCCGGTTCTTCTGACGCCAAAGTCACTTCATTAACGGTGGGTTCATCACTGTCTGATGGCAATTTGGGTTTCGCCAAATCAACCGCTTCTCGAACGTCTGCCATCGCCTTGTTCAAATCGACGCCAACGGTAAACTCCAGCATCACCGAAGCGTGTCCCTCAGCGGCTGTCGAGGTCATCTCTTTGACCCCTTCAATAGAACGCAGTTCTTGTTCTATTGGACGAACTAATAAGCGTTCGGCATCGGTTGGAGATATCCCTTGGTGTCCAACAGATACATAGATAATGGGAATGGTAATATCTGGGCTAGATTCTTTAGGTATGGTGATGTATGTACCTACACCAGCAATAAGAATAAACACCAGTAAAGTGACCATAGTACGCGTTCGCGAAAGCGCCGCGTCAATGATTGAATACATAGCGCCCCCTTAATTTAGCGTATTTTCAGACGCTGGTACGGCGATAACTTTATCCCCGTCGCGGACAAAACCTTGCCCGGTGGTGATGATATCCACTCGCTCACCTAAACCCGTCAGCCAAACACCGTCTTGTTCCGCTTTAACAAGTTGAATCGGAACAAACTTAACCATTTCGTTGGTCAGTGTCTTAACGCCTAGATTTCCAGAATCGTCTAATGCCAACATCGCAGGGGTAATTTTTACGGCCAGCTGTGTTTGTAGATTCATCTCTACTTCAGCACTAATGCCAGCGGGAATTCGCTGCTCAGGATTGTCTATTTCAACTTCAATAGGGAATGTATTTGTGGTGGTTGACGATACGCGCGAGATGTATCGAAGCACACCGGAAACCGTTTCGCCATTGATAAAACGAACGTTCGCTTTTTGGTCTAGTGATAAACTTTGGATATGGCGTTCACTGACATCCGCTTCGATAACAATCTTTTTCAGGTCTAAGATGTTGGCAACGGGATCGCCGACTCCAACAAAGTCACCTTTCTCAATGTGAAGATGATCGACAATGCCGTCAAACGGAGCAACCACATTCGTGTTGCGAAGCGCTAGCTTGGCTTTGCTTACCGACGCCTTTGCTTCGACGAGAGAAGCTTGAGCATTGCTAAAGGCGACCTCACCTTGGAGACCTTTATTCTTCAAAGATTGTGCCGCTTTATACTCTTTTTCTCTTACTTTAAGCATGGCTTGAGCGCGCTCAAGCTGCATTTCTAGGTCACCTTTATCGATACGAGCAATCACTTGACCCTGCTTCACACTATCGCCCTTATTCACACTGAGCGCGATAATTTTTCCGGCAATTTCGGCCCCAAGCCTCGCTTTTCTATCTGGTGCAGTCCTACCGTACAAATCAATTTTTTTAAAAGTGGGTTGAGCATTAAAAGTTTCAAAAGCAACTTTTGCCAATGGCACTTCTTCAAGTGTCTTTTCAGACTCACTATTTTCTTCGGCACTGAGCATGCCCATACCAAGCCATAACGACAAAGCAATTATCAAAAAAAGTGAAATGAAGTAAGGGCGAACGGCAAAAAAGCCTAATAACGACGATCTGGACATAACATTCCCTTGATGTAATCAAACAAGCTTTCGCACTGTACAGACAGGCGAAAGCTTAAACGTTTACAACATCTGCTCCTTCCCAGCAGCCAGTTGGCTAGCACATGTTGGCAATATAAGTCTTGGTGTAAAAAGCCTTACACACTTTTAGACTCATGGGTCTAGATTAATAAATAAGCTCCCAGAAATAAACTGTTACGCGTGATTTTTTGTCTTTTTTCTCAATAAACATAAAAAAGGCGCACCTATAGGAGGCGCGCCTTATATAAATCTCATCAATGAATTTATTTAAACACTGAACGAAGCTCCACAACCACATGTCGTCGTTGCATTTGGGTTGTTAACAAAGAAACGCGAGCCCTCTAGCCCCTCGGTGTAATCGACTTCGCCACCAATTAAGTACTGCAAACTCATAGGGTCCACAACAAGAGTGACACCACATTTTTCAATGGTCATATCACCTTCATTAACACTTTCATCAAAGGTAAAGCCATATTGGAAACCACTACAACCACCACCCGTTATGTAGACTCTCAGCTTTAGCTCTGGATTTTCTTCCTCTTCAATCAGAAGCTTAACTCTGCTTGCTGCAGCTTCAGAAAAAGTTAAAGGAATAGTTGCTTCACTCACGACGACCTCTCTCACTTAGTGATTCACAGTACTTAAACTGCGATCTAATAGTTCTTGTCTGTTTTGGCGATTATCTAATACCTGACCGTAGCGTTCAAGTATTCACCTCAATCATCTCTATACCTTTTGCTTGTTTGTCAGAGCAAATAGAAATAACTCAAACACTTAACGTCAGCCTTATCTTAGATTGTTATGCGAAATAAATTGCTATTGGCGCATTAATACATTTTGTAAGCGCTTATTAAGTAGTGAAAAAACCTTTTCTGTACCGATTATGTGGGTTTAGGCATTTCTCCTGATGACGAGCAGAGGTACAATGCCCTCCAAATTGGTCCGAGCAAGCAAAAGAGGATACTTCAATGACCAAATCAGCGGAACTCTACGAAAAAGCGCAACAAACCATTCCAGGTGGTGTTAACTCCCCTGTTCGCGCTTTTAACGGTGTAGGTGGCTCACCACTTTTCATTGAACGCGCCGATGGCCCTTTAATCTTTGATGCCGATGGCAAAGCTTACATCGACTACGTAGGATCTTGGGGCCCAATGATTCTTGGTCACAACCACGCAGTGATCCGTGATGCGGTAGTCGATGCCGCTCGCCGTGGACTGAGTTTTGGCGCTCCTACCGAGATGGAAATTGCGATGGCAGAGTTGGTTACTGAACTAGTACCATCTATGGAACAAATTCGCATGGTGAGTTCGGGTACCGAAGCAACCATGAGTGCTATTCGCTTGGCTCGTGGTTTTACTGGTCGCGATAAGATCATTAAGTTTGAAGGTTGTTATCACGGCCACGCAGACAGTCTTTTGGTTAAAGCGGGGTCAGGTGCACTGACTTTAGGTCAACCTAGCTCTCCGGGCGTTCCTGCTGATTTTGCCAAGCACACGTTAACAGCAACGTTCAACAACCTTGACTCCGTTCGCGAACTATTCAAAGCGAACCAAGGAGAAATCGCCTGTATCATCGTTGAGCCTGTCGCAGGGAATATGAACTGTATTCCACCAGTAGAGGGTTTTCACGAAGGTCTGCGCGAAATTTGTGACCAAGAAGGCGCATTACTGATTTTTGACGAAGTGATGACAGGTTTTCGCGTTGCACTAGGTGGTGCGCAAGCCCATTACAATATCAAACCGGACTTAACCACACTAGGTAAAGTGATTGGTGGCGGCATGCCAGTAGGGGCTTTTGGTGGCCGCAAAGAAGTCATGCAATACGTTGCTCCAACAGGGCCAGTTTACCAAGCAGGTACCCTATCTGGTAACCCAGTAGCGATGGCAGCGGGTTATGCTTGTCTTACTCTGCTTCGCGAAGAGGGTAATGAAAAGCGCCTTGCTTCGAAAACGAAACAGCTTGCCGATGGATTCAAACAACTAGCCAAAGAACACGGTATTCCACTGCTAGTCAATCAAGTGGGCGGTATGTTTGGTTTCTTCTTTACCGATCAAGAAAGTGTCACTTGCTATGAAGATGTCGCAAAATGCGATATCGAACGCTTTAAGCGCTTCTTCCACTTAATGCTTCAGCACGGAGTCTATCTTGCTCCGTCCGCATTCGAAGCGAGCTTCACCTCTCTTGCTCACGGCAGCAAAGAAATTGAAGCGACCTTGGAAGCTGCAGATCGATGCTTCGCCATTTTGGCGCAAGAAGCATAACATTCCACAAGGGCTGCATCGCAGCCCTTTGTTTTACGCCCTCAACTTGTCGCATTTTCTGCGCTTAAAAGGCCTTTTCTCAGTTCTCGATTGATAACACTCTGTTTTCTAGCCATTATATAGCCAGTCACAAGTCTCACCGCAGACTCACTCTGATTAAGGAACGCATTGTGTCGCAGAAACTAAAGATCAACTCCAGCCACTGGGTTTTAATCATAGCCCTCTTGGCCGCAGGCTTTGCCTGCTTTTTATTAGTTCAGCCTTATATCAACTCTATTGTAATGGCCTTTATTATTTCGTTGTTGATGTTTCCCATTCACGAATGGCTCGAAAATAAACTGCCAAAACACAAGAATACGGTCGCTTTTCTCTCGTGTGTGATACTGACCTTTATCATCGTTATTCCACTGCTATTTGTGTTTGCCGCGATTGTGCAACAGGGTTCGCTGTTTTCTCAAAATGTCTATTACTGGGTTACCCATGGCGGTATTCAAACCATCTTTGAGCATCCAATCGTGTTGAAGGGCTTGGCCCTAGTGAATACCTACTTGCCATTTGATGAAATCAACCCGCAAGACATCGCGCAAAAAGTCGGAGAGTTTGCCACTACGTTTGGTACAAACTTAGTGGGTATCAGTGCCAAAATCTTAGGTGATGCCACAAACTTCTTGATGGACTTCTTCCTGATGTTATTCGTGCTCTTTTTCCTATTGAGAGATCACGACAAAATTATTACAGCTATTCGTCATATTCTGCCCCTGTCTCGCAGTCAGGAAGACAAGCTGCTCGATGAAGTAGAACAAGTATCAAAATCCGCGGTGATGGGTTCCTTCCTAACAGCGATTGCACAAGGCTTGGCTGGTGGTATTGGTATGTGGCTTGCGGGTTTCCCGGGTCTGTTCTGGGGAACATGATGGGTTTTGCTTCATTTATTCCAGTTGTCGGCACCGCACTGATATGGATTCCAGCGGCGGCTTACCTGTTTATTACTGGCGACACCACATGGGCTATTTTCCTTACGGTTTGGAGTGTCGCAGTAGTTGGCTCAATTGATAATCTGTTGCGCCCTTTACTAATGCAAGGAAAGGGCAATGCGGGAATGAACACCTTGATGATCTTTTTCTCGCTCCTTGGTGGTCTTCATTTGTTCGGGCTTATTGGTTTGATCTACGGTCCATTGGTATTTGCGATAACCATAGTCCTATTTAATATCTACGAAGAAGAGTTTCAAAACTTTCTCGATCAACAAGATAACAGCTAGTTAGCAAAGCCAAGTCAAAGTGAAAGGCTCAATAGACATTGTGCCGCTTCAACATAAGAGGGGATTATGAGAAAATCCCCTCTTCTTTTGTCCATATAGTCTGAATATGTCCGCTTATATTGCCCCGAGTCAAATCGCTCAGCGCCAGCTTGAATACTTTTCAGGTAAACACGTACTGGTTGCTGGTGAAGCTGAAGACACGTTTCCAGTTGAGTTAGCTAAGCACTGTGAATCTGTCAGTGTGTTTACCACCAATTACGGTTACTACCGTTCTATTAAGTCCAATAGCCAATTAACCTGTTATTTTGGTGAGCAACTAACGGAACAAACCAACGCCGACATGTTGTTACTCTACTGGCCAAAAGCTAAGGCAGAGGCGCAATACCTATTGGCTATGCTAATGGACAAGCTCGGTGTAAATACCGAGATCGTGGTGGTTGGCGAGAATCGTTCTGGCGTTAAAAGCATCGAGAAAATGTTTGCTCCCTACGGGCGTATTACTAAGTTCGATTCAGCTAGGCGCTGTTCTTTCTATTGGGGACAGTGCAGCGAGCAACCCGATCCCTTTCAGATTTCTTCTTGGTTCAAACAGTATCAAGTCAACTATCGCGATCAGACCCTCACTATTCAAAGTCTTCCCGGCGTGTTCAGCATGGCGAATTTGATCTGGGAAGCAAACTGCTTCTCGACACCCTTCCCCCTTTACGTGGCAAGGTATTAGATTTCGGATGTGGCGCCGGAGTCTTGGGCGCAGTTATGGCGAAACTGAATCCAGAAATTGAGCTGAACTTATGTGACATAAGCGCGCTGGCGGTCGCGTCGACCAAAGCTACCCTCGCCGCAAATAATCTTGACGGAACCGTGTTTGCCAGTGACGTCTATTCAGATACTTCGGATGATTATCAGTTCATCATCAGCAACCCGCCATTTCACGCTGGTTTAGACACCAGCTACTCTGCGACTGAAACGCTTTTGGAGCAAGCGCCAAGACACCTCACTGCTACCGGTGAACTCATTATCGTAGCCAACAGTTTTCTCAAATACCCACCCATCATCGAATGCGCTTTTGGCCAGAGCAATACATTAAGCAAGACCAACAAGTTCGCCATATACCACGCTAAAAAATAGACTTTTAAGCCCAGTAAGTACTCGCTTACTGGGCAATAGTACTAATCTACTAGATTTTTTTGAGTCCACTCACACGCTTTGCTTTAGACTTGCTTGTCAAAGTGAAAAAACTCCGTAAATTGGCATACTAGGACAGTTGCAGATTCAATCGGCCACAGTACCCTGAATAACAGGGTCAGAGAGCCTGCATTCATACGGATAACCTAACCTAAGTATGTTCAATTTTCACCGAAAGCAGCGCTTTAAGCGACTGCAAAATACACTGATGCTCGCGTTCCTTGCGCTGAGTATTACTCCGCTTACCGTTATTGCGTTGTTTTTCCTGCAATCGCACAGCAAAGACTTGCAAGAACAAAGTACCTCTTACCTCATTTCTGTTCGAGATAGTCGCCAACAGCAAATCGTGGATTACTTTACGGCAAAAGAGTCTGAAGTAATGGGCTTTGTACGTTCTGAACTTGCCTATGCAAGTGGTGGACGTTTTTATGGGCTAGTCAATGCTTTTCAGCACTTGGGCTTGTCGATGGACGAAGCGAGAGAGTACGCTCAGAAGCGATATGTAGAAGGTTCTGGAGACCAGATAAAAACCTCCGTTTTACCAGAATCCAAAGCTTATATAGGGATCGAGCGCTATCGACTGCTTCACAAACGCTACCATCGCGGTTATATGGAGCTACTCAAGCGATCAGATTTTGATGACATTTTGCTCATTGATCGATTCGGCAATGTCGCCTATTCCATATTTAAGCACGATAACTTCGGCACTAACTTGCTGACAGGCAAACACAAGGACTCCAACCTCGGGCAAACATTTCAAAAGCTTCAAACGTTAGTCACTGAAAAACGGAAAAACAACGAAGAATTTACCCCGGTTGTTATATCAGATTTTGATACGTCAAAAGGTAGACCTGTCGCTTGGTTGGGCGCACCTATCATCCAACAAGGCTATTTACACAGCTACGCCCTCTTCCGTTTGCCAATCAACGGTATTACAAAGTTAATCGCTGATACGGGCAAGTCTTCAATGAAGACATTGCTTGTCGGTGACGATTACACCAGTAGAACGCTAGCATTCGAGCAAGAAGAGATCGACAAGAGTAAAGAGGTCATCGACAAAGCTCTTGGTGGGTCAATGGCGTTTGGCAACTACACCAATTCAGTCGGTGACAAAATAATCGCCGCCTATAGTCCCATCAAGTACAACAACATCAATTGGGCATTAGTGGTTGAAGTCCCAGAAAAAGAGGCCTTTGCGCGGGTTCACCAATTGGAAACCCTATTTGTATTTGCCATGCTGATCGCCATTGTGCTGGTTGTGATAGCCTCTCATTACCTCTCCAACTTTATCACCTCTCCTCTACTTCGGTTGACATGGGCAGCGGAGAAAGTCTCAGCGGGAGATATGGACGCTTCTATTACCAATACAGAGCGACGTGACGAAATTGGCCGTTTGGCTATTAGCTTTGAGCGGATGCAGCGCTCTATACGCGACAAAATTAAAACCATCCGCCAGCAAAACGAAGAGCTGGAAAACAATCTTAAACTTATCCAGAAGCAAAACGATGAACTTCAATTAGCCAACAAGCTAAAGGATGAATTCTTAGCGACAACATCTCATGAGCTGCGCACCCCGTTACACGGCATGGTCGGTATTGCGGAAGCCTTGATCTCTGGTGCCAATGGGCCAATCACTTCCGATCACAAGTACCAATTAGATATCATTATTAGTAGTGGCCAGCGCCTTGCGACTCTGGTGGACGACCTACTCGACTACCACAAGATGCGCTACGGCAATCTAGATATTCAAACCAGTGCCGTCGACTTGTCTAGTGCTACGCGATTGGTTCTGGAGCTCTCGTCGCACCTACTAGGCAACAAACCCATCCGCATCATTAATCAGGTGCCGGCAGATGCCTTGTGGGTCAGTGCCGACCCTCAACGACTAGAGCAAGTTATGTATAACCTAGTCGGCAATGCCATTAAGTATACGAGCGAAGGAAAAATTGTCATTTCGGCTAATGTGGTCGATAACAACATCCGTGTTCAAGTCGTCGATACTGGTCAAGGGATACCAGCAGATCAACTGGAACACATTTTTGAACCGTTGACGCAAGCGGGCAATGATGCCAGTCGATACCGCCAAGGGGCGGGACTTGGGTTGTCCATTAGCCGACAACTGGTTGAACTTATGCACGGAACCCTCTACGTAAGCAGTCAACCGATGGTGGGCACCACCTTTAGCTTTACCTTACCACTGGCGAGCGATGAGCAAATTAGGGAAGCAGGCTTACATGAAAGCAGTCACTTCTCTGCCCCAGAAGGCACAGAAATCCAGCTAGAAGAAGCGAATAGCCTACCAGAAAACCCCGAAGGACCACTCCTTCTAGTGGTTGATGACGAACCCGTTAACCTACGTGTTCTCGATAGTTTCTTGAGACTGGAAGGTTATCGCGTACGCACCGCCAAAGATGGCTATGAAGCTTTAGACATGGTCAAGACGGAAAAGCCGCAGCTTCTTTTACTCGACATCATGATGCCGGGACTAAGCGGCTATCAAGTCTGCGAGCAGCTTCGCGAAAGCTATGACCACGCGCAACTGCCCATCATTATGCTGACGGCACTCAATCAGTCTGACGACAGAATAAGAGGGTTTGAAGCGGGCGCCAATGACTACCTGTCTAAGCCATTTAACAAGCACGAGCTCGCTGCTCGAATTACTGCGCACCTAACAGCAAGTAAAGCAGAGCAACGAAGGTTGGAGAACCAACAGCTGCAGATTGAGCTTAAACAGCGCGCGGTGGTGGAAGCCAGCTTGCTAGAAACACAAGGTCGCCTGTTAGAACAATTAGAATCAGCGCCAGAAGCGATTATTTGTGTCCGAGATGACTATCGAGTCCGCTTTGCTAACGACGCAGCTGCCAAACTGTTTAGACGTAGCACCGAGCAGCTCAAGCGATCCAGTAGTGACGAGTTAATTGCTCCTAAATTCCTAAACGTCGAACAAGAGCATTACTGCGGAAACGTCGATATCTACGTCGAAGATGTTCGCCAACACATCTCCGCTGATATTCTTCGATTGCCAGAAGGTTCAGGGCTGCAGTACATGTTTATTTTTAACGTAGGCGGCGGTGTCAATGCCGTGCGTATCAACAACCTTGAAACCGCTATCGAAGCCCTATCAAGCTATGCGTTTGAAGGCGATAAAGACAAATTGCAACAGTTAAAAGAGCTCGGAGGTGAGTTTACTCGACTTGCCGATAAAGTCGCCGGAGACAATCGCTCCAAACAGGATGTCATGAGAGAGGTGCTTGTTGATGCAATGACCAGCGCGATAGACTACTGGGAAAGCGTAACTGGCCAGACAAAATTTGCTTTTGCCGAGCAAAGTGGCCTGTGGCGCGTCTATTTAGACAGAAGTACTTTGCAAACGCGAACCTTAGATAAATACCTAAGAGTTGAAACCCTACCCAAAACACCTCGCTGGCGTACTGTTCTGAGTTCATTAGAGTACATCTTAGAGCACTGCCAAGAGCAAAGTCCACAGCGCACACACATTGAGAGTTTGCGAGACAAACTTCAGCACTTGCTCACCAGTTAAGAGCATTTACCCACGAAATAGCTCGCTTTAGCGGGCTATTTTTTTGCCTGTTCACCACTGATTCTCTCCGTAAATAAATCCCCAGTAAAACAGTTGTTATTCGAAAAAAAATAACTCTATAAATCCGTTTTTTCTCGCCTTATAAACGTAAGCATTTCACTTACAAATGAACTTTTTAGCTCCATTTTTACCAAAAAAAATCCATATTGCGAACCCAATCACAACAGAACGGCAGATTTATTTTTTGCAGATAAATTAACGAGAAAACCACCAGGTGATAGAGATCTCAATTCAAAACCCAAACATCACACACCCAATAAAACAAGAAAGCAGAGATTAGTAAGTACTTACATTAAATTATTATCAAATCACCTTTTGCGACTCATATCAAATTAACGTAACTGTCCACTTTTTGCTCAAAATGACGTTTTTTAACGTTATTGACGTCGTTTTATTGGTTTTTAACGTTTTTAACGGGAAAGGGAATTGCTTAAAAGCGCGTAAGGGTGTTTTCTTACCCATGCCTAAGGCCTACAGGCCACTCAAGTTTTCGAAATCCTCCGGTTTGGAAAACACAAAAATTGAGGTAGGCCTTAGTGAGTGTTAATCAATTGATGACATTCATCCATTAGTGAAATGAAAGCAAATAGTAAGGAACAGCTATGCTTGCCAATATTAAAAAAACAGTTCTAGCAACAGCAATTATTGCTACAGCAACTACGGGTTTCGCGTCAGTAGCGACCGCCGCAGAACGTAGTGAGCTAACAGTACACCCTAGGGAGTTTACGACTCTTGTTCGTAACTTTAACCCTTACCTAGGTGCTACTTACATGCACACAACTATTGACTTCCTATATGAGCCACTAGTTGTATTTAACGAAATGCACGGTAACACGCCTGTATTCCGTATCGCAGAAAACTTCACCATGGCAGACGACCTTAAGAGTGTTGTATTTGACATTCGTAAAGGTGTTACATGGTCTGATGGCGAAGCTTACACTGCAGACGACGTTGTGTTCTCTTTCAACCTAGTTAAAGAGAAACCAGAGCTTGACCAAAACGGTATCAACAACTGGGTTACTAGCGTAGAGAAACTAAACGATTACCAAGTTAAATTTAACCTAGTATCGGCTAACTCTAACGCGCCTTACCAAATCGTACAGGTTCCTGTAGTTCCTGAGCACGTTTGGAAGAACATCGAAGATCCAACAACTTACACTAACGAAAATCCTGTAGGTTCTGGTCCTTTCACTGTAATCGATACATTTACTCCACAACTATACGTTCAGTGTCGTAACCCTCACTACTGGGATAACGACAACCTAGACGTTGACTGTCTACGCGTTCCTCAAATCGCGAACAACGACCAGTTCCTAAGTAAAGTAATCAGCGGTGAAATGGATTGGACTTCTTCGTTCATCCCAGATATCGACCGTACTTACGCAGCGGCTAGCCCAACGCACAAATACTGGTACGCTCCAGCAGGTACTGCTTCGTTCGTAATGAACTTCAAGCACTCTGATCCTGTTAAAGCAGAAGCACTAACAAACGTTGACTTCCGTCGTGCATTCTCTATGGCGCTTGACCGTCAAACTATCATCGATATCGCATTCTACGGCGGCGGTGTAGTGAACGACTTCGGTTCAGGTCTAGGTTACGCATTTGAAGCTTGGTCTGATGAAGCAACTCACGACAAATACAAAGGCTTTAACACTTACGATGTAGAAGGTTCTAAAGCACTTCTAGCGAAAGCTGGCTTTAAAGATGTTGATGGCGACGGTTTCGTTGACACTCCATCAGGCAAGTCTTTCGAACTACTAATTCAGTCTCCAAACGGTTGGACTGACTTCAACAACACCGTTCAGCTAGCTGTTGAGCAACTAGGTGAAGTTGGCATTAAAGCACGTGCGCGTACTCCAGATTTCTCTGTGTACAACCAAGCGATGCTAGAAGCTAACTACGACGTTGCTTACACTAACTACTTCCACGGTGCGGATCCATACACTTACTGGAACAGCGCTTACAACTCTGCGCTTCAATCTGGTGAAGGTATGCCTCGTTTCGCAATGCACTTCTTCAAGAACGAAGAGCTAGACAAACTTCTTAACAGCTTCTACAAAACCGCTGACAAAGAAGAGCAGCTAGAAATCGCTCACGGTATCCAGAAGATCATTGCATCTAACCAAGTAACTGTTCCTGTAATGTCTGGTGCTGATATGTACCAATACAATACGAAACGCTTCACTGGTTGGTGGAACGAAGAAAATCCAAAAGGCCGTCCAAACATTTGGTCTGGCTACCCAGAGCGTCTACTTCACGTACTGGACCTAAAACCAGTTAAATAAGTAGTAGTTCTACCTTTGTGGCGCACATCCCGTGCGCCACTGTTAAACCCCCAATCAGTATCTTTGACACTGTGGCGCTAGTCGTCAGGGGATTGTACGTTTCAAATTTGATGTTTTCGCGAGTAGCGACCTGAAACCAGAAACAGGGAAAATCTGGGTGAGTAAGGTGTGAGTTATGGGTTATTTCTTAAGACGTTTGTCGTTCTATTTAGTCGCTTTGTTAGTGGCTGCGACATTAAACTTTATTATACCACGGGCAATGCCAGGTGATCCGGTCACCATGATGTTTGCCAACGTGACAGTCCAGGTAACACCTGAGCGTATCGCCGCAATGAAGCAGCTTCTAGGCTTCGTCGATGGTCCACTTTACGTTCAGTACTTTACCTACATGAAGAATATTCTAACTTGGGAGCTTGGAACCTCTATTCAGTTCTTCCCGCTTCCAGTGACTAAAGTACTAGGTAGTGCATTTGGTTGGTCTCTGTTCCTTGCTGGTACAGCGGTTATCCTATCGTTCGCTCTAGGCTCTATTCTAGGTATCTTCGCTGCTTGGAGACGCGGTAGTAAATACGACGCGTTCGTTACTCCTGGTATGCTGATTGTTCAAGCAGTACCTCAGGTAGTAATTGCCATGATCGCCATGTACACCTTTGCTATCGGCCTTAAGTGGTTCCCAAGTGGCTACGCTTATACACCAGGTACCGTGCCAGATTGGACCAGCTGGGAGTTTATCAAAGACGTATCTTACCACGCTGTCCTACCCCTATTCTGTGCCTCGATTGTTCAGATTGGTGGCTTCCTAGTTAACATGCGTAACAACATGATTAACCTTCTAGCTGAAGACTATATCACTATGGCGAAAGGCAAAGGCCTTAGTGAAAACCGAGTAGTATTCAACTACGCAGCACGTAACGCTCTACTTCCAAGTGTCACTGCCCTGTCTATGGCTCTTGGTATGGCAATCGGTGGTCAGCTAATTATCGAAATCATCTTTAACTACCCAGGTCTTGGTCAGGTTCTATTTAACGCAATCACTGCGCGTGACTACCAAGTTCTACAAGGTCAACTTTTGATTATGACCCTATTTATGCTGTTCTTTAACCTACTGGCTGACATGCTGTATGTAGTACTGGATCCTCGCCTACGCAAGGGAGGTAAATAATCATGAAAGGTTTTATTAAGCTCGTAATCGGTAACCGAATTGCTCTTATTGGTAGCATCATTATCGCCGCATTCATCTTTATGGCTCTTGCTGCACCAATGTTGTCTAAGCACGCTCCAGACAAGCGTACTGGTAACCCACATGAATACCCGTCTTATGTTGTTAAAGCAGCAAAAGCGAACCCAGATGGTTGGATTGCTAAAAACCTAGCCGACGACCGCCGTACTCTGATTATGTCTAAAAAGGCCGATCACGTAATGGGTACGACACGTATGGGCCGTGATGTTTGGTCTCAATTTACACACGGTGCACGCGTATCTCTATCCGTAGGCTTCGGTGCAGGTATCACTGTATGTTTCCTAGCAACGGTTATTGGTATCTCTGCGGGTTACTTTGGTGGTCGTGTAGATGACATCCTAACCGCAGCAATGAACATCATGCTTGTTATCCCACAGTTCCCGCTACTATTCGTACTCGCGGCATTTATCGGGGAGGCAGGTCCAGTAACCATTGCACTGATAATCGGCTTTACCGCCTGGGCGTGGGGAGCGCGGGTTATCCGCTCTCAAACTATGGCCCTACGCGAAAAAGAGTTTGTGAAAGCGGCTGAAGTATTGGGCGAATCTTCATGGAGAATCATCTTCGTTGAAATTCTACCTAACCTTATCCCAATAGTCGGTGCGAGCTTCATCGGTTCGGTAATGTACGCGGTAATGATGGAATCCACTATCTCGTTCCTAGGTCTAGGCGACCCGAACACCATCAGCTGGGGCATCATGCTTTACAACGTGAACACGTCTTCATCAATGCTAATTGGCGCTTGGTGGGAACTACTGGCTCCTTGTATCGCACTCGTTCTTCTTGTAACAGGTCTTTCTCTACTGAACTTTGCAGTAGATGAAATTGCCAACCCACAGCTGCGTTCTCACAAGGGAATGAAGCGCTGGAAGAAACTTGCTGAGCAAGACAAGAAAGAACGTACACCAGATCAAGCACCACAAAATGCACTTTGGAGCGGAGACAAGTAACATGACTGAACCATTGATTTCTATCCGCAACCTTTGCGTAGATTACATTACTGAAGCAGGCGACGTGCGCGCCTGCAACAATGTCAGCTTTGACATTGCACCGGGTGAAGTATTCGGTCTAGCTGGTGAGTCCGGCTGTGGTAAATCCACCGTTGCTTTCTCTCTAATGCGCCTTCACAAGCCGCCTGCGTTTATTACCGGTGGTGAGGTTATCTTCAACGGTGAAGATATCCTCAAATACAGCGACGACCGCATGCAAGCGTTCCGCTGGAGTGAAATGTCCATGGTATTCCAGAGTGCGATGAACGCACTCAACCCAGTGCTTACGATGGAAGAACAGTTTTGTGACGTAATTATGCGTCACACTAACATGACTCGTGAACAAGCTCGCAAGCGCGCTGAGGGTCTGTTAGAGATTGTTGATATCCACCCTAGCCGTCTGACTGATTACCCACACCAGTTCTCTGGTGGTATGCGTCAGCGTCTGGTTATCGCTATCGCTCTAGCGCTAAACCCTAAAATGATCATTATGGATGAACCCACTACTGCACTAGATGTGGTCGTTCAGCGCGAAATCCTACAAAAGATTTACGCACTGAAGGAAGAGTTTGGTTTCTCTATCCTGTTCATCACACACGATTTATCTCTGATGGTAGAGTTCTCAGATCGCATCGGCATCATGTATTCCGGTGAGCTTATTGAAGTGGCTCCATCAAAAGAAATTCTGGAAAGTCCATACCACCCTTACACACACGGTTTAGGTAGTTCTTTCCCTCCGCTAACTGGCCCTAAAACCAAGTTGACTGGTATTCCTGGTAACCCGCTAAACCTTCTGGAAGTCCCAGACGGTTGTCGATTTCAGGCGCGTTGTGACCGCGTACACGAAGCATGTACAAAAGTACCAACACAACTTCGCCAGATTGAGCACGGACGATTCTCCAACTGCCACCTTTACGGTGAGCCGATTGTCCAGAGCAAGCTTTAACGCAAAATAAAACAAAACTAAGCGCCAAAGCATAAATAGAGCAAAGCTATAAAAAATTTCTGGAGACAACAATGAGCAAAGATTACGGCGAACTACTGATTGAAGGGAAAAACCTAGTTAAGGACTTCCCGATCAACAGTAATGCCCTCTCTCAACCAATGATGCGTGCTATCAACGACGTGTCATTTAAGATGTACAAAAGCCGCGGCCTCTCCGTAGTAGGTGAGTCCGGTTCTGGTAAATCGACCACGGCTAAAATGATTGCAAAAATGTACGCACCAACATCCGGCACTATTGAGTACAAAGGTCGTGATGTTCAAGACATCGAATCGCGTGCAGACCTAATGAACTACCGCGAAGGCGTTCAAATGGTGTGGCAAGACCCGTTTGGTTCACTAAACCCGACGCACAACATCTTCCACCACATTGCCCGTCCTCTTCTTATTCACAAGAAGATCAAACCAGGCAATAAAAAGGAACTGGAAGAGCGCGTATACGATCTTTTAGAGCAAGTTGGCCTTATCCCGCCAAAAGAAACGGCTCAAAAGTACCCTCACCAGCTTTCTGGTGGTCAACGTCAACGCGTTAACTTGGCTCGTAACATCGCCGTAGGTGCAGAAGTCGTACTGGCAGACGAACCAACTTCAATGCTGGACGTATCCATTCGTGCGGGCGTTCTTAACTTGATGGAAGAGATGAAGTTTGAGAAGCAAATGTCTCTGCTTTACATCACACACGATATCGCAACAGCGCGTTACATCGCTGAAGACCTAGCGGTTATGTATGTCGGTCACATGGTGGAATGGGGTGATACGGAAGAGATCATCCACCGTCCTCAGCACCCATATACTCAGTTGCTCGTATCTGCGGTACCAGATCCAAGTAAGTCAATTCACGAAAAACTGAAAGGCAACAAAGGTGAAATTCCTCTTTGGACGCCTGAATCAGCCGGCTGTCCATTTGCAGGACGCTGTCAGCAGGCTACTGACAAGTGTCGTGAACGCCTACCAGGTGTCACTCAGTTGTCAGAAAACCACTTCGTTCGTTGTTACTTGTACGAAGACTAACAAAATTAGAGCCAAGAGTTACGCTCTTGGCTCTTTTTGCAAAGGACGGCACTCGCTAAACAAAAAAATATAAAGTCCAAAACAGTTACTAATAATTAGCTCGGAGTATTACATGCTGCTACTTACAAACCACGTCGGTTACGAACATCAAGGTCCTAAACAAGCCATTCTTATGACGAGTAAACCTCGCTTGTCGGACTACAATGCTCTACTGGTTTCAGCTGAAAGTCATCAGACTGTTGCCACTCTTACCGTTCAAAAAGGCAATAAAGTAGCAAGCTGGCATCAAGGCTTTTTCTATCAAATCGATTTTTCTGACTTTGAACAGCAAGGTCAGTTCTATCTAAAATTCGATAACCTGCGCTCAGAAGTATTTTCAATCGAGCACGGGCTTTTACTCGATGAGACTTTCTCAGACCTATTGCATTACTTCAAATCTCAACGCTGTGGCGGCATTTTTGATAAGCAAGACAGCGAGGTTCCCCTATTAGGTCAAAACAGAACCGTCGACGTGCGTGGTGGCTGGTACGACGCGTCAGGCGATGTAAGTAAATACTTAAGCCACCTATCTTATGCCAACTACTTGAACCCGCAGCAGACCCCAATGGTGGTCTGGAACATGCTAAAAGCGAATGAGCTATTAGAGGGTCAAGAGGCTTTCGCCAAATTTACCGGAGTTCGCTTACTCGAAGAGGCCCTATTTGGTGCCGACTTCCTTGTTCGTATGCAAGACGAAGCGGGCTTTTTCTACATGACTGTTTTTGATAAGTGGTCAAAAGATATCGCTCAGCGCGAAATCTGCGCTTATGCCACTCAAGATGGTCACAAGTCTGAAGACTTCCAAGCCGCATTTCGTCAAGGCGGTGGCGTATCGATCGCTGCTTTAGCTGCAGCGGCGCGTCAAACCGTATCAGGTGAATATTCAGCGCAAGAGTATCTAAACGCGGCTGAATCTGGATACTGGCATCTAAAAGAGATGAATAACCACTACGTCAATAATGGTGAAGAGAACATTATCGACGAGTATTGCGCCCTACTTGCTGCAGTGGAACTGCAGCGTACAACACAAGATGAAAAATACCTTGTTGAAGCCAGATTATGGGCGCAAAGACTAAGCCAAAGACAGCTTAGTGATAATCACATCGAAAACTTCTGGTCTGCCACCGACGATGGTAGCCGACCATATTTCCATGCCGCTGAAGCAGGACTGCCAGTGATTGCTCTATGTGAGTACCTAGCAGTGGAAACGGATCAAAAAGCTCGTGAATCCGCGCAAGCCGTTATCAATAAGGCATGTGAATTCGAACTCTCTATATCTTCAAAGGTAGCGAATCCATTCGGTTATCCTCGTCAGTACGTCAAGCCCGTTGACGGTGAAAAACGAGATGCCTTTTTCGTTGCCCATCAAAATGAAACAGGCTACTGGTGGCAAGGGGAAAATGCCCGTCTTGGCTCATTAGCTTGTATGGCCTACGCTGCTCAACCACACATTAACGCAACCGGTTGCATTGAATCATTGACAAGGTTCGCTCAAGACAGTATTAACTGGGTGTTGGTTAACCATACAATATGTGCATGCTTGACGGCCATGGCCACAACAACCCTGACTACCTTCCTCAACTGGGTTTTTACAACGCTAAAGGCGGTATCTGTAACGGAATTACCGCCGGATTTGAAGACGAAGAAGACATCGCATTTAACCCTCCGGGTCAAAAGGACGACATGCTTCAAAACTGGCGTTGGGGTGAGCAATGGATCCCTCATGGTGCATGGTTCTTATTGGCGGTTGCATATCAACATCGCCACTTTACCCCTCAGCAGGAGGCTTG
This sequence comes from Vibrio sonorensis, assembly GCF_001854765.1. GTDB lineage: Bacteria > Pseudomonadota > Gammaproteobacteria > Enterobacterales > Vibrionaceae > Vibrio > Vibrio sonorensis. The sequence goes on along the minus strand of NZ_LJJE01000002.1, from coordinate 77,558 downwards.
AGCATTATGACCCTTTATTACGTAGGCATTGACGGAGGCGGCACATCTTGCCGTGCTCGTATTAGAACTGAAGATGGCACTTTGATTGGCGAAGCCAAAAGCGGCAGCGCAAACATTCTTTTGGGTATCGAAGTTGCCATGACGTCAATCCTAGACGCCATTACACAAGCAGCAAAACAAGGCGGCTTGGATGAGAGCCACTTTTCTCAAATGCACCTAGGCTTAGCTTTAGCCGGTGCAGAGCAAAAGTCTGCATGGCAAGCTTTTATGGCACAGCCACATCCATTCGCTTCTATTACGCTAAACACCGACGCTACGGCGCATGTATCGGCGCTCACAATGGTGACGACGGTGCAATTATGATTGCAGGTACTGGATCGGTTGGCATCTATTTAAGCAATGGCGAGCAACACGTTGTCGGTGGTCGAGAGTTCCCTATTTCGGATCAAGGCGGTGGCGCTGTTATGGGGCTTCGCCTTATTCAGCAAGTTTTGCTGGCCCAAGATGGCATCGTAGAAAACACCCCACTTGCTCAGCACGTTATGGCTCACTTTGATCAGGACGTGGACCAAGTTGTAGAGTGGTCCAAATCTGCGCTTCCGCGCGATTACGGTCAGTTCTCACCAGCTATCTTTGAACACGCGGCGCAAGGCGACAGCTTGGCGATCTCTATGCTTAAGCAAACCGCCGCAGACATCGAGATGTTCTTGGTAGCGCTAAATCGCAAAGGGGCTAACCGAATCTGTCTTATGGGGAGTATTGCCGAGCGCAGTAAAGCTTGGTTATCGCCACCTGTTCAATCTTGGGTTGTTGAACCTCAGTTTGACGCTATTGAAGGCGCGCTGATGTTTGCTGGCAAACCCGAGCACAATTTGTATTAAGGAGACGTTATGAGTTACCGCGTCGACTTAGCCGTTCTTTCTGAACAACCAAAGTTTTGTCGCTTTGGTCTGACGCTACACAACCTATCTGATCAGGATCTGAGTGGTTGGCAATTTCAGTTTATTGCGGACCGCTTTATATTGCCTGATTCAATCAGTCACGGTTCAATTCGTCAGATAGGTAGCTTTTGTACCATTTTCCCTGATCAAGAGATCCTTCCAGCGAATCAGCACTTCTACTGTGAATTTAGCATTAACACTGCACCACTGCGCTTCTATACCGATGGTTTTAAAGATGCTTTGATCTGTAATACCCAAGGTGAAGCGCTATTTCCAGTAGACATTACTCCTATTGCTCTCGCTTCGCCTTTTAAAGAGCGCAGCTCGATACCGGATGTCGACAGTGCTGAATTGGCCGTGATCCCTAAGCCAAACAAAATGGAACGCTTTACTGGTGAGTTTACGCTAACCGCAAACAGCCAAATTACACTGCAAGCGTCTACCTCTGAGAAGGCGGCTACATGGCTGCAAGAAGAGCTTCAGCGCATTTACCAATTTAATACGCCAAGCATTGGGCAAAGCGACATTTTATATCGCAATAATCCAACTCTTGACGAAGGTGAGTATCAGGTCATTGTCTCTTCAACTGGAATACGTTTAGAGGCCGGCACTTCCAGTGGGTTTGTCCACGCTACAGCGACTTTACTGCAGCTGATTCAACCTTCTGCTGAGCAGAATAAGCTGATCGTGCCTTTTGTAAAGATCGTCGATACGCCTCGCTATCGTTACCGTGGCGTAATGTTAGATTGCTCTCGACACTTCCACCCTGTTGAACGAGTAAAGCGAATGATCAACCAGATCGCTCATTACAAGTTCAACACTTTCCATTGGCATTTTACCGATGACGAAGGCTGGAGAATGGAAGTCAAAGCGTTTCCTGAACTCACCGACATTGGAGCATGGCGCGGACCAGGTTGCACATTGGATCCGCAATTTAGTCACTTGTCTGAAGTTTACGGCGGTTTTTACACTCAAGATGAGATCCGCGAAGTCATCGCCTATGCACAAGAGCGAGCAATCACCATTATTCCTGAAATCGATATTCCGGGTCATTGTCGCGCAGCAGTAAAGTCACTGCCGCATTTGCTACACGATCCGGAAGATCAATCCGAGTACCGCAGTATTCAACACTATACCGATAACGTACTTTCTCCTGGATTGCCGGGCACGTACGAGTTTATCGATAAGGTACTTGAAGAAGTGGCGGAACTCTTTCCATCACCTTGGGTTCACATTGGCGCAGACGAAGTACCTGAAGGTGTGTGGTTAAAGAGCCCAAGCTGTCAGAAATTAATGGCGGAAAAAGGCTATTCGGATGCAAAGCAACTTCAGGGCTACCTGCTGCGCTATGCAGAGAGAAAGTTGCGTTCACTTGGCAAGCGCATGGTGGGCTGGGAAGAAGCTCAACACGGCAACAAGGTCAGTAAAGACACTGTCATTTACTCATGGCTTAGTGAAGATGCTGCACTGAACTGCGCAAAACAAGGCTTTGATGTCATTTTGCAACCCGCTCAATACACCTATCTGGATATGGCTTCAGACTATGCGCCCGAAGAGCCTGGGGTTGACTGGGCCGCGGTGATCCCGCTGGAGAACGCCTATCGCTACGAGCCTCTTGCAGAAGTTGATGAAAACGACCCAATGCGCAAGCGTATTCTTGGCGTTCAGTGTGGATTGTGGTGTGAAATTATCACCCATCAAAAACGAATGGATTACATGGTTTTCCCTCGCATTACCGCGATGGCAGAAGCGTGTTGGACTAACAAGTCCCAGCGAGACTGGGAAGATTACCTTTCAAGGCTTAAGGGTCACCTTCCTCTGCTTAACAGGCAGGGAATTGATTACCGTAAAACTTGGAAATAACAAACAACCAGCCACTAAAAAGTGGATGTTTTCACTAGCATTTTTATTATTCAAGCTGCCTAACGCAGCTAGGTTAAAAGGAAATTAAGATGAAATACGGCTATTTCGACAACGAAAATCGCGAATATGTCATTACTCGTCCGGATGTACCCGCTCCTTGGACAAACTACCTAGCACAGAGAAATTCTGTACCGTTATTTCTCACAACGCGGGTGGTTACTCGTTCTACAACTCTCCTGAGTACAATCGCGTAACTAAATTCCGCCCTAACGCGACGTTTGACCGTCCTGGACACTATGTTTACCTACGCGATGACGTCACTGGCGATTACTGGTCTATTTCTTGGCAACCTGTTGCAAAGAGCCTAGACGAAGCACAATACGAAGTTCGTCACGGCTTGTCTTACTCTAAATTCAAATGTGAGTACAACGGTATCACGGCGACAAAAACGCTGTTTGTACCTAAAGGCGAAGACGCAGAAGTTTGGGATGTTGTAATCAAAAACACCTCTGACCAACCACGTACTATCAGTGCATTCTCGTTTGTTGAATTCTCATTCAGCCACATCGCATCTGACAACCAAAACCACCAGATGTCTCTTTACTCTGCTGGTACTTCTTACAACCAAGGCGTTATCGAGTACGACTTGTACTACAACACTGACGACTTTGAAGGTTTCTATTACCTAGCATCGACGTTTGACCCAGATTCATACGACGGCCAACGCGATACATTCTTAGGCGCATACCGCGATGAAGCCAACCCACTAGCAGTAGAGCAAGGCCGTTGTTTCAACAGCGCGCAAACTTGTTACAACCACTGTGGTTCTCTACACAAGCAGTTTGTTATCCAACCGGGTGAAGAAGTGCGTTTCGCGTACATCCTTGGTATTGGTAAAGGCAACGGCGAACGCGTTCGCGCTAAATACCAAGACCTAGCAGAAGTTGATAAAGCATTTGCTGGAATCAAAGCGCACTGGGATGAGCGTTGTGACAAGTTCCAAGTGAAGTCGCCTAACGAAGGTCTAGACACTATGATCAACGCTTGGACACTTTACCAAGCAGAAACATGTGTGGTTTGGTCTCGTTTCGCATCATTTATCGAAGTTGGTGGACGTACAGGTCTGGGTTACCGCGATACGGCTCAGGATGCGATTTCTGTCCCTCACTCTAACCCTGCAATGACTCGTAAGCGTCTAGTTGACCTTCTACGTGGTCAAGTAAAAGCGGGGTACGGTCTGCACCTATTTGATCCAGATTGGTTTGATCCAGATAAAGCGGATGTTGAGCCGTCTAAATCTCCAACAGTGGTACCAACACCATCTGATGAAGATAAGATTCACGGTATTAAAGATACCTGTTCTGACGACCATTTGTGGCTAGTACCAACTATCTGTAAGTACGTGATGGAAACTGGTGAGATGAGCTTCTTCGACGAAGTGATTCCTTACGCGGACGGCGGCGAAGCTGACGTTTACGACCACATGAAAGCTGCCCTTGATTTTTCTGCTAAGTACGTAGGTCAAACGGGTATCTGTAAAGGTCTACGTGCAGACTGGAATGACTGTCTAAACCTAGGTGGCGGCGAGTCGTCTATGGTTTCTTTCCTACACTTCTGGGCTCTACAAGAGTTTATCGACCTTGCGAAACACCTAGGCCGTGACGAAGACGTAGCAACATACACTGAAATGGCAGCTAATGTCCGTGAAGCTTGTGAAACTCACCTTTGGGACGACGAGGGTGGCTGGTACATCCGCGGTCTAACCAAAAACGGTGAGAAGATCGGTACTGCACAGCAAACTGAAGGCCGTATCCACCTAGAGTCAAATACTCTAGCGGTTCTTTCTGGCGCAGTTTCTCAAGAGCGTGGTGAGAAGGCCATGGACTCTGTAGATGAGCACCTGTTCTCTGAATATGGCTTGCACCTGAATGCACCATCATTTGCTACGCCAAACGACGACATCGGTTTTGTTACTCGCGTATACCAAGGCGTTAAAGAAAACGGCGCAATCTTCTCTCACCCGAACCCATGGGCTTGGGTAGCAGAAGCGAAACTGGGTCGCGGTGACCGTGCAATGAAGTTCTACGATGCACTAAACCCGTTCAACCAGAACGATATGATCGAGAAGCGTGTTGCTGAACCATATTCATACGTTCAGTTTATTATGGGTCGCGATCACCAAGACCACGGCCGTGCAAACCACCCATGGTTAACTGGTACTTCTGGCTGGGCTTACTTCGCCGTAACTAGCTTCATTCTAGGTGTGCGCACTGGCTTCGACGGTCTAACAATCGATCCATGTATCCCAACAGACTGGCCTGGTTTCGAGGTAACTCGTCAGTGGCGCGGCGCTACCTACAACATCAAGGTAGAAAACCCGAACTCAGTAAGCAAAGGCGTGAAGAGCATTACTGTCAATGGTGAAGCCGTTGAAGGTGCTGTACCTGTTCTTGCTGAAGGCAGTGTAAACGACGTAGTGGTTGTCCTAGGTTAAACCACTGTTGCTCTGCCAACTGCATTGGGTTGGCAGAGCCTATTTAAGGATTTCGTTATGATTAAATTTGGTACTGGTGGTTGGCGCGCTTTTATTGGGGAAGAATTTACCAAGGACAATGTACGTCTGGTTGCCCAATCTGTCGCTAACATCATTAATGACGAGCAGGTCGCAGATCGCGGTTTCGTGGTTGGTTATGACCGACGTTTTCTTTCAGATAAAGCCGGTTGCTGGTTTGCAGAGGTCTTAGCTGCGAATGGCATCGTTGTCAGCTTTATCGACAAGTTTGTCCCTACGCCAATCGTGATGTTTAAAGCTAAACAGATGAACTGCGCTTACTCAGCTTGTATTACTGCTTCTCACAACCCTGCTGATTACAACGGTATCAAGGTATTTATCGAAGGTGGTCGCGATGCAGATGAAGTGATCACACAAAAGATTGAATCTCAAATTGCTACTCTGACTGCAGATAAAGTGAAGAGTGTTGATTTCGAGCAAGCGGTTGAGGACCAATTGATTAAGGTTATCAACCCGATGAACGAGTTTGTTGACTCAATCATCGACTTTATTGATATTGAAGCGATCAAAGCGGCAAACCTAAAAGTATTGATTGATCCAATGTTTGGTGTAGCAAAGAACGCACTACAAACAGTTTTGATCAACGGTCGCTGTGATGTTGACGTTATCAACGATGGCAAAAACCCAGACTTTGGCGGACTAATGCCTTCTCCAAGCGCTGCGACGCTATATCGCTTGAAACACCTTGTAGCAGCGGAAGGTTATGACATCGGTATCGGTACCGATGGCGACGCAGACCGCCTTGGTATTATTGACGAAAAAGGTCATTTCATTCATCCAAACGAAGTGCTGATCCTTCTTTATTACTACTTGCTTAAGTACAAAGGTTGGAAAGGTTCTGTTGTGCGCAATATCGCCACGACTCATCTTCTAGACAAGATAGCTCACGATCACGGTGAAAAGAGCTTTGAAGTACCTGTTGGCTTTAAGCACATCAGTTCGCAAATGGAAGCCGACGACTCTTTGATCGGTGGTGAAAGCTCCGGTGGTTTAACTATTCGCGGTCACATTAAAGGTAAAGATGGCGTGTTCGCATCTAGTCTGTTGGTGGAAATGATTTCAGTCACTGGCAAAAAACTGTCCGAGCTACTGGACGAGATCTACTCTCGCTACGGTTATGCTTATACGGCTGAAGGTGATTGCACCTTTAAAGCCTCAGAAAAAGAGGCGCTTTACAACAAGATTTACGTTGAGAAGCAACTGCCTGAATTTGACTTCGACATCGAACGCGTCAGCTACGAAGACGGTGCCAAAGTCTACTTCAAGAACGGTGGATGGGTTATCGCCCGCTTCTCTGGTACAGAACCTCTGCTGCGTATCTTCTCTGAAATGGAAGACCAAGAAACTGCGGAACGTGTTCTTCAACAGGTAAAGGCGTTCCTACAGCTGTAACTTTACCCCACCCTATAGGTGAAGAGCACTTGCCCGGCTTTCTCTGCCGGGCTTTTTTTCATCTATATCCCAGACCCACATACTAACAATCTGTCATCCTTTGTTTGCAGGCTATGGACTCTGTAATGACTAAACAGAGTATCGAATTCTCCATTTTCTATACGACGCCTTAGCGCCCTGCATTTGTTGAACAACACTTGCAGCGCAGCGGCCTCTGACGAAACCAAATTAGAGTCCATTAACTTGCGTGTATGAATTCGATCAGAGTAGGTTTGGTTGTAGAGTTCGATAGTGAGAAAGTATGCTCTTTCCTGCTCATTCAATCCTTTTTTAATCAGCAGAGTGTTTATCTCTAAAATTGGAGAAGAGTTGTTCATATAGTGACCTCTTTTGGTAAATTAGAGATCAAGATAGAGAAGGTTGAATCGAGGAAAATAGGCAAATAGACAGTGGCGAATACGCCCTACAAATTTTTGCTAGATTTTGTAGGGCGATAAGAGAAAATCGTTTAGAAAGCCAATACGCCTTGATTTTCAACCGTAACCGATACGGTTTGACCGATCAACAAAGGCTCGGCAGAGCTAGCAATCAACTTACTGCCACTCGCTTCAATAACGTAACGACAATGGTCTCCCATAAACTGCTGCTCAAGAACGCGAATACTACTGTCGTCAGCGGCACTAATCTGAACGTGTTGCGGACGCAGTAATAGTTCACAAGCGGATTCCAGTTCTATCTCCTGTTGAGCAGTGGCTTCGACAACGCCGAGCTCGGTTAAAAACTGAGACTCGGACACCCTTCTTGCGGCCAGATAACTACCACCGCCGAGAAAATCAGCAACGAACTTACTCGCGGGTTGATAATAAAGGTCTGTCGCGGTGCCGTACTGTTCGATAACACCATTATTCATAACCGCCATTTTATCGGCAAAAGCAAAGGCTTCCTCGCGACTGTGAGTAACAAAAATAGCCGTCACCCCCTGCTCTTTGAAAATCTTGCGGATCTGGCTAATCAACTCATGGCGCACTTGCGTGTCGATATTAGAAAAGGGCTCATCGAGCAAAAGCAGGTCGGGTTTATAAGCGAGCGAGCGCGCTATCGCTACGCGTTGCTGTTGACCACCAGACAGTTGATGTGGGTAACGGTCGGCGAACTCACCTAGGTGGACCAGTTCAAGCATCTCGGCGACTTTGTGATTTTTCTCCACCTCAGATGCCCCTTTCAACCCAAAAGCCACGTTTTGCTTAACGGTTAAATGCGGGAAGAGTGCGTAATCTTGAAAAATCATTCCTATATTGCGCTGCTCCGGTGGAAGCCAATTTTCACCGTCGTCGATGGTCTGACAGTTGAGGCTCATGTTACCGGCGCTAAGGGGTAAAAGCCCTGCAATCGCCTTGAGTAACGTGGTTTTACCGCAGCCACTGGCTCCTAACAAACAGACGATCTCACCGTGTTCAACTTCCAGAGACAAAGACTCTAGAACCGTCTGAGATTCATACTTACAGGTCAGGTCTTTAATTTTTAACGCACAACTCATCAGTGGGTCTGCTCCAGTGAACGGTTAACAACAATCAGTGGAATTAAACCAACAAGTACCAAAAGTACAGCAGGTAAAGCGGCCAATTCCAACAGTTCATCAGACGCGTAGTTATAGACGTACGTCGCTAACGTCTCAAAATTAAATGGTCGAAGTAACAGAGCGGCATTTAGCTCTTTCATCGACTCAATAAATACCAGTAAGCCAGCGATAAGGGCACCGCGGCGAATCAATGGCAGATGTACTCTCACCAACATAGTGTTAGAGGTACAACCCATAGTTCTCGACGCCATATCTAGGGAAGGAGAAACCTTGTTTAAGCTACTCTCTATGCTCCCTATGGCTACCGCAGAGAATCTCACCACCATAGCAAAGATAATCGCAAACATAGACCCAGAAAAAATCAGCCCAGGTCTGCCCCACTCAAAGTAACGCGCAATATCATTGACCGCATGATCCATAGCTAAAACAGGAACCATAATACCAATGGCAAGAACCGTTCCCGGTACCGCATACCCCATAGAAGACAACCTCATAAAGGCGAGACTGGTTTTCCCAGGGTTAACTCTTTGGCAAAAGTTGACCATTAAGGCAACAGCGACACCGATGACGGCGGCAGTCAGAGAGACATACAAACTGTTCAGTGCAAACTGCTTAAATTCCGATGTCCACATTTGCTCAAAGTACATATAAGCATAGATAACTAACTGGCCTAATGGAAATACAAATGCGACTAATACTAATCCCCAACACCAACTTAATGCCGCCCATTTCTTCCATCCCTTTAACTCATAGCGGAAGTCTTCACGACTATTAAATTGATTCTGAAACAGTTTCTGTTTGCGCCGACTGTAGCGTTCCGCACTGATAAGCAAAACGATAAAAATTAGCATTACTGCTGAAATTTTCGCCGCAGCGGTTAAACTCGAATAGCCGAGCCAAGTATCATAGACCGCCGTTGTTAAGGTGTTCACAGCAAAATAACTGACCGTACCAAAGTCCCCTATGGTCTCCATAGCGACCAAAGAGAGGCCGACGGCAATCGACGGACGCACAAGCGGAAGTGATATTCTGCGAAAGCTCTCCCAAGGCGAACACTTTAAAAGGCGAGCAGATTGCAACAAAGAGACATTTTGCTCCATAAACGCCGCCCTGCCGAGCAGGTAGACATAAGGATACAAAACCAGTGCCAATACCAAGGTGGCCCCGCCTAGGGTGCGAATATCTGGGAACCAGTAGTCTCCGGGCCCCCAACCAGTGATATCGCGCAGAAAGATCTGTACTGGGCCTGCAAAATCAAACCAATCGGTAAAGATATAGCCAACGATATAACCAGGCATAGCCAAAGGAAGCACAAGCGCCCATTGCAACACTCGCTCGGTGGGTAACTTACACATAGCCATAAACCATGCAGAAGGAATACCGAAGACGAGAGACAGCGCCATTACGCCTGCTGCCAGTGCAATGGTGTTAAAGGTGTAGGTAGGAAGCACAGTATTCATCAAATGATGGAATAACTCGTCAGCATCACCTAGTGCGGTAAAAAAGATTGCCAATATAGGCAAAACCAGTAGCAGAGCAATGCTCGCACTACTGGTTTTCCAGAAATAGTTTTTATTATTCATCGCTCTACATAACGAAGATGTATATACCCAAGTGACCCCATACACATCGCAATGCATTAGAGATAACTTGGGTATAGAAATAGGTAAGCGGAAAACCGCTTACCTTTCATATCCTTTTAAAGTTAAGGGCTACATTTATACCCTTAGACTTTATTATAGGTCAAATTTCACTTCGTCAATCAACTTAACAGCTGTTGAGTAGTAAGATGCGATTTCGTCTAGAGAAATTGTGTCGGCTTTGAAGTCACCCCAAGATGCCACAAGCTCAGAACGCTTAACGCCTTCTTTTACTGGGTACTCGTAGTTAACTTCTGCGTACATGCTTTGCGCTTTGTCGCCCGCTAGGAACTCCATAAGCTTAACAGCGTTGTCTTTGTTTGGAGAGTGCTTAGCCATCGCCATACCAGAGATGTTTACGTGAGTACCTTCCGCTTTTTGGTTAGGGAAGTTTAGGTAAACTGCGTCAGCCCAAGCTTTTTGCTCATCGTTATTAACCATTTTACCTAGGTAGTAGCTGTTACCTAGAGAAACGTCACATAGACCTTCTTTGATCGCTTTAACTTGAGCGCGGTCGTTACCTTGAGGTTTGCGTGCTAGGTTAGCTTTAACGCCTTCTAGCCAAGCTTTTGCTTCAGCTTCGCCGTGGTGAGCAATAATAGAGGATACTAGAGAAACGTTGTATGGGTGCTTACCAGAACGAGTACAGATTTTGCCTTTGAACTCAGGCTTCGCTAGGTCTGCATAGTTGAAGTCATCACCTAGTTTACCTACGCGGTCACGTGAAGAGTATACGCTACGAGTACGAGTTGTTAGTGCAAACCACTCGTTTTCGTTGTCTTGGTACTGAGCAGGGATGTTTTGCTCGATAACTTTGCTGTCGACAGCTTGTACAAGACCCTTGTCAGAAAGCTCAGATAGACGGCTGATATCTACTGTTAGAATAACGTCAGCTGGGCTGTATTCGCCTTCTTGCTGTAGTTTTTCAGCAAGGCCTTTTTTAGCAAACTTAACGTTTACTTTGATACCAGTTTCTTTAGTAAATTCATTGAACATTGGTTCAACAAGGAAAGGTTGGCGGTAAGAGTAAACATTTACTTCTTCAGCAGCCATAGCGGTAGGAGCCAAAGTTGCGCAAGCAAGAGCAGAAGCTGTGAGCAATTTTTTCATTGGGGTGAGTCCTTTACTTTTATAGTTAATGATAACGTTTATCAGTTGCATTATTATATTCAGTAAATTTTAGAACACAATGTCTTGAAATCCCAAACATTAACACATCACAAACTTTTGACATTTTAATTTGTTACATTTTTTATCAGCCTATATAACCACTTAGCTCGCATTAGATCGAATAATTAATTACACATTTGTCATCAAAGTGGCAAAAACAACAAAACCCGCCTATGGCGGGTTTTGTCAATTGTTGTGATACTACTTCACACTTACGAACTCTGGATAGGCACCTACACCGCAGTCGTGCATGTCCATACCTTCCAGTTCCTCTTCTTCAGAAACTCGGATACCAATAGTGGCTTTTAGCACACCCCAAACCACTAGGCTGGCACCAAATACCCAAGCAAAGATAACCCCTGCGCCAAGCAGTTGAGCACCAAAACTTGCATCGCCATTGCTCAGTGGAACAACCATCAGACCGAAGAAGCCGCATACGCCGTGAACCGAAATAGCTCCAACTGGGTCATCAATTTTAAGCTTATCAAGACCGACGATACTGAACACGACAATCGCACCTGAAACCGCACCAATGATCACTGCATACAGTGGCGATGGAGATAGTGGGTCAGCAGTAATCGCTACAAGACCTGCTAAAGCACCGTTAAGCACCATAGTAAGATCAGCCTTACCCCATGTCGTTTTACACACTAGAAGCGCTGCAATCGCACCAGCTGCTGCCGCTGCATTAGTATTAAGGAAGATTTGACCAACTGCTGTCGCGTTCTCAAAATCTGACACCATCAGTTGAGAGCCGCCATTAAAGCCAAACCAACCGAACCAAAGGATAAAGGTACCTAAAGTTGCCAATGGCATATTAGAACCCGGGATTGGGAATATCTCGCCGTTTTTGCCGTACTTTCCTTTGCGAGCACCGAGCAGTAGAACCCCCGCCAAAGCCGCAGCGGCACCAGCCATATGCACAATACCTGAACCTGCAAAGTCGCTAAAGCCCGCTTCAGATAGGAAGCCACCGCCCCACGTCCAGTAACCTTCCATCGGGTAAATAAACGCCGTCAATACTACTGAGAAGATTAAGAATGACCACAATTTCATACGCTCAGCCACTGCGCCAGATACAACTGACATCGCTGTCGCGACAAACACTACTTGGAAGAAGAAATCAGACTCTAGCGAGTGATCTGCCCCTTCCCCTTGAGTGCCAATTAATGCGCCAAATGACGGTAGCCAGCCACCTTCGCCATTGTCCACATACATAATGTTGTATCCAACGATGAGATAGGTAGTACAGGCAATCGCGTAAAGACAAACGTTTTTGGTCAAGATTTCAGTCGTGTTCTTTGAGCGAACTAAACCCGCTTCTAACATGGCAAATCCCGCTGCCATCCACATGACTAACGCACCCGAAATGAGAAAGAAAAAAGTGTCTAGTGCGTAGCGCAGTTCAGTTACTGTAGTTGTTAATTCCATAGTGATTCTCCAATCCTTTGTCGACTATTACAGAGCTTCGGCATCCATTTCACCGGTGCGAATACGCACTGCTTGAGACAGGTCGTAAACAAAAATCTTTCCATCGCCGATTTTTCCGGTGTGGGCCGCTTTAGTGACAGCTTCAATCACGCGATCGACATTTTCTGCCTGAGTTGCGATTTCGAGTTTTACTTTCGGCAAAAAGTCCACTTGATACTCTGCACCGCGATAGAGCTCGGTATGTCCTTTTTGGCGACCAAACCCTTTGACTTCTGAGACCGTCATCCCTTCGATCCCAACATCGGCCAGCGCTTCGCGGACATCATCTAACTTGAATGGTTTTATAATGGCGTTTATTAGTTTCATTGCATCCTCTCTGAAAGCTATCGTCCTTTTGCTTACTAACAATCCAAACCTTGTGCCAAGTTTTTAACTCATTGAATAATATGAAATTAGATAAAATTTTCTCCCAATAACAAAAAAGGGCGCACCATACTGGTGCACCCTTTTCACAAATTTAAAGCACGCTGTTCGCATTTCACCAATGGTGTGCATCAGCCAAAAACAAACTCTCTCCAACCCTTGATCATGCTATCGAAATCTTCGATACCACAACTTGCGGTACTTTCGCTGTTATAAGGTGAAAAGGCTTCTTCACCTTGGTAATCCAGTTCTTGCTTTAAGACATTTTCTTCTACCGTCACTTCGTCTCCACAAATAGACAGAGTAATCTCTTTGCCAACGAGAATGTGCTCTTTATGAGGCAGTGAGTATGCGGACTCTAACAAACGCTCTACTCTTTCAAGCTTGGCGCTGTCTTTGCCTACTTCTTCTTGTAACCAACGGCCAATAACTTCATGTCCCATACTGGCCTTCACATAATACTCACCCATTAAGGTGTTGCGAATAAACTCGAATTCCACACTGTACCCCACAAAATCAAGAGCGGGGAGTATATAGCGACAACCCCGTTTATTGAAGACATAAAAAAAGCACCCGCGTTTGCAGGTGCTTTGTGCTAACCAGTTAGCTTTATACTGGTTCTTGGAAAATTACCGTATCGGCTTTTTTCGTATACTCAGACATCTTGTGGAAGTTTAAGTATCGGTAGGTATCAGCGGCGGTTGCATCTATCTGCTGCGCATACTCTAGATACTCTTCGCGAGTCGGGATTTTGCCCAGTATCGCGCCAACCGCAGCCAGTTCCGCTGAAGCAAGATAAACATCAGCACCCGTACCCAAGCGGTTCGGGAAGTTACGAGTCGAAGTAGACATCACTGTCGCTTTGTCTGCTACTCGTGCCTGGTTACCCATACACAATGAACAGCCCGGAGTTTCAATACGAACGCCTGCGCGGCCGTAAATACCGTAATAACCTTCTTCGGTCAGTTGGTCACGGTCCATCTTAGTAGGCGGAGCAATCCACAAACGCGTATCTAATTGACCGCTGTGTTTATCCAGTAGCTTACCCGCTGCTCGGAAGTGACCAATGTTAGTCATACATGAGCCGATAAACACTTCGTCGATTGCCGTTCCTTGAACGTCTGATAGAAGTCGAGCATCGTCTGGATCATTTGGCGCACATAGAATGGGCTCGTTAATTTCAGCCAAATCAATCTCGATAACGTGGGCGTACTCCGCATCCGCATCGGCTTCCATTAGCTCTGGGTTTTCTAACCACTCTTCCATAGCAACAATACGACGTTCAATCGTGCGTGGTTCACCATAACCTTCTGAAAGCATCCACTTGAGCATCACGATGTTTGAGTTTAGATACTCTGTAATCGACTCTTGAGACAACTTCACGGTACAACCGGCAGCAGAACGCTCTGCTGAAGCATCAGAAAGCTCAAACGCCTGCTCAACAGTCAAGTGCTCAACGCCTTCGATTTCTAGTACTCGACCAGAGAATTCATTGATCTTACCTGCTTTCTCTACGGTGAGTAGACCTTGTTTGATCGCGTAGTAAGGGATGGCATGAACCAAATCACGCAAAGTGATACCGGCCTGCATTTCACCTTTAAAGCGAACCAAAATGGATTCTGGCATATCAAGTGGCATAACACCCGTTGCCGCTGCAAATGCAACAAGACCTGAACCCGCAGGGAAAGAAATTCCTAGAGGGAAACGAGTATGCGAGTCACCACCAGTACCTACGGTATCTGGTAGTAGCATGCGGTTTAGCCATGAGTGGATAACGCCGTCACCCGGACGCAGTGATACACCGCCTCGGTTCATAATAAAGTCAGGTAGCGTATGGTGAGTATTCACATCCACTGGCTTAGGATATGCCGACGTGTGACAGAATGACTGCATCACTAGGTCTGCTGAGAAACCCAAGCAAGCCAAGTCTTTTAACTCGTCACGCGTCATTGGACCCGTAGTATCTTGAGAGCCAACAGTGGTCATTTTAGGTTCACAATAAGTGCCCGGACGAATACCCGTTACGCCACAAGCCTTACCAACCATTTTCTGTGCTAGAGTGTAACCCTTACCAGAGTCTGCCACTTCACCTGGCTTGCGGAATACTTCCGATGACTCTAGACCTAGAGAAGTACGGGCTTTATCTGTTAAGCCGCGACCAATAATAAGTGGGATACGACCGCCAGCGCGAACTTCATCGATCAGAACGTCTGTCTTAAGACTAAATTCTGAGATAGTTTCGCCAGTTTCGTGATTGCAAACTTTACCTTGATAAGGGTAAACGTCGATAACATCACCCATGTTCAGACTAGTTACGTCTACTTCAATCGGTAATGCCCCTGCATCTTCCATTGTGTTAAAAAAGATTGGAGCAATCTTGCCGCCGAGAACGTAACCACCAGCACGCTTGTTAGGTACATTAGGGATGTCATCACCCATAAACCATAGCACTGAGTTAGTGGCTGATTTACGTGATGAGCCCGTACCCACTACGTCACCAACGTAAACAAGTTGGTGGCCTTTCTCTTTTAACTTATCGATTTGCTTAATAGGACCGATACTGCCTGGTTGCTCTGGTTCGATACCTTCGCGCTCGTTTTTCAACATAGCAAGAGCGTGTACAGGAATGTCAGGGCGAGACCACGCATCTGGTGCTGGAGAAAGGTCATCAGTGTTCGTTTCGCCAGTCACTTTGAAAACGGTCAGGGTAATTTTTTCAGCCAGTTCAGGCTTGGATAGGAACCACTCTGCGTCAGCCCATGACTGCATCACTTTTTGCGCGTGTGCATTACCTGATTTCGCCTTCTCTTCTACGTCGTAGAAAGCGTCAAACATCAGTAGGGTGTGGGATAGAGCTTTTACAGAAATAGGGGCGAGTAATTCATCTTCTAAAAACTCGACGAGCGGCGCGATATTATATCCGCCTTGCATGGTACCAAGCAGCTCAGCTGCTTTTTCACGACTTACTAGAGGTGATTCCACTTCACCTTTAGCAACGGCTGTCAGGAATCCTGCTTTTACATAAGCAGCTTCATCCACGCCTGGTGGGATACGGTTTTCCAGCAGATCGATAAGAACTGCTTCCTCACCTTGTGGGGGATTTTTCAGAAGTTCAACCAGACCAGCGACTTGTTCTGCGTCTAGTGGTTTAGGAACGACTCCTTCAGCAGCACGTTCTTCGACGTGTTTACGGTAGGCTTCAAGCACGACTTTTTCCTCTCATTGCGGTTCCTCCTCTTCTTATAGCTTTTATGAAAAGAAAGGAGTGAACATCCTTGGAAACTTGGCTCTCCATCGCCATATTTTTCATTCAATTTTGACTGATAAACAGCGCCAGAGAGGCCAAACTGTGGGCGCTAGAATAGCAAATTTAACGATAAATTAAAATCTCATCATTTTGACCAACATAGCATCTTAAGACTAAAGTTTTACGATTTTTCGCTAAATTTTCTATTTAAACGTTGTCCCAATAATTAAATATACCGAATCGAAATTCTTTTCGGTTCGCCCATAACCGAACATAATCGGTCCTACTGGCGAGTTTACCCCGGCAAACACTGAGCTGCTGCATAAAGCGGTGCATCCTTTAGCTTTAAATCAGGGTTAGACCACACGCCGCCATATTCTACCGAGGCTCCAAGGTAGAAAGGTGACGAGAATAGGCCAAAGTCATTATCGAACCAACGGTAGCGGTATACAAGGCTATTAAACACTTTATTTTGACCTATCATGCTATTTCTCGGAATACCTGACAGGTTCAAAAAGCCACCCAACTCTTTTGGATCGATCGGCAGCGACGAGCTTTTACTCTCCACTACACCATAGTCTAAATTTGCGACCAAAGTATGCCTATTTTTACTCATGGCTCCGACAAACTTACCGCTAAACTCGTAAACCGTATCGGTCCCTTCATCTTGGATAACCCCCAAACACGTGACGGCGTTGTCGGTGCGGTCGTGAGATATTAGGTACTCTAAATCAAAATAAACACCCTGGGTTGGCAAACTAAAATCGTCTAAGGTATCGACTCGATAACTGGCAAATCCGGCGGTTCTTGTGAACGACACATCACCACAAGACGGTAAGCTAGAGAGTTCCGCTTTGCCATCGGTATATCGAGCGCCAAACCTAAACTCTCGCCACAAACTGCCTTGATAACCTAATGCGGCTTCTCCTATCCACTCTGAATAGATCACTGGAAGGAAATCACGAGACGACTCTAGCCCAACGTCATCGAAACCATCAACAGGACCATTTCGTTTCACGTCGGTATACTTAATGCCAAATGTCGTAAAGACTTTCTGGCTTGAGAAAAACGGTGTAAAAAGCTCCGCTTCTACCAGCTTATCCGTTCCCATTTCCACATTTGTCGTCAGTTCAGCACCGTGTGAACTGATATCGGTAAAGTTAGCCGACATGCCAATCGAGTATTGACTGTCAGTGGTAAAGTCATCTTCTAAGAAAAAGCGAAAGTTAAGGTAGTTTGGCCCCCACGACTTCTCATTAACATCGACAACCAGTTGGTCCTTCCCGTCCAAATTGTCGTAGCGATAGGTCACAAGTTCAAAGCGATCAAGCGCATACAGCTCTTCGATACTCTGCTCTAAACGCTCTGAACCGTATGTCTGGCCAGCTTCGAGTTGAAGGCGATTTTGCAACAGCTCATCCGTATAGTGGCTGTTGTTGTTAATCACAACTTCATCGACTTGAATACCGTCTCCATACCTGAGTTTTCTCCGCGCAACTTGCTTGTCTTCTATGTAAGCCTGATAGTCGCTACTGCTCAAACTTAGGCGTTCGAGTTTGTCACTTTCTTCCATTGCGGCGAGGTAGCCTTTGCCAAAAGCATCCGGCATTTTGTCAAACTCAGTGGTTTCCATTTCACCCACATTGGGCTTTAAGTAGATATCATCGTCGGTGAGCGTCTCTTTTTGTCGCTGAGTTGTGCTTCTCACTAAGTAATTAGACAACTGGTCGGCGACAGTAAGAAATGTGGTGAAGTCCTCTTCTTGTTTGTAGTTTGTGCTAATGTCCACCGCAATAATGACATCGGCTCCCATCGCACGTGCGACATCTACCGGCATATTGTTGGTGACACCACCATCGACGAGTAAGCGGTCATTCAGCTTATATGGAGGCAAAGCACCGGGGACGGACATGCTTGCCATCATTGCATCTACAATATAACCGTCTTTTATCACCACGGGTTCCAGTTGAAGGATATCGGTGGCGACGGAGCGATAGGGTATAGCCAGATCATCAAAAGAGTGGAATGGTGGTAGGTTACCCGCAGTTTCACGCAGGATCTTCAACATCCCCTGCCCTTGCACCACACCTCTGGCGGCGTGCACTTCACCCCATTTGAGCCCGAGGTCGGTGGTCAACTGATAGCGGTCTTCGTACTCTTTATCTCTCACTCGTCGTTGACTGCGACTTACGCGATCTCGATAGCCGCTGTTCCAATCGACGCTGTAGATAAAGCTTTCAATTTCTTCCGCGCTCATGCCCGTTGCGTACAAACCGCCAACGTAAGCACCCATGCTGGTACCGGTAATGTAATCAACAGGAATATTGAGTTCTTCTAGAGCTTTTAAAACCCCAATATGGGCAGCGCCTTTAGCACCACCACCCGCTAAAACAAGAGCAACTTTAGGACGTTCATCTTGCTGCGCCAATGTAGGAAATGTCCCTACTATAAACAGCAGTAGTATTACCCCAAATCTCGTTAATTTGAACACGTCTCAGGTCCTTGAATAATCAACTGGTTGCAATATTACCAGTTAAAAATACGATTAATCCATTGATTTTCTTTCTTCTCACATAAAGTACGCCACTCGTTTTTAGGGTCCCAAACCGGTAACTTAAAATCGTTTTTACAATTCAGTTCTAAGCCGCCTTCCGTTTCGGCCATAAATCCTACGGTGGTCACTTCTTTTGGCCATGGTAACGTCAGTTTCTGCGGAACTCTTTGATCTAGATACTGAGCATAAACTCGAAGAGCACCACTGGAGCCGGTCAGCTTAGTAGGCTTATTGTCGTCTCTACCCAGCCAAATGGTGGTAACCTCACGGCCATCCACACCGACAAACCAACTGTCTCGGGTGTCATTACTCGTCCCCGTTTTCCCCGCCAAGGCGCCCATGCAAACTGTCGATTTAGATAGCGTCCCGTGCCTTCCTGAACCCCTTTTTTCATCGCATAAGTGGTCAGCCATGCCGCTTGTTGGTTAATGGATTGGGAAACTTTTGGAATCGACTGGTAAATCACTTCTCCATCGGTGTTTATCACCGAGCGCAAAGCGGATAGCGATGCTTTTTTTCCAGAGTTTGTCAGGGTCTGGTACATCTGTGCCACCTGCAATGGCGTTAGCGAAAATGAGCCCAAAAACATCGACGGCACTGGGCGGATCTCCTTTTTATCAACACCGAGTTTTTCAAAGGTCGCCACCACTTCTGGAATGCCAAGTGACATACCCAACTGAACGGTAGGTACGTTTAAGGATTTTGCCAACGCTTGATACAAGGGGACTTCCCCTCGGAACTGGCGGTCGTAGTTTCTCGGCGTCCAGACTTTTCCTTTACTGCTTTTTAACGATATAGGTTTATCTTGTAGGGTACTGGCTAAGCTATATTGCTCGGGGTGCTGCAGTGCGGTTAGATAGACCGCAGGCTTGGCTAAAGAACCTATTTGTCGGCTCGCATTTAAAGCTCGGTTAAAGCCATCGTAGCCGGTGCGTTTACCTCCAACCATAGCTCGGATCTCTCCACTGTGACGATCAACCGCCACTGCCGCACCCTCTAAAGATGGACCCGCAGTACTGGTCAAAGTAGGGATCGTTTTTACCAGAGCTTGTTCTAGCTCGTGCTGAGAAACAGGATCTAGCGACGTAAAAACTTTCAGACCACTATCAAACTGAAAGTCGTCACCGACTTTGTTAGCCAACTCTCGTGTTAACTGTTGAAAGTAGGCGGGCTGGCGACTGGCGATTTTTGGGTTGTCTTGAATATCCAGATCTCGACTCGCAGCTTGATCAAACTCGCTAGCTGTCAGTAGGTCTTGTTGCATCATCAAACGCAGCACAAGATCCTTCGAGTTTTAGCTCGCTCGGGATAACGAATAGGATTGTAATAAGAAGGCCCCTTTACCATACCAACTAACAGGGCGAGTTGATCTATTCTCAACTCTTGTATTGGCTGACCAAAGTAGAGCCGGGCCGCTAAACCAAAACCGTGAATAGCTTCGCCGCCACTCTGCCCCAAATAGACTTCGTTTAGATACGCTTCTAATATTTCGTCTTTGCTATAACGATAGTCGATGATCAACGCGATATACGCTTCCCTTAATTTTCGCCAAAGAGTGCGATCGCTAGAGAGGAAAAGGTTTTTAGCTAATTGCTGAGTTAAGGTACTGCCCCCTTGAACCGTTCGTCCCGCCTTAACATTTACCACCATGGCTCTCGCTATCGCCATAGGCGATACCCCTTCATGCTGATAGAACTGTCTATCTTCGGTAGCTAGCAGAGCATCTACCATCACTTCTGGAAATTGATCCCTGCGGAGAAACAGTCGTTGCTCATCTTGCTGCTTTTCCAGCATACCAAGCATTTTAGGATCGATTCTAAGATACCCTAAATCTCCTTTGCGCTCTAAAGACTGTATACGCTGTAAAGACCGTTCTGAAAAATGGAGCATGACATGGCGATCGGGCTCGGCGCCATCGGTAAACTCAAATGGTCGACGAATAAGCTCGATTTTACTTGATGAGGACGAGTATTCGCCCGGGTAACGCGGATTTTTTACCTTGCGGTAATTCAATACATCAAGCTCATTTCTCACTTCTTTAATGCCAATATCATCGCCGGGAGCTAAGTGAAGTATGCGCGCATAAACCACGGTTGGCAGTTCAAACATCTGACCTTCAAACTTCTGTTTAACTAAGGTATCGAGGTATAGACCCGCGAATACCAATACTGCGATACCCGCGATCGCAAGCTTCCAACTCAAGCCCCATATTTTTCTCAGCCATGAGGCTCTCTTTTTCTTGGCTGGTGCTTTTTTAGTGACTTTTCTTCGAGTCACTCTTTTGGCCTGCGGCTTTTTCTCTTTAGGCGACGTTTTTTTGGTCATGATTTAAGTTGTCTTTTTGTCTTAGTGGTCGCAATGTGATTGGCAGGGTCGTCTGGCCATACGTGTTTTGGGTATCGACCTTTCATCTCTTTTTGCACTTCTCGGTAACTCCCACTCCAAAAACCAGCGAGATCTTTTGTCAGCTGCAAGGGTCTCTGAGCAGGTGAAAGCAGTTCTAACACCACAGTCTTTTGTCCATCGGCTATGACCGGTGACTCACTTTCTCCAAACATCTCCTGCATACGCACGGACAAAATAGGGTCACTGCCCTCTTGATAGCGAATGCGTTTTTTCGTCCCAGTTGGCAGGGCATAATGCGTGGGTATCCATTGATCAATCTCCTGATTGAGCGGCCACCCCAAGTAAGCCAGTAACGCTTCACTGATATCGACTTTCTGTAGTTGCTTCACTGAGTGAATACCGGTTAGATAGGGCTCTAACCAAACTTCAATATTTTGGATCAGACTTTGCTGGTCAAAAGGCGGCCACGCCTTTTCTGGCATCCACTCTATCGCACAGCGAATGCGCTGTAAGGTATCGAGCGCTTTATCACTCCAGTTTAACGGTTGTAAAGCCTTGCGTGAAACGAAGCTAAGTAAGGCTTGTGTGATTTTTTCTTTGTCCGGGCTTGGCAGATCTCTTTGCTTAATCACCAGTTGGCCAAGTTCAACTTTCTCAACGGCGGTCAGACGCCCTTTATCTTCATCCCAGTCCACCACTTCTCGAAGCTTAAATCGATGTGGAAAAGAGGATTCTAAGTGCAAAACATCGAGCGCACATGCACAAAACACCGACGAGGAGTCACCGTGAGTACGCATCAAATCAACCGCGACAATATAAGGCTCATCAGCAAGAGACTGCGAATCGTCTATCACCACACCATGACCATTGGCCATTAAAAATCTGCCATTCTGTCCGTGACGGCCTTGTGCCACTCTATCTGGGAAAGAGACAGCCAACAAAGTGCCTACCGCCCCCTCATCCAGTCGTTTGATGCTATACGAGACACCTAGCCGACTGGCTAGATTTTTTATCCTCTGTTCAAGGCGTTTTTGCTGAGTGTGCTTGCCAGCCTTGAAACGATGCAATGAATGCTGAAAATCTAGCGTATTTCGCTCTAGCTCTTCGACTAAAGCCGCAACGGTAAGGGCAGTATCAATATATGCTTTTTTCTGCTTGGCCCAAAGGAGCATAGCGCCCACTCTTGGCTCCAACCCCACTGGTACGATTGACGCCCAATCGATGTCAGTTGTCCAGCGGAGTCCATTATTTCAAGTTGGGTTAGCAAGTCTTTTGCTTGTGATAGCGCTGCTGCGGGAGGAACATCTAGCCACTTTAGTTCACTCGCCTCGGCGGCTCCCCACAATGAAAGCTCTCCTGCGAGTGTGGAAAGGTCAGATTGCAGGATTTCAGCCACTGGAACTTTTGGCTGTTGTTTAATTTGGCTTTCGCTGTAGAGGTGTACGCAAACCCCTGACTGTGTCCGCCCTGCTCGTCCCGCTCGCTGTTCGGCGGAAGATTGGGCAATGCGAACCTGCTCTAACTTAGTGACTCCACTTTTTGGATCAAATCGAGCGACTCTCTCCAAGCCTGAGTCGATAACAATACGGATACCCTCTATGGTTAAGGACGTCTCAGCAATATTGGTTGCCAACACTATCTTGCGCTTTCCATTTGGTACAGGTTCAATCGCTCTTTGCTGCTGTTCGAAACTCAATTGACCGTAAAGAGGGCAAATTAGGAAGGTATCGGCAAGATCAGATAACCTCTCTTGCAACTGTTTAATTGCTGAAACTCCGGGAAGAAACGCTAATACAGAACCCGTTTCATCACTGACGACTTTCCTAATTTGTTTTGCCATCACATCTAGGACTCTGTCATTGGGCTTTAGCATGCAGTAATGATGTTCAACTGGATAAGCCCGCCCCTCCGACTCCACAAAATCAGCATCTGGCATCAAGGCACTTAATGCCCCTTGATCTAAGGTTGCAGACATGACCACCAGCTTTAAATCTTCTCGCAAGGCTTCTTGAATTTCTAAGCAAAAAGCTAAAGCGGTATCCGCATGCAAGCTGCGTTCATGAAACTCGTCGAAGATCACCATATCAATCCCAACGAGTTCTGGGTCTTGCTGGATCATGCGAGTCAAGATCCCTTCAGTCACGATCTCTAGCTGGGTATTTTTACCCGACTTGTTTTCCCCGCGAATTCGATAGCCGACACTCTCGCCAACTCGCTCTCCCAATTGTTTGGCCAGATAGCTTGCAATATTTTTTGCAGCCAAACGCCTTGGCTCCAACATCAGAATTTTTCCTGAAACCAATCTCTCCGCCAAGATTTTTAGGGGAAAATAGGTAGATTTACCCGCGCCCGGTGCGGCTTTAAGGATAATCTGATCGCAGTTGCGAACGGATTCCAACAGTGTTGGCATCACGTCTTCTATGGGTAGTTGTGACAAAAGGGGAGCCTTGTGGTGTAATCTTGTCTCTAGTGTACATAAAAACAGTAAATAGTCTCAAATGAAGTTCTCCCCTGCATTGGAAAGTGCCACTTTAATTAAACGCTACAAGCGTTTTCTCGCCGATATCAGTCTCGACGATGGCAGCGAACGCACCATTCATTGTGCTAACACTGGCGCGATGACAGGTTGCGCTGATACAGGGAATCGAGTGTGGTTCTCTACCTCCGATAATCCAAAGCGAAAGTACCCAAACAGTTGGGAGTTAACTGAAACCGCCGCTGGGCATCGGATTTGCATTAATACTGCTAGAGCCAACCAATTGGCGGTAGAGGCAATAGAGAAAGGTGTTATTTCGGAACTTAACGACTATGCTCATTTGCAGACTGAGGTTAAGTACGGACAAGAAAATAGCCGAATTGATATTCTTCTCTCATCTGAATTGAAACCAAAATGCTATATAGAAGTAAAAAGTGTCACTCTATTAGATGATAAAAATACCGGACAAGGTTACTTCCCCGATGCCGTTACGACACGGGGTCAGAAACACCTGAGAGAGCTCACAGAAATGGCGAATAATGGAAGCCGTGCTGTACTTTTGTTTGTTGTTTTACACTCAGGGATTGAAAAAGTTTCTCCAGCACTCCATATAGACGCGAGTTATTCGAAACTTTTAACACAGGCTCAACAAAATGGGGTAGAAGTTCTGTGCTATAAAGCAGAACTTAATGAAGAAGAGATAAAACTCGTTCACGCTGTAGAGTTTAGCAATTGAATTGCGAAAAATGATGTCGTCTTCACATTGACGATAACTTTACACTACAGTGTTTGCCTCGGTGAGTACTTTTTGCTATAGATACCCGCCTTAAAAAAAACTGCGCAAGCAGTTGACTAGGTGTTAGTAGGAGATGCTGCATGCCAGAATCGAAGAAAAAAGCGCTAGGCATCCTAGCCATTGCCGGTGTAGAGCCATATCAAGAAAAGCCGGGTGAAGAGTATATGTCACCTGACCAGTTGGCTCACTTTAGAAAAATTTTGGAAGCTTGGCGCAACCAGCTTATGGAAGAAGTTGACCGTACGGTTCACCATATGCAGGACGAAGCGGCAAACTTCCCTGATCCAGTTGACCGCGCGTCTCAGGAAGAGGAGTTCAGCCTTGAACTTCGCAACCGTGACCGCGAACGTCGCTTGATCAAGAAAATTGAAAAGACACTGAAAAAGATCGAAGACGATGACTTCGGTTACTGTGAATCTTGTGGTGTTGAAATCGGTATTCGACGCCTAGAAGCTCGTCCTACGGCTGATCTCTGCATCGACTGTAAGACGCTAGCTGAAATGAAAGAGAGACAAATGCAAGGTTAAGCTTTGTATTTGCACGATAAAGGGAGCGCTGAGCTCCCTTTTTGGTTTGTTACGAGCGCTGAGATTGATTAGAGATGCATCAATACGTAGGTCGATTTGCCCCTTCCCCTTCAGGCCCGTTGCACTTTGGCTCATTAGTGGCCGCCTTAGGCAGTTACTTTCAAGCTAAAGCCAATAATGGAAAGTGGCTTGTACGTATGGAAGACTTAGACCCCCCAGAGAGATGGAAGGCGCCGCAGACCTTATACTTCGCACTTTAGAGGCGTATCATCTTCATTGGGATGGGGAAGTTGTCTATCAAAGCCAAAGACATCATCACTATCAAGAGCAAATTGACCACTGGATAAAAGAGCACAAAGCCTACTATTGCCAGTGCACCAGAAAACAGATCAAAGCTTCAGGTGGATTCTACTTAGGTCATTGCCGAGAAAAAGGCCTGACAGGGGTAAACAACACTGCCGTGCGCTTAAACATGGAATGCCCTGTTTATCAGTTCAATGATATTAAACACGGAACTATCTCTATTCCTCACGCTCTGGCAGATGAAGATTTTATTATAAAACGAAGAGATGGACTTTTTGCGTATAACCTTGCGGTAGTATTGGACGACATAGATCAAGGTATTACCGAAGTGGTTCGAGGGGCAGACCTTATCGAACCAACTGGTCGACAGATCAGCTTATATAAAATGCTCAAAGTAAAAACCGTGAGTTATTTGCATTTGCCTCTGGCCATGGGTAGCAATGGGCAAAAACTGTCTAAACAGAACCACGCCAAAGGCATCGATACTCAAACAACCGTTCCAGCCCTGCTTGATGCGATGACCTTTTTGGGGTTCAATCTGGAACGAGAAATGGAAGCGGCAACTACCGAAGAGTTGATCCACTGGGGAGTGCAAAATTGGCAACTTTCTCAGTTACCGGATTCGATCGAGATCACACCAAGATTCTCAAATCGCTCACTCTAAGCTATCATTAGCCGCAAATTCGCCTTAAATGGCTAAACATATTACGCAAAGTGGTCAGCCACTTAATGCCAAAAGCACATGAATAGAAACGATTATACACCCAGCGAGTCCAGCCATTACACGGACCTAGCGTTAAATATTATTACTCGACAAGAGCACAATGTTTCGCGAAAAAAGATCAGTGACAACGCCCTGAAGGTGCTATACCGACTTCATGGGGCGGGCTTTGATGCCTTCTTAGTCGGTGGTGGTGTCCGAGACCTCCTGCTCGGCGAAAGTCCAAAAGATTTTGATATCGCCACTAACGCAACGCCTGAACAGATTCGTCATCTGTTTAAAAACTGCCGTTTAATTGGCAGACGTTTCCGCTTGGCTCATATCATGTTTGGTAGAGATATTATTGAAGTGGCCACTTTTCGCGGCCACCACCAAGAGCCAAGTAAAAATGTGGCTCAGCAGTCCAAAGAAGGCATGCTACTTCGCGACAATGTCTATGCTCGATTGATGAAGATGCCGAACGTCGCGATTTCACAATCAATGCCATGTACTACAATATCGGCGACTACTCGATTCACGACTACGCTGGTGGTATCGAGGATCTGGAAGACAAGCTAATTCGCTTGATTGGCGATCCTGAAGTGCGTTATCGAGAAGATCCTGTTCGCATGCTGCGCGCTATCCGTTTTGCTGTAAAACTGGACTTTGATATTGAAGAAGAGACCGCGGCACCAATCGAACCTTTTTCACATTTGCTAAGAGATATTCCCGCAGCCCGCCTCTACGAAGAGTCATTGAAGATGCTGCAAAGTGGTCACGGTTTAGAAACTTACCACTTAATGCGTGAATACAACTTGTTCCAGCAACTATTCCCTGTTGTTTCTGAGTTCTTTACCGAAGATTACGCCTCAAAGACGGAGCAAATGTTGGATCTCGTTTTAGATGCCACCGATCTTCGAGTGGAAGATGGACGCAGAATTAATCCTGCTTTTATGTTCGCGGCCATGCTTTGGTATCCACTTCAGGCAAAAGCTGAAGAGCTGATGGAAAGCAGAAACTTTGCTTACTATGATGCCGTTATGGAAGCGAGCAATATCATTTTAGATCAGCAAGTAAAGACCATTGCTATCCCTCGCCGTCATACCGCAACAATTCGCGAAATATGGCAGCTACAGCTTCGCTTGCCACGTCGCAACGGCAAACGCGCTTTCCGCTTAATGGAACTGAATAAGTTCAGAGCTGGATATGACTTCTTGGAAATGCGTGGGGAAGTTGAAGGCGGTGACACTGATCAACTAGCCAAATGGTGGGATAAATTCCAAAACTCTGGCCGTAATGTTCGTCAGACCATGGTTACTGATCTTGACGGTGACACAAAGTCAAAGTCTCGCCGTCGCAGGCCAAGCCGTAAGAAGAGAACAAAGGCAGATTAATGACAAGGGTTTACATTGCTATCGGCAGTAATATGGCGACGCCAGTGAAGCAAGCCAAGCAAGCGATAGAAGCGCTAAACACCATTCCCAACAGTCGTCTGGTGAAAGCGTCTTCACTCTACAGTAGTACGCCGATGGGCCCACAAGATCAGCCTGACTACATTAATGCCGTGGCGGCCATTGAAACAGAATTAACGCCACTTGAACTACTCGATCAAACTCAAAAAATCGAGTTAGAGCAAGGGCGTGTCCGTAAAGAAGAGCGTTGGGGGCCAAGAACCTTGGATCTCGACATTCTGCTTTATGGCAATGAGGTGATAGATTCCGAGCGATTAACCGTACCTCATTACGGTATGAAAGAGCGAGAATTTGTTCTTTATCCGCTTGTAGAAATCGCACCAAATTTAACTCTCCCTGATGGGACTGAGCTCAATGCACTGCTGGAAGCAGTGCCATTAAACGGGCTCCGCGTTTGGCAATCATAGCCATTCCTGATGAAGGACAAAAAAATGAAAAAAATTACCATTAACGACTTAATGGCCTGTAAACAAGAAGGCCGTAAGTTCGCCACTTCCACTGCTTACGACGCAAGTTTTGCCCAACTATTCGAAAGCCAAGAAATGCCTGTTTTACTGGTCGGTGACTCTCTTGGTATGGTTTTACAAGGTGAGACATCTACTCTGCCAGTAACGGTTGAAGAGATCGCATATCACACCCGCAGCGTACGCGCTGGCAGCCCAAACTGCCTTCTAATGGCCGATATGCCATTTATGAGTTACGCCACGCCTGAGCAAGCCTGTGAAAATGCTGCGACGCTTATGCGCGCAGGCGCTAATATGGTTAAGTTAGAAGGTGGCGACTGGCTGGTTGATACGGTTAAAATGTTAACCGAACGCGCCGTGCCAGTGTGTGCTCACTTGGGTCTAACTCCTCAATCCGTCAATATCTTTGGTGGATTCAAAGTTCAAGGCCGCGAACAAGATAAAGCAGATCGCATGGTGAGAGATGCCTTGGCTCTGCAAGAGGCAGGTGCTCAAATTGTTCTTTTAGAATGTGTTCCAGCAGCTTTGGCTGCGAGAATTACCGAAGTACTGGATGTGCCAGTAATTGGTATCGGGGCGGGTAACGCTACTGACGGTCAGATCTTGGTAATGCACGATATGTTTGGTATCGCGGCAAACTACATGCCTAAGTTTTCTAAGAACTTTTTGGCAGAAACTGGCGATATGCGCAAAGCCGTTGCCAAATATAAAGCTGACGTTGAATCTGGAGAATTTCCAGGTGAATCGCACACCATCGCCTAAGAGGAAAATGCATGCAGACTATTGCTGAAACCTCCTCACTGCGAGAACTGATAAAGCAGCATAAACGCGAAGGTCGAACAGTGGCTTTGTCCCAACCATGGGCAATTTACACGAAGGCCACTTAACCTTAGTCCGCAAAGCTCGCGAACAAGCCGACGTGGTTGTCGTCAGTATCTTTGTTAACCCAATGCAGTTCGAACGTGCCGACGATCTAGCTAACTACCCTCGTACACTTGATGCCGACTTAGAAAAACTCTCTGGTGAAGGCGTGGAACTTGTTTTTACTCCTACTCCGGAAGTTATCTACCCAGAGGGACTAGACAAGCAGACCAGTGTAGAAGTCCCTGGTTTGTCTTCCATCTTGGAGGGCGCTTCGCGTCCGGGACACTTCCGTGGTGTAGCGACGATTGTCACTAAGCTGTTCAATTTGGTCCAGCCCGATGTGGCCTGTTTTGGCGAAAAGGACTTTCAACAACTGGCGGTGATCCGCAAAATGGTTGAAGATCTCGCCATGGACATTGAGATCATCGGCGTTCCGACGGTCCGCGAAATGGATGGTTTGGCCATGAGCTCTCGCAATGGGCTGTTAACCATTGATGAGCGCCAACGCGCTCCAGTGCTTGCGCGTACAATGCGCTGGATAAGCAGTGCCATCCGCGGTGGACGTCACGACTACGACTCCGTGATTGAAGACGCCAATGACCAACTGCGCGCAGCCGGACTTCATCCCGACGAAATTTTTATCCGCGATGCGAGAACCTTGCAAGCGGTCACTGAAGCGTCATCTCAAGCGGTGATTTTGATGTCGGCCTTTCTCGGCAAAGCGCGATTGATTGACAACCAAGTGATCGATTTAGCTACCGAAAGTAAAGACGAATTAGAAAGTTCAGCAGAGTAAAAAAAGGTCGGCATTGCCGACCTTTCTCTTTTCAATCACCGCGATTAACTTCTCAATCCAATTCCCTTCGACACTAAGTAGTGCGCGACACCATATAGAAGAACAAGAAATAGCCCAAGTACACTAAACGACGTCAAAATACCTACATCTGATACGCCTAAAAAACCATACCTAAACGCATTCACCATATAAACGATAGGATTTAACTTCGAAACGCCCTGCCAAAACTCAGGTAGTAAGCTAATGGAATAGAACACGCCACCTAAGTATGTCAGTGGCGTTAATACAAAGGTGGGAATAATCGAAATATCGTCAAAGGTTTTCGCAAACACAGCGTTAATCAGTCCGCCAAGTGAAAACACCACGGAAGTTAAAAACACGGTAAAACCTATCACACCCCAATGCTCTACCTGCAGATCCACAAACAGCAGAGACACTAACGTCACTATCAGTCCTACCAGCAGACCGCGTACAACGCCGCCCATTACAAAGCCGAATATAATCACGTAGTTGGGGACTGGTGCCACCAGCAGTTCTTCGATATTACGCTGAAACTTAGCGCTGAAAAAGGACGAAGCGACGTTGGAGTAAGAGTTGGTGATCACCGACATCATAATCAATCCCGGAACGATATACTCCATGTAGCTAAAACCGTTCATTTCGCCAATTCTTGAACCGATCAAGCTACCAAAAATCACAAAATAGAGTGTCATGGTAATCGCTGGCGGTACGAGTGTTTGTACCCAAATTCGAGTAAAGCGATTGATCTCTTTTGCCAGCAGCTTTTAAACGCCGTCCAGTATATTTGATACATATTACTCTCCATTACCCCGCACTATGCTGACAAACAGCTCTTCCAAACGGTTGGCTTTGTTTCTCATCGACATAACGCTGATCCCCTGTTCGCTGAGTTGGCTAAAAATCGCGTTCAGTCCTTGCGATTTTTCTACCTCGATTTCCAACGAGCCATTTTCGAATGAGTAGGCATTTACACCCTTTAAACTTGGCTGCGGCGAGTTTTCAGCAAGATCGAGAATAAACGTTTCCACGTGCAGTTTAGACAGCAGATCTTTCATCGATGTATTTTCAATTAACTCACCTCGATTAATAATGCCTATGTTTCGGCATAACATTTCTGCTTCTTCGAGGTAGTGGGTGGTCAAAATGATCGTGATCCCCTGCTTGGCATTGATCTCTTTGAGGAAATCCCACATAGAGCGACGCAGTTCGATATCGACCCCCGCCGTTGGCTCATCAAGAATGAGTAGTTGTGGTTCGTGGATCAAGGCTCTGGCAATCATTAAACGGCGCTTCATACCTCCAGAAAGGTTGCGCGCCCTCTCAGTGCGTTTTTCCCACAGATCTAACTGAGTGAGGTACTTTTTCGCTCTCTCTTTGGCTAAAGACTTTGAAACTCCGTAATAGCCTGCTTGTTGTAGAACGATCTGCTCTACCGTCTCAAACTGGTTAAAGTTAAATTCTTGTGGGACGAGGCCAAGGCTCTGCTTGGCGAGCTCAAGGTCGGTATCGATATCATGACCAAAAACTCTGACTTTTCCCGAAGTTTTATTAACCAGAGAAGAAATAACCCCGATAGTCGTCGATTTTCCTGCGCCATTGGGTCCAAGAAGCGCGTAGAAGTCGCCTTTTTCCACAGTTAGGCTTACCCCCTTGAGGCTTCGAAACCACCAGCATAGGTCTTTCTTAGTTGTTCTATTTCTAATGCGTACATTCGCTTTCATCGCCATATTATGCGTTCTCTTCTATCAGATGATGCTGATATAAAGAAAATTCAACCCCTAATAAAGCCCTTAAGACATAAAAAAACGCAGCGTCATCGCTGCGTTTTCTCTTTCTATTAACCGCTACACCGCGTTTTCTTGGTGCTCATCGGTTTCCATGTGTTTTACAACAGATTTAAGCGCCTCATACCTAAATGAGAAGGTATTTTCCGCAGGTACTAAGTTCAGCACTTGGAACTTTTCAAGCTGCTGCCTTGTTTGCTCGTTTGGACAGAGCAGATAAACCTGACACTGGGCATCGAGTGCATCTTTGATGGCATTCTCAAGTGCTAAACCGACGGTAACATCGATCATAGGAACATCAGTCAAATCCAACACCATGGCTTCGTAATCTGCAATACTCGTGTGCTGGCGAGAAATGGCTTTGGAAACACTGAAAATCATTGGCCCAGACAAGTAGAAGAAAAGTACCTTGCCCTTGGCTCTATCAAGCAAGGCCCGTTCGCTGTCAGTCAGTGGAACAGAGTCTTCGTCCGCATCACTGATCGCTTTAACTTGGCGAGCTTGCTCGCGACTCAGGCGTTCAATAATCAGAACATTCGATATAAATACACCGAGACCGACGGCAACAATTAGGTCGACAAACACGGTAAGCAGCATTACACCGTACATAATGGCCATACCTTGTACACTCACACGGTGCGCTCGCTGGATAAAGCTCCAGTCCAAGATATTAAAACCGACGTATACTGCGATCCCCGCCAATACAGCCATTGGAATTGGCTCGGTCAATCCACCAGCGACCAAAACCACCAGTGCCAGTACAAGCGCTCGGGTCACACCTGAAAGAGGTGAACGAGCCCCGACCTGAATATTGGTCACCGTCCCCATAGTCGCACCCGCTCCCGGCAATGCGCCAAAGAGACCTGAAATCATATTGGCGAGACCTTGGCCGCGCAGTTCTTTATCTGAATCGTGCTCTTTACGAGTAAGAGAGTCGCCAATAACCGCGGTTAATAAGGTATCAATACACCCCAAGGTACCCAGTACCATAGCGTCAATAACCATAGTCGTGAATTGGTCAGCGGTAAAATGTGGAATAACCAGAGAAGGTAAGCCTACGGGGATTTCGCCAATTCGACGAATGTCTTGGGTATCAAAAACGATGACCGACAGTAAGGTGACCGCTACCAGCGCCACCAACTGCGCTGGCACGTATCGGCGATACTCTTTAGGGAAGAAAAACAGAATACCAAGGGTTAACAAGCCGAGGAAAAGCTCGCTAAACTTCATGTTTGAAACGGTATCTGGCAAGGCGGCTAGTGTCCCCGTTACCCCACCAGCTGGGGCAGCGTGCCCTAGTAGAGGCGAAAGCTGGAGAATAATCAGTATGACGCCGATACCTGACATAAATCCTGAGATAACGCTATAGGGCATCAAAGTGATGTATTTACCCAACTTTAATGTCCCTAAGACTATCTGAAACGCGCCAGCCATCATGACAACCGTAAAGGTCATCGCCATTCCCGTTTCCGGGTACTTAGCCATCATACTGGTCAAAACGGCGGTCATAATCACCGTCATTGGACCTGTTGGCTCAGAAATGAGTGTAGAAGAACCACCAAAAAGCGCAGCAAATAGGCCAACCATAATGGCGCCCCACAAGCCAGCTTCAGCTCCGGCACCAGAGGCAACACCAAAGGCAAGTGCTAGCGGTAGCGAAATAATCGCCGTGGTCACTCCGCCAAACAGATCACCCTTTAGGTTGATATCTTGAAATCGATTTCCAAACAACTTATCGCTCCCTGCTTTTTTAACGCGTAAACCGCATCAATTTAGCAAATGTTTAATGACTAAAAAACCATTAAGTTGATCACGTTTTTCCATTCCTATAATACATGGAAATAAAACAGGGTAAGTTTATGTTTTTTATCGCTCGAAGAAGTCAGATGAGTGGGAAATCGCACACTTTTTGTGGGTCTTAATTTGTAACATTGTGTATAGTGGGGTTAGTTAATTTTAAAAGTTGTAAGAAAATGCCTGAAATCAAGCAGTTATTCAAAAACAACGCTGACTGGTCGCAATCCATTAAATCTGAAAAACCGGAATACTTCTCCAAACTGGAAGAAGGACAAAACCCGGGGTTTCTCTGGATAGGGTGTTCAGACAGTCGCGTGCCAGCAGAACGTCTTACCGGTCTCTACTCCGGCGAACTTTTTGTTCACCGCAACGTCGCTAACCAAGTTATTCATACTGATCTCAACTGTCTCTCTGTCGTTCAATACGCCGTCGATGTACTCGAAGTGAACCATATTATTGTGTGTGGACACTATGGGTGTGGTGGCGTAAACGCAGCAATCGATAACCCTCAGTTGGGGCTTATCAACAACTGGTTGCTCCATATTCGCGATCTCTATTTAAAGCATCGCAACTGGCTAGGTAACCTTCCAAGAGAAAAATGGGCGGACAAACTTTGTGAAATCAACGTCGCAGAGCAAGTGTATAACCTTGGAAATTCGACCATTCTGCAAAATGCTTGGGATCGCGGCCAACAAGTGGAAATACACGGCGTTGTGTATGGTATCGGGGATGGAAAGCTTCAAGATTTAGGAGTGAACTGCCGCAGCAGAGAGAGCCTAGAAGTGAACTACCAAGCTGCGATGTCTAAAATACTCAGCTCTGATATTCTCAAATCAAACGAAAAGTGCCCGGTTTAATACGGGCACTTGCTCTTATCTTCATTTCAGCGTATTCGCTTACTCTTGTGGTATTACTTTGCCGATAAATGGCAGGTGGCGGTATTTTTGTGCATAGTCGATACCCACACCTACAACAAACTCGTCCGGAATCTCAAAACCAATCCAATCTACGTCAACATTCACTTCGCGACGAGAAGGCTTGTCCAACAGCGTACAGATAGCTATGGATTTAGGCTCGCGCAGAGATAGGATCTCTTTGATCTTGTTAAGCGTATTACCAGTATCAATGATGTCTTCGATAATCAGGACATCTTTGCCTTTGATATCGTCATCCAAGTCTTTTAGGATTCGGACATCGCGAGAGCTTTCCATTGTATTGCCGTAGCTTGATGCGGTCATAAAGTCGACTTGGTGAGTCAGTTTAATTTGACGCGCTAAATCCGCCATAAAAACAAAGGAGCCGCGCAGCAACCCTACTACTACTAAGTCTTCACTTCCTTGGTAGTGAGCGGTGATCTGTTTACCCAGTTCACGGACTCTATCCTGAACATCCTGCTCAGAAATCATGACTTCTACTGTATGTTTCATACCAAACTCGTTTTTGCTTCGTTGACCAATCAAATCACTATCGTTTCAAATAATGTACACAAGCTGTAAATTTTGTACTGCTGTTTACAACACTACTGAGCTCATAAACTAATTAACATTCATATAGTTAGACAACTCAATTTAACTGCTTGTTATTTAGATTGATTTCGGTGTACATCACTCAAGTATAGACACCGTATTTTAGTGAGGCGGTAGTTTATCACTCCTTGTCATTTGAGTGAAACGTTTACGCAAAAGCCAGTCTAGCTCTACTTATCAGCCATATTAATAATTCTGATTATAAATTACTCTGAAAACGTTGACCTATTTGATATGCACCATTACACTCATAGAGCTATATGCAAATAATAAAATAATAACTAGGGCAAAGCCCTTGAAAAACTACTAACAACTCAAATGGCAAGGATATACATAATATGGATACTATAGCGAAAAGACCGCGTACGCGCCTTTCACCTCAAAAGCGTAAGCAGCAACTGATGGAAATTTCTCTAGAAGTGTTTGCTCGTAGAGGTATCGGACGCGGTGGTCATGCTGATATCGCCGATATTGCTCAAGTCTCAGTGGCAACCGTGTTTAACTACTTCCCAACCAGAGAAGATCTTGTTGATGATGTACTTAACCACGTGGTACGCCAGTTCTCTAATTTCTTAGCAGACAACATAGATGTTGACCTACATGCAAAAGAAAACCTTCACAACCTGACAACAGAGATGACTCAACTTGTCCTCAATGATTGTCACTGGTTGAAAGTGTGGTTTGAATGGAGTGCATCGACGCGTGATGAAGTGTGGCCTTTGTTTGTAACAAGTAACAAAAATAACCAGTTACTCGTACAAAACATGTTTGTGCGCGCCATCGAGCGCCAAGAAGTGTGTGACCATCACGATGCCTCGGATCTCGCCACTCTGTTCCACGGTATTTGCTACTCACTGTTCGTACAGGCAAACCGTGTGAAGGATGCAGCGACCATTAGTCGTCTGACTGAAAGCTATCTTGATATGCTTTGCATCTACAAGCACGATTAAGCTTTCGCTGAAACAAAAAAACCGCTGTTTTCAAACAGCGGTTTTTTTGTTTTCTTAGGGCTTACTTTTTCTTCTTCGCTTTTGGATTTGGAAGATCAGTAATCGTGCCTTCAAACACTTCAGCTGCCAGACCTACAGATTCGTGTAGAGTCGGGTGCGCGTGAATCGTAAGAGCGATATCTTCTGCATCACAACCCATTTCGATTGCCAAACCAATTTCGCCAAGTAGCTCACCACCGTTAGTACCAACGATAGCACCACCAATTACGCGGTTTGTCTCTTTGTCGAAAATCAGCTTAGTCATACCGTCTGCACAATCTGACGCGATTGCACGACCAGATGCTGCCCAAGGGAAGGTTGCTGTTTCGTACTTGATGCCTTCTTCCTTCGCTTCTTTCTCAGTCTTACCAACCCATGCCACTTCTGGCTCAGTGTAAGCGATTGAAGGAATAACTTTAGGGTCGAAGTAGTGCTTCTTACCAGCAATAACCTCAGCGGCAACGTGACCTTCATGCACACCTTTGTGAGCAAGCATTGGTTGACCAACGATATCGCCGATAGCAAAGATGTGAGGGACGTTAGTACGCATCTGCTTATCAACGTTGATAAAGCCGCGCTCATCAACTTCAAGACCCGCTTTTTCAGCATCGAGAAGTTGACCGTTCGGTACACGACCAATAGCAACCAGCACAGCATCATAGCGCTCAGCTTCAGCAGGTGCTTTTTTACCTTCCATTGAAACGTAGATACCATCTTCTTTCGCTTCAACTGCTGTTACTTTGGTTTCAAGCATCAAGTTAAACTTGTTCTTAATGCGTTTGGTGTAAACCTTAACGATATCTTTATCCGCTGCTGGGATAACTTGATCGAACATTTCTACCACGTCGATCTGAGAACCTAGAGAGTGGTATACCGTACCCATTTCTAGACCGATGATACCGCCCCCCATGATAAGTAGCTTACCCGGAACTTCTTTTAGCTCTAGAGCGTCAGTTGAATCCCAGATTCGTGGATCTTCATGTGGGATAAATGGCAGCTTAATAGGACGAGAACCCGCAGCAACAATCGCGTTGTCAAAGTTCACAACCGTTTTGCCATCTTCGCCTTCAACTTCGATAGAGTTAGGGCCAGTGAACTTACCAAAACCGTTTACCACGTTCACTTTACGCATCTTAGCCATACCGCCAAGACCACCAGTCAACTGGTTGATAACTTTTTCTTTCCAAAGACGGATTTTGTCGATGTCCGTTTGAGGCTCACCGAATACGATGCCGTGATCAGCGAGTGCTTTCGCTTCTTCGATTACTTTTGCAACGTGAAGGAGTGCTTTTGATGGGATACAACCCACATTAAGACAAACACCACCTAGAGTGCTGTAACGCTCGATAAGAACGGTTTCCAGACCTAAGTCTGCACAACGGAATGCAGCGGAGTAACCAGCAGGACCTGCACCAAGTACTACCACTTGGGCTTTAATTTCTTTGCTCATTTTGACCTCTTGTAGTCATTATCCCTAACAGGCTGAGTGGGTATAGATTAGGTTTGTTCAAAGTCGTTTTGTTTTAAACAATTATTTTCAGACCGCCAACAGTTTACAGAGATGTTAATGGTGTGAAAAGTAAATCCATTTAGCCTGTGAGCCAGACAACAATTCGATTATAAAAACAGCCAATGTAACCAAATTGTCAGTAAACAAATTACCGTGCAACAACCGTGGTTATTGGCACAGAGGCGGCTTAAGCCGCCTCTTTTAAATCTTCGCTCTAATTAAAGAACAAGACGACGAATGTCAGATAGACAAGCGTTTAGGTAAGTCACAAAACGCGCACCTTCAGCACCATCGATCACACGGTGGTCGTATGAAAGAGACAGTGGAAGCTGTAGGCGTGGTTCAAACTCTTTACCATTCCAAACTGGCTTCATCTCAGACTTAGATACACCTAGAATACCAACTTCTGGTGCATTTACGATTGGCGTAAACGAAGTACCACCAATACCGCCAAGACTTGAGATAGTGAAACAGCCACCCTGCATATCTGCAGCAGTTAGCTTACCAGCGCGCGCTTTCTTAGATACCGCCATTAGTTCTTCTGACAGCTCGTAGATACCCTTCTTGTTCACATCTTTAAATACAGGAACAACAAGACCGTTTGGCGTATCAACAGCAATACCGATGTTCACGTATTTCTTAAGAATAATGCTTTCGCCATCTTCAGATAGTGAAGAGTTGAACGCTGGGAAGGCTTCTAGCGCTTTCGCTGCCGCTTTCATGATGAACACAAGAGGAGTGATCTTCATACCAGAATCTTTCTTCGCTTCAATCGCGTTCTGTTCTTTACGGAACGCTTCTAGCTCAGTGATATCAGCGTTATCCCACTGAGTAACATGAGGGATCATTACCCAGTTGCGGTGAAGGTTCGCACCAGAGATCTTCTTGATCTTAGAAAGCTTCTGAACTTCTGTTTCACCAAATTTGCTGAAGTCCACTTTCGGCCACGGTAGTAGACCAAGTGCACTTCCGTCACCCTTGCCAGAGCCCGCTGCACCAGACTCAAGACGCTTAAGCGCATCTTTCACGTAGTTTTGAACGTCTTCTTTCAGGATGCGGCTCTTACGACCACTTCCTTTAACCTTAGAAAGGTTAACACCAAACTCACGAGCAAGACGACGAACGACTGGAGACGCGTGTGCGTACTCGTTGTTTTCTTGGAAATCGCCTGCCGCTGGTGCTGCCGGAGCTTCAGATTTAGCTGATTCAACTGGGGCTTCAGGCTTAGCTGGAGCCGCTGCTGGTGCTTGCTCAGCAACTGGTGCCGCTGGAGCACCTGAACCTGCTGTTTCAAATACCATGATCAGAGAGCCAGTTGAAACTTTATCGCCCGCTGCGACTTTGATCTCTTTCAGTGTACCAGCAAAAGGCGCTGGTACTTCCATAGAAGCCTTATCGCCTTCTACCGTGATCAAAGACTGCTCTTCTTCAATGCCGTCGCCAATTGCTACCATGATTTCAGTAACTTCAACTTCGTCGCCACCGATATCAGGTACGTGAACTTCTTTCAGTTCTGCCGCTGCCGCTGGAGCCGGAGCTGCTGCTGGAGCTTCTGCTGGAGCTTCTTCAGTTGCAGCCGGTGTGCCGGCCGCATCTGCTTCGAAAATCATGATTAGAGAACCCGTCGTAACCGAATCACCTTCCGCTACTTTGATTTCTTTAACAATACCCGCTTGAGACGCAGGAACTTCCATAGAAGCTTTGTCGCCTTCAACAGTGATCAGAGACTGCTCTTCTTCGACCTTGTCACCAACGCTTACAAGAATCTCAGTAACTTCAACCTCATCCGCACCGATGTCAGGTACATTAATTTCGATTGCCATTGCTTATTTACCTTCTATTAAAGCGCTGTATTAAGCGTATTGTGGGTTTGTTTTTTCAGTGTCGATGTCGAACTTCGCAATAGCATCTACTACTACTGATTTCTCAACATCGCCACGCTTCGCTAGTTCAGTTAGTGCAGCAACTACGACGTAGCCAGCGTTAACTTCAAAGTGGCGACGCAGGTTCGCACGGCTGTCAGAACGACCGAAGCCATCTGTACCAAGTACTTTGTATGATTCACTAGGCATGAAACCACGAACTTGCTCTGCATAGTTCTTCATGTAGTCAGTCGCGGCGATAGCAGGCTCGTTGCCAAGTACCGTAGCAATGTATGGTACTTTCGCTTCACTTTCTGGGTGCAGCATGTTGTAACGCTCTGCATCCTGACCATCACGAGTTAGCTCGTTGAATGAAGTTACTGAGAAGACGTCAGAAGCAACGCCGTACTCTTCGCTTAGAATAACTGCAGCTTTGCGAACTTCGTTCATGATAGTACCTGAACCCATTAGCTGAACTTTAGACTTGTCGCCAGCATGAGATTCTAGCTTGTAGATACCTTTGCGGATGCCTTCTTCAGCGCCTTCTGGCATTGCTGGCATTGCGTAGTTTTCGTTCATTACAGTTAAGTAGTAGAACACGTTCTCTTGGTTCTCACCGTACATGCGACGAATACCGTCTTGCATGATAACTGCCACTTCATAGGCAAATGTCGGGTCGTAAGAGATACAGTTTGGAACTGTGTTAGCCATTACGTGAGAGTGGCCATCTTCGTGCTGTAGACCTTCGCCGTTTAGTGTTGTACGACCTGCTGTAGCACCTAGTAGGAAGCCACGAGCTTGCTGGTCACCCGCTAGCCAAGCCATATCGCCGACACGTTGGAAACCAAACATTGAGTAGTAGATGTAGAACGGGATCATTGGTAGGTCGTTGGTGCTGTATGACGTTGCTGCTGCAACCCATGACGCCATTGAACCTAGCTCGTTGATACCTTCCTGTAGAACCTGACCTGAT
Source organism: Vibrio sonorensis (assembly GCF_001854765.1). Lineage (GTDB taxonomy): Bacteria > Pseudomonadota > Gammaproteobacteria > Enterobacterales > Vibrionaceae > Vibrio > Vibrio sonorensis. The sequence goes on along the minus strand of NZ_LJJE01000002.1, from coordinate 37,540 downwards.
GTCGCTTCTTTATAGTAAGAAACAATGCCCTTATCTTCAGGTGTGTATTCCTGACCGTGCGGGTTGTAAATACCGATTTGACGGAATAGGCCTTCCATACCAAAGGTACGCGCTTCATCACAGATGATTGGTACAACGTTTTTACCGATGTTCTTGTTCTTAAGCAGGATGTTAAGAGTACGAACGTATGCCATAGTCGTTGAGATATCGCGTTTTTGCTCGCTAAGTAGCGGTGCGAACTCTTCTAGCTCTGGCACTTTGAATTCTTGAGTGAACTTAGGTAGACGCTGAGGCGTGTAACCTTTCAGTTCTTTACGACGAGCGTGTAGGTATTCGTATTCTGCCGAACCCTCTTCCAGTTTCAGGTATGGAAGTTCTTTTACTGCTTCGTCCGTAAGGATGTCTTGAAGGCCTAGACGGTCACGTAGGTGTAGTACGTGAGTCATATCCATCTTCTTAACTTGGTGTGCGATGTTCTTACCTTCCGCCGCGTCACCCATGCCGTAACCTTTAACTGTCTTAGCTAGGATTACTGTTGGACGACCTTTGGTCTCTGCCGCATTCTTGTATGCTGCGTACAGTTTAGAAGAGTCGTGACCACCGCGCTTAAGTGCGAAGATCTCATCGTCAGTCATATCTGCAACAAGTGCCGCTGTCTCTGGGTATTTGCCAAAGAAGTGCTCGCGTACGTACGCGCCATCTTTAGATTTAAATGTCTGGTAGTCGCCGTCTACAGTTTCGTTCATTAGCTGTAGAAGCTTGCCTGACGTGTCTTTCGCCAGTAGTGCATCCCAGTTGTTACCCCAGATAACTTTAACCACATTCCAGCCAGCACCTTTAAACAGGCCTTCTAGCTCTTGGATGATGCTACCGTTACCCATTACAGGGCCGTCTAAGCGCTGTAGGTTACAGTTGATTAGGAAACACAGGTTGTCTAGTTTCTCACGCGCTGCGAAAGAAAGAGAACCACGTGATTCTGGCTCATCCATCTCACCATCACCTAGGAAGGCGTATACGCGCTGAGCTGAAGTATCTTTCATGCCGCGGCCGTCAAGGTACTTAAGGAAGCGAGCTTGGTAAATCGCAGAGATTGGACCTAGACCCATAGATACGGTAGGGAACTGCCAGAACTCAGGCATCAATTTAGGGTGCGGGTATGATGGGATACCTTTGCCGTCTACTTCTTGACGGAAGTTATCGATCTGCTCTTCAGTTAAACGACCTTCAACAAATGCACGAGCGTAAATACCGGAGAGATGTGACCTTGGTAGTAAACTAGATCGCCACCGTCCGTCTCGTTTGGAGCGCGGAAGAAGTGGTTGAAACAAACTTCGTAGAATGCTGCCGCTGACTGGTAAGAAGCCATGTGACCACCTAGGTCTAGGTCTTTCTTAGATGCACGCAATACGATCATGATTGCGTTCCAGCGAATGATTGAGCGAATACGACGCTCCAGAGTTACGTCACCAGGGTAAGCCGGCTCTTGTGCTGCAGGAATCGTATTGATGTAGTTTGTGTTGATACCTGTTGGCATATCAACGCCATCTAGACGTGCTTTTTCTAGAACGGTTTCTAGTAGGTATTGAGCACGTTCTACACCTTCTTCACGTACAACTGACTCAAGTGCTTGTAGCCATTCTTGAGTTTCCAGTGCGTCTACGTCATGCTTCATATCAGACATGGCGATCTATCCTTCTATTGGTTGGATCTAGTTATAAGTAACGCTCTTAGGAGTCGTTACCTTGCTGAATTCGACGCAAAGAGCGTTCTCTGCGCGACTCTTCACGAGTCAAATCCAACAATGTTTCTTCGATATAAGCTAAATGTGAATGAGACATTTCTCGTGCCTTTTCAGGCTGACCTGAAACAATCGCATCAACAATATTAGCTCTGTGCTTACTTACTTTCTCCACCACCTCATCTCGGCGGTGTAATAGCTTTAAATTTTCTAGGACGTTTTTTTCCAGTAAAGGCGCAAGGCTTCGAACGATATGCAGCAGTACCACATTGTGCGCCGCTTCAGTAAGAGCAATAAGAAACGCCATTACCGCTGTCGCTTCTGCTTCTACGTCTTTGTTCGATTGCGCTTCACTGATCACTTTCAGGCAATCCTGAATGCGAGCAAAGTCCTCATCGGTACCACGAACAGCAGAAAAATAAGCAGAGATACCTTCCATCGCATGACGCGTTTCCAGTAAATCCAACTGAGTTTCCGAGTGACTAGACAATAAATTAAGCAATGGATCAGAGAAGCTGTTCCAGATGGTTTCGCTGACGAAAGTGCCCCCACCTTGTCGACGGGTCAACAGACGTTTGGCTTCCAAGCGCTGAATGGCTTCACGGATAGATGGACGGGACACGTCGAACTGTTTTGCCAGCTCGCGCTCCGGTGGCAGTTGTTGCCCCGGTGAAAGTGTACCTTCCACAATCAGCCTTTCTAACTCTTGCTCTATCACATCAGAAAGTTTTGGCTGACGAATCCTTTGATAAGCCATAATTTATTGTTCTTTTACTCTTTGCTGTCAATTGGTAATACCAATTTTACGTTGAGGCAGAAATTAACATAATTAAAACACCAATGTCCAGTCAAAAATTGACCTAAATCATAGAACCACGCTCAACTCAACACTTTGATAACAATAGCTCATTAAAACGGCAATATCATTGGTATGACCAATTACAAAATATAAACAGATGGGGATTTGTTGCGCTAGAAACCACAATAAGTGGCTAATCTTTAAATTTTATGAAGGAATATAAAGTTTCAGTAAGAGAGTAGATGAAAGCACCTCTCTCCCATGAATCCTTAACTGATATGCAGTAATCATCAAAAAAGCGACTCAATGGAGTCGCTTTTACTTATCTATAATCCACAACTAACTGGCTTCGATGTGATCGATCATCAGTTGTAAGGATTGATTGCCTCGAAATTCATTAATGTCGAGTTTATAGGCGAGACGTACTTTTTTCACCGAAGCATCAGGCCACCTTCTCAGATCAACGTTAAATGCAATACCATCGATCATGATATTTGTAGGGTGACCTTTGAATAAGGGCTCAACCATTAACTTTAGGTGTTTTTCTCCCACTAGTTTCTGATGCAGTACTTTAAATTCCCCGTCAAAAACGGGTTCGGGAAACGCCTGTCCCCAAGGGCCACCATTGCGGAGTAGCTCGGCAACATGCATTGAAAACTCTTCAGGCTGAAGCTCGCCATCACTTAAAATTACACCTTTAAGAGCCGCTTCATCCAATTGCTTGCGCACCGACTCATCAAATAAGCGGGAGAAGTTTTCGTACTCACCTTCCTCTATCGTTAAACCTGCTGCCATCGCATGACCGCCAAACTTCTTAATCAAACCCGGATTTTGCGTATCAATTAAGTCTAAGGTGTCGCGCATATGCAAACCTGGGATTGAGCGACACGATCCTTTTATCAATCCATCTCCGCCGTCAGCAAAAGCAATGACGGGGCGGTGAAACTGCTCTTTGATTCTCGACGCCAGTATGCCTATCACGCCTTGATGCCAGTCTCTTTGGAAAAGTGCAAGACCATAAGGAAGCTCACTGTCAGCTCCGAGTTGTAAGCGTTCACAAAATGCCATCGCTTCTTGCTTCATGCCTTCTTCGATCTCTTTGCGAGTGTGATTGAGTCCGTCCAGCTCACTCGCCATTCGGCGGGCAGCGTGAATGTTATTGCTCATCAACAGTTCGACACCAAAGGACATGTCGTCCAATCGACCAGCGGCGTTAATTCTCGGACCTAGAGCGAAACCAAAATCAGAGGCGACAAGTCTCTTTGCATCTCGCTTGGCGACTTCAATTAACGCTTGTATGCCCGGCCTAGCTTTTCCTGCTCTTATACGCTGTAGGCCTTGATGTACCAATATCCGGTTGTTCTCGTCCAATGGCACTACATCGGCCACGGTTCCCAAAGCCACCAGATCGATGAGCTCCATCAACTTTGGTTCACTCATGCCTTGATTCTTGAACCACCCGGTATTGCGCATATGAACACACAGGGCCATCATCAAGTAGAAAGCGACGCCTACTCCTGCGAGTGATTTTGAGGGAAAAGCACATGTGTCCAAGTTTGGATTCACTATCGCGTCTGCGATAGGTAGCTCATTACCTGGTAAGTGGTGATCGGTAACTAAGACCGTGAGTCCTTGCTCTTTGGCATAGCGCACCCCCTCAATGGATGACACGCCATTATCCACCGTCATGATCAACTCAGCGTTAATCGCCAGTGCCTGATCAACAACATCTGGACTTAAGCCATAGCCATCTTCAAATCGATTTGGAACTAAGTAGTCGACGTTATTGCAACCCAACATTCTCAGAGCCAATACAGATAGAGCCGAGCTCGTTGCACCATCCGCATCAAAGTCCCCCACAACGATAATTCGTTGATGGTTTTGTATCGCTTTAAACAACAAGTCTACCGCTTGAGCAATCCCCCCTAACATTTGGTAGGAGTGCAAAGCGCGAGCGGACTTTTCTAGTTGTCCTAGTTCACAAATTCCTCGGCTTAAGTAAATTCTTTTCAGCAGAGGGTGGAGTTCACTGGCCAAAGCATCGACATCAACTTCAGCTCGACGTTGAATTTCTATCATGGTTTTCCGGAAATTATTTCGTTGATGTCAGTCTCGATTGCATCGCTTGTGGATCTAAGTAACCACCCACCATTTCTCCACTTTCTAAGAAGATGGCTGGAGTGCCTTTAACACCCAAATATTTTGCTAGATTGTAGTGCTTAGTAATCGTCGCTTTACACTGCGCGAGATCACCTGTACTGGCTGGAAGCTTGCGTTTGATCTTGGTGTCATGCATGCCCGCAGCTGGATCATCTGAACACCAGATCGCTGCCATTTGATCTGCGGTATCGTGCTCCAAGCCGTAACGTGGGAAGGCGAGATAACGCACTGTAATACCTAGGTCATTGTATTCTTTCATATGCTTGTGGAGCTCGACACAATAACCGCAGGTAATATCGGTAAAGACGGTTATCACGTGTTTTTCATTTTCCGCTTTGTACTCAATGGCACTGTCGCTTAACTCGGCAATTTTCGCCGCGTTTTCTGGCTGTCGTCTCTGGGCCAGAACATCGGTATACTTACCCTTGTTGTCCAAGCTGTACAGCGTGCCAGCAAAGAAAAAATCGGCATTGTGTGTGGCAAACAAAATCCCACCATCGGTTGTGATTTCATAGATTCCATCAACATCCGAAGCGGTAACTTCCTGTACATTGATGCCCATTTTGGCAAATTTTTCTTTGATCAGATCTACGTCTGCTTGAACCGTTTTCGATACGGCGGATTCCGGATTAACCTTGGATTCAGCATTGGCGTTTTCTGCGTTGCAAGCTGCCAATAAGAAAGGAAGTGTAAAAAGAGTTATTAGGCGTAGTACGCTCATTGTTTTACCTTTTTCATCAAGCTCTTGGATGATGTTCGCTGTGAATTTGTTTTAGTCGCTCGGTGGCGACGTGAGTATAAATCTGAGTCGTAGATAAATCACTATGTCCTAGTAACATCTGCACCACTCTCAGATCTGCACCGTAATTAAGCAAGTGCGTCGCAAACGCGTGACGCAAAACGTGAGGAGACAAATCTTCTGCTCTGATCCCCGCTTGCAAGGCATAATATTTTATACGATGCCAGAAGGTCTGCCGAGTCATTTGACGAGCTCGTTTACTTGGAAACACAATATCCGAAGTTTGTTCCCCAAGTAATATTGACCTGCCTTGGGTAAGAAAAGTTTCAATCCATTCAATAGCGTTTTCGCCCATAGGTACTAAACGCTCTTTACCGCCTTTACCTATCACTCTCACGACGCCCTGACGAATACTGATGTTTTCCGTCGTCAGGCTGACCAATTCTGTCACTCGAAGGCCTGTTGCGTATAGTAACTCCAACATGGCTTTGTCTCTTAGCTCTACCGGATCGTTAGGGTCTGGTGCATTTAATAGATCCTCTACCTGTTTTTCCGTCAGGTCTTTGGGTAAACGCTTTGGTAATTTGGGGCTTACCATCAGTGCCGTTGGATCATCCGCTCTCACTTTTTCGCGGTGAAGATACTGAAACAAGCGTCGAATGGCGGAAAGCATTCTAGCGCGACTGGTCTCTTTAAATTTTTTTTTGATAAGCCAAGATTGATACTCCTGCAAACCATCTAGACTGATAAAGCTGAGTTTATAATTATGCTCTCCCATCCATTGGAGTAGCTTGACCAAATCTGCCCGATAGGAAGCGAGCGTGTTCTCCGAAAGCCCTCTTTCCATCCACATGGAATCGAGAAACTGCTCTACTATTCCTTGATCCGCTGAGTTCACTTTAGACACATGGCACCTCAATTATTCGATACCCGACCAATGTAAGGGAGTGAGCAGCACAAAGCTATAAAAAGTCTCATTGAATATCCTCTGATTGTCTCACCTGCCGACCTTTTAGCCACAGGCTGGTTGTATTTTTGATGCCAAACATACCGAGCGGATCCATTGTCACCTTTACTAAACCCACTTACCTTGCCCAATCCATACCTTGAGATTTCTTAAGAATAAAAGGTAGAATCGGGCCTATCTACCTTGTCCAAGCAGTATAAAAAATGAAAATTGGTCTATTCTACGGCTCAACCACATGCTACACCGAAATGGCGGCTGAGAAGATGCGTTCCATTATCGGTGAAGACCTGATTGATATTCACAACGTTAAAACGTCCTCCCTCGACCTGATGGAAGATTACGACTTACTTATCTTAGGTATCTCTACTTGGGACTTTGGTGAGATTCAAGAGGACTGGGAAGCGATTTGGGATCAAGTAAGCGATGCCCCTGTCAAAGGAAAAGTCGTTGCTTTGTTTGGTCTAGGCGATCAAGAAGGATACGGTGAGTGGTATCTCGATGCCATGGGAATGCTTCACGACCAAGTTGTCGCCGCTGGTGCGAGTGTCATCGGCTACTGGCCAAATCAAGGCTATGAGTTTGAAGCTTCAAAAGCACTGACCGAAGACGGCGAATTTTTTGTCGGTCTTGCCTTGGATGAAGACTCACAATACGACAAAAGCGATGAACGCATTGCTACTTGGGTTGAGCAGATCCTCGTTGAATATCAAGAAGCACTTTAAGTTCATCAAACCCAAGCTAAACGCTTGGGTTTTTCTTATCCATTGCTTTTATCTTTTCGCTTAAGCTCTCGGCGGTATTTGCTCCAATCGAATACCAAACCGGGATCACTTTTCCTCAATGGCGCGATAAATTGGTGGCCTGTTATTCTCGGTAGGGTAATGGCGGGATAAGCGGCCATGAGTTGCTTAGTTAAACGGACCAAAGATTGATACTGTGCTTCGGTATACGCCACAAAATCACTGCCTTCCATCTCTATTCCAATTGAGTAATCATTGCACTTCTCGACGCCATCAAAACTCGATACCCCTGCGTGCCATGCTCTGTCTAGAAACGAAACAAACTGAACAACTTCCCCATCTCGCCGAATAAGGCAGTGCGCTGACACACCCATATTGTGAATGACCTTAAAAAATGGGTGTTCATCTGGATTGAGGTTACCAGTAAAAAACTGTTCGATATAAGGACCGCCAAACTGCCCAGGAGGTAAACTTATATTGTGGATCACCAACAGGGAAATAGGCGTTTGTTCGTTGCGAGAATCGCAAAAAGGCGAAGGTACGTGTTTGCACTCTTGTAACCATCCATTGCTATCGATCATGTTTTACCTCGTTCACTCTACTCCTCGATAATATCCAATTTATCTGCAAATGCGAAACTCGTTACCAAAGACCTATTATCGGTAATAGGCCACCAGCTAAGGAAATTAGGTCCGCGAAATAGTCAGATCGAGTAATTTTTTATTTAGCTAGCGATTAATGGCTGAATTTCGCCCAAAGTCAGCGTATGATGCCCACCTCTGTCTAACTGGTTTACTAGATTTGCGATGAAAAACACACACAATAGCCAAGAGCGCCTTGAATATCTTAAACAGCAACTTCCGCTGGAAATCCAACGTGCCGTCGAAGATACCCTCAGAGAAGATCTGGGTGGTACTATCGATCCAGCTGCCGACATCACCGCAAGTCTAATCCCTGAAGATGCCCATAATGTCGCTACCATTATTACTCGTGAACACGGTGTATTTTGTGGTCAAGCGTGGGCTGACGAAGTTTTTCGTCAACTGGGAAGCCAAGTTACTATTGAATGGCACGTCAAAGATGGCGATGTGGTTGAACCCAATCAGACCCTTTGTACCCTCACTGGCCCAGCGCGTATTTTGCTGACTGGCGAGCGCAACGCAATGAACTTTATTCAAACGCTTTCCGGCTGTGCGACCGCAGCAGCAGTGTATGCTAAGCAACTTGAAGGGACGGGTTGTCGTTTACTCGACACGCGTAAAACCATTCCCGGCCTGAGAAGTGCGCTTAAGTATGCCGTAGCATGTGGTGGTGGCTTTAATCATCGTATTGGTGTTTTTGACGCTTACCTGATCAAGGAAAATCACATCATTGCTTGTGGTGGTATCAAGCAAGCCGTTTCTAAGGCCAAAGAACTCAACCCCGGTAAACCTGTTGAAGTCGAAACTGAGTCTTTGCAAGAGCTTCAACAAGCGATTGATGCAGGTGCTGACATTATCATGCTCGACAACTTCACCACTGAAATGATGCGTGAAGCGGTAAAAATCAATCAGGGTCGAGCTGCTTTAGAAAACTCGGGAAATATTACGCTTGAAACCATTAGAGAGTGTGCATTAACAGGGGTAGATTACATCTCTGTAGGCGCCTTAACAAAACACCTTAAAGCAATGGATTTATCTATGAGAATCAAAGATTAACCCATACCTTTACAACCGAACACTTTGAAAGAGAGGCCGTTTGCCTCTCTTTTTTGATTCACCTTCGCACTCCTTCCTTCAACGCTTGTAAAATAAAGTATCAAAGTGGATAAAACTGCTTCCGCCAATACTCTTATCTTCTTTTGCTACTGATTTATAGCTCCTATCCTCCGTGCACCAACAGCCTAGGAGGAAATATGCGTTTCTACATAACAAAACAAGCGGCGTTTTCACTCATTGAGCTCATGATAGTGGTTGTGATTATTGGTGTGCTCTCTTCGATTGCGATTCCTCAGTATCAACAATACGTTGCGAGATCCGAGGCCACTTCTGCACTGACCACACTCAAGGCGCTAACCACTAATATCGACATATTTATCTCTGACACTGGTCAGTTCCCCGATCAATCGAGTTTTTCGGAATTGGGTGCGAGTTCGGATATGAATCCGCTGGGTAGTATTACATTTCCCACTTCGGCTTCTAGCGGTCACTCAGTGGTGTTCACTTTTGACCAAAATTCCTCAACCCTCAACTCAAGTCATGCCATCACTTATTCAAAAACGGCACTCGATAGTAGTTGGACTTGTATCAATGCAACAAACACCACTTTGCGAGGGTGTGCGCCATGATAGAGGCGTTTAAAAACCGTCTGTTCAGCCACAACATCCTTCGCCAACGCAAAAACTACAGCGACGATATTCAATCTTTTATGGCTGAGCTTTTTAGTGAAAATGACGCCGTTAAACTGAGTAAACAGATCGCTCAGATTTACTCTATGTCTTGGATCGACCTAGCAAAAGAAACTTACTCGGCGGTCAATATTTCCACTCACCTGTTTCCGATATTCATACGCCATCAAGCTATCCCGCTCTCCATTGAGCAAAGTCTATGTGTGATTGCCTCCGCGCATCCAATAACGGTTCAAATCGAAAAAGAGCTCTATTTTGCGGGTGGATTGGTAACGCAAGTGTTTATCGCACCGCTTCCACAAATCCAAGCTCTACTTCCTCTTTACCAAATTGACAACAAGACCAGACATCAAATCGAGAATAACCGCGATTCCATTCCTATTCTCTTAGATAAGATCTTCCGGCAAGCTAAGTTACTCAGATCGTCAGATATCCATATCGAGGCTTACCAAAATAGGTATCGGATTCGATTTCGATGCGATGGTGTCCTGAGTGAGTTGACCACGATGACAGGTGAAGAGCACCAGCGACTCGTCGCCGCTATTAAGTTGATGGCAAATCTCGATGTTGCCGAAAAAAGAATGCCCCAAGATGGGCATATTCGCTATCGCAATCCACTGTCGAATTTAGAGCTAGAGGCTAGGATTTCTAGCCTGCCCACCTCTCATGGTGAAAAGGTTGTAATTCGACTCGTGGACCCCGTTGATGAGCGCGCGACTCTGAGCGAGCTCGGCTTTTCTCGTCAGCAAGAACAGGCTTACACCTCGGTACTGCAGCGCTCTCACGGTATGGTATTGATCACCGGACCAACTGGTAGTGGAAAAACTCGTACCCTCTACGCTTCCCTTAATCACATCAACGCCATTGAGCGCAACATCGCCACGGTCGAAGACCCAATCGAGTGTTTTGTATCGGGCATCAACCAAGTACAGGTCGATATGAGTATCAACCTCACTTTTTCTAAAGTACTGCGTTCATTGTTAAGGCAAGACCCAGACATAATCATGGTTGGTGAAATAAGAGATAAAGAGACGGCTGACATGGCCGTAAGAGCCGCCCAAACTGGCCACCTTATTCTGTCTACACTGCATACAAAATCGGCGCTGGAAGCCATTATCAGGTTGAGAAACTTAGGAGTAGAGCGCCATAACCTTGCCGCTTCTCTAAACCTAATTATCAATCAAAGGTTAGTTCGCAAACTTTGTCAATATTGCAAACTGCCCGCCACTGATACCACTCCCTATAAAGCCAACCCCAAGGGGTGCTCAAAATGTCACAACGGCTATAAGGGGAGGACTGGCGTGTTTGAAGTCCTATTTGTCACCGTTGATATTGCCAATGCTATTATCGACGGCGCAAGTATCGAAACCTTAAAACAGATGGCAAAACATTCGGGAGGAAAAAGCCTAGGTGACATAGGAAGAGAGTACGCTCTAGCAGGCACCACAAGTGAAGAAGAGCTATTGAGGGTCATCTACTGAGTTATGCCTTATCACATATACAAATGGAAAGGAGTGAACAAACAGGGTGTCAAAGTAGCAGGCTCAACTGTTGCTAGCAGTGACCCACTCTTTTCATTTTCCCTGTCTGTTCGAGAAATATCTGTATCCCATATCAACAAGCGCCCTCTGTATCCATTTGAACGTTACAAATTAAACACAGATACGGCCACTGTTAATCATTTTTTATTTCAACTGGCTTCACTGTTGCAGGCGGGAGTTCCAATACGAGATGCACTTATTACGCAGCACAATTCAACTGCCAACCTCGGACTACAAACCTCGCTTTTAACCCTGATGGCTACGTTAGACCAAGGCAATAGCGTTCACTGCGGATTAAAAGAGTCTGCGCTAAACTTGGAACCTCTCGCGCTGTGCTTGGTTGAGATTGGAGAGTCTACGGGCAATATTGTTCAATCGCTGTTTCTCGCTCATCACTATCGGCAAGGAAAAGACGAACTCAGTAAAACCATTAAGCGCGCAACCTATTACCCCGCCATCGTTTTTATCACTATGATAGTCAGTTGCTATCTATTATTGATTTTTGTTATCCCTAAGTTTGAAGCACTTTTTGCCACTTTCGACGCCGACCTTCCCATTTTTACTCAATCCGTATTATCGATTTCGCATTGGCTTATCGACAAAGGGCTATGGTTTATTACATCGATTGTCTCCAGTGGATTATTGCTTAAGTGGATGACAGCCAACTTTGACACTGCCCGCCACTACTGCGATGTACTAGCACTTAAGATCCCGATACTTGGCCGTTTAATACAAAACACCGCCGTTATTCGATTCACTCGGTCACTGTCAATTACCACTCAAGCTGGCATCAACATTCTTGTCGGCTTGCACTTATCCTTGCCTTTGCTTGGTAACTCTCGGTTGGAAAGAGAGGTGCAACTGCCAATTGCGAAAGTGGAACAGGGGTGGACCCTTTACCAGAGTTTTCAATCCATCTCTTGGATGAGTGCGGACGCGTTACAGATGATAAAAGTTGGCGAAGAATCTGGGCAGTTGTCGGCGATGTTAAAGCACCTCTACCAATACCAAGAGTCTCAACTATCCGCGCAGGTTGATGTGTTGACTAAGTTGATCGAACCAAGTCTGATTATAGCTCTCACTTTGACGGTAGGAAGCTTGGTCATCGCTATGTATCTGCCTATTTTTAACCTAATGAGTATATTGGGCTAATGAGATTGGTAAGCCCGTTTCTATTTAGCTTCTTGAGGCGACTAAGGTATACTGGTTTTATATCTTCTGTGTAATGATGAATATGGACGCTTTTTTAAATTATCCTTGGCTATTTCCTACATTTGCTGGTCTTTTTGGACTAATTGTCGGCAGCTTTCTCAATGTCGTTATACATCGCCTTCCGATCATGATGGAAAACGAATGGCGTCGCGAGTGCAATGATACATTTGCTGAGTGTAATCTCGCCGTTCCAGAAGAAACGTTTAACCTGAGTGTACCTCGCTCTAAGTGCCCTTCGTGTCAGCACCCTATTGCTGCTTATGACAATATTCCTGTCTTTAGTTGGTTGTGGCTAAAAGGAAAATGCCGTCATTGCGACGCGTCTATTTCTCCGCGTTACCCCTTGGTCGAGTTGTGCAGTGCGGTTTTGTGTACCGCCGTTGCCGCTCACTTTGGTTTTAGTGTTTACTCCATAGCTTTACTCGCTTTTACCCTTATATTAATTGCCGCCGTTTTTATCGATTTCGATACCCTACTTCTGCCCGATCAACTCACTTTACCTTTAATGTGGCTCGGTGTTTTTGCCTCATTATCAAACATCTCTCCCGTTTCCCTTGAGAGCTCAATCATTGGAGCCATGGCTGGCTACTTATCGCTTTGGTCTGTTTACTGGTTGTTTAAACTAATCACCGGTAAAGAAGGGATGGGCTATGGTGATTTTAAGCTGTTAGCGGCGCTAGGTGCATGGCTGGGGTGGCAATTACTTCCAATGGTTGTGCTACTCTCTTCACTTGTCGGTTTGGTCTTTGGTCTTGTACAACTGCGCATGCAAAAGCAAGGAATCGATAAAGCTTTCCCATTCGGCCCTTATTTGGCGATTGCTGGATGGTGTGCACTGATGTGGGGTTCTGAAATCACGCAATGGTATTTTACTTCAGTATTAGGGATTTAGTATGCCTTATGTTGTCGGACTAACCGGTGGAATTGCCAGTGGCAAAACCACGGTAGCAAACATGTTCTCAAAAGAGTTTTCCATAGACATCGTCGATGCTGACGTCATCGCGCGACAAGTGGTTGAAGTCGGCAGTGAGGGCCTCTCTCAGATCGTTCACCGCTACGGAGAAAAGATCGTCTTAGAAGACGGTTCATTAAACCGGTCTCAACTGAGAGAGATCATTTTTTCTGATCCCAGCGAAAAGAAATGGATAGACAGTTTATTACACCCGTTAATTCGCCAAGAGATGAAAAAACAGCTGCAAGACGTGAGCTCTGACTATGCACTTTTAGTGATCCCTTTGATGGTCGAAAACGGGTTACAAAATCTAGCCGACCGCGTGTTAGTGGTTGATGTCGATGAAAAAACCCAAATTGAGAGGACTCAAAACCGCGATGGCGTCGACGAAAATCAAGCCAAATCCATCCTTGCCGCACAAGCGACAAGACAGCAAAGGTTAGAGATTGCCGATGATGTGGTGAAAAATAGTACTAAAAACCAAAAACTTTTGCCTCAAATCACAGAATTACACAAAAAGTATCTAGCATTAAGTAGGGCAAATCGGTGAGAATGATGATTGAAATTTTTAAGGCACTATGGAATGACCACTCATTACTTTGAACATCCACTCAATGAGAAAACGCGCATCTATCTTCGTGTAGAGGCGTTGCTCAATCAACTCAAAGTTTCAGGTCAATTCAGTGACGATCTTCAACATCTTCAGTTTTTCCGCTCCCTATTTGATCTGTTAGAGATCTTTGAACAGATCCAACTTAAAAGCGAACTCGCCAAAGACATAGAAAAGCAGCGCCTCACTTATCGCAGTTGGCTTAATGTGGAAGGCGTAAACCAAGAGATGTTGCAAAACGTCTTGGGTGAAGTCGACGCGGTACACGGCAACTTAATGGCCGCAGAGCGCTTTGGTCAAACGTTAAAAGAGGATCGATTTTTAAGTGCCATACGTCAGCGCTTCAATTTACCCGGTGGTGCTTGTTGCTTCGATCTGCCTTCTCTTCATCACTGGCTACACTTGCCAGTCGAAACAAAGATCAAAGACTCTCAGCATTGGCTAGAAGCTCTGCAACCCTTGTCCGATGCCCTTGATCTATGGTTAAAGCTAACCAGAGAAACTGGTCACTTTAAATCAAGAGTAGCCAACAATGGCTTCTATCAAAGCGATGCAGAAGATGCCAATATCCTCAGGTTAAACATTCCAATGCACTATGGGGTTTATCCGATGATTTCTGGACATAAAAATCGTTTTGCCATCAAATTTATTGAGTTTGACTCTGGCCAAGCTTGTACACAAACCATCGAGTTTGATCTCGCGGTTTGTTGCTAGCCGTTTCCCCCAAACTCACTACACTTTTATTACTTCTTCAATTTAGGTATTTCTCATGTCGAAGCCAATCACCAAAGTTAGCTGCCCTCAATGCGGTAGCGAAGTTGAATGGACAGAGCAAAGTCCATTTAGGCCTTTTTGCAGCAAGCAGTGTCAGATGATTGACTTTGGGGAGTGGGCCGATGAAGAAAACACGATTCCCGGAGCTCCGGATATGTCTGATAGCGATGGTTGGTCTGAAGACCAATACTAATAACAGCAATCATTTATCACTACAGGGCTGATGGCAAACATCGGCCTTTTTTGTATCTGGTGTAGAACTTGCTCAATCTAAAATTGTTTGAAGACCGTTTTTCCTGAGGGGGAAACAGAGCTGACTGAAAAGTAGTGGAGATAAAAAAACGGGGTCCTGTTGGACCCCGTTTAATGAGAACGCTAGTTATAGCATTACTTTTTAGCAAGTTTCTCTTTAATACGAGCTGACTTACCAGAACGCTCACGTAGGTAGTACAGTTTGGCACGACGTACTGCACCGCGGCGTTTAACTTCGATGCTATCAACTACTGGAGAGTGTGTTTGGAACGTACGCTCTACACCTTCACCGTTCGAGATCTTACGTACAGTGAATGCAGAGTGAAGACCACGGTTACGAACTGCGATTACAACGCCTTCGTAAGCCTGTAGACGCTCACGGTTACCTTCTTTTACTTTAACCTGAACAACAACTGTGTCACCAGGGCCAAAGTTAGGTAGGTCTTGTTTCATTTGCTCTTGCTCAAGAGCTTTGATGATATTACTCATTTCTAAAATTCCTAGAATAAACTGATACTAAATTAAATAGGTTACTGCGCTCGATATTCTTTGATGAATTCGGCTAGTAATTGTTCCTGTTCGTCAGTCAGAGCTAGGTTTTCCAGGAGCTCTGGTCTTCTTATCCAGGTGCGGCCTAACGACTGCTTTAGTCGCCAGCGACGAATGTCCTTATGGTTTCCGGATTTCAGTACCGCTGGTACTTCTTCTCCATCTAACACTTCTGGACGCGTGTAGTGAGGACAATCTAACAAACCATTGGCAAAAGAGTCTTCTTCTGCCGAAGCAAAATCACCCAATACTCCCGGAATAAACCGAGACACTGAGTCAATTAGCGTCATGGCTGGGATTTCTCCACCCGTCATCACAAAGTCCCCGATTGACCATTCTTCGTCAACCTCAGACTGAATGATGCGCTCATCTACCCCTTCATAGCGGCCACAAATAAGAAGCAAGTTCTCATTGGTCGCCAACTCTTCTACTCCTTTTTGGTCGAGCTTTCGACCTTGAGGAGAAAGGTAAATCACTTTCGTCTTACCCGGTGAGGCTTGTTTGGCTGAATGAATGGCATCGCGCAAAGGCTGAACCATCATTAACATGCCGGGACCACCACCGTAAGGCCTATCATCGACGGTGCGATGTTTGTCATGGGTGAAATCACGGGGGTTCCATGTTTCAACCGACAAAAGACCTTTTTTAACCGCTTGACCTGTTACTCCATAATCAGTAACGCTGCGGAACATTTCAGGAAAAAGGCTAATTACGCCAACCCACATTGTTCAATCGCTCCGTTAGCTGGAGTTAGAATCCAGGATCCCAGTCAACTTCGATCCGTTGAGCATCGCGATCAACATTAATGATCACTTGCTCTTCAAGGAACGGGATTAATCGTTCCTTCTGCCCAAAAGCGTCTTTTAGATTTGCTTTCACTACCAAAACATCGTTTGAACCAGTTTCCAGCATGTCGGTAACGACACCCAGATCGTAACCTTTAGTGGTTACTACCTTCATTCCAAACAATTCACGCCAGTAGAATTCATCTGCTGACAGCTCTGGTAATACCGCAGGGTCAATAGCGATTTCAAAGTTAGTCATTAAATGCGCGTCTTCGCGAACATCTAATCCTTCCAGCTTTACCACCATACCTTTGTTATGGCGCTTCCAGCTTTCTACTTTGTACTCGACCCACGAGCCTTTTTGGTTAACAAACCAAGGGCTGTAATCAAATAAGCTTTCGGCATTGTCTGTGTAGGAAAAAACTTTGAGCCAGCCTCGAATGCCGTAAGTAGCACCAAACTTGCCTACAACAATCTTTTCGCTGTCCAACGTTTCTTTACCTTTCATCGACATAAGCTAATTACTACTTCTTAAAAAGAATTAAGCCGCTTTTTGAGCGTCTTTAACTAGCTTAGCTACGCGGTCAGATACAGTCGCGCCTTGACCAACCCAGTGGTTAACGCGATCTAGGTCTAGACGTAGACCTTCTTCTTGACCTTTAGCAGTAGGATTGAAGAAACCTACTTTTTCGATGAAACGGCCAGTTGCAGCTTTACGGCTATCCGCAACTACGATTTGATAAAATGGACGCTTCTTAGCGCCGTGACGTGCCAAACGAATGGTTACCATGTCGTCCTCTTTGCTTTTCAAAAATAAAATTAACCCCATAAACCATTTACTATGAAATAGTTCTGGGGTCTCGTGCCAAAATAAAGCTCCGGAATTTTACTCTTATTCCGAGCTATTGCAAGGGTTTTAGCTATTTTTTCACCACTAAAACCCCTCTCCTTTTTCTGTGAAGTAGTTAACAAGTTCAAAAAACACTGTTAGCTCAACCAGAAAGAGAAAAAGGAAGCGCAAGCGCTCCCTTTACAACCTCATTTACCGCGGTAGGAAGTTATCGGCCAAACGGATTAAAACCGCCACCGCCCATTCCTCCCATGCCGCCCATCATGCCTTGCATATTGCGCATCATGCCTTTCATCCCACCCTTTTGCATCTTCTTCATCATTTTCTGCATTTGAGTGAACTGCTTGAGCAAGCGGTTGACGTCTTGTACCTGAGTACCTGAACCTGCTGCTATGCGCTTCTTACGAGAACCTTTGATAATTTCAGGACGCTGACGCTCTTTCATCGTCATTGAGTTGATGATGGCTTCCATCTGCTTAAACATCTTGTCATCGACTTTGTCTTTCACATTGTCCGGAAGATTAGACATGCCCGGTAGCTTGTCCATCATCCCCATCATACCGCCCATATTCTGCATTTGACCAAGCTGTTCTCTGAAGTCTTCAAGGTCGAAGCCTTTCTTCTCTTTGAACTTTTTCGCTAACTTTTCCGCTTTGTCTTGATCGACGTTGCGCTGTAAGTCTTCGATAAGAGACAGTACATCGCCCATACCAAGAATTCGCGACGCAACACGGTCTGGGTGGAATGGTTCTAGCGCGTCGGTCTTTTCACCAACACCAAGGAATTTGATTGGTTTGCCGGTAATGTGGCGTACAGAAAGCGCAGCACCACCACGTGCATCACCGTCCACCTTAGTTAGGATAACACCCGTCAGCGGTAGTGCATCACCAAAGGCTTTTGCAGTATTTGCGGCATCTTGACCTGTCATCGCATCAACAACAAACAGAGTTTCTACTGGGTTAATCGCACTGTGCAGATCTTGGATTTCTCCCATCATCTGCTCGTCAATCGCTAGACGACCTGCCGTATCCACGACTAGTACGTCGTAGAACTTCTTCTTGGCATGATCTATCGCTGCATTGGCTATATCGATAGGTTTTTGATCCGCCGATGAAGGGAAGAAATCCACACCTATATCACTGGCTAGAGTCTCTAGCTGTTTGATCGCCGCTGGGCGATATACGTCAGCAGACACCACCAGCACTTTTTTCTTATCGCGCTCTTTTAACAGCTTTGACAGTTTACCGACACTGGTCGTTTTACCCGCACCTTGCAAACCTGCCATCAAGATCACTGCCGGTGGTTGAGCCGCCAAGTTCAGCGCCTCATTTGACTCACCCATAACCGCTTCAAGTTCGGTCTGAACAATCTTGATAAATTCCTGACCTGGGGTCAGTGACTTAGATACTTCAACACCAACCGCGCTTTCTTTAACGCGTTTGATAAAATCTCGAACAACTGGCAGCGCTACGTCGGCTTCCAGTAAAGCCATACGCACTTCTCGCAGCGTCTCTTTGATATTCTCTTCGGTCAGACGACCTTTCCCGCTTATATTCTTTAGCGTGCGGGATAAACGATCCGTTAAATTTTCAAACATCTTGTACTCTTCGCTAAAATTCGGCGACAAATTAGGGTGAGTATACCTTAGCCACACTCAATCTGTTAATTTTCATTTCTCCTCGATAGCAAAAGTGCCTGTCTAAACACTTTGTTATGTAGAAAGAGAAGTAAAAAGAGTGGCTATGAGCTCTCATAATCGGTCAGAGATCCATTGTGATCTGACTTGGGTATAGCCCAAGCGATTGATGCAAGGTATAATTTGCCCACTATTTCTCCTGCTTTCAGAAAAAAATGGATAACTTAATCGCGGTTGCAGCAGCGCTTCTTTACTTTCTAGCGATAGCAACCATAGTCCCGGGGCTAGTTCAGCAAACGGGTATCAAAGCCAAAACCGTGTTTGTGAGTGCTCTTTTAGCACTTGTTTTTCATGCGTGGCTGCTAAGCGATTTGATCCTGAAAGTATCAGGTCAGAATATGAGTATTCTAAACGTTGCCTCTTTGATTAGCTTTATCATCGCTTTAGTCATGAGTCTGGCGATGCTAAAAACGCGAATTTGGTTCTTACTACCCGTCATCTATAGCTTTTCGGCAATAAACCTTTCTGCTGCGACGTTTCTACCGACTACTTTTATTACCCATTTAGAGAATGACCCTAAACTTTTGGTTCATATTTCTCTCGCGCTGTTTTCTTACTCAACGCTTTCTATTGGTGCTTTGTATGCGCTACAGCTTGCTTGGCTCGACCTCAAGTTAAAAGCGAAGAAAGCTTTGGTGATTAATCCAAACCTTCCTCCTCTTATGATGGTTGAACGTCAGCTGTTTAAGATTATCCTCATCGGGAATACGCTGCTAACAGGTACGCTTTTAACTGGCTTTATCTTTGTGCAAGACATGTTTGTCCAAGGTAAGGCTCACAAGGCGATACTCTCATTTGTCGCGTGGATCATTTACTCCGTTCTACTTTGGGGTCACTACCAAAAAGGATGGCGCGGACGCAAAGTGACTTACTTCGCCGTTGCAGGTGCAACACTTCTCACACTGGCATACTTCGGTAGTCGCTTGGTGCAAGAAATTATTCTCACCTAACAAAACTCAGCATAAACCATAATGATTCTACGGGGTTTCATTGACTTCCCTCGCTAGTTAGGTCATAAATTAACCAGAACTCAATAAGGAAAAGATAAGCTTTGGACGACATATCAACGGGTATCTTATTTGCGCTACTCGCGTGTCTCATTGTCATTTCAGGATACTTCTCCGGATCGGAAACCGGAATGATGGCGCTCAACCGCTATCGTCTTAAACACCTAGCGAATACTGGTCATAAAGGGGCAAAGCGCGTTGAAAACCTGCTTTCTCGCCCTGATCGCCTTATTGGGTTGATCCTTATCGGTAACAATTTGGTCAATATACTAGCCTCGGCTATTGCCACTATTTTAGGTATGCGCCTATACGGTGACCTAGGTGTTGCTATTGCAACAGGTGCGCTGACCATGGTTATTCTGGTCTTTGCAGAAGTGACTCCTAAAACTCTGGCAGCCCTCTACCCTGAACGCGTTTCCTACGCAAGTAGTGTGGTACTTACAGTATTAATGAAGGTGCTGTCACCTCTGGTTGTTTTTGTTAACTTTATTACCAACGGCTTTATTCGTATTCTGGGGATCAAAGCGGGGCACGGGGATGAAGATCACCTTAGCTCAGATGAGCTTAGAACCGTGGTTAATGAAGCTGGCGGGCTTATTCCACGTCGCCACCAAGATATGTTGATCTCTATTCTCGATCTCGAACACGTCACGGTAAACGATATTATGGTACCAAGAAATGAGATCACTGGTATCGATATCAATGACGATTGGAAGTCCATTTCTCGACAGCTAACTCACTCTCCGCATGGCCGTATCGTCCTTTATCGGGACCAAATCGATGAAGTTGTCGGCATGCTTCGCCTACGCGAATCCTATCGTCTGATGTTGGAGAAGAACGAGTTCACCAAGGAAACTCTTTTGCGAGCTGCTGACGAAGTTTACTTTATTCCGGAAGGCACTCCTCTTAACGTTCAACTGCTTAAATTCCAACGCAATAAAGAACGAATTGGCCTTATTGTTGACGAGTACGGCGATATTATTGGTCTAATTACATTAGAAGATATTCTCGAAGAGATCGTTGGTGAGTTTACAACTTCTATTGCACCGAGTTTGTCGGAAGAAATTTCTCCACAAAACGATGGCAGCTTCTTGATAGAAGCAGCGCCAACATTCGCGACATCAACAAAGGCCTGAAATGGAGTCTGCCAACAGACGGCCCAAGAACGTTGAATGGTCTAATTCTAGAGCACTTGGAAGACATTCCTGAAAGTCACTTAAGTGTTCAAGTTGAGGGGCACCCAATGGAGATAGTCGAGTTGGAAGAGAACAGAATTAAACTGGTTCGAGTATTTCCGCCAGTAAAAGCGAGCTAATCTGAATGTATTCAGACACAAAAAACCTTGGCAATGCCAAGGTTTTTTTTCTTTTCAGTGGATTATGCTTCGTCTTCTACACTAAACAAGTTTTCCATATTCAAACCTTGTTTAACTAGAATTTCGCGCAGACGACGTAGACCTTCCACTTGAATCTGGCGAACGCGTTCACGAGTCAAGTTAATCTCACGCCCAACTTCTTCTAGAGTTGAAGGTTCATAACCCAGTAAACCAAAACGTCGAGCTAAGACTTCTTTCTGTTTTGGGTTTAACTCATCTAACCAATGGATCAGTGAAGATTTAATATCTTCATCTTGAGTCGATACTTCAGGATCTGAGTTGTTGATGTCCGGAATGATATCAAGCAGTGCTTTCTCACCATCACCACCAATAGGTGTATCTACAGAGCTAATACGCTCATTGAGGCGGAGCATTTTGCTTACATCTTCGACCGGCTTGTCCAACTGAAGTGCGATCTCTTCTGCTGTTGGTTCATGATCGAGTTTTTGTGAAAGTTCACGGGCAGTACGCAGATAAATATTGAGTTCTTTCACTACGTGAATTGGCAAGCGAATCGTTCGTGTTTGGTTCATCAAAGCACGTTCAATCGTTTGTCGAATCCACCACGTAGCGTAGGTAGAAAAGCGGAATCCGCGTTCTGGGTCGAATTTCTCTACCGCGCGAATCAATCCTAGGTTGCCTTCTTCGATGAGATCTAAAAGCGCAAGACCGCGATTGCTGTAACGGCGAGAGATTTTTACTACCAGACGAAGGTTACTTTCAATCATGCGTTTACGAGCGGCTTCGTCCCCACGAAGAGCACGTCGAGCATAAAGAACTTCTTCTTCTGCAGTAAGAAGTGGTGAAAAACCAATTTCTCCTAGATAGAGTTGAGTGGCATCTAAGCTTTTAGTTGACGCGTCAAAATCGTCGCGCTCTGTAGAAGCTTCGTTAGTTGTTGAAGTGTTAAGCCCAGATCCATTCTGAAAACCTTCCATGTTTCCGGCTTCGAACTCTTCGACTTTAGTTGCTGTATTGCTGATACTCATAGCGCCTCCCCCTGGCGAGCTAGCAAGACATTACTACTTGTTTAATGTCGCTGTTTTACTCATTGCAAGTAAATTTACGGTAAGTAGCGTTTTGGATTAACCGACTTACCCTGATAGCGAATTTCAAAGTGCAAACGAACACTATTCGTTCCAGAACTGCCCATTGTTGCGATTTTTTGGCCTGCTTTTACACTTTGTCCTTCGTGTACTAGCAACCTATCGTTATGCGCATAAGCACTGAGATAATTGTCGTTGTGTTTTATTATGACAAGATTACCGTAACCGCGCAGTGCATTACCCGAATAAACAACGGTGCCACCTGCTGTAGAGACGACGGGCTGACCTCGCTTTCCTGCGATGTCTATCCCTTTATTCCCTTGGTCCCCAGCAGAAAAGTTTTTAATGACTCTCCCTTTCGTTGGCCATAACCATTTCGAAACTTTATTGTTATTTTTACTGGTCGATTTGTTAATATTTTGTTTACCAGTAGAACCAACATACTCCTTTGATTTCGATTGATCAACCTTTGATTTAGGATCTTTTTTGACCGTTTTTTGGCTGTTTTTTACACCACTCTGACTAAGTCTTTGATCTGAGCTTTTACTCGGAACGGAAGCGGCTGCCACAACTGGAGCAGCAGCAACTTTACCCGACCCTGTTCCGGCATAGGCTGGGGGGTTGTATGCCGGCTGCCAAAGTTTCAGTTTTTGGCCTGGGTATATGGTGTATGGGGGAGTGAGGTTATTGAAACGAATAATCTCGTTTACATCTTTATCTGTGAGATACGATATAAAATAGAGAGTATCGCCTGTATTAACTTGGTAAAAACTTCCTCGATAACTGCCACGAGAAACCTGACTATAATCTTTATTCAGTCCTGTTACGGGTGCAGGAAAAGGCGCAGCGCATCCTACTAATACACTGGCAAACACCCCCACTAGGACTAAATAAAGACTTCGATTCATACTAGGCAAGATCACCTGAGATCAAGGGTACAAATCTTACCGATTCAATCGGTTCCGATTCATACCCACTAGATGTGCGAGTTATCTTGAACAGATGTTGATCTTCGACTCCGACGGGAATAACCATTTTACCCCCTTCGGACAGCTGACTGATCAAGGCTTCAGGTATAGATTCTGCGGCGGCGGTAACAATAATAGCGTCAAAAGGACCTTTGGAAGCCCAGCCTTGCCAACCATCACCGTGTTTCGTTGATACGTTGTAAATATCTAACTGCTTTAGTCGCCTTTTTGCATCCCATTGCAATGATTTGATCCTTTCCACTGAGTAGACGTGATTAACTAGTTGAGCCAGTACCGCGGTTTGATATCCCGACCCTGTACCTATCTCTAGGACTTTGCTGTTATAGCTAAGTTCCAGAATCTCCGTCATTTTTGCCACAATGTAAGGCTGAGATATCGTCTGCCCCTGACCAATTGGCAGAGCATTATTATCGTAGGCTTGATGCTGCATTGCCTGAGAAACAAAGGACTCCCTTGGCAATCGATGGATCGCATCTAATACCTTAGGATCTTTAATCCCACTGGTGACAAGAAATTGTTTCAATTTGTCAGCATGTGGATTGAACATGGATTACTTATCCTTTAACCAATTATCTATACTTTGTAGCGATTCATGTGCGGTGAGATCCACTTGTAAAGGTGTTATAGATACATAGCCTTGCTCTACCGCGTAGAAGTCCGTCCCCGGCCCAGCATCTTGCTGCTTACCCGGAGGGCCAAGCCAATAAATATCATGTCCTCTTGGATCTTTCTGCTTAATCATCTCTTCGGCGTGATGTCGAGCACCTAAACGGGTAACTTGAGTGCCTTTGAGATCATCCATTGCCACATCAGGCACATTCACATTTAGCAATCTGTTTGTTGGAATCGGTTTTTCTTGATGCTGCTGAATGAGCTCAATCGCGATTTGCGCTGCGGTCTCAAAGTGTTCATGACCCACAAGAGAAAACGCGACCGACTGCACGCCAAGGAAGTGTCCTTCCATTGCCGCCGCTACCGTTCCTGAATACAGCACATCATCGCCCAAATTGGCTCCGTGGTTGATGCCGGTAATAACCAAATCTGGCAAATCATCTTTAGTAGTTCATTTAGAGCAAAATGAACACAGTCCGTTGGCGTTCCTTGAACGGAATAAATCTTAGCTTCTAGCTCGTCAACTCGAAGTGGTTGCTCCAAGGTCAAAGAGTTAGAAGCACCAGAGCGGTTTCGATCTGGTGCGACAATGATCACTTCGGCTTTTTGTGAAAGGTATTTTGCAAAGTGCGAATGCCTTTGGCATTCACACCATCATCATTACTGATGAGTATTTTCATGTTATCCATAACTCCGCTCAGCTTCGGTCGCTACAACCAGTTCTCTCACAATTGAAGTCGCATAATGTCCAGCTGGCAACCAAAATGTCATCGTCACCATCTGCTCTGCAATTTCCCAATCGAACTGTTGTGGAACAAGAGCGATCGGACGCCTCTCGTGACGCATTCGGTTTCCTCGAATCAATGCCATAAGATCCGGTTCTGCGTCTAGGAAAGGCTGCTCTAACTCTAACGCTTTCCCCGTAACAGGTAGCGCGTTATCTCCCGCTAACGCCGCCGTAATTTGTACCAGCCCCTCGTTCAGTTTTTCGTTCCACTGCTCTGGGCTCTCAACTGGGTGAGTCTTTCCACTTTCGAGTGCGATATCCCCTTCGACAAACTGTTGGTAGAAATCGGACTCAATGCGAGAAGAAACGATCTGGTTGAATATCCATGATCGAGCCGTCGAAAGATACATGCTGCGCTTTTTTTGATTGCGAGTACGCACGTTTTCTCTACCCCAGCGTCGCGCTTCATCAAGGTTGTTTCCTTGATGTCCAAATCTCTGCTGACCAAAGTAGTTGGGCACGCCAAATTGCTTTATTGATTCAAATCTTGGTACGAGAGCGCTAGCATCACTCACTTGTGTCAGCACCAGCTTGAAAAAGTTACCCGACAAATCGCCCGGTCTTAGTTTTTTGTTATGACGCTGAGTCTTTACTATTTCAATGCTTGGATACTGCTTTAGAAACTCGGTAAAGTCTGGAGTCTGATTTCCTGGTAAGTGAACGCTGAGCCACTGTTCAGTCACCGCGTGACGATCTTTTAAACCCGCCCAGCTTACCGCTTGAGATTTAACACCACATGCTTTGGCTAACTCATTGGCGACAAAGCTAGTGTTTTCACCGGTCTTGCGTATCAGCACCATTAAGTGCTCACCTTCACCTGAAAATTCGAAACCGAGATCTTCGGTCACCTGAAAATGATCGGGTTGCGCTTTTAACAGTGCGGTCTCTGTTGGCTTGCCATTTAAATAGGCAAAGTCCGCTAAAATATCTGACATAGTAATTCCAACAACTAGGCCTGTTTCATTAATAATACGACGGCTTCTGTAGCAATACCTTCTTTTCGTCCGGTAAAACCCAATCTCTCTGACGTGGTTGCCTTAACATTGATATTGCCAATATCAGTTTCGAGATCTTCTGCAATCGCCGCTCGCATATCATCGATGTATGGACGCATTTTTGGTGCTTGAGCAATAATGGTGACATCCGCATTGCCAAGCAGATAGCCCTCTTTTTTCACTTGGCGATACACTTCTTTGAGAAGCTCTCGACTATCGGCCCCCTTCCACTTGTCATCGGTATCGGGGAAGTGTTTACCAATATCTCCGGCCGCAATGGCTCCTAATAAAGCATCCGTTAGTGCATGTAGTGCAACATCGCCATCAGAGTGAGCAATCAGACCTTGCTCATACGGGACAGCAACACCACCAATTATGACTGGTCCTTCTCCGCCAAATTTGTGGACATCAAAACCGTGACCGATTCTTATCATGCTGTTTCCTTTTCTCTCTTCAGGTAGAACTCGGCTAATGCTAAGTCTTCCGGTTGGGTAATTTTTATATTGCTTGCTTCACCATTTACGATGGCAGGATGCATTCCTTTCCATTCAAACGCCGAAGCTTCGTCTGTAATACTAATACCGCTGAATAACGCTTCTTCCAGCAAACGTTTTAATTGATTCACCTTGAACATTTGCGGAGTGAGCGCATGCCACAAGTTGGAACGTTCGACCGTATGATCAATGTGATCATCTTTAGTTGAGCGTTTCATGGTGTCTCTAACAGGGCTTGCTAGAATGGCACCGACCTCATGTCCCGTGGCCGTTTCAATCAACTCGTTAATGCTTTCCAACTTTACACATGGACGAGCAGCGTCGTGAACCAGTACCCATTCAAAGTCTTGTTTTTCTGATAAATAATTTAATGCCGACAGCACGGAGTCCGCTCTTTCAAGACCGCCAGCCACTCGAATGACGTCTGGGTGATTGGCCAGTGATAGTGTTGGGAAAAAAGGGTCACCTTCAGAGACCGCAACAATCACTTTTTTTATTTCAGGGTGACTGAGCAACTTATCGACCGTGTGCTCTAATACGGTTTTGTTATCAATTGATAAATATTGCTTAGGGCGATCCGCTTGCATACGGCTGCCGACTCCAGCAGCTGGTACAACAGCAACTAAAGAGTGTGTTTGGCTCATTGATTCTCTTCCTCACCGATCAAACGGTAAAATGTTTCACCTTGTTTGATCATGCCTAACTCATGGCGGGCTCTTTCTTCTACTGCGTCTAATCCTTGTCTAAGGTCGTCTATCTCTGCAAACATTTTGTCGTTTCTGTGCTTAAGACTAGCGTTAACTTGGTGCTGAACTTCGTTCTCAGCCGATATGGACTGATAGTCCTGTACACCGTTTTTTCCAAACCACAAGGTAAACAGAAGCCAGCCAAATAACACCAGTAAAGCTAAAGAAAAAATTCGCATAACCCGTATCAGTAGGAGAGAAAATTGAAAGAAGACATATATACCATATTCACGTCTTATGCCCAAGTAAGCGGCTCTTGTGAATACAAAACACCGAGCCAGAAGCTCGGTGTTTAATCTATTTTTTATGAGAAGCTCAAGAAGGCTATCAATCCAAAGCCCAGCAGTAATCGATAAATGACAAATGGCGTCATTCCCATGCGCGAGATTAGCTTAAGGAATAAGTGTATACACAAATAAGCGGCGAAAAAGGAGGTGACAATACCTGTTAGCAAGAAGCCAATATGAACTGGTTCACCACTAGTCACTAGCTTTAGTCCCAAATATCCACCAGCTAACATAATAATTGGAATAGACATCAGAAATGAAAAACGCGCTGCGGCTTCTCTGGTAAATCCCAAATGTAGCGCGGCGGTAATCGTCGCTCCCGAACGCGATGTTCCCGGTATCATAGCCAAAGCCTGAGCAACACCGATAAACAGCGATTTCTTCCACGT
The DNA here is from genome assembly GCF_001854765.1 of Vibrio sonorensis. Taxonomy (GTDB): domain Bacteria; phylum Pseudomonadota; class Gammaproteobacteria; order Enterobacterales; family Vibrionaceae; genus Vibrio; species Vibrio sonorensis. The sequence goes on along the minus strand of NZ_LJJE01000002.1, from coordinate 10,063 downwards.
TGCTTGATACTCATCGTGAATCAAACTGGCATTTTTATCGACATACCAAAGCAGTAAACCAAATAAAATCGTGGTTGCCGCAATAACCCAAGCGCTGCGGAGATATAGCTCGATAATATCCTTCATCAATAGGCCAAAGATACAAGCTGGGATAGTCGCCAGTACTATCATCCACGCCAATCGCGATTCTTTGCTTCTTTCTCCTTTAAAAATTGAAGCGAAAAAAGCGTTTAACAGCGAAACCACCTCTTTTCTAAAGTAAATCACGACAGCGGCTAAGGTGCCTACATGGACGGCGACATCAAAGGCCAGTCCTTGATCTTCCCACCCCAATACAGCGGATGGCAAAATTAAATGTGCGGAGCTCGAAATTGGCAAAAATTCGGTCAAACCTTGAATTAATGCCAGAAGGAATGCTTCGATATAACTCATTATTTACTCGTATCATCAATAGTCGAACCAAAGCCCGACAGGACTGAGGGTTTCGAGGTTGTTTACTTGTTGATGTATCTCAGCGACCGTGCGCTCATCATTTGGAATCACCCTCTCTGCACACAACTCTAATAAAGGCTGAATCACAAAGGCGTATTGGTAAATGTCACTTCTCGGTATCTGAGGTTTATCTGTATTGACCTCATCACCGAAGAGGATAATGTCCAAATCTAAGGTTCTAGGAGCAAACTTTTTCGCATTTTGCTCCCTACCCCAATCAAGTTCTATTTTACGAAGTGTCTTGGCAAGTTCTGTCAAATTTAGGTTTGTTTTCATCTCAATAACGAGATTAAAAAAGGGTTTGCTATCAAAACCAACTGCTTCGCATTCATAGATGGTCGACAAACGTATATCAGAGCCTATTTTTTTCAGCTCCTGTACTGCAACCTCTATGTGTTTATGACGTTCAATATTGGAACCGACTCCAATATAAACAAGGGTCATATTGAACCTCGTTCAATAACCACACCTACGCTTTGGGCTTGGGGAACAGCTCCGGGCTTGGCTAGGCGAATCTTAACCCAAGGCACTGAAAATTGTTGTTGGATAATTTCTGCGATCTCTTCTGCTACTCGTTCCACCAATAAAAATCGACCGTTTTCGATATGGTTTAATACCGCAGAACTCACCCGCGAATAATCGAGCGCATCCTTCACATCATCGCTTTTTCCCGCGGGTTTATTATCGTGTGCCATTTCAATATCTAGCACCAATTTTTGCTTAATTTCTTGCTCCCAGTCGTACACGCCAATCGTGGTGATTACTTCTAGCTGCTCGATAAATACTTTGTCCATCGTGTTCTCTTCTTATAGAGGTCGGATACCCAACCAGACTGTAAAGCCTTAAAATCATCTTTTAAATGCGCGTTTCGTTCCCTGACTCATGCTAGTTTGGAAACAGCAATCGCGATATGATACCAATTACTTGCTGATCAGGCATCTGTTTCCAACGAGTTGAGCAACTATGACACCTCTAGCACTCTCCACTATTATTTTCGCCTACCTTTTGGGGTCGGTATCTAGTGCTGTGCTTATCTGCCGCTTACTAAAACTGCCAGATCCAAGGGAAACCGGATCCCATAACCCCGGAGCGACAAACGTTCTTCGCATCGGCGGTCGAAAGGCGGCTCTATCGGTGCTCTTGTGTGACATGTTAAAAGGAACCATACCCGTTTGGGGCGGCTACTTCTTGGGTATTGATGCCATCATTCTTGGTATCGTGGCCATTGCCGCTTGTCTTGGACATATGTACCCGCTGTTTTTCCACTTCCAAGGCGGAAAAGGCGTCGCTACCGCTCTGGGTGCGATCGCACCGATCGGTTTAGATCTTACCGCCATGATAGTGATCACTTGGTTGGTCATTGCCTTTATCTTTCGTTATTCATCACTGGCTGCGTTAGTTTCAGTATTACTCGCTCCGTTATACACTTACCTGATCAAACCTCAGTACACTTTGCCCGTCGCTATGTTGTGTTGTTTGATCATTTTTCGCCATCACCAAAACATTCGCCGCCTTGTCGGGGGAGAAGAGCCCAAGATCGGTGAAAAACGCATATAACCATACTGCATAAGTTTCTCATTCAACCCATTAGATCACTTTGAATACCAAGCTTTCACCCTAGTTTCTGGTTAGGCCTAACCTCCCCTTTCGTAAATGACAAAATAATCATTTTATCGCAATGATTAGTCGGGTTATTTCAATTCCGTCTACCAACCTTACTTGTAAAGCGACTAGTGACTCCTACATTGAAAGAGTCTTGCGACAAACCTCCCTCACCGGAGGTTTGCGAATGTTTCATCGACATAAGGAGGTCTTATGAAACTTTCAACTCTCTCTATTGCAATCAGCACTCTGTGCCTGACCGCAAGCTATGTAGAAGCCAAGCCGCCTAAACCTGCCCTAGCTGAAATAGAACCCGTAAGCTGCGATGTCGACTCTGAAGAGTTTGTTAGCACGGTAGATGTTGAGTGGCTATGGGTTTGGGATACGGAAGATGAATTTGCCGATCTGCCTTTCACTAAATTTGGTGGGGATGCCGACGTAACGGTATTGGTAGATGTGACTGACGACCAAGAACTGCCCATTATCGAATTGGACGATTACCCACTTGAGTTGTCATTTAGCGTCAGTATGGCCAACGAAGAAGAGGACCAAACCAACGAACTCACCTATGAATGTGGCACACCAAGTTATGATGGAATATCACTCAGTGCAACCTGTACTGGCTCTTTGGAGATTGTCGATATTGATGTGATTGCATCAGATGCTGCCTTTGAAATGTTTGAACTCGATGAAGGTAATGAAGTCACCGTTGACGGTGTTGTACTCAATGGCGTAAAAATTAAAGCCATGGATCCATCGGTTGGTGCAAAGAAAATGAAACGTCAAAAATATCCGCTCGTTTCGCTATGCGAAGGGGATGAAGATTAAGCACTGATACAGATTCAATAAAGGCGGCTCACAATAGCCGCCTATACCTATAATACGTTGACCAACAGCGACTCTATTGGTAAAGACCAGACAAAAATTCGACCAGCATCTTATTCACAAACTCGGGCTGTTCTAAATTAGCGATATGGCCGGCATCTGGTATTTGCACAAGCTGACTGCCCGCAATGGCATCGTGCATCAAAAAAGACTCTAACATTGGACGCGGTTTGTCTTGCTGTCCGGCCGCGATAAGCACGGGTAACGCGAGCTTTTCCACTTCTTCCATCAAGTCGCGGCGTCCGAATACCATTCGTCCGATTCTCGCTACTTCTACAGCTTGCTCACCACTGATAGCCGCCAACTCTTTTGCAAAGCGTTGTACAAACACAGGGTTGGCCTCTATGGTCTTTGGCGCAAAAAATAGCGGTACAACGTTTTCTACAATAGGCATCGGTACCATTTGCGCCGCACTGATAGTTTCTAGCATGGCAAAGTATTTGTTGTGTGCCACTTCTGGTTCTAAACCGACAAAGGTATCCATAAGCACCAGCGATTTTACTCTCTCTGGAGCCATGCATGTGAGCTCAGCCCCCCACATACCGCCCACTGACAAGCCAATGATAGAAAACGTCTCAACCTGCAAATGATCCATCAGTTCCAAGATTGCTTGGGCGTAATTCTTTAAGCTATTTTTCCCTTGTGGCGCGTGACTTGAAGCACCATGAGACCACAACTCAGGAACAATACAGCGATAATGCTGACTTAATACTTCGATTTGGGGTGCCCACATTTGGCTGTCCCATAAAAAGCTATGCCCCAAAACCAATACTGGACCTTGCCCAATATCTTGATAGGCAATGTGATGGCTATCGACCGCAAATTGATTCATTCTGATACCCAATAAATAAAGGACGAGATTGCACACTATATCAATAATAAATCTATTAACAGTGTGAGAAAAGAAGAGTGAGAGGCTACTTTAAATAACAGAGGCCACGGTTGTGGCCTTTGCATCATTTATTGATTCACTGGGTTGAGTTGGTCAATTGGCCATCTGGGTCGAGCCTCGACGGTTAAATCAGCGACTTCACCATTTTTCAAACGCTGCATCCCCGCATAGGCAATCATAGCGCCGTTATCGGTGCAAAATTCCGTGCGAGGATAATAGACCTCACCACCAATTTTGTTCGCCAGCTTTTCTAAATATGCTCTTAATCGACGATTGGCGCTGACCCCGCCTGCAATAACAATACGCTTAAAGCCTGTTTGCTCTAATGCTCGACGACACTTTATCGTCAAGGTGTCACATACGGCTTCTTCAAACGCGTAGGCGATATCTGCACGAGTTTGCTCTTCGTCGTCGTTTGCCGCTATGGTATTTGCCGTGAATGTTTTTAAGCCAGAGAAACTCATGTCCAAGCCTGGACGATCCGTCATAGGGCGTGGGAACTTAAAACGACCCGGCGTACCTTTTTCCGCCAACTTAGAAAGAAGCGGACCACCGGGGTAATCCAATCCCATCAACTTAGCAGTTTTATCAAACGCTTCACCAGCTGCGTCATCAATAGATTCACCCAGAATTTTGTATTCTCCGATCCCACGAACTTCTACCATCATAGAGTGACCGCCCGATACCAATACTGCGACAAACGGAAATGGAGGCGGCGTATCTTCTAACATTGGTGCTAAAAGGTGCCCTTCCATATGGTGCACTGGAATCGCCGGTACGCCCCACGCATACGCTACGCTTCGACCAATTGTTGCACCGACCAAAAGCGCTCCAACTAAACCAGGGCCTGCCGTATAGGCTATGCATCAATATCTGCAGGCGTTAAGTTGCGTCCGCCAGTGCGGCTTTAATTAGTGGGATTGTCTTTTTTACATGATCGCGAGATGCTAGTTCAGGAACAACTCCCCCGTAATCAGCGTGCAGCTTTACCTGACTGTATAGCTGATGGGAAAGCAATCCTTTCTCATCGTCATAAATCGCTATACCTGTCTCATCACATGAAGTTTCAATACCAATAATGCGCATCTTGTTTCCGCTGTTTACGTTCAACTTATATAGTAGTAATAACTATACAAAGTCTAATTGAATAAAATTTGGCGCAATCTTACCTCGCCTTGTCTTTGCAAACAAATTTTGTCGGTCATACTGAACCTCTAGCGACTCTCAATATCCGCTAACATTGTGAAAGAACAGGTTGTTAAAACTTTACTTGGTGAGATAGTCCGAAAAACACTTTACAAAGCACTTGTGATCGGATTAAAATTCCGCACCATTTTTGATCAAGCTGGTTAAGTACCGAGCATTAACGCTTGGAACAAGATTTACCAGCATTAACGAATTAACCCCTGAGGTGAAAGGCATATGCCAGTAGTTAAAGTACGTGAAAACGAACCGTTCGACGTAGCTCTACGTCGTTTCAAGCGCTCTTGCGAAAAAGCAGGTATCCTTTCTGAAGTGCGTCGTCGTGAGCACTACGAGAAACCAACTACCGTTCGCAAACGCGCTAAAGCAGCAGCTCAAAAGCGTCACGCTAAGAAGCTTGCTCGCGAAAACGCTCGTCGCGTTCGCCTGTACTAATAGCTAGATCCAAAAAGGATTATAGTTATGGCTCTTATTGAACAACTCAAAAAAGAGCAAATTGTAGCGATGAAAGCCAAGGACAAAGTACGCCTTGGCACTATTCGTTTAGCCCTTTCAGCCGTTAAACAACGTGAAGTTGACGAACAGATAACTCTGAGCGACGACGACATTCTTGCCGTGCTGACTAAATTGGTTAAACAGCGTCGCGACTCTGTAGCTCAATATGAATCAGCAAATCGTCAAGACTTAGCTGATGTGGAAAAAGCTGAAATCGCTGTACTTGAGGACTTTATGCCTCAACCGCTTAGCGAAGACGAAATTGCCGCTCTTGTCGAGAGTGCAATTACTGAGTCTGGCGCAGCGGGCATGCAAGACATGGGTAAAGTGATGGGTGTGCTGAAACCACAAATTCAAGGGCGCGCAGACATGGGTAAAGTGAGTGGTTTAGTTCGCGCTAAACTGGCTTAAATTACTCAACCTGATTGCAGCAAGCCGTGCTATTCTTCGGAACGCACGGCTTGTTTGTATCTAAATTTTGTTCCATCTTTCTTTGTTAGGTTTTATGGCAGGACATATCCCACGTAGCTTTATTGATGATCTCCTAGCTCGACTCGACATTGTCGACATTATTGATGCACGTGTAAAACTTAAGAAAAAAGGCAAGAACTACTCCGCTTGTTGTCCATTCCACAACGAAAAAACTCCTTCATTCAGTGTTAGCCAAGAAAAACAGTTTTATCACTGTTTTGGATGTGGCGTTCACGGTAATGCTATCGACTTTTTGATGGAGTACGAAAGGCTCGATTTTGTTGAAGCGATAGAAGAACTGGCCTCTTCTTTAGGGCTAGAAGTCCCGCGAGAAGAACGAAGAGGTGGAGGTTTTTCTTCCTCCCGCCCTGCCGCCAACAGCGAGCAAAAGCGCACGCTTTACGATTTGATGGGCAGTATTTCCCAATTCTATCGCAATCAGCTTAAGCAGCCTGCGGGAAAAACTGCAATCAGCTATTTAAAAGATCGCGGCCTATCTGGAGAAATCGTCCAGAAATTTGGCATCGGTTATGTTCCGGACGAGTGGGACTCCGTTCGAAAAAACTTTGGGCAAAGTCAGCAGAATCAAGAAATGTTGATCTCTGGTGGCATGCTTGTCGAAAACGACAATGGCAATCGCTACGACCGATTCCGTGGGCGAGTTATGTTCCCTATTCACGATCGCAGAGGTCGTGTGATCGGTTTTGGTGGCCGCGTATTGGGAGATGGTACACCTAAGTACCTCAACTCGCCTGAGACACCCATTTTCCACAAAGGTAAAGAGCTATACGGCCTTTACGAAGTTCTACAAGCCTATCGAGAACCACCACAAGTATTGGTCGTAGAAGGCTACATGGATGTGGTTGCCCTTGCGCAATATGGGGTCGACTACTCGGTGGCTTCGCTCGGTACCTCTACCACGGGCGACCACTTGCACGTGCTATTTCGACAAACCAGTAATGTGGTTTGCTGTTACGACGGCGACCGCGCAGGACGAGAAGCCGCATGGAGAGCAATGGAAAACGCTCTCCCCTATCTTACAGATGGTCGTCAGCTCAAATTCATGTTTTTACCCGACGGCGAAGATCCAGACTCTTATATTCGTCAACACGGCAAGGAAGCATTTGAGCAAGAAGTACAAAATGCAATGCCCTTGTCTGAGTTTATGTTCCGTTCATTGATGGAACAGGTTGACATCAGCTCAAAAGAAGGGATGACCAAGCTAGCAACACTGGCTGTTCCACTGATCGATAAAGTGCCAGGTGGAACACTTAGAGTCTATCTTAGAGACATTTTGGGTAAGCGACTCGGCTTGATGGAAGACAGCCAGTTAGAAGCTTTAGTGCGAAAAGAAAACAAAAGCGAGAATCGCCCTCAGCCTCATAAAGAGATAAAGCGCACACCAATGCGCGAGGTTATCGCTTTGCTAATTCAAAATCCCAGCTATGCTCAAATGGTACCGGATCTTTCTAGTGTGAGAGAGTTAACAATTCCGGGGCTAAGTTTGTTACTAGCGGTGCTTGATTATTGCCAACACAACCCCAATATAAACACGGGTCAGTTATTAGAGAACTGGCGTGGCGACAGTAATGAAGCCTTTTAGCTCGTCTTGCGGGGTGGGAAATCCCTCTTGATGACGATAATGAAGAAGAACTTTTTATAGACTCATTGGACAAAATACTTGCCCAGTGCGTTGAAAAACAAATTGATAGCCTGCAGGCCAAAGAGAGAAGCGTCGGTTTATCAACCGAAGAGAAAAGGGAGCTGCTAGCCTTGATGTTAGATTTAAAAGCGTAACCCTGTTTGAATAGTCAGCAATCAATTAATTTGTTAACATGTATGGTTTGCGACTCGCATACTAATTCCTTCACCAGATACTAAGTTGGATACCGTCTTATGGATCAAAATCCGCAGTCACAGCTAAAACTCCTTGTTATTAAAGGCAAAGAGCAGGGCTATCTGACCTACGCAGAAGTAAACGACCACCTGCCGGCAGAAATCGTCGACTCAGAGCAGGTTGAAGATATTATTCAGATGATCAATGACATGGGTATCCGTGTTGTTGAAACAGCACCCGATGCAGATGATCTTGCTCTGAATGATGACGATACCATTACGGACGAAGATGCAGCAGAAGCTGCGGCAGCAGCGCTTTCCAGTGTAGAAAACGAAATAGGCCGTACTACCGACCCAGTTCGCATGTACATGCGTGAAATGGGTACTGTAGAGCTACTTACCCGTGAGGGTGAAATCGATATCGCTAAGCGAATCGAAGACGGCATCAATCAAGTTCAAAATGCAGTTGCTGAATACCCGGGCACAATCCCGTACATCCTTGAGCAATTTGATAAAGTTCAAGCTGAAGAGCTGCGTTTGACTGATTTAATCACCGGTTTTGTCGACCCTGATGCAGATGAAACAGCGGCGCCAACCGCCACTCACATCGGTTCTGAGCTTGCAGAGTCTGATCTTGAAGATGAAGACGCTGAAGATGCAGAAGAGAAGAGTGAAGACAGTGACGATGACGACGATGAAGAAGATGTAGGTATCGATCCTGAACTCGCTTTAGAGAAGTTCACAGCGCTGCGCAACACCTTCCAAAACTTCCAGTTGGCAGTTAACGAGCACGGTTCAGAAAGCACAAAAGCCGACGCTGCTCACGCGAATGTTATCGAAGTATTCAAAGAGTTCCGTCTTACTCCAAAGCAGTTCGACTACCTAGTAGATGAAATGCGTACCTCAATGGAGCGCGTACGTACTCAAGAACGCCTAATCATGCGTTCTACCGTTGAATACGGCAAAATGCCTAAGAAATCTTTTATCACGCTATTTACAGGCAACGAGTCAAGTGAAGCTTGGTTAGATGAAGTTATGGCTTCTGACAAACCATACGTGGAAAAGATTAAGCGTTACGAAGACGATATTCGTCGTTCTATCATCAAGCTAAATAGCATTGAAGAAGAAACTTCGCTAACGGTACAAAATATCAAAGATATCAGCCGTCGCATGTCTATCGGTGAAGCAAAAGCACGCCGAGCTAAGAAAGAGATGGTTGAAGCGAACTTGCGTCTGGTTATTTCTATCGCGAAGAAATACACCAACCGTGGCCTACAATTCCTAGATTTGATTCAGGAAGGTAACATCGGTCTGATGAAAGCGGTAGACAAGTTCGAATACCGCCGTGGTTATAAGTTCTCGACTTATGCGACATGGTGGATCCGTCAGGCAATCACACGTTCAATTGCAGACCAAGCGCGTACTATCCGTATTCCAGTACACATGATCGAAACCATCAACAAGCTGAACCGTATCTCTCGTCAGATGCTTCAGGAGATGGGTCGCGAGCCGTTACCGGAAGAGTTGGCAGAGCGTATGCAAATGCCAGAAGATAAGATCCGCAAGGTACTAAAAATCGCTAAAGAGCCAATCTCAATGGAGACGCCAATCGGCGACGACGAAGATTCGCATCTAGGTGACTTTATCGAGGATACCACTCTTGAGCTACCGCTAGACTCAGCGACGTCTACTAGCCTTAAGGGTGCAACTCGAGACGTACTTGCAGGTCTAACACCGCGTGAAGCAAAAGTACTGCGCATGCGTTTTGGTATCGATATGAACACTGACCACACTCTAGAAGAAGTGGGCAAACAGTTCGACGTAACTCGTGAACGTATTCGTCAGATCGAAGCAAAAGCACTTCGCAAGCTTCGTCACCCTAGCCGCTCAGAAACACTGCGCAGCTTCCTAGACGAGTAAACATGGTTCAATAGTCTAAAAGGTGAGCACAAGCTCACCTTTTTTATTGCTCAATGATTTAAGTGGATAAAAACTAAGCGCAAATACCCCATTTAGTGGCTAGACAGCCTTAGGCCTTCCCCTATAATCGTTCACCTAACTTGGCCCCTTAGCTCAGTGGTTAGAGCAGTCGACTCATAATCGATTGGTCCGCAGTTCAAGTCTGCGAGGGGCCACCACATTTAGAAAAGCCCGTGGAGAAATCCACGGGCTTTTTGTTTGTTCTCT
>NZ_LJJE01000001.1 GCF_001854765.1 Vibrio sonorensis | reverse complement strand
AATAGCTTAGAACTTGGTTTGAATGTTTCGGTTTATGTCGAAAGTTGCTCAGTTTGGATTTCTGCAAAAGACGATTTGACAAAGATTGTGATTAGTCAGCATCACATGCACCCGCAAGCCTTAGTTCATAGAGAGCTAGGTAAGAGCAGCAAAATCAAGACACCTACAGCCAAGCGATTAACCGCATTGGTTAAAGAATACTTTTAAGAAGGGAAAATAAGTCTATGGAACTATTAGGAAAAAGCGCCCGTAAGTTTGGTTCTGAGTCTCATACGGTTAGCCAAAACTTAGATGAGTACCTTGCCTACAGAGGTAAGAACGCAGCCTACAAGGATTGGTTATATAAGCTCAATCGTGGTGATCAGCTTCCTCGCGGTAAATTCTTCAAAGGCAAGAAAGCAGGAAAGCCAATTATCTTGATGGATGAAGCTCATCTTTTCTTGGGCGGTTCTTCTGGCGCGGCCTTTTCTCGCGTTGCAAACAAATAAGGGGAAAAGATCGAAATGTCGAAGATTCAAAAAATCATGCTTGAAGCATCTGGGGTTCAACTAACTATTGAGAAGAACGCTCAAAATATGGTGTTTATCTCTGTAGGCCAAAACTTGATTAACCAAGCTGTAGAACTCGATGATATTTTATTGAATTACTATGAAGCTCAAGATGAGTTGGATATAGATTGCTACTCGATGCTAGTTGACTCTATAAACTACAAGTTATCGCAAGATAATCTAAAAAAAATTAGTGCCTTTCTTGGCCGTCACATCGAACAAGCGATTTAAGGGGAATAGGGATGAACTGGATTTTAGGATGTTTAGGGGGCTTATGCCTTGTTTCTTCAATTGCATTAGATGGCAAGAAAGGAAAATTCGTCATTGGTTTGGGGATCGCTCTAATTGTACTTGGCGCAATTATTAGCTTATAGGGGAATATTATGCCTAATCAACTCATTAAAATCATTAAGACTGACGATGGTGAAGTCATTCAAGATGCCGAGCAAAAATGGTGCTTAATTGATCCTAGACCCTCAGCAGACACAATTAGAAGTCTATGCACTCAAGATGCTTTGGATTCAGATACAAGTGCTGAATGGGAAGAAAAGAGTGTTAGTCGTGGCGGCATTACATGTGACAAGTGTTTAGCCATTATCAAAGAATATAAAGCAGTTAGGTTGTAACAGGGGAAAAGGGTTATGAGTTCAGACAGCTTATACAACTCACAGAATTGCACGGTTAAAGCCGCTAGTTTCGTTCGCGGCAAAGTCAAATTGGATGATCTAATCAATCTTTGCGAAGAGCAGAAAACTATCAGCACTTCAAAATTGCAGCGATTACTCACAGAGCTTGAAGATGACTTGGTTCTTGACGGTATATTTTTGAAAGGTGTAGCCCAACGCATGGCTAAGTTTGAATCATCACAGCAGTAGGGGAAAAGACGTGCCTGAGTCGAAAACCACAGAATACGGTTATCGCTGCCCCGTACAAGGATGCAAGCAAAAGAAAAACCGAGCGTTTAAGTCTGTAATGGGTGTTGCTAAACACATCTTTGATGTCGCTGGACATTTGATCAACATGGCGAAGAAGAACTAGCTAAACGACTCAGAGTGAAAAAATCATGACGGTTGTTTCGACAGGTAGTTGGGTTTAACAATGCTCCCAACGTAATAGATACCAGTCGGGCGGGTGCAACTCCCGCCGCCGTCACCAACTAATTTAGATAAGCAGGGAAAAGAGTCCATGAGCATTAAGTCAGTTAATCCACTGCAATCTAAAGTAATTATGTGGCTAATGGTCGTCAACGTAGTGGTTTTTGGATATTTGTTAACTAGTGAGGCTACAAGCCCGCTAACCGAGTTTACTCCTCACATTATCAATTACCTTACTTTCGGTGCCGGTGAAATTGATATTGACACTTATACCTTTAAAACAGGTAATTTCGTAATTCACTTTGCTTGCTTTGGGGTCACAATGATGGCACTCCGCTCTTTCTATAGCCGAGCCTTTCATGGCAGTTTCAAAGCAGCACAAAAGGCCGCTCAAGATAAATTCGATGAAATCAACAAACGTGTAGCGCTAGGAAAAGTACAGTGTGCTTCCGTGGATAATGGCGGTTTTCTAGGAACTACGACTTCGACAATTGAGACAGACAAAGGGATCTATCGCGTACTAGGTGATATTGGATCTATTGAAAAAGGGGTGCTGGTTTCAAGGCGTCAAAATGAACTGTTTTTTGGATTGGTTAAAAATAAGAGCTACACGCTAATGTCTTAATGGGGGAAATTATGGGAGTAATTACCAAATATCTACAATCCGAGGGTGGTCAATTTGCTGTTGAGCAAGAGCGATATGGTGGCTGTTTTCGCGCTATCGTCTGCCATCGTTCAGCTTGTGACTTCATCTTTGATAACCTTGAAGGTGATGACCTCGATGGCACTCAAATGCAGTCGTTTTTTTGGGACAACGCTCTGTTCCCAAGTGCTACTGGAAATACAGTTCAAGAAGCAGTTGAAAACCTAGAATCAAAGCTAAAGATACTTTACACATTTGAGAAACAATCCGGTGGGAATGGCTGGGTAGCTGTACGTAACTTTGAGCTAAAAGCTCCTTATGATTGCGACGACGATGAAGAACAAACATTTTATGATGTGTCTTGGTTGGGCATTATAAATGACCTAAAACTTGTGTCATCTCGCTATTTTTACGAGTCAGCTAAAGAGCAAGCTTCACTGACCAAAAGGCGTGACCTTCACGCGCTAATCAACTTCAATTACACAGATGATTTCTTGTCGCTGAATTAAGGGGTGAAATTCAATGTCTGATATGGAGTTTACAAAATACTGGACTTCAGAACGCGCTAGAAAGAAGCAAACAGCGCTTACAAAGCTCTCTAACGGCTTGCTTAAAGAAGTTATAGATAACCCATTAGCAAAAGAATTGTTTGATCCGGAAGAAATTCAAGCCATAAAGGTTGCGGCTCAAGCGTGAGCCAAGTTAAGCAAAAATTTGCTCATATCAAAGAAAAGAAAGCGCGCATTGAAAAGCGTAAGGCTCAAGAACTGGCAAACATTGACAAGCAATCCAAAAAATATGCTATCGAGGTTTTAGATTCGCTCAATAACAACCCTGATACTTTTACACGAGAACAGCTTTGCTTATGGGTAACGGTAGCACACTTTACTAGCTCTGTTTTAGACCCTGAGAGTTGGGAATTAGATATTAACGATAATATGGATAATCACTATTTAGAAAGTGATCATGCATTCAGGCGACGTCATGTTTGGACGATGAGAGATAAGGCTCTGAATGCTTTTGAAGCTTACTTTAAAAGAGCGTGGCAGTATTCGTTTGAAACTGATTCTTGGGTAGTGAGAGTGCCGATTGGCGAGGCAGTAACGCAACTCAAAGCTCTAATGAACAATGAAGATTATGCCAAAAATGAAAAGCGTTATGCGCATTTGCTAGAGCCTTTAGAAGCGTACAATCGCGAAGTTGAAGCAATTGAACGACGTAAAAATATTAAGTCGGTTTAACGAGGGGAAATTATTTGGCTACCAAACTACCTAAGCTAACACCGACAGAAATCAAAGAATGGGTAAGACAGATTGAGCAGTATCACCCTATCGGTCACTTAGCTGTGCTTCCCTTTGATGCAAGTCTACCAGAAATCAAAGAGGCATACGAAAGTGACAGAGATACGCTGATTGGTATAGGTGAGGCTTTACTGGAAGCTGCTCGTTGGTCTGCATGGCCTGATAAAAACTAACTCAAGGGGTAAGATACATGAGGAAAATATTGTCCTATTACTTTGCCTTGGCATTGTTCGTCGGATTGACATTTGGTGTGTACGACTTATATACCTTAGATTCAAGTGATTACCTTGACCTTGTCTATAGGCTCTTTAGCATTGAATCCACCGTTTTCACTATGGGGTTTGTTCAAGGGATTGCAATCTATACGTCTTTTACTTTTTCAGTATTTGGCCTCGTGGGAATTCTTATTAGCATCATTAGAAAAGATGATAAAAAAAGCCTTATTAATTCTGCTATATACGGAATATTTTTGGCTTTCTTTCCAAAATTCCTTCTTCATGAAATCGCAAAACGCTTAAACAATGAAAAACCTGAAATTCATAATTTAATGGATATTATGAACCAGATACCGATAAATCTAATGCACTCTGGGGGTATCTTGATAGTCTGTATTCTTTCAGTATATCTAATTCGAAAAGTGCGGTTTACATGGACAGATGCTCAATCCTTATAATAAGGCAATAGGGGGGAAATTAAACCATGAAAATATCTACCTTATTTCTGCCCCTAGTATTGATATCGACAGGGGTACAGGCAACTAGTATAGACCTTGATTCGGTTGCTGAACTAGCCGACTCAATATGTGGCAAGTTTGTGCATAGTGGCTCTTCTCAAAAAGAGTCTGTGACGTATGACCGCGACCAAATCCCAGACGAATTACTTGCAGAGCTAAAAGCAGAATTAAGCGATCAGTTTGACGATGTGATTATCACAGCCGAGTCAATCACGTTCAAATCTGAATCTTATACAGGGATTCCGCAAGCTGATTTGGCAGAGCACAATTCGAACGTGCAAGAGTGTCGTAAGAAAGTGGGTTTGGCTGCTATAAATCAACAAATCCAACAGTCAAAGTAACGTGGGAAAATGAATCATGCCGTGGATTATCGAAGTTACAGAAAGGCTTAAAGTACGAAACTGTGACCAAAGACTAGATAGGTCATACGTCACCTCAATTAAACGATGTGGAACGAGCTGTTCAATTACCACATCTTTCGATAATGCAAAGATCTATTCAAACCGAAAACACTTTCAGAAACTTTTGAATTTTTTTGATAAAAATGGGATCGCATTCCAAATAATTACCGTTGAATCACAGAGGTAAAAAATGTCAGTTAAGCAGGCCAAGAAAAATAAACGTCGTCAGGCAAGAAAGAAATCAAAATCCATTAAAAACAACTCGAAACCCTATTCACCCGCTCCAAGGCAAAGCACTATAGATGGGGTAAAACCATTATTGATTGGTTATATTCAAAGTGAACAAAAGTATTTGGACATATTTGAATCGTTGGAACGGGGTCAAGTTTATCTTGTGGGAACGGAAGGGGCGCATACTATGCACACAGTTCTCTCCGAGCAAGAATATTTGGCGCTGATGCCTCAAAGTGATCGAATCGCATTAGCTGAACAGTTCGCGCTCCTGACAAATGAAAAAGTGGTTGCATACACAGAAGATGATGGTGGCTTTATGACTTACTGTTTAGTCGACAGTGAGGTTCTTTCCCCCCATTCAAGAGTAAAAAGTCGAATAGATTAATAGAGAAACGTCCAGAGCCCGATACCGTCTATGTATCTGAACGAGGTCAGCGTATTTACATCGAAGATGTAACAGGAGACCCAGATGACGAATTTTATCTGGTAGCAATCATTCCAGAGGATCAAAAAGAGGATATGGATGCGATTGGTGATGAGCTAGACTCACACGAATGGGTAAGAATGTTAGATATCAATGGACTAGAGCTAGAAGTTGAATCTAGTGAAGCCGAACTAGACAGTCTCCGTTCTATGTTTACCGAGTCATAACTGCGAAAAAGACTGTAGTAGTTACCCTGACCGTAATCACATTTCTCCTAGAATTGAAATGGCATTATGAAATAGGATACAAGATAATATGAGCCTCGAACGTGGCTTCATTCCATTCTTTCATTTCAGCAGAGAACCAGCCTTGTTGCTTAATAATTTTCTCCAGTTGCGGCGCTGATTCTGATTGAATCAGCATCGAGAGAGGCGCGGTTTGTTGGTTATCTTTATCAAAACAATGTTCTATGTGATCACCTAGCATGTACAGAATTTCCGGCTCTTGGTTGCTCCCCTTCTCAAACAACCGAGATTCAATTCCATGCTCATCGTACAAATAGGTAAGAAGTGAGTACAGCCTTTCTACTCCTTCAATCTTAGTATTATTGGCCTTCTCATTGAGTCGATACAGTTTCAATTCAAGGTTGCCGTTGCGAGAACGGGCAACATTAAGCATTAATTTAATGTCTTTTTTGATGTTGACCAGGCTTCTATCTTTGGTCTTAGCCTTCAAATACTTCACCAATATTTCGTTACGTTTGGATGTAGGCACATAGCGTTGACTATCTGATACGCAGCACAATAAGTGCAGGAGTGCATGGGTCACTGTTTGGTGTAAGTTGTGGTAGTAATCAAAATCTTTTCGGATCTGCATAATGGGATGATTAATAGCAAAGACCGTTGAAATATGGGGATTTGTTAACCATTTTCAACGGTCTTCATCTGGTTATTTGAATATCAACAAACTAGTTATTGACCACGGTGGAAACGGTGCAACTATACGCACACATATGCTTGACATATGTAGAGTGCGTTTTATACTACCCATATGTTAAACATATGCCTATGGTGAGGAAATTATGAGAACAGTTTCTATTTTTAAAAATGGCAAGAATCAAGCGGTACGCTTGCCAAAGGATCTTGAGTTTGACGGAGTTAATGAGCTTGAGATTCACAAAGAGGGTGATGTCATCACCTTGCGCCCAGTTCGCCCTAATTGGCTGTCATTTGGTGAGCACGAAAAGGCTGATAGTGATTTCATGGCTAACCGTGAAGATGTAATTACGGATGAAGGACGATTCAATTTTGAATAAGAAACTCAACTACATGCTCGATACGTGTATTTGTTCATTCATTATGAGGGAGCAGCCCATTACCGTATTGCAGAAACTCCAAGAGGTAGTTGGCAATCAACATCGTATCGTTATCTCAGCAATTACCTATCAAGAGATGCAGTACGGGTTATTAGGAAAAAAAGCCTCACCTAAACATGCGGTTCTAGTTCAAGAATTTCTCAAGCGAGTTGATGAGATTTTGCCTTGGGATAAAGCGGCGGTTGATGCGACGACCGAGGTTAAGCGCCACCTAATGTCGAATGGCACACCGATTGGCAACAATGACACCGCGATTGCAGGACACGCCATTGCAACGGGCTGCGTGCTTGTCACGAATAATACTAGAGAGTTTCAGCGTGTCGAAGGGCTAAAGCTCGAAGATTGGGTTCACTAGAGAGGGAAAATGACATGCAGCACTTAATGGACTACTTAACAGGCTATCTTGATGGTTGTGATGACAAACAAAGTGGCCGCTTGTCACCTTCAAAAAATTACGACAATTCAGATAGTTGGGAAGGTTGGCTAGATGCGGCTGTCGAACCCACTGATAAACCAAATTAAGGGGT